>NZ_JACIHF010000001.1:0-1757390 GCF_014198295.1 Bradyrhizobium sp. CIR18 | reverse complement strand
GATATCCAGACCAATCGTCGAAATTGATTGCATAGGCTGCTCCTCCGAATCGTGGGAGCCTCAAACGGCGCCCCATCCTTGGCACTCTCGTGCCCATGGAGGAGCCGTCCACAGCATCAATTGCGGAAGTGACCAGCTCCATTGTAGGTTTGAGTGCCTTTCGCTCAGCGCATTTTCTATCCAGATGGAAAAGAGAAATAGACTTCTATCCGACTTGGCTGATCGCTTTGTCGTAACCTCGCCAGATCAGACGGCCCGCGTCGCTATTGACGGCATCGACGGGGCAGGAAAGACCACATTCGCTGATGAACTCGGAAGCCTCATTGCGACTAAGGGGCGGCCCGTGATTCGAGCATCGGTAGACGGATTTCATAATCCCAAGGCGGTCAGATATCGGCGGGGACGTCATTCACCGGAAGGCGTTTTCGAGGACTCGTACAATTACTCGGCATTGAAGCAATACCTGATGGACCCGTTAAGTCCCGGCGGTTCTCGCAGGTATCGCCGAGCAATCTTCGATCATGTGACCGATGACATTGTACCTGCCAATGATCTGGAGGCACCGCCGTCTTCCATTTTGCTGATAGATGGCATGTTTCTGCATCGACCCGAATTGCTCACGTGCTGGGACGCTTCAATCTTCCTCCGAACAGACTTTACTGTATCCGTTGCGCGGTGCGCTTCGCGCGATGGTTTGTCGCCCGACCCTGCGGCTCCATCGAACCGACGGTACGTTGAGGGACAGCGGCTCTATCTTCGAAGCTGCCAGCCCGAAGCGAAGGCCACGATTGTAATCGATTACAACGATCTTGCGACCCCCTCGATTGTGACGTGAACAGTTCGAGCGACAAGGTCGGCTGTGGGTCAGAAGCTGCCATCACGCAACATGCCGAGATTGGTCAGCTACTCGTCAATCTGTATGAGGATTCACCGCCAGGTCCATGAATGAGCATGGCAACATCTGGCAAAATTGCCGCAGTGCCCTTCGATTGTCCGGATTGCGCGTGGCTCATCGAGGCGACGCAAATTGTTGCAGCGAAGGCAAGAACGATCCGGTTCAAAGTGCTGCTCCAAATAAGTTCGTTTCGTGTGAGTGCCCGGCAACAGTCATCGGCTTCGCACGGCACCCGGTCAATCCTAGATCTGCTTAAGCACGACTAGGTTGTAAAACGAGCTTCGGCAACCGTTAGCGCGCAGAATGATCAATTTTCAATGAAGCCGCTGCGACTTCCGCTATGGGCACAAGCGGTCCTCAACGGCCATCACCGTGAAGGTCCGCTCGGGGCCGGCAACTGACATTGGAAGTAAAGAGGCCGCCCACTGAGGCGACCTCAATGCATCAGCACAGACAGGAAGTAGCCCGCGACGATTGCGAGCCAGACGAGCGATAGGCGGTAGTACAGCGTGTCCCGTTGCGGTTGTTCTGGCCCGGAGAACACGGTCCCCATAGGCGGCCTTACTTCGGCTTCTCGGCGTGGATGTGGAGAACGTAGAGGGTGTTCTGGAACTCGTCCACGACCTCCATCCGCCATCCACGATCTGGCGTTAGCTTCCCATCGAGGCTTTGGAGTATCTGCCCAGCCGTCACCGTGGCTTCACGCCAAGCGGCGTGTTTGTCGGGCAGTTCCTCGCCTTCGAGGTCGGGTTCATGACGTTCGTGGGTCACATGGAAGAAGTAGCGCGGCATACGCCAGTAATGCTGACTAGCCGGCTCGCGTTCCGAAACAGGCCACTGCGGAATTCAGTCAGAGCTCTCTCGCACCAGGCGAGCGACCCTACGGGGGCCGTCCCAAAGCTCTACAACAGGGTGTGCCTCTAGATATTTCTCGGCTCGGTCTTGCGCGTCTTTGTCTGTCGGGCAATCGATCTCGTAAAGTGCACGAGCAACACCGGATAGATCTACCGAGTACGCAACATAACGCATTTGCAGTCCCCAGCTGAGGAAAGCTGCAAACTAGATTCGTTCGCGGGCCTATAGTTCCTACACAAAAAATACGGCCCCAGCCGTCTGGCGGCGACTGGGGCCGTTGGACTTACTCCGGCCCGTACGGGGGCATGGAGCCGGAGCACAGCACCAAGCCTGTCCGGTGCCACTCGTTCCTAAAAAGCCAGCCCGCCAACTGAGGCGCGCCTAATTCATCTTGCGACGGAGTTTCCTGAGGATCTCGCGCAGATCCGCGGGGTACTCCTCGATGATCCGCTGCGCATCCTCAAGACGTGTTGGCTTGGGCGGGGGCTCCTTGCTTGGACCTGGGTCATCGGTCTGGGGCACAGCTCAAGGGCGGGCCGGAACCAGCCGGGACCATTGAGATAAATCAAACTAGCCACTGAGATTTTCAATCTAGGCCAACGCCACGCTCCAAGCCTGGTCGTTCGGCCACTGATTGAGAGCTAGATAGCCGGAGGGTTGGCTTCGCCTTAGGGGCTGATGCGTTTGTTCCAGCGCTCGGCCGCCTGCCTAACGGTCGGCGCATTGGGCCCGAAAGCTGAACATTCCTTACATACTACGAATTTTGGGTCGATGTCGCCGTTGATCCAAACCTCCGAACCGCCGCAGAAAGGACAGGGCCGCAGCGATTGTACAGACATAGGGAATCCGCGCAGCGGATCGATAGCTGCGCTCTCGCTAGGCTTCGTAGGCATCTTAACGCGAGCGTTTAGGACGGTAGTTCTGGGCCGATGTCGACGACCTCGATGAAATGATGACCGACGTCGCGATTGAAGCCGATGAAGTCCCACTTCGCACCGTCGCCTTGGCAAGTAGCGCCGGTGAAGCGTGCCGGCTGCCACTCGAGAGTTTTCGTGCTTGAGCGCACAAGGACCCAATAGAAGCGACCTGGAATCAACTGTGTGACGTCAATCATGGAATCATTTGCAGACCCTCGCTCACGCCGCCGCGCAAAGCTCGGTCGAGCGCAGAGATCAGAGTCGTTCCTGCGGACACCTGTCTTGTCTCGGAAGGGGATCGTCCCAGCCATTGCTGTCTGATCATCATGGGCTTCGCATGCCGCTCCAAGGTCGCCAATAAGCCGGCCCTGCCGTCCGTTGCGGGTCTCTCTTAATCAGCGCGTCCCAGGTTCGAGCCCTGGTGCGCCCACCATATAAATCAAACACTCAGCGCTGATCGCGATACAGTAAGTGGCTTCATTTTACAGGCCATTTTACAGTTTTGTTCGCGCTTCGAGCTTCAGCACCGCAGCTTCGGCAAGCTGAATATCTCGGCCAAGATAATGTGCATCGAGAATGGCCTCGACGTCCTTTAGCGAGTGACCAGTCACGGCCGCGATCTGCGGCACGCTCGCGCCGGCAATGGCCAACCGAACCACGGCAGTGCCTCTCAGGTCGTGAAACGTGAGGCCGCTGATGCCAGCTCGTTCGCATGCCTTTGCCCAGGACGTCCGAAAGCCGTCTGACGTCCAGGGCCGCCCGAGCGTGTTCGTCAGGATGAGCGGCCCTCGGCGCTCGGTGGTGTCGAGTAGAGCTCGCAGAGGGCCTCCGGCGGGCATTGCGACACGCCGGCCGCCTTTCGACTGCCGAAGGCGAATGTAAGGGCTTGCGTAGGCTGACCACGGCAGCCGTAGCAGGTCTCCCTGCCGCTGCCCGCTCCACAAAGCCAAGATGAGGGCGAGCTGGATCTCGCTGGATGCGACTGCAAGGACGGCGGCAATGTCTTGTTCGGTCCAGATCTTATCCTTGCGGTCGGCCACATAGAGCCGGCCACCCCGCTCGCATGGATTGGTGGTGATGATGCCGCGGTCCTTCGCGAATGACAGGATGCGCGCCAACACCGTCCAGGCCAGATCAGCCTTTCGTGGCGTGTTTGCGTATTTGTCGCGCCAGCTTTTGAAGTCGCCGCGAATCCGACGGTCGGCGAGGGCAGCAATCGGTAAATCGCCGAATTCGTCTTCAATCAGTTTTATGTATCTCAGGTAATCGCGGCGTGTAAAAGACAAATCGATTGCCAAAGTCGCGGGACCAGCGCCTTGCTTGGCTCGCTTTCTCCCAAACTCGATCAGCCGCTCTCGATTAAGCGCGAGCAGCTTCACACTGCCGAGCTCAGCCTTGAGCGACGCCATCACAGCAGCCTTTGACCGGCGAGGGGGTTTTCCAACCTCGCGCATGTCTTCGTCGTGCAGATCAATCAGATCGCCAAATGTGCGAACGTTGCGCACCGCGCGTGGTTTAAACGATCCATTGCGGTCAATGTTGCGCTCCATCTCGAGCGCCCATTCTTCGCCGTCCTTGCGCCGCCGGAAAGTCTCGGCCACATAGCGGTTCTTGCGGCGGACTTGAACGCGCCAGTTTCCCGATCCCAATTGAGTGAAGGTCGCCACGCGTGTGCACTCCGGCTTTCGTGTGCACTATGTGTGCACCGAGAGGTCAAAACGGGTACAAACGTGTGCAATCTCGGCTAGTTTGGAGTGCACACGTTCGTGCTTCATCCCATTGAGAGGATAGGATAAACGATTGAGTGGCGCCCATGATGGATTGGAGCGAGAGTTCAAATTTTCCAATTGGTTAGATGCTTGCGTGTGCGCGGCGTGTTCACCGAGAGATTCCATAAAAATCCAGTCATGATCATTGTGAGCGTGGGTTTTGAAGAGCAGCGCCCCGGTTGTCGCAGCTCATTCCGTGGGTTGAATGCGAGTGGCAACAGACAGCCCCAATCACCGGAAGCCTTCCGCGCAATCGTGACCTGCTGTGCGCAACCGCCGTGCCTGTGCGAGACCGCACTTTCGGTAGAGCCGCTGTAGTGAGATGCCCGTTTCGCGGAGAGTGCGGACCCGGTTGCGGGGCTCGGGACTGTCTGCGGCACATCAAAAAAGTATCAGTTGCACATTGAAATGGTGGTGGCGGGCCCGGGTACCGGTCGCTACGATCCCTAACGAGAGGAAGCGCTGAGCAAATTCAGCCGATAAGGGAACAGGGGCGGATCATCAAAAACCGCACCGGCCCGAAGGGAGCGGATATGGAACCGGACCTGGAAGTTGTCCAGATACGGCGCGGCGAATCGTTCAAGGCGTGGTCGCACGGCTACCCATTCCACACGGTCCGCTGGCATTTCCATCCCGAATACGAGCTCCACCAGGTCGTGGCGACCAGCGGTCGCTATTTCGTCGGCGACTTCATCGGCGAGTTCGAGCCGGGCAATCTCGTGCTCACCGGCCCCAATCTGCCGCACAATTGGGTGAGCGATCTGCCGGCCGGCAGCACCATCCCACTGCGCGGACGCGTCCTCCAGTTCAGCGAGGAATTCATCGGGGACCTGATGAAGGTCATGCCGGAACTGTCGGGCCTTGCCGCGCTGCTGGATTTCTCGCGGCGCGGCGCGCTTTTCACGTGCAGCACCAGCGACAGGGTCGCTCCACTGATGGAGGAGATCGTGACCGCGAACGGTGTGCGCCGGATCGAGTTGTTCCTGATGATCCTGGGAACACTTGGCCGCGCCCGCAATGCGCGTCCGCTTTCCAGTCCGAATTATCTGCCCGACCCGTCCGGATATATGTCGGCGGGCATGAACAAGGCGCTCGCCTTCATCCGGCAGAACCTGACGCAGCCTTTCGGTGAAGCCGAGCTAGCGGCGATCGCAGGCCAGTCGCAAAGCG
The DNA here is from genome assembly GCF_014198295.1 of Bradyrhizobium sp. CIR18. Lineage (NCBI taxonomy): Bacteria > Pseudomonadati > Pseudomonadota > Alphaproteobacteria > Hyphomicrobiales > Nitrobacteraceae > Bradyrhizobium > Bradyrhizobium sp. CIR18. The sequence goes on along the minus strand of NZ_JACIHF010000001.1, from coordinate 1,751,784 downwards.
CGTTTTCGCGTTCCTTCCGCCGGCACACCGGCATGTCGCTGGTGCAATACGTCAAGCGGCTGCGCATCAATCTCGCCTGCCAGATCTTGATGAGCGACGAGCAGGCGTCCATCACCGACATCTGCTTCGAGGTCGGCTTCAACAATCTCTCTAATTTCAACCGGCAGTTTTTGGCCGAGAAAGGCATGCCGCCTTCGCGCTTCAGGCGATTGCTCGCGCAGAACATCAATACGGCACGCGCGGCCTAGCCGGCGAAAAGCAAAGGAGGAGACCACCACGGGAAGAATGACGCGGGCATGCCGATGGCAGCCCGCGACAGGAATCGCTTGTCCAGGAATTCCGCGCGGCTTCGGAGCACCGGCACTCATCGCCGCCGGGGACGGGAGCCGCGAGGGCCCATCTTCAAGGATCAACCACAGCACTCTAGTTCTGGAAAGGAAAGTCCGAATGAAAAGGTTCTCCCCGAAACATACGGGCGCACTGGCCCTGGCCCTGTCGCTGCTCGGTACAACGGCCATGTTCTCGCAGGCCGCAGAGGTGAAGGACGCGACCGTTGCCTTCCTGATGCCGGATCAGGCGTCCACCCGCTACGAACAACATGACTATCCGGGCTTCGCTGCTGAGATGAAGAAGCTCTGCGCAAGTTGCAAGGTGATCTACCAGAACGCCGGCGCAGATGCGGCACGGCAGCAACAGCAATTCAACTCGGTGATCTCGCAGGGCGCCAAGGTCATTGTGCTCGACCCTGTCGACTCGACCGCTGCGGCCTCCCTGGTCAAGATGGCGCAGTCGCAGGGCATCAAGGTCATTGCCTACGACCGGCCGGTCCCCGACGCCAAGGTCGATTTCTACGTCTCCTTCGATAACGAAGCCATCGGCAAGGCCATCTCCGACTCGCTCATCAAGCATCTGAAGGCCGCCAACGTCACGGCGAAGGAAGGTGAGGGCGTGCTCGAAATCAATGGATCGCCGACCGATGCCGCTGCGGGCCTCATCAAGAAGGGCATCCACGCGGGCCTTGATAAGAGCGGCTATCCGATTCTCGCCGAATACGACACGCCGGACTGGGCGCCGCCGAAGGCGCAGCAATGGGCGAGCGGCCAGGTCACCCGCTTCGGCAAGAAGATCCTCGGCGTGGTTGCCGCCAACGATGGCACCGGCGGTGGCGCAATTGCCGCCTTCAAGGCCGCAGGCGTCGATCCGGTGCCGCCGGTGACGGGCAACGATGCGACGATCGCCGCGCTTCAGCTCGTCATCGCCGGCGATCAGTACAACACGATCTCCAAGCCCAGCGAGATCGTGGCCGCTGCAGCGGCCCAAGCCGCGGTGAAATTCCTCTCCGGCGAGACGCCCAAGGCGGAAACCACACTCTTCAATGCGCCATCGAAGCTGTTCGTGCCGGCGGTCGTCACGCAGGAGAACCTGAAGGCTGAGATCATCGACAAGAAGATCCAGACGGCCGATCAGCTCTGCACGGGCCGCTATGCCGCCGGCTGTAAGAAGCTCGGCATCACGCAGTAACTGCGTCCGTCCCGGCCGCTCGCGGCGGCCGGGACGAACGACGAGAGGGCGGACTGGGACATGACCATGATCTCGGATGTCGATCACCCGGAAGGCGGACCGCGCAAACCGGTCTTGAGTCTTCGCGGAATTTCCAAGCATTTCGGCGCCGTGTCCGCCCTGACCAACGTCGATCTCGACGTGCATGCCGGCGAGGTCGTGGCGCTCGTGGGCGACAACGGTGCTGGAAAATCCACGCTGGTGAAGATCCTTGCCGGCGTGCACCAGCCCAGTTCTGGAACGATCGCCTTCGGCGGCGAGCCGGTTGTCCTGTCCGATCCGTCCACTGCGCTCGGCCTCGGCATCGCCACCGTTTTTCAGGATCTGGCGCTCTGCGAAAACCTCGATGTGGTCGCAAATATCTTCCTCGGCCGCGAGCTCAATCCGATGCGGCTCGACGAGGTCTCCATGGAGCTCCGCGCCTGGACGCTGCTCAACGAATTGTCGGCGCGGATCCCGAGCGTGCGCGAGCCGGTTGCGTCGCTCTCCGGCGGACAGCGCCAGACCGTGGCGATCGCGCGTTCGCTGCTCACCGAGCCGAAGCTCATCCTGCTCGACGAGCCGACCGCCGCGCTCGGCGTCGCCCAAACCGCCGAGGTGCTGGACCTCGTCGAGCGCGTTCGCGCCCGCGGCCTCGGCGTCATCATGATCAGCCACAACATGGAGGACGTCCGCGCCGTCGCCGACCGGATCGTGGTGCTGCGCCTCGGCCGCAACAACGGCGAATTCGAGCCCGACGCTTCCAACCAGGATCTCGTCACCGCGATCACCGGTGCGGACGAAAACTCGGTCTCGCGCCGCGCCAGCCGGCGCCGCGCGCATCAGTCGCCGGAGCTTGGCCGATGACCGACAACGCACAACGGGTTTCGATGACGCGGCCGCTCGATCGCAGTGACGAGCGCGTCAAGCACACGGACACATTTGGGAACATGTTCAGCGCGTTTGTGGATCGCGTGCGGTCGGGCGATCTCGGCTCGCTGCCGGTGGTCGTCGGGCTCATTGTCATCTGCACGGCATTCGAGAGTCTCAACCCTGTTTTTCTGGCGCCGAACAATCTGGTCAATTTGCTGTTCGATTGCTCGACGGTGGGCGTGATCTCGCTGGGCATCGTCTGTATCCTGATGGTCGGCGAGATCGATCTCTCGGTCGGCTCGGTGAGCGGGTTCGCTTCGGCGCTCGTTGGCGTGCTTTGGGTTGGTCAGGATTGGCCGGTCGCCGTGGCGATCGTCACGGCGTTGGTGCTGGGCGCCGCCATCGGCGCGCTTTACGCATTTCTGTTCAATCGTCTGGGGATGCCGAGCTTCGTTTCGACGCTGGCCGGCCTGCTGGGGTGGCTCGGCCTGCAGCTGTATCTGCTCGGCTCATCGGGCTCGATCAACCTTCCGTACGGATCGCCACTGGTCAATTTCGGGCAGATGCTCGTCATGCCGCCAATCGTGTCCTACGTGCTGGCGGCGGTTGCGAGCCTTGTGGTGTTCGTGACCAGCTACCGCACAGCGTTGCGCCGGCGGCAGGCGGGGCTATCGGCCAGTTCGCTCGGCCGCATGGTGCTGAAGGCGCTGCTGGTCACCGTCATGCTCGAATTCGTCGTCTATTATCTCAATCTCGGCCGCGGCATTCCGTGGATGTTCGGTCTGTTCGTCGGCCTGTGCGTGGTGATGAACTACGCGTTGACGCGGACCAAATGGGGCCGTTCGATGTCTGCCGTCGGCGGCAATCGCGAGGCGGCCCGCCGGGCCGGCATCAATGTTCGCCGGGTCTATCTGACCGCGTTCGTGCTGTGCTCCACACTGGCGGCGGCCGGCGGCATTCTTGCCGCGGCGCGGCTGGCATCTTCCAGCCAGCAGGCCGGGACCGGGGATGTAAATCTCAACGCGATCGCCGCCGCGGTCATCGGCGGCACGAGCCTGTTCGGCGGTCGCGGGAGCGCCTATTCCGCACTGCTCGGCGTCATCGTCATCCAGTCCATCGCGAGCGGCCTGACGCTGCTCGATCTCTCCTCGTCGCTACGGTACATGATTACGGGCGCGGTCCTTGCCATTGCGGTCATCGTCGATTCGCTGGCACGACGCTCACGCCTCTCCCATGGCCGAGCTTGAATAACTCGAACAAGAAAAGGACAAGCCTTGGCCCAGGAACTTGCAGGAAAAGTTGCCGCGATCACCGGCGCCGCATCGGGCATCGGTCTCGAGTGCGCCAGAGCTTTGATCGGCGCGGGTGCGCGGGTGGTGCTGATCGATCGGGCGGAGGAGGCGCTGAGCAAAGCCTGCGTCGAGCTGGGCGATCAGGCGATTCCGTTACGCATCGACCTCACCGATCCCGTGAGCATGCAAGCCATGATGCCTCAATTGCTGGAGAAGGCGGGACAGCTGGACATCTTCCACGCGAACGCAGGCGCCTATGTCGGCGGCGAGGTGCTCGCGGGCGATCCCGACGCCTGGGATCGCATGCTCAATTTGAACATCAATGCGCTGTTCCGGTCGATTCATGCGGTGCTGCCGCACATGGTTGAGCGCAAGAGCGGCGACATCATCGTCACCAGTTCGATCGCCGGTCTTGTCCCTGTCGTCTGGGAGCCGATCTATACTGCGTCCAAGCACGCCGTGCAGGCTTTCGTGCATACCGTGCGCCGACAGGTCGCCAAATACGGTTTGCGCGTCGGTGCCGTTGCGCCAGGTCCGGTTGTGACCGCGCTTATCAAGGACTGGCCCAAGGAGAAGATCGAGGAAGAAATGGCGGCAGGTGGCTTGATGCAGCCGGTGGAGGTCGCAGAGGCGGTGCTTTTTATGTTGACGCGTCCGAGAAACGTCACCATCCGCGACCTCGTCATTCTGCCGCAGAGCAACGATCTGTAGCATTCTCCGATTGGCGATCCAGATGACGAAACAATCCGATGACCGCCATTTTCTTGGCATCGATGTCGGCACCGGCAGCGCACGGGCCGGCGTGTTCGACCGCTCCGGCAGGCTGATGGCGAGTGACAGCTCCCCCATCGCACTTTGGCGGGAGGCCGGCGACATCGTCGAGCACTCAAGCGAGGACATCTGGCGTGCCGTATGCCGCAGCGTGCGTGGAGCGGTGGCACAGGCCGGCATCGCGCCGGACAGCATCACCGGCATCGGCTTCGACGCGACCTGCTCGCTGGTGGTGCTTGGCGAAGGGGGCGCGCCGCTGCCCGTCGGCCCGTCCGGCGATCCTGCTCGCAACGTCATCGTATGGATGGATCACCGCGCCGGCGATCAGGCGCGCCGGATCAACCAGACGGGCGAGACGGTTCTTGACTATGTCGGCGGAACGATCTCACCCGAGATGGAGACGCCGAAACTCTTGTGGCTCGCCGAAAACATGCCCAACACGTTTTCCCGTGCGTGGCAGTTCATGGACTTGACCGATTTTCTCACCTGGCGTGCGACGGGGAGCCTGTCTCGCTCCATCTGTACCGTGACCTGCAAGTGGACCTATCTGGGTCATGAAAACCGCTGGGACGATCAATTCTTCCGCAGGGTCGGCCTCGGCGTGCTGGCGGACGAGCAGTTCCGCAGGATCGGCACCGAGATCGTGCCCGGCGGAACGAGGCTGGCGGCGGGCCTGACGGCGGAGGCTGCGGCCGATCTCGGCCTCGCGACGGGTACGCCGGTCGCTGCCGGCCTCATCGATGCACATGCCGGCGGCGTTGGTACGGTGGGCGCGCGCGGCCACGCGGGCACGGTGCTGACGCGCATGGCCTATGTGTTCGGAACGTCCGCCTGTACCATGACGACCACGCCGGATCCGTCCTTCGTCCCCGGCGTTTGGGGACCTTATTTCTCCGCGATGGTGCCCGGGCTTTGGCTCAATGAAGGCGGGCAGTCGGCCGCCGGCGCTGCCATCGAGCATCTGTTGCAGATGCATCCGCATTCCGCGCAAGCGACGCAGGCTGCACGCCAGAAGCAGCAGACGCTTGCCGATTGGCTTGCCTCGGAAACCGAATCCCGCGGCGGTGACGGAATGATTCCGCAATTGGTCGGCGAGGTTCATGTCGTTCCCGAATTCCTCGGCAATCGCGCGCCGTTCGCGGACCCTGACGCGCGTGCGCTGATTGCCGGGCTCGATATGCGCTCGGATCTGGAGAGCCTGCTGGCGCTTTATCTTGCCGGGCTGTGCGGTCTCGGTTGCGGGGCCAGGCAGATCGTTCGCGCCCAGCAGGACAAGGGCATCGCGGTCGATACGATCGTGGTCAGCGGTGGCGCCGCAAAGAGCCGCCTTGTGCGGCAAGTCCTCGCCGATATGACGGGTTTGACGGTGGCTGCGTCGGCATCCCCGGAGGCCGTCCTGCTCGGCTCCGCGATGCTTGGATCAGTTGCATCGGGCGACCATGGCAATCTCGGCGAGGCGATGCAGGCGATGTCGGTTCTGGGAGACATCTCTCGACCCCAGGCCGCTCTCGTAGACTGGGCCGATCGGCGCTTTCGAGCCTTCGAGGCCCTGCAGAAGGTCGGTCGGGCAATCAGAAGCGCTTCGTAGCCCCATTGCCAGCTGGACCGGGCGTACCCAGGCACGGCTTGCATCCAACGTCGGCGCTGCCTGCGTAGGAGAGGGCATTCGACCCTCTTTCATCATCTCGACACATATGTCATGATAAAAATACAAATGTATAGTCCGGGTCTTTTTGCCCGGCGAGGGAGGGCTGCCCATGGGTAGGAAAGTCGCATTCATTGCGGCCTTGTTCGGCGCGTTGGCATTGGTTGGTCCGGCGCAGGCACGGGTCGAGGTCCAGTGGTGGCACGCCATGAGTGGCGTCCTCGGCGACCGGCTCAATGAGCTGGTCGAGAAGTTCAACAAGTCGCAGGACAAGTACACGGTCGTCGCGGTCGCCAAGGGGAACTATGACGAGGTGACCAACGGGGTGATCGCCGCCTATCGTGCCAAGCGGCCGCCGGAGATGGTGCAGATCGCCGAGCGCGGTTACATGACGATGCTGCTTTCAGGGGCCATTGTCCCCGTGCAGGATTTGGTGGAGCAGAAGGGTTACAAGATCGACTTCTCGGACTTCATCAAACCCGTCGCAAGCTTCTGGAGCTACAAGGGCCGGATGTCGGCGATGCCCTTCAACTCGTCGACGCCGATCTTCTGGTACAACAAGGATCACTTCCAGAAGGCCGGCTTCGACAAGCCGGCCGACACCTGGCAGGAGCTGGAGAAGCAGCTCTACACCATCAAGTCCAAGGGAATCAGCGAGTGCGGCACGGTCCTGCCCGGCGATTTCTACTGGAGCCTGCTCGAGAACTACAGCGCCATCAACAACCAGCCCTACGGTACGCTAGCGAACGGCTTCGACGGGCTCGGCACCGAGTTCGTCTACAACAAGACGAAGGTGGTCTCGCAAGTCGCGCGGCTCAAGAAATGGCTCGACGACGGCGTAATGCAGATCGCGGGCCAGGGCTTCAGTCCCGAACAATTGTTCACGTCGGGCCGGTGCTCGACCTTCGTCAATTCGACCGCATCGCACGGCAACATCGAGCGCAATGCGACCATCAATTGGAGCGCCACCTTCCTGCCGCACGAGAGCGACATCAATCCGCCTCTCAACAGCACCATCGGGGGTGGGGCCATCTGGGTCATGAAGGGCCACACGCCGGAGCGATACGAGGCCGTCGCAGCCTTTCTGGATTTCGTCGCGCAGCCGGAAACCCAGGTCTGGTGGCATGGCGCAACCGGCTATGTTCCCGCCACCAACCGCGCCTATGCGGTCGCGCGGGAGCGGGGCTACTACAAGGATCATCCGACCAGGGAGATCGCGGTGCTGCAGCTCTCGCGCGGCACGCCGAACGAGAACTCGCGCGGCTTCCGCTTCGGCAACTTCGTGCAGACGATGCTGGCCCAGCGCCAGGAGGTCGAGGCGGTGTTCGCCGGTCAGAAGCAGCCGCAGCAGGCCATGGATGACGCAGTCAAGCGGGGTAACGAGATCCTGCGGCAGTTCGAAAAGCTGAATGCCGGGAAGACTCCGGAAACCGAGCGTCCATGACGTTGCGCCTGTCCATCCCGTGGCGCGAGGCACGCGCACCCGTGCTTCAGGGAAGGCACGGGGGTGGTGGGTCCAAAGCCGTGCCGGCGGCAGTCGCCGGCAGCTCGCGTCGGTCGGGCAGAACGCGGCCGCGTGAGGAGGCCGGACTGAAGCGCGCCAATTTCGGCGACGGTCCCGGCCTGCCGACGCTGCTGTTGCTGCCGCAATTGCTGATCCTGCTGTTCTTCTTCTTCATTCCGTCGCTGCGGGCGCTGATGCAGTCCGTTCTGCTCAGCGATCCGTTCGGGACCAACGTTCAGTTCGTGTGGTTCGACAATTTCAAGACGCTGCTTGCGAGCAGCGACTACCGCCAGTCGATCGCGGTGACGTTCTGGTTTACGGTGGCGCAGAACGTGCTCACATTGGGCAGCGCGCTCGTGCTGGCCTTTGCCACCGACAGGATCGTGCGTGGCCGCTCGGCCTATCGCACGATCATCCTGTTGCCCTATGCCATTGCGCCCGCGATCGCCGGCATCCTGTGGGCCTTCTTGTTCAATCCGGCGGTCGGCCCGCTCGCACAGGTGCTGCACGGGCTCGGTATTGCATGGGACCCTAACCTCAATCCGACCGATGCGCTGATCCTGGTGACGCTGGCCGCGTCATGGAAGCACATCTGCTACGACTATATCTTTCTGGTGGTGGGGTTGCTCGCGGTGCCGGTGTCGCTGATGGAGGCCGCCGCCGTGGACGGTGCGGGACCGATCCGCCGCTTCGTCTCAATCGCGCTGCCGATGCTCGGGCCCACCATCTTCTTCCTCACGGTGATGAACTTCATCTATGGCTTCTTCGAAACCTTCGCCATCATCGATGCCGTGACCAAAGGCGGCCCGGCCGGTGCAACCAACATTCTGGTCTACAAGGTCTTCGTCGACGGCTTCGTCAATCTCGATCTCGGCTCTTCGGCTGCACAGTCGGTTCTGTTGATGAGCTTTGCGCTGATCTGCACGCTGCTGCAATTCCGCTACTTCGACCGCAAGGTCAATTACGGGGTCTAGCCGCATGGTGGAACGCTCACCGATCCTCAACATGCTCTGCCACGCGATCCTGATCGCCGGCGCGCTGATGGTCTGCGTACCGCTGTATTTCGCATTCGTGGCCGGCTCGCTCACGGTGGCCGAGGTGCAGAAAGTGCCGCTGCCCTGGCTGCCGGGAGGCCAGTTCTTCGACAATCTGCAGCTGGCCTGGAGCAAGGGCAATTTCAGCCGCACCTTCGCGAATTCGATTATCGTGGCGCTCGGCATCACGGCCGGCAAGATCGCGGTATCGCTGCTCTCGGCTTTCGCCATCACCTACTTCCGATTCCGCTATCGAATGCTCGCATTCTGGCTGATCTTCACGTCGCTGATGCTGCCGATCGAGGTCCGGATCGTGCCGACCTTCGAAGCCGTGGCAAATGCGGCGCTGCCCCTGCAATGGCTGTTGGATACGCTGCATATCGCCGATCTCTGGCGCTGGATCAGCGGGCACGAGGTCGCGATCGCGCTGGAATGGAACATGGTCAACACCTATCCCGGGCTGATCCTGCCGCTGATCGCGTCGGCCACCGCTACCTTCCTTTTTCGCCAGTTCTTCCTGACGATCCCGGAGGAGCTGTGCGAGGCGGCGAGGCTGGACGGCGCCTCGCCGCTGCACTTCTTCTGGAGCATCCTGCTGCCGCTGTCCGTCCCGAACATGGTGGCGCTCGCGATCATCCTGTTCCTATTCGGCTGGAATCAGTATCTCTGGCCTTTGCTGTTCACGACCGACAAGGACATGGCAACGGCGGTCATTGCGTTGAAGGGCCTGATTCCCCGCTCCGACAGCGAGCCGGCCTGGAACATCGCCATGAGCGGTGCGCTCCTCACGATGTTGCCGCCGGTGTTGGTCGTCCTGCTGTTGCAGCGCTGGTTCATCAAGGGTCTTGTCGACAGCAGCAAATAGGGACTGATCATGGTTTTCATCGCCGGGCATCGCGGCGGACGCAATCTTTGGCCGGAGAACAGCCTGACGGGCTTCCGCAACCTGTGCAAGGAGGGCGTCGATGCGGTCGAGTTCGACGTCCATCAGAGCACGGACGGCGGGCTTGTCGTGATCCATGATCCGCTGCTCGACCGCACCACGTTCGAAAGCGGACCGGTGGGCGAGCGCAGCCTGCGACGCTTGACGGCAATGCGTCTTCGTGATGCCGGCGATGAGTGCATTCCGACCTTGGACGAGGTACTCGACGTGTTCAGCGAAACCACGCTCGAGCTCCACATCGAGATCAAGACGGATGCGCTTGGCAATTCCTATTCGGGCCTCGAGGCGCGGCTGATCGACCAGATCAAGCGCCGCGGCCTGGAACGGCGTGCAATCATCACCTGCTTCGTGCCCGGCGTGATCGAGACCGTGCTCCGGCTGTGGCCGGAGGCGCGGGTGCTCATTTCGCTCGACCGCCGTTCGGCGGAGATGATGGGCGGAATTGAGCCCGCGTTGACCCAATTGGCTGCCATTCCCGGCTGCATCGTCGCGGTCGAAAAATCGCTCCTGGGGCTCGCGTTGCCGCTCGCCCTCAAGATGCTCGGATCCGAGCGCCTCGGTGCATGGGTGACCAACGAGCCGGAGGATATCGCTTACTGGCTTGCCCAACCGGTGCGGCAGATCACGACCGATCGGCCGGATCTCGCCGCGAGCATTCGCCGCAGGCTCGAAACGATGCCGGCGCGCCCATGATTCCCCGTCGCCGCTTTCTCGTGGGATCGCTGGCGAGCGCCGCCTTGGCTGCGCCCGCCGGGTTCGTGCGGGGAGCGCCGGTTTCGCTCAGCGCAGATCCTTTCAAGCTCGGCGTTGCGTCCGGATGCCCGCGGGAAGATCGCGTCATCCTGTGGACCCGCCTTGCTCCGCAGCCGCTCGAGGGCGGCGGCATGCGGGACGCGGCAGTGGACGTCGAATGGCAGGTTGCTGACGACGAGGCCTTTGCGCGCATCGCCTCCCACGGCGTCGTGCGGACGACCGCGGAGCTTGCGCATTCCGTGCACGCCGAGGCGACGGGGCTGCGGCCGGATTGCGTTTACTGGTACCGCTTCCGCGCCGGCCCGGCGCTCAGCCCGGTCGGACGCACCCGAACCGCGGCCGCCAGGGCGGCGCGGCCTTTCCGCTTTGCTTTCGCATCCTGCCAGCAATACGAGCAAGGCTATTTTACCGCCTACCGCGACATGGCCGCGCGCGATCTCGACCTGGTCGTGCATCTCGGCGATTATATCTACGAGAAATCCTGGGGATCGCGCCACGTCCGCCAGCATGGCGTTGGAATTCCGACGACGCTCGAGGAATTCCGCAACCGCTACGCGCTCTACAAGAGCGATCCCGGCCTGCGAGCGGCGCACGCTGCCTTTCCCTGGCTTTCGGTCTGGGACGACCACGAGGTGATGGACGATTATGCCAATGATCGCTCCTACACCGTGCGCGATGCCGCTCAGTTCCTGAAGATCCGTGCGGCAGCTTATCAGGCCTATTACGAGCACATGCCGCTGCCACCCACGGCGCGCCCGCGCGGCGCCGACGCCACGATCTATGAACACTATCGCTTCGGCGAGATGCTCGACGTGCTGCTGCTCGACGACCGGCAATATCGCTCGGCTTCGGCCTGCGTCGGAAGCGGGCGGCCGACCTGGGTGGCTGACTGTGTGAGCCGGACGGATGAAGCGCGGACGATGCTCGGCGAACTACAGGAACAATGGCTCGATGCGCGCCTGCGCGACTGTCGCGGCCGTTGGACAATCGTCGCGCAGCAGACATTGATGGCGCAGGACAAGCGGGAAGCGGACGATGGCGCGCATTTCTGGATGGACGGCTGGGACGGCTATCCCAACGCCCGCCGCCGGCTGCTTGATTCGCTTGTCGCGCAACGCCGGCGCAATCCGATCGTGATCGGCGGCGACCGCCACGCCTTCTTTACCGCCGATCTGAAGCATGATTTCGCCCGGCCGGACGGACCGACCATTGCGACCGAGTTCGTCGGTACGTCGATCACCTCAGACGGTCCGAGCGAAGCCAGCGTGCGCAAGACGCTGGCGAAGAATCCGCATCTGGTCTATGCGCGTGGCGACAAGCGCGGGTATGCGACCGTGGAGCTCGACGCCCGGCATTGCACTGTGGGATTCGAGGCGCTCGACGACGTCAAGGATGCCGCGAGCGCGGTGCGCCGGCTGACGAGCTTTGTGGTCGAGGATGGCGCGCCGGGCGCGAGGGTCGCATGACGAGATCCGCACGGCACAGATTTGACGACCAACGAAAGATCGCCTCAAATGCTCCGACATCTGACTGTGCCTTGAGGCCGCTGTGGGGGCTGCGCCGTGACTGACCAAACCATCCTGCGGGTCGCCTGGCTCTATTACATGGAGAACCTGACCCAGGCCGAGATCGGCGAGCGGCTGGGGCTGACCCGCGCCCGCGTCAATCGCATGCTGTCGGATGCCCGGCAGACCGGTATCGTCAACATCCGCCTCAACTCCGCCTTTGCGAGCTGCACGGAGCTGGAGCATCGCTTGCGCCGGGAATGCGGTCTCGAGGACGCGGTCGTCATCCCGAGCCCGGAGAATCCCGAGCAGGTCGGCAGCCTGATCGGGATGGCGGCGGGCGCGTATTTATCGAAATTCCTCGAACAGAAGCGGCCGCGCATCATCGGTATCGGCTGGGGCGCGACCTTGCGTGAGACCATCCGTTACGTCACGCCGGCGGACTATCCCGAACTCTCCATCGTCTCCATGATGGGGGGCCTGTCGCGTGGACTCGAGCTCAACACCTTCGAGATTGCGGGTGAGCTAGCGCACCGGCTGCACGCCCAGTGCAGCTATCTGGCCGCCCCGATCTTTGTCAGCAGCCGGCGCTCGCGCGACACCTTCCTGGCCCAGGAGGTCTATCAGGAGGTGCTGAACAGCGTTGAGAAGATCGATCTAGCGCTGTTGAGCATGGGAGATCTGACGCCGCGCTCGCTGCTGATGCGGCATGGGCTGCCGCCGGACGTTCGTGCCGAGCATCTGCGGGCGGCAGGCGCCGTCGGCGACGTCCTGGCGCAGTTTCTCGACAAGACCGGCCGGCCCATAGATCACGGCATCAACAGCCGCGCCATTGCGCTGCCGCTCGAGAAGCTGGCGCGCGTGCCGACGTCAATGCTGATCGCCGGGGGGCTCAACAAGGCGCCGATCATCGCCGCGGTGCTGCGCGGCCGGATCGGCAAGGTGCTGGTGACGGACGAGAACACCGCCGTCGCCGCGCTGAAACTGATCGACAAGCAAAAATAGCCGCATTCTCGCAACGGAGAGGAGCTCCGGCGCCTTCGGCACCGAGTGCGCGATAGCCCACGCGCGTGCCGAAAGGCGTGCAAAAGCATTTGTCACCTCGATGTTACATATGTAATATAGGAGAGACAATTGCTCAGAAGGATGGCGTCGACATGCGCGCTGCGGTGCTCCAGGACATTCGTGACATCCGCGTCCTCGATATCCCCGAGCCGAAGCCGCTCGCGGAGGACGAGCTCATCATCCGCGTCAAGGCTGTCGGCGTTTGCGGCAGCGATTTGCATTCCTATCTCGAGGGCGGAACAACTGGCCCGACCCAAGTCAGGCCGTTCGTCCTGGGCCATGAGTTCTCGGGTGTCCTCACGCCGGACTCGGCGCGAAAAGCGGGGTTCTCGGCCGACGCGTTGGTGGCGGTCGATCCTTCCATTCCCTGCGGCCATTGCGAATGGTGTCACCGCGGTCACACCAATCTCTGCCCCAATGTGAAATTCCTGGGTTACGCGCCCCACAACGGGGCCATGGCCGAATTCGTCTGCGTGCCGAAATCCGCCGTGCATGTGGTGCCTGACAGCATCGATCCCGCCGGCGCGGCGATCCTGGAGACGCTCGGTGTCGCGATCCATGCCATGGATCTGGCGCGACCGCGGCTTCAGGAGACCGTGGCGGTGCTCGGCTGCGGGCCGGTGGGACTGCTGCTGGTGCAGCTGGCGCGGCTCGCGGGTAGCGGCAAGATCATCGCGATCGACCCTGTCGAGCAGCGCACGGCACTGGCGTGCGACCTCGGTGCGGATGTTGCCTGCCGCAGCTTCGCCGAGGTCGGTGAAGCCACCGAAGGCCGCGGCGTCGATCTCGTCATCGAAGCGACCGACTCCTCGCACGGCTTCGAGCATGCCGCACGCTGTGCGCGCATCGGCGGCCGGGTCGTTCTGGTCGGCATTCCCGAGAACAACCAGTATGTCCTCAGCGGCGCGGAGTCACGCCGGAAGGGGTTGTCGATCAAGTTTTCACGCCGCATGCCTGAGGTCTATCCGCGCGCCATCGCCCTCGCGCAGTCTGGGCAGGTCAAGCTCGCGCCGCTGGCGACCCATAGCTTCTCGCTCGACCAGACGCCTGCCGCGTTCGAGCAGCAGGTCGCGCGGCGCGACGGAATCATCAAGGCGATCATCTGCCCGTAAGGCCATGGCGAAATCATCCAAACTGGTCGTCGCGAGAAAGGGCCGCGTCCTGATGGTGCGGCGCCGGCGCGACGGGCTCTGGATGTTTCCGGGGGGAAGACGGCGGGCAGGCGAGAGCGACAGGCGCTGCCTTCGCCGCGAGATCAAGGAGGAGTTGCCCAAGCTGAAGCTCGGGCCGTTGAAGCTCTGGAAGGAAGTGAAGGCGAAGAAGGGCGGAACCGGCCGGCGGATGAGCGATGCGATCTTCCTGGCCAAGAAGGTGTCGGGGCGCCTGAAGGTCGGCGACAAGAAGGAGATCGACCGCGCGGTTTGGCGGAAGCCGCGCGGCGCCAGATTGACCCCGACCTCGCGCTACATCCGCGACAAGCTGTTTCCGCGATAGCGTTCCGTCATTGCAGCGCCTGGCGCAGAAGCGCCAGCAACTCATCGTGGATCAATCCGTTGGAGGCGATCTTGTCGAGATCGTCGTTGCGGCACGGCCGTCCAGTCAGCGTCGTGACCTTGCCGCCGCCGGCCCACACCATCGGCATCGCGGCCGCGTGCGAGACGATGTCGGCCTTCAGCGAGACAAAGCCGTCGAGGCGGCCCGAGGCCACCATCGTCGTCTCAAAGGCGCCCGAAACGACGATACGCACGCCGCGCACCAGCTTGCCGAGCAGTTCGATGACACGCGCCGTCCGCTGGACTTCCTCGGGCGTGAAATGCGAGGTCAGGATCACGGAGATGACCGCATCCGACAGCGAACGCGTCGAGGAGACGCGGGCCGGCACGCCGTCGATCGTCGCGCCTTCCCCGGCGAGGTAGCGCGCCCTCAATCCAATCTTCGGCGCGTCGATCAGGCCAAGTTTCGTCTCGCCGCCGACCTCGTAGGCGACCGTGACGGAAAACCACGGCAGCCCGCGCGCGTAGTTGATCGTCCCGTCGAGCGGATCGATGATCCAGCGCGCGGCGTGATCTCCCGGGCTTGCGCCGCTCTCCTCGGCCAGGATGCCGGCATCCGGCGTCAGGGCCTTCAGGCCGGCGACGACGATCGCCTCGGAGGCGAGGTCCGCCTCGGTGACGATGTCGAGCCCTTCCTTGCGCTCGGTGTGCAGGGGCGAGAATTGCATCGCGACCAGCCTGGCTGCGGCCTCGTCGACGACCGTGTCCGCGCGGGCCAGCAGGGTCGAAAGGCCGTCACCTCGATCCGTCCTGGGCTGGCGATCGGATACGAATTCGAGCGAGCACCCGTAGTTTCCGATCGGGACCACGTGGCTGCTGACGCCCATGTCCGGCTGCCAGCAATGCAAGGCAAATCCGGGCGGCTCCATGATGAAGCGGTTGGCGTGCCCGGGTCGCAGGTCGAGCGCCACCTGATGTGCCGTGCCGGGGGCGACATAGCCCACGGTGCCCGCATAGCGCGTCGTGATCGAGCGATGGTAGTGGCCGCACAGCACGCGTTCGATTTCGGGATGGTCCTTGATGATTGCGTCGAGCGGATCGGCCCCGATGAGGCGCAGCTCGTCCATCCCGTCGGCTCCGACCAGGAACGGTGGGTGATGAATGATCACGAGCGTCGGCTTGCCGCCGCCGGCCGCCAGTGCGTCGCGCAACCATTGCTGTCGCGTCGCGCAGAAGGTCCCGTGGCCTTGTCCGGCTTCGACGCTGTCGAGGAACACCAGCCGCAGCGGGAAATCGTCCACGACGAAGTTGATGAAGCCATCGGGCGGCAGATAATGGTGGCGTGGCCGGAGCGAGCGGAGGAGCTGTTCGCGGTTATCGTGGTTGCCGGGAATGACGAACACCGGCATCGGCAGCCTGGCGAAGCCGGCGTCGACGATCCCGTATTCCTCCGCGAGCCCGCCATCCGTAAGGTCGCCGCTGACTACGATACAATTAGGCCGCGGGTCCAGCATCAGAACCGCGTCGATGGCGTCTTGAAACATCGCGTTGGTATCGACGTGGCCGTAAGCGAGCTTGCCGCGCGATCGCACATGGAGATCGCTCAGCTGGGCAATGATGAACACGTAATTCCGTCTCCTGAAGCGTTGCGGCCGGCACGTGGCCGTTGCCGCAATGGATGATCCAGTACTTAAGAGCTCTTCATCAACGCGTTGCTTTCCTTGACCATGCGATCGAGCCCGGCCTCGGGGGTGGTCTCGCCGCGCATCACGGCGTGGATGATCTCGCGCTGCGTGCGCCATATCTTCACGGACTGTCCGCCGGGGTAACCCTGCCAAGGCTTCGCGCGCTCGATCTGCTGCGAAACGGTGCGGAAGTTCGGGTTCTTATCGTAGAACGGGGCCAGGAATTCGGGCCCCGAGGCGCGCAGATTGGTCGGCATGTAGCCCGTGGTCTCGACCACGATCTTCTGCGCTTCAGGTCCGCTCACGAACTTCAGGAACTCCCAGGCGGCCCGCTGCTTTGCGGCGTCCTTTGCCGTGATGATCGCCGCGTTGCCGCCGGTCGGCAGTCCGCCCTTCTGCTTGTCGTCGATCGGGAACGTGCCGGTACGCAATGTGAACTTGTCGCCGATCAGGTCGGTGACCTGGCGCAGCCGGGCCGGCGTGTCCGCGAAGACGCCGATCTTCCCGGCGATGAACTGCTGGCGCGAGGAATCCCAATCGATCAATGGCATCTTGGCGTCAGCGACGAATCTGCGGCAATGGCTGAGCGCCTTGAGCCCGGCCTCGTTGCCGAAGCCGGCAGCGGTTTCCGATGCGTCGAGCATCTGGCCGCCGCCCTGCAGGATCAGGGAGCGGAACAGCCAGTCGTCCGGCCAATCGTGGATGTTGTAGGCGATGCCGGCGACATCGGTGCCCTTGGTCTTGATGTTGGCCGCGAGGTCGATCATGCCGGGCCAATTGTCGGGCATCTTGTCGGGATCGCCGCCGGCCGCTTTCACGAGCTGCGTGTTGAAATAGATGACCGGCAGGGATGCATTGAACGCGAGACCATAGATCTTGCCGTCGACCGCGCCGAGCGCCAGGATTCCGTCGGAGTAGTTGGCCTTGCGCCAGGCGGCATCCTCCTTCTGCAGCAAGGGCGCGACTTCCGTGATCTGGTTGCGTTTCACCAGTGTGCGCACGAGCTCCGCGAGCAGATGGTAACCCGAATAGTAGACGTCGGGGAGCTGGTTGGTGACGGCCTGCCGCAGCATGGTTTGATGACCTTCGTCATAGCTCGCCGCCGGGGCCCGGAACTGGATCTTGATGCCCGATTGCTGCTTCATGAATTCCTGGGCGATCGGCTCGTGGAATTTCGCGAAGGCGGGGAAGGCATAGAGGACGTCCAGCGTCACTTCCTGCGCCTGTGCGGAGCGCGACAGAAACGGGCTTGAAAGCGCGGTGCTCCCGACGGCGGCGGCGCTCTTCAGGAGGTCTCGGCGATGCAGCATGACAGTGTCTCCCCTGGCAGTGGTTGACGTCACTTGATTCCGGTCATCGTGATGCCGGCGATGAAATGCCGCCGCGCGATCAGGAACGCGATCACCAGCGGCGCGGTGATGATGGTGGCACCGGCGGCCAGCGCGCCGTAATTCGAGCCCAGCTCGGAATCGGCGAAATACATCATGCCGAGCGGCGGTGTTGCGAGCTTGGTGTCGGAGACGACGATGAGCGGCCAATAGAGGTCGTTCCAGTGCGCCACGACCGAGAAGATCGAGAACGCCGCAATGGCAGGCCAGGCGCTCGGCACGACGATGCGCCAGACGATTTCGAATTCGCCGACGCCATCGAGCCGCGCGGCTTGGATGATCTCGTCCGGATAGGATTTGAAGAACTGCCGGAACAGGAAGATCGCGAAGACCGACAGGAAGAACGGCATCATCATCGAGAGGTAGGTGTTGAGAATGCCGAGCTCGGCGAACGCGATGTAGAGCGGGAGCGAGGGCGCCTGGACCGGAATGCAGAGTCCGAGCAGGACAAGCGAAAACAGGATCGGCCGTCCCGGAAACTTCAGCTTGGCGAGCGCATAGGCGCAGGGAATTGCGACCAGCAGCTGGACGATGAGGATTCCGCCGCAGACGATGAGACCGTTGAGCAGAAAACGCAGCAGTGGTGCGGTGCTCAGGGCAGATTCGAAGTTCTGCCATCCGTAGAATTGGCGCGGCCAGAGCCGGAACGTCGCCTCGAAGATCTCACCCGGCGGCTTGATCGCGCTCGTCAGCATGAAGACGAACGGCAGCAGCATGAAGACTGCGCCGCCGATCAGCACCGCGTGGACGAGCGCAAGCGACACGAGGCGCCGCATGCGGATCGCCACCGGTGTCGGCGGGCGAGTGATCGTGGCCGAGTTGCGCATCAATAGTGCACCCGTCGATCGAGGATGAAGGTTTGCAGCACCGAGAACACCAGCGTGAACGCCAGGAAGACGAGTGTGAGCGTCGCCGCATAGCTCATGTGAAAGTACTGAAATCCCTCCAGATAGATGGCATACAGCAGCACCTCGGATGCGCCTCCGGGGCCACCCCGCGTCATTACCGCAACCGTGTCGAAGATCTTGAAGGCGGTGATGAAGGTGGTCACGGTCACGAACATCGTCGTCGGACCAAGCATCGGCCACGTCACTTTCAGGAAGCGGTCAATGGGATGGCTCGCGCCATCGATGTCGACGGCCTCGTAGAGATCGCGGGGGATCGCCGAAAGGCCGGCGAGGAATAGCACCATGTTGAAGCCGACGAGCTGCCAGATGCCGATCGCGGCGAGCGTCGGGATGACGAGGCGCGGCTCGCTCAGGAAAGCCGTCTCCGCGAACCCCAGTACCTTGAGCGCCTGATTGATGAGCCCCAGGGTCGGGTGCAGCAGGAACTGCCACATCGTGGCCATTGCGATGAGCGTCGAGGTAACGGGGAGGAAATAGATCACTTCATAGAGGCTGCGCGTGCGCTTGCGCTGGTGGATCAGGATTGCGACCAGCAGCGAGATCAGGACGCCGCCGGGCACGACAATCGCCACGTAGAGCAGGGTATTGGTCACCGAGCGACGAATCACGGGATCCTGCAGCGCCGCGCCGAAGTTCTTGAAGCCGACGAACGAGAAGTCGAGCGCACCCAGCTCGTAGTTGGTAAAACTCAGGAAGGCGAGAGCAGCCAGCGGCGCCAGATTCGTCAGGACCAGCAGGATGAAGGCCGGCGCGGCAAAGCCCAAGCCCGCGAACCGCTCGACCCATCGCTGGCGGCCGGCTGGCGGCGCCGCGACGAGCGGAGTGACTTGAGCCGCGACCGTGGTCATCGGGCCTCGCTCGTGCGGCGCACATCGCGGCCGGCGGCATTGCGGCTTTCCACCTCGATGCGGCGGCCGTTGTTGTCGAAGACGTGGCAATCCCGTGGCTCGAAGGCGAGCGGGACCTCGCCCTCGGGGATCGGGATGCTGTTGTCGACCCGGCAGAGCACCGCTACTTCCGGGGAGGCCACGAGATCGAAGTGAAGGATGCTTTCCGAGCCGAGATTTTCGCGGCGCCGGAACCTGCACGTGACGGCGCACGGTCCGCCTCCGATCCGCATCGCGTCCGGACGCACGCCGACCGTCAGTTCCGGCGTCGGCGCGTTGCGAACATCGATCGGCAGCGTCCGGCCGAGCAGTTCGACGTGACCGCTGGGCCCCACATGGGCCGGAAATAGATTGATCGCCGGACTGCCAATGAACTGCGCGACCGCGGTCGTGGCGGGCCGTTCATAGACCTCGGCGGGGGTGCCGAGCTGGAGTATGTTGCCGTGATCCATCACGGCAAGGCGATCGGACATCGTCATCGCCTCGATCTGGTCGTGTGTCACGTAGATCATCGTGGCGCCGAGACGCGCGTGCAGCTCGGTCAGCTCGCCACGCATGTGCACACGCAGCTTGGCGTCGAGGTTCGACAATGGCTCGTCCATCAGGAAAGCCTGCGGGTGACGCACCATTGCGCGGCCGAGCGCGACGCGCTGCCGTTGCCCGCCCGAAAGCTGTCCGGGGCGGCGGTGAAAGAAGGATTCGATGCGAAGCTGCTCCGCGACGGCCCGCACCTCACGCGCGATCTCGTCCATGATGCGCCTGCGGTGAGGCGACAGATGACGCATCAAGGGCAGGCGCTCGAACAGGTTGAGGCGCGTCATGGTGAGGGGCAGCGCGATGTTGTCGAACACCGACATGTGGGGATAGAGCGCGTAATTCTGGAACACCATGGCGATCCTGCGCTCGTGAGGCCGCATATGGTCGACCGAAGTCCCGCCGATCGACACCGAGCCGCGGTCCTGCGATTCGAGGCCGGCGATGATGCGCAGGAGCGTCGACTTGCCACAGCCGGAGGGGCCAACCAGCGTCAGAAATTCGCCGTCCGCAATATCGAGGTCGATGTCGTTGAGGACGGATGTGTCGCCGAAAGCCTTATGGATGCCGCGCAATGTGAGACCGGCCATCGCAGCTCACGCCTCAGCTTCGCGCGGCGGATAGACCTCGTGCACGACGTCGTCGATCCAGTAATCGGTAAGACCTGGCACCGGACGAATGCTCACGTCGATGTTCTCGCCGTCGATGTCGTAGACCACCGCTCCAAGCCGTGCAGCGCCGCCCATCGGCGGCGCCAGTTTCTCACCGACCAGAAAGCCGGCCGCCGGCCCCCAAATGTAGTGCGTGCCGTTCAGCCGGATTTCGTGCCACCGATGCAAATGCCCACTGGCCACGATCTCCACCCGGTAGCCTTGCAGGAGATCGAGAAGGGCGCGGCGCGGCTCCGGCTTGACCGACCAGTAACCGGTGTCGGCCTCGGTCGGTGACTCGATGAACAGCGGCCGGTGCGTGAACCAGGCAAGGCGACGCCCCGCAGCGTCGGCCATCGCGGCCTCGAGCCATTCGGTCTGCCGCGCCTCTTCGGGGCCGCCGCCGAAGATCATCGAATTGAGGCCGATCAGGCGCCAACCGTCCACATCGCGTAGCCAGCGGTCGTCGCCGAAGTGGCGGCGAAAGCGATCGAGCCGCTCGCCATTTACCGGCTGATGCGGATTGCCGACCTCGCCGACGTCATGATTTCCCGGAACCGCCACGACTGGGACGCCGAGCGAGGCCAGTTGGGTCGCGCAATATGCTGCGTCGGTTTCCTGATCGGCTGCATCGACCGTCACGTCGCCGGTATGTATGACAAGATCTGGCTTATGCTGCGCGATCCAACGCGCAAGGGGCGCCCAGTTTGCCTCGAAGTGCTGCTTGCTCGGGCTGAGATGCGTATCGGAAATCTGAATAACTCGGACCATGACGTCTCTGCTTTGGGTCGCGTGTCATGCCGTGCGTTGGCCGCGCAGCGGTCTCTCGCTCGAATCAAACGCGTTACTTCTCGCTGCGCGAGGTTGGGATAGTCATCGCAATCGCTTGACGTGAGGTTTCTGGCGCTCTCCCGTTCCTTTGACGCCGCCAAGGGGCTTGGATGTTTTCGATAATTATACATATGATCGGCAATGGAGACAAATGTAATTTCTGGGCCGGAGTCTGAGACGCGGTGTTTCCCGAGCACCACGCCTTTCTCGGCGAGCTGCCGCTGTTTCAGGCGGTCGAGCGGCTACACCGGGCTGCGCCGGACAAGAAGCTCGTGATCGAGGTAAAGCAGGCGGTAGATGCGCAAGATCAGCGGCTGAAGGCTGTGAAGGCCAACACGGTCGCTTGTGGTGCGAGCAGGAGTCGTGCTCCGAGCAATTCGAGGAACGACGGACCGGAGAAGCTCCTATTCACCGCGATCGGCACATCGGCCTGCTGCCTTCCTAAGCCGCGTGCCGAGATGACGTGCAGAGAGTTGAGCCATTAGTGGCGCTTATGCCGTGAATTGCTACTTCCAATTTTACTTCGCAGAATCCCGCCTCTAGCCTCGCGCGCAACTGATCACATCCGCGGCCGGTCAATGGCGTCCGGCGCGAGCGTTCATCGTAACCAACGAGGGTTGCCATGTCTGACGGGGCTAAGGGGACGTCCACTTCCATTCCGGCGGGATCGGAGACGAAAGCTGCGAAAAAGTTGAGCCGGCGCACCCTGTTGAAGGGGGCAGCCGCGGTTGCGGGCGCAGCCGCAGGATCGGATGCGATCCGCGGATTCCCGACCATCTGGGCGCAGGAGATCAAGGACATCGAGCTGCGCCATGTCGGCGTCTCCTATTCGGTGGTGAAAGCGATCGGCGACCAGGCCGCCAAGGATCTCGGCTTCAAGGTGACGATGCAGAACCTCGACACCTCCGCCGCCATCAACCGCTTCATAAGCCAGCCTAATACGGTCGACATCGCCGACCTCGAGGGCTGGCAGGCCAAGCTTGCCGCCAAGCGCGGGGTGATCCAGGGCATCGAGGTCAAGAAGATCAAGGAGTTCGACAACATCCTGCCGATCTTCACCAAGGGCGAGATCGACGGCCACAAGATCCCGCGCCAGGGCATCTCGCCTTATGAAGCCATGTACATCTCCAAGCCCGACTCGACCGATCTGCACGACGGCGTCACCGAGTGGGCGACCTTCCTGCCGCAGGTCTACAACGCCGACTCCATCGGCTATCGCCCCGACCTCGTCGGCTATGAAGTGACCGAGTGGAAGGACCTGATCGATCCGAAATTCAAGGGTAAGGCCGCGATCCTCGACGTGCCCGCGATCGGCATCATGGATGCCGCGCTCTGCTTCGAAAGCGCCGGGCTGATCAAGTACGGCAACAAGGGCAACATGACCAAGGAGGAGATCGACTTCACCTGCAACAAGCTGATCGAGCTGAAGAAGCAGGGCCAGTTCCGGGCGACCTGGACCACCTTCGACCAGTCGGTGCAGCTGATGGCCGCGGGCGAGGTGGTCATCCAGTCGATGTGGTCGCCGGCGGTCGCAGCTGTCCGCGTCAAGGAGATTCCCTGCGTCTATGCGCCGGTCAACGTCAAGAACGGCAAGGAGGGCTATCGCGGCTGGTGCAACGGCATGGGCCTGATGAAGCATCTCTCCGGCAAAAAGTTAGATGCCGCCTACGAATATCTCAACTGGTACCTCTCGGGCTGGCAGGGGGGCTTCGTCGGCCGCTACGGCTATTACAGCCCGGTGCCGTCGACGGCGAAGAAATTCCTGACCGCTGCCGAATGGGATTTCTGGTACGACGGTAAGCCGGCGCCGGAGGTCATCAATGATCCCTACGGTGTGCCGATGGAGAAGGCCGGCACCAAGCGTGACGGCGGCTCGTTCCTCGATCGCGTCAAGAACATCTCGTGCTGGAACACGCTGATGGATGAAGCCGCCTACATGAACAAGCGCTGGAACGACTTCAAGGTGGCCTGAAACCTGCTTTCCCTGACTTAAGCGAAGCACCGGCGCGTGAACTGCGCCGGTGCGAGAAGACTTCGAGGCGTTCGCCGACATGCAGCCAAGGTCTAGTCCAGCTCAAAAGTCACCACGCGCAAATCTCGCCGGCTGGCTCTACGTGTCGCCGCTGGTGCTGGTGCTCGTGCCGTTCTTCGTCGCGCCGATCCTGGTTGTGCTGGCCGCAAGCTTCTTTGCGACCGACGGCTTCGGCGGACTGACGCCGGGCTTTACGCTGGCCAGCTACGTCGAGGTGCTGCATTCGGCGCTGACGCTGAAATTGTATCTGGCGACGATCAAGTTCACGGCGCTGACCTGGATATTCACCCTGATCATCGGCTTCTTCGTCGCGTACTTCCTGGTGTTCCACGTTCGCAATCAACTCCTGGCAATCGGCCTGTTCCTGCTCTGCACGGTGCCGTTCTGGACCTCGAACATCATCCGGATGATCTCGTGGATCCCGCTGCTCGGCAAGGAAGGCCTGATCAACCAGGCGCTGCTGGGGTTGGGCGTGATCCGGCAGCCTCTCGAAGTGCTGCTGTTCTCCGACCTCGCCGTCGTTATCGCCTACGTCCATCAGCTCACGATCTTCATGATCGTGCCGATCTTCAATTCCATGGCGCGGATCGACAAGAAGCTGATCGAGGCCGCGATCGATGCCGGCGCGAGCCGGTTCGACATCATGCGCCTGATCGTAGTGCCGATGTCCAAGAGCGGCATCGCGCTCGGCACCATCTTCGTGGTCTCGATCGTGATGGGTGACTTCTTCGTGGTGAAGGTGATGTCCGGCGGCGGTTCGGCCTCGGTGGTCAGCGCGTTCTACGAGGACGTCGGCGTGCTGCAATATCCGACCGCGGCGGCGAGCGCGGTGCTGCTGACCCTGGTGCTGGTTGCGATCGTCTCGCTGATCTTGCGCACCGTCGACATTCGGCAGGAGATCACGCGATGAGCGCGGTTCTCGCCGACATGCCCAAGACCGAAAAGTCCAAGACCGAAACGTCCAAGACCGTCGCGCCTGCGGCCACCAAGGCGATCGCGCCGAGCACGGGCCGCAGGCCCTGGACCTTCTACGTGCTGGCGACGCTGTTCGCTGCCTACGTCATCGCGCTCTACGGCCCGATGTTTTGCATCTACATCCTGTCTTTCCAGGACATTCGCGGCGGCCTCGTGTTCCCGATGAAGGGGCATTCGCTGCACTGGTTCGCGGACCTCGTCACCCAGGTCCGGACTGGGGACGTCAAGGGCTCGTTCGACCGCTCGATCAAGCTCGCGGTCATCGTCACCGTCATCACTGTGGTGGTCTCGTTTCTTGCCGGCCTCGGCTTCCGCAAACGCTTCGGAGGCGACAGCTTCGTCTTCTACATGATGATCGGCAGCCTGGTCGCGCCCGGCCTCGTGCTCGGTCTCGGCACGGGTCTCCTGTTCCAGGCACTCGGGCTGAATGCGAGCTGGTACACCTCGGCGCTCGGTGCGCAGCTGTCCTGGACGCTACCGTTCGGCGTGCTCGTGATGTTCGCGGTGATGTCGCGCTTCAACCATGTCTGGGAGGAGGCGGCCTACGACCTCGGCGCCAGCCGTTGGCAGTCGATTCGGCTGGTGATGATCCCGGTGCTTGCACCCGGCCTCGTCGCGGTCGCCCTGTTCGGTTTCACGCTGTCGTATGATGAGTTTGCGCGCAGCCTCCAGACCGCGGGCTCGCTAAACACGCTGCCGCTGGAAATCTGGAGCATGACGCTGAACGTCACTTCGCCCTCGCTTTATGCGCTCGGCACCGTGACTACCGTCGTCTCCTTCATCGTCATCGGCGCGAGCCTAGGCAGCATCGTGCTGATCCAGAAGAAGCGCGGCAGCAGTGCAAAGGGTTGAGCTGGGAAATGAAGAACGATCGCGGCGATATCGAACTGGCGGGTGTCTGCAAGAGTTTTGACGGCGCGACCTACGTGGTTGACGGCGTCAATCTTAGGATCGCGGACGGCGCCTATTGCTGCTTCATCGGCCCGTCCGGCTGCGGCAAGACCACGATCCTGCGCATGATCGCCGGTCACGATGATCCGACCGCAGGCGAGATCGTCATCGGGGGGCAGAATGTGGTCGGACTGGCGCCGGTGCAGCGCCGCACTGCGATGATGTTCCAGTCCTATGCGCTGTTCCCACATCTGACGGTGCGTGAGAACATCGCCTTTGCCTTGCGGGTGCGAGGCCAATCCAAGGCCGATCGCCTGCGCGCAGCCGATGCCATGATCGAGAAGGTACGGCTGACGCAATTCGCCGACCGCTTGCCGGCCCAGCTCTCCGGCGGCCAGCAGCAGCGCGTGGCGCTGGCGCGTGCGGCGATCACCGAGCCGCGGGTGCTGCTGCTGGACGAGCCACTGTCGGCGCTCGACGAGCAGCTCCGTGTGCAGATGCGCCAGGAACTGCGGCGGATGCAGCAGGAGCTTGGCATCACGTTCATCCACGTCACCCACACCCAGCTCGAGGCGATCGCGCTCGCCGATCTCGTCGTGGTGATGGAGCAGGGCAAGATCAAGCAGGCGGGAGCGGCGCGGGACGTCTACGCCCACCCGCACGATCGCTACGTCGCCGAGTTCATGGGCGGGCAGAACGTGCTGTCCGGCCGGGTCGAGAAGGTCAACGGCGCAAGCTTTACGCTTGCGCAGGCTGCGCCTGACGGCATCGAGGTGCCGCTTCTGGCGCGGCCCACCGTCAACGTCGGCGACAAGGTCGATATCGCCGTGCGCCGCGATGATGTTGCGCTGGTGCGGCCGGGCAGGGATCTGCCGCCCGGGTGCACCACGTCGCTGCCGAGCCGGGTGCTCGCGATCGAATATCAGGGCTACTTCGTCAAGGTGATGCTCGACACCGTACCGGACGACGAGTTCGTCGCCTATGTGCCGGAAAAGACCTTCTTTGCGGACCCCTTCACAGTCGGCGATGTCGTGATGGCCACATGGGCCGCCGGCAGCGCCTTGCCTCTCGCCTAAAGACCAATCGCGCACAGGAGTATGACCGTGCAGATATCCTTCACACTCAACGGCCGGCCAACCACCGTGGACGTCGAACCGGCGACGCTCGTCGCCGGGCTGCTGCGCGAGCAGCTCCATCTCACGGGCACCCATATCGGCTGCGACACCAGCCAGTGCGGCGCCTGCGTAGTGCATCTCGACGGTTTGCCGGTGAAGAGCTGCACGCTGCTGGCTCCGGCGCTTGATGGCGCGACGCTGCTCACCATTGAAGGTCTGCAAGGTGCGCCGGGCTCGAACCAAATGCATCCCATGCAGGAGGCCTTTCGTGAGCATCACGGGCTGCAATGCGGGTTCTGCACACCCGGCATGTTGATGACCGCGGTCGCGCTCGCCGCGGAGAAGTCTGACCTGACAGAGGCCGATGTCCGCCATGGCCTCGAAGGCAACATCTGCCGCTGCACCGGCTACCAGAACATCGTCGTTTCGGTGCTGGCTGGCGCTGCCGCCATGAACGCCGCCAAGGGAGAGTGACCATGGGCAATGTCATCGGCATCGGCGCCGCGCCGAAGCGCAAAGAGGACCAGCGCTTCCTCACCGGCCGCGGCAATTACGTCTCCGACATCAAGCGTCCGGGCATGACGGCCGGCGTATTCGTGCGCTCTCCGCATGGCCATGCGCTGCTGCGCGGCATCGACAAGAGTGCGGCGCTGGCATCATCAGGCGTGATTGCCGTGTTGACTGGCGACGACGTCAAGGCCGATGGCCTGGGATCACTGCCTTGCGGCTGGGGTATCTCGGATGCGCAGGGCGTGCCGATGAAGGAGCCGCCGTTTCCGATGCTGGCGCAGGGCAAGGTGCGCTTCGTTGGTGACATGGTGGCCTTCGTCGTGGCGGAGACGCCGGAGCAGGCAAATGCTGCAGCCGAATTGCTCGCGATCGACTACGAAGTGCTGTCTTCAGTCGTCGGCGTGCTCGAAGCCGTCCGGCCCGGCGCGCCGCAATTGTTCGACGACGTCCCGAACAACATCTGTTGCGACTGGGAGCTCGGTGACAAGGCCGCCGTCGAGACCGCGTTCCGGAAAGCTGCGCATGTCGCAAAGCTGAGCCTCGTCAACAACCGCCTGATCGGCAATCCGATGGAGCCGCGTGCGGCGATCGCGGAATACGAGCCAGGCACGGACCGATTCACGCTGTGGACCACGAGCCAATTCCCGCATGTCGTACGCTTCCTGATGGGGGCGCTGGTGCTGAACATCCCGCAGCACAAGCTGCGGGTGGTTGCGCCCGATGTCGGCGGCGGATTCGGCGTCAAGCAGTTCCACTATGGCGAGGAGGCCGTCATCACCTGGGCCGCCAAGCGCGTGAAGCGGCCGGTGAAATGGGTCGCGAGCCGCTCGGAAGGTTACGTCTCCGATCGTCACGGCCGCGATCACGTCACCGAGGCCGAGCTGGCGCTCGACGAGACCGGAAAATTCCTGGCCTTCCGCGTCAACACGCTCGCCAATATGGGCGGCTATCTCTCGACCTTCGGGCCGAACATCCCGACCAATCTCTATGGGCCGCTGCTCGGCGGCGTCTACACGACGCCTGCGATCTACTGCAACGTGAAGGTGGTCTTCACCAATACGGTGCCGGTGGATGCCTATCGCGGCGCTGGCCGTCCCGAGGCGACCTTCGTCCTGGAGCGCATCGTCGATGTCGCCGCCAGCGAGATGGGGATCGACCGCGTCGAGATCCGCCGCCGCAACATGATCCCGAAGGAGGCCTATCCGTACCAGACGCCGGTGCTGGTGCAGTACGATTCCGGCGATCCCATGGGCTGTCTCGACGGCGCCCTCGTCGCGGCCGACGTCAAGAATTTCGGCATCCGCAAGGCGGCGTCTGCCAGCAAGGGCAAATTCCGCGGGCTCGGTTATTCCACCTACGTCGAGGCCTGCGGCCTTGCGCCGTCGCGCTTCGCCGGGAGATTGGGCGCGCGCGGCGGTCTGTACGAAAGCGCCACGGTGCGCGTGCATCCGACCGGCCAGGTGACGGTCATGATCGGAACCCACAATCACGGCCAGGGCCACGAGACGACGTTTGCCCAGATCGTCTCGGACAAGCTTGGGGTCGCCTTCGAGAATGTCGACATCGTGTTCGGCGATACCGACCGCGTGCAGTTCGGCATGGGCACCTATGGCTC
Source organism: Bradyrhizobium sp. CIR18 (assembly GCF_014198295.1). Classification (NCBI taxonomy): domain Bacteria; kingdom Pseudomonadati; phylum Pseudomonadota; class Alphaproteobacteria; order Hyphomicrobiales; family Nitrobacteraceae; genus Bradyrhizobium; species Bradyrhizobium sp. CIR18. The sequence continues at coordinate 1,723,346 of NZ_JACIHF010000001.1, read as the reverse complement.
GCGCTCCCTGGTGGTCGGCGGTGCGGCGCTGTCGAAGGCGACGGACAAGGTCATCGCCAAGGGCAAGAAGATCGCGGCCCATCTGCTCGAAGCGGCTGAGGTCGATATTCAGTTCGAGAGCGGCAAATTTTCGGTTGCGGGCACGGATCGCGCCAAGACGTTCGAGGAGATCGCGGGCGCTGCCTACGTGCCACACGATTATCCGCTTGAGGTGCTGGAGCCGGGGCTTGAGGAGCAGGCCTATTACGACCCCGTCAACTTCACCTATCCCGGCGGCTGCCACATCGCTGAAGTCGAGGTCGATCCCGAGACGGGCACGGTGACGCTGGTCAACTACACCGCGGTGGACGACGTCGGCACGGTCATCAACCCGATGATCGTGGAGGGCCAGCTGCATGGCGGCATCGTGCAGGGCGTCGGCCAGGCGCTGTTCGAGAGCGCGGTCTATGACGAAGGCTCGGGCCAGCTTCTGTCGGGCTCGCTGATGGATTACTGCATGCCGCGCGCCGACCATCTGCCGATGATGAAAGTGGCAACCCATTCCACGCTCTGCACGCATACGCCGATGGGTGTGAAGGGCTGCGGCGAGGTCGGCACCATCGGCTCGCCCGCCGCCGTCATCAACGCGGTGGTCGATGCGCTGTCGCACCTGGGCGTCACCCATGTCGACATGCCGGCGACGCCGAACCGGATCTGGCGCCTGTTGCAGAATGCGTCGCTGCCGGTCGCCGCGGAATAGGGAGGACAACAATGAAACCATTTGCCTATCACCAGCCTCACCAGATTCCAGATGCGGCTAAGCTTCTGACCTCGATCGAGGACAGCAAGCTTGTTGCGGGCGGCATGACGCTGATCCCGACGCTGAAGCAGCGACTGGCCAATCCGCCGGCGCTGGTCGATCTTTCGAAGCTCGGAAATCTCAAGGGCATCGCTGACGACGGTGCCATTGTCACGATCGGCGCGATGACGCCGCATGCGGTGGTCGCAGCTTCAAAGTTGGTGCAGGAGAAAATTCCCGGGCTCGCGGCGCTGGCTTCGATGATCGGCGATCCCGCCGTGCGCAGCCGCGGCACCATCGGTGGCTCCGTCGCCAACAACGATCCTGCTGCGGATTATCCCGCCGGCGTGCTCGGTCTCGGTGCCACCATCGTAACCAGCACGCGCGAGATCGCCGCCGACAGGTTCTTCCTCGGTCTGTTCGAAACCGCGCTTGAACCCGGCGAGATCATTACGGCGATCCGTTTTCCCGTGCCGCTGAAAGCGGGCTACGCAAAGTTCAAAGCGCCGGCGTCGCGCTATGCGCTGGTCGGCGTGTTCGTCGCGAAATTTGCCGACGGCTTCCGCGTCGCCGTAACGGGCGCGGGTCCCGGCGTGTTCCGCGTGCCGCCGATGGAGGCGGCGCTGTCGGGCAACTTTGATCCGTCCGCGATCGCGGCGATCAAGATCGACACCGACGGTCTCACCTCCGATATTCATGCGGAAGCCGATTACCGCGCGCATCTCGTCACGGTCATGGCCAAGCGCGCCGTCGACGCGGCGCTCAACTAGCTCCTTAGGGTTGATGATGACTGATGGTTCCGGCCGAACGGCCTTTCCGCCGGCGCCGACTGGCCTTGGCGCGCTTTCTGCAACCGAGATCATGGCCGGTTACCGGCGCAAGGCGTTCACCCCGCGCGATGTCATTGACGACACCATCGCCGCGCTGGAGGCGGCGGACGAGACCTGCAACGCGGTGGTGACGCCGATGTACGAGCAGGCGAGGGCGGAGGCCGACCGTCTCACCAGGGAAATGCGGGCGGGCGAAGCGAAGGGACCGCTCGCCGGTGTGCCCGTCACGATCAAGGACCTCGTCTTCGTCGCGGGCGTGCCGGCCTATGCAGGTTCGCCGATGAACGAGGGCTTCGTGCCTGAGGCCGACGCTGCCGTGGTCTCGGCCCTGAAGGCATCCGGCGCGATCATCACCTGCAAGACCACGACCTGCGAGTCAGGCTACAAGCTGACAGCCGACAGCCCCGTCACCGGCATCACGCGCAATCCCTGGAACCCTGGTCGCACCAGCGGCGGGTCGAGCGGCGGCGCCGCGGCGAGCGTCGCTGCCGGCTGCGGCCCGATCGCGATCGGCACCGACGGCGTCGGCTCGATCCGGGTGCCATCCTCCTTCTGCGGCGTGTTCGGCCTGAAGCCGACCTTTGGTCTCGTACCGCGCTCGCCCGGCTTCTCGCCGCCATCCTGGGCCTCGCTCGCCCATACCGGCCCGATCACGCGCACGGTCGCGGATGCTGCGCTGACGCTGGAGATCATAGCCGGCTACGACGTGCGTGATGCCGCGAGCCTTCCCGCGTCCGCACGCCGCTTCAATACGGATGCTGGGTGCCTGGACGGCATTCGTATCGGAGCCAGCGCCGATCTCGGCTACGCCGCCGTCAGCCCGGACGTGTGCGCAGCATTTGGCAAGGCGCTTGCCATTCTCGATTCCTGCGGTGCGCAGGTCACCATGGACGGGCCTGGTCTCGATCCCGGCATTTTGGAGCACACGCTGAAGCCGATCGCCTTTACCGAACAGGCGGCGGCGGTTGCGAGCAAGTCCGCAACCGATCTTGCAAGCTCGGAGGCCGACTATCGCAATGTCGTCAGCGCCGGCCGGCGCTACAGCGGCACGGATTACATCGAAGCGAGTTACCGCCGCGGCCAGACGCGCAGTGCCTTCGTCAAATTGTTCGAACGCGTCGATGTGCTGGTGACGCCGACGGTCGCGGTCACTGCGTTCGAAGCTGGCCGGATCGGAGTCGACACCATCGATGGCCGCAAGGTCGATCCGCATCTCGGCTGGTCGCCGTTTACCTGGCCGGTCAATCTCGCCGGTCTTCCGGCGGCAACACTGCCTTGCGGCTTCGATCGTGACGGGATGCCGATCGGTCTTCAGATTGTCGCGCCCTGGCTCGACGAGCCCACGATCTTCCGCATCGCCGCGGCGTTCGAGCAGGCGCAGCCCTGGGCGAAATTCTGGCCACAGCTGGCGCTACGCCAGGCGGGTGGGGAGCGCGCCAAGGGGTGAAACGGTCATGATACGATTGGTGTTTTGCCCGACGTGTCAGATCGCGCAGGCACGGTCCGGAATCGTGGGCTCGGTGCTCCGTAAAGTGACGCGCGAAAAACCCTTTGCAAACAAAGGCCGTTCTACTGTGCATGGGGTTGTTTTCGCGTTTTTGTGGGCCTAGCCCAGCTCGATCGGCGGGCCGCGGCCGCTGAGCTCTTCGTCGAGGCGCAGATAATGCGCGAGATAGTCGTGCAGCGCGGTCGCGGCCTTCGAGGTGGCGCCGCTCGATTTGTAGAGCAACAGCTCGATCTTCGGCAGTGGCGGCAGGCCTTCGTTCGGTCCGATCTCGCGCATCGCCGGCACCAGCGCGCTGCGGCCGAGCACGGTGACGGCCATGCCGGCGAAAGCCGCGGCCTGGAGACCTCCGACGCTTTCACTGACGCAGGCGATGCGCCAGCGCAGATTGGCACGCTCCAGCGTGTCGATAGCGTAGTCGCGATAGATGTTTCCGGGGGGCAGCAGCGCCAGCGGAATCGGACGCTCCTGGTGCGCGACCGATTGATCACCGGTCATCCAGACCAGTTGCTCGCGCCGCACCACCTGGCCGCCGGTGAAATCGTTCATGCGGGTGACGAGCGCGATGTCGACGTCGCCGCGCTTGACGAGGCCGACCAGTGGCGTCGACAGCGCGCAATTGAGCTCGACCTGCACGCGCGGAAAGGATTTTCGGAACACGCTGAGGATCTGCGGCAGCATGAAGGCGGCGTAGAGGTCGGGCGTGCCGAGCACGACCTGACCCTCGATCTCCTGCGACGCCAGTTGCGAGATCAGCTCGTCATGCAACCTTAGGATGGATTTGGCGTAGGTGAGGACGGTGGTGCCGTCATCGGTCAGCGTCAGCCGGCGGCCGGCGTGCTCGAACAATTGCTTGCCTGTCAGCTCCTCTAGCCGCTGCAGTTGCAGGGTAATCGCCGGCTGGGTGCGGCCCAGCCGTCGGGCGGTCTCGGTGATGCTGCCGGTCTCGACCACCGAGATCAGCGACCGGAGCATGCGGATGTCGAGACTGATGAGGTTCATGCGGCGTCCATGTCGCCCAGAATTTATGCAAGTTCCATGCTAGCGCGTGCTGGCCCATGCTCATAGTGACGAGCCAAGCCGGCTTCAACACGCTTGCAGCATGGCCTCGATCTGGTGTGCGGCGCCAAGCAGCGTCAGGTCCTGCCCGCGCCTCGCGATGATTTGCAGGCCGAATGGAAGTCCGCGCGGATCCGTTCCGCACGGGATCGAGATCGCCGGCAGGCGGGCATGATTGACAAAAGGAGTAAACACCGCGTGCCCCCGTGGGCTCGCGGGTTTTCCGCCGATCATGTCGGGACCAAGCTGCGTCAGTGACCAAGCGACGCAGGGGACAGTTGGGGTCAGCAGCAGGTCCACGTCGGTGAGGAAGGCCGCGAAAGCATTGGCGATCGCGGCGCTCGCGACCAGAGCTCCAGCAACCTCGGCACCCGACCAGGAAAGGCCGCGTTCGATCTGCTTGGCGACATCAGGATCAAAGATGGCCGGGTCCTTGCGGAACGCGTCCCCATAGAGCGCAGCGAGACCGGCATGTTGGAGTGGCATGATGGCGTCTTCGGTCGCGCCCGTCGGCCAGACGGGATCGCGTCGAGTGATGCGCAAGCCTGCCGCGGAGAGGCGGTCGACAGTGGAGGCGAGGGCATTCTCGACGATGTCGTCGACCGCGACGTCTAAGCCAAGTCGCGGTGAGAATGCCATGCGCACGCCGCCTATGTCTTCCGCCTGCCGTGCAACGAGGGCGGAATCCGGGTCGCGCGGATCGGCGCCGGCCATGGACTCGAACGCCAATGCGATATCGGCCACATCAGATGCGATCGGTGCAATGACGGAAAGACCGAAGAACGGCTCGGCGAAACCGGGCCCATATGGAATCGCGCCGTAGGACGGCTTGAAGCCGGCGACGCCGACATGGGCCGGCGGCCTGCGGCTGGAGCCGCCGGCATCGGTACCGATCGCGAGCGGCACGAGGCCGGCTGCGACCGCAGCGGCGGGACCGCCGGACGAGCCGCCCGGTGTCAACGCGGGATCGAGCGGATGGCGCGTGGGTCCGTAGAGCTGTGAGGTCGTGACGCCCTTGCAGGCGAATTCCGACGTCGCGCCGATGCCGACGATGACAGCACCGGCCTTGCGCAGTCGCTCGATCGCAACCGCATCTTGCGGCGCGACGAAATCGGCGAACAGGCGCGAGCCCTGCGTCACGCGCCAGCCACTGGCCCAGATGTTGTCCTTGACGACGATGGGCACGCCGGCGAGCGACATCGTCTCGCCGGCGCGCAGGCGATCGTCGACCCTCGCAGCATCGGCAAGCGTCCGCGCGGGATCGATCGTCACCACCGCGTTGAGCGCCTTGGCGGCCTCGATGCGCGCGAGCGCGGCTTCGGCGGTCTCGACGGCGCTCGTCCGCCCGGCCGTGACGTCGGCGGCGATCCCGCGCGCGCTATTGACTGGTTTTGTCATGGCCTCCCCAGATCAACGCCAATGTGCCGCAGAGCACAAGGCAGGCCAAGGTAACGAACGCCGCGCCAAGACTGACCGTGGCGTCCAGCATTGAGATCAGTGCCGGCGCGGCCAGCAGGCCCGCATAGGATGCGGTCAGCACCGCGCCCGTGGTCTCGCCGATCCGGTCCTGTGGCGCAAGGTGGGCGATCTCGGCGATGAAGACGCCGTTCCAGCCCGACGCCGTCAGGCCGAGCAGCGCGGCCATCGCGAACTGGCCGGTGCGGCCGAGCGATGCGCCATCAAGGCCGAGCAGCGCGGCGCAGAACGCCATGCCGAGGCCGATGACGATCAGAACCACACGTGAAGCGTTGAGGCGCATGGCGACATAGCCCCAGCCGAGCCGGCCGACCAGGCCGCCGGTCTGCGCGCAGGCGAGCGCCATCCCGGCCTCGATATGACTGAGGCCGAGCTCGCGGGTGCCGAGCGTGACGAAGACGGTGTTGAGCGACACCTGCATCGCGCTGAACGGCATCGAGGCCAGCGCCAGCATCGCGATGCGCCGGTCCGCGGTGACGAGGCCCAGCCGTGCACGGAGACTGAGTTCCGGAGGAGGGGTTGCCTTGCCGGCATAGGCCGGCCGCAGCCGCTCGAACATCAGGATCGCCAACAGCGCACAGGTGCCCACCGCCGCATAGCACCAGGCGGGTCCGAGCGAGATGGCCATGGCGGGCAGAACCAGCGAGCCGCAGACGGCGCCGATCTGGTTGCCGGTCTGGCGGACCGAGAACACGAAGGCGCGCTGTTCGACCGTCACGAGCCGCGCCAGCAGCGCCGCGCTCGCCGGCGTCTCCGGCCCGAATGCAAGGCCGAGGCAGAGGCCGGCGGCAAGCAGTGCGGCCGTCGAGCCGAGCGAGGCCAGCGCCATGCTGAGGACGATCGCCGCCGCGCAGAGGCTGGCGATCCGGAGCGAGCCCAGGCGCGCGATGAAACCGCCGCCCCAGAACGAGGCGGGGATGCCGACGGCGAACACCGCGCAGGAGAACATTGAGAGCTGCCACACCTCGATCTGGGCGCGCGGCGCGACCACGCCCGGCGCGAACAGCGCGAGCGCCACCAGCGCCTGGAGCGAGGTCATCGCCCCCAGAGCCGGCGGCAGTGCGGGCGCTGGCCGAACGGCATTGTTTCCGTCTACCATGCAGCTGCACTCACGGGAGGAACATGGTGGCAGGCGGTATTTCCATTCACGCAGTCGACGTGGCGACCGGCCGGCCGGCGCAGGGCCTGCGCGTCGAGATCTGGCGGATCGATCCGGATTCGCTGTGCATCGCCGACGGACGGCTCGGCGCAAACGGCGTGCTCGATCATTCCGTCGCGCAAGGTGCAGGCGTGACGGCCGGTGAGTATGAGGTCCTGTTTCATCTCGGCGAATTCTTCGGCGACAGCGACGGCTTCCTGACCGTGGCGCCGTTCCGCTTCCGTATCAAGAACGTCCATGAACATTTTCATCTGCCGCTGAAATTCACGCGCTGGGGCTATTCGCTGTTTCGTGGGGCCTGATCAGTTGGTCAGTCGCCGCGACAGGCCGGTGATGCGCTCCATGACGGCGACCAGTGCGACGGTGGCGATGATCAGCACGCCCGACAGCGCGGCGATGGTGACATCGAGCTTGCCCTCGAGATCCTGCCACATCCGGATCGGCAGCATATCGGTTGCGGCATCGCGCAGGAACAGCGAGACCGGCACATTGTCGAACGACGACATGAAGGCGATGAAGGCGCCCGCGATGACGCCCGGCCGGATCAGCGGCAACACGATCCGCCGGAACGTGTAGAGGCGGCTCGCGCCCAGCACCGCCGAGCTTTCGAGCAGGGTCGGCTCCAACTGGGCAAGCGCGGCGACCGTGTTGCGCACGACGTAGGGCACGCAGACCACAGTGTGGCCGATCACCAGCGTCAGCGGCGACACCGGCAGGCCGACCAGTGAGAACAGCATCAAGGCCGCAAGGCCGAAGGCGAGTGCAGGGAGCACGAGCGGCGACATGAAGAGGGAATCCAGCAGCCGCGCCGACAGCGCCCGCGACCGCGAGATCGCGAGCGCAGCGGCAACGCCGAGCACGACGGAGAGGCCCGTCGCCCACGACGCGACGATCAAGCTGTTCTTGGCCGCGAAGTGCAGCTGCCACGCATTCCCGAGCTCGGCGTACCAGCGCAGCGAATAGCCCGGCGGCGGAAAGCGTAGCGAGAAGCCGCTGGTGAAGGAGACGATCAGGACCACGAGCGAGGGCGCGATGATCAGGATCAGCGCGATGATCGCGATCACGGTCATGACCAGCTCGAAGCTGAACGCCTCCAGGGTGCGCTTGCGTCCACTCATCACACGCCTCCATAGCCGCGCGACATGCGGCCGAGCGTGGTGAAGACCGAGACGACCGCGAGCACGGCCAGCAGGAAGATGATCGAGATCGCGGCCGCAAACGGCCAGTTCTGCAGCGTCGAAGCCTGCTGATAGAGATACATCGGCATGAACAGCATCTGCCCACCCCCGACCAGCGACTGGGTGATGAAAGCCGTGATCGCGGCGGCATAAGTCAACGTGCATCCGGCGATCACGCCGGGCAGCGACAGCGGCAGCACGATTTTGAAGAAGGTGCGCCAGCTTCCGGCGCCGAGCGAGCAGGATGCATCGTCGAGATTGGGGTCGATCCGGCCGAGCGCGGTGATCAGCGGCAGCGTCATCAGCGGCATCTGCACCTGCGCCAGTGCGATCACGACGCCGAACTGGGTGTAGAGCAGTTTGAGGGGCGTATCGATGATCCCAAGGGATTGCAGCGTCGCGTTGATGATGCCCTGCCGCCCCAGGATGACGATCCAGGCGAAGGTGCGCACCACCACGCTGGTCAGAAGCGGAAGCAGCACGATCAGGATGATGATGGTCTGAAGCTTGGGCCCGACCCGCTGATAGAGCCAGGCGATGGGAAAGCCGAGCACGAGACAGACGGCCGTCACCTCAGCGCCCAGCAGCAGCGTCGAGCCGAGCACGCTGAGGCTGAAGGGGTCGGTGAGGAAGTGCAGGTACTGGCCGAGCCCCCAATGCAGCCCGGCCGTGTCGTTGTGCAGGGAGAGCCAGAACAGTTGCAGCAGCGGTGCGACGAAGAACAGCAGGAAGAACAGCGCCAGCGGCGCTGCCAATCCCATGCCGTAGGAGGTGACGTCCCGCGATGCCGGTGCTGCGCCCATCGTTCAGATCTTGATCTCGCGGTTGAAGCGCTCGATCCAGGCCGAGCGTTGCTCGTTGATCTTCTTCCAGTCCTGGAACACGAACTTCTTCTTCAGCTCGGCGGTGTCCTTGGCCAGCACGCGCGCGATCTCGCCGCCCATCGTCACTTTGGAGTTGGTCGGCACGATCAGATAAGGCGGGTTCATCAGCGTGGTCTGCACCTCCGGCGTCAGCGCCGCCTCGATCAGCTTGAAGGCAAGCTCGCGGTTCGGCGAGTTCTTGACGATGTGGATCGTGGTTTTGAAGGCGATGGCGCCTTCCTTCGGCGCCACGAACTCGACCGGCACGCCGCGGGCTTTCAGGATCTGGATGGCGTTGAAATTGCCGGGCGAGATGTCGATCTGGCCCTGCTGGAACAGGGTGGCGAGCGCGCCGGGATTGGCTGCCACCGCGGCGAGATTGGGCTTCAGCTCCTCCAGCGCCTTGAAGCCGGGATCGACATTGGCTTCCGAGCCGCCGCGCATCTTGGCGATCTCGACCAGCCAGCCGGTGCCGAGCGTCGAGTTGAGGTTGGTGATGCCGACGCGGCCCTTGAACTCGGGCTTCCAGAGATCGGCCCATGAGGTCGGCGGCGTCTTGACGGCTTCCGGATTGTAGGTGAGGCCGACAACCTGGAAGAAGGGGACGGGGCCCGTCGGCTCCTGCGCCTCGGCGATCAGGTCCTTGTAATAGGCGCTCTTGTCGACCGGATAGGACTCGACCAGATCCTGGCCGATGGCGACGAGGGCAGGACCCGGATCGTGCAGCATGACGTCGATCGGCGGATTGGCCTTGGCGGCGTTAACCTTCGCGATCTGGTCGACCGAGAGCATGGGATCGAGCACCATCGCGGCATCGGCGTTGGCCTTGCGGAAGGCCGGCACGAGCACGGCCTTGTGCGCTTCCTCCCAGCTTCCGGTGAAGGTCGCAAACACCAGCGGGCGGGCCTGGGCGAAGCTCAGTCCGGGAAACGCCTTCATGGCCCCGAGCGTGAGGGCGGTCGTCATCAGGCTGCGGCGATTGAGGATCATGTCGAACTCCGTGTGGACTGGATCAAAAGCGTTTTGGACTGGACCTAAAGCGATGCAGGAAAGGCGTTGGCGAGCGATGGGGCGAGCGGTGCGAGGCGCACGGCGGCGCCGCTCTCCAATGCGCGCGTCTCGCCGATGCGCGCCTGGGAGATCTTGACGCCGGAGCCGTCGGCCGTCGTGACCTCGTGAACGACGGTGGCGCCCAGCGGCAGCGACATGCCGACCACGCCGGCAAAACCGGTCTCGTCGCCGACGAATTGCAGATGCTCGGGTCGGATGCACACGGTGACGCGGCCGCCTTCGGTGAGGGCGCCGGCCGCGGGGCGCGCGATGATCTCCGCGCCGGCATCGAGGCGTATCTTTGCAGCGGTGCGGTCCGTCGAGACCACAATTCCTGGCATGCGGTTGGTCGAGCCGACAAAAGTGTTCACGAACAGCGTCTGCGGCCGGTCGTAGACGTCGGACGGCGAGCCGAATTGCTCGAGCTTGCCGTGGCTCAGCACGGCGACGCGATCGGCCATCGACAGCGCCTCTTCCTGATCGTGCGTCACGATCAGCGTGGTGATGCCGGAGACGCGCTGCAGCCGCTTGACCTCGATCTGCATGTCGAGGCGCAGATTCTTGTCGAGCGCCGCAAAGGGCTCATCCAGCAGCAGGATCGACGGCTTGATCGCGAGCGCGCGGGCGAGCGCGACGCGCTGCTGCTGGCCGCCGGAGAGCTGCCGAGGCAGCCGCTCGTCCATCGCGGGCAATTGCACCAGCTCCAACAGGCGCTGCGCCTCGCGCTGGCGCGTCGCCTTGTCGATGCCGCGGGCGGCGAGGCCGTAGGCGACGTTCTCGCTGATCGAAAGATGCGGGAACAACGCGTAGTTCTGGAACACGATGCCGACGGCGCGGCGGTTCGGCGGCAGCGCATCGACGATGTCATCGCCGATGATGATGCGCCCCTGGCTCTGCGCGATGAAGCCGGCGATGATCCGCAATAGGGTGGTCTTGCCGCAGCCGGACGGGCCGAGCAGGGCGATGATCTCGCCGCCCTTGATGTCGAGATTGATGTTCTCGACCGCGAGCGCGCCACTCGGATAGCGGTGGGTGACCGCATCGACGACGAGCGAACGGCCGCCTTGCGCTTCAGCCATGATGTTGCCTCCCGTTGCCCGAAGGGAGAAAGCAAGTCTCGTGCCCGCGGCGCTCGCCTTTCGCAGCGCACTCGGGCATTGTGGTGCGATGACATCGATATGCGAGCTCAGTGCCACAGCCCTCGCGCGCGCCATTGCCGGCGGTGAGCTGTCCTCGCGCGACGTCGTCGAGGCGCATCTGGCGCGGATCGTGGATCAGGATGCGCAATTGGCGGCATTCGTCACCGTCGATGCGGACGGCGCTCGCCGTGCCGCGCAAATCTGCGATGCCGCGTCCGCGCCAATCGGCCCGCTGCATGGCGTGCCGATCGCGATCAAGGATCTCACCGACACTGCGGGACTTGCAACGACTTATGGATCCGTGCTGTTCCGCGATCACGTGCCGGCCGAGGACGATCTCGTGGTGGGGCGGCTGCGTCGCGCCGGCGCCATCATTCTGGGCAAGAGCAACACGCCGGAGTTTGGCTTTGGCGCGGTCTGCACCAATAAATTGCGAGGACCGACGCGCAATCCCTTCGATCTCGCGCTGACCTCCGGCGGATCGTCCGGCGGCTCTGCCGTCGGGGTCGCTGCCGGCATGGTGCCGCTGGCGCACGGCACCGATTTCGGTGGCTCCGTGCGGACGCCCGCAAGCTTCTGCGAAGTCGCCTCGATCCGTCCGACGCCCGGCCGCATCCCGTCGCCGCGCCGCCCGCTCGGCTGGGATATGCTGGCGACCCACGGTTTTCTTGCCCGCGGCGTCGATGACCTCGCGCTCGCCCTGTCGGTCTGTGCTGGTGACGACGCGAAGGATCCGCTCTCGACCGGCGTTTACAATGACGATCGGCCGCTCGCAGGACGCCCCCGGATCGCCGTCACGCCCGATTTTGGCGTTGCGCCGGTTTCGCGCGACGTTCGTGCGCGTTTTGCTGCCGCCTGCGACGCCCTCGCCGGCGTTGCCGATCTGCTGCCGTTTTCGCCTAATTGCAGCGGCGCGATAGAGACCTTCCGCACGCTCCGCGCCGCACACATCGCCAACAGCTATGGCGAGCTGCTGCGGACGCGCCGCACCGAGCTCACACCTACCGTGATCTGGAACATCGAGGCGGGCGCAGAGCTTTCCGCCGAAGATTATCTCAACGCCGAGCGCCGCCGCACCGCGATCTACCGCAGCTTTCGCGCGCTGTTCGCGCGTGCCGATTTCCTGATCGCGCCCGCAGCCTCGGTCTTCCCCTGGCCGAACGAGATCAGTGATGTCACCGCGATCGACGGCGTAGCGCTGGAGACGCCGATCGACTATCTCGCCGTCACCTTCATGGTGTCGCTGGTCGGCTTTCCGGTCCTGACCTTGCCGGTGCGGCGAGGGGAGAATGAGCTGCCCTTCGGCATCCAAATCATCGCGCCGCCGGGCTGCGAATCCCGCCTGTTTGCTTTCGGCCGTAGCACCGAGAACGAATTGGGGTTTTCGCATCGCCGGCCGAAGCTCCCCTAGCTGTCGCGATGCTCGAGCCGGGCGGCGAGCGCCCCGGGAAGGCCGATGGTGGGCTTTGCTGCGGGCCGGCGGTACGTGCCCGCGCTCGCCTTGCGCAGGCGTAGCGCATGAAGCGCTTCGGCTTGCTTCACCGAGGCGATCACCTGATCGACGACGGGGACGGGAATTCGGTCCGCAACGCGCTCGGCAAGGCCGGAGAGGGGCGCGCCGGCAAAAATCAGCACATCGGCCTCGTCATCGACGATCGCGCGCTGGGCGAGGTCGACGAGCAGATCCTCCTTTTCGGTGCCGACCTCCGAAATCGCCTTGAACGGCGTATCGAGCATGCGAATGCCGGCGCAGCGTTCCCACAGCCCGTGGGCGCGGACGCATTCCTCGTACCAGGGGCCCAGCGCCTGCGCGAAGGTGACGATCGCGAAGCGGCGCCCGGCCATACAGGCCGTCAGCATCGCCGCTTCCGCCATGCCGACCACGGGAATGTCGAATGTCTCGCGTGCGGCGAACAGGCCGGGGTCGCCGAAGGCAGCGATGATCGCGGCATCCACCTTCATGTGCTGCTCGGCCAGCATCTCCAACGCAATGGCGCCGCCGATCTGCGCCTCGGTGCGCGTGGCGATATAGGGCACGCCGCGGGTCGCGGTGCAGGGGACCAGCTGAGTGCCGGGCGCCGCCGCGCGCTGTCCGACATCGGTCATTAATTGTGTGACCGCGGTGCTGGTGTTGGGGTTGAGCAGCAGCAGCTTCATGGTCATGCTGCCGTCAGCCTGGGTTTGGGGGCGAGAGTCTCGAGCAAAGCGGTGCCGGTCTGGCGGACGTGGGCGCCGAGCAGGCGTCCCGCGGCTTCACTGTCTCGCGCCTCGAGGGCGGCGAGGATGCCGGCGTGCTCATCCACCGAATTGCTCCAGCGCTTGTCGGCGCCCAGCGCCAGATAGCGCGCGCGTTCGGCGCGGGAGATCAGCGTCTCGTGCGCCTCGCGGAGCGGCGTGTTGCGCGCCATGCGGACGATGGTGTTGTGGATCTCGCCGTTGATGGCGAAGTAATCGTCGAGCTTGCCGTTGCGATGATGACCCTCCATGCGGGTCTGCAGCGTCCGCAGGCGGGCGAGGTCGCGTTCGGTCGCGCGCTCCGCCGCCAGCTCGGCGGCCAGCCGCTCGATGCCGGCGAGCGCTTCGAACAACTCCGAGATGCCGTCAACCGCGATGTCGGCGATGCGCGGGCTGCGGTTGGGACGAAGCTCGATCAATCCCTCCGCCGCCAGCACCTTCATCGCCTCGCGCAGCGGCGTGCGCGATACGCCCAGCTCCTTTGACAACCTGGTCTCCTGGGTCTGCGATCCCGGCGCCAGCTCGCCGCGAATGATCATCGTCCGCATCCGCGCGGCGGCGCGCTCGTGCAAGCCCATCCTCTTGAGCTTGGGCGACTTTCGCCCCTTCGGGATTTCCGACTTCTGCTGCACGCGCGCCTCATTGCTACAGTTCATCCTAGCCGTTTCCGGCTCCTTGGCTTGCCCAAAATACCGACGCATGTAGCTGAAAACAATGGCATAGCGCGCAAATTGTATGCAGCATGCAGAATCCCCGTTGCGCTGCGGCGAAGGCCGACCGATGATCTCGCGAGACGCGCGAGATCTCGCGCCTTCGAAACGGAGTTTGCGATGCGGACGAGTTTGCGACTGGGCCTTGTGATGATGGCGGCGATGTTCGGGGCTGGCGATTTTGCCTCCGCGCAAGCCCCGAAGATCAAGCTCGGCTACGCCAAATGTGCGCACTGCCTGCCGATGTCGCTGATCCCGGGCATGGCGAAAGGCGTCGAGATCGAGGCTACCGGCTTCAACTCGGGCAATGACGTGCTCACGGCCCTAGTGTCGAAGAGCATCGACGTCGCGCAGGTCACCTATCTCCACTACATCACCGCGCTTGACAAAGGTTTTGACGTTGTCGCCGTATCAGGCCAGATCAACGGCGGCTCGGAGTGTCTCTCCTCCGCGAAGCTGAACCTTCCCCCTGAGGACTGGACCACGTTCAAGGCGACCGCTCTGAAGGCGAAGAGCGACGGTCAGCCGCTGAAGGTCGCGGCGTCGCGCGGCAATGCGCAGGACATCCACATGCGGGGCGCATTCCTCAAGCAGGGCCTCGATCCCAACAAGGACGTCCAGTTCATCAACATCCCCAATCCGTCCGACCATCTCGCGGCCCTGCAGCGCGGTGAGGTCGACATGATCTGCTCGGTCGAGCCGTTCGCCTCGCAGATCCGGCTTGCGGGCGCCGGCAAGCATTTTGTGCTGCCCTATGACCAGGCCGCCGGCAATCTCACCAATCTCATCGTTACCCGCTCCGACGTGATCGCCAGCCAACGCGCCGGTGTGCAGGGCGTCGTCAGCGCCGTGGTCGAGCTCGACAACAAGTTGATTGCCGACAAGGCGCCGTGGATCGAGGTCATCAACAAGCTCACCGGTCTTGACAAGAATGTGGCGACGGAAGCGCTGAAGAACGCGTCGCCCGATCCGGCGATCCATCGGTCGCAGACGCTCGCGATCGCCGCGATGATGCGCGACCTCAAATACATCTCGAAGGACGTCTCCGCGGAAGCGGAGAAGAACATGGACTACTCGTTCCTGGCGCATGCCACCGGAAAGGCCAAGAATGACCTCGGTTATTGACGTCTCGCCCGCAAGGACGGCCTTTCGGCTGACGCGGGCGTTCCAGGGGCTCGAACGCCTCGTCGTGCCCGCGTTGCTGATCGCGGGCTGGGAGGCCTTTGCCCGCAGTGGCGTGCTGCCGCCCGCGCTGCTGCCGGCGCCGAGCGCGGTGCTGCATGCGCTCGGCGACTGGGTGTTCGGCTTCGACGAGACCACGCAGACCTATTCCGGGCACTGGCTGCGCGACGCGCTCGCCAGCGCGCTTCGCGTGTTCGGCGGCTTTGCGCTGGCGAGCCTCCTCGGCATCCTCGCCGGGGTCGCGATCGGCTGGTCGCGCCTGTTCGAGAAGACGCTGGAGCCGACCCTGCAGATGCTGCGCCCGATCCCGCCGGTGTCCTGGATTCCGCTCGCCATCATCTGGTTCGGCATCGCCGACAAGCCGGCGATCTTCCTCGTTTTCCTCGGTGCCTTCTTCCCCGTGCTAATGAACGCAATCCACGGCGTGAAGACCGTGGACCACAATCTCGTCCGTGCTGGTGCGATGATGGGCGCGAACGGGCGGCAGATGCTGACCGACATCGTGCTGCCGGCGGCGCTGCCCTCGATCTTCGCAGGCCTGCGCATCGCGGTCGGATCGGCCTGGATGCTGACGGTCACGGCCGAGATGGTCGCGGTGAAGAGCGGCCTCGGTTACGTCTTGTGGGACTCCTATTACTTTCTGCGCTACGACATCGTGCTCGCGGCGATGATCTCGATCGGGCTGCTCGGCTATCTCTCCGACCTCGGCCTCAAGGCGATCATGGCGCGCACGCTGCGCTGGCAGCAGACGACCACCGTGCAGGGCAGGGCGGGCTGATGGCGGCAATCGAGCTTCGCAACATCGTCAAGGTGTTCTCCGACAAGCGGCGCGGCCGCGACCTGCTGACGTTGGACAACATCAATCTCGACATCGAGGCCAACGATTTCGTCTGCCTGCTCGGCCCCTCCGGCTGCGGCAAGTCGACACTCCTGAACATCATCGCCGGCTTCGAGCAGGCGACCTCCGGCCGCACGCTGGTCGACGGCAAGCAGGTGGAGCGGCCCGGCTCGGACCGCGGCGTGGTGTTCCAGCAGCCGACCCTGATGCCGTGGCTGACCGCGATCGACAACATCGCCTTCCACCTCAAGCTCAAGGGCGTTGCCAAGGCCCAACGGCACGACCGCGCCATGGAATTCATCGATCTCGTCGGCCTGCGAGGCTTCGAGCACCATCATCCCTCTGAAATGTCCGGCGGCATGAACCAGCGCGTCGGCATCGCACGCGCGCTGCTCATGAACCCCAGCGTCATCCTGATGGACGAGCCGTTTGCGGCGCTGGACGCCCAGACCAAGCTCGAAATGCAGGAAGAGCTGGTCGCGATCTGGCAGAAACGGCGCTGCACCATCGTGTTCGTTACCCACAGCGTCGACGAGGCGCTGGTGCTCGGCAACAAGATCGTGGTGATGACCAGGCGGCCCGGCCGGATCCGCGAGGCCGTCAATTTCGACCTGCCGCGCCCGCGCGACATCACGAGCCCCGAATTCAACGATGCAAAGCGCCACGTCCTGTCCCTGATCCGGGAGGAGTCGACGCGCCTTGCGCAGGCGTCGTAGGGTAGCGCCATGCGCAAGCGTCTCGGCATGATCACGCCGTCCTCCAACTCGGTGCTGGAGCCTGTCACCAGTGCGATGCTGGCCGGCGTCCCTGGCGTCACGGCGCACTTCTCGCGTTTCCGCGTCACCGAGATCGCGCTCGACGCAACGGCGCTCAGCCAATTTGACGCGTCCGCGATGCTTCCCGCCGCGGACTTGCTGGCCGATGCCAAGGTCGATGCGATTGCCTGGAACGGCACCTCGGCGAGCTGGCTCGGAATCGGGCGAGATCGAAGCCTTTGTGAAGCGATCACGGCGCGCACAAGTGTGCCGGCAACGACGTCGACGCTGGCCTGCATCGAGGCCACCCGCGCGCTCGGCGCCAAACGCATTGGCCTCGTCTCGCCATATACCGACGACGTGCAGCGGCGAATCGGCGATGTCTGGGCCGAGGCGGGCGTTGCCCCGCACGCAGAGCGCCACCTCCGCTTGCGCGACAACTTTTCCTTCGGCGAGGTCGCGCCGGCGACGATCGCGGACATGATCCGCGCCGTGGCTAGTGAGGGTGCCGACGCTATCGTCATCCTATGCACCAATCTCGACGGTGCAGCCCTGGCAACCGCGCTGGAGCGGGAGCTGGACATCGCCGTGCTCGATTCGGTCGCGGTCACGCTATGGCGGACGCTCTGCCTCGCCGGCGGCGACCTCTCGGCTCTTGCGCAGTGGGGGCGGATCTTCCAGACAATGCCAGTCATCAAGTGATGGAGACATCAGTGACGCAGCTCGATCTCGCCATTCGCGGCGGCACTATCGTGACGGCCAGCGACGAGTTTCGCGCCGATATCGGAATTCGCGCCGGCCGCATCGTCAGCATCTCCGACCGCATCGAGGGCGCGGCGCGCGAGATCGATGCGAGCGGATTGCTCGCGCTGCCGGGCGGCATCGACAGCCACGTCCACATCTCGCAAGCCTCGGGCCCCGACGTGGTGATGGCCGACGATTTTGCCTCGGCGACACGCGCGGCAGCGGCCGGCGGCAACACCATGGTGCTGCCCTTCGCGCTGCAGGAGAAGGGGACCTCGCTGCGCACCTGCGTCGAGAACTATCGCAAGCTTGCCGAAGGCGAGTGCTACGTGGACACCGCCTTCCATCTCATCATCTCTGATCCGACCGCGGTCGTGCTCGGGCAGGAGCTGCCGGCCCTGGTCAAGGACGGCTACACCTCCTTCAAGGTGTTCACGACCTATGACGACCTCGTGCTCAGCGACAAGCAGCTGCTCGAGGTATTCGAGGTTGCGCGCCGCGAGGAGGCGCTGGTGATGGTTCATTGCGAGGGCTATGACGCCATTCGCTTCCTCACCAGCAAGCTCGAGCGCGAGGGCCACATTGCACCCTACTATCACAGCACTTCGCGGCCCCAGGCGGTCGAGCGCGAGGCGACACATCGCGCCATCAGCCATGCCGAGGTGATCGGCGTTCCCATCATGATCGTGCACGTCTCCGGGCGCGAGGCGATGGAGCAGGTGCGCTGGGCCCAGCAGCGCGGACTGCCGGTTCATGCCGAGACCTGCCCGCAATACATCACGCTCACGGCCGACGACATGAAGGGCCTGAACATGGACATCACGGGCGCGAAGTATGTCTGCTCGCCGCCGCCGCGCAATGCCGAGAGCCAGCAGGCGATCTGGGAAGGCATCACGACCGGCGTGTTCCAGACCTTCTCGTCCGATCATTGCCCGTTCCGCTACGATGATCCCAAGGGTAAGCTGACGCCGAACGCCCGCACCTCGTTCCGCTGGGTGCCGAACGGTATTCCTGGCGTCGAGACGCGGCTGCCGATCCTGTTCTCCGAAGGCGTCTCGAAGGGCCGCATCACCCTGCAAAGGTTCGTCGAGCTGACGGCGACCAACCACGCGAGGATCTACGGTCTCTATCCGCGCAAGGGCTCGATCGGCGTCGGCTTCGATGCCGATATCGTGCTGTGGGACCCCAAGCTGAAGAGGAAGATTCAGCAGGCCGATCTTCACCACGGCGCAGACTATACACCCTGGGAAGGCTTTGACGTCACCGGTTGGCCCGTCACCACCATTGCCCGCGGCCGGGTCGTGTACGACCAGGGCAAGATCGTCGGCGACAAGGGCGCCGGCGAGGTGCTGAGCCGTGGCAAGTCGAGCCTGATCTGATCAGGCGCAGCCTGTCGTGCCGTGTCTGTCGTACGGCGGATCATACGGAACGGGATCGAGCGGCCGAACTGTCGAAAGAGCATGCTCAACCGTGATTGCGCCGATGCGGCCCTGGATGGCACCCTTGTCCAATTTGGGTCGGCTATTCACCGTCTGTTGAAGCGCCGGATCAGCTGTGTCCAGCTCGGACCGATCTGCCTGGCCCTATGCCATGCGGGATCATTGTCGCTTTCTCTTGTCCGGACCACTTTGTTGTTGCAGTTGCACGAGACGCCCATTCAGGCGAATGATATGTGCGCGCCACGCAAATTGCTGGTTCGAGTGCGCGAGGACATCTCCATGCTGCCGGTTCGATGAAAGAATAACCAATTGAATTCGCAAGCCTATCTCTTTTCCGTGGCGCCCATGATGGATTGGAGCGAGAGTTCAAATTTTTCAATTGGTTAGATGGCTGCGTGTGCGCGGCGTGCACCGGGAGATCAAGAAAAATCTCACCACGGCCAACGTAAGCTGGCTTGTTGCGCATGCGCATGATCTGAATTTACGAGGCCAGGAGGCGGGCGATTGCTTACGGCAGTCTCGGCTGTTCGAGGCGGGATAGTCGAAAATCGTGGGTTTGACTCCCACTTTCTCCGCCAATTGCGCGATTGTGTGCGCCAAACTACGATTTCGTGCGCTTGGGGCCGCTTCGCGAGCGACTCGTCCCTCTGCTGGTCGCCCTAGCCACGGCCCGTCTCTGTAGGGTCGCGATCGGCCGTTGGCACCAGTCCCCACGGAGCTTCGCTTCATAGCTTCAGCTCAACGCGTGACCAGCTAGCCCGTACACCCACGGCTCATTTTCCTTTCGGTTCAGGAATCGCCGGCCCTTAGACATCGTCGTGACGGTGTCGGTCATCCCGAGGCGGCTCTGTTGAAGGAAGTCGGCAAACAGACCCGTCTGCTCCCGCGTATCGACGCGGACGAATTGTCTCGCGAGATCCCTGAGATGCACGGCCGTGAGATGGATCGCGTCACAATCATTGCTGGCGATGATCGGGCCGATCACATGACCGCGCCCGAATTCGCGCTTCATGGAATAACCGACGGTCTCTCCGCCGCGGCGCAGGACGGAGATTGACGCACCTTCAGAAAGCAACGCGAGCAGCTTCTGCCGGTTAGTTCCGAACGCGCGTTCGTCCAGTGCCGCGATCTCTCCGATGTTAGCCGTGGACAGCGAGCTCAACTCACCGGCCAGACCCGGCACCGGCGGGGGTGGTGAGACGATCTCTCCTTGCCACAGATGCACGGTGGCTTCCTTCGTGAACCCCAGCGACAGATACAGATGATAGGCGGCATGGGTTGAATTGAGGGTCAAATTCCGGTCGCCACACCGCTCGAAAACCTGCTCCATGAGCCAGCGGCCAGTACCTTGTGCCTGGGTTCGGGGCGATGTGATCACCAGGCCAATCGTCGCGAATTCCTGGCTATAAGGGAACCACATCGCGCTGCCGAAAACGCGGCCTATGCCGTCAACGGCGACGATGCCGTGGCCGGCGCGGCGTAGGAAATCCCAATCCTTGGGGCGATGCGGCCAGCCGACACCGATCGAAAGCGCGTGGAGCAGCTTCACATCAACGTCGTTTATGTCCTTGGCCACCAGTTCAAAGGACTTCACGCGTACCGTTCGTCCCATTCAGCTCATCCATTCCTTTGCGGGCTCAAAGGCCGCGGCCTATCCCCCGCCGACCTTCTGCTGCGTGCCGCACAAGCCCTCTTTTGCAGCAGCATAGCGCGGAAGGCCAGCAGGTTTCGCCTGTTTGGCGGGCGGTACTCGGAATGTTTCGCCGCCAGTGGAGCTCGATTCAGCAGGGAAAGCTACTGGTTGCGGCCTATCGATATCCGGCAACAGCAGGCAGGGTGACCCCAGTGAACGTTGAAGGCTTCGTAGGGCTCGCCGCCTTTCCAGCCCTCGGTGGCCGGCCAGTCCGGTCTCAACGCGCCGCATCCCGGGCGAGGACCTGAGAGGACCACGTCGATGGCGTTCCTTTTCAATTCCGATGCTGCTCGGGCGGCTATATTCCGGCAGGCCTTTGCGCGCGAGCTCCCTGATCTCGAATTCTATCATTCCAGCGAATGCTTCGAGCCGGAAAAGGTACGGTACCTGATAACCTGGAACGCGCCCGACGATCTCTCGCGTTTTCGAAATCTGGAAATGCTCTTTTCCACCGGTGCGGGGGTCGATCAATTCAAGCCGGAGACCCTACCTGGCCACGTCAAGCTCGTGCGCATGATCGAGGATGGCATCATACGCATGATGCAGGAGTACGTCGTGCTTGGGGTGCTGACACTCCATCGCGAGATGCTTGCCTATCGGGAGCAGCAGGGAAGAGGCCTATGGCAGGCTCTTGCAACGCCCCAGGCGGCCGATCGGCGCGTCGGCTTTCTGGGCCTCGGCATGTTGGCGCAAGCTGCGATTGATCGCCTCAAGCCGTTTCGATTTCCGCTTGCCGCGTGGAGCCGCAGCAACAAGACGATCGAGGGTGTCACCTGCTTCCACGGCGAAGATCAGCTTGGCAGCTTCCTGAAAGGTGCGGACATTCTCGTCTGTCTTCTGCCCTTGACGGAGCAAACAAGCGGCATCCTGAGCGCACAGCTGTTCTCTCTCGTGCCGGCGGGAGCAAGACTGCTCCATGTCGGCCGCGGCCCGCAGCTTGACCAGGGTGCACTCATCGAGGCGCTCGACAGCGGGCACCTTGCGGCCGCCATGCTTGACGTCACCGATCCCGAGCCATTGCCAGAGAACCATCCACTCTGGTCCCATCCGAAGGTGATCATCACGCCGCATATCGCGTCCGTGACGCAACCGCATACGGCAGCACAATCCGTCATAGAGAACATCCGGCGCCACCGCGCTGGACGAAATCCGATCGGCCTCGTCGATCGAGCGCTCGGTTACTAACAGGAAAGATGCCATGTCACTTCTGATTGCCATCGACACCAATCCGGATTTTGTACCGAAGAAGGCCGTGCCGGATCCGGAACGTCTCATTTCGGGCAATCCGTCCTTCAAGACCTGGGCGCAGGACGCCTCGAAGGGTGAGAAAGTGCTGACGGGCGTCTGGGAGGCAACCCCCGGCGAGACCCATTCGATCAAGGGCACCACCTTCGAGTTCTGCCACATCATCTCGGGTCTTATCGAAATCGAGGAAAAAGGTGGTGAGACGAAGACTTTCCGCGCCGGCGACAGCTTTGTGATGAAGCCGGGCTTTGTTGGCGTCTGGCGCACGATCGAGACCGTGCGGAAGATCTATGTCTGCCACTATGACTGAGCACGATGCCTGACGGCGGCCTCACTAAACGACGGCCAGAACAATCGACTTTCGAGTGCCCGTCTGACCGGACTCAACGCGGTCAGACGCTTCCTTTTCGATGAAAAATGCGGCGCGCGGTGCTGTATGGCCCAGATGAGACGGCTTGTCTCGCCAATCGCATATCCGGCAGTGTTGGCGGTTTGACCCCGAAGAGTAAGGGAACAAATACATGGTTGCATTGAAAGACAAGGATCTGTTTCGCCAGCAGGCACTGATCGGCGGCCACTGGCGCGACGCGAGTGCGAAGGCGACGGTTGATGTCATCGATCCTGCCAGCCAGCAAGTTCTTGGCACCATCCCCGATATGGGGTGCAAGGAGACCAGGGCTGCCATCCGCGCTGCGGCCGACGCGTTCAAGCATTGGAAGACCAAGGCCCATGCAGAGCGCGCCGCGCTGCTGGAGCGCTGGTATGAGCTGATGCGACACCATGAGCAGGATTTGGCTCTTCTGCTCACGCTGGAGCAGGGCAAGCCACTGGCGGAATCGCTCGGCGAAATCCGCTATGGGGCCTCCTTCGTCAAATGGTTTGCGGAAGAGGCGCGCCGGATCAACGGATCGACGATCCCGTCTCCCACCGTCGATCGCCGCATTCTGGTTTTGAAAGAGCCGGTCGGCGTCTGCGGGATCATCACGCCCTGGAATTTTCCCAACGCGATGATTACACGCAAGGTGGCGCCTGCGCTGGCCGCGGGCTGCACCGTCGTCATCAAGCCCTCTGAATTCACGCCGTTTTCGGGCCTCGCGATCGGTGTGCTGGCGGAGCGGGCAGGAATTCCACCTGGCGTGATCAACATCGTGACGGGTATGCCGGCGGAAATTGGCCAGGAACTGATGGCCAATGAGTCCGTCCGCAAGATCTCGTTCACGGGATCGACCCGCGTCGGCGCGCTGCTGATGAAAGGCGCCGCCGACAACATCAAGCGGCTCAGTCTCGAGCTCGGCGGCAACGCGCCGTTCATCGTCTTCGACGATGCCGATATCGACCGCGCCGTCGAGGGCGCAATTGCGTCGAAGTTCCGCAACGGCGGACAGACCTGCGTCTGCTGCAATCGCATTCTTGTCCAATCGGGTGTCTACGATGCCTTTGCACAGAAGCTCGCCGGCAAGGTCGCGAAAATGAAGGTCGGTGCCGGTACGGAAGATGGGGTCGCAATCGGGCCGATGATCAATGGCGCAGCGATCGAGAAGATCAAGCGGCACGTCATGGACGCTCTGGATAAAGGCGCAAAGATCATCGCTGAGAGTGAGGCGGTGCCGGAGGGCCGGCAATTTGCTCGGCCTCTCGTGCTCGGTGGCGCGACGACCGAGATGCTCCTGGCTTCGGAGGAGACCTTCGGGCCGGTCGCGCCGCTTTTCCGGTTCGAGACGGAGGACGAGGCGATAGCGATCGCAAACGGTACGCCCTTCGGTCTTGCGGCGTATTTCTACACTGAAAACCTGAAGCGTTCCTGGCGTGTTGCCGAAGCGCTGGAGTTCGGCATGGTCGGCCTGAACACCGGCCTGATCTCGACGGAGGTCGCGCCTTTCGGCGGTGTCAAACAGTCGGGCCTGGGACGCGAGGGATCTCAGCTCGGGATAGAAGAATATCTCGAGAGCAAGGCCCTTCATGTCGGCGGCCTGGATTGAGCGTCCATCGGATCTGAAACAAGAAAAGGGGGCGGTTGAACCGCCCCCTTTTCTTTGACCAGCGCAGATCTCTATTGCTGAAGTGCCGCGAGCGATCCCGAAAGAACTGCGCTCAGGCGCTTTTACGAAGAGGCTCCAGGCCGACTGCGGCAGCCAAGCCGCCGATGCCAGAGACCTCGGTGTATTCATAGAAGGGGTTCGCCGGCTCGTGACCGCGGTTCACCCATACCTTGCTCTTGATACCCAGATCGTAGGCGGTCATCAGATCGTAGCGGAACGAGGAGGAGACGTGGGTGATATCTTCCGGGCCGCAGCCCAGCTTGTCGAACATGTATTCGAAGCCTTTCATGTGCGGCTTGTAGGCGCCAGTCTCCTCGGCCGTGATGACCATGTGGAAGGGAGCGCCGAGCTTCTCCACGTTGGACATGATGAGGTTCTTCATGGAGTTCGACAAGATGACCAGCGGGATCTCTTTGGCAACCTTGGCCAGACCCGCTGGGACGTCGGGATGTGGACCCCATGTGTGGATCTCTTCATTGATGCGCTGGGCATCCTCCGGCCGAAATACGATACCGTTGCGCTTGCAAGCGCGCTCAACTGAATTATGCACGACCTCGAAGTACGGCTTCCACGCGCCAAGAACTTCGTCCAGGCGATAGGCGGCGAAATCCTTGATGAAACTAGCCATCGTCGTGGCAGAAAGTTGAGATCCGTAGACTCTCCTTGCCGCGCCGGCCATGTCGAAATTGGTCAGCGTGCCGTAACAGTCGAAGGTGATGTATTTCGGTCTAAACGTTGCCATGGCTCGATCCTTTTCGGTCCTCACGCACCGCGCTCCGGTACGACAGGGATCATAGCGGGCAGACGACCGGATAAAGCACCGCTGTCGCGGTGACCGGGAGCAGATTGTGTCGTATCGGATCGGAGCTGTGGCAGAGAGTTGTGCGAAATAGGCGCATCCGACGTGAGCGCCAATGCCTGGCGCGGGCCGATGCCGGCATAAGATGCCGCACTGGTGCCCAATCAAAGTCAAAACGCCCTCCGTCCATGTCCTGCCTGGGAGCAAGTGCTGTCTTCGGCAGCTTATGTTGGCCCAGACACGACGGCCTGCTCGCATAAACATCGCGACCGATCTGGAGGACAATATGTTGAGCAACTCGCTGATTGAACTCGATCGCGCGCATCTGATTCACCCGGTCTCATCCTATCGCAGCCATGAGGCGTCGGGTGTGCGCATGCTGAAATCAGCGAAGGGCGCGACCCTGACCGATGCCTCGGGACGTCAATTGCTCGACGGGTTCGCGGGTCTGTGGTGTGTCAATGCCGGCTACGGGCAGGACAGCATCGTCGAGGCGGCCACGAGGCAGTTGCGTGAACTTCCCTATGCGACGGGCTATTTCGGTTTGGGCTCGGACCCGGCGATCCGGCTGGCGGCCAGGTTGGCTGAATTGGCGCCTGGCGATCTGAACCATGTCTACTTCACGCTGGGTGGCTCCGATGCCATCGACAGTACGATCCGGTTCATCAGGTACTACTATCATTCCAAAGGGCGGCCGCAGAAGGACCAGTTCATTTCCGTCGAGTCTGGCTACCATGGATCGTCGACGGCAGGGGCTGGCTTGACGGCGCTGCCCGCCTTTCATGCGGGCTTTGGGGTGCCATACAACTGGCAACACAAGATCCCCTCGCACTACGCCTATCGCAACCCTGTCGGTTCCCATCCCCAGGCTATCATTGCGGCGTCGGTCGCGGCCTTGCGGGCCAAGATCGCCGAGCTCGGCGCCGAACGCGTCGCCGCCTTCTATGTCGAGCCGATACAGGGGTCAGGAGGCGTCCTCGTTCCGCCGCCGTCCTGGCTGAAGGCGATGCATGCGGTCTGCAAGGAGCACGATATTCTGTTCGTTGCCGATGAGGTCATCACCGGCTTTGGCCGTGTCGGTCCGCTCTTCGCCTGTGAAGAGGATGACGTCGTGCCGGATCTCATGACCACGGCAAAGGGGCTAACCTCTGGCTACGTGCCGATGGGGGCCGTTCTCATGTCCGACGGCGTCTACAACACGATTGCCGATGGCGCCGGCAAGGCGGTCGTCGGCCACGGCTACACCTATTCCGCTCATCCCGTCAGCGCAGCCGTTGGGCTCGCGTGCCTTGATCTCTATGAAAACGGCTTGCTGGAAAACGGCCGGAAGGCCGGGCACCGGCTGATGGAAGGTCTTCGGGCGCTTGCCGATCATCCGCTTGTCGGCGATATCAGGGGTCGCGGCATGCTGGCTGCAATCGAGCTCGTGACTGACAAGGAGCTCAAGACGCCTCTGCCGGCGGAAGCCGACGCGGTGCGCCGCATCTTCGACCGCGCGTGGGACAATGGTCTCGTGATCCGCGCCTTCGCGCAAGGCGTGCTGGGCTACGCGCCGCCGCTGTGCTGCACCGATGACGACATCGACGGCATTATTGAGCGGACAAAGACGACGCTCGACCAGACGCTCGAAGACAAGGACGTCCGCGCGGCGATGAAGGGATGATCACCGCGCTGCCGGTCGGAGATTGTTCTTAGCTATCGAAGATGCTTTCGAGCGGCAGATGGGATTTCACGATCGGGGACTTCAGCACGACGAAACTGAAATACTTGTCGATGCCGATATCCATCTCGACCAGGCGTTCCATGACCGCTTGGTATTCGCTGATCCCCGCCGTGATGAACTTCACGAGATAGTCGTACCCACCCGAAACCAGATGGCATTCGACGACCGAATCGATCTTTTCGATCGTCGTGAGAAAGCGAGCGAAATCGATCTGCCGGTGGTTCTTCAGGGTGATTTCAGCGAAGACCGTCAGAGTTTGTCCGAGCTTGGCAACATCGATCTGGGCGGAATAGCCGGTGATGAAGCCCTCCGTCTGGAGCCTCTTGACGCGCATCAGGCACGGGCTCGGCGAAAGATTTATCAGCTCTGCGAGCTCGACGTTGGAAATGCGCCCGTTCTTCTGCAGTTCGCATAAAATCCTGATGTCGATCTTATCGAGCTTCATAGCAATGCCATCAGATGGGGCCGACAACGGCGTCAGGGCTTTGAGTCTTCAGCGTCATATGCATTGTCATAGCATCAACCAGCAGCTTTTCCCAACGAGGCGGAAACTGCAATTCAGAACTCGCTGACCTTCCCCCAGGCGCTCATTTTCAGCCGTTCCGGCCTGTAGGGACGCGGGTCGACGATCGGTGCTCGACCGGTGATGATGTCGGCGATCATGTGCCCGGTGCCGGGCCCAATCCCGAAGCCGTGCCCACTGAACCCCGCCGCAAGGATGAAGCCTGGAATGGATTCAACTTCGCCGATTGCCGGAATGCCGTCCGGTGTGCTGTCGATGTAGCCGGCCCAGACGTTTGAGATGGCGAGGTGCCGCAGCTCGGAGACCAGCTTGCACGCGCGTCGATGCGTCAGCCGAATCTGCCCCATGTCGGGGCGGGGGTTGAGCGTTCGGTTCAGCTCCATCGGGGTCACCTCGTCGAGCCTCCATTTCGCCAGGGATTCGTGGCCTTGCCGCATGCCCTCGAAGGCGCCGGGGCTGAGGCTTCGCCAGCGGCGGGCGAACATGGGGAGGAATTCGCGGCCGAACCTGACCTGCTGCGGCGTCGGATCTAGTCGCGCGCGCCCGCTGATGGCCAGCGTGTATCCGCCATCGCCGCGGCGCGTGGCCGACACGAGCCCTGCGTAAAGGGCATCAGGCAGGTCGGCCGCGCCCGGGGCCAGGGCGAGAATCGAAGAGCACACGGATGCCTGCGGGAAGCGAATTCCGAGCTGGTTGCAGAACGAAGATGCCCATGCGCCTCCTGCCATGACCACCGTCTTCGTCCGGATCGTGCCCGCCTCGGTCACCACGCCGTTGACCCGGCCGGCACTGAGCTCGATGCCGCGCGCGGCGCAGAGCTGGTGCACCGTGCCGCCCGCCGCCATGATCGCACGCGCGGCGATGGGAACGGCCTTTGAAGTGTCCGCCGTCCCGTCTGTCGGCGAGAAGACGCCGCCTCTCCATTTGCGGCCCGTCGCCTTGCCGCGCTCGTTCGCTTCTTCCGCACTCAACATGTGCGTCGTGACGCCCACCGTACTGGCGAAGTCTCGCCACTTCGCCCAGCCCGCCAGCTCATTTTCGTCGTTCGACAAATACAAAAGCCCGCAGCGGCGAAAACCCGTATCTTCACCGGTCTCTCCGGCAACTCTGTCCCAGAGATCGAGGCTCTTGGTTGCAATCGGGAGCTCGCGCGCGTCGCGGTTCTGCTGACGGCACCATCCCCAGTTGCGGCTGGACTGCTCGGCGGCGATGCGGCCCTTCTCGAGCAAGGCAACCTTGAGCCCGCGCCGGGCGAGATAGTAGCTTGTGAACACGCCCACCACGCCGCCGCCGATGACGACGACGTCCGCCTCACGAGGCAGGGATGGACTGGATTCGATATGCAGGAGCGGCGCGCTCATCCGACAGGGATCTCCGGTGGTTGCGTAGCGTAACCGGGGAATTGCGGCAGGCCCCGCGGACTTTGGCCATGAGACCGAATATCCTGCGGTTTACTGCCTTTGACACAGGCTATTATTGCGAAAATACTTTGCTTGGATCGCAGCTTGCAGGCGGCGAGACTGATGCACGTGCTCCTGCGATCCGTCGCGCGCCGCCGCGGCAGGGCTGGCGGCGCAGACTGAAATGCCAAATCGGACTTCGTTTTCAGAAGTTCCTGCTGCTTCGATGCCGGCTTTCGGCGACTCCAGGGTGATTCAAATCGTCAAGATCGGCAGAACGGATCGAAGGATCGAAGTCCATAGAGGCAACCCGCATGAGCCTTGTCGAGGAGCAGATCTTGGCAGAAGCGATCAAGCTATGAGCTCGGCACCATCCATGCTTCGCTTCGATCGAACTGACCTGTTCGGTCGGCGCCGCACTGCGAAGAAGAGTTCTTGCCTCTTGCGCGGGGAGGCCTGAATCATGTCGCAGTCTCCAATGGAGGAATGGCACGTCGAACGTCAAATCGTCGACCTGTCGAAGAAGCGTGGCAAGGCAAAGAACCGAAAGCGCGGCTCGCAGCAGGATGGCCGAACGAAGCTAAAAAGGGAGGATGTTCCGATGGCCTCTGGCGAGCCGGCTGCAGCCCCCGCCGATGTCGCGCTGTCGGTGCGCGAACTGACCGTGAGCCTGCCTGAAGGAATGGAGCGGGCCCACGCCGTCGAGAACATCTCCTTCGATCTCAAACGTGGACAGATTCTCTGCATCATCGGAGAATCTGGATCGGGCAAGTCGGTCACCGCCAATGCGATCATGGGGCTTCTGCCGAAGGTGATCAGGGTCACCTCGGGGGCGATCCACCTGAATGGGACGAACATCGTAGGCCTCGCGCCAGAAAAGCTCCGCAGTCTGCGCGGCCGAGTCGTCTCGATGATCTTTCAAGATCCTCTCTCGGCGCTCAACCCGCTGATGACCGTGGGCGCGCAGATCGAGGAGGTGATGGCCGCGCACGACGTGGGCACGCCGGCCTCGCGCCGCAGCCGGGCCATAGACTTGTTGATTGAAGTGGGTCTGCCTGATCCGCAGCTCATGTATCACCAATATCCCTTCCGGCTTTCGGGCGGGCAGCGGCAGCGGGTGATGATCGCTATGGCTCTGGCTCTCGAACCAGCGATCCTGATTGCGGACGAGCCGACCACCGCACTCGACGTGACGACCCAGGCGCAGATCCTGCAATTGATCCGCGACATTCAGCGCCGCAAGGGAATGAGCGTCATGTTCATTACCCATGATTTCGGCGTCGTCGCGGAGATTGCCGACCACGTTGTGGTGATGGAGAAGGGCCATTGCGTGGAGCAGGGCAGTGCCGCGCAGGTGCTGAAGTCGCCCAGTCATCTCTATACGCGCCGCCTGATCGCAGCCGTGCCCCACCTGACCGGCAAGGACCGCGTTCCCTCGGAAGCCGGGGAGCGAGCGTCGATCCTGAAGGTCGAATGCCTGGCAAAGACTTATCGCAGCGGCAGCGCGCTTTTCCGTACGCAGCGCATCGTGCCTGCGGTCAATGGGGTCAGCTTCGACCTCACGTCGGGTCGCACGCTCGGCGTCGTCGGGGAAAGCGGTTCGGGCAAGTCGTCGCTCGGTCGGCTGTTGATCAAGCTCATGGAGTGCGACGGCGGCTCGATTCTGTTCGAAGGCCGCGACATCGCTGGGCTTTCCGAAGCCGAGTTTCGGCCGCTACGGCCGAACATCCAGATGATCTTTCAGGATCCTTTCGCATCGCTCAATCCGCGATCGACGGTCGGTCAAATTCTCACTGTCGGCCCGGTCGCGCATGGCATGCCTTATGACAAAGCTTGCGAGCGTGCGCGGGAGCTTCTGTCCCATGTCGGCCTGGATGCAGGCGCCTTTGAGCGCTATCCGCACGAGTTCTCCGGCGGGCAGCGCCAGCGCGTCGGCATCGCGCGGGCGCTGATGTTCAAGCCAAAATTGCTGATTGCCGACGAAGCGGTCTCAGCGCTCGACGTATCGATCCAGGCCCAGATCTTGAAGCTGCTCGACCAGATCCAGCGGGAGACCGGCGTCTCGATGATCTTCATCACGCATGATCTGCGCGTCGCAAGCCAAATCTGCGATGAAATCGCCGTCATGCATCGAGGACAAATCGTGGAACGCGGACCGCCGTCCCAGATATTCCTCGATCCGAAATCCACCTACACGCGAGAACTGGTGGCAGCAATCCCGGGCGAGCAACCCCTGAGCATGCCCGAACATGCAGAGTACGGCGGACAGCACAAGGGAGGAGAGACGTTATGAGAAAGGGTTCTGCAACGACATCGAGCTACTCGCGGCGTGATGCTCTGCGAATGGTGGCGATCGGCGGAGCTGCCGGCCTGATCGCGCCCAACCTATTGGGCAAGCCGGCCCACGCGCGCACCTCTCCGACAAAGCCAACCGGCCGCGTGATCGTCGGGCTTGGACAAGAGCCCACCGTCTTCAATCCGCTGATGGTACACATTGAAGTCGATGATGGCGTGCACTTCTCGGTCTTCGACGCGCTGTTCCGCATCGATCCTCAAGGCGTTATCCAGCCCAACTTGGCCGTGGAAGTGCCGAACCAGAAGAATGGCGGCATTTCGGAAGACGGTCTCAAATGGCGTATTCGTTTGCGCGACGATGTCCGCTGGCACGACGGCAAACCGTTCAGCGCCGAGGACGTGAAGTTCACGCTCGAGCTGATTACGAATCCGAACTTCCGGAGTTGGCGCACGGCCGGCCATGCTCTCGTGCGCGACATCACGGTGGTCTCGCCGACGGAGATCACGTGGCGAATGGAGGAGGCCTTTGCGCCGTATCTGTCGTTCCTGACCGAAACATTTATCGTCCCCAAGCACATCCTCGAGAAAGAGGCCAATCCGAACAACGCCGCCTTCAACCAGGCACCGGTCGGAACCGGCGCCTTCAAGTGGAGCAAGAGGGTTGCTGGTGATCATCTCGAACTCGTTGCGAACACCGAATACTTCGGTGATGGCCCTCACATCGAGAGGCTGGTCTTCAAATACATTCCCGATCTCACGGTCCTCTACACCCAGTTCAAGAGCGGCGACATTGATCTCGTGGGCCAGCCTTACATCACGCCCGATCATCACGGGGAAGCCAAGACGCTGCCAAACCGTGTGGTGACGCTCGTCCCAAGGACCTCGTTCGAATCCTTCTATCTGAACCTCGAGCGCCCGCAGTTCAAGGAGCTTGCCGTTCGCGAGGCGCTCTACGCGGCGATTGACAAGGAGGCGATCATTCAGGGGCTCTATTACGGCGTGCCGACCCCGACAGAGACGTTCATGCCGCGGCAGTCCTTCTTCTTCAACGCCAATCTGCCCCTGCACAAATTTGATGTGAATCGCGCGGGCAAGATCCTCGACCAGGCCGGCTGGGCAAAGGGCGCGGACGGCATTCGCGCCAAGAACGGCGTTCGCCTGTCCTTTACCAATTCGACCACGTCGGGCGATCCCCTTCGTGAACAGGTGCAGCAGTTCCTGCAGCAGACGTTCGCGCAACTGGGGGTCGAGATGAAGATATCGAACCTGCCCGCCGCCGTGATGTGGGGCGATTTCTGGGTGCAATCGCAGTTCGATTCCGTGATCGTCGGCAGCTCGTATCTGATTGGCGCCGATCCGGACGTCACCAATCGCCTCCACTCGCGCTCGATCGCAGCGAAGGGAGGCCGCGGCTCGAACAATGCCCAATACGCAAATCCGGAGGTCGATGCCCTCCTTGACAAAGGCGCCCGCACCTTCGATCCCGAAGCGCGGCGCGCGATCTACTCTCGCGTACAGGAACTCGTGCGCCGCGATCTGCCTTTCCTGCCGTTGTATCAGAGCAACTCGGTCCAAGGTCTCAAGAAAGGGATCAATGGATTCGTGCCGAATGGCAACACGCGCACGGAGTCCTGGAACGCGCTCGCTTGGTATTGGGCGAGCTGATGTCTCGCCGGACGGACCGCGTCGGACGGTGTTGTCACGCTAATGGAGGACTCGAATGTCCGCCTTCCTGCTGAATCGTCTCTTGCAGAGCATCGTGCTGCTGGTGATCGTCTCGATCATCGGCTTCACGGTTCTCAACCTCATGCCGGGTGGTCCTCTGGCGCAGTTCGGGCTCGATCCGGGGATGACCCAGAAGGATGTGGAGCGGCTCGCAGCGCAGCTCGGGTTGAACCGGCCGCTATGGATGCAGTATCTCGATTGGGCCTGGCGGCTGCTCCAGGGCGATTGGGGACACTCGTTCCGCGATGGCTCTTCGGTGCTGACGGTGATTGGTCGACACTTGCTGGCGACGCTACTGCTTATGGGTACGTCCACCGTATTTGCGATCGGGGTGGGTGCCTGGATCGGAATCCGGGGCGCCACCCACCGCTATTCGCTGTTCGACTACTGCGCGACTGTCGGCGCCATGGTGGCGCTGTCCGTTCCGACGTTCTGGTTTGGCCTGATCGGCATCTACATCTTCACCCTGAAGCTGGGTTGGGTGCCCGCAGGCAACATGTACACGATTGGCGACGGCTCGGTACTGGACTATCTGCATCACCTGATCTTGCCGAGCCTGGTGCTGTCCCTCGTTCATGTCGCTATCTGGAGCCGTTACATGCGGACGGCAACGCTCGATGCGCTCAGTCAGGATTTCGTCAAGACGGCCCGGGCCAAGGGCGTGAGCGAACGCCGCATCTTGCTGAAACATGTCATCGGCAATGCGCTGTTGCCGATGATCACGCTGGCAGGGATGCAATTGCCCAGCGTTCTCACCGGCGCGCTGGTCACGGAGACCGTGTTCACCTGGCCGGGCATGGGGCGGCTGTTTCTCGACAGCCTTGGTTACAGCGACTATCCGGTCGTGATGGGGCTGTTGATCTTCTCGGCCATCCTGGTCCTGTTGGGTAATCTGATCGCAGACATCGTGATCGCCACCGTCGATCCGCGCATTCGCCTGGCCTGAGCCTGCAGACTCACGACAGATAAGAGGAGCGAGTAGATATGACCGCCATCGTCGCGCACGCAGCTCCGGCCCGCTGGTGGCACAGCCGTGCCGTTATCCGCTTCATGCGTCACCACCTGGCGCTCTTGGGAATCGCGATGATCACCCTGCTCGTGCTGGCGTGCGCCATCGGTCCCTATGCCTTGCCCTACGATTCGCTCCACATCGATCTGCGCGCCCGCTTTGCTCCGCCGCTGACAGGCAACCATTACTTAGGCACGGATCCCTTAGGGCGAGACCTCGCGGTGCGGCTGTTGATGGCCGGGCGCGTCTCGCTGGCGGTGGGGTTCTCCGCCATGTTGCTGTCGACGTTGATCGGCACGCTCATTGGCGTGACGGCCGGCTATCGCGGGGGTTGGGTCGGGGCGGCATTGATGCGGACGGTCGATGGCTTCCTGTCCTATCCCTCGATCTTTCTCGTGCTGGCGCTGGCCGCAACGCTGCGGCCGAGCCCGGCGATGATCACCGTGATCATTGCCGTCACGAGCTGGATGGAGACTGCGCGAATCGTCGAGGCCGAGGTCCGTTCCCTGCGCGAGCGCGAGTTCGTCCAGGCCGCGCGCATGGTCGGGCTTCGCAGGGCGCACATCATGTTCCGCGAGATCCTGCCCAATGCCATGGGTCCCATCATCGTCGCCGCAAGTCTGGCCGTCGCGCGCGCGATCCTTCTGGAGGCCTATATCAGCTTTCTCGGCTACGGCATCCAGCCGCCGCTGCCCAGCTGGGGCAACATGCTCAATGGCGCCCAGCAATATCTGGCGAGCGCTCCCTGGCTTGCCATCATTCCCGGTGCCGCCATTACGATGGCGGTGACGAGCTTCAACTTCATCGGCGATGGCTTGCGAGATGCCCTCGACGTTCGAAACGACCACATCTGAACGATTTCAACTGAGTCGCGGCAGAAACCAGCGACCATACGAGAAGCAAAGCCATGCACGCGCCGAGAGTTGCCGAGAAGGCCACGCCCTATTGGTGGGAAGCCGCGCCGCTTAAGCCGCCGCCTCAGCAGCCAATAGCCAGGAAGCTCGACGTGTTGATCGTGGGCGCGGGCTATGCAGGGCTCTCGGCCGGTCTGGTGCTGGCGCGCGAGGGCCGCTCGGTTGCGGCCTATGACGCCATGGACCCTGGTGAAGGAGCTTCGACGCGCAACGGCGGTATCACCAGCGGATCCATTCGGCCCGATTACGCGACGCTCACGCGCCGGTTCGGAGAGGAGAGGGCGCTGGCGATCGAGGCGGAAGGCAAGGCCGCGCGCGAGTTCCTGTACGATTTCATCAGGACGGAAGGCCTCGCCTGCGACTTCCAGCCGGTGGGGCAGTTCAAAGGCGCCTTCGGCTACGAGCAATACGAGGCCATGGCGCGCACCGCGGAGAGGCTGGCAAAGAAGCTTGGGATCGAAGCCTACGCAGTTCCCTATGCCGAGCAGCGCCAGTATATCGGCACCGATGTCTATCGCGGCGGTACGGTTCGGATCGACATCGGCGGACTGCACCCGGCGAAGTTTCACGCCGAACTGCTGCGGGTCGCGCTCGCTTCCGGATTGAGAGTCCACGCGCGGACGCCCGTGATCTCGATCGACAGAGATGGCTCCGGTTTCCGCGTCGTCACCGCGGCCGGTCCGGTGCAGGCGCGTCAGGTGCTGGTGTGTACCAACGGTTACACCGATGGCGCCGTGCCCTTCCTGCGCCGTCGGCTGGTCCCGGTTCGCAGCCGGATCATTGCGACGGAGGAGCTTGCGCCCGAAGTCATGGCGCGGCTGATGCCGAAACGCATGATGATCACGGAGAACCGGGAGGTCGGCTTCTATTATCGGCCCTCGCCTGATGGCAAACGCATCTTGCTGGGCGGCCGCGACAGCTCTCGTGTCGGCGACCCCGTCGCCCCGAAGCTGCTTCTGCGCAAGGGCCTGGTGAATCTGTTCCCTGAGCTGGAGCCCGTTCGCCTCTCACACAGCTGGTTCGGCCATGTGGCCATGAACCGCGACATGATTCCGCGCATTTTCGAGAAGGAAGGTATCGTCTATGCCAGCGGCTTCTGCGGGTCGGGCGTGGTCTGGGCGCCATGGGTCGGTATGCATGCGGCCCACAAGCTCATGGGACACGAGGAGAGGGCGCGCACCGCGTTCGACTTCAGGCCTCCGGCCTTCATCCCGTTCTATCGAGGCAATCCGTGGTTCATGCCTGCCTTCATTCAAGGCTACCGGATGCGTGACCGGATCGCGATGTGGCGCGCCAGCCGTTGACGGCCGGCAGCACAGCTTACAACCCAGGTCTGAGTTCCGGAGGCACTTCCGCCTCTCTAAAGAAGATTGACGATGCAGTACGTGTCCACGCGCGGCCATTCAGGCCGCAAGCAATTCTGCGAGGCATTGCTTGAAGGCCTCGCCCCGGATGGCGGGCTGTACGTCCCGGAAACCTATCCTCGTGTGGACCACGCCACGCTGGATGCGTGGCGTACGCTGTCCTACGCCAACCTGGCTTTCGAGATCCTGTCGCTCTATGTCGGCGATATTCCCTCCGCCGACCTGAATGCCATCTGTGCAAAGACCTACACGCCGGAGATATTCGGAAAGCCTGACATCGCGCCGCTGCGAAAGCTGGAGAGGGGACTTTACCTCCAGGAACTGTCGAATGGTCCCACGTTGGCGTTCAAGGACATGGCCATGCAGTTGCTCGGCAATCTGCTCGAGTACGAGCTGGCGCGCCGGCAGGAGAACTTGAACATTCTTGGTGCGACCAGTGGCGATACCGGAAGCGCGGCAGAATACGCCATGCGCGGCAAGAAAGGGGTGCGGGTGTTCATGCTCTCGCCCCGCGGACGAATGAGCGCCTTTCAACAAGCTCAGATGTTCAGCCTCCAGGACCACAACATCCACAACATCGCGATAGAAGGCGTCTTCGACGATTGCCAGGACATCGTCAAGCGGGTGGCGAGCGATCTGGAGTTCAAGCAGAAATACAAGATCGGTGCGGTGAACTCGATCAACTGGGCGAGGCTCCTTGCGCAGGTCGTCTATTACTTCTCCGGTTATCTGCAGGCGTCCGAACGGGGGACGACAAGTGTAAGCTTTGCAGTGCCTTCGGGGAATTTCGGCAACATCTGCGCGGGGCATGTTGCGCGCATGATGGGGCTTCCAATATCCCGGTTGGTCCTTGCGACCAACGAGAACGACGTGCTCGACGAGTTTTTCCGTACCGGGGTGTATCGCGTCCGAAGTCGCGCAGACACGCTCGAAACCTCAAGCCCGTCCATGGACATCTCCAAGGCTTCAAATCTCGAACGCTTTGTATTCGACTTGTTAGATCGGGACGCAGAGCGAACGAAATCGCTGTTTGCTGATCAGCTCGGGGAGCGAGGCTCGTTCGATCTGAGTGGAGAATCCAGATTTGCAGAGGCTACAGCCCGTTTCGGCTTCCGTAGCGGAAGGAGCACACATGCCGATCGGCTCGCGACCATCCGTGACACGTGGAAGCGTCGGAACACCGTGATCGATCCACATACGGCAGATGGCGTGAAGGTCGGGCGCATGCACGCGAGTCCCGAGATGCCGATGATTGTGCTCGAAACTGCTCTGCCGATCAAATTCGCCGCGACGATCAAGGAAGCTCTGGGCCGTGAGCCCGATCGCCCGCAAAGCTACGATGGCATTGAGAAGTTGCCGAGGCGGGTCAAAGTCCTTCCCGCGAATGCCCAGGCTGTCAAGAACTACATCACCGAGATTGTGCGTGATAAAGCCTGCTGAACGGCAGATATCGGAACGAAGGTCGCGTCAACCCATGGCCGTATTCACGGAGCTGTCATTCGACCAAGTCACAGCGTTCTTTCGAGCGCGGGGTCTCGGCGCGCCTCGCTCCGTTCGCGGGATCACCAGCGGAATTGAGAATACCAACTACTTCGTCGATACGGATCGGGAAGGGTACGTGCTCACCATTTTTGAGCGCCTCCCCTTCGAGCAGTTGCCGTTTTACCTCCACTTCATGAAGCATCTTGCGGTGCGGGGCATGCCCGTCCCCAATCCGGTCGCCAACCGTGACGGCGAAATCCTTCACTCACTGAAGGGGCGGCCTGCCGCCGTCGTTACCAGGCTTCCCGGTGCAAGCGAGATGGAGCCTACGGTCGCGCATTGTGGTGCCGTCGGAAAATTCCTCGCGCAGGTGCACCTGGCTGGGGCCGATTACCCGCGACAACAGATAAATCCGCGCGGCCTCCAGTGGTGGAACGAGGTTGTGCCGGTGGTCAGCCGCTATGCATCTGCTGGACAGCGCTCGCTGCTCGCGAGTGAATTGGCGTTTCAGAACCAGGTCGCTTTGTCCTCGACCTACCGGCAACTGCCCAGGGGACCGGTGCACGCTGATCTCTTTCGCGACAACGCCTTGTTTGAGCGGGGGCAACTGTCCGGCGTTCTTGATTTCTATTTCGCCGGGTGCGACGCGCTTCTGTTCGACATTGCAGTGTGCGTCAATGATTGGTGCATCGATGGTCCCGCCGGCCGTTACGACGAGGAGCGAGTCATCGCCTTCCTCGACGCATATGAGAGCGTCCGGAGGTTGACTCCTTCGGAGCGCTTGCTGCTTCCCGCGATGCAGCGCGCTGCGGCATTTCGGTTTTTACTGTCGCGCCTGTGGGACGTATATCTGCCCCGCAAAGCTACGCTCCTAAAGCCACACGATCCGGGTCACTTCGAGCGCATGTTGCGCGTGCTGCGTGGAGAGATCCCCATGATGATCGCCGAAATGGCGCCCTAGCGGAGATTGGAGGGAATTATGACGCCGACTCTCGAAGGCCGCGCCGCGGCGCCCGACGCGTCGGCGCGCGACACGTCGTGATAACCGACGTCAATCCGCACCGTCTGGCGCTTGCAGTGGTGCTCCCGCCGCATGTGAGGCGTCAGCTCTGACGGCCCGCTTTCGAGCGCCGTCCTGGCGCGCCCGCCGCTGACGGCAGATTGGCCGCGTCGAGCCGCGAACAATGAAATTCTATGCCGAACTTTGCTCCAGTCCAATTGTGTAATGCTGTCTGGTGAAACGTACAGTGCGGACGATGCGAGGATCAGGTGGACCTCGCCGTCAATCAGGTACTGGCGACAAGTACCGCGAGCAAGAGAAACGTCGACCAATGATGAAGCCCGCAGCTTACCAGGCCGGAGATCGCGACGATCGAGCCGCGGTGCTGGTTCCATTCGCCAGATCACACCTGGAAGGCGCCCTGAAGCTCTCGCAGGAGATGTCCTGGCCCTATCGGCTCGAAGATTGGGATGTCGCGCTGCAGCTGGGCAAAGGCTTTGTTCTGGAACACGGTGGGACGGTGATCGGGACCGCGGCATGGTGGCCGTATGGCGAAACCCATGCTTCCGCTGGTATGATCATCGTCGCGAAGACCGCTCAGGGCCGTGGCTATGGGGCCCGGCTCATGGATGCGTTGCTGACGTCCGCGCGTCCACGAAGCATTGCGCTGAATTCGACCGCCGAAGGCCAAGCGCTTTACCAGCGGCGCGGTTTCGTCCCCATCGGGGTCATCCACCAGCATCAGGGAATTCCCAGAGGACGCCATGAGTCGCCGCCGGGGCTCGTCAGGCCAATGGCTGCCTCGGATTTCGAGGTGATCATGCGACTCGATCGCGACGCTACGGGCTTGGAGAGACGACAGATGCTCGAAAAGCTACTCCAAAGCGGTGATAGCTATCTCCTGCAGCGTGACGGCATGGCCCGCGGCTACGCCATCTCCCGGCTTTTTGGCCGCGGGCATGTCATCGGTCCCGTCGTCGCCGAAACCGAGACCGATGCACAGGCGCTGATCGAGGCTGCGCTCGCGCGGCTCGGCAGTGGTTTTGTCCGCATCGACACCTCTGCCACATCGCAGCTCGGGAGTTGGCTTGAAGGCATCGGCCTGGAGCAGGTCGGCGATGCCACCACAATGATCTTGGGCACGCCGGCACCATCAGGCGGGCCGGCGCGCGTGTTTGCGATTCCCAATCAGTCGTTCGGCTAGGAGACATCGACGTGCGACGCGAGGAGATGAGCGGAACGGATCACCAGAACTCCGAGACGGCCGCAACGCTCGGCACGCTGGCAACGCCGGCTCTCCTGCTCGACGTGCATCGGCTCGATCGCAATCTCGCCCGCCTGTCCTCGCGCATGGCGGAGCGGGGCGTCGTGCTGCGTCCCCACATGAAAACCGCGAAATCCATCGACGTGGCGCGACGGGCTTATCCGTCCGGATCGGGGCCGATCACTGTTTCTACCCTGGCGGAAGCCGAGTATTTCGCGCGGCACGGTTTTCGCGACATGACTTATGCGGTGGGTCTGGCGCCCCACACAGCTGAAAGAGCGATGCGTCTGCGCAAAGCAGGCGTTGACCTCAAGGTACTGCTCGATTCGCCGGAGCAGGCGAGGATGCTCGGCGCCGCCGGTCGTGACGCTGGTGTGACACCCACTGCGTTCATCGAGATTGACTGCGATGGTCACCGCGGCGGGCTGACCGCGGACGATCCAAAGCTCATTGCAGTCGCGGTCGCGCTGGGCGAGGCCGGCATCAAGCTTGCCGGCGTTCTCACCCATGCAGGCGAATCCTACAGCCTCTTCACGCCCGAGGCTCTCGTCGCGGCCGCGGAGAATGAGAGAGCGGTAGCGGTTGCCGCGGCGGAGGCCTTGCGGGCGGCCGGGCACCAATGCCCCATCGTGAGCGTCGGCTCGACCCCGACAGCGCATTTCGCCGAAGACCTGACCGGCGTCACGGAAATGCGGGCGGGCGTCTACATGTTCTTCGACTTGGTCATGCACGGTGTTGGTGTCTGCACGACGGACGACATCGCGATCTCGGTGCTCGCCACCGTGATCGGCACGAAGCCCGAGAAGGGCTGGATTTTGGTCGATGCCGGATGGATGGCGCTGTCGCGCGACCGCGGCACCGCGGCGCAGCGGGTCGACCACGGATATGGTCTGGTCTGCGACGTGGCCGGCAAGGTCTATCCGGACCTGATCGTTTCGCAAGCAAGCCAGGAGCACGGGATCCTCGCCATCAGGCCCGGGTCGGCGCACGCTTTGCCCAATCTTCCGATCGGCGCGAAGGTCAGGATTCTCCCCAATCACGCCTGTGCTACGGCGTCGCAACACGAGTTGTACAACGTCGTCTCCGCCGGCGGCGACGCGACTCACGCCCGATGGCCCCGGATGCGCGGCTGGTA
Source organism: Bradyrhizobium sp. CIR18 (assembly GCF_014198295.1). Classification (NCBI taxonomy): domain Bacteria; kingdom Pseudomonadati; phylum Pseudomonadota; class Alphaproteobacteria; order Hyphomicrobiales; family Nitrobacteraceae; genus Bradyrhizobium; species Bradyrhizobium sp. CIR18. Next base: position 1,682,797 of record NZ_JACIHF010000001.1, on the reverse strand, counting down.
GCACTGGCCGGGCCATTCCCAGCCCCTGGTTCCCGCCGCCGATCGGCGCCTATTCCCGGATCAAGGATCGCTTCCAATGACCTCGCCCATTCGACATTTGACGGAAGCCGGCTTTCTCGGAAAATTCTACATCGACGGAGACTGGCGGAAGCCGATCGGATCAGTCACGGCAGCCGCAATTGTCGTCAACCCGGCGACGGAACAGCCGATCGCCGACGTCGCGCTCGGCGACGACGATGATGTGGACTGCGCGATCGCAGCCGCCAGAGGAGCCTTCGCCGCCTTGTCCATGACACCGCCTGCTCAGAGAGCGGCGCTGCTCGACCGGATGCACGCCTTGCTCCTTGAGCGGCTGGAGCTGTTCGCGCAGGCGCTTACGTGTGAGATGGGAGCTGCGATCACCTATGCGCGCCGCGCTCAGGTGCCGTTGGCCGCCGAGCATATCCGCGTCGCCCGCGACAATCTCGCGAATTATCCGTTCATCGCCGCGCGCGGCAGCACCGCGATCATGCGCGAGCCAATCGGCGTCTGCGGCCTCATCACGCCATGGAACTGGCCACTTTATCAGATTACTGCGAAGGTGGCCCCGGCGATTGCGGCCGGTTGCACGGTGGTGTTGAAACCGAGCGAATTATCGCCGCTGAGCGCTTTGCTATTCGCGGAACTGATGGACGATGCCGGTTGCCCACCCGGCGTCTTCAACCTCGTCAATGGGACAGGTCCGATCGTGGGCGCCGCTCTCGCGTCGCATCCGTTGGTCGACATGATCTCGATCACCGGCTCGACGCGCGCCGGCGTTCTCGTCGCGCAAGCGGCAGCGCCCACCGTCAAGCGCGTTGCCCAGGAGCTCGGCGGCAAGTCGCCAAATATCATCTTGCCGGACGCCGATCTCAGCCGTGCTGTTCCGCTTGGCGTCGCCGCCGCCTTCCGCAATCTCGGCCAATCCTGCAGTGCGCCGACGCGCATGCTCGTGCCCCGTTCACGGATCGAGGAGGTCGAGACCTTGGCCGCGGCGGCCGCTTCTGAACTGGTGGTCGGCGATCCCCTTGCGGAAAGCACGACCCATGGTCCGATCGCCAACCGGCCGCAGTTCGAGCGCATCCAGACCATGATCGGCGTCGGACTGGAAGAAGGCGTCAAGCTCGTCATCGGCGGGCGAGGGCGGCCCGACGATCTCCGGACTGGCTTCTATGCGCGGCCGACCATCTTCTCGAACGTCCGTCCCGACATGAGGATCGCGCAGGAGGAGATCTTCGGCCCGGTGCTGTCTATCATTCCCTACGACACCGTGGACGAAGCGATCGCGATCGCCAATGACACCGTCTACGGCCTCGGCGCCCACGTGCAGGGCACTGATATGGAGACGGCGCGAACCGTCGCCGGGCAGATCCAGTCGGGTCAAGTCCATCTCAATTATCCTGACTGGGACCCCAACGCACCTTTCGGCGGCTACAAGCGCTCCGGCAACGGTCGCGAATACGGCATCGAGGGCATGGAGGAGTATCTCGAGACCAAGGCCGTTCTCGGATTTTATCACTCTCGCGCTTGAGCATCTCGTATCGCTCAAACGGCCAGAAAACCGAACATCTTGCGAAGTCCTGGATGATTTCAGCACATTCTACCGAGCGCACGATGCGATGAAGGGCTGATCGGAAACGTTGCTTCCGCATTCTTGGCAGCCGAGGTTCGTTGGACCATGTCGCCCCACGTCGATCGCATTCACAGCGATGAGCGTCTCCCGGCCGAGGCCGACGTCGTCATCGTCGGCGGCGGCATCCTCGGCTCTACGGCCGCCTATTACCTGGCGAAGCGTGGCCTCTCCGTGGCGCTCCTCGAGAAGGGGCACGTCGCCTGTGAACAATCGAGCCGAAACTGGGGTTGGTGCCGCCAGCAGAACCGCGACCGGCGCGAACTGCCGCTATCGGTGCTCTCCATGCGGCTGTGGGACGAGCTCACGCGCGATATCAATCGGGACCTTGGATTTCGTCGCTGTGGTCTCGTCTATGCGACCCATGACGAGGCTGTGCTCGCGGGCTGGGAAAAGTGGCGCGAGGTCGCCAGGGAGTACGGCGTCGATACCCGCGTGCTGAGCCGGGCCGAGGTGGCCGAGCGCGTCCCCGAAGCGCGCGACAAATGGGTCGGCGGGACCTATTCGGCGCGAGACGGCAAGGCCGAACCTGCGCTCGCCGCGCCGGCTATCGCTGAGGGGGCTAGAGTTCTGGGCGCCACGATCCACCAGGGATGCGCCGCGCGGGCGCTCGACTTGGCCAATGGCAGGATTGCGGGCGTGCACACGGAGAAGGGCTACATCAGAACCAGTGCTGTGCTGTGCGCCGCCGGCGCCTGGTCCTCGCGCTTCCTTCGGCCGCTCGGGATCAGTTTCCCCCAAGCGAGCATCCGGCAGACCGCGCTGCGTTCCACGCCGACAATCAACATAGGCGAGGCGGTCTCCACACCCTATTGCACGATTACGCGCCGACTGGACGGCAGCTACACGCTTGCGATCAGCGGCAAGGCGAACCTCGAAATCACGCCCCAGGCCATCCGGTATAGCCGGGAATTCATGCCGCAGTTCTTGCGTCGCCTGAAGAACGTCAGGCTCGGCATCGGCCAATCGTTCGTTTCGGGGCCGGATTCATTGCCGGCGCTGCTGACCAACGACGACCGGATCTTCGAACAGAATCGCGTGCTGGACCCTCCGCCCTTGAAATGGCTGGAGAGCCAAGTGGTGGAGAGTGTCCGGAAAACCTTCCCCCAACTCGGCGAAATAGAGATCGATAGCGCCTGGGGCGGCTTCGTCGATTGCACGCCGGACGCAGTGCCCGTGGTATCGCAGGTGGACGGGGTGGATGGCCTCGTCCTCGCGGCGGGCTGCTCGGGTCACGGCTTCGGTCTGGGCCCGGGGCTCGGCTATCTGGCCGCAGAGCTTGTCGTAAACGACACGCCTTGCGTCGATCCGACGCCGTTCCGGCTGTCGCGTCTGGTCGATGGTTCCAAGCTGGACATCGCCGCCATCTGAAGATCGAGCCGGACGTCAGGCCCGACGTACCGTGGCGAGCAAAGGACTCGGAGCTGTGCTCGAAGATCCTTATCCGCGTGCGGGACCTGATCGCGATTTAGCAGTCCCTAAGGGGCGTTTCCTCCCCAACTTGAGCCACTCCTTCGGAGTGGCTCTTTCTTTATGGACAAGACGATTTGGCTGATCGAGGTGCATCGGCCGAAGACCCACCGTTTGGAAAGGATCGCCAACTCGCCGGCCGATGGTTCAACGGGCAGACTTCTCTCCCAATGGGCAGACGATCGCGCCAGCGTTCATGATGTCCGCCGGATCAAAGGCGGTCTTGATCCGGCGCATCGCCGCGATGCGCCCGAGATCGCCGTACCGCTCCAGAAGATGCTTCTTGAATCGGCCGACGCCATGCTCCGCGCTGAACGTGCCGCCGAGCGCTGCGGCTGTATCGTAGAGTTGCAGAGACAGGCTGCTTTCGATCCGCTTGGTGAACTCGATGCGGTCGACGCCGGCGGGAACGAGCACGTTGTAGTGCAGATTGCCGTCGCCGACATGGCCGTACACGGAAAGCTCAAGGTCGGCGTCATATGCTCGCACCTGTGAGCCGGCCAGATCTAGGAAGCGCTGAATGGAGGAAAGCGGTACCGAGATATCGTGCTTGACCGACCCGTTCCGGCGCTTCTCGCCCTCGGGGATGGTCTCGCGGAGCCGCCACATCGCGGTCCGCTGCGATCCGCTCTGCGCCAGCAGTGCGTCCTCGATCCATCCGGACTCGATCGCCTCGGCCAGTACTGCTTCCATCAGTTCGTCGAGATCGAGATGACGTGAGGAAGAGGCTAACTCGACGAGGACGGCGCCAGCTGGGCCCGCTCCAAGGGAGCGCGGGTCGGTCATTGCGTCGGTCGCAAGCGCGATGGATCGGGCCGCCATGAATTCGAAAGTGGTCAGCAGGTCCGCGGATTCGCGACGGACCAGAGCGAGAAGCTCGGCGAGCGGCGCGCCGCTCGCGAGCTTCAGCCAGGCAGTCGCGCGGCGGGTTGGCAGGGGCGCGAGACGCAACACTGCGCCCGTAACGATGCCCAGAGTCCCCTCGCTTCCGACGAAGCACTGTTTGACATCGTAGCCGGTATTGTTCTTCCGCAGCTTGCGCATGTCGGAGACCACCGTGCCGTCCGACAGCACCGCCTCAATTCCGAGCAGCAGATCACGCGTCATTCCGTACCTGACGACCGATAGCCCGCCGGCATTCGTCCCGATGTTACCGCCGATCCGGCAACTGCCTTCCGCGCCGAGGCTGAGCGGCAACAGAAGTCCGGTGGCCGCCGCGGCGTCCTGTACGTTCTTCAGGATGGCGCCGGCGTCCACAGAGATGCTCATGGAGACGGGATCGACTTCGCGAATCCTGTCCATCCGCTCGAGGCTCACGATAATCTGGCGTCCGGAAGCGTCCGGTGTCGCACCGCCGCAGTAGCTGGTATTGCCGCCCTGCGGAACGATTCCGATACCATGATGCGCCGCCAGCCGCACGATGTCGGCGACTTGCTTCGTCGTCGCCGGCTTCAGCACGGCAAACGTCGAGCCCGTGGAGAGCTGGCGTTGATCCGTCGTGTAGGTAGCCATCCGCTCCGGGTCGTCAACGACGCCTCCGTCGCCGACAAGGTCGCGAAAGGCCCGAACGTGTACTGACTGGGACATGCTCAGCTCCCAATTGGCATCGGGCCATCTTTGCGCGTTTGTGCCGCATTGGCTGCCGTTGGAGGGTCATTCAGAAGAAACCAATGCTGAATTACTACGATTGTCGGCAGCTTGCGCCGCCGTCGAACACTTTCTCGCGAGGCGTCTGGGACTTGAGAGAAGTAGTCGATGACTTCACGGGTCATCTATCCCTGATGCTTGAAGTGGGGCGTCGCTACCGTAGCCAAGATCGTAGGTTGCTCTGTGCTGAATTGAGAAACGGTACATATTTCAATGGAGGTTGACTGACACTCTCTCCGTGCCGTGGCTCATGGGAAGAGGTGATGGACGAAACCTCCTTGAATTGGCTCCAATTGGACATCGATTGCTGGAGCTAGCTCAAACTTGCCCATGATGGATTGGACCGAGAGTTCAAGTTGTTCAACTGGTTAGAGGGCGACGTGTGCACGACGTGTGCACCGGGATATCAAGAAAAATCTCGCTACCACTAACTTGAGCGAGCTTGTGGCGCATGTGCATGATTCCGAATTTGCGAGGGCAGAAGGCGGGCGAGTGCTTATGCGCGGCCTCGGCTGTTCGAAGCGGAATAGTCGAAAATCGTGGGTTTGACTCCCACTCTCTCCGCAGTCGCCCGATTTTGTACGCCAAACTACGATCCCCCGCGCTTGGCTCGTCAATCGTGCCGAATGTAGCCCAATGCCGGTCATTGGTACACGTCGACTGCGCGCGATCAGAGTATCGCGGAGGGCGTCGCCAGAATTCGAACCTGAACCGCGCGCCGAAGAGCATGTCAGAGGACCCAGCCACAAGCGCCATGATCTGTGCAGTCGAATAGGACTCGGCAGTGGCGGAACGATACCACCCCACTTCGTGGTCGCCGTGCAGTTCACGGATCACCCGGGGTCGACAAGACATGCAATCGAGCGGTTCATATAGAAGAGGTTGGATGCAACGCGAAATCGAATGCCGCTCACGTCATCGACTGGGGATCAACGTCTCGATCCGATAAAGACTGTTCTTCGCTGTCATGTAGAGAAACGTTCGGCCGTCACGAGTGGCAAGCGCGACGTTAGACACCGCGGGTTCGTCAGGCACGGGAATGTATGCGATCTCCTCGCCGCTCGGTGCGTAGACACGCACGCCGCGACGACTCGCCGCCGACACCGCAGCGTAGACATTTCCCCGCGCATCAACGGTAATGCCGTCAGGGCCGATCTCACTGCCGTAGTCAGCAAGAACGCGTTGATTGCTCGCCGTCCCGTCCGCGGCCAAGTCATATGCCAATAGTCTCATGGCGCCGTTCCGCTGCGGGACCTTGTCGATGCGAAAGTCGGACACCAAAGAATCGAGCTCGGCAACGTACAGGGTCTTTTGATTGGGCGAAATCACAATGCCATTCGGCCTGGCAACATCGGCAAGGATGAGATGGACGGAGCCATCCGTGTCGAGGCGGTAGACTCCCTGAATCGGTTGCTCGATCGGTTCATGACCAAAATAGCGGGGATCCGTAAAGTAGATACGACCCTGATCGTCGATGTCGAGGTCGTTCGGTGCATTGAAAGGGCGTCCTTTATAGAGCCCTGCGATTATCGTTGTTCGACCGGTCTTGCTGTCCGTGCGAACGATAGAACGGCCCCCAAAATCGGCGCCTTGCGCGACGATCATTCGTCCTTCGCGATCGAATTTGATCCCAGCGGCCATGCCGCTTGGTGAACGGAAGATAGAGGTCTTGTTGGTGGCAGGATCGAAGACCCAAATACTCCCCGCATCCATCCGAGTTGCGAACGTCATGGTGATGTCGCAGAAATAAATCCTACCATCGGGGCCAACCGCGGGGCCTTCAGTCCAGAAGCCCCCATCGAATAGTTTTTCCAGCTTGGCGCCTGACGCCACAATCGGCCCCGGGACCTGTAACGGCGCCGCCATTTGGCCGGCAGTCGTTGTGATTCCTATCATAGTTGTCACGGCCGCCACGGCCATCAAACGCCAAGCGCTCCGTGACGTTTCCAAACTCATTGGCGATGTCATCCGTTTCTCCATGACTGGAAGGGCGAGAGTGGGTCGGCCGACTTTGACTGTAAGACCCAGTCTTCAGCGTTGCGTGCTCATTCAGGAAGGATCACCCGGGGGGCGACAAGACATGCTATCTCGCGGCTCAAATCGAAGAGGTTCGATGCATCATCACGAATTCCCCTCGTGTAGCCCGACGCATTGAAGGCCGCTTTTGCTGCCTCTGACGAATCGAACCAGAATTCGGAGGCACCATCGAATTCCTCATCGACAGGCACGACTCCGCCTGCCAGATACCGCGTTGCGCCTGAAATCGTGTGATCCTGCCGATAGCCGCGGAGTCCCTGCACGAAGTCTCTCTGAGCCAGCACGATATCCCTGTGCACGGTGCGCCAGCGGTTGCTGAAGTCCTGCTGCGACAGACCTGCACGCCGGCGGTGGAAGACGAATACCTTCACGGCGCCAGCACCCGGAAGGATCACGTGCTCGAGCGTCTTGAGAACGACAACGCGGCTACGATCTAGGAAAGCCTCCTCATCCGGGATCACGCGCTCCCGGAATACCGGCATCTCGGGAAAGGACGGGCCACCCTCGGTGCCTGGACGAACGTAGACCTGCGCCACCCCGTCATAGGGGAACGGCAATTGGCCCAGGAGACCCGAACCAATCAGATGATTCTGCACGTAACCGCTGCGCAACCGAGGCCATTCCGGGATCGACTTAAGAACCGCTGCGTGGACCTCGAACCAATGTTTGCCGAATTGCTCCTGGTTGATCATCGAATTACGTTTCAGCAGATACAATGGCTTCTGCCGCAGCTCGGATGATGTCATTGTGTTCCCCTGGTGAAGCGGATGTCGGACTGAGTTGATGCGCAACCGGCGTCAGTGCGAGATGTCGGTCTGGCGTGTTTCTGGCGACAGCACGACGCAAAGCATCGAGATGAGACAGAACACTGCCAGGAAGGCACCAACTCCGACAACGCTGGTTCCCCCCGTAGAGGCGAAAATCCACGTCACGATCAGTGGGGTGAGGCCAGCGCCCAGGGTCGAGCCAAGCTGATAGCCGATGGAGGCGCCGGTGTAGCGCGTCTTGGTGCTGAACTTCTCACTCAGAAAGGCGCCCATGGGTCCATAGAGCAGGCCTGCTGCAAACGAACCCAAAAGCCAGAAGGCGAGGACAGTCAGGATCGGATCACCCGTCGAGACCAGGAGGAAGTTGGGCCCAATCAGCAGAATCGAAAGCAAGAAGCCCGTGATTAACACTGGCCTGCGTCCATACTTGTCGCTGAGATGAGCGCAGACCGGGAACCACACAAGGTTGACACCGTTTGCGAACGCGAGCGCGAACAGCGCGATGCTCGAGTCCAACCCCAGATTCCGGATATAGGTCTGTGTGAAGGTTGCCCCAACGATGAAGACGGCAAGGGGTCCTGCTGCCGTGACGACAGCGAGAATAACGGCCTTCCACTCAAAGCGCAGTAGATGGGCGAGAGGAAATCGGCTCATTTCACCTTCGCGCTTCAAAGCCTCGAGGAAAAGCGGTGACTCGCTGATCCGGTTTCTGATGTAGACGCCAATGATCAGCAACAGAGCGCTGAAGAGGAAGGGCACGCGCCATCCCCATTGCAGGAACTGGTCCTCGGGTAGCAGTTTGACGAGCCCGAATGCGAGCGCCGAGAGCAAGGTTCCGGTCGGCGCACCGATGTGGATGAGCGACGCAAAAAGCCCCCGCCTTTTCTGATCACCGTGTTCGATGGCCATCATCAATGCTCCACCGTACTCGCCGCCCACCGCGAGGCCTTGGATGATGCGCATGAGCAGCAATAGCGCAGGAGCCGCCCAGCCAATGGTCTGGGGCGTAGGCAGAAGACCCACCAATGTCGAAGCGATGCCCATCATCCACATTGTGATGACGAGCATGCTCTTACGCCCGAGTCGGTCGCCGAAGTGGCCAAAGATGATGCCGCCCAAGGGCCGAGCCAAATACCCAGCGGCAAACGTCGCGTAGGCAGCAACCGTGCTCATCAGCGGCGAGAGGTTGCCAAAGAAGACCGGCCCGAACACGAGCGCAGAAGCAGTGCTGTACAAGAGGAAGTCGTAGAACTCAATTGCACATCCGAGGTAGCCGGAGATGATGACGCGCCTCACTTCGCGTCGGTCCGAATTTGCATGGCGTATGTCGTCCGAGACTGCCGCCACGGCAGCCGTCCCGGCGATCGAGTAGGTATTCGCTTCCTGAAGCATCATGGACGTTTCCCTCATCGTTGTTCTGCTTTTGCTTGGACGGCAGGTCGATATTCACTGCCAGTGTCCGCACGTAAGTACCCTGCTTGGACAGAGCCCGCTGTGATGTAGGAATGGACGCGGCAGCAGCTTCCGGCGCCAGTTGGCGAATAGGGCCGGAAATCGTTGGAAATCAACAGTGCTCGTTGGCCTTCGGGCGCTCAAGCTTTCACCTGATGTCCAGTCAATACAAATCGACCAGGCCATTGATCTTCGATCTCGGAAACGCGCCGCATGATGCGCCAGCGGCCATCGGCATCTCGCCTCAGCGTATCCAGATATCGCCCCATCCCCCAGACGAACGACGGTTCGCCGTCACGCGGATCGAAGCGGAACATGTAGCTCACGACATCTGCAGTGTCGCCGTGCAATTCGATCAGGCTATTGAGAACGAGGTGCTTATGAAAAATTTCAGGAGCATGCGAATGGCGGCTCGCGAAATCTTTGGTGCCAGCAACGCCTTCCCATCGATTGACCGAGCCATCCGGTCGCCTCGTCTCCCGCACCGCGTCGGCCGTGAAGCAGTCCGTCAACCGGTCGAAGTCACCGTAGTCGAGGGCGTGACCATACTGCTTCAGCGTGTCGAGTATCGCGTTTCGATCCTCCAATGCCTGGACACGCGTCTTGAGCGTCGCAAGATCGTCTTGAGACATTTCCTCACTCCAACTTTCTTGTTGCGACACGGACCCGTTGCAATAGCTCTTGGTCCGTCAGGCGGGAGCACAACAGCCCACCGCAGGAGACGCAACGATGGAATTGTCCGTTTTGGACTTTTCAGCGAGGCACGATGGATAAGAGACCTCGCGTCTGTCCGAATCGTCGAACGTATCGCGCGAAGCGCCGGGCCTTTCGGACGCCCTTCGACCGGTCAGTTCTGGAGCGACTTTCTGGTTGGTGAGATGTTAGGGGCGAGGCGACGACGAAGCCGCGCCCTCCCGAGGTCATCTATACGACCGCGATGCGATATCTCGTGTGATGGTTCGCGAATGAAAGTCATCGAGCCAAGTCCGCCAACATCCCGCCGGATCGGACACGGCGGTCATGACCGCTTGACGTTGGTCAGGTGCCGCTCCCGCTTCAGAACTGCCATGATGCGGTGCTGCGCATCGCTCAGAGCCGCCGCGTCTGGTTTACGACCGGTCAGCGCGTCATGCACTTCCTCACCAATGATCGTTTCGACGGCGATGTAACCCGGCACGGCTGGACGTTGCCAAGCCTGAAGCTGCCCGCGCCGAGCCATCTGATCAATGGCGCGCACGATCGGGGAGCCCGCGGTCGTGTCGGGATTGGCGGCCATGCTGAAGCGCGGCAGGACAGGGAAGCCATTGTTGATCTGGCTCTGGATAGATTCGCGTGAGGTCATCCTGCCGATCGCGGCCGCGGCGGCCTCGACGCGGTCGGACGGCAGATTGGCCGGGATCGCCAGCAGGAAGCCGCCGAGCGGCGTGATATTGCCGCCGCGCGGCCCCGCCGGCTGCGGCAGGTAGCGCACGCGGCGCTTGACCCGCGAGCGCATGTCCGCCTCGAAGCGCACCGCGCGCATGGACCAAGCATAGGCCATCGCCGCGCGACCGGTCAGGAACAGCTCGACGGAGGGATCCCAACTGAGATCCAAAACGTCCGGCGGCGAAATGGTGCAGAGCCGGTGCATATAGTCGAGCGCCGCGCGCGCGGCGTCGCTGTCCAGGGACGGCATCAGTTCGGCTGCACTCCAGTCGATCGCCCGGTGTGTGGCGGGACCACGTGGCCCCTCCAGCACGGCGCCGCCACAGCAGCCGACCAGTGACATGAAGCTGGACGCGATCGGCATGCCGCGCACACCGTTCCAGGTTATGCCGAAACGGCCTTCAGCGGGCGCGTGCAGCTTCCGCCCCGCCGCGATCACCTCGTCGAAACTCCGGGGGAAGTTGAGCGATTTCTCGGCGAACAGATCGGTGCGTGCGGCAAACAGCTCGATCGAAGAGACAATCGGCACACCGTACTGACGGCTGTCCCACCGCCCGGTCGCCCAGACCGATGGGTCGAAGTCCAGCGAATCGATGCCGACATTCAGCAGATGTGCATCGAGGCATTGCACTCGTCCGCTCTCGGCGAAGGAGCCGAGCCAGGGCGCGTTTAGGGTGATGACGTCGTATTCGGAGACTGGACGCTGTGCATTGGCCACGGCGCGCTCATACATGTCGTCCAGCTTCAGCAGATCGAAGTCGCGGCGAGATGCCAGGTTGTTGCGCCAATCGGCCCAGAGGTCGCGCATCGCAGCGAAGAAGGCATCGTCCTGCAGCAGGAAGCGCAGAGTCCGGCCGCTGTCGATCGTGCGCTGCATGATGCTCGGGGGCGGCGCGAGAAAGGTGTCGATGCGGTTGACGCCGAAGCTGAAATCCTCGTCGTTCTCGGCGCTCGACCGCACGCCGACGGTTTGCGCCAGCACGGATTTGATGTGCCGAGCATAGCCAGTGAAGGCGGCCATCATCGGCTCGCCTGGATGCAGTGTGAAGCTCTTGCCCGTGCGCGTGCGTGGCAGCCGAATGATCCAGCCGCTCGCGATCAGCTCATTGATCCGGCGCAGCGCCGTCGCGTGAGGCACGCCCGAGACCTGGGCCAGTGCGGAGACGGTCAGGATTTCGCCGCGCAGCTGCGCGGTCACCAGGCTGGTGGCGATGGCCCAGGTCGGATCCTGCTGGGTAACAGGAAATAGCTCGCCGAACGGCTCGCGGAGCCGGTCGAGGAAACCGATGACTCTCAGCAGCTCTCCTTCGTTCATGCCGCAGAATATCCATGCTGAATTTATTTTTATCCAGTATGGACTAATTCTTATTTGCCGCAAGCCGGTGCGACGCGGACTGTGGTCTTTCCGGGAAGAGGGAGGACAGTTCATGGCGGAATGGGCGGGAGCGCTGACGGCTCGCGGGTATCCGGCATGATCGCGGACTATGTCATTGTCGGCGGCGGCAGTGCCGGCGCGGTGCTGGCATCGCGCTTATCCGAGAACTCGGCGAACCGCGTGGTCCTGCTTGAGGCAGGGGCCGATACGCCGCCGGATGCCACGCCCGCTGATATCGACGACACCTTCCCGAGTTCGAGCCTCAACCCAGAATATTTCTGGCCGGAGTTGCAGGCGCGTCGACGGGAGGGCGGACGGCTCCATCCCTATCCCCAGGCACGAATCATGGGTGGCGGATCCAGCATCATGGGTATGTGGGCCTTACGCGGCATGCCGTCGGACTATCGACGCTGGTCCGAGGCCGGTGCTGAGGGGTGGGACTGGCCGGACGTCTTGCCCTTTTTCCATCGGGCCGAGGCGCATGCCGATGAGCCATCGTCGGGCGGTCCCTATCCGATCCGTATCCCGCCGCGCGCGGAATGGCCGGGCTTTGTGCGTGCCATCGAGGCGGCGATGCAGACCCGTGGTTTTGGGCATATCGAGGACATCAACGAGACGCCCGGCTGCGGCTTCTTCGCTATGCCCAATGCCGCAACGGCACATAAGCGTTCCTCGACCGCGTCCCGCTACTTGACCGCTGCCGTGCGCGCTCGATCAAACCTGACCATTCTTGCGGGCGCCACGGTGCGGGCACTGCGAATCGAGAATGGTCGCGCCACGGGCGTCACTGTCGAGCAGGCGGGCTCGAGCCGCGAACTCGCGGCAGGCGAGGTCATCCTCAGTGCCGGCGCCATCCATTCGCCGGCCTTGCTCATGCGCGCCGGCATCGGTAACGCCGAGTCGCTGCGCGACCTTGGCATCGAGCCGCGCCTGCACCGCCCCGGCGTCGGGCAGAACCTGCAGAACCATCCCTATCTGCATATCGCGATGACGCTGCCGGCGCGCGCGCGGCTACCGGCAGCGTTGCGCCGGTTTGCGCTGGCCGGGGTGCGGCATTCATCGGGTTTGGCGGATTGCCCGGCGGGTGATCTGGTGCTGACGGCGATTGGCCGGGTCAGTTCCCACAGTTTCGGTGTCGATCTCGCCATGTTCAGCGCGGCGCTGTATGCGCCGTTTTCGCAGGGCACAGTGGCCCTGGCCAATGCCGCGCCGGAAGCGCCTCCGGCCATCGATTTCCGCTTCCTGGATGATCCGCGCGATGCGCCGCGGATTCTGCAGGCCGCTCGTTTCGCTGAAAGCCTGCTCGCCGATCCCCTCTTCGGGCAGCACTACCATGACGCCTTTCTGCTGCCGCCGGTGATGTCGCTCAATCAATTCGGAAAGACCGGGCTTGCCGGTGCGTTGACCGCGCTGGGCGCATCCTTGGTGCTGAACGCGCCGCCGTCCATTTCACGTCTCGTTCTGTCGCGCCGGTTAGCGCCTGGTTTCTGGATCGCCAACCGCCGACGCCGGCGGATGCTGAACGACGACGACATCCTGAGTGCCATTGCGCCGATGGGACATGTCGCCGGCACATGCCGCATGGGACGGCTCGAGGATGCCAATGCGGTCGTCGATGCGCATTGTCGCGTTATCGGGCTCGGGGGCTTGCGCGTCGTCGACGCCTCGGTCATGCCTTGCGTGCCCAGCGCCAACACCAACTTGCCGACGATCATGGTCGCGGAGAAGGCCGCCGACCTCATCCGACGCGACTGTGTCCGCTAGACCGGATGATCGATGTTCGACCAGTGATAAATTGCGATCGGTCTCGCGAAGCAGGTATTCCTGAGCATTCGTCTGACCTCGTCCGTCTCTCATGCGTCGTGACATGCTCGCGTCGTCAGCGCCGGGGTCAAAACGAAAGACCCCATAGCCGGCATCCGCCAGCGGCGCGTTGAGCGAAGCGGTGATGGCGATACCGAGCGCATTTCGGTGTCGTCAGGATCGATCACTCCGTCGTCCCAAAGTTCGGAGGGAACGTAGTATCCCGACAGCTGCTGCTGATAAGCCTAGAGCGTCTCGGCGCGCACGCGCTCGACATTTTCCTGTTTGATCTAGCTACTCCAAGCCGTCGCATGTGATCTGGAGATATCCAAAGATCGCCCTTCTAACGCGGGAGATTAAAAGCGGTGCATTTGCATCGCCTCTCTGCGCCGCAGAATCGACTATGCCGCCAATGATTGCGATTAAATCGGCGGCTGCGGGGGAATGTCGAGCAGTTGCCGGCAGGTCAGATCGTTCCAAGCAACTCAAAACAATGCGGACGAGTTCGTTTTTGAGGCGTTTGTCCCTGTCATCTGCAAACAGTCTTTTTCGTTCGATGTTGAGCAGACACGTAAGCGTCGGCCGCTTCAGTTGCCGGTTCACCATCGCACCGATGAGAGACCCTAAACCCTCTCTCCCGCTCGAGAAGGCATTCAATTCGCTAAAGTCGCCGAGCAGTAAGTCTGTTTCGCGCTCTATCAAGGCTCGAGTGATCGCGTCTCGGCTCGGGAAGTACTGATAGATAGATCCAGGACTCACTCCCGCGAGGTTGGCAATGGCATTTGTGGTGTAATCCGCCAATCCTCTCTGTTCTAGTATGCATGCCGCAGCTTCAATAATGGTGGCGACTGTTGCCGCCGAGCGCGCTTGAACCGGCTTCTTCCTGGGCTCTAAAAGGCTTCGGCTCGATTTTTTGTGCATGGCTCAATTCGATATATAAGGGCCATCTCGATGCGATGTGTAGCCGGCTTCATCGCGCCTCGCTTCGACGCATTGAGTACTTCTATTGATTGAGGCGTGCAAGTTCGAGGCTCAGATGTCATAGCTTCAGCTCCAAGCACGTTTTGACGATCAGCAATGTGAGCACGTGTCGTGGCGTCAGTGGGAATGTGGTCCATCCGCGGGGAAAAACAGGCGTGGGTGAAAATTGGGAAATGCGAGTATTCAAATCGCGAGCAGCCGCTCACACTGATCTGAAAATGATGATCGAAAGTGTTATCGTCGGTATAGCGATCAGAGAGGCTCGGATGATTTCGACTGGGCGTTCAATGCTGAGTTACGTTTCGGCGTCCAAGGCGAATAATGGTATGGATGAGTGTGCCGGACATGCAGGACTACGTCTGCAGAGAAAACGTAACGTACTGTACCCACGACGGAGTAGAGCTGCGTGGTGATCTTTACCTTCCTAAGGGAGATAGGCTTTTTCCGATCTTGATAGGTGTGCCCGGAGGAGGTTGGCGTATCTGCGTACGGGCCAGCATTCGTCAATGGGGTATTTATCTCGCCTCTCGCGGATATGGCCTATTCGTTATCGATTATCGCCTTGCGACCGCAACCCGCAAGGCCTTTCCCGAGGCGGTGCAAGATGTCGTCGCGGCCGTTCGGTTTATTCGCGGCTCAGGGGCCGAACTATCCATCGATCCACAGCGCATCGGGCTGCTAGGTGCGTCGGCAGGGGCGCATCTTGCCGCACTAGCAGCGTTTGGAGGCGACACGACTGCTTTCGGTGGGGGGCATCCCGGCGATGCGTTCGCCTCAACACCAGCTGGTGTAAAGGTGCTGGTGGCTGTTTACGGAGTATTCGATCTCTTAAGACAATGGCAGGATGATCTCAGTCGCAATCCGGATCCCGAATGGAATATGACGCGCAATCTTATCGGCAGAGACCCCTATGAGGATCAGCGGAGCTATTTCGAGGCATCGCCGTTGCGGCATGTCACTTACGACAAGAACCGAATGTCGGTGTTTGTGAGCTGGGGCACATCGGACGAATTCGTAGATCCCGCACAGTCGGAGTCGTTCGTGCGCGCCTTGCAACAGGCGCGCTTCACTGTTCGAACACACAAAATACTCGGTGCCTCGCACTTTTGGTTTGGACAATCCCTTGATTTCTCGTCAGGCGAGGACACGAGCCTCGCGCCGCGCCTGGTTCAATTTCTTAACCTGGCTCTCTGACTGAATCGCGCCGTCCGGCGAGTTAGTTTCTGGATGTGCCGCTCGACGTTCGCGGCAGATGGCTTGTCTCTTCAACAATCGCTGAGCTTGGAAACGGTCCAGGCCGACGATGTCGCGGACGCTTCCGTCTCTTATCAACTCCCTGCAACTCCAAGAATACGAAGAGCGTGTTCATTATCGTCGGATACGGAAGATGCGGGAGCTTACAAGACAGATGTAACCCTCAGGGATTAAAGACGCTAGTCGAATCGGACAGCTCCAATCGGAACGACAGATGTCGTCGCTCTCATCCCTCCACTGCGAAGCAAGAATGATCTATGCTTGGCGCACAATAGATCACCATGCCGCCACGCACCCATCGCTTCTAGGATCGCACGCGCCCTCAAGGAGGCCATCGGGATGCCGAACGATCGCTCCGGCGTGGCCCATCTGAGACGTGAAAGGACCGACGAGCTCAACCTCATGACCGGCTTCGCGTAGTGCCTCATAAAGTCCCGGGTCGAAGCGGTCCTCCAATTTTAGGGAAGTGCTAGCGTCCCCCCAAGCGCGCCCGAGCAGCCAGCGGGGTGCCGTGATCGCCTGCTGCAAGGGCATGCCAAAGCGGGCATAGCGCGAGAAAATTGCGCCCTGCGTTTGTGGTTGGCCTTCGCCCCCCATTGTGCCGTAAGTCATCACCCGTCCGTCTTGGAAACGGGCCAGGCCTGGAGTTAACGTATGGAACGGCTTTCTGCGCGGTTCCAGAGCATTCCAGCCGCCGCGCGACAATCGGAAACTGCTCCCTCGATTCTGCCATACAATGCCGGAGCGTGGCAGAACAAGCCCGGAGCCAAACTCGAAGTAGGTGCTCTGGATTGCACTTACAGTCCGACCTTCATTGTCGATCACCCCGAACCAAGTGGTGTCGCCGGCAGAAGGGGACTGAGGCCAAGGCAAGGCACGGTGACTTTCGATTCGAGCCGCCATTTTGTCGAGGGCGTCGCTGTCATCCAGGAGCGCCTGCGGATTTAGCTTCATCCAGGCCGGATCGCCCACATGCGTGTCCCTCACCAAGAAAGCTTGCTTCGTGGCCTCGACGAGACCATGCAAATGCGCAAAGCTTTCTGGCTTGTCTGCGTGAATGCGGTCGAACAGAGCTAGAATGAGCAGCGACGCGAGACCCTGAGTTGGTGGAGCGGTGTTGAAGAGCCGGGCGCCGGAAATTTCTACCGAAAGCGGTTCAGGGCGATCCACCAAATGGTCGGCGAAGTCGGCCGCTGTAAGCGGACTTCCCAGCGCCTCCAGATCGGACGCAATCATCGTAGCAAGAGGACCGTTATAGAAAGTTCCAAGTCCCTCGGAGGCCAGGCGGCGGAGAGACGCCGCCAGGGCGGGCTGCCGGAAGCGTTCGCCTTCCACCATCGGTCGCCCCGCACGCTCGAAAATGCTTGCGTAGGCACCGGGCAAATTCTTCAACTCCGGGCTCTTATTGGCCGCGATCTGGGCGCCATCACGGGTGAGCGCTACACCGTGCTCCGCGTATTGAATGGCGTCACGAAGCAGCCGCGAGGGAGATAAAAGGCGGCGAGGGCTCGCCTCGAGGGCTGCAGCCCATCCAGAGACGGCTCCTGCCATCGTGTTGGCGGCTAGCGGTCCGCGGCGAGGTATCTCGGCTAAATTCTCATACAATCCGAGATTTGCGCGACTCGCCGAGCGCCCAGAGGCGTCGATCGTACGCGTACGACCGTCAGGTTCGGCTATTAGCCAAAATCCATCCCCACCAATGCCCGTCATGTGAGGGTAGACGACTGCCAGGCAGGCGGCGACGGCAACTGCCGCCTCGATTGCGTCACCACCATCTTTGAGGACGTCGAGCCCCGTCTGGCTCGCCAAATGATGTGGTGAGACAACCATACCCCGAAAGGAGCGAACAGTGTGCAGCATTTTATGATTATAAGGTGCCGAACGCCGCATTGAAGAATGCAGGCGCGCTGATCAAGATGAACATGTGAGCCTATGCAAAACCCATTCGAGGGCGTTCCACCCTCATCCAGCAGATCGAACCTAGCTCAGTCTGTGGGGCAGCGTGCTTGGCTAGATCCGCGCTGTATTGTGCGTGCTTGTGTGCGATTGTAGTACTCGCGTTACAAGCGATCCCATTCGCGCGCTTTGGAGCGGGGCAAGCAGCGGGAAACGTGCAGCTTCAAAATGAAAGCTCACATTGTCCGCGGTGAAGCGACCTCAAATCAACCTGAGGAAATATACCGAAGCAAGTGCACACCTATCCAAATGGTAATGCTGCATGAGAGCTCGTGCTATTCGTTTGTCACTCTGGACGGCGCGCTGCTCGCGATCAGCCGCTCCCTCGGTTTAGTATTGAAAAGCGCGTTCTCAAAAGAGAATCGCGAGCATTGCGCCGATGTCTAGGAATTGTCCGTGCGCCGCGCGCCTGTTAGGCGGCGGAGAATGCCGTGCATCCAATCCGTCGCCCCGGTCATAAAAGCGTTTCGACGAAATCTTAGGTCTTAACCCAGTCCTACTTGTGACGGTGTTCATCATCAGCGAGCCGCTGACGATGGTGCGCATTTCGCACTCCGACTTTATAGCCCCGCGGATTTCCCGGATCTAACGGCTGGGAATCGATCTTTCGAAGGTGCCCCGTTCTCTGTTGAGCTAATTTCACCTTCATGTCTAAATAGCCCCACACGGCCGCTTCGATAGAGCGCGTTAGAGAGGATGCATCGACCTCTCCTCGTCGGCCGCTGGCGTAATTTAGCGCCTTGGCAATCTCGACTATGTCCATAGCCGTCGCTTCAGATGCGGACATTGAGAGACCGAAGCTCTTCCGTAGGAACTCTTCTAGCGAAGCTCGGATGATTGTGCCGGCGCGCGACGCTGGCATGAGCGATGCCAATCTAACTTCTTCGAAATCCAGCAATCTTGCCAACAGTGGACGTCGTACCTGATTGCGGACGGCCGCCTTAAACACTTCCCGCAGTGCTCGTCTCGGCGGGGTTAAGGCGAGCGCTGCCAAGATGGCGTCGACCATACTGGTCGTCTCGCGCTCGATGAGTGCGATGGTAACCGCGTCTTTGTTTGGAAAATACTGGTAAAGCGATCCTATGCTTACTCCGGCACGAGCCGCGATCTCGTTCGTCGTGTAGCCGTCAAACCCGTAACGTTCAAGAATATCGGCCGCACCCTCGAGTATCGTATCCACCGTTAGGGCCGCGCGGGTTTGAGCGGGCGTTTTTCTGGGGTTCAGCCGCTGCGTTCCAACCTTTTTGAAGCGTGATGAGCTCATATGAGAAATGCTCGTACCTTTTCTGGCTGCCGTCAAGGGTATCCGGATCCAGCAGACGTCACCGTACGCATTGCTCCGATGTTCTTTCGATGGTCTTCCCGACGGTTGCCATGCCCGAACTCGTGACCTTCATGTCGGCGGCGCGCGCGGCGACCGCTTAGCTGAGGGGCGGGGAAGTTGTGCCAATGGCCGTGGGAACGTTGGGAGGCTCCGTAGCATGAGGACGCATAGGGGATTGCATCATTCGTGATGGGACTTTCATCCACTCGCGTCAGGAGTCGGCGCCGAGTTAAGAAATCTGTTTGGTGCGCATACCGACTGGCGGCAGGCGGATTCTCGACAGCCGAAATGTGAGCAGGTGTGGCCGGCTCTGCGGTCAACGGCAGCATTTGCAGGAAATAACGCGAGAGCCTGATGCGAGTACCGAAATGGCGAGCAATCGCTACCCTGTGGCATGAAAACGGAGTGACGTTCGTTCGCTCGGCGACAAACAATAATGAAGGGAGAGTTCGCTAGCGATACAATCTGGCCAGCGAGGCGGCAGCTTGAAGGTTCAATTGGATCAAGTCGCCTCCGCGCAATTCAATCAAAGCAGCGGTTTCTTAGAGCGCTCGACTACGTCCGGAAAGGGGCGGGGGAGCTTTGATGCGCGCTAGTCGCGTCCGGACAGATCGTAGCGTTCGAAACGGCTGATCGTGTTGCTGAATACTAAGACCGAACCACTGAGAGAGGACAGTTTCGGTGGCTTAAGAGTCCTCTCGCCGAGCGACGTCGCCGCTGGCGTAGCCAAAACGCTTTACTCAAACAACGTTCCATGGGGGATATCACGTGTCTTGCTGTCATTGGAGGATCGCACTGGCGATGTTGTCCGCGACGATGCTTGGCCCAATAGGCTTTGCCAACGCGGCGGATTGGCCTGATAAGCCGGTGAAGGCTGTACCGGTTGTCGATGCTCCCTTCTTTACCGTGAATGACAACCGGTTAACTTACGCATATTTGTTTGAGGCTAACACTCCGTTGGCTCCGGGAGGGAAGAACGTAGCCGCGTTTACGCACTTTGACGCTTGGGCATACGGTACCAACTCTTTCAACGGCTTATTGGCCAAAAACCAACAGGGCGACGTAGCTTCATCTTGTAGACTACCAAATCAAGGCTGTGGCGGCTCACTGGAATTCCACGGTTTTCTCAGGAGCACGCTTGGTTTCAATCAAGTATTCGACACCAAAGCGTTCTCTGCCGGGCCGCTACAGAACGTCTCGCTCGCGGTCGGAGGCGGAGTGCAGTTCAAGAATACATTCTCCGCAATAAATCGAAACTCGATTACTGCAGGCCTCCAATTCGACTTTGCCTTGCCCTACAAGGGGTACTTCAACATTACGCCGCAAATGTACAAGGCTTGGCAGTACTCCGGGAGCTATGCGGCGATATCATTCGCACCGGCATTTCCGGGAGCTCCCAACGGATGGCTGGACTTCGACCCGACATGGTCCGTTTTCATGAGCTATTACATGCCGTTGGGTTTCTTGCCTGAGTCGATCCCGCTCTCTGTCAGTGGCAACTTCACCATCATTGGCCCAATGGGGAGGGGCGCGAAACCAGGCGTCCTTCCAGCGGCCCTGATTGCTCCCACCATAACCGAGTACAATGGTGAGCCGGTGCGCTTGACGTTGGACGCTAGCAAAGTGCTGTGGGGTCCCAAGTATTCTCATTTCGTCGACGTGTGGGTCGCTTACAAGTACTGGCGCAATCTTCTGGGGCTTGACGACACATCCAATCTGGCGTGCCTGTCGCTAAATTGCAGGGGATCATCGCTATACTCCGGGATTACGGTGAAGTTCTAACCGCCTAGCTCGGTGCGACAATCCGAAGATGTCCGGAGCTGCTCACGGCATCGAGTCAATGGCTCGGCGGCGTGGCCACACACTCCATGGATCGAATGCCGACGACGCCTCCGCTAGCAGGCCGGTCAGTTCTGCTCCTCCCTGACTTGGGCCGCCTAGCTTGTGCTAGGCGGCCCATTTCGGTCGACCCCAACGGGAATTCGCAATCGAGACATGCTCCTGATGAAGGTCGAACGCACCAAAGGCGCAGGTTTTGCAGGAAAAGTATGATGACAACGTTCCAGGACGCGCGGACCTTTTTGCTGAAGCATCGAACCGATTACGATACGGCGGTGAAGGGATTCCGTTGGCCTGATCCTGTCCCCTTCAATTGGGCATTGGAGTGGTTCGATGCCGATCTTGCCTCGAGAGAAGAGAGCAGGGACCGCACAGCCCTGTGGATCGTCGATGCTGGCCAGGACATGAAGCATAAGCTCACCTTTGCGGAGTTGTCGCGCCGCTCCAATCAGGTCGCAAACTTCCTGCGAGCGCAGGGCCTTCGGCGGGGCGACCATCTGCTGCTGCTGCTCGGTAATGTTGTGCCGTTATGGGAGACCATGCTGGCGGCCATCAAGCTTGGTGTGGTCGTCATTCCTGCAACGACGTTACTGACGCCTGAGGAACTGAGGGATCGATTGGAGCGTGGGAGAGCTACAGCGGTAGTCGCAGGGCAGGACCAACTGGACAAATTCGGCAGCCTGCCGACGAACAACCTCGTCCGCATCGCGGTTGGGGCGACATCGCAGCCTGGCTGGCTTGCCTACGAAGAGGCTGCGCACGCATCGGAGAGTTTCGTCCCGGACGGGCCGACGTTGCCAGACGATCCGATGCTGCTCTACTTCACCTCGGGCACCACGGCCAAACCCAAGCTCGTGCGCCATAGCCAGCGCAGCTATCCAGTCGGCCATCTTTCGACCATGTACTGGCTTGGCCTCAGACCCGGCGACATTCACCTCAATATCTCTTCGCCGGGCTGGGCCAAGCATGCCTGGAGTTGCTTCTTCGCGCCCTGGAATGCGGGGGCCACCGTATTCGTCTTCAATCAAGCCCGCTTCGAAGCAAAAGCATTGCTCGAGGCCATCGGCCGTTTCGGCGTGACCACGCTTTGCGCACCGTCGACGGTCTGGCGTCACTTCATTCAGGAGGACCTTGGCTCCTTCAAGGTGAGCTTGCGTGAGGTCTGCGGCGCAGGCGAGCCACTCAATCCCGAAGTGATCGACCAGGTACATGCCGCGTGGGGGCTCACCATCCGCGATGGATACGGCCAAACGGAGACTACGGCGCTGGCTGGCAATTCTCCTGGTCAGAAGATCAAGATCGGATCTATGGGGCGCCCGCTGCCCGGTTATCAAGTGCAGATTAGCGATGCTGATGGTCTTCCCGCAACCGAGGGCGAGATCACGTTTCGGCTCAATGCGGGCAGGCCGGCTGGGCTCATGCAGGGCTACCAAACCGAGGACGACGGACTTTCCGGCGTCAATGGCGTGCTTTACCGCAGCGGCGACGTTGCCGTTGCAGATGAGGATGGCTATCTCACTTTCATAGGGCGGTCTGACGATGTGTTTAAGTCCTCGGACTATCGCATCAGCCCGTTCGAACTGGAGAGCGTTCTGCTTGAGCACGAGTTCGTCGCGGAAGCGGCGGTGGTCCCCAGCCCGGATCCTGTACGCCTCGCGGTGCCCAAGGCTTTCGTACTGCTCGCTTCAAGTGCCGAATGTTCACGCGATACTGTGCTGTCAATCTTCAGGCACCTGAATGCGCGGCTTGCGCCATTCAAGCGTATTCGGCGCCTCGAAATCGTCTCCGAACTTCCCAAAACGATCTCTGGCAAGATCCGCCGCGTCCAGCTGCGGAAGCTTGAACAGGACGCCAATGGCATCAGCCCGATGCGTGGCCAGGAGTTCCGGGAAGAGGAGTTTCCCGAGTTGCGAATACAAAAGGGGAAAGATAGCCGATAAACGAACTTGGAATACGGTCGCGGAGGCGAACACTCGGCGAGTGTGCGCTGCGCACTGACCGTGTTCCAAAAGATGCGTGCTTAGCGCTGAACGAGAAGCCAATGCAACCGCGGTTCTTTGCGCCTGTCGGAAAAGTAATGCTGGAATCACGTCCCCATCCGAGCGCGCCATAGACACACATCATTCGAAGTCACGTACGATTGGTGTGATTGGTTTCAAAACACCGTGAGAGTGTGGTGCTCCTCGAAGCGCGAATTCACAAATTCTGTTTCGGTCAATCAACAAAGGCGCGTTCTAAAATGCGTAATATTGCAATTTTCGGATCTGGTCGAGTAGGAGCGACGCTTGCCACCGGTTTGGCTGCGGCCGGGCATTCTTTGAAACTCGGCGTGCGAAACCCAGAAACGGCGCGCGGCAAATGGACGGGACCTAACGCGATGTTCGCCAGCCTAGCCGAGGCATCGCGCGACGCCTCGGTTGTTATCAACGCTACGCCCGGAGCGAGTAGCGTCGAGTGCCTTTCAGTTCTTCGCGCAGAGTTGAAGGGAAAGGTGCTGATCGATGTTGCTAACGCAACGGTACGTGGTCCGGATGGAATTCCGAGTGCCTTGCTTTACCCCAACTCAAGCTTGGCGGAAATCCTTCAGGCAGCATTACCTGAGACCTTCGTGGTCAAGACGCTTAATACCGTGTTGTCGCCCGTGATGGCGAATCCCGATCTGCTGAGATCGCCAGCGACCGTCTTTGTGTCCGGAAACGATGACGGTGCGAAGGCGGTCACGCGGGAATTACTGCGCGACCTCGGCTGGTCGGATCGCTCCGTCGAGGATCTTGGAAGGATCGATAGCGCGCGTGGTACCGAAGCACTGATCCTCCTCGTGCCCTATCTCATTCGTTCCAAAGGATTTGCAAATTTTGCGCTGAGCGTGGTGCGGTGAACCCAATCGATCGTTGACGAAGTGTGACGTCGCGCTCTGAGCGAAGTGTTGTTACTCGGCATCTTTTGCCTGCAATCAAGAGAGGCCGATTGGGTCAGTGGCGGCAAACCCGAAGGCCCGCCGAGCCGATTGTCGCTCCTCGCGCTCAACATGCGATGGTCGCTCAACGATGTGGGCGATGTCGTATTTCGCTCTTGGCAGCCGTACCCTCGGCAATCCGCGCACGATACCGAGCAGATCACGGGTTCGCTGATGAGCGTCTTGCGCTGCCCGACGGGCAGAGCTGGATGAGTGTTTACTTTTCGATCGGGGCGTTGGTGATCGTAGGATACTTGTGCAGCTGAGCCGCTTTCGGCCTAGGGGCGATACGCTGTAGCGTTCTAATCGCATCCGTTAACTCTCGCCTAATCCAAAATGCGAGCAGACACCTTCATTGTCGAAGCGGAAGGCGCCGTGGATCGTTTGTTTTGCTGAATTTCCTGCTGTCTAGACCTCCCTTCGGGAGCGCTCTCGAGCGTGCTCCAAAAGCGAGTTGTAGGAGTGAATGATTACGCAGAATATTCGGAGATCGCGAACAATTTCCAAGCTAGCAGAGATGAAGAGTCGTCGTGCCCCAAACACGCCTTAGTGGCAAATCTTCGGAGGCGCCTCGCACGCCAAGGATCATCGCCCTCAGCCGCGCTCATCCCGTCCCGACCGGGATTCGCGGCCGGCAGCTGATGACGTCGATCGTCCGCGACCCCATCGAGGGGCCACTGCAAATCGGTCCCGAAGGACCGGTCGACAATTCGACCGCTGTACACACCGAGCACATGCTGGCGTTTCCCGCCGCGCATTACGATTTCTGGACGCGTGAACTCGGCGTGGCTCGCAATGCATGGAACTGGGCCTGGTGGGGAGAGAATCTGACGGTTGATGGCGTAGACGAAGAAATGCTGCGCATCGGGGACCTGGTCAAGATCGGTACTGCCGAGTTTGAGGTCACGTCGCCGCGGATTCCCTGTTTCAAGGTGGCTTGGCGCATCGGTCAACCGGACTCCATCCTTTTGCGTATGATGGAGACGGGGCGCGTTGGTTTCCATCTGGCAGTGCTCAAGCCGGGTTTGGTCTCGCTCGGTGACGCAATCGAAGTCTCCTCTCCACAGCCTGAAAACATAACCGTCGCCGACATGTCGCGGCTGCTGCTGTCGACCTCCATCGAAAGCGTGGAGCAGCTGAGCGCCACTTTGGCGATCCCGGCCCTCGGCAAAAAGGCGGCGGGAGCGGTCCGCCGCCGAATTGCGCTGATCGAGGATCGCGAGCGCATGCGCGTCGGCCGCTGGCGAGGGTGGCGCCGGTTCATCTTGGCGAACGTTAATGACGAGGTCGAGGGGATCCGTTCGTTCCACTTGCAGCCTGATGACGATCAGCCCCTGGCTCCCCCGGCGCCAGGCCAATTTTTGAGCGTCAAGACCCAGCGCGAGGGCGAGCCGGACCTGGTGCGCACCTGGAGCATCAGTGACGTCGACCTGCAACGGCGCCTTTACCGCATTAGCATCAAGGTCATAGAAGGCGGCGCCGGATCTCGCCGCATGCACGAGCAGTTGCAGGTGGGAGACGCCATCTGGTGTCGTCCACCCGCAGGTCAGTTCGTCCTCAATCGCAGCGGTCACCGCCGTATCGCGCTGTTCAGTGCAGGTATCGGTGTCACACCGATGATAATGATGCTGAAGGGCTACATCGAGCGGGGGCAGGGCGCGCCGCCCCTGGTGTGGCTGCAGGTGGCCGTGAATGGGCGGGCTCACCCGTTCAAGGAGGAGATCTCCGCGCTGCTGGCGCAGCTCCCGGATGTTCACCGGATCATCTATTACACCCGGCCTGATCCCGCGGATCGCATTGGTGTTGACTACGACCGCTCGGGTCGCCCGACGGCGGAGGATCTGCGTGAGATTTTCGGGGCGCCTTATCCGCTCAACCTGTTTGGCCGGGAGCTGCCGTTTCCCGGACAGGAGACGGAGGCCTACGTCTGTGGCCCAGAGAGCTTCCAGGATCTGGTGCGGGATTCACTGCTGGCGATCGGTGTGAAACCCGCCGACATTCTTTCCGAGGCATTCGTCGTCAAAAGAGCGGCGAACGAAGGGCAGGCGGCCCTGATCGAGAAGGCGGCGGTGCGTTTCATCCGCTCCGGGGTAACCGCCGAGTGGCACGCGGACGATGGCCAGACCTTGCTGGACCTGGCGGAGGCCGCGGGCCTGAGCCCTGCTTATGCCTGCCGCTCCGGTCTTTGCCAGAGTTGCGAGTGCGCGATCATGGCCGGTGCTGTCCAGTACGACCCGCAGCCGTCGGTGCCCTTGGAGAGCGGCAAGGTGCTTATCTGCTGCGCCCGGCCGGCGACGAACGTGATCGAGCTGGATGTTTGAGCAGCCGGCAACTCCTGTCTCCATCCGACCGGGGGAGTCTTGAAAAACTGGAATTGCGATCGACGAGACTAAGGGGAGGAAATGGGATGACTTCGACGCGGGACTATTCCGAGCTCAAAGCAAACTGGCGCCTGCTGCTTGCTGCGTTTGTCGGATCGGCTGTTGGATTCCCGACGCTTCCATTCTTCAGCATTGGCGCTTTCGCGCCGACGTTCCAGCGCGTCTTCGGCTGGAGTCAAGCTGCCATTCTGGGTGGGCTGCTGCTTGCCACGGTCATGATTCTTGTCTTCGGCACCTTTATCGGAGCATTCATCGATCGGAGAGGGCCCCGCCTGATCACGATGGTCTCGCTGGTTGGCATGGGAGTCAGTTATATGGGGCTTGCCGCCTCCGACGGCTCCATGACGGTCTATTATGCCGCTTGGGTCGCTATGTGCGTCACCGGTCTCGGGGCAAGTGCCATATCTTTCACGCGCGTGATCAGCGGCGCTTTTAGCCGGCGTCGTGGGCTCGCGCTTGGCTTGGTGTTGGCAGGATCAGGCGTCTTCGCTTTGCTGGTGAAACCTTTTGCGGCATGGCTGATCGCCGCCTTCGGTTGGCGCGTTGCCCTGGTTGCCATCGGTGCTCTGCCGGTTTTGTTTGCGGCTCCGCTCGTGTGGTGGGGGTTCCCAAGAAGCTGGACAGGACCGAAAGGCGTTGTCGTAATGGGTGATACGGGGCTCAGCGTCAGGGATGCCTTGCGAAGTTGGGCTTTCTGGGTGCTGATCGTCGCCTTTATTGGCATGGGTTTTGGGATCGGCGCACCCGTGCCAAACATCGAAGCGATCCTCAACACCAAGCAGCTCGATGCGCGCGTGATCGTAAATGTGGCGGCGCTCATTGGCCTCTCCATCGTTGTGGGCCGTCTTGCTGGCGGTTGGTTGATGGATCGCTTCTGGGTCCCAGCCTTGGCTATGATCATGTTGCTCAGCGCCGCCTCGGGCTGCGTGCTGCTGTCAGCGTCCGTGGTGACGGACACCAGTGCAGGCGCCGCCATTGTATTGATCGGCCTCGCCGCCGGCGTGGAGTATGACATTCTGGCCTATCTGGTCGCCAGGTACATCGGCCTGCGCCGCTACGGATCTATCTACGGCATCTTATTCGGCATCTTCGCGATCGGAGCCGGTGGAGGGCCAGCGCTGCTTGGTCGATCTTATGATCTATCCGGCAGCTATACGACGGGCCTCTTAGCCTGCGCAGGCGCCCTGGTCGCATCCGGTCTCTGTCTCTTGTCGCTGGGTCCCTATCCTACGAAGTTCGAACCCGTTCAGGGCGCCTCGTGCCCCAGCGATGTCGAACCCCAAGCCTTCACCTCAAGCACCTGAAGCAGGCTGCCATGATCAGATTACTGAGCTACGTCACGCCGCGTTTGTGCTTGGCCTCGCTTGAGGCGACTCTAAGACCGGGTAAGCGCTCGCCGGCATACGACTCGCAAGCGCGCGTCAGCAGGAGAGATGGGCTGTGATTACAGTGCTAAGCAACGCGCGCATTTTTGACGGGGTCTCCGAAAATATCATTGAGAATGGCGCGGTGGTCATTGAAGGCGATCGGATTCGGGATGTGACATCAGGCGCCGTGCGCCTCAGCGACGCCCGTGTCATCGATTGTCGCAACCGCTATCTGATTCCCGGACTGATCGACTGCCACGTCCACGCTTGTTCACCGACGTACAATTTGCCTGTTGCGGATCATCTGCCGGCGTCCTTGCTAACTTCCCATGCGGTCAGATGGTTGAAGGGCGCGTTGCACCGAGGGTTCACCAGCGTGCGCGATGCGGGGGGTGGCGACGTCGGTCTGCATCTGGCGATCGAACGGGGGGTTATCGAGGGGCCTCGCTTCTTCTTCTCTGGGAAGGCGTTGTCGCAGACCGGAGGTCATTCGGACAACCGTCCTGCTGATTATGTCCCCCAATGCGGTTGCGCCGGCTACGCCGGCTGTACCGGGCTGGTCGTGGATGGGGCCGACGCCGTGCGGCTCGTTGTCCGCGAAGAGCTGCGTAAAGGCGCCACGCAGATCAAGCTGATGCTGTCTGGGGGCGTCACCTCGCCGACCGACCCGATGTGGATGCCCCAGTTCACCGACGACGAGATCCTGGCAGCGGTCCAGGAAGCCGGTACACGCCGCGTCTATGTGATGGCGCACGCACATACCGACGATGCGGCGCGCCGCTGCGCCACCCTCGGCGTGCGTACTGTGGAGCACGGAACAGACATAAGTCCGGAGACGGCGGCCCTCCTTGCAGAACACTGCACCTACGTCGTTCCCACGCTGTCGCCCGCCGCGCTCCTCGAGCGGCACGGTGCGCGGGTGGGGCTACCCCCCGCTGGCGTCGAGAAAGTCAAGGGCATCATCACGCTTATGGCACGCTCCATCGAAAATCTGACTCGGGCCGGCGTAAAGCTCGGCATCGGCACCGATCTCTTCGGCGAGGAGTTTCACGTCATGCAAGGAGGCGAACTGAAATTGCGGGGCGAAG
Source organism: Bradyrhizobium sp. CIR18 (assembly GCF_014198295.1). Taxonomy (NCBI): domain Bacteria; kingdom Pseudomonadati; phylum Pseudomonadota; class Alphaproteobacteria; order Hyphomicrobiales; family Nitrobacteraceae; genus Bradyrhizobium; species Bradyrhizobium sp. CIR18. The sequence continues at coordinate 1,654,027 of NZ_JACIHF010000001.1, read as the reverse complement.
TTTCGCCGGCGATCGACGTGTTGCGCTCGGCCACCTCTATCGGTGCGGAAATTCTCCAAAAGAGTGGCGAGCTCGGGTGCATTCGCCCAGACGCTCTTGCCGACATCCTTGTTTTGGAAGGCGATCCCTTTGCGGATCTCGGACTTTTCGAGGACGCGGCGCGCAACATCCCGATGATCATGAAGAGCGGGCAGTTCGTGCGTTGCTCGCTCTGATTTCGGCGTCAGGTGGCCGCCGCGCTTCCGAGGGCCGGACAGCGGCGCAAATCCAAAATGATCAGCGAAAGGACGACGATGACCGATCCCTTGAAGGACCTGCTGGACAAGCGCGCGCTAGACGAATTGATCTTCAAAACGATGCATGCGCTGGATGCGCGCGACTGGCCTGCTTACCGGACGTCGTTCGTGGATGATGTCGCCTTCGACTTCCGCGAGCATGGCGCGGCCCCGCCTGAGGCCCGCCAAGTGATTACCGGGATAGACAGCTTTCTGGCCTTGCAGCGCGCGGTGATCGAGGGCTTTGACACTGCTCAACATCATGTCACGAATATGGTGCACACGATCGATGGCGACAAAGCCGTAACCAACTCCTATCTCTATGCTGAGCATTTTCTAAACAACGACCGCGGTGATCGTAGCGTATCGCTGGGCGGCCGTTATCAATTTGACTCGCGCCGCTATCCAGACGGCTGGAAGATCCATCGCCAGCGTTTCTACAGCCCATGGATCCGCGGCAACCCCATGCTCTATCAGATTGCCGTCGAGGTCACATCCGCGCGCGCCGCCGGCCGGTAGTGGCTGTCATGCCTGCCAAGCTCAAATCAGTGGGTCAGCTCCCTTTCATGGAATAATCGAACTGCCACGGAATCGATCGTCGAAATGAGACATCTCACGTTTCGCCAGCTGAATATCTTCGCGACGGTGGGCGACCACGAGAATCTGGCGGCCGCCGGCCGGATACTCGGCCTCTCCGCGGCGACCCTGAGCGATGCTATTCGAGATGTCGAGGCCGCGCTCGGTAAGGAAATGTTCGATCGATCATCACGCAAGATGCGGCTGTCCGCCGACGGTCGCGCACTGCTGCCGGATGCAAAAAAGCTCGTGCGGGAGGCGCGTGCGCTGACGTTGCGACACCGCAGCCGATCGGTGCTTTGCATCGGCGCTTCAATGACGGTCGGGAACCATATCTTGCCGCCGCTGCTCGGTGATTTCGCGCTGAGGCACCCCCAAGCCGAGATCACGGTGCAAATTCGCAACACGGACGATGTCATCCAGCTGTTGGCGGAGCATGCGGTGGACGCGGCGATCGTCGAAGGGCGTGTCACCGATTCCTCGCTCGATGTTCGTGTTTGGCGGAGAGATCCGCTGGTGATCATCGCCGCGCCGGGCCATCCGCTAGCGAGAACCTCGGACCTCGCGGCTCTCGGCGCGGCGAGGTGGATCCTGCGAGAGGATGGATCGAGCACGCGTTGGTCTTTCGAGACAGCTGTCGCTGATTGGCCGGTTGCGCCCTATGTACTTATGACCGTTGGTAGCAACGAACTCCTGAAAGCTGCCGTGATGCGCGGATTGGGCCTCAGTTGCATCGCGGCGTCGGCAGTGGCGGCGGAGGTCCGGCGCGGCGAGTTGGACATCGTGCCCCTGAATTGCGTCTCGTTCCAACAGACCTTGAGCATCGTCCAGCGCGCCAACAGACGCTCGAGCGCAATCGTGCAAGAATTCCTGGATCTCTGCCTCGCGGCCCATGTGCCCGCAGGTGTTGAGGCGGACTCCCGTTCGGGCAGAACGTTGCCTTTGGCGAGTGGCTCAGCCGAGACCGCTAACGTGATCGGCGGAAAGGACGCATCGGCTCTGGCGTCGGGCCGGGCTTGCAACAGAAGCGGCCCTCGAAAGCGCGATCATTCGCATCTCGAAAATGGGCTGCCTATTGGTCCGTTCGCTTCGTGAATCTCTAACGTCGAGTTCGGTCTTTTGCTACTTCCGCCGACATCCATGGCTGGTACGCTCGGCGCAAATCAGAACTTCGGGGGCGCCGCATCGCTTGCGTCGACCTTGGGCCAACACGGAGCGGAGGTGGGCAGAGCATGAAGTTGCACGGAAACAGAGTGGGGTCGAATTGCCGTCGGGTGACCATCTATCTTGCGGAGAAGGGTCTTGAGCTCGAACTCGTTGAGGTTGACCTGGCATCAGGCGAGCACAAGAGCGCGGCGTTCCGTGCGAAGAATCCGGCCGGCCTTATACCGGTTCTGGAGTTGGACGATGGAACTTTCCTCCCGGAGTCTTCGGCGATCGTTGAATATCTCGAGGACAAGTTTCCGGCCCCGACAATGATCGGCGGCACGCCAGAGATGCGAGGAAAGATACGAGCACTCGAAAGGATCGCCAGCGATCTCGCGATAGTTTCGGGTGTAATGCTTAAGCACTCCAACCCCATGTTCGCAAAGAACGTCGATCAGGTTCCTGCAGTGGCTGAGGCCGTGCAGGGGATCGTCGCCCAGCAGCTTAGCCTTCTCGAGGCACATCTCGGCGACAAGCCCTTCCTGGCCGGGGAACGACCGACCATCGCGGATATCACTCTCTTCTCCTTCACCCAGGCGTTCAGAGTTCGGATGAACACGACTCTTACCGAAGGCTACCCGCGTCTGACCGCCTGGTACGAGCGGTTCGAAAAGCGACCGAGCGCTGTGTACCAGGTGAGCGCCTAAATGGCGCGGTTGATCGTGCAAATGGCCGGATGAAGCAAGACCGGGAGCAAATATGACCAAAAAATCAGCCAGCAATGTTCATCTCTTGGGCGCGTCCTCATCGCTCCTGAATGACAAGAAGATTGCCATTATCGGCGCGGGACCATGTGGCCTGACGCTAGCGCGGCTCTTACAACAGAAAGGCGCCGACGTACGCGTCTTCGAAATGGAGCCGTCGAGCACGGCGCGTAACCAGGGCGGCTCGCTCGATCTGCATGAAGACTCCGGCCAACTCGCCTTGCGTAGAGCCGGTTTGCACGAGGAATTCCTCGCCGCATGTCGACCGGAAGGGCAAGCCATCAAGATCGTAGACAAGCATGGCAAGATGATCGTGGATCTGCAGCCGAAAGATGAGGCGGAAACACGTCCCGAAATTGATCGCGCCGTGCTGCGCAGCCTACTGATCGACTCACTGGATGCCGAGACGATACAATGGGGGCGGCCGTTAGAGAACGTGGAGCGGTCTGCGCAGGGAAATCTGCGATTGGTGTTTGCGGACGGGCGGCACGTAGATGCAGATCTGGTATTCGGATGTGACGGCGCATGGTCGAAGGTCCGGCCGTTTGTTTCCACGACGAAACCGTATTATTGCGGAATTACGATTGCGGAAACCTGGATTCCGTTAGTGGAGGCGCACCACCCTCGCGTGGCTGAGCTTGTTGGTGCCGGCATTTTTCTGGCGACGGGGGACGACAAGGGGTTGCTCGCTCAGCGGAACGGCAATGGCAGCGTTCGGGTGTACGTGCTCCTGCGTGTTCCTGAGGATTGGACGCAGCGCTGTGGTTTTGCTTTCAATCAACTCGATGCGACCCGCCAAGGCCTGTTGCAAATCTTTGAAGGATGGGCGCCGCATCTACGTGAGGTGCTGACGATACCGGATATGTTTATTCCCCGCTCACTATACACACATCCCCCTAGGCAGGCCGCTTGGCTCGATCGAGCGAACGTCACATTGTTGGGAGATGCTGCTCACGTGATGCCATTTTTTACAGGGCGGGGGGTCAATCTCGCGATGCTGGATGCGGCCGAGCTCGCGGACAACCTGACATCCGAAAAATTCTCTGACGTTGCGGGGGCTATCCGCGCATATGAAACAAGCATGTTTGACCGAATGGCCCCGGAGATCTCCGAAAACCATGCCGATCAGGATGTATTCATCTCTCGCGACGCCCCTGCGGGCATCAAGGAGCTGTTATGGCGCAGAATAGAATTAGGCCAAGAACGCAAAGCCAAACCGTCGAGCGCCGGTTCTAACTCCTAGATCACCCGACTGCGATGTTGATGCAACGATGTCTCCCTCATTCCCAATTTGGGGAAAAGCAGCCGGTTCTGCAACAACGCGGCGACGGGTTCGAGCGATCTCAGAAAGATAGCCCACGATGCAGTCGAGTTTCCATCATGTAACGCCCGTTGTTGAGTCGCCGATGATCAATCAGCGGCTAGGGCGCCGCATTATGTTTAAGATGGACTGCCATCAGCCCGCGGGGTCATTCAAGATCAGAGGCATCGGCCATGTTGTGGCGCAGCATGTTGCCGCCGGCGCGGATCATTTCGTCTGCTCGTCAGGTGGCAACGCAGGGCTGGCGCTCGCCTATTGCACTGCGGCCCTCAAAGTGCGAGCGACAATCTTCGTCCCCGAGACCACGAAGACGAGCGTGCATCAATTGCTCGCGAGCTATGGCGCGACGGTCCATGTAGCGGGCAAGGTCTGGGATGAGGCCGATAAGGCAGCACGTGATCACTGCGCCGCTGAAGGCGCGGTATACGTATCGCCATTCAATGATCCCTTGCTTTGGCAAGGGCATAGCACCCTTGTTGATGAACTCGCGTTTCAGATCGAGCGACCCGACGCGGTCGTTTTGTCTGTCGGCGGTGGCGGGCTCTTATGCGGAGTGTTACATGGAATGCATAAGCATGGCTGGAGCGACGTGCCCGTCATAGCGGCGGAAACCAAAGGCGCAGATTCCTTTGCTGCGGCCGTTGCGGCCGGCCGCCCGGTCGCCCTGGGAGGCATTACCTCGAAAGCAACATCGTTGGGTGCCCTTAAAGTGTCCGACGAAGCCTTCCGCTGGACCGCGAGGCATCCTATCCACTCTGCGGTGGTCACCGATCAAGACGCCTTCACATCGTGCCTTACATTTGCAAACGAGCTTCGTGTTCTGGTTGAGCCTGCCTGCGGCGCCGCGCTATCAGCCGTCCAACAAGGCAACTTTCCGCTCGATAAGTGCAAGAACATCGTGGTGATAGCATGCGGTGGGAATGCCGTCAGCGCGGGCGCATTGTGCGAATGGGCGACGCATCATTCGGCTTGAGGCGCTCGGCCTCTGTCCAGATGATCTTGAGAGGCCAGCATCAAGGTGGTCAACCTGGGTCAATCCTCGTACATTTGCCTGCAGACGGCGACTGACGCGAAGCGATAACCGCCAACGACGGCTTCAGAGGTGCCTTCGACCGCCGGTGAGTAGTTTTGTGAGCTGGGTGAGGTCTTATGGTCTCGTTTATCCTCCGCTACCCGCAGTAAGCGCCGCGGCGTAGCGCGCCGTCAGATGAAGGCAGATGGCGCTCGTCGATCTTGCGATCCTCGCCGTCGATGAAACGGGATCGCGCCGAGGGGCTTGAAATCATTGGGCGTAGACGGCGCCGCCATTCACGTAAACGGTGGTCGTGTTCACCCAACGCGCGTCATTGGACGCTAAGAACAAAGCCGCGTCAGCAACTTCTTCCGGTTCACCCGGTCGTGTGAAAGGGGTCGGAATGGCCGGGGCCGGGGCCGAGCCGGTCGGACCGACCGCCAGGCCCGCGATCCGGTCGGTGCGTATCAGTCCGGGGGCCAGAGTGAGGGCACGCACGCCGCGAATCGCAACTTCTCGCGAGAGGGCCCGGGTCAGCTGTTCGATCGCGAGCTTAGTGGATGAATATAGGCAGTGCTCCGGCACAGCAAGTCGGGTCGTTCCCGAGGAGAGGCTGATGATGACGCCGTTGTCGCGCACACGACGGCCAGCTTCTTGAAACGTGACGATAAAGCCCTTCAGCACCTTCAGCTGATGGTCGATGGCTTCCTCGGAAAGCTGAGTTGGCGCTCCTGCAGCGATTCCGGGCATCCCGGGATGAGCATTCGCGACCACGATATCCAGAGCTCCGAATGCCTTTTGCCCTTCATCGAACAGCCGGCGTACTGCCACAGGGTCCATGCTATCGCCCTGCAAAACGACGGCATCGCCTCCAGCCGCCTTTACCGCATCCGCGGTCGCATCCGCTGCAGCTTTGTTCGAGACATAGTTGACAACAACCTTCGCGCCTTCGCGCCCGTAGACCTCCGCGATCGCGCGACCGATTCCGCGTGACGCGCCGGTGATGAGCGCTACCTTGTTCTCTAGTTTTCGCATTGTGTCTTTCACTTCATGAGTGTTTTACTTCTTGAGTTGTCAATTTATCAGCCCCCCATATCATGGAAAGTCGTAAAGCTCCGAACGAGCTGTAAGGAATTATCGAACCGACGAATCCGGCGCTTCGATACACTCGGCGGTGATGGCTTGACGATCGCAAACAGAATGAATTCGATCGAGGACGCGTTCCAGGAATTCACTGACGCAATCCAGACGGCGGGCGATGTTAACGCATTCGAACGTCTTGCCGCGCGGCTCGCGCAAAGGCTCGGCTTTCAGCGATTTGCCTATTTGCGCCTGGCCGGCGAGGCGCCCGTGCTCATCTCGTCCTACCCGAAGTCCTGGACCGACCGCTATTTTGATCTTGGATATCAAAAGCTTGATCCCGTAGTTCTCCGTGCCAAGGCCGGGCGTGACCTCTTCAGCTGGGGTGGGAGAGCTCGTGCGCCCACGGGGTCGCGAGCACAGCGTCAGTTTTTTGATGAGGCCACGACCTTTGGCATCCGCTCCGGAATCACCGTGCCGATCAGAGGCGGTTTCGGACAGACAGCGGCCTTCACGTTGGCGACGAGCGATCGTGAGATCGATCTCGACCGTCTTGCCGGCGAATGGAGGGACATCATTCACCAGGCGGGATTGTATTTCCATGCGCACGTCGACGCGCGGCTCGGCGCTCCGTTCGTCACGCGGCAACTCACCGATAGCGAGCTGACCCAGCGCGAGCGTCAGTGCCTTGCATGGACAGCGCAAGGCAAAACGGTCGCCGATATTGCGGTTCTCGTCGCGATCGCGCCGCGTACCGTCGTCTTTCATCTTGAAAATGCACGTCGCAAATTGGGGGCGGCGTCGATCGCTCAGTGTGTTGCGATAGCATTGCGCCGCGGTCTGTTGAGCTGACGGCCTCGTATCTGATTTCCAGCAGGGCAGGATAAGGAAGGCGCATGCGTGCGGCCTTCAAGACGAAGGGCTCTTTGCATTTAGTCTAAAGTGGTCTAGCGTAGTCCTGCTAATCGCGCCCCACCTGCAAAATCTGACAGGCGCTCACGCGGGCGTTTTCTGCTGTCAAAGCCTCCTGGTAACTCTAGGAGGTCGGTATGCACGCTATCGCGCTTCATACGTCTCAGTTTGGTCGCCATCTCGACCTTCTAATGTCGATGTATCGGCTCCGTCGGCGCGTCTTCAAAGACCGATTGGATTGGAGCGTGTCGGTATCGGGTGACCTGGAAATCGACGTCTATGATGCCTTGGGTCCCAACTATCTTCTCGTCGTCTCAGATGAGAACGAGGTTCTTGGCTGCGTCAGGCTTCTGCCGACGACTGGCCCAACGATGCTCGCCGACACCTTTGCCAATCTTCTGGGCAACAGGGCGGCGCCACGTGACGAGCGCATTCTCGAAAGCTCAAGATTTTGCGTTGACACCGAGCGCAGCGTCGATGCCGGCCGAACCGGCTTCAACCGCGCCACCTTCGTGCTGTTTGCCGCGATGCTCGAGGCGATGCGAGAAGGGGGAGCGCAATCCATCGTGACCGTCACTGATGCTCGAATGGAGCGCATCCTGAGGCGAGCGGGTTGGCCCCTGGAGCGGTTGTGTGAGCCCCAGCCGCTTGGACAGACCCTCGCGCTTGCAGGATTTCTTCACGATTCAGATCAGGCGCTCGAGGCCATGTACCGGCAAGCCGGGGTGGACGGACCGGTTCTGATCTCACTAGGATCGGAACGCAAGGTCGCCTGATCTTTCGGCGGTTGACAGAGTCTCGTTGCATGCTGGCTGATCCGCGACATAGCTGCGTTGTTCTCTTAAACATGACGCGAGGCGGTGGAGTCGACGCTCAGGCGTCCGCCCTCGGTCGACGCGGAAACCTCACATTGCTGCCGGCATGCCGGGAGGTCTTGGGTATCCGCCAGATCGCAGTCGGCGAGTATGAACGGGACAATGTTTCCGATCAAATCGCCGTCTCTATCGACCACTTCGATATCGATGCCTTGTCCGTTTGGCGGGATCCGCAGCTTGGAGCTTTCCTTGCGGAATCGGAGGCTAGCGTCGTCTTTCTGGGCGGATCATTTCTTGAAGAAGAGGTGCTGATCGCGGCATTGGAAGGGGTGCGGCACGGGTACGACATCCGATTGCTCTCGGATTTGTCGGTCGCACGTGATGAAGCCGATCGGTCGATCGCTTTGGCTCGCCTAGCCCATCACGGCGTTCTCGCCACCACGATCCGGCAAGCTCTCCTTGAATGGGCTGTGTCTCTGGGCGATCAGGCCGTCAGTCGGAGGGTACAGCAATTGCTCTTGTAAATGGCGCTTCCCGCAAGCGGCCGCTTGCGGGCCGGGCTCTCGTGAACCGAGCCCGCTTTGCGGTCTCGGCCTTGTGGCTTCGGTCCCTGGCGCAAACACGTCGTGCACGGATCCAGGCGCCCACATGTCGTCTATGTGTTTGATGGAGCCCCACGCTCTCGCTGACGCGTCGACGATGCCTTTGAGGGCGATGCTTTGAGGAGCCGGCCGCAGGCGGCCGGCGCTTTTAATGAGCCCCCGGAAGGCGGGGTGGGCGGCGCTCCCGCATAGCCCCGAACCGGCGGTCCGCAACCGCGCCTCGCTAAGTCTCTCTGTGTCGCCAGTGTGCTTGGCGCGGTCCTCCGCTGTCGCTCCGGCCGTTCCGGTGCGGTCCGCCTCTACGTTCGGGGCTTTCCGGTCGCTTCTCGCCGCCCACCCCGCCTTTCGGGGGCAGGGCGCGGAAGTGGAGCGAGCGGAGATCGTCATGTCCAAGCGTTCAACCCACCATCACGCGACCAAACCGAAGGCAAGTCTCTACGAGGAAATCACTGCCCACATCGTTGCGGATCTGGAGGCGGGGATCTTCCCGTGGGCCCGGCCATGGGGCACAGGAGGCGGCAATCAGGCTTGCGCGCTGCCGAGAAATGCAGCCACGGGCAAAGCCTATTCTGGGATCAACGTCCTGATCCTTTGGGGGCGGCTATTTGAGTGCAGCTTTGCCTCGGGGCGGTGGCTCACCTTCCGCCAAGCCTCAAGTCTCGGCGGTACAGTCCGCAAGGGCGAGCACGGCGTTACCATCTGCTACGCCGACCGCTTCGTTCCCAAGCGCGAGGAGGGTGACGCAAGCCGCACCTCTCAAGACCTGCAGGACGCGGACGGAGCGGCCGTTCCGTTTCTGCGGCGTTACACCGTCTTCAACGTCGATCAATGCGACAACCTGCCGGACCATTGCCTCGTCGAAGCGCCACCCGTGCCTGAGCACGAGATCGTGCCGCAGGCGGAAGCACTTACTATCGCAACGCGCGCCGATATCCGCATCGGCGGTGCAAAAGCTTTCTATTCGCCATCAGAGGACACGGTCCACGTCCCGCCGCAGCCCGCCTTCTTCGAGCAGATCAATTATTACCGCACGCTGTTTCACGAGCTCGGGCACTGGACTGGTCACCTCTCGCGCCTGAACCGGGAGCTATCAGGCGCATTCGGTTCAAAACTCTACGCCAATGAAGAGCTGATCGCGGAACTGACGGCAGCCTTCGTCTGCGCTGCGCTGTCGATCGAGCCCACCGTCCGCCATGCCGACTATCTCGGCTCGTGGCTCAAGGTCCTTCGGGAAGACAGCCGCGCGATTTTCCGCGCCGCCAGCAAGGCCTCGAAGGCCGCCGACTTCCTGCTTGCCTTCGCAGATGGCCACGCGACCCCCGCAACCGCGGCGCAGCCCGAGATTGGCCGGTGACGATGGGGGCGACGGCGGCGCTCGCCTTCGCTGCCCCCTGAACGGCCGCTCGACATCGGGCTCTTCGACGAGGCCGCAGGGCCGCATTGCTGTCCGAAATCGCAGGCAAGGCCGTCGCGGACGCCAATTTGTCGGAGCCGGGCAAGGTGCAGAAGAAGATCATCCACGACTGCCTGAACGGCGAGGGAAGGCAGCGCACTGAGCGCTTCGTGCCGCGCTACATGACCTTCCCGATCGGCCATTACGATCCGAACAAGACCCTCGAAATCGCACGGGCATCAGAGAGTATTAACGCTTTGTTTACCTGAATTTGGGCCCGACGATTCGGGCGCGGACAGGCTTGCCGCGCCCGGATTTCGCAGCGTCCGAGTCGCATCGGAGTCAATCCGGCGAACAGCAAATTCCGGGAATCGAGAACGGGACGACTCATCCTATAGCTCGATCAAGTTGACGGCAGTGCACTGCATCATGGAGCTGACGATGATGAACCCGTTCAAACTGTTTCCCGAGCCGCAAGCGGTAAGGCTCAGCCGCATCTGTATTGCCCAGGTCGTCGTCTGCGTTTCGGCGCTGACCTCCAACGCCGTCCTGCTCTCGAAGATCGTGCCGACCCTGATGAGCGGGTTCAACTGATCGTCGTGTAAGGCAGTAGCGAACGTCCACGAGGGCTGGGCAGGGCACTTCAAAATCAAAAGCCGGACCGTTGCACGCGATGTCGCGCTTCACGATCCGGCCTCATAGGTGGTTCAAACCACTCTCGGCCAGGGCGCCCAATCGACCTCGCGCACGCTCAACGCTGCGTTAGTTCTGCGCCTCTGAGACTGAAAGCGGGTTAGGCGAAGAGCTACTTCTTTTTCTTCGCGGCTTTTTTCGCGGTGGTCTTCTTCGCCTTCTTCGGCGCTGTCTTCTTCGCCTTCTTCGCTTTCTTGGCCATGTGCCCTCCGTCAATGCATGAAGCTAAAGGTGCAGACCGGGAATCGGCATGCACTAAATGATCGTAACATCGATCATGCTAGATTGACATCGCGGCACGTCGGCACGCGGGCAGCGAGCTCGAGTCGTCGTATCTCGTCGCAGTCAACGCCGCAGCAATGAGGAGCGGCACGGCCGCCGCGAGCAGCTCTGGTGCGCCGATGAGCGTTCGCTGCCAGAGTTGCAGATCAGTGCAAACACACCGTCGCCGGCCCTGGCCGGAAGCATCGCAGAGACCGGGAGAGAGCCTGCATCAGGGCCAATTCAGCCGCTGCCAGCAATAGGCTCACATAGTCCTTGCGGCTGTCTCGCCGCGGCAAATCCAGTCCCCTCCGATCCCGCCGTCCAGAGAGGATGACCCGGTGGTCGTGATAAGTCTCGGCGCTCTTGCCGCGGCTCGGATGACGGAGATGCGGTCCAGTAGGAAGACCTGTCACGCCTCCCCATTGTAGCTGCAAGATCATCTTGTGCCGCCCGACCGGGCGGGTCTTGTCCTCTTCTGTTGTCAGCGGGGCCGATCCCCTCATGCGTGGCGAAGAGACCTATGGGAAGCGCTCCGCCTGTCAAAACCTTTCCCGCCAGCTTTTTTCCCCGCCGGACGAAAAGGTCCGGCTCCTCGCGGCCGCTTCGCTGCAAAAAAGCCGTCGGCTTAGGTGCTCCGCATGCGCTGCGCCCCGAAGGCGGGTTCGAAGGCGTTTCGCTTCCCATAACGGTCTCGCCATCGCGAGGGGATCGGCTCCTCGCGGGGACAACAGAAGAGGACAAGACCATGACCGCGATCGGATACGTCACCAAGAACGACAACGGCAGCTACAAGGGCCAGCTCAAGACCGTCTCTATCCGGGCCGACATCGACATCATCCCGAACCGCGACAAGAGCGTCGAGACCCATCCCGACTTTCGGGTGTTCACCCAGGGCGTCGAGATCGGGGCGGGCTGGGTCCGCCGCGGAGAGAACAGCCGCAAGGACTATGTGAGCCTGTCGCTGGCAGCGCCGGAGTTCGGCCCGCGCAAGCTCTACGCCAATCTCGGCCGCGCCGCCGGCCAGGACGACGACAGCGTGTTTGCGCTGATCTGGAATCCGGTGGATTGATGCCAATCGGCCCCCGCGAGAGCCGCTCGCGGGGGCCGTGCTCTTGCCCCATTTAGACAGAACCATCCAAAGTTGTATTGGTGTTTCTAGTGGAGCCCGCTTATTGAACTGTTCGGTGAATTCGAAGGCAGGTAGAGACGACGATCACGCTGCTTCATGCTCGTTCGCCGCCTATGACGGCGGCGACTGGGCGTGGGAGTTCTTGCGCCGGAACGACGACTATATCTCCGACTGGCGAAGCAGCATTCCCAGGCATCTGCCATGTATTATGCTGAACGACGGGACGAAGCTGCTGCGCCTGCGGCGGCGGTTCCTGCAAGCGGAGAAGTGGGGGCTTTATGCCTTCGCCGATCCACGACTTTGCGCTCACGAGACAACCGCATTCTGGCACGCCAAGGCTTTGAAGCGCGTGGTGCGGCTGAATGCAAGAAAGCCGGACCAGGGGGAAGCGAGCGTCCGGCGGCTTGCGGATTTCAACGCCGAGCGACATGCGGTGATCGGCGTAGATGGTGTTCCGCTGGTCGTGATAAAGCGCAATGGCGTGGGCGTTCCCCTCGAAATCCACGGCCTTTCGGTACTGACAGCGGCGTTCACGCCCGTCTACGAGCTGCACGATCTCGACGATCTCACAGCCCAGACCGAGCTTTTAAGGCGTCTGCAGCGCCTCACCGACGCCGATTTTAGAGCGGCTCAAAAACCGTCCTTTGCTGCCGATGAGCGCCTCCAGCAGGCTCTCATCGCGCTCGACGAGAGCCTCAAAGGCAAGACGTATCGACAGATCGCAATTGCGATCTTCGGGGAGAAGAAAGTCACTGAGGAATGGCACAGTCATAGTCAATTCTTGCGCGATCGCACGCGACGCCTCGTCGCCAAGGGCACCGCATTGATGAAGGGCGGTTACCGCGACCTTCTGGCCTGATAGAATTTTTCCTTCTCTTTTGACGAACTTTGCCCGCGCAGGATGGCGAAAGCTCGCCTCTGATCTTCGCCACTCCACAAAGCGCCTGCGATCTGACGACGCTTCTTCTTGCACCTCTTGGTTGTATGGGGTGTCGGAAGGAAAGTTGGATGACCACGAAAACTGACGACAAGGAACCGGACAAGCCGTTCCTCAACACGGTCGAGGCGGCCGGCTGGCTCAGACTCACCAAGAACACGCTGGAGAAGATGCGGGTCCAGGGCAGGGGACCGGTCTACCGCAAGCACGGACGCTATGTCCGCTATCACATCGAAGACCTCGTCGAATGGTCACATGCGAGCAAGAGGAGGTCGACCTCCGATGCGGATTGATCGCACGAGATTATGGCGCCAGGCCTCCACGCTCTCGGCCATGTGCGCCGGCATCATTACGCTTCTGATGTCGTCCGCGCCCGCGGTGCCGGTTCTGATCTACAATGCCACCGGCAGCGCGCCGCTCGGCTTCTACTATGTGGAGCCGCGGCTGCCGGCGCGCGGCGAGCTCGCCGTCTTCAAGCCACCTCCTGGAATCGAACTCCTGATCATCGCGCACGAGATCCTACTTATGCCCGTGCCACTCCTAAAGCGGGTCGAGGCGATAGGCGGAGACGAAATCTGCCGTGCCAGGCAGCCGATCGGAAGCATATCCATCAACGGAAAGGTCGTTGCCGAGGTGCTCGACAAAGACCGGCAAGGGCGGCCTCTTCCGGCCTGGGAGGGCTGCATGAGACTGGTCGAAGGGGAATACTTCCTGCTGCAGCCCCACCCGAATTCCTTTGACTCGCGGTACTTCGGGCCGGTGCTCCGCTGCGATATTCTGGGCGTCGCACGTCCGCTCTGGACGTGGAATCCGGATATGTGAGCGGTTGATTTTACGGGCGCGCGTCTGCAACAAGGCGCGCGCTCGTCGTATTTTGCTCCCCTGCTCGAACCCGGATCGGCAACAGCCGCGTGAGGCCGGCAGGCAAGGTCCCAGCACGGGGCCGGCGAAACCTCCACGACGAGCCGTTCAGATCGCGACGTTGACGATCGGAAGATTGAACGCACCGGCTCGCGCGCGGGCTGGCATGCACAAGTTACTTTTCTCTTGAAGGGGGGACTTGAGGGGCGCTGCCCCGTCACCCCCGCAAGACCTTCTTTCGTCCTCCGGTGCAGCAAGTCGGTCGCACGTCGCAGCTCACGCTGGCTCGGTGCAACCGCGTTGCGCACCATCGGATGCGCGCCGGCAAAGCCGGCGCCGAAACAAGCTCTTGCCCCCCGAAACCCCGGTCTCGCCGACGGGCAGGCGGCATGGCGAAGGCCATGCGCGCTGCGCCGATCAAACGCCCGTTCACGGGCTCACAGGCGAGACATCACGATGGCAAAGTTGACGAAGGCGGAGGCCAAGGCACATGCCAAGGCCGTCGAACTGCTCAAGAAGGACATCCTCACCTACGATGAGCGTGTGTTTGTGCTGGACAATTGGCACGAGGGCGCAAGCCACATCAACGGATCGGCGGGGGCATTCTTTACCCCTAGCGGCCTTGCCGGAGACTTCGCGATCGATGCTTACGGCGGCCGAACCATCGACCTTTGCGCAGGGATTGGCGCCCTCGCATTCCACGTCTATTGGAGGGCACACTACGCGCGTGGCCGAGACGAACCACAGAAGGAAATCGTCTGTATCGAGCGTGATCCTGCCTATGTCGAGGTCGCCCGCAAGGTGTTGCCGGAAGCCCAGTGGATTTGCGCCGATGTGTTCGAACTGGACTTGTCGAGCCTCGGGCACTTCGGTTGCGCGATCGCAAATCCCCCGTTCGGAGCCACTCCCAGGCTAGCAGGCGGACCGCGCTACACTGGACGCTCTTTTGAGTTTCACGTGATCGATATCGCTTCCGGTATTGCGGATTATGGCGCGTTCATCATCCCGCAGGCGTCTGCACCGTTCCAATATAGCGGCGTGCAGTGCTACCGAGAACGCAAGAGCGCGGATTATCTCAAGTTCACTGAACAGACCGGAATTCATCTTGAAGCCGGCTGCGGCGTGGACTGCTCTTTCTATCGTGACACATGGAAGGGCGTCGCGCCCAATGTTGAAATCGTCTGCGCCAACTTCGAGGAAATCCCTCGCAACAAGGGTAGATCTTCGGTCCAGCCAGAGGCCGAGCTGCGTGCTCTCTGGAGCAAAAACGGCGTTCCGGTGGATCGGCAGGACGCCATAATTCGCGAGGTCGAGGCCAAAGCCAGGGGCGGAATTCGATCCGACGAACGCCCCGTCCAGGCGGACTTGTTCACTGATCTTGGGCCTTTTGCACCCAAGCGCTGACGGTCTCTGCGGCGAATTCGTCTCGCAAATTGCCTGAGCGAGCCAGGCTGCCAAGCCTGGTTCACTCGGTCGGCTTCCGTGCGGCTGATGAAGTTCAGTGCTTGTCGGTTGCGGCCCAACGGGCCATCAATGGCTTCAGCCGTTTCATTCAGACGCGGAGCACCTTTGAGCTCGTGGTCAGGGAGCGACAAGTAAGCGTGCGCCGGGTTTTCGATCCAGCGGCGGCCGGACTTGTTGTATGATAGCGGATGGACCGCGGCATGCTTCAAGAGCACTTAGCGATAGCGGAGCGCCACATTGCCCTTGGCGTGAAGCTTCTTGCCAAGCAGGAAGCGCTGATCGCCGAGCTGGACCGGCACGGCCATGATACCAAGGGCGCAAGGGACGTGTTGGCCACAATGGTGGAAACGCAGTCCCTCCATATAGACGACCGGGACCGCATCTTGAGGGAATTGGGACAGTAGGCCCGTTGATCTAGATCAATGGCCACCAGCGGCTCCGGTCAAGCTTCAGGCATGAATGATCCGAAACCAGAGGCACATTCCGCCTCCAAGCCGACGCGCTTGGATGAGGCCCGACGAGGGGTACGCGGCCGACCTCCGCGAGATAATCAAGAAGCTCCGCCAAAAGATGCATTAAGCCGCTTAGGTCGGAGCCAATGCCCGCGCCGACTTCCGCTCATTGCCTTCAGGGACACCGGAAGATTGCTGGTTCTGCACCACTGTTCGGGCCTAAGCGGAAATCAGTCTGCCAGCCCCTAGGACCCTCGCTCACCTGGGCAAGAGTTCGCGGAGGAGTGCGATAGTAACTGCTGATGGCATACGGGCGATGCCTTCGGCCCGCACTCTACTCGTCGCTTCGCTCCTCACCGAGCCACCCTACGGTGTCTCGGCCCTTCGGGTAACGATCGCTATCGCAAGCGTGCGCAAACAGTCGGGCTTCGTAAGTCAAACTGCCAAGTCACGGCGGCTCGTTCGCTAGGAAAGCAAAAAGGCGGGAGGGCAAGATAAAAGCACTGGCGCTACAGGGCGCCTAAGTCGTTGCCTGCACATCCAAGATTTGGCGCTCTCTGAGTGCTCGCTGTCACCAAGTGCACCCCAAGGCAATGGCGGACTTGCGCAATTGCGTGTGCCTCTTGGCGAATGCCCCTCGGCCTCACATATCGCCGGCAGTCAAACGTCGGATGCGGGCCATGCGAGAGATCGACGACGAATTCGATGTGAAGTTCGGACGGATCGGCAACCGCAAAGCCAGACGGTCGACCAGCTATCTTCGACGCGTCCGTCAGGAAGCGACCAAAGCTGGCGCCAGTGCGAGGGCAAGTTCATCGTTCACCGGCAGCCGCATCGGCCGAGGCCACGCACAGGGGGCGGTGCTGGCAGGGCGTGCGCGAAGTCAGGGGCAGCGCCGTGTCGTGATCAAGGCCCGGATCGTCAGGATCAAGTCGGGCAATCTGGGTGCCGTGCGCGCCCACCTTCGGTATGTACAGCGCGATGGGGTCACACGTGAAGGCGAGCCAGGGGATCTCTACGACGGCAGCAATGATCGCGCCGACGGCAAGAGCTTTACGGAACGAAGTGCCGGCGATCGCCACCAGTTCCGGTTCATCGTGGCGCCCGAGGACAGCGTGGAGCTCGCGGACCTGAAGCCGTTCGTCCGCGACCTCATGCAGCAGATGGAGCAGGATCTCGGCACCAGGCTCGACTGGGTCGCTGCCGATCATTTCAACACCGGCCACCCCCATACCCACATCGTTTTGCGCGGCAAGGATGATCGAGGAGACGACCTCGTGATCGCGCGCGACTATATCGCTCATGGTTTCCGGTCGCGGGCAGCGGAACTGATCACGCGAGAACTCGGCCCTGAAACGGAGATCGAAGTCGCGCGCAAGCTCCAGCAGGAGGTCACGGCGGAGCGGCTGACCCGGCTCGACCGAAGCATCCTGCAAGATGCTGCGGGCGGGGTTCTCGAGCTGGGTTTGCGGTCTGGACGGGAGCCTGCCTGGCAAACCGCTCGGATCGGACGGCTGCGAACCCTCGAGCGGATGGGATTGGCAGAGGAGAGCGAGCCCGGGCATTGGCGGATCGACCCTGAGCTTGAGCCCAGGCTCAGACGCATGGGGGAACGCGGCGACATCATCAAGACCATGCACCGCGAGATGGCCGCAGCAGGAATCTCGCGAGCAGCCGGCGACTACGCGATCTTCGATCCGGAACAAGGCGCTCGTCGCCTGGTCGGGCGCGTGGTCAGCGAGGGATTTGCCGACGAACTGACGGAGCGACGGTATGTTGTGATCGATGGGGTGGACGGGCGGACGCACTATGCCGAGATTGGGGCCGTCGGCGTCAACGACGAGCCGCCTGTCCGCAACACGGTTCTGGAACTCAGATCGCGCGTCGCTGAACCGCGGGCGATCGACCGGACGATCGCAGAGATCGCCGCCCGCCATGGCGGCAGCTACAGCGACCGGCTGCATCGGGAATTCGATCCCCAAGCGTCGGGCGAATTTGTCGGATCCCACGTGCGGCGCCTGGAGGCGATGCGGCGCGAAGGCATGGTCAGCCGTCTTGCCGACGGCAGTTGGGGTGTTGGGAAGGACTATCTGGACCGGGCGCATCGATACGAGCAGTTCCAGCGCTCGCGCAACCCGGTGCGGGTCACGGTGCTGTCATGGCAAAGGCTCGAAGATCTGCCGCAGGCGTTAGGCGCTACCTGGCTCGATCGCAAGCTCGTTGGCAAGGAGCCCGATGAACTCGCGTCGACCGGCTTTGGCGCGGAGGTCGAGACCGCGTTGCGAGCAAGGCGGCAATGGCTGATCGAGCAGGGGCTGGCGCGGGAAGAGGGTGGCCAGGTGCGTCTTGCGCGAAGCATGCTTGAGACGCTTCAGGCGCGCGAACTGGCACGGACCGCGGCTGATATTTCCGCGCGCACCGGTCTCGAGCATGTCGATGTCAAGGCCGGCGACAAGATTGACGGCGTCTATCGGCGCATGCTGACGCTGAACAGCGGACGGTTCGCCCTGATCGAGCGGTCCCATGAGTTCGCGCTGGTGCCCTGGCGGCCGGTGCTGGACCGAGCGCGCGGGCAATTGGTCAGCGGTCAGGTCGGGGGCGAGGGCATATCCTGGTCGATCGGGATCAAGCGCGGGATTGGACTCTGACGAGAGACTTACTTCCGCTTGGGCACACGTGGCGTCGGGAAATTCTCGACGTCGGATGTCTTGACTAGGACAGCGCCGGGCTCGTCGACCGGCGCGGAGAGATATTTGGCGCGAGCGATCTCCTCGATCCTCGACCTGTTCTTGAGGAACGCTTCCAGGCGGCCTTCTTGCCCAAGGCCGTCGGCGCCGAAATGGTCGTCCAGCGCCTCGCGGCTGACTGCGCAATTGACGGTGCCGCCGAGCTCCTTTCCCTGGAACGTCACGACGTCGCGGCTGAAGTCATAGCGGGCCGGGGGATTGTCGAAGGACAGATCGATGCCTGGAATGATCGAGCGAGGTGAGCCAATGGTCTTGAGCAACGTGTCTCGAACGGCGGCCGCAAGCAAGGCTAGCCCTTCGAGCATTAATTGGCGCCATTTGGGACCGCGACCATGAGCTTCGTCCCATGCCGAATTTAGCTCATGGGGTCGCTTTTCTGCTAGAGCCGCGAGCAAGGCCTCGGCCTGCTGCAGGTCCTTGTCACGTTTGGCAAACCCCTCCGGGCGCCTGCGGGAGATGATGAGCTTGTGGACGGCATAGCGCGCCGGCGCCGGCACATGCACATAGATGCCGGCGCCATGCAGGATGACCGTGGGCTCGGGATCGCGGATCAGGAAGTCCAGGAAGCGCAGTGGCTGGGCGTCTGTGTTCAGGGCGGGCAGCTTTTGGGGACGGGCGGTCTCCTTGCCCTCGTGGGGCGTGAGAAAATCAACGCGCAAGCCGCCCTTGGCCGCGTAGCTCGTCACGCGCCGGCCGTCAGATACGTGAGGGACGGCACGAAAGGACTTGTCGACTTCCTTCAGCACGTCCAGAACGGGCGGCGTGGAATCCTCAACCGCGACCGAGACATTCTTGAATTGCGCGATGTCCACGTCGCCGGTCTGCAGCGAGCCGGCCGAGAGGCGAACGCCAAGCATCGCAGCATAGGTCTGGTAGGCGATCGTTCCGACGAGTACGCCGCGAAGGCGAAACACACCTGCCCTGGCGAGCGCCGCGATGACGTCGCCGATCTCTGGAATGGGGCGAGGAAAGCTGAATGAGCGGACCAGCGTGGAGACAAGCGCCCGGCGCTCACGCTCGTCTTCGCGAACCTCATTGTGGTGGGCAATGCGCTCCAAGAGCTCAGGCGTCTCGGGCCCGACATAGCGCTGCGACCGTTCGGCGCCGGTACCGGTCTGGAAGTACCAATACTTGCGGCCGTTGATGCTCTTGGCCGTGAACGAGCCGTTGTCCGCGAAGGCCTCCTGGAAGGCGGCGTTCGCGGTGCGCTCGAGGAGCTCGGCGTAGGTCGTCTGGCTAACCAGGGAAGGGGCCGGCATGGTCATTGTCCGGGTTATACTCAGTCTGCGGATTGAGTATAAAGGGCGTGGAACCCGGCGTCCAGCTCATTTATACTCAGTTCGCAAAGTGAGTATAAAGGCGGTTAACCCTGGTTTCGTAGCCGAATCGGCGTGCCAACGGTGTCAGTGGCAACGTTTGCCCGGTTCCGCCCCTCTGTTCCATGCCTCCTCCTGTGTCACGCATTGTCCGGATCAAGAGTCGTCCAGTTTGAGCCGGTAGCTCACCTTTAGTTGAGGCGCTTGATCATCCTCGCCATGACTGGACGGAGATCCTTCTCGCCTTCGCACGCCTGATCGACGATGCCCTTGCTTCCCTGTCGCGATTTTTATTTCGATTGAACGCAAAGCGCATTGGCCCCTTTCATCGCGCCGCTCACGTTGGGTGAGTGAGTGGGGCGAGCGGATGTTTCCAGCAAAAATCTACGTCGGCCAGATTGCCGTCGTGTTCGGCATTGTCGTTGTGTCGACCTGGGGCGCAACGCAATGGACCGCCGCAGCTCTCGGCTACCAGCAGCGCCTGGGTGAACCCTGGTTCCTGATCGTCGGCTACCCCGTCTATCTGCCGTGGCGGTTGTTCGAATGGTGGTTCGCGTACGAAGCCTATGCGCCCGAGATATTCGAGGAGGGCGGAGCCATCGCCGCAGCTGGCGGCGTTGCAGGCGCAATGTTTGCCATCGTCAATTCAGTGTGGCGCGCGCGTCAAAGCCAGTTGGTGACGACTTACGGTTCGGCACGGTGGGCGACGCCGAAGGAAATCAAGGCGGCTGGCCTGTTCGCATCCAAGGGCGTGTTTCTGGGATGCCTCGAGAACAACTATCTCCGTCACGACGGACCGGAACACGTGATGTGCTTTGCACCGACCCGGTCGGGCAAGGGCGTGGGGCTGGTGTTGCCCACATTGCTCTCGTGGACCTCGTCTGCGGTGGTGCACGACATCAAGGGCGAGAACTGGGAACTGACCTCTGGCTGGCGTTCGACCTTCTCGCACTGCCTCTTGTTCAACCCCACGGACTCGCGGAGCGCGCGCTATAATCCGCTGCTCGAGGTGCGCAAAGGCGCGGCCGAAGTCCGCGACGTCCAGAACATCGCCGACATCCTGGTCGACCCCGAAGGGGCGCTCGAACGCCGAACCCATTGGGAAAAGACCAGTCATTCGCTTCTGGTCGGCGTCATCCTTCACGTCCTTTATGCCGAAGAGAAGAAGACGCTGACCCGCGTCACCGAGATCCTGGCAGACCCCGCGCAGTCCTTTGAGAAGACGCTCCGGATCATGCTGGCAACCAATCATCTCGGCACCGAAGCGGAGCCGAAGGTGCACCCAGTGGTCGCCGCGACGGCACGTGAGCTGCTCAACAAGTCCGAAAACGAACGCTCCGGCGTTCTGTCGACCGCCGTGAGTTTCCTTGGGCTCTATCGCGATCCCGTCGTCAGCAGAAACACCGAGCACTGTGATTGGCGCATCGCCGACCTCGTCAGTGCCGACAAACCGGTCACACTCTACCTCGTCGTTCCGCCGTCGGACATCAGCCGCACCAAGCCGCTGATCAGGCTGATCCTCAACCAGATCGGCCGCCGGCTGACCGAGACCCTGAACACCAAGGCCGGTGATCCCAAACACCGCCAGCTCCTGATGATGCTGGATGAGTTTCCGGCGCTCGGCCGGCTCGACTTCTTCGAGAGCGCGCTCGCGTTCATGGCCGGATATGGCATCCGCGCCTACCTGATCGCGCAGTCGCTCAACCAGATCGCAAAGGCGTATGGCGAGAACAATGCGATCCTGGACAATTGTCACGTTCGCATTGCTTTCGCCGCCAATGACGAGCGCACCGCCAAACGGATCTCGGACGCGCTCGGCACCGCAACCGAACTACGTGCACAACGCAACTATGCGGGCCATCGGCTGGCGCCCTGGCTTGGCCATGTGATGGTCAGCCGTCAGGAAACTGCGCGCCCATTGCTGACGCCGGGCGAGGTGATGCAACTGCCGCCCGACCAGGCCATCGTGCTGGTCTCGGGTCTTGCGCCGGTCCGGGCGACAAAGCTGCGGCATTATGAGGACGCCAACTTCGTCAGTCGTCTGCGGAGGCCGCCATCCTTGGTGGGCGGCTCGTATGCCGACCGGCCGGCGGCCCGCGCTGACGATTGGCGCGGCGAGGTGCGCACCACTGACCTTCGCCTTGCGACCCTGCCGTACCGCGAACTCATGCATACCGGCGGCGAGGAAGGCGGGCTCAAGCAGCAATTGCCGTTGTTCGACGAGGCCGCGCCCGCTGTGAGCGAGGCTCGCGCCTCCGAGGAGCGATTACTCGACGACGAGTCCGATGTCGCCGCCGACCGCAGCCAGATGCAGCAAGCCGCCAACGCGTCCAGCGCCGTGCGTAGAGCCCATGCCGTCACCCGCGACGACGACGATCTTCTTCCCTCGTTCTGAAGAGCACCCCAATGAAACCGAAACTGTCGGCCTACGTCTCTGAAAGTGTGTCGCAACGGCTCGAGCTCGCAGCCAAGCGCCCCGGAGCCAGCAAGTCAGCCATTGTCGATGCTGCGCTGGATCGCTTTCTCAATCCCGAGCGTGACACCAGCGGCGATGCGGCGCTGGTCCGAAGGCTGGACCGGATGAGCCGGCAACTGGAACGAGCCGATCGTGACGTTGGCGTCCTGGCGGAGACCATCGCGCTCTTCATCCGCTACTACCTGACCATCACCCCGCCGTTGCCTTCGCAGGATCAGGACGCAGCGCGAGCGCTGGGCCGCGAGCGCTTCGAGATGTTTGTCGCCCAGGTCGGCAAACGCGTCGCCTCCGGCGGCCGGCTTGTGGCCGACGTCATGGATCGCGTCAGCGCCTCGAAACCGGATCTCTTCATGCGCAACCTCGAGGAGGGCGCCCCTCTGGGCGCGGCGCAACCCAGCGACACTGAATCCCGCGCGCAGAGCGCGACGGGTGAGCCGCCGGAGCATTCTCCGGCAGGGCGAGAGGAGGTCGGCAATGTCTGATCTCCTCTCGCCAGAGACCCGCGAACGGCGCCGGGGCATGCTGCGGACCGCGATGGGACCGGCGATCGCGCTGGCTCTGGAAGAACCCGATGTCGTCGAGGTCATGGTCAATCCCGACGGCAGGCTTTGGCTTGATCGGCACGGCACGGGCCGAGCAGATACTGGCGTCGTTCTGACGCCACAGGAGGCCGAGCGGATCATCCGGCTTGTCGCCAGCCATGTTCGGGCGGAAGCGAGCGGTTCGTCTCCCATTATCTCGGCGGAGCTTCCCGAAACTGGTGAGCGCTTTGAAGGCGTCTTGCCTCCTGTCTCGCTCGCGCCGTGCTTTGCCATCCGCAAGCCCGCAACGACCACCTTCCGCCTGTCCGATTATGTCAAGGCGCAGACTGCGTCGCCCCTAATGGCAAAGGTGCTGACATCAGCAGTCACGGAAGCGCGCAGCATCCTGATCGCCGGCGGCACCGGCTCGGGCAAGACCACGCTAGCCAATGCGCTTCTTGCGGAGATCGCCGGCCTCGAAGAGCGGGTCGTCATCATCGAAGACACTCGCGAGCTGCGCTGCGATGCAAAGGATGCCGTGACGCTCCGGACCAAGCCGGGAGTGGCGAGCCTTGCGGATCTTGTCAGATCTACGCTGCGCCTGCGTCCCGACCGCATCATCGTCGGTGAGGTCAGAGGCGCCGAAGCTCTCGACATGCTGAAAGCCTGGAATACGGGGCACCCCGGCGGAATTGCCACGGTCCATGCCAACTCGGCACGCGCTGCGCTCTACCGGATCGAACAGCTCATTCAGGAAGCGGTCGCAACCGTGCCGCGCCGGCTCATTGCCGAAGCGATTGATCTGATCGTCTTCATCAAGGGGCGGGGACCCGCACGACGCATCGAGACCGTCGCCGAGCTCAAGGGCCTCGATCCTTCGGGCGACTATCTGCTCGAGACCCCGCCCGGACTTCCAAACACCTCCCATCGCCCCTGACCTGAAGGAGACTTCCTATGTCCATTCGATTGAATCTAAACGTGCGTTCGCGCTTTCGCGGCTTCTGCTCGGTCAGCGGGTTGCCGCTGGTCACGCTCGGCGTGGCGTCGGCGTGCGTGCTCCTCAACGTCACGGCGGCGCACGCCGCAGGTTCCGGCATGCCTTGGGAAGCGCCGCTCGAGCGCGTCCTGGAATCGGTGCAGGGGCCCGTCGCCAAGATCGTCGCCGTCATCATCATCACGGTGACAGGCATATCGCTGGCCTTCGGCGACACTTCAGGTGGATTCCGCAAGATGGTCCAGGTCGTATTTGGCCTCTCGATCGCCTTTGCTGCGAGTTCCTTCTTCCTCTCGTTCTTCTCCTTCGGTGGCGGAGCACTGATCTGATGCGCCCCGACGGTTTTGAACTCGTGCTCCACCGCTCGCTGACTGAACCGATCCTGATCGGCGGCGCCCCGCGTGCCGCCGCCATTTTGATCGGGACCCTCTCAGCCGTGCTTGCGCTCGGCCTGCGCCTTTGGCTCGCAGGCCTCGTGCTCTGGGTCGTTGGACACAGCGTGGCTGTTTGGCTCGCAAAACGCGACCCGGCCTTCGTCGAAGTCACCATTCGTCACACCAAACACAAAGGGCGGCTTGCATGCTGAACTTGAAAGAATTCCGCGGCAACGCCTATCGGCTGGCTGATTGGCTGCCATGGGCATGCCTGGTCGCTCCCGGTGTCATCCTCAATAAGGATGGCAGCTTCCAACGAACGATCCGCTACCGCGGGCCGGACCTCGATAGCGCGACCGAAGCCGAACTGATGAGCGTCGTGTCCCGCGTCAACAACGTTCTGAAGCGGTTTGGCTCAGGTTGGGCTCTCTTCTTTGATGCCACGCGCATCCCGGCTTGCGAATATCCGCGGTCGGAATTCCCGGACCCTGTATCCTGGCTGGTCGACGAGGAGCGGCGCGCTTCCTTCGAAGGCGCAACCGCGGTGGCATGGGAGGATCCGTCACGCCCTGGCGGGCAGCATTTCGAGAGCGTGCTGCATCTAACCCTGGTGTACCTGCCGCCGGCGGAAAGGGTCTCACGCCTCGAAGGTCTATTCCTCGAGCGCCCCAAGGCGAGGAACCGTGGGACCAGAAAAGGACAATCTACCATAATTCCTGCGCAAGGTGACGCCGACGACGGCGAGATCGACGGCCAACAGCGATTTGATAGCGACGAGAAAGGCTATCGTGATCATCTCCAGAGGTTCATCCAGGAGACCGACCGAGCCATCGATCTGCTCTCGTCGGTCTTGCCCGAGATATGGCCTCTCAACGATGCGGAGACGCTCACATATCTTCACAGCTGCGTCTCGACCAAACGCCATCCGGTCGCGGTACCAAGGATTCCAGCCTATCTTGATTGCTTCCTCAGTGATGAGCCGCTGACCGGCGGATTGTCGCCGGCGATCGGGCGGAGCCATCTGCGGGTATTGACCGTTCTTGGGTTTCCCCACGTCACCTTTCCCGGCTTGCTTGACGAGCTGAACCGGCTCGGCGTTGCCTACCGCTGGGCCACCCGGTTCATCCCGCTCGACCGTACGCAGGCCAATGCGACGTTGTCGCGTTACCGGCGGCAGTGGTTTGCCAAGCGGAAGTCGCTTGCGGCGATCCTCAAGGAGGTCATGTTCAACGAGCAGGCGGCGCTGCTCGATACTGACGCCAGCAACAAGGCTCTCGATGCCGACGCAGCGCTTTCCGAGCTCGGTGACGATCTGGTTGCCTTCGGCTATATCACCACGACCGTCACCGTAAGTGACGAGGACTCCCATCAAGCCGACGAGAAGATCCGCGCGGTCGAGCGGGTGATCAACAGCCGGGGGTTTACGGCTATCCGCGAGAGCGTCAATGCGGTTGAAGCCTGGCTTGGCGGTCTGCCAGGCCAAGCCTATGCCAACATCCGCCAGCCTATCGTTCACACACTCAATCTCGCCCATATGTGCCCATTGTCGGCAGTATGGGCCGGTCCGGAGCAGTGCGAGCACCTTGATGGCCCGCCGCTTCTGATCGCCAAGACCAAGGGCGCGACCCCATTCCGTTTGTCCCTCCACGCCGGCGACGTTGGACACACGATCATTGTCGGTCCGACGGGGGCGGGTAAGTCGGTCCTGCTTTCGATGCTGGCGTTGCAATTCCGTCGATATCCAAACGCCCAACTGATCACGTTCGACAAGGGCCGCTCGGCACGGGTCACCACACTCGCATTGTCGGGCGCCTGGTATGAGCTGGGCGCCAAGGGCGGCATCGCCTTTCAACCGCTCAAGGATGTCGCGGAGGAGGGCGCGAGACTCTGGGCGCTCGACTGGCTCTGCGGCGTGCTCGCCCATGAGCGCGTGACCGTAACGCCCGACGTCAAGGAGACGCTCTGGTCGGCGCTGAGGAGCCTCGGCTCTGCGCCCGTCTCGCAGCGGACGATGACCGGGCTCGTGGCGCTGCTGGCCCGTGACGCGCTGCGGCAGGCATTGCAGCCCTACACGCTGGAAGGGCCGTACGGCCGCTTCCTGGATGCGGACGCCGACCGCCTTTCCGGTGTCGACGTGTTGACCTTCGAAATGGAAGAGCTGATGGCGTTGCCGGGCCTTGTGGCGCCGGTTTTGACCTATCTCTTCCACACCCTCGAAGAGCGCTTTGACGGCCGGCCGACGCTGCTGGTGCTGGATGAGGCCTGGGTGTTTCTGGATGACCCGTTGTTCGCGAGCCGCATTCGCGAATGGCTGAAGACGCTGCGCAAAAAGAACGTGGCCGTCATCTTCGCAACCCAGTCGCTCGCCGATATCGCGGACAGCCAGATTGCTCCCGCGATCATCGAATCCTGCCCAAGCAGGATCTTCCTGCCGAACCCCCGTGCGCTGGAGCCGACCCAGACCGAGACCTATCGGCGGTTCGGCCTGAACGACACGCAAGTGCGCCTGATCGCGGAGGCTTTCCCGAAGCGCGACTACTATCTGCAATCACGCGCCGGCAATCGACTGTTTGAGCTCGGCCTAGGACCGGTGGCGCTCGCGCTTGTCGCGGCGTCCTCGCCCGAGGACCAGCGAACCGTCGATGCGGTCCTGTCTCGCTCCGGCCCTCATCACTTTGCCAAGCGCTTTCTCGCCGAGCGAGACCTGCACTGGGCGGCGAACCTGATCAGCACCTTCGAACAGGCCCAGAAAGCCTGACACCAATCCCAGCGTTTAAGGAGCTATCCATGCTGAATATCTTCGTCACACCTGTCGCATGCCGAATCGCAAAAGCGACCCCAATCGTAGCGCTGTCCCTCGTCATTGCGCTGAACGGATCCCAACGGCTTGGGGCACAGGTCGTCGTGTTCGATCCATCGAACTACGGTCAAAACCTCCTGACGGCCGCTCGTACGCTCGAGCAGATCAACAACCAGGTCAGGAGCCTCCAAAACCAGGCCCAGTCGCTGCTCAATCAGGCCAAGAATCTCACGAGCCTGCCAACAAGCGTCGTCGGTCAACTCTCCTCAACCATCAATCAGATGAACGGCCTGATCAGCCAGGCAAAGAACCTTTCGTTCGATGTCCAGAAAACCCAGCAGGATTTTGAACGCCTCTATCCTCGCCAATATGCGGCGGCCGTCTCGTCCGACAAGATGGTGCAGGACGCGACCGCGCGTTGGGACAATAGCTACGACGGGCTGAAGCAGTCGCTCACTCTTCAATCGGCGATTGTCGGCAATCTGGACCAGGACGGCCAGACGCTTCGAACGCTGATGGCAAATTCGTCCGCGGCTGCCGGTTCGTTGCAGGCCCAACAGTCGGGCAACGAGCTGCTCGGCCTCCAGATCAAGCAATCGTTGCAGACCCAGGCGCTCATGGCGACCCAGGCGCGCGCGAGCACATTGCGTGCCGCCGAAGAGCAGGCCTCCTCGGCCGCCGCAAAGGAGCGCTTTACCCGCTTCATCGGCGACGGCCATGCCTACACCAGCGGCAAGTAGGTGAGGGCGCCATGGCTGATCTTTCCGTCATTGACCGCTTTACCGAGACGTTCTCGCGATACATCGACTCCGGGTTTGGTCTTCTGTCCGGCGATGTCTCCTTCTTGAGTTCAACGCTGATAGGCATCGACCTGACGCTTGCCGGACTTGCCTGGGCTATGCGGGCGGACGATCACATTCTGGTCACGCTCGCCAAGAAGGTGCTCTATGTCGGCGCCTTCGCGTTCATCATCGGCAACTTCAAGAGTCTTGCCGACGTCGTCTTCGCGTCGTTCTCCAGCATCGGACTGAAAGCATCCGGCGGGAGCTTGAGCGCGGCAGACCTGGCGCGACCGGGTTTCGTCGCTTCCGCCGGGTTTACGGCCGCACATCCTCTTCTCGAGGAGACCGGCCAGTTCTCCGGTTTTGATGTCCTGACCAACCTGCCGACGATCCTCATCCTGTTGTTCTGCTGGATCCTGATCGTGCTCGCCTTCTTCGTCCTTTCGGTGCAGCTCTTCGTTACGCTGATCGAATTCAAGCTGACGACGCTGGCAAGCTTCATTCTCGTGCCGTTCGCCCTGTGGGGAAAGACCTCATTCCTGGCGGAAAAGACGCTTGGCAACGTAGTCGCCTCGGGGGTGAAGGTGATGGTTCTTGCCATCATCATCGGCATCGGCTCGACCATCTTCGGCCAGCTTGCAAGCACGTTGACGCGGCCGGTCGACATCGTCTCGGCCATGAGCTTGTTGTTGGCGGCGCTTTCGCTGTTTGGCCTTGGCATCTTCGGCCCAGGGATCGCGGCAGGATTGGTCTCGGGGGCGCCCCAGCTAGGAGCAGGCGCTGCGGCAGGAACAGCGGCGGGCGCGGCGGCGGTCGTGATCGGCGGCGGAGCTGCGGCCGCAGGAGGCTTGCGCCTCGCGGCGGGTGGCTCGATGACCGCGGTTCGCTCAGCTGCGTCCCTAACAGGAGCGTCTTCGGCTGCCGGCACATCGGCCCGAGCCGCCACAGTGGATCAGCTATCGAGCGGGAGTACCGGCGGTTCAACGAATGGAGCGGCCGCTTCAAGCGCAGGGCGTACGGCGGCGGCGTCAGGACGTGGACACGCGAGGGAAGCAGCGCAGGTCGCCGCTCACACCCTGAAGGAAGGTGACAAAGGCGGGCATTCTTCGGGCCCGAAGCTGGGGGAGGAGTAGGACATGGCAGGTCATCCCTTTCAGCGCGTATCTGTTCGATACGGCGAAACACCCGAGCCGGTCACGCCCTATCAAAAGGCGGCCCAAGTCTGGGACGAGCGGCTAGGGTCGGCCCGCGTTCAGGCGAGCAACTGGCGATTGGCAGCGCTGGCAGCCATCGGCCTGTCGGGCGTACTCGGATTGACGATCTTTGTACAGATCGCCCGTTCGGGCGTCGTTCCCTACGTGGTCGAAGTCGATCGGCTCGGCGAAGTCCGGGCAGTCGGACCAGCACTCGAAGCCTACCAACCGTCAGACGCGCAGATTGCGCATTTTCTCGCGCGGTTCATCGAGAACGTTCGCTCGTTGTCAATCGATCCGGTCATCGTGCGGGCGAACTGGCTGCGCGCCTACGACTTCGTCACCGATCGCGGCGCTCAGGCTTTGAACGACTACGCGCGGGAGGCCGATCCCTTCACGAAGATCGGCTCGAAAACAGTGACGGCCGAGGTCACGTCTGTGGTGCGCGCCTCCGGCGACAGCTTCGAGATCCGTTGGAAAGAGAACACCTACGAGAACGGCGTGATCGCAAGGACCGAGCGCTTCACCGGTCTCGTCACCACCGTTCTCAAGCCGCCCGCGGATGCCGAAATCCTGCGGAAGAATCCTCTCGGCCTTTACGTCCATTCCCTCAACTGGTCGCGCGACCTGATTGGAGACGCCAAATGAATTCCAAAGCCCTCACCAAGCTCGCGTCGGCCAGCACGCTCGCTTTGTCCTTTGCACTGGGCGGATGTGCCAGCAAGCTTAATCTCGAAGCGCCCTATGATGAGATGGTCTTCGAGAAGGGCTTTCCAGAGGCCGATCCGCCTGCGCCTGTGCAAGTCGTCGAGACACCCAAGATCCTGCCGCTGCCCGGTCAGTTGAAGCCTTATCCGACAAAGGCCGGCAAGGAGGAAAAGCTGCCGCCGGAGCAGGCGATCGCAAAGGCGAACAAGGCCGCGAGGATGGAGCCGACGCGCGCCGGATATATCAACGCCATTCAGGTCTATCCGTGGACCGAAGGCGCGCTCTACCGGCTTTATGCAAGCCCGGAGAAGGTCTCGACCATTGCGCTCCAACCGGGGGAGGAACTGATCGATGTCTCCACCGGCGATACGGTGCGCTGGGTGGTCGGTGATACCTCGAGCGGGCAGGGAAGCGCCCGGCGAGTGCACATTCTGATTAAGCCAACGCTTCCGGACATTCAGACCAACCTCGTGGTGCTGACCGACCGGCGAGCCTATCACCTCGAGCTCGTGTCGACCAAGCAGACCTATATGGCGTCTATCTCGTGGACGTATCCAACGGACACGCTCGTTGCGCTCCACAAGCAGAACGTCGCTGCCCAGGAAAACGAGGAACGCATCGTCGATCGCGGCGTGCGGCTCGACAGCCTGAACTTCCGCTATCGGATCGAAGGAGACGATCCGCCGTGGCGGCCGCTGCGCGCCTTCGATGATGGCCGCAAGGTCTACATCCAGATGCCGTCTGGCCTGTCGCAAGGGGAGGCGCCGCCGTTGTTCGTCGCTGGAGCCGATGGGCGGCCGAACCTCGTCAACTACCGGGTCCGGGGTACCTACTACATCGTCGATCGGATGTTCGGTGCCGCCGAGCTTCGCTTGGGAGAAAATCCCCAGCGCATCGTCCGGATCATCCGGATCGACGCGCGGCCCATGTCGCAGGCCTTCAGCACCGGGAGCGCCTCATGACGAGCCTGGATCAGGATCCGGAGCCGCTGGAGCTGCGGGCGCGGCCGCGGCCCGTTCGCCGGCTCAACAGACGTGCTCTTATGATCGGCTGCGCCGTCGCGGCGCTATTTGTTGGCGGGGCGATACTCATTGCGCTCCGGCCGCACTCCTTCAAGCAGTCGGAACGGACAGAGCTTTACAATACGGACCGCAAGCAGACTGCCGAAGGCTTGAGCAAGCTACCAAAGTCCTATGAGGATCTGCCGCCATCGACGCCGAGGCTTGGGCCACCATCCCCGGGAGACATCGGCCGGGCCTTTGCCGAAAACGAGAAGAAGGCCGGTGTCGCATCGGACACGGGCTTCCGCACCAACCCGGAGGAGGACGCCGAGCGGGCTGAGCGGATCCGCCAGACACGGGTCGCGCAACAGGCTAAGGAGTCGGGCCTGTTCGTCCGCCTGTCGGAGAAACAGGACAAGCGCAAGCAGACAAGCGCGACCGAAGCAACGGTTGCTGCTGCCCCATCCGCATTCCGGCCTACAACGCCCGATACAGGGCCGTCAGCCGCGGAACTCGCGAAGACGGCGCAGGCGATGATCGACCGCTCCAGCGAGATCATTCCCTCATCGCAAGCGCGCAAGCTGGCCTTTGTAGGCGCGAAAGCCGACACGGAGACCACCAATCCCCATGCGCTCAAGCCAGCGCCATCCACGTATGCAGTGATGGCGGGATCGATCATCCCGGCGAGCCTCGTCACGGGGCTGAATTCCGACTTGCCGGGCACCACCATCGGTCAGGTCACCGAGAACGTCTATGACACGGTGACCGGCGAGCATCTCCTGATCCCGCAAGGGACTCGGATCATGGGCAAATACGACAGCGTCGTCGCCTTTGGCCAGAAGCGGGCGCTGGTCGTCTGGACGAGACTTATCTTGCCGAACGGCAATTCGATCGTGATCGAGAACCTTCCGGCCACCGACGTCGCGGGCTATGCCGGCCTTGAAGACGAGGTGGACTTTCACACCTGGCAATTGCTCAAAGGCATTGCGCTGGCGACCTTGATCGGAGTGGGGACCCAACTATCGATTGGCAATGACGAGAGCGACCTCGTGAAGGCCCTGCGGGAAAGCACGCAGCAGACGACAAACCGGGCTGGGCAGCGCCTGGTGGAGCGCGAGCTCGACGTGCAGCCGACAATCACGGTGCGGCCGGGGTGGCCGCTGCGGGTGATTGTTTCGAAGGATCTGGTACTGAAGCCGTACCAGGACGTTCAGGCAATAGCGAAGGGCAGATAAGGGATGAAGCTTGCGAAGCTGCCCGATCGAACGCCGGTGAAGATGAACGTTGTGTTCACACCAGGCCTGGCGCAGAGGCTGCGGGAGTATGCTGCGTTCTATGCAGAGACCTACGGCAACAAGGAGGAAGTAGCTGAGCTGATACCGTTTATGCTCGAGGCATTTCTCGAGGGCGATGCAGACTTTCGAAAATCTAGAAAGGTCGCAGGGGGTGGGTCGACGGCTGTTTCATCCTGACTGAGCTCTACACTTGGCTTGTTGCGAGCTGGAGGAGGGCGATCGAACGTCGCACTGCGTCAATGGACTTTTGGAGCCGCGCTAGCAGGCCTTCAAGGTCCTGTTTGGTAACCTCTTCCATGTGCAGGTTGTCGCTGCTCAAGAACGCTTCTACGAGTTGGTCGATTGACATCGTGTTCTTCGCAATAGAGCAACCGGACAGTGTGCCAGTCGCGGTCGAAGCAATCTCCCCGTCACCCGACAAAGCGATCTCTACCGAAACACTAGCGAAAATCGCTCGTTCAATCGCTTCGGATGGGATCTCAACTAAAGTCACTACTTGTCCCGTTGACGCGTCGCGGTAGCCGACATTCGAGGTAGCACCGCCATATTCGACGAAGGGCCTCAAGTGCTGCTCCACTACATAGCTTTCGCAATTTCCCAGCCAAGGCCAATGATTGCACATTTTATGACTTATAGTCTATGGGCTAAGGAGCTGGTTTCTTTTGCTTTCCCTGCATGCGATTGCAGGACCGAGTCGGCCTCAATATTCAGGAATTGCGTCGGGCAAGAAAACTCAGCCAAGAGGAGCTCGCCGACAGGAGTCAGGTCCATCAGACGTATCTGAGCGGTGTCGAAACGGGGAAGCGAAACCCGTCTCTTTTGGTGCTGGAGCGAATAGCCGAGGCCTTGGGGGTGGACCCGGAAGAGCTTCTTCGTCGGAGACGACGACGGGCGGGGGGAGCAGTTAGCTCCTAGTCGACGTGGACGACGTCGCCC
Source organism: Bradyrhizobium sp. CIR18 (assembly GCF_014198295.1). Taxonomy (NCBI): domain Bacteria; kingdom Pseudomonadati; phylum Pseudomonadota; class Alphaproteobacteria; order Hyphomicrobiales; family Nitrobacteraceae; genus Bradyrhizobium; species Bradyrhizobium sp. CIR18. Next base: position 1,621,188 of record NZ_JACIHF010000001.1, on the reverse strand, counting down.
CGTCGACTTGAGGGTTCCGTGCGCTAGGGGGTACTTGGAGCCCGAATTCGTTTTGACGCTTGAGCCATTGTGGGGGTGTCTCCTCTTTACGGCTAAAAAAAGCAGTCGCACGCATGGCATGGGATCGTTACCCGAACGGCTGAGACACCGGAGGCGGCGAGGGCCGTTTGCGCCTGGAGCTCGGCCCTGCAGAGCCGTCAGGCGAAAGGATGCCCCGACCGATCGGCTTGCATCTATCTGAATTGATGTCGATAATTTGCCTGATGTCTCACCGCAAATTTGGTCCCCGCCGGCTGCAAATCAAGACGCGTCGTCCTCTGTCGCAGAGAACGGCGACAGTTATCTTGAAACAGTCGCTTCGACGTTGTTGTCTTTGTTTCGGCCTTCGAGGCGACGGCAACGAACGCAAGGGGCAGATCGCGCACCTCAATCACGATCCCTCCGACAACCGGCCTGTGAATCTCGTTTTCCTCTGTCTCGACCACCACGATGAATACGACCGCCCCACACGCTTGGCGAAGGGCCTGACCTCCGGAGAAGTGCTTGCGTACCGCAAGCGGCTCTATGAGGCGGTGGCCAAGGGCGAGATTTTGGGCGGGGAGCGCCTTGACCCCGCGGCGGTCGCGGCAGCAATCGGAGGCGATGCTAGCGCCAAGTCCCGCAAACGCGAGGCCTGGCGGTTTCCGCTATGGCAGGTCGAAGACCAGATGGAGCTCTTTGCCTATCGGGCGGCCCATGATGGTGTGTGCTACATCGAGCGGATCCTGTTGCCCGATGGTCGGGCTGCCGTCGTCTGCGCGCCAGCGCCAGGCAATCCCGGCATGAGCATCACCAATGCAGTGGAAACGATAGCGGCCCAGGTCTGTGCGCGTTTCGATATCGGCCCCGAAACCCTGGTGTGGCTCGAGCACTGGACGACGCCGAAGCCGCAATGGCACCGCGTTCTCTTCCATCCCAAGGCAGGCGGCACGCCCTTCGCAGAACCGGAGTGGCTGGAAATGACCGCCACCATGTGGCGTGGGTTGTGGTTGAAGCCGAAGGGGCGGCTTCGGTATGACGGGTTTGGGGTACCGACCCTGTTAACGAAGGGATTTTCGCGGGTGGTGAGGGTCGGCCACCCCTGACGGCGCTTGTGTTGCTGCGCCCTGTTGCTATGTGATGGCGGCATGACCCGCCTGATCATTCCCACCGCACCCGAGAAGCTTGCGCCTTCCGAGCCGCCACAGCCTTTCACGCCGGAATACCTGAGCAAGCTCAGCGAGGAAGAGAGGAGATCTCCCGTAATGCAGGAGTTCGGGCGGCGGATGAGCAACAGCGGCGCGGCCTATGTCACCTGGTTCGTGTGGCGCTATCAGTCGAAAGTGCTGGAGACACCGTTTTTGCCTCGGCAGGGCTCCATGTTCTTCCTCGATTGCGGGCGGGGGCCTTTCGCGGTCACCGCCGGTCATGTGTTTGAGCAATTCGTCGAGGACCACCGGACGCAGCGCATCCGAAGCTGCCAAATCGGCAATATCGGCTTCAACCCTGAGGAACGACTCATCGCCCATGGCAAAGATCTCGGGCTCGACATCGCAACCTTCCGGGTCACGCCCGAGGAGATCGCGGCGACGGGCAAGAAAATCGTGCAGGGCGCCGACGGCGTATGGCCGCCGCCGCCGAACAGGCCGAATGAAGGCGTGTTCTTCGGCGGCTTTCCGGGCTGCGAACGCGATCCGATCGGACCGCATGAGATGGTGTTCGGTCTTCACAGCGCCATAACGCCTCTCACCAGCTTCACGGATCACCAGCTCTGCTGTCAGCTTGAGCGCGAGCACTGGATGGATGTTCGCGGGGTAGGATTGCCGCCAGAGGGCTATGACCTCGGCGGCATCTCCGGCGGGCCGATGCTTGCACCAGTCTTCGCTGATGGGGCCTGGGGCTGGCGACTCGTGGGCGTGATCTCGGAGGCAGTGAGCGTCGAGGGCTTCGAGCGGGTCACGGCCGTGCGCGCGCATTTCATCTTGCCGGATGGACGGCTTTCGCGCTGAGGGCGCTACTTTCCCCCGATAGAATGGTTGCGGGCAGGGCAATTTTGGATAGTGTGCTGCCTTCCCCAAAGTTTATAGTTTAGGTGGATACGCCTCAGGATAGAATTTCATTTCAGGACGAAACTATGCTCAATGCGCTCTTTGGTCTTAAGAAAACCAGCCTCACGTCAAACCTCAATAAGGCTTTCGCCAACTACCACGTCCAGCAGATCAAGGCTCAGCGTGCGCGCTTCTTGAGCTGGATTGAGCTCGATGTAATGGATGGGATCGAGGCGCTCGTTTCGATCGATGGCAATTCGCCCGCAGTCCCGGCGTACAAGCGGATGATGGAGCTATTCCAGGATGCAGGGCTTGGCGACTCGTCAGCCCTCCAGGCCGAGTTGCAGCAGCGCTATAAGGAGGCCGAAGCGATTGCCTTTCCGGCGAGCATCGCCTTCACTGCTCATGCACAGGCGCTATCATCCTGGACGAGGAATTTTAGCTTGGTGCAGATCGACCCCATGCGCTTGCGTGCGCTGGATATTGCCGCCCATCGTGACCTCACGTTCAAATCCTATGTGAGCAAGATCTGCGACCGGATCGGTGATGCGGTGAACGCGCCTAACACCCGCGCTTATGCGCAGGTGTTCGAACTCTACAGCGAAGCGCTGGTGTTCGAATTTCTCCGTTCGAAAGTCAAAACCGCGCGGATCGACGAGATCAAAGGTGTGCAGACGCCGGATTTCCACTGCGAGCTGGAAAGTGGAAAGCAGTTCTTTGTGGAGGTGAAGTCGCTGGATGTCGTCGATGGCGACCTGCGGCAGGATGCCATGTCGGTCGATGCGATCGATCAGGCGGTGGACCTTCACGAGCAGCTTGCCTCGGGGAAATCGATTGCGACGAGCGAGGGCGAAATCGCTCCCTACAAGAAGGCTGGGGAGACGTCGACTTACGATCCGCGTTCCCTGATCCGCGTCATCGACATCTTGCGTGAGAAGATGGTCAAGGCCTTTAAATCCGGTGGCCAATTCGCAAAGGGGCCGACCTTCGGTCTTGCGGTGGTGGATCGGCTGGGGCTCGTCGCCGGCAGGCAAGACCTTGTGCCCTACTACGCCGATGAGGATATGCCCGGAGCCTGCGGCAGCGGGGTTTTGTGGCATGCAGCGTACGGAAGGCCGGGAACGCCGATCTTTCGCCGGCCCGACTTTGAGGGCGCTCCGAATCTCGAGGGACATCTCGCTACGCACGGTGCGCTCGTCGATGTCGGACGCCCTTTCGCCGGTGTTGGGCTGATTGTGCTAGAGAGGAAGGAGGGTGATCATGCCTGGGGGCTTCAGCATAAACATGCCCCGCAGGGAGACTGGCAGACAGATGATACAACCGAAGCGCTCGCAGCGATTTGCGAAGGCTTCAACGATGAGGTCAATGCCTTGATCGGCTGGAACATGCCGGAGGTCTCCGATAGAGCGAGCTAAGGAGCCCGCTGTAACCAAGGAGATAATCCGCCGCCCGCTGGGCATGCGCCGCTGCCGTAAAGATCGCACGATTATCGCGCTTCAGAGCGGCCAGCCAATGATCGATATAGGAATCATGGTCGGACCGCAGCTCCGGCGTCAGCGCAGGCCCGACGCAGAGGATGCCGCGCCAAGCCGGCCACCAGCTCCTCCACGTGAACCCAAGCTTCAGGTTAGCTTCTGGGGCCTTAGGATCAGTGCCGAGGGGAGTGTTGCTGTTCTTCCGGCGTTGTTGATCTACTTTGCGGTGCTGGTGACTTACCGCTTCTAGGCATCCGACAAGAAACAGGTAATGGCGCATGAGTGATCGTGATTCTCTGAATTGGCTCGCTGAAGGCGAGAAGTACGCGTTGCTTGGCTTGAGCCTCAAAAGCGACGAGGCGGGATTTATGGATGAGGCGATTTCACCGGAATTGACGGTGCTGACGCGCGCGGCCTTTAAGATGCCCGCTCACTGGCGCGAGTGGCTGGGATCGATCCGGGCGGAGGAAGTTGAGGACTGCGACCTTTTCATCCTGAGCAAGCTCCGTTCGCAGCAACCGGGCGTGCTTGATGGCGAAGATCAGATCCTTCAGCAGCGGCTCTGGCAATTCTATCGCGGGCTTCTGCTGTGCAGTCCTTTCGCGACAGCGGACAAGCCTGTGATTATCACCGGCTCCCGCCAAGAGAGCGAGATCGGTGTTAGGCAAACGCAGGACCTAGAAGCGTCAGTGCCGAATGATTTCCGGCCCTATCCGGAGGTATCGCAGGCCGAGCTGCGGTCGGCTGCCGGTCTTGCCGCGCAATTGGCCAAGCTCAACGCGATGGCCAAGGGTGACAGTCACTGGCGGCTGTTTCGGGTTCTGTACCTCTATGTTCAGACCCGCACGGAGCGCGATTTGTTGGATCGTCTTCACCAATATGCGCGTTGCATCGATGGGCTGGTTCTCTCACGCCCGGGCCAGGGCAGAGCCGATTTCAAGAGCCGATCCGAACTCTTCATCGGGCCCGGTCACGACGACATGATGGGCGAAATCTATAACGACCGCAGCACCGTCGAACATTTGCATGAGGACCGGCTCCTTGAACCTTTCGACCGCGAGAAACGGCTCGGAGTTGTCAAGAAGGAAGCGGTGATCGAGTATGTGGCGCGGGAGGCGCTTGGACGGATTGTCGCTGATGATCGCCTTTGGCCGCATTTTGCCAACCGGGCGGGCATCGAGAAATTCTGGGCGCTGCCATCCGAGCAGCAGCGCCGGATTTGGGGGGCGCCTGTCGACCCGCTTGCGGCGCTGGCCGAGTTCGATCCCAAATACATCCATGACGGCCACCTCGGTAAATAGCCCCTTGCAAAGCGTTGTGGAGACCTCTCCTTGACATTCCGCATGCTATTTGACGCCCGGTGGTGCTTTTCTTAACGTCAACCCATGTTTGAAATCACACGCGACGATATCGCGGCCCTGAATGACGAGGATTTGCGGACCCTGATCGGCCTTCTTTGCGAGGCCGTGCTGCGGCGTGCAAACCTGCCTCTGTCCGGCGTGACCTATGGGGGTGACCAGAACGCGAAGGATGGCGGGCTCGATGTGCGTGTATCTCTTGCGGCCGGGACGGTGATCGAGGGCTTTATCCCATGTGCGGCGACCGGATTTCAGGTGAAGAAGCCGGATATGCCGCCCGCGGAAATCCCGAAGGAGATGAAGCCAAAGGGCGTCGTGAGGCCAGTGATCGAAGAGCTGGCGGCGGCCTCCGGTGCCTACATCATCGTCAGCTCGACCGGATCGACTGCGGATTCGGCTCTGACCAAACGGCGCGCGGCCATGGCGGAAGCCGTGAGCGGCGTGGCCAATGCAGGTAATCTCCATCTCGATTTCTATGACCGAAGCCGCATCGCTACCTGGGTCCGCGAACACGCGGGGATCATCTTGTGGGTCCGCTCCCGGATCGGAAAATCCGTTCCGGGATGGCAGGCTTTTGGCTCCTGGTCACATGTGCCCGCCGGCGCGGACAAGACTTATCTTCTGGACGAGGCGGCCCGCATCAAGACGGGGCGCAAGGATGATGGCGAAGGCCTGTCGGCGGTCGAGGGGATCGATCGCATCCGGGAGAAGCTTCGCAAACCTGGCCAAGTTGTGCGGCTGGTGGGCCTCTCGGGCGTCGGCAAGACCCGCCTCGTCGAAGCGCTATTCGATCCTGCGATCGGGGCCAACGCGCTCGATCCCTCGCTCGCCGTTTACGCCGATGCGGCGGATGAGCTTGATCCGCCGCCAAAGGGAATGGCATCCGATCTTGTTGCAAGCGAGACGCGCGCGATCCTCGTCATCGACAACTGCCCACCGGAGACACACAAGCAAGTGGCTCAGATCGCGCAAGCATCGGGCGCCGCCATCAGTGTAATTTCCATCGAGTACGATATCCAGGACGAGGCGCCGGAAGGCACGGATGTCTTTTCGCTGGAAACGTCTTCGCTCCTGCTGATCGAGAAGTTGGTTAGGGCGCGATTTTCTGAGGTCTCGCAGGTCGATGCGCGGACGATTGCCGAGTTCTCAGGCGGCAACGCGCGGATCGCGCTTGCGCTAGCTGGCACCGTCAAGAAGAGCGAGACGGTCGCCAATCTCTCCCATACCGAATTGTTCACGCGCCTCTTCCAGCAGCGCCAGGGGCAAGATGCCGGCCTGCTGCAAATCGCCGAAGCTTGTTCCCTGGTCTATTCCTTCCAAGGGGAGGCGTTGACGGGGGAGAATGCCGAGTTGCCGGTGCTTGGCGGGTTGATCGGAAGATCGGCGCAGGAAGTGTACACGGCGGCGGCCGAGTTAAAGCGGCGCGATCTTTTGCAGCAACGCCGCGAATGGCGCGCAGTTCTTCCCCACGCCATTGCCAACCGCCTGGCCGCACGGGCGCTGCAAAACATCCCCTATGCCGTGATCGAAACCACCGTCGTGAACGGGCCATCATCGCGGCTACTGAGTTCGTTCTCTCGCCGCCTTGGCTACCTTGCCGGTAGCAAGGAAGCGCAAGCGATCGTCGGGGAGTGGCTGGCGCCCGGGGGGATGCTCTCCGATGTGTTGCCACTCAATGAGACCGGGCAAGCGATATTTGAGAATGTTGCGCCCGTCCTGCCCGAGGCGACACTTTCTGCGCTTGAGAAAGTTTTCGCACGCGCAGGTGAGGACACGCTGCTGCGGGGAGGGCGTTTCATCCGGCTCATACGATCGCTGGCTTACGATGCGAACCTATTCGAGCGCGCTATCAAGCTGCTGCGCAAGTTTGGCGAGGTGCGGCAGGCCAGACGTATCGATGGGGAGGCGCAAAGGGCGTTCGCTTCCCTCTTCTACATCGTGTTCTCGGGGACCCGCGCTCCTCTGGCTATGCGGCTGAATGTGCTGGATGGGTTCCTCACGTCCGACGATGCCCTCGATCAGCATCTTGGGCTTCAGGCGTTAGAAGCGATGCTGGAAACGGACAATTTCAGGCCGTTTTCGGGCTTCGAGTTCGGTACCCGTTCGCGCGACTACGGCTATCACCCCAAGAACGGCCGGGAAGTTGGCGATTGGTTTGAAGAGGTCCTGAAGATCACCGAGCGGTTTGCGCTCGGCAATCTGCCGGTGAGCGAGCGCGTGCGCCGGGTGTTCGCCCGGCAATTTCGTGGCTTGTGGCGGGATGGTGGGCGGCTGGACGTGCTGGAGCGGCTTGCGCAGGCACTCGCCGCTGGCGGCTTCTGGCGGGATAGCTGGATCGCCGTACGTCAGGCGCGGCAATATGATGGCGAGCGGTTAGAGCCGGAATCATTGCGACGGCTTGAGGCGCTGGAAGAGTTCCTGCGCCCTAAGGATTTGGTCAACCGCGTGCGCGGGATCGTTTTAAGAACGGGCGACGGGCGTAGCCTTGACTACACCGATACGGGCTCCGGAGATACCGAGGGGCTTGAGGAGGATGCTTCGAAGGCCCTGGCCCGGGCTCAAGCATCCGTCGAGAATCTCGGCCGGGATCTTGTTGTCGATGCCGGCGCATTTGCGACCCTATTGCCTGAGCTGATTGGGGGTGGAGGAAGGCTAGGCGAATTCGGACGCGGGCTAGCGCTGGGAGCGGAAGATGCGCGGGCCACATGGCAAGCCCTCGTTGCTCAGGTGAGGTCCACCGACCGCCCGAATATCCATGTGCTGCACGGTTTTCTCAGAGGCCTGCGCGAACGGGACGCGGACTTGGTTGAAGCGTTGCTTGACGGGGCGCTGGAAGGCGAAGTGCTTGCCGAATGGTTGCCGGAGCTTCAGGCGAGTTTTCCGATCAACGAAGCCGGTGTTGCGCGCCTGCGGAAAGCGCTTGATCTTGGCCGTGCACCGATCGATCGCTTTGGTAGTCTGTCCGGTGGCGACGTTTGCGCCCTTATTCCAGGGCCGGAGTTCCGCGACTTAATCTCCGCGATTCGTGTGAAGCCCGGGGGTAGCCGCGTCGCGCTCGATATTCTTTACATGCGCCTACATTCGAACACCCACGCGGGCAAGCCGCTCTTACCGGAGATGGCCGAGGCGGGGCGCACCTTGCTCGCGCAACATATATTCGTGCCCCGATCGCACCAGGCAGAGAACGACGATCACCGGCTCGGAGACATTGCGCGAAGATGTCTGGTCGGAATGGAGGGGGCTCCTGTTGCGCAGAAGATTTGGCGCGATCTGAAGGCAGCCCTTCACGCCTCCGAACTCTATTCGTGGGAGCATGATGAACTTGTGCAGGCTCTTTTCGTGGTTCAGCCGGATGCCATGCTCGATGTGTTGGTGGAGGGCGGCGATGACGATCGAAAGGCGAGCATCGAGATCATTGATGAGATTACGCAGCAGCGGCAGAATCCGATCAATTCCGTCGCGGACGATACGCTGCTGGCGTGGTGCGAGGTCGATCCCGTTGCCCGCTATCCGTTCGCCGCTGCGATAGCTCCTTTATTCGAGAGCGGTGCCGACAAGACCCCCAAGGAGTGGCGGCCGCTGGTCAAGGCGCTGTTGGAGAAAGCACCGGAACCGGTCTCGGTCTTTCGTGGGATTGCGCATCATCTCTGGCCGATGAGTATCGAGGGTTCCATTGCGTCGGCGTTCGAGGCGCGGCTTCATCTGTTGGATAAGTTAGAAATCGGTTCCGATTCTGCGCTGTTGGCGGTTTTCCGCGAGACGCGGGACGCGCTGGCCGAAGATGTTGAGAAATGGCGCCGCTCCGAATTGAGGGAAGGCCGTGGGAGTGGACGTTTTGAATGATGGCTTCTGCAAGAGACCGATGTATCACTCCGTGAATTTCAATGACGTCAATTCGGCATGCTCAATGGTGCCGGTCGAGCGTGCGTAATAAGCCTGATAAAACCTAAAGTCCTTTCGACCCTCCTTGCGACACTTCTCCTCGATAATCTTGCAGATTTCGAGCTTTTCCTTCATCGGAGTTTTCATCCCGAAGATTATCGCTTCGAGGTCGTCGAACCGATAGGCCAGCTTGCGTGCCGGCACTTCACGAAAGTCCCAATGCTGGTTATCGATGACGAGCCGGTACTCCTCCTCGTATTGCCAATCCTTCAGTTTGCGTATGATCGCGTGATAGAAGGAATCCCAATAGCGCGCGAGCCATTCCTCGTCCGCACGGAAGATATCGTCCCCGCAGGGACTTCGATTTCCCGCAGCGTCGGAGTACCAATGCCGCCTTAGGACGGGAATGGGAAAGCGGCCGAGCGAGCGGAAGAAATCGACGGGAAGATGCTGGCTTTCGTAGGTGATCTCCCGAAGCTCCAGCGGCCGGAAATCATACAAGATGCCTTCAGCATTGATGGCGTAAGGCTGCCGCAGGGGCAGAACGGGCTTGCCACCAAACTCTGAGACGCGAAACTTCAAACAGACGGCGGTGTGATGGATGGCATAGTTGCCCCAAACGGACGAGTTACGGCAATCGCGCATGAAGCAGGCTGTGTACCATTCCGGATAGATGAGTGTTTCAGCCCGCTGCGCGAATTCATCGGGGAAGGTCAGAAAGACAAAGTTTCGATTGGATTGCTCAAAGTCGATGGTCCTGTTGTAGTAGTGGATGAAGTCAGTTGGGAGACCAGATTCCGGCGTGCGATGTAGAACGCATCGATTTGATGCTCCGTAACTGGGTGCTGCTTCTCCACTTCCTGGAACTTGACGATGGATTGCGTCGTGAGGGAGATCGCTTGCCTGAACTTCGTGACAAGAGCAGCGGAGTCCGGGATCTCGGGCTGAAGGCCCTTGCGGCTATAGGATTCCCGTATCAGATGAAGAGCGAGCATGTGAACGCTGCGAAGATGAGCTGTAAGCTCGTCGCGGCGAACCGGATGGACGCGTGCGGCAAGCGCATCGATGAAGGCTGCAACGCAAGGCTCCGCGAAAAACGCTCCAACGACTTCCTCTTCCAACGCCTTATGCGGCACGCCGTCGTTGATGTTCCCGTGATTAAAGATGGGAATATGCTCCCACCCAAGCGGTTGCTGTTCGCTGCAGAGCAAGAGCTGACCGAAAGCGTTGTCGAGGCAAAGGATATAATGCCGAAAAAAGCTCCTCCAGACGATCGCATCGCCTTTCCAGAAGATGTCCCGAAACCCTTCCATCGGGTCGTTGAGCTGTTCTGGCTTCGCAAAGTAGATTTCCTGATTCTGGAGTTCTCCCTTTTCGAGCAGCCAATACAACGGTCGAAAACGATACAAATGTTCGATCATAAATCGCGTCTCTGCGTCGAGTGAGCGAGCTCGATACCCATTGGTTAGGTTGGCCTACTTCTTCTCGATGAGGCTGATCGTGTAATTGGTCTGCTCAATGGTGTCGAACAAGCTCAATCCTGACTTCTCCAGCAGGAGTTTGAAGACGTCGTCCATGTCCTTGTAGGCGTCCATAATTGTCTGGTGGGTCAGGGCTTTCTGCCAGTTTGCTTTGAGGTTGTTGATGATGTCCTCCTGGTCGGGCGTAGCGCTCACGACCTTATTGTAGCAAATCTCTGCCGGCTTTCCGTGGGCGAGGGTGTCCCGCAGGTTCTTCATTGCTCGGAAAGAGCTTAGCGGCCGTGTCTCCCAGATAATCGGTAGCTTGAACGCGGTAAAGACCGTAGCAACCTTGCTCTCAATCGGCTCGCGCTCGACAAACCCCTTCACGCACTTCATGCCGAAGAAGTTGATGTGCGCTTCGTTTGTGAAGGCGATCGATACGGCGCAAGCAAGGTAGTCAAAGGCGATACCCTCTCGCTGACCGTCCTCGATTTTCTTTTCGATCTGCCGTTTGAACCAGTAAGCCGAATTGGCAAGGTGATTGTGAAGATAGACATCGGCCTTGCCGTCAACTTTCTTCTCGAGCGTCTTGTCCATCTTCTTGCCTCCCATTGCGCCGCCAAGCCGCTTAACCTCTTCGGCGCAGAGCATAGTCCGCGTACAAAACGGCGGTCGCCGGCTTGCGCATGTGCGTCGTCTCGTTCACGCAGCCCCAGTCTGGGATACCGAGTTCGGGCGACAATGACGTATCACAAAGCACTACTGCCAGCCGCGGACCAAGTCGAGGCAGTCAGCCACAACCCGATCGAATGGTTGGTTAGCGTCGATCACGGCGTCAGCACGTTGCGGCAGCGCATCCTGCAACTCGGTTTCGACATGATGAGTGGACGCGCGTACAAAGTCTTGGGCATCATCCCTGGATTGAACTCGGACATTGCGTGTGGTCTCGGAAGCGACGAGATACAACAGGCGCACGTCGGATGGGTTGCCCACCGCTGCGAGTCTCTCAAATATCGCGACATGCCGGATGCCATCGATCACAAAGTCTTCGCCGGCCTGAAAGCCGCCGGCCGCAAGCACGTCGCGGCAGAATGCCGCTGAATCGTCCTCGACCCGCTTTTGACCAAGATCTTGCAGTGCTTTGCGGTCGTTTGGATCGCCACCAAGTCGAGCAATCTCGCTTCGCAGGTAATCGCCAAACCCCGTTCTTCTACAGCCCAGCGCTGCGGCAACTGCCTTACTGACAGAGGACTTGCCGCTGCCGATTTGGCCTGAGAAACAGAGCAATAAACTCATGCGAAATTAAAGGTCATCTGACGGGATCGCAGGGACACCCAGCCTCGCCGGTCACGCTTATCACAGTTTACCGGCGCGATTGAAGTGGGTGCTTCGAGTTCAATCAAGGTTGCATAAAGAGCATCGGCACGAGAAGTCCAAAATTCATCGTCAGCCCGGATGCCGGCGCCAAAGCGATTTCGGATATGGTCGAGCGGCTCGTGGCCGAGGTCATAGGACCAGATACGACGCGCGAGCGCGAGGCCGCAAATCGGCCCGGCCACCTCCTTAAGGAGAATAATGTCGCCATCGTAGATCTCGCCGTAAGGCGCGCACCGATTGCGACTGAAACGGGACTCGATTGTCTTCTCGCCGGATAGGACCAGGGAAAGGAACGGCTCGGCAAAGATTGCTAGGTGGATGCCGACGCGGCTCGTCGGCCGGGCTGCGTCTGAGAGATAGGTCAGCCAGAAATGGTGGCCGTCGACCTGCTCCAGTAGTTCGTTGAGCTCCACCTCCAAGCCACACTCCGTTCCGCCGCAACTGTCGGCACTTTGCCCTCTTCTTGTGCCTCGATCGCTGCGAGGGCCCGCAGCTCGGCAGCGACTCGCTCTAGCGTCTCACGCTCGCGAATAGTGCTCCAGAGACGAGGTTGAACACCAGATCCTATCGTTTCGCCAGCGCACGATATTGCCGCCTCAAGCACAAGCTGTGGATTGCCTGTGTGAAAGATGCGATTCCCGGAAGTCCAGACGTTGGCCAGTCGACGGCGTGGATCGCGGCGGCTTACGGTTGGTAAGATATCGCCGTCAACCAGTGCTGTCAGACTTGCCTCGTCAGAGATCGCCTCGTGAGCTCTCCTTATGAATAGTCGTATGCGGCCGATGCCAACTTCGTTCCATTCGCGGCGCCGAACCGAGGACGCTGGCGGCGGCCTTGTCGGTGCGCACGTCTTTCTAAACACGACTAGGTCGCCGCGGCGCCACTGCGGCGGCGGGTAGATGCCGGCGGCAGCCAGGGCGTTACGCTCGAAGAAAGGCGTTTCATAGCCGATAGCCAGAGGCGAATGGTCTATCACAGCGAGTCCAAGCCGTCGGGCGAACCTTATGATGATATGCCTATCGGCCTCTGCACTCGGCCGCGCACGGTTGGGTGCCAGGCTGATCAGCACGACGCCTCCGGGGCGGCACGCGTGCGCAGCGGCCGAGAGCATGGGACGCACGAAATCAAAATACCAGGGTGGATCGAGAAGGACCGCGTCGGCGCTCTCGCGGGGTAGACCGCCGCTGCAGAACGCTATGGAAAGCGGAGATCCAGTAGCGCGATTGAGTGCGAGGACACGATCAGTGATGTCGTTGCTCTCGGCGAGGAAGGCTAGGCGCCGGCCGATAGGCAAGGTCAACGCCTCGACGGCAAGGCCCGGCGTTCCGAACAGGAGCAGGTCGCCTTCAACCGGCGTCAAGTCGGCCGCGCGATTGAGCAGCGAACGTGCAGCGTCAGGTGTGAACCGCCATTCGTAGTCCCATGGGTGCGGAAGCGGTAACAGGGATCGCCCCTCGGCCACCGCTGTAGCGGTGACGGCCGCTTCTCGGCGGATTGAGGCCGCAACGGCAGGATCAATTGCTTTGTCGCCTACCAGCCGATCGACCGACGCCAAGGCCTCGGTCGGGTAAACACCGGGTAGCCCCCGCAGGAGCGCCGCAAAGCAATCGCGCCATCCGTGATCGCCGCCTTGGTAACGTTATCGACCCGTGCTGCGAATTCGGCCTGCGACAAGGAGCAGTGCGAAGTGATCATGCCGGCCTCCTAAGAAGTGGCACGTCACAGATCGGCAACGCACGCAGGTCTGGAGGAAAGCGGCGCTCAAGCTCGCTGATCCAGGCCGCTATAGCTTCCTCCTGGACGACGAGGCTTCTCTCACAAGCATCGTCACGGGCGAGACGCTGTTCAACCGGTGTGAACACCTGGATCCGCAAGGGAACTACGCGGAGCGGATAGTTTGGATCAACTGCCTGCAACCGGTCGATCAAGTCCGCCACGCCGCGAGCGACGCCATCATCGTGTGGAGACGTCAACGTCACATATCCGTAGACGTCTAGCCCCAGCTCCAGCACCCGCTGAAGCACCTTGAATTGGCGGTCGTAATCCTGAGGCGCGGCGCGGGTGTTGAAAGCGAACGAGCGGCCGTCGAAGCCTTTGATGCAGCAAACGCGACCATAGTTGCGGTAGCGACGCAGAAGCGCGAGGTCGTCAGGCAGCAGAGCGTCGAAGAGATAGGTGGTGCTGAGGTTGTCGTCCGTCCAGAGATAGGTCGTTTCGGCGAGGCCCGCGTCGGTCAGCGCTCGCATCATCCAAGGCGTCCATTCGGGCACCAGGTCCGGCGATCCTCCCGAGAGGTCGATGATCCGAGGGCCGTCCGGGATTTGACGATATAGGTCGACCAATTCCGCTGCCGTGAACCACGCTGAGCGCCTGGGATCGGCTTTGAGTAACTCCTCCGGAACGAAACAGTACCAACAGCGCCATGCACAGGCAGCGTTCTGAAACACCAGCGCGGTCATCATGTCCGGAACCGGCGCAATGCCTAGCGCGCGGCAGGCTGGCGCAAGCGGTAGCGGATTTGTTGGCCAGCCCTTGGCCGTCGCCAATCGGAAATGGCGAACCCGGCCGTATCCGTTGCAATTGGCCGGAAGTGTGAGGTCGGCCTCCTGGCCTGAGCCGGCCAGGCGAGAGATCAAGACGCGGCCGCCTTCGACGTCGATCGCCCGTCCGCGGAGTCGCGCGGCGAATCGATTGGTATCGATGGGCTTGGCCGCGCTTGTCACGGATGTGGTCCCTCCGGTTCGGGCGGCAAGCCACGGGGGCGGGGCGGCACCTTCATCGGCTCGTCCGCTAGATCGGGCAGCTTCTCATCGAGGAAGAGGTCAACAAGGCTGGTGCAATAATCGAATTCCTCGGCCGTCAGAGGGCGGCCTTTCGGGATGTTATGCCAATACTGAAGGCATGTCCGGCAGCATGTCGCAGTCGCGTGCTGCGCGTAATAGATCGCATTGCCTTCGAGGGGGGTCTGGCGACCGTCGCGAGGCGGCTCGGCGACCGCCAGATATTTTCCAAGGCGGTCGCGGGCGGCGCCCTTCAGCGCGATGCGTCCCTTTCGTTGGGCGTGGCGCATTGCTTGTTCGTCAACGGGACGGTGGAAAAAGTGATGACGTATCAGCTCATGCTGAAGTGCTTCAAAGGTGTGCGCGGCATCGCCCTTGTTACGGCGGTGCAGACGCTTCCAGTCGACCAGATCTGCCCCGCACGATCGACATTTGCCGCGCTGATCAGGCGTCATCTTCTTCAGCTGCTTGAAGCAGTGCAGGTCGTTATCGCAATCGGTCGACGTGCACTTGATGTCGAGCGGCGCGGGTTTCTGAAATTCAGGCATGGAAGACCTCAATGCAGCGCCCGATCGAGCAGCTGTCGATCGAGCTCGTTGTCGATGTCATAGGGGAAGCGCTCGACGAAGACGTCGCGCGCAATCGTCCAGGGATCGCTGTTATCCACCTGCAAGTTGGCCGCCGTGCCCCACCAGTTTACGCCCTGCCAGGAGAGACGGAAGGCGAGGTAGTTGGCCAACGCACCAACGCTCACCCGATTCTTCGCCGCAATCGTTGGGACGACGCTCTTCAATCGCTCCACCGAATTACGCGCAGCTTGGACACATGCCTGCGCCAAGGTCTCGGCCTTGCCGTCAAGTACAACTTCGCCGGCGAATTGGCTGGCGGCGATCTCCTCGTTCGAGTTGCGCCGTTCGGCGGAAGTCTCGTCCGCCTCGATCACCTCTAGTGTGTCGGCTTCCGGGCGCTGGCCGGCATGAAAGAGCTCGTGCAGCAGATCGAATAGCCATCGCGTTTCGTGCTTAGACGTTTGTTTCAGTACAACCGCGTTGCGGCCGCCATAGCGCCAGCAGGCGCCATGAAAAGTACCGCGATCGCGAAGCGGTAGAACAACGACACCAAGATCCCAAGCGGTATGAAGCGCGCTTTTAAGATCGACGGTCTTGTAGGTCTCCTGAATGCGCCGATGCATGACCGCCGGATCAGTTGGGATTTCGGCCTTGGGGAGTGATCGCGCCCCCTTCAGCGCGACGACGACGAGATAGTTCGCGTAAGCAGCATAAAGGCTGGTTGTTGCCTGCGCGCGATTTGCGGGCATCTTGAACCGTGCTTCGGCCGCAGCGAAGCGCGGCGCGACCAGCGCCTGCGGACCGAAAACATTATCGCGAGTCCAGCCGAAAACGCGCTCCAGGACCGTGCCTGCTCTAGCGGTCAAGGTATAGTCGTCGTCCTCGCTAGCAACCTCGCCGCTGGCACGCGCCGCGTCGACCGACGGCAACAGCCGCGTCAACAGAAACTCGCGATCAAGTCCGACCTGACGCAACTTGCTGATGAGCCCGCCGAAGCTGTTGGGAGCTACAGGCAGGAGAATGTCGTTCGTAATGCGCACACCCAGCGCATTGGCGATCTCCCGCAGGCGCTGATAGCTGGCAGATGCGTAGCGCTCGGCCTCGTAACGCTGGATTTGCTGTTCCTTGAGCCCAAGCCGGTCGGCGAGACCCTTCTGGCTGAGTCCGCTCGCGATTCGTGCCCGGATAAGACCGTCGGCAAGTTCGTCGAACGAGTTGATCGAGATTACCGACAGGTCGGCGGACTTCAGGCGATCATATTCGGCAAGCTCAGCCTGCAGGTCAGCGAGCTGGCTCTCCATAGCCTCGCGTTCGGCCTGAAGCAGGCGCGGATGCACGTCCGCTCGCAACGGGCCTTTGGTCATCTCGCTGATGGCCTTGCGAAAACGGTCGGCCTCGCTCCGTGTGATTTTGTACTGCCGTTCGTTGGTGATCATGGCAGGCTCCCAAGGTCGATGTTGACGACGCCTTTGGGCACGCCGTTACGGTCCTTCATGAAGAAGTCGCGGTAGAGCACGCCGGGGGCGGCGAGGGACGATGCCGGAAAGAGCTCGCCTAGATATTTGGATTTCATGGCTGCTCGACCATTTGTGAAATCGAGCAGCACGGGGTCCAGACGATAGGGATCGACTCCTCGTATATCCCAGGCTCCGTCATAGTCCTCCGGCAAGTCCTTCTGTGAAATGAAGCTTCCGTCGAGCAGGACCGACCGACAGCCTGCCCCCGCGAGATTTTGCAACGCCGCCAGCAGGCCTCCGACGAGGCGGGTGCGGTGGCCATTGCAGCCGAAACGCGGCGCAACCTCGCTCCAAGGTGCGTCGTGCACCCCAGGGGGAAGGTAGCCGGTCGATGAGTCGGCATCGGGAAGCATGACCCAACGATATCGTTGGGTTGAATGTTCGTCAAGTGTTCTAGTTCTGGCATCCTTGCCGTGACGCATTAGCAGAACGAAGAGGTCGGGAAGTCGCGCAGTCGAGGCCAGACAAGCCGGAGGGGGCTATTCCAAAGCGCCAACTCTTCAAAGACACTCTTGCGCTTGAAATGTACCTTTTGCTTTCAAGTGCCGCACTAAGTCATTGATATTACAGCAAACGCGACCGCCCTCCGAGCGCACCATAACTCTCAAGTCGCGTGACGATGAGTTTCACCGGAGAGCTCGCCGCAATGGTGATGCCGTTCTCAGGGCCGGCACTCCGGACAAGTGTCGCCGATCGATTCCAGCACTTCCCGAATCTCGGCCTCGGCTTGACCAGCAGACAGTCCGGCCGGCGGATTTTGTCTCGCGATTTCCAGCGCTCTGTCGCGGGCGTGAGGATCGGCACGATCTTTCATCCAACCATGCTCCTCGCATTCACGGACGGCACCTGCGTCTTGCAGTACGGCGATCGCCCAACCACGCAAGGTTCGGATTCCCGGCCGTCTTTCTCTCGTCTTCAGCATGAAGATCGCTCCTGCCGGGACGAATCCTCTCGCCCGTTGCTCGTTCCGCGCGGTTAGCACGGGGCAGGGATTCCATTTTGCGGAGTCTGAGCTTGTCCACGTGTTCCGCAGGCCTGTGCAGAACCTATGCTGTGGTCGCTGGATCTTCCTTCTCGCCAGTGGCGACGATCTTTAGCATGCCATCGGGAAGAGCCCGTTGCAGCGCTTTGGCCTCATCCCAGGGCGCCCGCAGCCAGGTGTCGTATTCTTCGGCGGTCCTCAGAATCACCGGCATTGCCTTTAGGTGGACGCGTTTCACCTCCGCGTTAGGCTCGCAGGTCAGGAAACCGAATACATCGGCGGTCACTGGGCCTTCCTTAACCGTCCGCACGGATGTCCAATTTGTCCAGATGCCCGCGAAAGCGGAGAGGGGCCGAGACTCGTCAAGCGCGAACCACACCGGCACCTTCTTCCCGTCCAGGGTGTCGTACTCGGAAAACGAAGTCAGCGGAACCAGGCAGCGATTGTCCGGCCCGAGCCATCGCTTCCAATGTTTGCTGCTGGTATTGCGGATGTTGGTCGTGCCGCCGTCCGGCTCCATCCGCAGCAATTCCTTGAAGTCGACCGTCTTGCCCTTAGCCTGGAGCTTCTCGGCTCGCTTTTTCGCTGCTTTCATTAGCGCTTCCGAGGAAGACGGCATACCCCAGCGCGCCATTGCGACTTCACGCCCGCCGCGCACGTTGCGGACGATCGGGGCCGGGTAGTCCGGGAAAATGCCTGGCATGCTTGGCAAGTTGCCGACGCTGCTGTTGAGCGCGTCAAACAAGCGGCGGATCGCGTCCACGTTCTTCGTCATCGAGTAGAGGTTGCACACGTTCAGGTCCCCGGAGGCGCCTGGCGAGGACGGGCTGTCAGTTGCAGGAGGGTGGCAGCGGGCCGTCGGCCGGCCTTAGCACACTTGCTGCAACGAAGCCGGCTCGCGAGGTCCTGGACCAACGTTGTTGGGGGATGACTCAGCGCAGCCAAGTCGACGTCCCGCTTCGTCTTGCAGCGCGAGCACTCAATCTCGAGCCAGTAGTATCCGCCGTTCACGGCTTGGTCGATCGTGGGGGACGGATCGATCGGTCCTCCATCGGCCCACATCTTTTCGTTCCACGACTCGCAAAGCAGCTTGTCCGCCTGACGGATGAGTGCCTCGCCTTTGGCGCGGGTTTCAGCCGACTGCGACGCGAGGATCGCGGTCATCGCGCGGGCCTTGCTGAGTTCCTTTCCGAGTGCCTTTCGGTAGCTCCCGGATAGGGGCGTTGGATGGTGCTTCGGGGCCATTCGCCGTGCCTAGTCGAACGTTGGCCAACAACCATCCTCTTCGTATCGCCCCGTACGATGTGTACAGGTATTGTCCAACAATCGCTTACCGACCTCCTTCCAGACCGCGTCTGCGCCGTACAGCCGGGTGGCGTCTACCTTCTGGATCTCGACCAGCCTGCTGCATCGGCGGCATCCCACCCGCAACACATGGTGAGGAATTTGGTTTAGCCGCAGCGCTCCGGCGGAGGGAGCCGGCCCCGTTTCGGCGCGAGCGTCCTCCAGAACAGCCCGCCAGTATTCCGGCGGCAAATCGGCGTCAGGAGCTAATCCTGAGGTCCGCACCTGATGCGGGCGAGCCGTAGCGGCCATCTTTTCGATCTGTTTCGGGTTAGGCATGCGCCAGCTCGCGGGTCGGTCGGACATACCCTGATTAGAACATAACAGGAACGAAAGAGTCGATACCCCCTCCCGTAGAAATCATACGGTGGGCTTCCTGGGTGTCGGAACCCGGTGCCCCCATTCGTCTTGAGTCAAGTACCCAAAGACCGGAGTTCAGCGTACATGGCACCGCGCGCCAATTGGAAAGGCTTTCTGCGATTTTCTCTGGTGACCTGCCCGGTCGCTCTCTATCCCGCCACCTCGGAGAGCGAGAAGATTTCCTTCAATCAGCTCAACCGGCAGACCGGCCATCGCATCAAGTACCTGAAGGTCGATGCGGACACCGGCGACGAGGTGCCGAACGAGGACATCGTCAAGGGCTACCAGCTCGAGAAAGATCAGTTCATCGAGGTCACGAAAGAGGAGCTGGAGGAGATCGCGCTGGAATCCACACGCACCATTGAGATCGACGAGTTCGTCGACAGGTCCGATATCGACCCGCGTTACCTGATCCGCCCCTACTACATTCGGCCTGACGGCAAGGTCGGGCATGACGCCTTCGCGGTCATCCGTGAGACCATTCGCGAGATGAACAAGGTGGCCATCGGCCGGGTGGTGCTGACCAACCGCGAGCACATCGTCGCGCTCGAGCCTATGGACAAAGGTCTGGTCGGCACGCTGCTGCGCTATCCGTACGAGGTCCGTAGCGAGGCCGAGTATTTCGACGAGATCCAGGACGTGAAGGTCACCAAGGACATGCTCGATCTCGCCAAGCACATCGTGAACCAGAAGGCCGGGCGGTTCGAGCCTGAGAAATTCGAGGATCACTACGAGACCGCGCTGATCGATCTCATCAACCAGAAGCGCGCCGGCAAGCCGATTACGCCGAAGTCCAGGCCGGCGGCGACGAACGTCGTCGATCTCATGGAAGCGCTCCGTCGATCCGTTGGCAAGGACGCCGCGCCGGCGAAGGGGCCCAAGCCGGCCAAGAAACCGAAGAAGGCCTCCGCCGGGCAGACGGAAATGCTAATGCCAATCGAAGGCAAGAAGCCGAAGGAGGCAGCGGCCAAGAAGCCGGCGGCTCGGCCGCAGCGAAAGTCGGCCTAATGACCCATCGTATTCATCAGCGGCCGCACCGGCGGACTGGGCCGTTTACCCATAAACCCGGCGGCGTGGTGCGACTAAAGCAATGTCAGAATGGCTCAACTTCAGGCAGTAGCCACAAAGATCACCGACACGCTCCCCACAGTCAGTCTTTGCGAAGGCCGTTATGTCCCAGTATTCGCTCGATGTATTGCGTCAGCGCTATGTCGTCGAGAAAAGACCGCTCGAGGCCAACGTGGAGCAGATCTTGCGGGCCGACACCCGCACGGGAGCGCGTGCCATCCTGGCTGCAATAGATAAACGGCGTTATGAAAATAGGTCCGAAGGGCAGCGCCTCCGCAAGATGCTCCGCTTCGAGACCTCTCTTTGGGAAAGTGGCCATTATGCCGTGGCAGGCGTCGACGAGGCCGGCATGAGCCCTCTCGCCGGGCCCGTCTCCGCGGGCGCCGTGATTCTGAAACCCGGCACGCGAATTGTCGGAATCGACGACTCGAAAAAACTTGATGCTGCGGCTCGCGAAGAACTCGCGAAGGAGATCAAGGAAAAGGCAGTCGGTTGGTGTGTGGCGTTCGTCGAGGTCGAAGAGATCGACGCGATCAACATCTATTGGGCAGGCATCCAGGCTATGCAGCGTGCGGTCCGGGGACTAGGGTTGACGCCGCAACACTTGCTGATCGATGCGAAGCGGTTGAAGGAAATCGACATCCCTCAGCAGGCGATCATCAAAGGCGACGCCAAGTCCGCCAGCATCGCCGCCGCCTCCATTCTTGCGAAAGTGAAGCGCGACGCAGTTATGCGGACGCTCGACGTGCGTCACCCCGGCTATGGCTTCGCGGATCACAAGGGCTATCCGGTGCCGGCTCATTATGATGCGCTCGCCAGGCTTGGCGCGTGCGCAGCTCACCGGCGGTCGTTCGGACCGGTACGCAAGGCACTCGGGTTGCCGCCCCTGCCGCCATGGCCTTCGGCATCCGAGCGCGACGCCAGCTGAACCGCTAGTACGTATCGTCTCGGCGGCATTATTTTCGCGACAAGTTCTTTTCGCGTACGACGTCCTTCGCGTTTTTGTCGGTCCGCAGCCCGAGATAGACCGGCTGGCGCAGCTCGCCCTTGCTGGTCCACTCCGCGAACTTCACTTCTGCGACCAACGTGGGACGCACCCAGGTCGTGACCTGCTCGTCCTTCACCTTGGCAGGAAAGGGCGACTTGGCCGTCTTGAGCCTCACGAGCTTGCCGTGAAGCTCTTCCAGAGCCTGGTGGCTGAAGCCGGTGCCGACGTGGCCTATGTACCGCCATGCATCGTCTTCGCGTACCGCTAGCACGAGAGCGCCGAAGAAGGGCCGGGTTCTCCTCGGCGCCGTGAAGCCGGCTATCACAACCTCCTGCCGCTGCGCGGTCTTCACCTTCAGCCAGTCGGCGGTCCGGCGTCCGGACGCGTACGGGCTATCGGCACGCTTGGCCATGATGCCTTCGAGATGTCTCAGCTCGGCTTCTGCGAAGAACTTCGTTCCTTTACCTTTGCGGTGGCTGCTGAAAGCGATCAGCTTGTGGCGCGGCAAGATGGCCTTTAGCCGCTTCTTGCGCTCGATGAGCGGCAGCGCACGCAGATCCTCGCCGTCTACGAACATGAGATCGAAAACGCAGTACAAAAGCTTAGCTTCGTGGCGCAGGGCGTTTTGAAGCAACTGGAAATGGGATACGCCGTCCTTTCCGATCGCAACCAGCTCGCCATCGATGACAGCGTCCGCCTTCACGCCTTCAAGTGCTTTCGCGACCTCCACATAGGAGTGGCTGATGATTTTCCCGTTGCGGCTGTAGAGGGAGACTCGACCGCCCCGGATTTCCGCGACCATGCGAAAACCATCGAATTTATCCTCGAAGACCCAATTGGGATCGTCGAACGGTGAATCGGTCAGGGTGGCCAGCATCGGCTGCAGGCGAAGAGGCAGTGTTGATTTTCGAGCCATGGCCGGGCGGCGGGACGAGAGATGGGGAGGAACGAGTGGAATGTATCGTGAGTTCCGGCGACACTTAAAGAAGATGGCCGAGCCCAGGTGCTAAAGCTCCGGGTGCAACGTCACCGGGTGCGCTGCCCGCGCTCTGAGCGGCCGTTGTGACAATTCTGCTCGCCAATTCGAAGCTGTACTTGCAGCGAAGCTTAACATTCCTGAATCCACAAGCCGGCAACACCGGTTAGGATGGGACTTTCCCTCTTGGGGGCACCTCATGTTGGACCCGGCAACCACCGCGCTTTTGCGCGCGGTCCTCGATGAAGTCTGCGAAAGCGTCTCGAAGCGCGAGATCGGCGCTCGTACCCACGTCGCCTCGAAGATCCTGGAGGCTGCTACCGGGGGCGAGATTTCTCCGGAGGCTCTCAAGCAGGTCGGTCGCGATGCCCTCTCGCACGCGCCCACGATGTGGCCCTGATCGGGAGGAGCGGGCGTGAACTTCCAGGTGACAGTCCTCAAGATCCTGGTGGCATATCCGGATGGGTTTGCCGTGATGGAGGACCTCAAGAGGGACATGGCTATCCTGGCGACCAGCGGACGCGATTGGGCGGATCGGACCAGACGCCTCGCGGCGCGGGTTCCGGATCTTGACATCTGGTCACAAGGGCTGGTCGAACGCACCAGCGGCGGTTGGAAGATCACGTCCAAAGGACGGGCGGCGCTTGAGTTCATGGAAGCCCGCCCTGCTGCACCCGAGCCGAGCCAGGCGTCGGTGGTCGAGGAGACTACAGCTGCAATGGAGGTCGCGACGGACGTTCCTCCTCTGCGGCAGCCCGCCGATCGTGCCAAGCGTCGCCGCGAGCGCCGGGAGCGTCGCCGTGAGGCCCGTGAACGAGCGAGGGCGAATGCCTCTTGAGGGGAGGGGCGAGCCAAAGAAAAAGCCGCCAGCGAAGCTGGGCGGCTTGATAGTCCCGGACCGTCGATTGCCTCCCCAGCCCCAAGCGTACCGCCGTTACCTTGTTTGCGGCCATGCCAGCCCGATCTACCGAGCCCTTTTCCATTCGGCCATCGATCGGCCGAGTTGTGCACGGGCTCTTACAGCCCCGGCAAGGGCTGAAACGAGGTGGTCGGAAGGCGCACCCGCGCGGTGTCGCCGGCCGCTACCGCTCCACCGGCCCGAACCACTCCCAGCACCCCGCATTTGAATGGAGGCCTCGTTTCCGCCGCCGACAGCAGGTGCCTTTTCAGGCCGGCTCGGAAACGGTCGATCAGGACACAGGGCGTCCGGAGGCCGGTCAACTCGATGATCGCCGTGGGCCCAAGCTCGATCAGCGTCGCGAGCGGCATCAGTTCGAGGTCCAGTCCAGCCGTGGTGATGTTCTCACCGAGGTCTCCCGCTGCAACTGCGAAGCCAGCTTCCCGGAGGTGCGCAAATCGCTCCGATGCGATCAGGTGGACCTGCCGCAAATTGGGAAGCCGGGGCCGACGACGGGCGAGGTATCGGTGCCTGACAAACGGACCGGCGTGGGCGTCACCTTCGACACCATGGCCTTCCACCAGAACGATCTGATCCCGTGGCGGCTTGCTGAAGTGGTGCCCGCGATCGGCAGCCACCGAAATAACCCTTCCTTTAAGCGAAAGGTCGAGCGCGTGCGACATCAGGCAGCGCGGGCGAGCGAGCGCCGCTTCTGGCGGAGGTAGCGCGTGATCTCAGGAAGCGTCATCGCATTCAGGATACGGTCGGCGGGGACTCCACCCTTGCGGGCCATCTCGACGCCCCAGTGCATGTGGTCGAGCTCGGCAATCGAGTGCGCGTCCGGATTGATGCTCAGCATGCAGCCGAATTCGAGGGCCGCCTGGTGCCAACGCCAGTCCAGGTCGAGGCGCCATGGATGTGCGTTGATCTCAACGACGACGTCGTGCTTCGCACAGGCCCGAAGTACCTTCTCGACGTCGATTTCGTAGCCCGGCCGCCGCTGGAGCTGCCGCCCAGTCATGTGGCCGATCATGGTCGTGTGAGGATCGGAAATGGCCCGAAGCAGGCGCTGCGTCTGCGCCTTGCGGTCCAGCTTGAAACGGCCGTGAATGCTGGCGACGACGAAGTCGAAACCTTCAAGCACCTTTTCATCGTAGTCGAGCGACCCGTTAGCCAGAATGTCCGACTCAATTCCCTTGAGTATCCGAAAGTCCTTACCGAAGCGCTTGTTCAGGCGGTCGGCTTCCCGGTGCTGCTGCACGATCTCTTCGAGGGAGAGACCGCCGGCGTAATGGGCGGACTTGGAATGGTCGGCGACCCCAAAATACTCGAAGCCGCGCTGACGGGTCGCCTTCGCCATGGTCTCTAGGGTCTCTGTCCCATCGGAAGCATCGGTGTGGCAGTGCAGGATTCCGCGCAAGTCCTTGTCGGTCACAAGCTTCGGCAACTTGCCCTTCAAGGCCAGCTCGACCTCGCCGCGGCCTTCCCTTAGCTCGGGATCGATGAAGGGCAGCCCGAGAGCCTGGTAGATGTCAGCCTCCTCGCTGGCAATCAGTGCGCGGCCCTTGTGCAGGCCGTGAGCGTCCAACCGCATGCCCTTCTCGGCGGCCAAGGCTTGGAGCTGCTCGATGTGAGCGGCGGAGCCGGTGGCGAAGAGAAGGGCGGCGCCGAAATGTTTGCGGTCGGACACCCGGACTTGCAGTCCTTCGGACGATGGCATCGCTGTCTCGTCCGACTTGGCAGCCTCCGCAACGATTGTGAGGTCGGCGACGAGTTCGCAGCCTCGACGGAAATCGCCGGCAATCGTCACGCGCTTCAGTTCTGGCCGGGACTTCCGGATGGATTCCTTCGCGTGCGCGAGCAGGGTGGCGGCGCGGTGCAGGTGGAGGCGGCCTTCTCCGCTTTTGGCCATCGCCAGGTTCTGCAGGATCTTGGTCTGCAGCGCGGCACCGAGTCCTTTCGCCTTCTTGATGCGGTCGTCCTTGGCGGCGGCCTCCAATTCCGCGAGCGAGGTGATGCCGAGATCCTGATAGAGCCGCAGCACCTTCTCCGGCCGCAAACCGGGTACCGCGAGCATCTCGAGCACGCCCTCGGGAATCTCCTTCCGCAGCTTTTCGAGACTGGGATGACTGCCCGTCTTGTGAAGCTTGGTGATGATGTCGGCGATCGCATCCCCGACGCCCGGGATTTCTGTGAGCTGATCTTCGGCGATGAGCACGTCCAGAGCAACGGGGAGGGCCGCTAAGCTGTCGGCGGCCCGAGAGTAGGCTTTCGCCCGGTAGGGGTTGCCGCCTCGCAAGGCGGTGCGCTGCGCGTACTCTCGCAGGAGACTTGCCACACCGCGAGCGTCGAGCACTGGCATTCAGCGAACCTCCCGGTCCGCGCTTTGCGTCGCCGTTGGAGTAGAGCGAACGCCAGAGCGGCCGCTTGACCGGCGATCGAACGAACCCTCGAGCTTCTGGGCGGCGCGGAAGTCGTCCAGGTGCTGGATATTGGAACCGTAAGCGGCCTCCTTCTTGAGGGGATTGTATATCCGACCGGCCACTAGCTGCAGATGCTTCAGCCGGCCCTGCGGCATAGATCTCGCTTTGCAGAGAGCGCGAACGGCGTAGGCCCGAAAGTAATCGAATGCGTCTGACATGATAGGTAAACGCCCGCCATGGACCGGAGTTCGATGCGGCAGGATTGGCTTTTTCGGCGCTGCTCGAAAGCTTGCGAGGTGCGAGGTCTGGGAACTCCTCGCTGCCTTCGAAGTTGCGAGACTCGTTGAGTAAGGTAGGTAAACTGCCCGCCGCCGGCCCCAACCCGGCGGCGGTTTTTTGTGAGTGGCGTAGCGTGGCAAAGCGTACAAGAGCGGCGCCTCCGGCCGAGAAGCCAGAAGCTCCTCAGATGCCGGGGTTCATCAGCCCCCAACTCGCGAGCCTGAAGGTGAAGGCACCTTCGGGATCAAGATGGATTCACGAAATCAAATACGACGGGTACCGCATCCAGCTCCGAATCGATGGCGACGATCGCCGGGCCTACACCCGCAACGGCTACAATTGGGTCAGCAAGTTTTCGAAGATTGCTGCCGCCTTCGATATCGAGGGGCAGGCCATCGTCGACGGCGAAGTCGTCGTCATCCATGACGGCCGCACCAACTTTTCCGAGCTGCAGGCAGACCTCGGCAGAGGCGACCAGGACCGCCTGATCTTCTTCGCGTTCGATCTGCTGTGGCTCGACGGCAAGGATTTGCGCAAGGAGCCGCAGCTCGAGCGGAAGAGGCTGCTCAAAGAACTGATCGAGGAGCACAGGCTCGAGGAGCCCATCTTTTTTAGTGAACACCATGAAGGGGACGGGCAGGCTCTGTTCGTCGCCGCCAGCAAGTTGAACTATGAGGGCATCATCTCAAAGCGCGTGGATGCGCCATACCGATCGGAGCGGGTCGAAGCCTGGCAGAAGATCAAAGTCGTCCAGAAAGGGAAGTTTCCCGTGGTCGGCTTCATCAAGGACCCATCCGGCGTCGCCGCGCTCTATCTGGGCAAGAAGGAAGGCAGTGATCTCGTTTATATGGGTAAGGTCGGCACAGGGTGGAGCCGGACCACCTCGGCGCAGATCCGCAAGGCGCTCGATACCGTCGTCAGCCCCAAGCAGAAGTTGACCAAGACCATCAGAAAACCGAAGGCCACCTGGGTCGAACCCAAGTTCTATGCCGACATCGAGTACCGCGACATTACCTCCGAAGGACTCCTGCGGGCCAGCTCGTTCAAGGGACTGAGCAAAGGAACGCGCCGTTCATAGCCGCGTTTGCCTCAGAGTATCTGGAGTACCGGTCATGGACCCGGAACAGCGAGTTGCGAAGGCGTTGGAAGACGCTCAGGGCATCCTGGCCCGGTATGTCGAGCCTGGCCCCAGAGATTGCGTGCAAACCATAAACCAGCTGCTGGATGTGCTCGACGACGAGGCAGTCGTGCAGGCGCTCAAGGATTCGAAGATGGGAAAACCAACTGCAGAACAACTCGCCGAGCTCAAGAGGCTCAGCGCGATCGCACGGGTGCCGGATGAATCGGAGATCGTTACCTCGAAGGAAGAGGCCGAGACCCGAATCCGCGACCTGAAAGACAAGGCTCGGATGGAATGATGCCTGAGAAGCCCACGAATGGCGTGGAGCCCCAACGCTCCGAGGACAACATTCAGCGCGATCAGCTGGGTCCGCGCGGCGTACCCGGCAAGGAAAGTCCGGCGAGGATGACACCTCAGCGGGAGAAGAAGACGCCTAAGGACGTCGATCCCGGACATCCGGCATGAACTTGATGGACACGTTAGATCCCGATATGCCGCGTCGCCGAGATCCCCAGCCCACTACAATAAGCTAAGGCGAAGTCGCGGCGCGGATTAAGGCGGTGGGTACGCCGTGTCGCGGGCCTGCAGCCGGCACGACGGTCATTCTGACAACCAAGAATTCTGTAATGATCTCGACGAGCTAAAAAGCTGTGAAATGTCAGAATGGGCGTTGAGATGGCGAGCGAAATTCGAAGACTTCCAATCTGAGTATCGCCGAAAGCCATCCGTTCGCGAGCAGCTTCACACTGCCGAGCTCAGCCTTGAGCGACGCCATCACAGCAGCCTTTGACCGGCGAGGGGGTTTTCCAACCTCGCGCATGTCTTCGTCGTGCAGATCAATCAGATCGCCAAATGTGCGAACGTTGCGCACCGCGCGTGGTTTAGACGATCCATTGCGGTCAATGTTGCGCTCCATCTCGAGCGCCCATTCTTCGCCGTCCTTGCGCCGCCGGAAAGTCTCGGCCACATAGCGGTTCTTGCGGCGGACTTGAACGCGCCAGTTTCCCGATCCCAATTGAGTGAAGGTCGCCACGCGTGTGCACTCCGGCTTTCGTGTGCACTATGTGTGCACCGAGAGGTCAAAACGGGTACAAACGTGTGCAATTTCGGCTAGTTTGGAGTGCACACGTTCGTGCTTCATCCCATTGAGAGGATAGGATAAACGATTGAAATATCAAGACTATCGCTTTTCCGTGGCACCCATGATGGACCGGACTGGCTGATCTCGGACCCCGTTGCACGATACTTGATGATGCGCGGCCAAGTTGGATGGGCGAGATATTTTGACCGCAGATTGCGCCAGCAGGCAACAGCTCCTGTGCGATTGCCATCAGGCGTTCGGCAATTTTGAAAGTCGCGGGTTCAGCGCTGTTGTCGCGCATTTACTGTTCGTCAAGCGCGCTCTGCTGGCGACACGTTTCAGTCCGTGTCCGAGGCGCTCGGCTACGAGTCGGTGAGCGCGTTCATCACCATGTTCAAGAAGGCGCTTGGCAAATCGCCGGCGCGCTACTTCTCCGAGCGCGAGGCCGGCCAGACTGGCCCGGGGAGACCTGCCGCGAGACGAACTGCAAGCTTCGCCGGATGCCTGAGGTGCGGGACGCGCTCAATGGACTTTCGAAACGCGGATGGCTGGAGTTAGAGCGCTTCGTTTCGGACGATCTCGATGCCGAAGCCTGACAGTCCCTTGAAGTGATGCGTCGACGACGTGAGGTGACGGATGGAGCTGATCTTGAGATCCCGCAGGATCTGGGCGCCGACGCCGATCTCGCGCCATTGCCGATTACGGTCGTCTTCGCGCGAACTGATCAGGCCTAGCGGCGCAGGCGGAACGCCCGCCGCGCCGTCGCGCAGATAGACGAGCACGCCGCTGCCATTATCCTTGAAGCGTTGCAGAATGACGTTCATCTTGGCATGTTCCTGACCCGAGAACAAATCGCGCAGGATGTTGGGTTTGTAGAAACGCGTGAGGACATTGGTGCCGTCGCCCAGTTCTCCGTAGATATAGGCGACGTGATGAATGGGGTCGAACGGCGAGCGATACGAATAGCCCTGGAGCGGGCCGATCGAGCTCTCCGCCGTGACGCTCGAGACGCGCTCGATCAGCGTCTCGCGGGCCTGCCGGAAGCTGATGAGGTCTGCGATCGTGACCTGTTTCAGCTTGTGCTTGTCGGCGAACGCCGCGACTTGCGGACCCCTCATCACCGAGCCATCGTCGTTCATCAGTTCGCTGATGACACCGACCGGCTCGAGACCTGCCAGTCTGCACAGGTCGACGGCGGCCTCGGTGTGACCCGAGCGCATGAGTACGCCCCCTTCTTTTGCGATCAGCGGGAAAACGTGTCCCGGCCGGCAAAAATCGCCGGCGCCAGCGTTGGGGTTGGCGAGTGCACGGCAGCACGAGGCCCGTTCTTCGGCCGAGATGCCCGTACCGTTATCCGGCCGGTAGTCCACTGACACGGTGAACGCCGTGGTGCGAGCCGAGTCGTTGTTGACAACCATCGGGTCAAGCCGCAGGCGTCTCGCGTCTTCGAGGGTAATCGGAGCGCAGACGATTCCCGATGTATGGCGAATGATGAAGGCCATCTTCTCAGCCGTACACCGCGAGGCGGCAACGACGAGGTCCCCTTCGCCCTCGCGATCGTCGTCGTCGGTGACCACGACGATTTCGCCGTCGGCGAGCGCCTGCAGGGCCGCTTCGATCGATCCCGTCATCTCGGTCGCTCTGCTCGCTGGAACCGACGGGTGCTCGCGTTGGGCCGTGTGCGGATTGTCAGGCTCGCAGCGCCGCTCGAGCACTCTGCCGATCTTAACTTCACCATTATTGCCAACTGGCCGGAGCCCATGGCGGGGCGCCTCATAGCCTTTCCACGCTGTAGCTGGGACGATTGGTGTCGAGCCCGATCGGCGCATCGGACAGCAAAGGACCGGTTGGGTCGTATCGGGGTCTTGGTGAGCGCTCCAGAGGGCGCGAGGGGGCGGCGCAAGCCTTGACGGTGACCGGCCGATTGGCGTCGATCGGCAGCACGGTCTTGTGCGAAATGCGCTTGAGGGCCAGATTTGATCGAATGCTGCTGACGCCGGGAATGCGGGATAGTTTGTTGACAATCAGGTCTTCGAGATCTTCGATGTCGGCCGCCATGACGCGGAGCATGTAGTCGCTCTCACCGGTCATGAGATAGCATTCCATTACCTGGGCCAGCCGGTCGATGGATCGGGTGAAATTCTCGAGGGACGTCTGGACCTGCTTTTCCAGCTTGATCTGGATGAAAGCCGTTACACCAATGCCGAGCACGGCGGGATCGAGAAGGGCGATCCGTCGATCGATCACGCCGAGTTTTTCGAGTGTTCTGACGCGTGCCAGACACGGCGACGGCGAGAGATTGACGCGTGATGCGAGCTCGACATTGGTCAAGCTCGCATTCTGCTGGAGCTCGTTGAGGATCTTGATATCTATTCTGTCGAGAGAGGTTGTCGACATCGCGTATCTCCCAAGTATGGCAGTCTTCTGCGGCGCGTATCACCGTCGTTTGCGGGGTGATGACAATCGCGTGGTAAAAGCTAACCGCAATTGCGCTTGTGGGATTTCGACAAATCGTCGATTTGTATCGAAAAACCATCAACCTTCGCATTGTGCATTGCGATCAGGAGGTTAGTTGCCTACTTCCGATACATTTTTTGCCTATGCGATATGCAGGCCGACGTTGATCCACGGATTCGGTCAAGATGTAATGCCCGCCGCTCCATCGATTGGCTCCCCATGTCACTTGACGGGACGTGCAGCAGAGTTCGATGTCGAGAGCTGCCCTGTTTCGTACAACCGCCTGTCGTCGCGTGTGGCCCCCGGTCCCACGCCGCTGACCACGCCGCGGGCGTTGCGCGAGACAAAAGGTTCGGCAGCAACGACGCCCACCCTCGTCAACCAGAAAATGGCAAAGATCGGCCGGATGCAGAGTTGGATCTAGCGACTCGACAAGTCGTTACAGCATAAAATGCTGATGAAGCTTCTGTGACAGGCGTTGTTCAAGCAGTAATGCTGCGAGGCTCGGGCGACTATCCAACCACGATCGCACTTGGGTAGCGACGGTTTGGATGTCGAGCGTGAAACTGAAGCAAGTCTATTTGACAGCGAACGATCCTGGACGCTTGGCCGAGTTCTACGAAGGCCTGGGTCTGAAGGTGCGCTTCGCTGATCACGGCAAGTGGATCCAGTTCGTGAGCGATGCGGCTGCGTTCTGCGTCGCCGGACCGACGGAGTCGGTCTCGGACCAGCTGCAAGATGCCGTTCTTGTCTTCGATGTCGATGACCTCGATGCCGCCATGGAGCGTGCCGCAGCCATGGGGGCGCAAGTCGGCGCGGTCCGGGACATGGAAAGTCACGGCCGTGCGGTGAAGGTGCGGGATCCGGGCGGCAACGTCATCCAGTTCTATCAAGCAGCCGGATAGCTCAGACGTTCACCGGGGCGGCGCTGCATGCCCGGAACCACAACCAGACAAAGAGGGCGCATCCATCCCATGAATCCAAGGGTCGTAGCCATGCCGTCCGCAACACCGCCGCTGTCCGAAACGAGCCCACTCGACGCCGCAGCATTCCGTGCTGCGATGCGCAGCGTGCCGGGCACCGTGTCGATCGTCACGACAGGCCGGGCGCCGAACCGCCATGGTCTGACACTCACGGCGGGCTGCTCGCTGTCGGCGGCTCCGCCCAGCGTGCTGGTTTGCGTCAATCGATCTGCCGGTGCGCACGACATCATTCTCAGCAGTGGGTCGTTCTGCTGGAATATTCTAGGGGTCGAGCATCGCGATCTGGCGCTCAAGTTTTCCGGGCAGGACGGCAGCAAGGGCGATATCCGCTTCGGTGACGGTTTGTGGTGCGATCTCAAAACCGGAGCACCAAGTCTGGTCGGCGCGGTCTGCAGCTTCGATTGCCGCGTGGTGAATGCTTACAGCGACAGTAGTCACACCATTTTCACCGGAGAGGTGGTGGCTCAGACCACGAGGGCCGGATGTGAGTCGCTCGTCTACATCGACGGATGTTTCGCCGCGCCAAAGGCGGTCTGAAACACAGGACGACGTCAGGCGCCGCTACGTTTCCGCTACAGCCAAGATGGAACCGATCAGCATGCAAGGAAGACGAAGACTTTCTATCGCGCATCCATCGGCGGTCGGTCGCTGATGCTGTCGCTCTGGCTCAATGTCATCGCCGGCGGGGTGCTCATCGGGCTGGTTTACGGGCTCGTCGCGCTCGGTCTCACGATCGTCTTCGGCGTCATGCGCGTGGTCAATTTCGCTCATGGCGAGATGGTCGTGTTCGGGATCTACATCGGATACTGGACCGTTCAAATCTGGGACATCCCGATCGTTTTAGCCGCCGCGATCGCCGCGGTCGTCATGTTCGTGTTCGGCTATCTGCTAGAGACGCTCGTCGTGAAGCGGTTCGTTAATCGGCCGCATCACTATCAGTTCATCGTCTTCATCGGCCTCTCACTGCTTTTCAGCGGCGTATTGCTGATGTCGTTCGGTCCGGATCCGCGGCCGACGGCGTCTCAGTTGTCCTTCCAGACCGTGAGCGTGGGATCGCTCACCTTGGATTGGGCCCGCATCCAGGCGGCCGCTACGGCCGGACTGCTGATCGCCGCACTGGGAGCCTATCTGAAGTACTCCGCATTCGGCCGATCGCTGCGGGGCGCCGCCAATAATCGACTGGGCGGACTGGTGGTCGGGCTGAATATCCCTCGGGTCTATGCGGTGACCTTCGGCATCGGAGCCGCCTGCGCTGGCGTCGCCGGCGCATTGATCTCGCCGCTGTTCGATGCGCAGCCCTATCTCGCCGTCGACTTCACGCTGCTGGCCTTCGTGACGGTGATCGTCGGCGGTCTCGGCAGCTTCGGCGGCGCTCTTCTGGGCGGCCTGACGATCGGGGTCGCCGAAGCGATCGCGGCCTTGATGTTCACGCCGTCGATGAAAACAGCACTCCCTTACGCACTTCTGATCATCATCCTGATTTTCCGTCCGAGGGGGTTTTTCGGTGCAAAGGACCTCTGATCAAGCCAGCGACACCAAGCGTTGGGGTGCCGGCGCTCTAGTCTTCGCCGCCCTGGCCGTGGTGGGTGGCATGTCCAACGCCTACGTCATCTCACTTCTGACGATCGTCCTGTTGTTCACCTTCATGGGACAATCGTGGAACCTGATGCTCGGGATCGGCGGGCAGCTATCCATCGGTCACGCGCTGTTCGTTGGAATCGGTGCGTATGCGGTGGCGATCCTGAACATCAAATACGGCGTCACCCCGTGGATCGGTCTGCTGCTGGGCGCGGTGATTGCGGGCTTCGTCGGCGCGGTGCTGGCGTGGCTGAGCTTCCGCTTCGAGGTCCGTGGCATCTATTTCGCGCTGCTCACGATCGCAGCCGCCGAATTCGCCCGGATCATGTTCGGCGGGTGGGACTATGTCGGCGGCATGCAGGGCCTGTTCTATCAGGCGCCGAGTGGCACGATGGACCTCGGGATGCTGCGCGGTGACGCGCGGTTCTACTACTTCGTCGCGCTCGCGCTTGCGGCCATCGGCGTCGCGGGAACGGAGCTGATCTCGCGGTCCTATTGGGGCTATGTCTGGCGGGCGATGCGGGACGACGACGAGGCCGCCCGCGCACTGGGGGTGCGGACGTTTCGCCACAAGGTGCTGGTGGTCTCGATATCGGCCGCGACAGCCGCGGTCGGCGGCGGCGTGCTGGGCTTGGTGCAGGGTGCGATCTTTCCGGATTCGATCATGGGCATGGCGATCTCGGTCGACGTACTGATCGGCCCTGTGGTCGGCGGATTGGGCACTGCGTTCGGCCCGCTGGTCGGCTCGATGGCCGCGATCCCGCTGCATCACGCCATGGGGGCGCTCGGCGACAGCCTGGGGCTCCCCGGACTGAACAGCGTCGCCTACGGGGCGGTGCTGATCCTGGTCGTGTGGTTTCTGCCCGACGGCATCTGGCCGGCGATCGTCCGGCTCTACGAGGCGATCCAGCTGCCGGCGCGCGGCCGGATCTCACAATTGCGGAAGGTCGAGGAATGACCGCGCTGCTCGAAGTGAAGAACTTGACCAAAGCGTTCGTTGGATTGGTCGCGGTCAATGACGTCAGCTTCTCACTGCAGGCAGGCCGCATCACCGCCCTGATCGGGCCGAACGGCGCCGGCAAGACCACCTGCTTCAATCTCGTCGCCGGGGCGCTGAGACCGACCGCCGGGCGGGTGCTGTTCGAGAGGCGTTCGCTCGAGCGCGAGCCGCCCGAAGCGGTGTGCCGCATGGGCATTGCGCGCACCTTCCAGATCGTCCGACCGATGAAAGATATGTCGGTGCTCGAGAATGCCATGGTGGGCGCCTTCAGCTGGACGACGAACGTCAAGGAGGCGCGGGACAAGGCGTATGAGTCGCTCGAAAATGTCGGGCTCGCCGGCAAGGCGAATGCCCGGACGGATCAGTTGACGTTGCCCGATCGCAAGATGCTCGAGATGGCGAAGGCGCTCTCGACTCGCCCCAAGTTGCTGCTGCTCGACGAAGTGATGGCGGGGCTGCGTCCGACCGAAGCGGCCGGCGTCGTCGGCGTGCTGCACCGGCTCGCCGAGGGTGGACTGACGATCCTACTGGTCGAGCACGTGATGCGGATCGTGATGGAAGTGGCGTCGACCGTGGTGGTGCTTCACCACGGCGCCAAGATCGCCGAGGGCAAGCCGTCTGAGGTGGTAGCGGATCCCGCGGTGCTGGAAAGTTATCTGGGAGCCGGCTTCCATGCCTGACGACGCGCTTCTCGAAATCGACGACCTGTGCGTGGCCTATGACGGCTCCAATGCGCTGAACGGCGTGTCGCTCAGCATCGGTAAGGGTGAACTGATCTGCGTGGTCGGCGCCAACGGCGCCGGCAAGACCTCTCTGATCCGATCAATCGCGGGGATCGTTCCGTCGTCGCGCGGTTCCGTCAGGATCAACGGAGTCGAAATCTCGCGGCGACCGCCGTGGGACATATGCGAAATGGGCATCGCTCAGGTCGCCGAGGGCCGCCAGATCTTCAGTGCGCTCTCCGTCGAGGACAATCTGCTGATCGGCGGCTCGCTGAAGCGGGCCAGGCGAGATCTGGCAAATACGCTTGATTCCGTCTATCAGCTGTTCGGGCGACTTCGCGAGCGCCGCGACCAACTCGCCGGCACGCTGTCCGGCGGCGAGCAACAAATGCTGGCGATCGGTCGGGCGATCATGTCGAAGCCAGAAATCGTGATGTTCGACGAGCCGTCGATCGGACTGTCGCCGGCGCTGACCGATGTGATGTTCGGCGTCGTCAAATCCCTCAACGAGCAGGGGATCACGGTCCTTCTCGTCGAGCAGAATGTCGCCAAGTCGCTCGCGCTGAGCAGCCGCGGCTATGTGCTCGAGAACGGCTCCGTGGTGTTGCATGGATCTAGCCGCGATCTGCTCGAGAACCCCGATGTCCAGCGCGCCTATCTGGGATTGTGAGGCGCGCCGTCTCGGCGAGGCGTCGGGCGTTGCGGCTCTCGTCGCGCCGCCGTTCGGTCCACCGCTCCCCGGCTGTTGCAGCCGCCTCTCGCTTGGGTCTCATTGATGAACACTGCCACCTCTCTCCTGATCGAGCGTGATCAAGACCTGGTCACGATCACGATGAACCGGCCGCCGGCCAATGCGCTGAATGCGCAACTCATCGTCGAGTTGCTGGAGGCGATCCGGCGCCTTGCCGACGACGAGAATCCGCCCGGCATCGTGCTCACCGGAAGCGGCGACCGCTTCTTCAGCGCAGGCGGCGACATCAAGGAAGTCGTCGGGATCGACGTCGCGAGGCCGCGCATTCGGTTCTTCCACGAACTCCTCGTGGCGATGGAGAACTATCCGGGCCCGATCGTCTGCGCCGTCCGCGGCTATGCGGTCGGAGGCGCCCTGGAGTTTCTGCTGCATGCGGACTATGTTGTGGCCGATGCGGCGTGCAAGATTGGATTTCCGGAAATCAACCATGGCCTGCTGCCGGTGACCAAAGGCATGCGCCGGGCCGTCGAGAAGCTCGGCGTGCGGGCGGCGCAAGAGCTGCTGTACTGGGGCGAGCTCGTCGGCGCGGAGCGTGCCGTGGCGATCGGCGCCGTGAACGAGATCGTCCCGACCGAGGAGGTCGCATCCCGTGCGCGAGACGTGTGCGGCGTGTTGCGGCAGAAAGACCGCAAGCTGTTCCATGCCATCAAGCGATCGCTCAACCTCACCGCGCAAATGAGCGATCAGGCGCTCGAAAAAATGACCGTGGCCGACCTCGACGCCTATGTCACAGCCGAGAGCTCAACCAACGCGCGTGCGAGATTTTTGTCAAAGAACAGCAAGGGCTGAGCCGATGACGCGCGGATATCCCGATCAGATCTATCTGGAGCAGATGAGCCACGAGGAGGTCGCCGCGGCGCTGGCCGATGGGTGCACGACGGTAGTGATCCCGCTGGGGGCCGTCGAGCAGCATGGGCCGCATTTGTCTTTGGGCATGGATGCGGATCATGCCGATGCTCTGGCCGAGCGGATCGCGCGCAGCCGCGGCAACACGCTGGTGGCGCCGACCATCACGGTCGGCTGCTCGTCTCACCATCTGCGATTCGCGGGTACGATCTCGCTACGGCCGGAGACGCTGGAAGCGATTTGTGTCGATTATTGCACAAGCCTGGCGCGGCACGGCTTCAAGCGTATCCTGATTCACTCGGGTCACATCGGCAATTTTCCGGTGCTGAAGGACATGCTCGGTCGCTTGCGCGAGGCCGTCCCCTCGGATGTCGAGATCCTGGCGTTCTTCGACTCGACGAAATGGATCGACACGTGGCGCGATGCGGTGCGCGAAGCCGGAGGAGACGTGTTGGCCGTCGGCGGCCACGCCGACATCGCCGAGACGTCGCTGATGATGGTCATTAGGCCCGATAGCGTCAGACCGGACCGCTTCGAGGTGGGCCATCTTGGCGGCTTGTCGGAGGCTGATCTCGAACTGATGTGGAAGAACGGCATCCGATCGGTTTCGCAGAACGGCGTGATCGGAAGTCCGATCGGCTCGAGCTACGCCATCGGCGAAGCGTGCCTCGCGGCGGTCGCCGAGTTGCTGATCAAGACCTTCGATAGCGGGGCCGGAGCCGCCAGCGCCCGCCGTTGACGGTCAGCCCGTCCGCTGCGTGGCGAAGCTTCCTGGGGCGTCTGCCATGTTGCGAATGCTGACAGCATAAAATTCGGAAAGCGTTACTACGCAACGCGGCTTTCGGGCGAAAATATCGCCACGCCTATGAAACCCTGTGCCATCTCGCAAGCTAAAAGGATTGAGACATGGCACTTACGTTTGGGTTCTGGTCTGAACAGGAAACCCAGGTCGGCCACAGTTACTCGCGCAGGCTTCACGAACTGGTCGACGAAGTCCGTCTGGCCGAGAAGGTCGGCTTCGACTGCGTCGCGCTCTCCGAGCAGCACGTGGCACTGGGCGGGATCTCGAGCTCGGCGCCCGAAGTGGTGTTCGGCTATCTGGCCGCGGTGACGTCGCGCGTCAAGCTGCGCGCGGCGGTGACGCTGATGCCGCAGCGCATCAACCACGCCTTGCGTTCGGCCGAGCGGCTTGCCGTGACCGACATCCTGTCCAACGGCCGCATGGAATTCTACGGCGGCCGCGCCAACACCACCATCGCGATGCGGGCGTTCAACGTCGATCCCAACGAAACGCTGGCGCAGATGGAAGAAGGGCTGGCGCTGCTGAAAACGGCGATGCGCCAGGACATTTTCACGTTTGACGGCAAGTACTACCAGATCCCTCCGCGCCAGCTGGTTCCGAAGCCGCTGCAGAAGCCGCATCCGGTGATCGGGATCGCGGCGACCAGCGAGCGCAGTCATCTCTGGGCGGCCTCGCAGGGCTTCGCCGTGATGAGCAGCAACATCTATCAGGGCTGGGAAGCTCAGCAGAAGCTGATCGACGCCTATCAAAAAAACTGGAAGTGCGA
Source organism: Bradyrhizobium sp. CIR18 (assembly GCF_014198295.1). Lineage (NCBI taxonomy): Bacteria > Pseudomonadati > Pseudomonadota > Alphaproteobacteria > Hyphomicrobiales > Nitrobacteraceae > Bradyrhizobium > Bradyrhizobium sp. CIR18. Next base: position 1,583,277 of record NZ_JACIHF010000001.1, on the reverse strand, counting down.
CGCGGAGGGACCGCTGCAGCGTCCGCGTATCGGCATTCCGCTGTTCATCGGCATCGGGAAAACGGACGAGCAGGCCAAGGCGGATTATGCCGGCCCGCTAATGCACTATGCCAAGATCTCGACCGATGCCTATCCGCGTCTCGCGGCGATTGCCGACGACTACAAATACATGGGGGAGAGCGTGCCGTCGATGGAGCGCGCCGCCAACGACTGGGACTATCTGGTCAACGAGTCGGCCACGACGGTGTGCGGCAGCCCCGATACGGTCATTCGTCAGATCGAGAAGTTCGAGGCCATGGGTATCGACGAGGTGCTGCTGCACATGGACTCCGTCCCGCACGAAAAGATCATGGAGGCGATCGACATGGTCGGTCGCTACGTCATCCCGCATTTCAACGACGGAAACAACGTCGTGCGGCCGACGGAGGAGATCCTCGGGCAGATCCGGCTGATGCGGACCCAGAAGCAGTAATCGAACGGTGAAATCAATGTCGCAATACGGCTACAAGTACCTGATTGTCGAGCAGCGCGCCACTGGCGTCGCGATCGTCACGATGAACCGCCCGGAGATCCTCAACGCGATCAACTGGGAGATGCACGAGGAGCTCGAAGACGTCTTCGTCAAGCTGGATCACGACAGTTCTGTCAACGCGATCGTTCTCACCGGTGCGGGCCGCGGATTTTGCTCTGGTGGCGATCAGAAGTCGCTGGATAAGGGAACGCTGCCGTCCCCGACGCGCAGCGGTCGCCACCTCATCCGCAACATGCTGGAAGTCGAAGTGCCGATCGTCGCGGCCGTCAACGGTGTCGCGGTCGGCCTGGGTGCCACGCTCGCGCTGTTCTGCGACGTGATCTATGCGAGCTCGACAGCCCGTTTCGCCGACACGCACGTCAATGCCGGCGTCGTCGCGGGCGATGGCGGCGCGGTGATCTGGCCGCTGCTGATGGGGCCGGTACGCGCGAAGCACTATCTGATGACCGGCGAATTCATCTCGGCCGAGAAAGCGGCTGCTATCGGCATGATCAACGAGGTGGTCGCAGACGGCAACGTTCTCGATGCCGCGATCGAATACGCCGAACTGCTGGCAAGCGGGCCGAAGGAATCGATCGTGTGGACCAAGTACAGCGTCAACAAGATCATCAAGCAGTACGCCCACCTGCTGCTCGACACCTCTGCGGCGCTGGAGATGTTGACGTTCAAGTCGCCCGAGCGGGCCGAGGCGGTTGCCGCATTCGCGGCCAAGCGCAAGCGTTTCGCGGAGCGCTGAGATGAACGTCGCTGAGATGACATCCGGCGCCCAGTTGGCGGATACGACCGTCGTGCAGCTTTTGGCCGCGCGACTCGCGGAGCGGCCCGACAAGATCGCCTTGCAACAAAAGCGTCACGGCGCCTGGACCGCCATGACGTGGGGCGCCTATGCGCAGCGTGTCGTGAACCTGGCCAGCGCGCTGCGGCGTGCTGGTCTCGAGCGCGGCGATCGGGTCGCGATCATGGGCGATTCGTCCGAGGAATGGCTGATCGCCGACATGGCCACGATGTGCGCCGGCGGCGTCATGGTGGGCGTTTACTTCACCTCGTCACCCGAAGAAGTGGCTTACTGCTTCACGGATTCAGGCGCGAAGTTCGCGTTCGTCGGCGGGGAGCCGCAGCTTCGCATCGTGCTCGCCTCCGGTCGGGCCGAGCAGCTCCGCGGCATCATCGTGCTCGACCCGGGTTGGACCGGCGAGGCCTCGGCGTCGATCAAGTCGCTGGCCGCCTTTGTTGGAGCACCCGATGTCGATGCGCATGACTATCTGCAGAAGGAGAGCGCGACAGCAAAGGCGTCCGATGTCGTCAGCATCGGCTATACGTCCGGGACGACCGGAAACCCCAAAGGCGCCATGCTGACGCACCTTTCCATTCTCGCCGGCGTTCATTGCATCACCCTGTTCGGCCCCAGCATGCGCGAAGAGGAACACCGGGTGGTCGTGCATTTGCCGATGTCGCACACCGTGGCGCGCGGGCAGGCGACCACGTTGCCGCTGATCGCCGACGCAGTTCCATATTTCGGCGAGACGACCGCGGACTTCGCCCAGACGATCAAAGAGGTGAAGCCCACCTACTATATGGCGCCGCCGCGGTTCTACCAGCGCTTTGCGACACAGATCCTCAGCAAGGTGCATCCCGCCGGGGAAGCGGGAGATCAGAACTACACGCTCGCCATGACGATCGCGCGCAGGGCGCTCGAAGACCGTCAGCGCGGCCACGAGGATGCCTTCGTCTCGAAACTGTTCGCGGCCTGCCGCGAGCAAGTGTTCCTGCCGCTGCTCGCGGAGGTCGGTTTCGACGAGCTGAAGGTCGCGTTCACCTCGTCGGCGGCGATGCCGTCCGAGCTGATGTCGCTGTGGCAGCTGTGGGGCTTGCAGCTCAAGGAGTGCTACGGCCAGACCGAACTGGTCGGTGCCAATCTGGTGCAGATGGCGGAGTGGCCGAAGGCCGGCAACGTCGGGGTCCCGCTGCCGGATCCGGCCTGGGAAACCGCCGTGCTCCAGGACGGCGAGATGATCGTCCGTGGACCGGGATTGTTTGCGGGCTATTGGAACAAGCCGGACGAGACGAAAGCGGCGCTTCGCGACGGCTGGCTCTACACCGGCGACATCGTCGAAGTGTCGCCGGAAGGAACCTTCAAGCTGGTCGACCGGAAGAAGGAGATCATCAACACGTCGAACGGCAAATCGATCAGCCCGACTCAGATCGAAAACGAGCTGAGGCACAGCCCGTTCATCTCCGAGGCGGCTGTGATCGGCGAGGGGCGAAAATATCTCACCGCCCTGATCGAAGTGGATGCCACCGCCACAATGGACTGGGCGAAGTCGCGCGACGACAAAATCGCGAGTTACGCCGACCTGGCAGGCTCCGAGATCGTCAACCGGCTGATCGAGGCGGAGATCGGCAAGGCCAACGGAAGGCTGGCGCGAGCCGAGCAGATCAAGGCGTTCCGCATTCTGCCGGAGGAGCTGTCGCTCGAGAACGGCGTGATGACGCCGACGCGGAAGAAGCGTCGCAAGCAGATCAACGAACGCTATCAATCGCTGATCGCGTCGCTCTACGACGAAACCGAGGAAGAGTTGATCAAGGCCGAGATGGGCCTTTGACGTCGGCGGTCGGTCCCAAAACGTACGAAGCTACCAGTCGAGATAAGATTTCACTCCTTCAGCAACAGGACATCGAGATGACCAAGCGAAGCGGAATCACGCGGCGGACGATTGTCGGAAGCGGATTGGGAATTGCGGCAGGAATGGTATCAAGGCCATCGTTTGCGGCGAACACGAAAGTGAAAGTCGGAGCGATCATGCCCAGCAGCGGCGTGCTGGCGTTTCCCGGTCAGGCCTGCGTGCGCGGCATCGATCTCGGCGCCAAATTCGCGCGTGAGAAGTTCGGCCTCGACATCGAGATCGTTCACGCCGATACGCAAAGCCGTCCGGAGAACGGCCGGATTGCCGCCGAGAGCCTGATCCGGCAGGGCTGCACCGTGCTGATCGGCGCGTGGGATTCCGGTGCCACCATTTCGGCGCTGCAGGCCTGCGAGGCCGCCAAGGTGCCGATGGTGGTCCACATCGCGAGCGCCACCCAGGTAACTTCACAGGGCTTCACCCAAGTGTTCCGCTATTACCCCACGTCGCTGACCATCGTGCGGCAATCGTTGACCGAGCTGAAGTCCGTGCTCGGCACGCTGAAGGATCCGCCGAGCAGCGCCGTCGTTCTCCATCTCAACAACACGATGGGGCAGTCGACGGCGGCCAGCATCGATCAGGCGTGGAAGGAAGTGGATGTTCCGCTCAAGATCGCGCAGTACGTTGCCTATGACGAGAAGGCCAAGGATCTGTCGGTGGAAGTTGCCAAGGCGAAAGCGTCGGGTGCCGATGCTTTGATCTCGGTCACGCGCGTCAACGACGCGATCATGATCGCGCGCGAATGCATCAAGCAGGGCTGGGACCCGAAGATGGTGTTTTCGCCCAACTCCAACGGCGTGTCCGACAAGGCGTATCACGACGCGCTCGGAAAGTATGGTGACGGTCCGGTTCTGTCGGCGTTGTGGCTCAATCCCAAGGGCGCCGAGACCGACAAGATCATGAAGATGTTCGCGGCGGACTACCCGAACGACTGGTTCGATGCCAATGCGGGCTGCGCGTTCGAGGCGGTGCAGATCGTCGCAGACGCCGTGACGCGGGCGGCTTCGCCGGAGTCGGCGGCGATTCACGGCGCGCTCAAGAAGACCGAAATGAAGCCGATCCTGATGTACGGCGACAACACCAAGTTCGACGAGACCGGCCAGAACATCCACTGTTCGATGGTGATGCTGCAGGGTTTGAAAGGCAGGCCGCGGGTGGTGGCTCCAAAGGCCATCGCGGAAGCGTCGCTCGAATATCCACTTGCGCCTTACAGCAAACGCTGAGCTCGTCCCGTGCGACCCCGCGAAAGCGTCGTGGGGTCGCGGTCGTCAAATATCGAGGCAGGGACGTGCGAGCTAGGGCAAACTGTCCGAATTTATCAGGCGCGACCGCTCGGCAAGGAAGCGGCGAGGGCTCTGTCCCATCGTCTTCTTGAACATCGTGATGAACGCGCTCGGGGTTTCGTAGCCCAGTTCTAGCGACACGGCCTGGACCGAACTGCCCGCCGTGAGGCGTTGCATGGCGATCAGAATGTGGAGACGCTGGCGCCAGCGCCCGAAGGTCATCCCTGTTTCCTTGGCGATGAAGCGTGCGAACGTGCTCTCGCTCATTGCGTAGCGCGAGGCGACTTCGTCCATCGTGCTGCGGTCGCCCGGATTATTCAACAAGGAAGTGGCGAGGTGTTGAAGACGGGCGTCGGGGGAGATCGGCAGATACATTTCATCCGTCGTCGGCATCTGCACGAGTTCGTCGAGCAAGACCCGGCCGAGACGGCTGGTCGGTCCTTCCAGCGGATAGAGCGGTGGGAACACCGAGAGGCGGTGGATCAATTCGCGCACCAGCGACGTGATCATCAGCGTGCAGCAGGTCCGCGGCAGCATGCTGACCTGTGGATCGATGAACACGGTGTAGAGTTTGCCGAAATCGGCCACGCAATTGCTGTGCTGCACGCCGGCCGGGATCCATACCGCGCCTTGCGGAGGTACGATCCACAAGCCACCAGGCGCCCGGCACATCACCGAGCCATGAGATGCGACGACCAATTGGCCTTTGCGGTGTGAGTGCAGCGGTAGGTCGTCGTTGTCTTTGCTGGTTTCGAGACAGAATGAAGTGACGGGACGATCGAACTGATCCGGATCGACCGGATCATAGTTGATCCGAAGATCGGGGAGATCCATTCGCGCAAAATCCGGATCGAACTCGGTCTCGGGCGGCATTTCAATCCTGTCAATTCGTCAAGTCTGTCATGCCTTGATGCAGATCCTGCTGCTAACCCAGGTTAGCTGTTTTGAAAGCTCAGGTCACTAGTCGCGGCGAGCCGTCGAGTTCGCTGATCCGCGACAAGATGGCCGCTCCTGCGGCGTGAGCGCTGAGCGATGCGGCATGCTGCGCCGCGACCAAGCGTGAGCACCTGTCAGGCGGCCGACGGCTCGATCACTTGCCTGATTAAACCAACAGCAGAGAATGCTGCGATGCGAGCCTCGGCGTCCCGCCGGAACCGGGCAATCCGTCGGAACGCGGCCGTATTCAGCAGCACGTGCCACAGCACCCGATGCTACCAAGTGCGGGCTTCTGGGAGCCCGACGCATGACTGCACACATCGATCCGCCACGCAAGGGCGTCAACGCCGATCAGGACGCGGTCGAAACCGCCGATTGGCTCGCATCGCTCGGATCGCTGCACCACAGCGCCGGTGCCGAGCGGGTGCGATACATCCTGGCTGCGCTCGATCGGCGCGCGAAGGAACTCGGCGTTCTGCCGGACTCTCCGCCGTTCTCGCCCTATCGCAATTCGATTCCGCTCGAGCAGCAGAAGCCCTACCCCGGCGACATCGCGATCGAGACCCGCCTGACGGCGATCATTCGCTGGAACGCGCTCGCGATGGTGGTCCGTGCCAACAAGGCCTATGGGGAACTCGGCGGGCACGTCGCCAGCTACGCCTCGGCCGCGGAGATTTTCGAAGTCGGCTTCAATCATTTCTTTCGCGCATCAAGCTCCGGGTCGGAGGGGGACTTGGTGTATTTCCAGCCGCATTCGTCTCCCGGAGTCTATGCACGAGCGTATCTCGAAGGCCGACTGTCGGACGAAAATCTGAAGCTGTATCGCCAGGAACTGAGCGGCCCCGGTCTGTCGTCCTATCCGCATCCCTGGCTGATGCCGGAGTTTTGGCAGGTGCCGTCGGCATCGATGGGCCTCGGCCCGATCAGCGCGATCTACCAGGCGCGGTTCATGAAGTATCTACAGCATCGCGGCCTGGTGCAGACGGCTGGTCGCCACGTCTGGGGTGTGTTCGGCGACGGCGAGATGGACGAGCCGGAATCGATCGCCGGGCTCGCCCTGGCGGCGCGGGAAAATCTCGACAACCTCACCTTCGTCGTCAATTGCAACCTACAGCGCCTGGATGGGCCGGTCCGCGGCAACGGGCAGGTGATTCAGGAACTCGAATCCCTCTTCCAGGGCGCCGGCTGGAACGTCATCAAGGTGCTGTGGGGATCGGACTGGGACGATATCTTCGCGCGCGACAGCAGGCATGCGCTGTTGCGCAAATTCGCCGATACCGTCGATGGCAAATATCAGACGCTCGGCGCCAAGGATGGGGCCTACAACCTCGCCAACTTCTTCAGCGAGGACCCCGAGGTCCGGGCGCTGGTTGCGCACATGTCGGACGCGGATATCGATGGCCTGAAACGCGGTGGCCACGACTTCAAGAAGCTGTTCGCGGCCTTTGCCGCCGCTAAGGACATCAAGGGTCGGCCGACCGTCATTCTGGCGAAGACCAAGAAGGGCTACGGCATGGGCGGCGCCGGCGAGTCGCGCATGACGTCGCACCAGGCCAAGAAGCTCGACGTCGACGCGCTGTATGCGTTCCGCGACCGGTTCGCTCTGCCGCTCAGCAACGAGCAGGTCGAGAATCTGGAGTTCTTCACGCCTGCGGAAGACAGCGCGGAAATTCAATATCTGCGCGCCCGTCGCGCTGCGCTCGGCGGCTACATGCCGGTGAGGCGACGCGCTTCGGCGGCGCTGCCGGTGCCGCCGCTGCAATCCTACGCGGAGTTCGCGTTGCGCGGCGACGGCAAGGCGACGTCGACCACGATGGCGATCGTGCGGCTGTTCAACAATTTGCTCAAGGACAAGACGCTCGGCCCGCGCATCGTTCCCATCGTTGCCGACGAAGCCCGCACCTTCGGAATGGCGAACCTGTTCAGGCAGGTGGGCATTTACTCGCCGGCAGGACAGCTCTACGAGCCGGAAGATGCCGGCTCGATGCTGTACTACAAGGAAGCGATCGACGGTCAATTGCTGGAGGAGGGGATCACCGAGGCGGGGGCGATTTCGTCATGGACCGCGGCGGCGACCTCCTACAGCATCCATAACTTCCCGTTGCTGCCGTTCTATATCTACTATTCGATGTTCGGCTTTCAGCGGGTCGGCGATCTGATCTGGGCGGCGGCGGACCAGCGCGCGCGTGGCTTTTTGATCGGGGCGACGGCCGGCCGGACGACGCTCGGCGGCGAAGGCTTGCAGCATCAGGACGGGTCCAGCCATCTGATGGCGGCGACCGTTCCGAACTGCCGGGCCTACGATCCGGCATTCTCCTACGAGGTGGCCGTCATCGTCGATCACGGCATGCGGTCGATGCTCGAGCAGGGCAACGACGAGTTCTATTACCTCACGGCGATGAACGAGAACTATGCGCAGCCCTCGATGCCCGACGATGCACGCGACTGCATCATCAAGGGTCTCTATCGGGTTCTGCCGAGCGCTGACGGGCCGGCGAAGATCAGGCTGGTCGGCTCGGGCGCCATTCTCCCGGAGGCGCTCGCCGCCGCAGCGATGCTGCAAAGCGAATGGAAAGTGGCCTGTGAAGTCTGGTCGGCAACGAGCTTTTCCGAGCTGGCGCGAGAGGCGCGTGAGGTGGAGCGAACTAATCGGCTTTCGCCGCTGTCGACCCCGGTCGAGAGCCACGTCGCACAATGCCTCGGCGGCAAGGTGCCGATCGTCGCGGCTTCGGATTATGTCCGGGCGTATCCGCAACTGATCGCTTCTTACATCGAGGCGCCCTATACGGTGCTGGGCACCGACGGCTTCGGGCGCAGCGATACGCGCGCCGCGCTGAGATCTTTCTTCGAGGTCGATCGCAAGCAGATCGTCGTTGCGGCGCTGTCGGCGCTGGCAAAATCGGGTGACGTGGCGCGTGAGCAGGTCGCCGAAGCCATCGCCAGCTACGAATTGCCGACCGGCGTTGCATCGCCTTGGTCGCGCTGAGAGAGGGCGGAGCGCGCATGTCTCATTCAATTGAGGTCGTTTTGCCGGATATTGGGGACTACAAGGATGTTCCGGTAGTCGAAATCAATGTGCTGGTCGGCGACGAGGTCACAATCGACATGCCGTTGCTGTCGATCGAGTCCGACAAGGCGATGATGGAGGTGCCATCCCCGGCCGCAGGCACGGTGGCCAAACTGATGATCGACGTCGGGGCGCGGGTTTCAGAAGGTTCGGTTCTGATGATCCTCGAAGGTCGCGGTGACTCCATCGCGCCTCCGCCGGCGGCTGCGTCGGCGCCACAGGTGGAGCAACGGTTGCCGCAGCAGGAGGCGCTGTCACAGCCGACGCCCGCCGCTCCAGCCGATGACTCGCGAGCACGTGCACAGCAGCCGCAGCCCAGCGGGGCGGCGCATGCATCGCCGTCCGTTCGCGCGTTGGCGCGTGAGCTCGGCGTGGCGCTGGATTCTGTCGTGCCCACCGGCCCCAAGGGCCGGATTCTGCGCGAGGATGTGGCGGCCTTCGTCAACGGACTGGTGCGATCGGGACCGGCGATGGCGCCTGCGCGCGACGCGCCGGTCGATTGGCCCAAGGTGGATTTCGAGAGGTACGGCGCGGTCGAGCGCCTGCCGCTGACGCGAATCCAGAAGCTGACCGGCGCGAACCTCTCGCGCAACTGGAGCGTCATTCCCCATGTGACGAATTTCGACAAAGCGGATGTGAACGACGCCGAAGCCTTTCGTCAGCTCGCCAACGCCGAGGCCACGAAGGACACGGCGAAGCTCACTATGGTGTCGCTGCTGATCAAGGCCGCGGCCTTGGCGCTGCAGAAATACCCGCGCTTCAATTCTTCGCTCGATGGCGATGAGCTGATCCTCAAGCACTACGTCCACATCGGCTTCGCCCTCGACACGCCGAAAGGTCTGGTCGTGCCGGTGATCCGGGACTGCGATAAGAAGGGCCTTCGGCAGATCGCCGCGGAGATGCGCTCGCTCGCCGACAAGGCGCTCGCGGGGCAGCTCGCGTCGGGCGACATGCAGGGCGGCTGTTTCTCGGTGTCGTCTCTGGGAGGCATCGGCGGTCAGGGATTTACGCCCATCATCAATGCGCCCGAGGTCGCAATCCTCGGAGCTGGTCGTGCCGCCACCGAGGCAGTCTGGAACGGCCGCGAGTTTGAACCGCGACTCATCCTTCCAATGAGTCTGTCGTGGGATCACCGGGTCGTCGACGGCGTGGCCGGGGCCCGATTCCTGGGATTCGTCGCGTCGGTGCTGACCGATGTGCGGCGCTTCGCATTGTGAGGACGCAGATGCGGACAGAGGAGATCCTGGTCCCCGACATCGGGGATTTCCGAGACGTCGAAGTCGTGGAGGTCCACGTCAGGGCGGGCGACGTCGTCGCGCGAGAGCAGGCTTTGATCACCGTCGAATCCGACAAGGCGACGCTGGAGATTCCGTCACCGATCGCAGGGGTGATCACGAGCATTTCGCTGCGCGTTGGAGACAAGGTGTCTCAAGGTTCCATGATCGGCACAGCGTCGGCGTCCGACGGGGGCGGCGCGCAAGCTGAGACGATCTCGCCGGAACAGTCCTATGCTGGCCCGCACGCAATCGACCCCACGCGCTACGACCTCGTGGTGATCGGAGGGGGGCCTGGCGGCTATTCAGCAGCTTATCGCGCCGCAGACCTTGGACTGAGGACCGCGATCGTCGAACGCTACGGCACCTTGGGCGGAGTTTGCCTGAACGTCGGATGTATCCCGTCGAAGGCGCTGCTTCATGTTGCGGCCGTCAAGGAGGAGGCCGAACGGATCGCCGACCTGGGCATTCGCTTCGCCGCGCCGCAGATCGATCTGCAGGAGCTGCGCGCCTTCAAGCACGGCACTGTCAAGAAGCTGACGGATGGGCTGAGCCAGATGGCGGCAGCGCGCCGCGTCACGGTGATCCGCGGCACCGCAAAATTCGCCTCCGCCACGCGGCTCGAGATTGTCGGTGAGGGGGCAGGATCGCAGCAAATTGAATTTGGTCAATGCATCATCGCCACGGGCTCGCGCGCGGTGCAGCTGGCGGTGCTTCCCAAGGACGAGCGGGTCGTGACCTCGACCGGCGCGCTCGCGCTGCGAAGCATTCCGGGCCGCATGCTCGTGATCGGAGCGGGGATCATCGGGCTGGAGATGGCGACCGTCTACAACTCGCTCGGCACCAAGATCGATCTTGTCGAAAGGCTTCCCGATATCCTGGCGGGCGTGGATGCCGACGCGGTGAAGATCTGGCGTTCGCGCAACGCGCATCGCTTCGAGCATATCGACGTCGCAAGCAGCGTATCAACCGCCGAAATCACGCCGGACGGCGTGAGTGTCGGTACCACAGGCGCATCGGTACGGACACGATCGTACGATTTGGTGTTGCAATCGGCCGGCCGTGTTCCCAACAGTAGCGAGCTCGGCCTCGAACGGATCGACGTTGCCATCGATTCGAACGGCTTCATTCAGGTCGACGAGCAGATGAGAACGACGGCGCGCAACGTCTTCGCCATCGGCGACGTCGTCGGCGGTTCGATGCTGGCGCACAAGGCCGTTCACGAGGGGCACGTCGCCGCGGAAGTAGCTGCCGGGAAGCCGGCGGTCTTTACCGCGAAGATCGTCCCCAATGTCGCCTACACCGATCCTGAGATCGCCTGGGTCGGCAAGTCCGAGCGTGATGTCGCCGAATCCGGAGGGAAGATCCGTTCGGCAAAATTCCCGTGGGCCGCGTCCGGCCGGGCCATCGCGTCGGGCGCATCCTATGGCATGACCAAGCTGTTGTTCGACGTCGAAACCAGTCGCATCGTCGGGGGTGTGATCGTCGGACCGCATGCCGGCGATATGATCGGGGAAATCTGTCTCGCGATCGAAATCGGGGCTGACGCGATCGATATCAGCAAGACCATTCACCCGCATCCGACCCTCGGCGAGACGATCGGCATGGCTGCCGAAGTCTATGAGGGCATTTGCACCGACCTGCCTCCAATCGCCCGAAAACGGTAGACCAGTTGGCCCAATCGATGTCCGTTATCGAAGCCCTTGAACAACGTCGCGCCGGCGCAAAGCTCGGCGGCGGGGAGAAGCGCATCGAGGCGCAGCACGCCCGCGGCAAGCTGACCGCACGCGAGCGCATCGAGCTCCTGCTCGACAAGGGATCGTTCGAGGAGTTCGACATGTTCGTCGAGCACCGCTCCACCGAGTTCGGCATGGAGAAGAACAAGATCCCCGGCGACGGCGTCGTCACCGGCTGGGGCACCGTCAACGGCCGCAAGACGTTCGTCTTCGCCAAGGACTTCACGGTGTTTGGCGGCTCGCTATCGGAAACGCATGCGCTGAAGATCACCAAGCTCCAGGACATGGCGATGAAGGCGCGGGCGCCCATCATCGGCCTCTATGACGCGGGCGGCGCCCGCATCCAGGAGGGTGTCGCCGCGCTCGCCGGCTATTCCTACGTCTTCCGCCGCAACGTGCTGGCCTCCGGCGTGATCCCGCAGATCTCCGTCATCATGGGCCCCTGCGCCGGCGGCGACGTCTATTCGCCTGCCATGACCGACTTCATCTTCATGGTGAAGAACACCAGCTACATGTTCGTGACCGGTCCTGACGTCGTGAAGACCGTCACCAACGAGGTCGTCACCGCCGAAGAGCTTGGCGGCGCCTCGGTGCACGCGACGCGCTCCTCGATCGCGGACGGCGCCTTCGAGAACGACGTCGAGACGCTTCTGCAGATGCGCCGCCTGATCGACTTCCTGCCGTCCAACAACAGTGACGGCGTGCCGGAATGGCCGAGCTTCGACGACATCGGTCGCGTCGACATGTCCCTGGATACGCTGATCCCGGACAATCCGAACAAGCCTTACGACATGAAGGAGCTGATCCTGAAGGTCGTGGACGAGGGGGACTTCTTCGAGATCGCGGACATGTTCGCCAAGAACATCGTCACCGGCTTCGGCCGCATCGCTGGCCGCACCGTCGGCTTCGTCGCCAACCAGCCGATGGTGCTGGCCGGCGTGCTCGACAGCGATGCCTCGCGCAAGGCGGCGCGCTTCGTCCGCTTCTGCGACGCCTTCAACATCCCGATCGTCACCTTCGTCGACGTGCCGGGGTTCCTGCCGGGCACCGCGCAGGAATATGGCGGCCTGATCAAGCATGGCGCGAAGCTCTTGTTCGCCTATTCGCAGTGCACCGTGCCGCTGGTCACCATCATCACCCGCAAGGCCTATGGCGGTGCCTTCGACGTCATGGCATCGAAAGAAATTGGCGCCGACATGAACTACGCCTGGCCGACCGCCCAGATCGCGGTGATGGGCGCCAAGGGCGCGGTCGAGATCATCTTCCGCAGCGATATCGGCGACGCCGACAAGATCGCCGCGCGCACCAAGGAATACGAAGACCGCTTCCTGTCGCCCTTCATCGCCGCCGAGCGCGGCTACATCGACGATGTCATCATGCCGCATTCGACGCGGAAGCGGATCGCAAGGGCGCTGGCGATACTGAAGGACAAGAAAATGGAAGCGCCGGCGAAGAAGCACGACAACATGCCGTTGTGAGAAGAGCAGTGTTCAAACGCATCCTGATCGCCAATCGCGGCGAAATCGCCTGCCGGGTCATCAAGACTGCCCGCAAGATGGGAATCCAGACGGTTGCGGTCTATTCCGAGGCCGACCGCGATGCCCTCCATGTCGAGATGGCCGACGAGGCCGTGCTGATCGGCCCGCCCGCGGCAGCCGAGAGCTATCTGGTGATCGAGAAGATCGTCGAGGCATGTAAAAAGACCGGCGCCGAGGCCGTGCATCCCGGCTACGGCTTCCTGTCCGAACGCGAGGCGTTTCCGCGCGCGCTGGAGGCCGCCGGCATCGTCTTCATCGGCCCGAACCCGGGCGCGATCGCCGCAATGGGCGACAAGATCGAATCCAAGAAGGCGGCCGCGAAGGCCAAGGTCTCGACCGTGCCGGGCTATCTCGGCGTCATCGAGGACGACAAGCACGCGGTGAAGATCGCCGACGAGATCGGCTATCCCGTGATGATCAAGGCCTCCGCCGGCGGCGGCGGCAAGGGCATGCGCATCGCCCATTCCAAGGCCGAGGTCGCCGAGGGCTTCAACCTCGCCAAGGCCGAGGCCAAGGCCTCGTTCGGCGACGACCGCGTCTTCGTCGAAAAGTTCATCGTCGATCCCCGCCACATCGAGATCCAGGTGCTGGGCGACAAGCACGGCAACGTGATCTATCTCGGCGAACGCGAATGCTCGATCCAGCGCCGCAACCAGAAGGTCATCGAGGAGGCGCCGTCGCCGCTGCTCGACGAGGCCACGCGCCGCAAGATGGGCGAGCAGGCGGTCGCGCTGGCCAAGGCCGTGAATTACGATTCCGCCTGCACGGTCGAGTTCGTCGCAGGGCAGGACAAGAGCTTCTACTTCCTGGAGATGAACACGCGCCTCCAGGTCGAGCATCCCGTCACCGAGCTCGTCACCGGCGTCGATCTCGTCGAGCAGATGATCCGCGTTGCCGCCGGCGAGAAGCTCGCGATCGCGCAGAAGGACGTCACGCTCACCGGATGGGCGGTGGAATCGCGGCTCTACGCTGAAGACCCGTTCCGCAACTTCCTGCCCTCGATCGGGCGCCTGGTGAAGTACCGTCCGCCGGCCGAGGTGAGCAAGGACGGCATCACCGTGCGCAACGACACCGGCGTGCAGGAGGGCGGCGAGATATCGATCCACTACGATCCGATGATCGCCAAGCTCGTCACCCACGCGCCCTCGCGCGCGGCCGCGATCGAGGCGCAGGCCACCGCGCTGGATTCGTTCTATGTCGACGGCATCAGGCACAACATCCCGTTCCTATCGGCGCTGATGCATCATCCGCGCTGGCGCGAGGGCCGGCTGTCGACCGGCTTCATCGCCGAGGAATTCCCCAAGGGCTTTGCGGTGCGCGTGCCGGAAGGCGAGGTCGCGCGGCGCATCGCCGCGGTCGGCGCTGCCATCGACCACGTGCTCGGGGAGCGCAAGCGCCAGATCTCGGGCCAGATGGGCGGACGCATCGTGCAGCGCGAACGCCGCCGTGCGGTCTGGCTCGAGCGCCAGGAGATTTTGCTCGAGGTTGCGCGTGAGGGCGAGGCCATTGCGATCCGCTTCGTCGACGCCGAAGGCAAGGCCGGCAACGCGCATCTGTTGCAGTCGCCATGGAAGCCGGGCGATCCGGTCTGGCAGGGCACCATCGATGGCCATTTCGTCGCCGTGCAGGCGCGCCCGATCGCCAATGGCATCCGTCTGGCGCATCAGGGCGTCGAGGTGCCGGTCTATGTCTGGACCGAAGCGGAAGCCGCATCGGCCCGGCTGATGCCGGTGACGACGGCCTCCGACACCGGCAAGAAGCTGCTGTGCCCGATGCCCGGCCTCGTGGTCTCGATCGCGGTGACCGAGGGGCAGGAGGTCAAGGCCGGCGAGACGCTCGCGGTGGTCGAAGCCATGAAGATGCAGAACGTGCTCCGTGCCGAACAGGACGGTACGGTGAAGAAGATCCACGCCAGCGCCGGTGCGACGCTGGCGGTGGACGCGCTGATCTTGGAATTTGCGTAAGCAGGCCATGTAGCCCGCGATGCGTGGTCGACAATTAGGTCGGTAACCCGTGCGAGATCAGGAATGTCGATGTCATTTCCAGATGAATGGAAGAGGATTGCCGAGAAGGAACTAAAAGGCGATCCCATCGCGCTCGTGCGGAAGGTTCCGGAGGGCATTGAAGTCAAGCCGATCTATACGGTGTCTGATTTAGATGGGATCGAGCATCTGGACACGTTACCTGGCATGTCGCCGTTCGTTCGTGGTCCTAAGGCGACGATGTATACTGGCAGACCGTGGACAATCCGCCAGTATGCGGGATTCTCGACTGCAGAGGCGTCAAACGCATTCTATCGTGCCGCCCTTTCCTCAGGACAGAAGGGCTTGTCGGTTGCGTTCGATTTGGCGACCCACCGCGGCTATGATTCTGATCATCCTCGCGTCCTAGGTGATGTCGGGAAGGCGGGCGTTGCCATCGACTCAGTCGAAGACATGAAGATCCTCTTTGACGGCATTCCCCTCGGGGAAACGTCGGTGTCGATGACCATGAACGGAGCGATAATCCCCATTCTCGCAACCTTCATTGTCGCCGGTGAAGAGCAGGGAATTCCGCGCGAAGCTCTCTCGGGAACTGTCCAAAACGACATTCTGAAGGAGTTCATGGTCCGCAATACATACATTTATCCGCCGGAACCATCGATGCGCATTGTTGCTGACATTATAGCGTTCACCGCGCAGAACATGCCGCGCTTCAACTCCATCTCGATTTCAGGCTACCATATGCAGGAGGCGGGGGCGACGCTCGTCCAGGAGTTGGCCTTTACGCTCGCTGATGGACGTGAATACGTCCGGTCTGCTCTTGCCAAGGGCCTTAACGTCGATGACTTCGCAGGGCGGCTTTCATTCTTCTTCGCTATCGGAATGAATTTCTTCATGGAAGCGGCGAAGTTGCGCGCTGCTCGACTTATCTGGTCGCGCGTTATGGCGGAGTTCAACCCCAAAAAGCAGTCGTCTTCAGTGCTTCGTACGCACTGTCAGACGTCGGGAGTGTCGCTCCAGGAGCATGATCCGTATAACAATATCGTGCGGACCGCTTATGAGGCCTTAGCCGCCGTTCTGGGCGGCACGCAATCGCTGCACACAAATTCGTTCGACGAAGCCATCGCATTGCCTACTGAGTTTTCGGCTCGGATTGCCCGGAACACCCAGCTGATCCTTCAGCATGAGACGGGCGTCTCCGACGTCGTCGATCCCCTCGCGGGATCCTACTATGTCGAGCGCCTGACGGACGATCTCGTCAGGGCTGCCTGGCAACTCATGGAGGAGGTCGAAGAGCGGGGAGGGATGGCGAACGCGATCGCGACAGGGTGGCCTAAGCGATTGATCGAAGAATCGGCGACGCGCAAGCAGGCCGCGATCGATCGCGGCGATCAGGTTATCGTCGGAGTTAATCGGTTTCGGCTTGAACAAGAGGAGCCAATCGACATTCTGGAGATCGACAATTCGACTGTGCGCGCTTCGCAAATTCGCCGCCTGACTGATATCAAACGGTCTAGAGATTCTAAGAGCGTCTCCAGTGCGTTGGCTCGACTGAACCGGGTCGCGCAATCAGGTGAGGGAAATCTGCTGGAAGCCGCGATTGAGGCCGCTAGGTCTCGAGCAACCGTCGGCGAAATGTCTGATGCAATGCGGCAGGCTTTTGGAGATCACCAGGCGATACCCGATGTTGTTTCGAGTGTCTATGGCCCTGCTTATGGAAACGATCCCGAGTTCACCAATCTTGTTTCGCGGCTCGACGAAGTGTCACAAGCGATTGGCGTGAGGCCAAAGATTATGATCGCCAAGCTGGGACAAGATGGTCATGATCGAGGTGCGAAGGTTATTGCGTCGGCATTCGGCGATATGGGATTCGATGTTATTGCCGGTCCTTTGTTTCAAACGCCAGCCGAAGCTGCCGCGATGGCCGTTCAGGCAAAGGTACATGTTCTGGGGGTCTCGTCGCTCGCGGCCGGTCACAGGACGCTCGTTCCTCAGGTTGTCAGGGAGTTGAAGCTGGCTGGCGCTGGCGGCATCATTGTTGTTTGCGGGGGCGTCGTGCCACGGCAGGACTACGAGGAGTTGCTTCGGAGCGGAGTGGCAGCCGTGTTTGGACCTGGTACCAACGTACTTGAGGCCGCTATGGCAGTTCTCGATCTTATCGAGGGACGGCGAAGAAATCGCTGATCGAGGCCCGGCCGCTTTGAAGTTGCACGGGCTTCGATCAGGATGCGTTCTATTCATCCAAGCACGAGCGCGCGCCGCGAGCGTACGGACCGCGGCTGGCTGGCGGGGTGATGGCCACTTCAGTCAGCGGTACGTCGAAGACGTCATGGAGAAGAAAAGCGGCCCGCTCCAGAGGGACAGACGCTCGAGGGCCAGCATCAACGTGACCTTGACGTCGTCGGCGACCGTCTCGTCCGGCTCCATGGAACCCACGAGAGGATCTGGCAACCAGGGTCCGAGGTAGGCTTCCGGCGCGCTCGCGTGGAGCGGCGTCGGTCAGGGCACAGGCGTGTGACGATGCGGGTTAGATGGGCGGGAGGCGAATCGAGGTCCACCCCGACCCACCGCAGCCATGCGTCCTGAACGACGTCCTCCGCCTCGGCGAGCCAGCCCATCATCCGATAGGCCAAGCGTGTCAGGCACCCGCGCTCCGCTTCGAACTCGGTGTCGCCGACCCGATGGAAACCCGTTGGCCATAGAGTTGGCTGCCGCCGAACGGCTGCCGAGATTGCTGCCACCTGCCATCCCGTCGGGGAGGAAGCAATAACCTTGGCCTGGTACAATGGAAACACTGCCATCGCACTGCGACGCCGCCATCAGCGGCGACAACGTCGTACGAGATCCGTCCCGCTGGCAAATAGAACAGCGCGCCCGCTCGCAAGGGCCTTCGAGCCGCTGCTCGGCTCACCAGCCGCCCGAATAACGGGCAATCGGAAAGGGCGCTTTCTCGTCCGGTGTGGAATACCGGATTGATCAGGCGAAACGAGAAGCGTTTCTGCACGCGATCGCCGGCTTGGAGCAGCAACGACGGCGCGACGGCGCTTACGCGTGGGATCTCTTCGAAGACGCGGCTGTGAACGGCCGCTACCTGGAGACTTTCAAGGTCGCCTCGTGGCTCGAGCACCTGAGGCCGCACCAGCGCGTGACAAACGCTGACCGTGCCATCGGATGCGCGATTAGGAATTGCTCCATTGATGGCTGTGCAGCTTTCTGCATCTTGTGCAGATCTTCGGGCTTGAGATTTGTATATCGGCGCAACATTCGCCAGTCTTTATGGCCTGTCACCATCGCAACCTGCTGTATCGAAAAGCCCGCTTCGAAGAGTCTACTTGTTCCTTCATGGCGCAAATCGTGAAAGCATAGGTCATCTATATCGATAGCGTTGCATGACCTGCGGAAGGCAGCTCCTACCGACTTCGAGTGGTATGGAAAAACGCGTCCGAGGCCGCGCGTGAGAATCCGCTGCTCGAGCATAAGCTGCCAGGCATCGTACCCGGTCGAATTGAGGAGAGGAACCACTTGGTGGTTTCCGTCTTTGCGTCGAGGATCTTTGCGGTCGCGAATAGTGACGGTTCGCTTTGACATGTCGACATCAGTCCACTCGATGCGGCAGATCTCAGCTTGGCGCATTGCTGTCGCCACAGCAAAGCGAACAATTCTACCGAGTGGTAGATACTGTTGGGCGTTAGATTCGGTGTATCCGATCAGTCGATCGAGTTCGTCTTGGCTAGGGCGCCGATCCCTCTCGTTTGACTTTCCGACGAGATCCAGGTGCTTTAGCGCAGCTCTGGCCAGCTGTACGTTCTCGACTGAAACGTTAATGCCGTGGACTGCGGCAGCGTGAAGTAGGATCGTTCGGATGAATGAGAAATCGATCGCAAGGGTCGCCGGTCCAGCGCCTTGAGCAGCTCGCTTTCGCCCGAACTCAATCAATCTCTCCCTGGTCAGCTCTTTGAGGTTTGTTCGTCCAAGCGAGATCTTAAGGGCCTTGAGCACCATCGACTTGGATCGTCGTACGGGCTTGCCGACCTGGGCAAGATCGTCGAGATGCAGGGTGATCAAATCGGAAAAAATTCGAGGCTGCTCAAAAGGCCGGGAACGTCGAATTGGGGTGCCGCGATCGATAGAGCGCTCCACATCAATCGCCCATTCTTCAGCATCGCGCCGTCGCACGAACGTGTTTGCGATGTACTCGTTTTTCCTCCTGACCTGAACGCGCCAGCTTCCCGATCTGAGTTTTGTAAACGTCGGCATTGCGTGTGCACTCCACCCCGATTTCGTGTGCGCTACGTGTGCACCGGGAGATCAAAGGCGGTACAAACGTGTGCAATTTGGGCTAGTTTAAGTGCACACGTGTGCACCTGGTTCACGTTCTAGTCCATTGAAAGAATAGGACAACTTATTGAAATATCAAGACTATCGCTTTTCCGTGGCACCATGATGGACTGGACTGATCCACGCTAGCTCACGTTGCCTGGTACTGGATGAAGTCGACCTGCGGCCGACCTTACGGAGTAAACGTGCTTCAGGTCGCGTGTTCGCTCGTAAGTCTAGCAATGGCGAGAGGCACCCTTCCTAGTGGGGCGATCAGTGATTGGTTCTTAATTCCGGCTACCAATCGGCTCGGCCTAAATATTTATTCGTGTCGGAAGTTGTTCCTGGGGTTGTTGGTATTTCTGTTGGTATGGGCCAGACACGTCGCAAACAAACGCAACGATTTCAGTTAGCTAGGTGCCAATATCCGTTACCTCGTGGGTAATGGAAGGGCCGAAATCGGCATGATAGGTTTCTGGTCATGAACGCACATGCATCCACGGCACAGGCCGACCGCAGCCAGCCGGTTCACATCGGCGACCATTTGCGCGAATGGCGGCAGCGCCGCCGCATGAGCCAGCTCGATCTCGCGGGCGAGGCCGAAATTTCGGCGCGTCACCTAAGCTTCGTCGAGACCGGCCGCGCCGCGCCCTCGCGCGACATGGTGCTGCGGCTTGCCGAGCGTCTCGACGTGCCCTTGCGCGAACGCAACGTGCTGCTGGTGGCCGCCGGCTATGCGCCCGCGTTTCAGCAGCGCCCGCTGGAGGACCCGGCCTTGAAATCAGCCCGCCAGGCGATCGACCTCGTGCTCAGGGCGCATGAGCCCAATCCCGCGCTCGCGGTGGACCGGCACTGGAACCTGGTATCGGCGAACCGCATGGTGGCGCCGCTGCTCGACGGCATTCCGCAGCGGCTGCTCGGCCAGCCCTTCAACGTGCTGCGGCTCGCCTTTCATCCCGAGGCGCTGGCGCCGCGCACGGTCAATCTCGCGGAGTGGTGCGGTCATCTTTTGGAGCGTCTGCACCGCCAATGCGAGGTGACGGCCGATCCTGAGCTGATCAAGCTCTACAACGACCTCAAGAGCTATCCGATCCCGGCGCGGACGGGGCCGCTGTCGAGCGACAACGTCGCGATCCCGTTCAAGCTGAGTCAC
Source organism: Bradyrhizobium sp. CIR18 (assembly GCF_014198295.1). Lineage (NCBI taxonomy): Bacteria > Pseudomonadati > Pseudomonadota > Alphaproteobacteria > Hyphomicrobiales > Nitrobacteraceae > Bradyrhizobium > Bradyrhizobium sp. CIR18. The sequence goes on along the minus strand of NZ_JACIHF010000001.1, from coordinate 1,562,778 downwards.
GGCGGTGAAATCCTGAGCTTCTTCTCCACCACCATGGTGTTCGGCACGCCCGTCGACATCACCCTGTCGGAGCTGGCGCTGGAGACCTTCTTCCCGGCGGACGAGCGCACCGCCGAACGGCTGAAGCAGATGGCGGCCGGGCTGCCATAGCGCCGTTTACAGGCAGCAGCGATCCCCGCATAATCCGTCGATGGACACACGCTCGTTTCGGCGATTGCGCCCGGCCAATCCCGTCGGCGATCTGCTGCGCGCCTGGCGCATGCGCCGGGCGTTGAGCCAGGCGGAATTGGCATTCGAGGCCGGCATTTCGGTCAAGCATCTGAGCTATGTCGAGACCGGCAAGGCGGCGGCAAGCCGGGACATTCTGCTGCAACTCGCATCCGCTCTCGATTTGTCGCTTCGCGACCGCAACGCGCTGCTCGAGACCGGCGGCTTCGCCCGGCAATATGGCGAGCGCGATCTTGCCGCGCCCGAGCTTGCCGATGCGCGCCGGGCCATCGATCTTCTGCTGCGGCGGCACGAGCCGTTTCCCGCGATCGTCACCGACCGGCGTTGGAACGTGATGCAGACCAACCGTGCCGCATCGCGCCTGATGACGATGCTGCTCGGACCTGAGCGCATGCAGCGGCCGCTCAATCACATGCGCATGTTCCTGGCGCCGAACGAGCTCAAGCCGTTCGTCGAGAACTGGACCATGGTGGCCGCGGCTCTGCTGTCGCGCGCGCGCCATGAGGCAATGGCCGCGCCGCTCGACGAAGCCTTGCAATCGACCTGGCGCGAATTGATGCGGCTGCCGGAGCTTCCCGCGCTTGGGATCGAGGACAACGCCGCGCCGGGGCCGCTCTGCGAGGTGCGCCTGCGTAAGGGCGACGCCGGCGTCTCACTGATCGGCGCGGTTTTGACTTTAGGCACGCCGCAGGACGTGACGCTGCAGGAGCTTCGCGTCGAGATGTTCATGCCCGTTGATGCCGCCTCCGAGGCGACCCTGGTCGCGCTTGCGGCTCAAGATGCCTGAGCTTGCGCGGCCTCACGCCGCACGAAGCTCATGGCCTGCATCACCTCGGCAAACGGACCCTTGAGATCGCTCAAGGTCGCCGTGGTGAGGCCGGCGCCGTTGGCGCCAACGCGCGTGGCGGCGCGGATCAGGATCCATTCGCTCTCGGGCGGCCGGAAGAAGTAAAGGCTGATCTCGGGATTGATGAAGGTCCAGTCGCGCATGTCGACGATCTGCGCGACGCCGCTGGCGAAATCCGCGGTCTGCACCGCCTGGAGCAGTGGCGTGTTCGGCTCGCCCTCGACCAGGGCCGCGTCGAGCCGCATCCAGGCGGCCGCAGGTCCCGGCTTCTCCAGCGTCCCCTCGATCAGCCGCACCGACACGTTCTGGAAATAGCGGCTCCATTTCTGCGCGAAGGCCGGCGGCGGGCTGCCCACCTCGGGCGCCTTGTCGATCACCATGGGCCTCGCAAAGGGATCGGCGGGGGATTCCCCGCTCGGCGCCGTCAGAAGCGCCGTGCAGCGGCCGATCTCGGTCTCGCCGTCCATCAGCCGCACCTGCAAGGTCTTGGCCTTGCGGCCGTCGCGCAGCAATTCGCAGACGGGCCTGAAGGCGCGCAGGCCCGCCGGTCGCCACAGATCGAAGGTCAGGCGTCGCACAACAAAGCCGGATTCGGTGGCGAGACGCTCGACCTCGCGGGTCATCAGGGCGGTGGTGGCGCTTCCCTGCAGCATGTCCGGAGACCACGGACCGCCGGCATGCTCCGTAGCCCGGAACTGTTGGCCTTCCGGCCTGAAAATGGCGCTCATCGCGGTCTCCTCTCGGACTTGATTGCGGCCGCGAGTATCGGGGCGGGGTGCAGCGGTCACAATAACCGCAGAGGTGAAGTCGTGAGCCATGCAGGACCGGCGGCTTGCGCCGCCCCCGGTTCGGCTTATCTTCCGGCGAACCCGTGACCCGCCCGAAGGAGGCGCCTGACATGAGCACGCTGAAACCGCTCCAGATCGATGTCGTCTCCGACGTGGTGTGCCCCTGGTGCTATATCGGCAAGCACCGGATCGAGAGTGCGCTGGCGCTGGTGCCGGACGTTCCGGTCAAGCTCAATTTCCGCCCGTTCTTCCTCAATCCCTGGGTGCCGCGCGAGGGCATCAGCCGCGAGGCCTATCTCACTCAGAAGTTCGGCTCGGTCGAGGCCTATAAGGGCATTGCCGGACGCGTCGTTGCGGCCGCGAGCGAGGAGGGCCTTCTCTACAAGCCCGAGCTGGTGGCGCGGCAGCCCAACACCACCGACTGCCATCGCCTCATCCTGTGGGCGGAAGCGATCGGCAAGGCGCCCGAGATGAAGCAGCGCCTGATGGAGCTGTATTTCCGCGACGGCGGCGATCTCACCGATGTGAACGTGCTGGTGCAGGCGGCCGCCGATGTCGGCCTCGACGCCGAGGACGTGCGTCGGCGCCTTGCCACCGACGAAGACGTTGCGCGCGTCTCGGCCGATGCGCAGGAGGCGGCCGAGAAGGGAATTTCCGGCGTACCGACCTATGTGTTCGCGCAGAAATATGCCGTCTCCGGTGCTCAGGACCCGAACCTGCTCGCGCGCGCCATCCGCCAGGTCTCGGAGGAGATCAACGCCCAGGCGGCGGAGTAGCTTTCGCTTATTTGCGGAGCCGGCGGACCACGCCTCGCGCAGCTTCATGCGCGGCGTTGAGGCCAACCAGCGCTGCGTGAATGAGCGCCACGACCGGATCGTGCCGCCGCAGCGGGATCAGCACGTCGCCGACTGCGAACCGCCCGCGCCAGATCGGGTTGATCATGGGGTGATCGGCGCTCGCGGTGGAATCCGCGCTGGTGATGGCGGGATCGGCGCAGAGGTGGCGAGTGAGATCGAGCGTCAGCTGCACGCCCGGCGAATATCTTGCAAAGCGCTCGTCGATGCCGAGCTTGAAGAAGAAGGCGCGATCCTGGTGGCGCAGCACGATGCCCGCGGCCACCGGTGTCGTCCCGGCGCGAAGCGTGACGATCTCGCACTGCGCGGTCTCCGCCAGCGCCGGCACCGCGCGGCGAATGAAGGTCGCATCGCCGGCATGCTGAACCAGCGCGGTGCCGCGCTTGCCTTTCCAGCCGCTGGCTTCGAGCTGCAGGAATGTTTCGAGTGCGGGCCCGATCTCGTCAGGCCGGCGTGCGACGTCGAACGCAACAGGGCCGTGCTCTTCGAGGCGGTGGCGTTGTCGGCGCAGCTCCTTGAGCTTCTTGGTGCCCAGTGCGTCGCGCAGCAGCGTCTCGGCATCCTGCGTCGCATCGAGGCTGGCGCGGATGTAGGAGGAAAGGACGCGCGGCCTCAGGCCGTCGCGGATCAGGACCTGCTCGAGCGCAGTCATCGCAGCGCCGTCGAGCGCAACGTCGTTCAGCACGAGCGCATGCGCGCCGGCCCCGCGCGCCCGCTGCAACAGCTGCGTGGCCGCCTCGATCGGGGCGTCGCCGTCGATCAGCGGGCTGCACAGCGTGCCGTAGGGATGCGCGCTCACCAGCGCGGGCAGGGGAATCTTCAGGGCGTGCCACAGCGGGATCACCGGCATCAGCCCGATCAGCCGCGTCGACGTGCCGTCGAATGCGGGCAGGGCCGAGGCGTTCGTGCGGCCGCGCGCGGTGGCGCTGACGGCGAGCTCCCAGGCGGGCAGGTAATATCCGTTCGGCTCGATCGCCCGCTGCGCGAGCGCGCGCCATTGGCCAGGATCGATCGCCGCAAGCGGGACGCGCGCCGCCGTGGCATCCTCTGCCGATGCCGCATGGATCGCTGCCTGCTGCGCGATGTCGACCACGTCCCCTCGTCCCGTTCACGCGGGCAAATGCCGCGTCACGTGGTCATGCTTAGCGCAAAGATTGGAAAATACCGTTGGTACGCGGCTCCAATTCGAACGGTAATGTTAACGTTTCGTTGAGCATCCTGCGCCGGATTGCTCAACGCAGACCTTACTTGTCGCCGGGCAGGAAGTGATCACGGGCGCTTGCCCGTCCACCGCCGGCGGTATCGGTTATCGTGACCTCGACATCGCGCGAGGTCTTCGGCAGATCGGCAGGCCCGACCTGCACCGACAGTCTGACCTCGCGGGTCTGGTCCTGTCCGACCTCGACGACGGGAGCGGCTTCGATGCCCGCAATCCGAATGTTCGCGCCGGGCAGCCCGGAGACCTCGATCGCAAACGATCGCTGTGCGCCCTTGTTGAGGATGCGCACGGTGTAATCGTTACGCACGCCGCCGTCCGAGAGCTGAACGAACAGAGGATTGCGCTCGTGCAGCACGTTGACGTCCATCGTCGCGCGCGTGGCGAGGGTGTAGACCATGATGGTGCCGACGACGGCAATGGCTGCGGTATAGATCAGCGTGCGCGGGCGAACGATGCGATAGATCGGCGGCTTGCCTTCGCGCCGGCGCTGCATGTTGATGTCGGTGTCGTAGCCGATCAGGCCCTCGGGCCGGCCGATCTCGCGCATGACGTTGTCGCAGGCATCGATGCAGAGGCCGCACTGGATGCAGCCGAGCTGGATGCCGTGGCGGATGTCGACGCCGGTCGGGCAGACGTTGATGCATTGGTGGCAGTCGACGCAATCGCCGGCGAAATCACCGTGGGCGCGGGCGGCTTCCGCCTTCTTCACCGACATGCGCGGCTCGCCGCGGTCGCGGCGATAGGTGACGTTGAGGGCCCATTCGTCGGTCAGGGCCGCCTGGATGCGCGGCCACGGGCACATGTAGATGCACATCTGCTCGCGGGCGTGGCCGGCAAAGACATAGGTCGTTGCGGTCAGAATACCGATCCAGAGATAGGCGATGAGCGGCGCCTGGAAGGTAGCGAGCTCCTTCACCAGCGTCGGGGCGTCGTCGAAATACAGCACCCAGGCGCCACCGGTCCACCAGGCGATCATGATCCAGAGGAAGTGCTTGAGCGCGACCTTTCGGATGTGGTCGAACGTCCAGTAGCGCTTGTCGCCCTGCATGCGCTCGCGCCGGTCACCTTCGACCCAGCGCTCCACGGCATAGAACAAATCGGTCCACACCGTCTGCGGGCACAAATAGCCGCACCACAGCCGCCCCGCGACTGCGTTCATCAGGAACAATGCCATCGCCGCGATGATGAGCAGGCCGGTGAAGTAATACACTTCCTGCGGCCACAGCTCGATGAAGAAGAAATAGAAGCGGCGATGCGGCAAGTCGATCAGCACGGCCTGGTCGGGCAGGCCTGGTCCGCGATTCCAGCGCACGAACGGCAGGAGATAATAGATCCCGAGCGTGACGCACAGGATCGCCCATTTGATGCGGCGGAAGGGCCGTGGACCGATTGCGGATAGACCTTCCTGCGCTTCTCGTAGAGAGGTCCTTCGATGAAGGTGTCGTCGGTCATGGCAAATTCCCCGCATCACAGGCTGCATCTGCGTGCGTTCAGGAGAACGCGCAGCCGCTGCTCAGGCCGAGCTTCCTGAACACGATCGCTGCCGGGCAGAAGCCCGTGATCGAGGCCTGCAACATGTTCAGCCCGGCGAACGCCGTCAGCAGGTACCAGTACGCATTGACATAGGTGCCCAGCGCGAGACCGAGCAGGACGACGCATCCCGCAAAGGCGAGGACGGCTTTATCGACATTCATGGCAGGCTCCTTCTTCTTGACGACGGGTCGGGTTGGCTTCGGTGCATACGATGCTACTCATGTGCCGGTTCGGACCTCCTTGAGCTTGGCGATGTTCAGCTTGTCGAGAACGAAACGCTCGTAGAACGGCTCGCTCTCGCCGCGCCGCATCTTGCGCAGGAAGTATTTCTCGAAGGCGACCTTGGCGAGGTGCACCCATTCGCCCTTGGAGGACCAATTGACGTTGCGCGGCGGAATCTGCGGCTGCGCGAGGAAGGCGACGCCGGAATCGCCGAAGTCGGCCAGGCAGATCGCGTTCCAGGTCGGCTGCGCCGTCGGCGCCTTGCCGCGGAGCAGGGCGCCGATATTCATCGCGGTCGCCGTCACCATGGATTCGATCATGAAGCCTGTCTTGGGAACGCCAACCGGCACGGGTGTCGCGCCGACCGGCGCAATCGCGACGCAGACGCCGACGGCAAAGACGTTGGGGAAGGCGGGGTTCTGCTGGTGCTTGTCGACGATGACGAAGCCGCGCGGATTGGTCAGCTTCTCGATGCCGCGCACCGCCTCGACGCCGCGAAAGGCGGGCAACATCATCGAATAGGCGAATGGCAGCTCATGCGCCTTGCGGGACGTGCCGTCGTCGGAAAACTCCTCCACCGACATCAAGCCGGGGCCGATTTTGTCGATGCGGGCGTTCGTGATCCACTTGATGTGCTTCTCGCGCATCTCGCTTTCCAGAAGACCCTTGGTGTCCCCGACGCCGTCGAGACCGAGGTGGCCGATATACGGCTCCGAGGTGACGAAGGTCATCGGGACGCGGTCGCGCAGCTTCCGCCGGCGCAGCTCCGTTTCAAGGATGAAGAGAAATTCGTAGGCCGGCCCGAAGCAGGAGGCACCCTGAACGGCTCCGATCACGACCGGGCCGGGATTGGCCGCGAGCTGCTCGAAGGCGTCACGGGCATGCGCGGCATGATCGACGTGGCAGATCGACTGGGTATGGCCCTGCGGACCGAGGCCGGGGATCTCGTCGAAGGCGAGTTCAGGACCGGTCGCGACGACCAGATAATCATAGTCGATCGAGGTGCCGTCGCCGAGCTCGACACGGTTCCTCTCCGGGTGGACGCGCTTTGCGCCCTGCGTCAGCAGCCGCACGCCTTTGCGTTTCATGACGTCCGCGAGATCGATCTCGATCTCTTCGCGCTTGCGCCAGCCGACGGCCACCCACGGATTCGAGGGCACGAAATGATAGACCGTGCCTTGGGAGATGACGCTGAGGCGGTCCTCCTTTCTCAATTGGGGTAGCAATTCATAGGCCATCAGCGTTCCGCTCAGACCGGCTCCGACTACGACAATCTCCGCCATGGGTTCCTCCGTTGGATTACGCCGCTTCACCGGTTCTGTGCCGGTTGTCGTGCAGCGCTTGACTATATATTCGTAATTGCGTATATACGCAAGTATGAAAATAGATAGCGAGATCATGGAGCGGGCGGCGGACCAGGCGAGCGAGTTGCTCAAGGCGCTCTCGAATCGTCACCGCCTTCTCATCATCTGCCAGCTGATCGACGGCGAGCGGTCGGTCGGCGAGCTGGCCGAGTTCCTGAGCCTGCGGGACTCCACGGTCTCCCAGCATCTTGCGCTCCTTCGCAAGGATGGCCTGGTCGCCGCCAGGCGCGATGCGCAGACGATCTTCTATTCGATCGCCAGCGAGCCGGCGCGCGCAATCCTGAAGACGCTTTACCAGGTGTTTTGCGCGCCGAAGTCCGCAAGGACGAAGTGAAGCCTAGGAAACGGCGGGCGGGCGCGCCTTGCGCGAGATCAACGCGCCTTCGCCCGATGTCGATGAAATGAGAGGGCACCGCTGCGCGGTGTGATGAACCCGATGACGACACGGATGTGTCCTTTGCAATATCTGGCGCGCCTGGGGCTTCTGGCCGCTTGGGCGGCGATCGGAGTACCGGCGGGGCCTGCTGCCGCCGCGAGTACGCTCGTCGTTGCGCAGCAGACGGTCGCCGACGAGAAGGCGGTGTTTGCGACCGTCGAGAGCATCAGCGTGGTTCCCGCGCGTAGCCGCATCGGCGGGACCGTCATTCAGCTCGAGGTGCGGGAAGGGGATCGCGTCACCGCAGGCCAGGTCATCGCGGCCATCGGCGACGAGAAGCTCGTCCTGCAGATGAAATCGCTCGACGCACAGATCGAGGCGCTGCAGGCCCAGGCCAAGCAGGCGCAGCTCGACTTCACCCGGACCGAAGGACTGGTCGAGCGCGGTATCCTGCCGCGGGTCAAGCTCGACGAGCAGCGCACGGCGCTCAACGTCGCCGACAACGGACTGCGCGCCAAGACTGCGGAGCGTGCCGTCATCAACGAGCAGCTCAACCAGGGCCAGGTGCTCGCGCCGGCGGACGGGCGCGTGTTGAAGCGGCTGATCACATTGGGGTCCGTCGTGCTCGCCGGCGACCCGATCGTGACGGTCGCCGAGCAGAACTTCAAGCTGCGGCTGCGCGTGCCGGAGCGCCACGCGCGCTACCTGAAGGCCGGCGACAAGGTCCGCGTCGATGGCGCAGAGCTGGCGGGAGAAGCCTCGAAACGGGGCGTGATCGACCTCGTCTATCCTCAGATCGAGGAGGGGCGCGTCATCGCGGACGCGACCGTCGAGGGGCTCGGCGAATATTTCGTCGGCGATCGCTTGCGGGTCTGGATCGCCGGCGGCACGCGGCCGGCCTTCGTCATTCCGTCCAGCTATGTGACGACGCGATTCGGCATCGACTACGTCCGGCTCCGGAAAGGGGACCAGACGATCGACGTGCCGGTGCAGCGCGGCCGCGACATGCCGACGCCTTCGCTTCCCGACGGGCTCGAGATCCTCTCGGGCATCCAGGTCGGTGACCAATTGGTGCGGCCATGAATCTCGGTCTGTCAGGACGGTTGACCCGGTCGACCATCGCATCGCCGCTGACGCCGCTGTTCCTGCTCGGGGCGCTCGTTGTGGGGCTGATCGCCGTCGTGGTGATCCCGCGCGAGGAGGAGCCGCAGATCAGCGTTCCCATGGTGGACATCCGCGTCAACGCTGACGGCCTGCGCGCACCCGACGCGGTGGAGCTGGTGAGCAAGCCGCTGGAGTCGATCGTCAAGGGCATCGACGGCGTCGAGCACGTCTATAGCCAGACCGAGGACGACCGCGTGATGGTCACCGCGCGCTTCCTGGTCGGCACCAAGTTCGAGGACGCCATCCTACGGGTGCACGAGAAGATCCGCGCCAATCTCGACCGCATTCCCGTCGGCATCCCCGAGCCGCTGATCGTCGGCCGGGGAATCAATGACGTTGCGGTGACGGTATTGACGCTGTCGCCGAAGCCGGAGGCCGCCAGCCGCTGGACCGACAAGGACATCTACGAGCTCGCCGACAAGGTTCGCGCGGAGCTGATGAAAGTCGACGACGTCGGTCTCACTTACATCTCCGGCGGCGCTGCACAACAGATCCGCGTCGAGCCCGATCCGGAGAAGCTGTCGCTGTTCGGGATCACGCTGCAGCAGCTCGTGGCCAAGGTGAAGGACGCCAACCGCTCGTTCCTGGCCGGGCAGGTTCGCGACGCCGGCGTCGTGCGGAACGTCGCGGCGGGGCAGACGCTGTCCGGCATTCCCGACATCGGATTGCTGCTGATCACGAGCCGCGACGGCCGGCCGGTCTATGTCAAGGACGTCGCCTCCGTCGTCGTCGGCCCGAGCACCGTCGAGCATCGGGTCTGGACGGATTCGCGCGATGCCGGAGGGCAGTGGGCGCGGACGCCCGCTGTCAGCCTGGCGCTCGCCAAGCGGGCCGGTGCCAATGCGGTCGTCGTGTCCGAGAACATCGCCAAGCGCCTCGAAGGATTGAAGTCGCGCCTGATCCCCGAAGACATCCAGGTGACGGTGACGCGCGATTACGGCGAGACCGCCAACGAGAAGGCCAACGAGCTGCTGTTCCACCTCGGCCTTGCCACCGTCTCGATCGTCGTCCTGATTGCGATCGCGATCGGCTGGCGCGAGGCGCTGGTGACCTTCGTCGTGATTCCCACGACGATCCTGCTGACGATGTTCGCCGCCAATCTGATGGGCTACACCATCAACCGCGTCAGCCTGTTCGCGCTGATCTTCTCCATCGGCATTCTGGTCGACGACGCCATCGTCGTGGTCGAGAACATCGCGCGGCACTGGGGCATGCGCGACGGCAGGCCGCGCCTGCAGGCGACCATCGAGGCGGTGGCGGAGGTCGGCAATCCCACCATCGTCGCGACGTTGACCGTGGTCGCAGCGCTGTTGCCGATGCTGTTCGTGTCGGGCCTGATGGGCCCCTATATGGCGCCGATCCCGGCCAACGCGTCGGCTGCCATGCTGTTCTCGTTCTTCGTCGCGATGGTGGTCGCGCCCTGGCTGATGCTCAAGCTCGCGCCGAAGGGCGAGGTCGCCTCAGCGCATGCGGCGCACGATGAAGGCCGGCTCGGCCGGCTCTACCGGCGCTTCGCCGCGCCGATCGTGCGGAGCAAGCGGTCGGCCTGGATATTCCTGCTTGGCGTCGGCATCGCGACGCTGGCGTCGATGACGCTGTTTGCGACCAAGTCGGTGACCGTCAAGCTGCTGCCGTTCGACAACAAGTCCGAGATCGCCGTGGTCGTCGACCTGCCGGAAGGGGCGAGCCTGGAGGCGACCGAGCGCACGCTGTTCGGCGCGGCCGAGATCGCGCGGCAATTGCCGGAGGTCACCTCGCTGCAATCCTATGCCGGCACGCCGGCGCCCTTCAATTTCAACGGCCTGGTGCGGCATTATTATCTGCGCCAGAAGCCCGAGCTCGGCGAAGTTCAGGTCAACCTGACCGCGCGCGGCGAGCGCAAGCGCGCGAGCCATGAGATCGCGCTCGAGCTGCGCGAGAAGCTGAAGGCGCTCGATGTGCCCGCAGGCACCAGCATCAAGGTGGTCGAGGTGCCTCCCGGGCCGCCGGTGCTTTCGACGCTGCTCGCCGAGGTCTACGGTCCCGATGCGTCCACACGCCGTGCGGTCACGGCCGAGCTCAAGAAGGTGTTCGCGGAAGTGCCGTTCATCGTCGACGTCGACGATTCCATCGGCGAGAAGCGGCCACGGCTGCGGCTCTCGATCGACCAGGACCGGCTCGAATTCTTCGGCGTCGAGCAACGCGACGTCTACGACACCATCCAGGCGCTGTTCGGCGGCATCTCGATCGGTTATTCGCATCGCGGCGAGGACCGCAACCCGATCGAGATCGCGGTGCATCTCGGAAAGCGCGATCTGGTCTGGGACGAGGCGCTGGCCTCGACGCCGGTGCCGGCCAACACCTTGCCCGGCAGCAAGACGGTGGTCGAGCTCGGTCAGGTCGTGAAGGCGACCATGGAGCAGGGTTCGCCGACGATTTTCCGCCGGGACGGCCGCTTCGCCGACATGGTGATGGCTGAGCTTGCCGGACGCTTCGAGGCGCCGCTTTACGGCATGCTCGCGGTTGCCGATCGCGTGGAGGCCCATGATTGGGGCAAGCTGCCGAAGCCCGCGATCAACCTGCACGGCCAACCGTCGGACGAGTCGCGGCCCACGCTGCTGTGGGACGGCGAATGGGAGATCACCTGGGTGACCTTCCGCGACATGGGCGCCGCCTTCGGTGCGGCCATCCTCGGCATCTATGTGTTGGTCGTCGCCCAGTTCAGGAGCTTCCGTTTGCCGCTCGTCATCCTGACGCCGATTCCGCTAACGCTGATCGGCATCCTGATCGGGCACTGGCTGCTGGGGGCGCCGTTCACCGCGACCTCAATGATCGGCTTCATCGCGCTGGCCGGCATCATCGTGCGCAATTCGATCCTGCTGGTCGATTTCATCCGGCATAGCGGCGCACACGGCAAGTCGCTTCGCGAAGTAGTGCTGGAAGCCGGCGCGGTCCGCTTCAAGCCGATCCTGCTCACCGCGCTCGCGGCGATGATCGGGGCGGCGACCATCCTGCTCGACCCGATCTTTCAGGGCCTGGCGATTTCGCTCCTGTTCGGGCTTGCGTCATCGACGCTGCTGACCGTGCTGGTGATCCCCGCGATCTACATCGCCTTGCGCGCCCCGCGCGAGGCTATTTCGACCACAGCCAAATCCAGCTCATGAGGATACGATGGACAAGAATTACGTCGACATCACCAAAAACATCTCCGCCAACCTGAAGAAGCTGCGAAACGACATTCCCGACACGATGAAGGGATTTTCCGTGCTCGCACAGGCCGCCACGCGTGACGGCGCGCTGGACAAGAAGACCAAGGAGCTGATGGCGCTGGCGCTCGGTGTCGCCGCGCATTGCGACGGCTGCATCGGCTTCCACGCCGAGGCACTCGTCAAGCTCGGTGCGACTCGCGAAGAGATCGAGGAAACGCTCGGCATGGCCGTCTATATGGGCGGCGGGCCGTCGCTGATGTACGCCGCCGATGCGATCGCGGCCTTTGAGCAGTTCCAGCAGCAATCCGTCGCCGCCTGACGTGGTGATCTGGGTCAAGCACGCGACGGGACCGGGCGAGTTGTCTCGTCCGGTCCCGTCCGTGTTCGATCTATCAACTACCAGCGGTCGCCGACACCGACGCCCACGCTGACGCCGGGTGTCCGGATGCCGACGCCGGCACGCGGACCATCGTCCCAGTCGCGATAGGTGCGTCGCTCATAATAGCGATCGCGCGGCATGGTCGCGTAGGAGTCGCGCACGATCACGCGCGAGCCGCCGCGGGTGCGGTAGCAATTGCCGGCGTCGTCGCAGACAAGCCGGACTTCCTGAATGAGATCGGGGTTCGTGTATTCGCTGGTCGAATAGATGTCCGCCGCCTTGGCACCGGTTGCCGCGGCCAGCGCGCCGACACCCGCCAACAGCGCAATCGTAAATGTCTTCATCGTGTCCTCCACCGAAACTGCCCTCGGCGGTAACAAGAAGGGGAGGCGGCGATCGTTCCCGGTTGCGGTGCTGGTTTTTCCCGGAACCGGAGCTTTGTTACGCAGATTCGCTGCTAGATCGGCTCGTAGGTTTCCGTTCCGCAGATGTCCTCGGCTTCTGCCCGGCGGCGGTCGACCACTTTTCCGCCTGATATCGTCACGATGTAGGTCTGGGCGCCGAGCGAGGTGCCGGTGGCGGAGGTGAGCTGGGCCCGGACGCAGGCGGTCCAGCCCGGCCCGCGCACCTCGCGATGGGGCGCAGCGACGTGCACCTCGCGCGGATAGGAGGTGGCAAGGAAGACGACGTCGATCTGCTCGCGCACCACGCGCTTGACGTCGGGGGCGGGTTCAGGCGGCGGCTGCTCGGTTTCCTTCATGCGCATGAATTCCGGCACCGGCGCGCGGCTGTCGGCAAAGCCGCAGGCGCCGAGCGCGAGCGCGCCGGCGAGCAGCGCCGCATGAGCAATGATCCGTAACATCCGTGAAGGTCCCCTGCGGGCCAACAGATAGGCAGGAATGCGATCCGGCGAAGTCCCCGGCGATCAAGATTTGCTGAAGTCTCCAGGAGGTCCTGGAACTCGCGGCATTTCATATTCCGGAATTGCAGGCTAAGTTTGTACCCCAGACGAGGGGGGTTGCATCAATGAGGATTTTGGTCATCGCGGCTGCGGTCATGGCGCTGACGGTTGCACCGGCGCAGGCGCAGGGCCGGCGGCCACCCAATGAGGCAGCTAAACCGGCGGACAACAAGCCCAAGGTCGACGAGAAAGCCTACAAGGCCGCGCTTGAGCGCATTCCCGAGCCCAAGGACAAGTACGACCCGTGGGGCGGAGCCCGCCCGAGTGAACCCGCCAAGAAGCCGAAATAGGGCGAGGTGAGCGTTGCGGACCGGCCTGCGATTTCCGATCGGGCTCGTTGCGCTGCTGTTGATCGCCGTGCGGCCAAGCGCGGCCTGGGAGAGTTGGGGCGGCGATGCCGGCGGCTCGCGCTTCTCGCCACTGCAACAGATCACGCCCGACAATGTCGGCAATCTGGTTCGGGCCTTCGAATTCCGCACCGGCGATCTCGCGGTGCGCCCGCCGCAGGTGATGCGGCGAACCAAATTCCAGGCAACGCCGCTGTTCGTCGAGGACAGCCTGATCTTCTGCTCGCCCTTCAACGAGGTGATTGCGCTCGATCCCGGCTCGGGCGCGCAGAAATGGCGTTATGATCCGAAGATCGCGACCAATCAGCGTCCCGCCAATCGTTACGTCTGCCGCGGCGTCACCCATTGGACCGACGATGAGGCGTCCGCGAATGCCGCCTGTCGATCGCGCATCTTCATGGGCACGAACGACGTCCGCCTGATCGCGCTCGATGCGAAGACGGGAATTCCCTGTGCCGGTTTCGGCAATGGTGGCGAGGTGAAGCTTGATATCGGTATTGCCTTGGAATGGCCCGGCGAGTTCCAGATCACCTCGCCGCCCGCCGTTGGCCGGGGTGTCGTCGTGGTCGGCTCCTCGATCTCCGACAACCGACGCGTCGATGCGCCGAACGGCGTCGTACGTGCGTTCGATGCGCGCACCGGCCGGGCGCGCTGGAGCTTCGAGCCGCTCAAGCGTGACGGCATCGAAGCCGGGCACGCCAATGTCTGGGCGCCGATGTCGGTCGACACGGCGCGCGGCCTGGTGTTCCTGCCGACGTCTTCGCCGTCGCCGGATTTCTGGGGCGGCAAGCGGCCGGGCAACAACGAGCATGCCAATTCTGTGGTCGCATTGCGCATCGAGACCGGTGAGCTCGCATGGGCATTCCAGACGGTGCACCACGACGTCTGGGATTACGATCTGGCGGCGCAGCCGACGCTTGCGCGCCTCGATGCGGGAGACGGCCAGCGCGACGTCGTGATCCAGCCGACCAAGCAAGGTTTTGTCTTCGTGCTCGACCGCGACAGCGGCAAGCCGGTCTGGCCGGTGGAAGAACGCGCGGTGCCGCAGGGCGGCGCGGAAGGGGAAACGTTGTCGCCGACGCAGCCATTTCCGACGCATGTGCCGGCGCTGACATCACAGGCGATCTCGACCGACGACGCGCTCTCGCTGTTGCCGGAACTGCGCCCCTCGTCCTGCGAGCGCCTGTTCACGGAGGCGCGCAACGAGGGTCTGTTCACGCCGCCTTCCGTGCGGGGCACGCTGGAATTTCCCTTCACCGGCGGCGGCGTGAACTGGGGCAGCGCGGCCTTCGATCCGGTCCACCAGATTCTCTACGCCAACACCGGGCGCGCCGTTCATCTCATCAGGCTGATCCCGCGCACGGAGGCTGCCGGATTCAATCCGCCGCCGGGGCATGATTTCGGCCAGCAGCGCGGCGCGCCGTTTGCGATGTCGCGCGCGGTGGCGATGTCGCCGCTCGGTCTGCTCTGCAACAAGCCGCCCTGGGGCGAGATGGTTGCGGTCGATCTGAAGGCCGGCAAGATCCTCTGGCGTTCGACCGTCGGCACCACCGAAGACCTGGCACCACTCGGCGCGCCGCTGCCTTGGGGCGCGCCTCTCGTCAACGGAGTGGCGGTCACGGCAGGCGGCCTCGTCTTCACCGGCGCGATGGATGCTTATCTGCGCGCCTTCGATGCGCGAAGCGGCAAGGAGCTGTGGCAGGGACGGCTGCCGGTGCCCGGCGTCGCCAATCCCATGACCTATCTGTGGAAGGGCGAGCAATATGTCGCGATCGGCGCCGGCGGCCACTCCGAAGTCGGCACCTCGATCGGCGACAGCGTGGTCGCGTTCCGCCTGGCGCGGCCGGGCGAGGCGCCGACATTGTGGTCGCGCACCATCGATCGTCCCGGTGGACGATTTTTCGGAGCATCCGCGGCGATCGGAATCGCAATCGCCGCGCTCGTGATCGCAAGCCTGCGCTGGCGTCGCCGTCGTCGTATCACGCAATCATAATCGTGTTGTGGATGTGATGCGAACGTTCGTTCACATCGCGCGCGCTATTGCTCGAAGGCGAGGCCGACGCGCTTGTCACTGCGCCAAACTGTGCGACAATTCCGCACGAAATCGTCGCGCGCGATCGATAGCGTGAACGATTGCGGCAATGTGACGGGGGTGTCGAGGTCGATCGCCGCGCCGCCCGCCGACATGTTTCGCACGGTGCAGGGGATGCCGCTGCTTTCGAAGGTGATCGTTCCACCCTTGAAAACACGGTGCCGCTGCGCTGCACGCTTCTCGATCATCCGCGTTGGTCCAACATGATGATTGTGAAGTAATGCATAGAAATTACGTTGAACTAAACTCAATACTGGCGCTACTTGCACAGCGCTTCAGACTTCGTTTACGACGTTGACGCGGAGAATCTCTCCGCCGACTTTCCCCACACGCACTTCTTTTATGGCGCTACGCGCCGATGGAGATACTGATGAAGACCACGCTTTCGATTTTGCTCGCCGCAGCGTTCTCGCTGTCGTCGATGCCCGCCCACGCCGTCAAGTGGGACCTTTCGACCATGAGCTGCAAGCAGTTCCTCGAGAGCGGCGAAGACAACATCCAGGTTGTGCTGACCTGGATGGACGGCTGGTACAAGGGCGACGAGGACAACGCGATCATCGACACTGACGTGTTCATCGAGAACGCCAAGAAGTTCGGTGCCTATTGCGGAAAGAATCCGACCGCCAGCATTGTCACCGCGGCCGACGAAGTGCTCGGCAAGTAATCTTTGAAGCCACCTTTGAAGCTTGCCGACTGAAGCGCGGACGCAATCGCGCTTTCCATCTCTCGCTTTGATGAGAACGTGATCGAGAGCCGCGGTGCGCTTTGCGCCCACGCGGCTCTCTTCTTTTGAGATGCTGCTCAGCCCGGCAGCATCGCGAACGCGCTCGATACCATCGCGATCGGTTTGTTGTCGGTCGCCGAGAGCAGCGTGACGCGGCCAAAGCTCATGGTGCGCCCGAGCCGCACCACGCGCGCGTCCGCCAGCACGTCCGACGAGGAGGCCGCGCGCATGAAATGCGTGGTCTGGTCGACCGTGGTCATGGGGCGGTAGCCGCGATTGGCCGCGAGGTTCGCGATCACCATCGCGGTGTCGGCGAGCGCCATCAGGGCCTGGCCGCAGACCATGCCGCCGTTCCGGCACAGCCGCTCCGAGAACGGCATGCGCAGGAGTGCGCCGGGCTGCCAGTCCGGCGCATCCGCCGGCTGCACGTGCTCGAGGCGCTCGACCGCGAGATTGAGATCCTGGACCCAGGGCGCAATAATCTCGCCGAGGATGCGTCTGGCGTCGGAGAGGCCGAATTCGGTGTCTGGCTGCATTTGCATTGCTGGCGCGCTCTCCTGTATTGCCGGATGTTTCGGCCCATTGTGCGCGCATCGGCGCGGCAAAGTCACCCGGTCTGGGGCCGGTCCCATCGGCTTGAAAATGCCTGACTTGGCCCGATATGATGGCTTGCTCGGGGTATGGGTGGATGATGTTGCGTCGGTGTGTCCTCCTCTTTTGTATGGCCGCGCTCGGCCTCGCGCTGAGCGGGTGCACCAAATGCGGTCCGATCTGGGACGACTGGCTGCATGCGCCGAAATCGTGCAGATCGGATCGGCTCTAGGCGCCCCGGACGGCCTCGGCGGTCGCGACCGGCCGCGACAAGGATGACCAGGCGCGGCGAACCGTGCCTCCATGGATGATCAAGGAGTAGACGATGAAGCTTTTCCGTTTGGCCGCGGTGCTGGCCGTGCTGGCGGGACCTGCCTATGCGCAAATGCCCAATCTGAATTTGCTGCAGGACGCCCCGAGCAAGACCCCCGAGGAAAAGGCCGCGGAAGCCGAGCGTGACAAGGCCTATAAGGAAACGCTGAAGAAGATCCCGGATTCCAAGACGTCCAACGATCCCTGGGGCGGCATGCGCTCCGATCCGCCGAAGCAGCCGGCGGCGCCGAAGGCCTCGGCCGCAACCAGCGCGCCGAAGAAGTCCAAGAGCGGCACCGCCGCCAACTGACGAGCGGCGCCAGCTGACCGCAGCTCCATCCGGGGGCGGCACAACGCCTTCGGGAGGGGACTCCTCTTCGTCCGGCCCACGCCCTACATTTGGCTGGAGCGTAGCGCGTAGAGGAGGAGGACATGGCCGATCGTCCGCGGGATCTCGCCGAGCGGATGGCGGGCCGGCGCAAGATCGCCGGCAAGCCGGGCCAAACGGTCGGCGACGGCTATCTGCGCGAGACCTTCACGCTGCCGCGCGCGGCGGCACGGGAAAGGGCGCAGGCCTTCTTCGCCCGCTACCCCAAGGCCGGCTATATGAGCGCGGTCGAGACCTGGCGCGAGCTGCCCGGCGGCGACATCGAATTCACCATGCGGCGGCTGCCCAGCGCGGATTGAAGCTGCTTGCTAGTCGAGGGTTTCGGCAACGATGCGGATCCGGAACACGGGCTCCTTGGCCTCGTCCAGCAGCTCCATGTGCCATTCGGAATTTTCCTGGAGCTTGCGGGCAATGCCGGCGGTCATGTCGGCGCAGACATTGGTCATCTCTTTCCAGGCCGAATCGCGATCGGCGAATTCCGTCGCCTGGTCCGCGCAGCCCGAATAACGGCCATTCCGGATTCGAAAGAAATACAATGGCATGGCTGGCACCGATCGCGCGCGTGATGGCCTTGCCCCCAGGGCCATGAGCGCGCGCAGTCCAATCCCAAACCACTGTCAGATCAATTCCGGGCGGCTACGGATGATGTTCCGCCGCCAGCCGCGGCGGCACAAGGCGCCATCCGACGCCGACCTTCATCCGGCCGGTTCAGTCGGCCCGGCCGATCGCTTCAGCTCCCGATCGATGCGCAGCTGCACGCGCCGGATCGCCAACAGATCGATTTTCGTCTCGGTCTTGCCGGTCTTGACCTGCTCGCCGATGCGGAACTGCCATTGCCAGATTCCGGGAATCGCCGTCTTGGCGACAGTGAATTCGATGCCCCTGTGATTCATGGTGACCTCCCCACGATTCACTCTCCATGTCTGCAAACATGTTGGGCGTCCCAATATTCCGGAGACAAGCAAATTCTGTCGGTAAGCCCCGGATAGTTCGGGGATATCTCGAAAGCGCGCGTGCGCCGAAACAAGCGGAGCCGGCTTTCGAAAGACGCCGGGCCGTGAGACAGTAAGGCTGTCGTATACCCGTGGTTCTCCGACCATGAACAAAGTTCCTGGGCTGCACCCGGCTGCGCCGGTACGCCGATCGGACGGGGCCGCGGGGGGCCCCGCCGAGGATCACTGATTTCCCTGCAAGCGGCGGCATATGCCTTGCTTGGTCTGAACGACGGCAAGAAACAACATGGGCCCGGTCATGCTCGGCATTCCCCGCCGCTACAGTCATTTCGTCTTCGGAATCATCCAGTCCGGACTGACCTCGCTGATCGCGGCGGGGATCGCCAGCTTGCCCGCCGGCAGCGCGATGAGCTTCGTCGGGCACTGGATGGTGTCGTGGCTGATCGCATGGGCCGCGATGCTGCCGATCGTTCTGCTGGCTGCGCCCGCGATCCGCACTTTCTCGCTGCTCCTGACCCAGGAGGAGAGAGATCCGCGAACCGCCCGGCACGGATGAAAAAGCCCCGCCTGGGGAGAGCCAGGCGGGGCAAAAAGTTATTGGAGGCTGAGGTGCTGGGCTGCAACACCATAGCCACATCATTCTAGCCGGCTGCGCTTACGGCAGCCTGACAGGCGGCGGATTTCCGGGCCGAGCGTCGAGGCCGCAGACTGGCCCCGCACCGGTCCCAATTTCGACATCCGTTCGCACAACTGCGGACACACCGGTCGGCAAGATTCCACATCGTTCGGCGCAGCCATGGGGGAAACGTGGCACGCCGACCACGGGGTGGCATCATGGATAACGTAGAGCGGTCATTCGCCGCCGCGACAGCGGCTGGCTTCGTGGTGCTGGTGATCGGCCTCGTGCTGCTGGCGCTGCTTTAAAACAGGCGCGCGAGCGGCAGCCTTTCCGCGGATGACGGGTTACGAGGCATGCCGCATTCTCAAAACTGGAAAACAACCCCATGCACAGTAGGCGGCATGGAAATTCGGTTGTTCATTCAGTGACTTATGAGTAGTGTTTAGATACCGTCATTGCGCGCGATGCGCCCCGTGGAACCGCTCAAATCGACTCGAGCTGCGCTGCCGACACCTTGCGGTGATCGGACGACTGCTTCCCGCCGCCGCCAGCCGCATCGCCGGCGCGCCCTTGTCAGCTTCGGACGCCGGCCCCCGGGCCAGGTTTAGTGGATCTTGATTTCGTTCAGGGGAAGGTGGAGCTCGGCGGCGCGCTCTTGGCGGTCCTTCTTGCGGAACTCGTTTTCCGCGCGCTCGAACTTCATCAGCTCCTCCTGCGCCGCCTCCAGCAGGGGATTGCGCCTGATCGTGTCGCGGTTCGTGTTGTCCGTCATGACTGAGATCCCCAAAGTTGCGGTCCCATCCTGGAGAAGGCCCAAGACCGCGAAAAGGTTCGGTGCCGCAGGATTACGGAATTCTGACGGCGGCCGGGCCATGCGTCTTTGATGCGCGTCAGCTTCGGCCGGGCAATGACGTTGCGGCAGCCCTGTTATTTCGGCGGTTGCAGCCCGGGGGATATGACCCAGTCGTGCAGATGATTGGCGACATCGGCCTGGCGGGCCTTCTTGAACAGGGCGTCCCGCTCGGGCCCGGGCGGAAGCCTGGAGGCCTGCTCCTCGACCTGCTTCACCCAGGCGGAGAGTCGATCTTGAAGCGTCAGCTGCTGCTTGAAACGTCGCCGCTTGAGCATGGCGCGCTCCTTTCCGTGCGAGGAAGGCGGGAGCGCAATCGGGCGTTCTCATCACCGATAGTGGCCACGGTTCGTGCGGTGATGGCCCATTGAGGACCATTAACGGACCGGCGTCTGTCCAGTTGTGTGCACAACGCGAATGAGGAGGGGGACTGGGGGGATGCTCACGGACACCCCCCAAATCCGCAAAAGAACATATTGCGAACCTAGAACAAATAGGGTACGCTACTTTTATCGACGAGCCGCCTCGCCAATCGTTTGTCCCTCACGCGAATCCTCGCCATAAGGAGCACGACCCAATGTCCGCCACTGCCCTGCGTATCGTCGAAGGATCTTCCATGGACAAGAGTAAAGCTCTGGCCGCCGCGCTCTCTCAGATCGAGCGCCAGTTCGGCAAGGGCTCGGTGATGAAGCTCGGCAAGAACGACCGGTCGATGGACATCGAGGCGGTGTCGTCAGGCTCGCTCGGGCTCGATATCGCGCTCGGCATCGGCGGTCTGCCCAAGGGACGCATCGTCGAGATCTACGGGCCGGAATCGTCGGGCAAGACCACGCTGGCGCTGCACACGGTGGCGGAAGCGCAGAAGAAGGGCGGCATCTGCGCCTTCATCGACGCCGAGCATGCGCTCGATCCGGTCTATGCCCGCAAGCTCGGCGTCAACATCGACGAGCTTCTGATCTCGCAGCCCGACACCGGCGAGCAGGCGCTGGAAATCTGCGACACGCTGGTGCGCTCGGGCGCGGTGGACGTGCTGGTGGTTGATTCGGTCGCCGCGCTGGTGCCGAAGGCCGAGCTCGAAGGCGAGATGGGTGATGCGCTTCCGGGTCTGCAGGCGCGCCTGATGAGCCAGGCGCTGCGCAAGCTGACGGCCTCGATCAACAAGTCCAACACCATGGTGATCTTCATCAACCAGATCCGCATGAAGATCGGTGTGATGTACGGCTCGCCCGAGACCACCACCGGTGGCAACGCGCTGAAGTTCTATGCCTCCGTCCGGCTCGACATCCGCCGCATCGGCGCGATCAAGGAGCGCGACGAAGTGGTCGGCAACACCACGCGCGTCAAGGTGGTCAAGAACAAGCTGGCACCGCCCTTCAAGCAGGTCGAGTTCGACATCATGTACGGCGAGGGCGTCTCCAAGATGGGCGAGATCCTCGATCTCGGCGTCAAGGCCGGCATCGTCGAGAAATCCGGCGCCTGGTTCTCCTATGACAGCCAGCGTCTCGGCCAGGGTCGCGAGAACTCGAAAGCCTTCCTGAAGGCCAACCCCGACATCACCGCCAAGATCGAGACCTCGATCCGCCAGAACTCCGGTCTGATCTCCGAGCAGATTCTGGCCGGTACGCCCGAGAGCGACGCCGACGGCGAGGAGCCGGCAGACGAGTAAGACGAACCGCGAAAGCTTTTCGCGAGGAGCGGGCGCTGAAGACGTTGAGTTGCCGACGTCGTCAGCGCCCGTTTCGTTTTGCGTTGTTGGGATCGGGTGGTGGTGTGATGAAGCGTCTGATCCTGACCAGTGCGGCCGGCGCCAATCTCGCCAAATCGAAGCTGGCCGAGATCGTCGTTCTGTTCTTTTTTCGCTTCACGTGGGGGCCGTTGCCTTCGTCCGACTATTTCGCAGCCTATTTCGGGGCGCAGTCAGGGACGCTCAGGCCGGGCGATCATTGGTCGGATTGGGGTACAAAATGGCCCTCCAAGTTCAAGGAACTCAGGAAGCTACCCTTTGCCGATTTTTGCGAGCGCTATGACGAGATCGAACTTTGGTTCGATCCGAGCCCAGACGATCAACTGCAGCTGATCTGGCTGCTCGACTATCTTGCCTCATACCCTGAGCTGCTGAAAAAACTCAGGTTGCGTCTGCTTGCATCCGATCTCTTCGATCTGAGAGACCGAGTTTCCGAAGTGTCCGCGTCGCATATTCCTATGGTGGATGTTCAGGCCCGTGAACTTAGCACTGCCAGAATGGCCTGGCAGGCCTATCGCACGCCGACGCCCGAGGCCTGCGCCAACCTACTTTGGAGCGATCTGAGCGCCTTGTTGATGTTGCGACCGGCATTGCAAGAGCTGTTGGCAGAGCTACCGTCATCCTCGACGGGTCTTGGTGCGACCGAGATGCGATTCCTGGAGCTGCTTTCCAGAGGATTTGCAAATACGAACGCCCTGTTTCATCTGCGCTCGCAGCGGCGCACGTACGTGTTCAGCGAATTTGATTTGGGTTCGCTGTTGGAGGGGCTCGCGCTTGGCCCCAGGCCCGCCGTAGCCGGTTTGGGCGATGAACTGCGTACAATCGACCACGGCAATCTAAGGGCTCGGCATGAGGTCTATCTCCGCAGCCGATTGTCGTTGACCGAGTTCGGGAAGGCTGTCCTGGCCCATCAGGAGGATTTCAGCCGATACAATCCGATCGACCGCTGGTGGGGCGGCACGCATCTGACCAATGATAAGCTATGGCGCTACGGCGCAGTCCTGACGAAACCCTGAGGATCCCGCATGACGCGGCTCATCGTGACGACCGATTCGTCCGCCGCCGGCGCGATACAAGGCGCCGGCCTTGGCGATCTCGTCCTTGCGATCGAGCGCCGGCTTGTCTTGGGGCCGCTGCCGTCTGATGCGGAACACCGGGCATTCTTCTCCCCGCGAACGACCCAAGCGCTCGGCCTGCACTGGCTGGACCACACCCCGGCCTGGCGTCTGGAAGGGTCTGGGGTGAGGGGGCGCGGACTGGTCGACCTGTTGTCCGAATGCGACACGGCCGAACTGTGGATGGGATCAGAGCCAAATGCACAGTTAATTCTGCTTTGGTTGCTCCATCATTGCAGCACCGAGAATGCGGCAGTTTCCAAGCTCTCGATACGTTACCTGGACTTTGCCGTGGGTGATGTCGCGCGGGAGCAACTTGTGAAGCTGAATCCGCCAATAGGAAAACTTGCGGAAGATCACCTTGAACTGGGCGGTCGCGCATGGTGCGCTTATTGCGGACCCACGCCGCAGGCCTGGTTCAACCTGCTTGAAGCGGACTTGAGTCCGCTTCCGCAGCTCGATCATTGCGTTGTTGACCTGCTCGAAGAGCTTCCAAACGTGACCAGCGGCCTCGGGACCACGGAGACACGGATGCTGCAACTCATCGCGCCGGGCGAAGTGCAGCCCTTTCACGTCTTCCCGGGACATCAGAAACCCAACGACCGGCGCGTGTACGATTACTGGGAGGTCGGCGCGCTGCTCGATGGACTCGCGCGATGTCCAGTGCCGGCCGTAGCCGGGCTGGAGGAGGGGCCATTCACGCTCGACATGCATGACGATGCTCGCCGTTTCGCGCAATACAAGCAGTCCCTAATGTCGCTCACCGATTTCGGGATGGCGGTGCTGACGGGAGAAGAGGACTTTCGGCGCCATAATCCGTTTCGCCGCTGGTGGGGTGGCACACTTCTCACCAGCGAACGGCTTTGGCGATGGGACGCCGAGCACCGCGCGTTGATCGCACCTGACTAAGGGCGCGCATGGCTCTCAGCGTTCCTGTACGCGAATCAATTTTTAAGAGGCGACCGTGTCTCATTTGATCTTATCCACGAACCACCTTGACGAAGACGTGCTTGCCCAGTCGCGCCTCGCGAATGTCGTGGTTGGATTCAATCTACGCTTCGTGTGGAGGAAATTGCCTCCCGAGGAACAACTATTGCTTGGGCTGGAGCGCCGATCGGCGAAGCACGGCAATCCTGGCGATCATTGGCTCGATGAGGCTTGTCGCGGCTCGCTGGAGGGGTTCGGAACGCGTGATATCGGTTTCTTCGAGCTGTGTGCGAAGTTCGACTCAATTGAAATCTGGGTCGACCCTCGACCAAACGATCAGCTTGTGCTGATCTGGCTGCTGGACCTGCTTCGCCCCTACAAGGAGATTACGACGAAGCTCAGTCTGGTGCACACAGATGATCATGTTGCGGACTATGCTCCGGAATCTGTCGCAAAATGGAAGCTGCCGGCCTTCAAGGTGACCGAAAACCATTTGGCCTTGGCACGCCGCGCCTGGCAAGCCTATCGGGCTGAAACGCCAAAGCCCTGCTTCGATCTTCTGATGACGGATCTGACGGCCCTGCCGAGACTTCGGCCGGCGCTCATCGCGTTGCTCGAAGAGCTTCCGGACAGTGTGACGGGCCTGGGTGCCAGCGAAATGGATATTCTGGAGTTTGTGAACGATGGGCACACCGACCCGAGGATCGTCGAGGGAGCGAGGTGGCTTCGCAATGTGTTTGACGAAAACGACGCGTTTGATGCCTTGCTCGAACTGGGGGCGCACCCGGCCCCGCCGATCCTGCTGGGCGATCCGGCATTCGACAATGAGGATCGCTATTTCGGCAGGAGCGAGTGGAAGGTCACGCTCACTGAACTCGGGCGTTCAATTTTTGCGCGCGAGGATGATATGTGGCGCCACAACCGGATTTATCGCTGGTGGGGCGGGACCGAACTCACCAACGAACGGCTCTGGCGCTGGGATCGTGAAAGCCGGTTGTTGATTGCGCCATAGCGGCGCATCCGGTGCCGTAGGGTGGAAAAAGGCGCGCAAGCGCCGTGCCCACTTCAACAAGCAAGAGGTGGTGGGCACGCTGACGCTTTGCCCACCCTACGAGAGCTCCGCCGACGAGACCTCCGTCGTGGCTTACTCCGCAGCTTGCGCGTAATCGCTCACGGGCGGGCAGGAGCATACGAGGTTGCGGTCGCCGTAAACGTTGTCGACACGGCCGACGGGGCTCCAATATTTGTCGGTGCGAGAGGTGCCCGCGGGGAAGCAGCCTTCGGCGCGGGTGTAGGCGCGCTTCCAATCGTCGTCCGCGATGTCGTGCACGGTGTGCGGGGCGTGGCGCAGCGGCGAGGCTTCGATCTTGAAGCGGCCGGCCTCGACCTCGGCGATCTCTTTCCGGATCGCGATCATGGCACCGCAGAACCGATCCAGCTCGGCCTTGGATTCCGACTCGGTCGGCTCGATCATCAGCGTGCCTGGCACCGGGAAGCTCATGGTCGGGGCGTGGAAGCCGTAATCGATCAGGCGTTTTGCAATGTCGTCGACGGTGACGCCGGACGTCGTCTTCAGCGGACGGGGGTCGACGATGCACTCATGCGCGACGCGGCCCTTGGCGTTCTTGTAGAGCACCGGGAAGTGCGGATCGAGGCGCGCTGCGATGTAATTGGCGTTGAGGATCGCGATCTCGGTGGCGCGCTTCAGGCCTTCGCCGCCCATCATCAAAATGTAGATGTAGGAGATGGTGAGGATCGAGGCCGAGCCGAACGGCGCCGCCGAGACCGGGCCGACCGGGGCATCCGCCTGCGTTGCCGGATGACCGGGCAGGAACGGGGCGAGGTGCGCCTTGACCCCGATCGGGCCCATGCCGGGGCCGCCGCCACCGTGCGGGATGCAGAAGGTCTTGTGCAGATTGAGATGGCTGACATCGGCGCCGTAATCGCCGGGCCTGCTAAGGCCGACCTGCGCGTTGAGGTTGGCGCCGTCGAGATACACCTGGCCGCCATGGCCATGCACGATGTCGCAGATCTCGCGGATGTGCTCCTCGAACACGCCGTGCGTCGAGGGATAGGTGATCATGACAGCGGCGAGGTCGCTCGAATGCTTCTCCGCCTTGGCGCGGAGATCATTGACGTCGACGTCGCCGTTTGTCTCACAGGCGACCACCACCACGTCCATGCCGACCATCGCGGCCGAGGCCGGGTTGGTGCCGTGGGCGGAGGAGGGGATCAGGCAGATCTTGCGATGGCTCTCGCCGCGCGCGGAATGGTAGCCACGGATGGCAAGAAGTCCGGCATATTCGCCCTGCGCGCCGGAATTCGGCTGCAGCGAGATCGCGTCATAGCCGGTGATGTCGCACAGCCACTTTTCCAGCCGCGCGAACAGCGCGTGATAGCCTGCCGCCTGCTCACGCGGCACGAATGGATGCAGCGAGCCGAACTCCGGCCAGGTCAGGGGCATCATCTCGGTGGTCGCATTCAGCTTCATGGTGCAGGATCCCAGCGGGATCATGGCGCGATCGAGCGCGAGGTCGCGGTCACTGAGCTTGCGCATGTAGCGCAGCATCTCGGTCTCCGAACGATGCGCGTGGAAGACGGGATGGGTGAGGAAGGAGGTCGCGCGCTTCAGTGCCTCCGGCAGCGCCTCGCGCGTGGTCGCCTCTAACTCGGCATAGGCGAGCTTGCCGCCGAAGGCGCGCCAGACCGCTTCGACCGTCGCGGGCGTTGTGGTCTCGTCGAGCGCGATGCGCAAGCTGGTGTCGCCGACGCCGAGATTGATCTTCTCGGCCGCCGCGCGCGCGACGATCTCGGCGCGCCTGGCGCCGGCATCGACGCTGAGCGTGTCGAAGAAATTCTCGCTGTCAGGCGCAAAGCCGAGCTTGCGCAGGCCGCTCGCGAGCACGGCGGCGCGGCGATGCACGTTGCGCGCGATCTGTGAGAGGCCCTCGGGCCCGTGATAGACCGCATACATCGAGGCGATCACGGCGAGCAGCACCTGGGCGGTGCAGATGTTGGATGTCGCCTTCTCGCGGCGGATGTGCTGCTCGCGGGTCTGCAGCGCGAGGCGGTAGGCCGGTGCCCCGCGCGAATCCACGGAGAGGCCGACGATGCGGCCGGGCAGCGAGCGCTTCAGCGCATCGCGCACTGCCATGTAGGCCGCGTGCGGTCCGCCATAGCCCATCGGCACGCCAAAGCGCTGGGCCGAGCCGATCGCGATGTCGGCCCCTAACTCGCCCGGCGAGGCGAGCAGCGTCAGCGCCAAAAGGTCGGCGGCGACAATCGCGAGTGCGCCCTTGGCCTTCAGCGTGGCGATTGCGGGCCGGAGGTCGCGCACCGCGCCGGAAGACCCCGGATATTGCAGCAGCGCGCCGAGCACGTCTGCCTTGTCGAGATCGGTGAGGGGATCGCCGACGATCAGGGTCCAGCCCAACGGCTCGGCGCGGGTGCGCATCACAGCCAGCGTTTGCGGATGCACGTCCTTGTCGACGAAGAACGCTTGCGCTTTCACCTGCGAGTGACGCTCGGCGAGCGCCATCGCTTCCGCCGCGGCGGTGGCCTCGTCGAGCAGCGAGGCGTTGGCGACGTCGAGCCCGGTGAGGTCGCAGATCATAGTCTGGAAGTTGAGCAGCGCTTCCAGCCGGCCCTGGCTGATCTCGGGCTGGTAGGGCGTGTAGGCCGTGTACCAGGCCGGGTTCTCCAGGATGTTGCGCTGGATCACCGCGGGCAGGATCGTGCCGGAATAGCCTTGGCCGATCAGCGAGGTGAAGACCTGGTTCTGCCGTGCGAGCTCGCCCATATGCGCGATCGCCTCGGTCTCGCTGAGCGGCTTGCCGAGGTCGAGCGGGGCGGCCTGCCGGATCGAGGCCGGCAGCGTCTCCGCCATCAGCGCGTCCACACTCTTGGCGCTGACGGTTTCGAGCATGGCGGTAACATCGCGCGCCGATGGGCCGATGTGGCGGCGAACGAAACTGGCGGCGGTGTCGCCGTTGGTCTTGCGGTGCGCGGTCATCGCTTGCTCCATCGTCCTTAAGCCGTGTGCGCCTTGTAGGCGGCTTCATCCATGAGGCCGCCGAGTTCGCTTCTGTCGGCCATCTTGATCTTGAAGAACCACGCCTTGCCTTGCGCGTCCGAGTTCACCAGCGCCGGCTCGGCCGCGAGCTCGGCGTTGGTCTCGAGCACTTCGCCTGTCACGGGCGCGTACACGTCGGAGGCCGCCTTGACGGACTCGACCACGGCGGCGGCTTCCGCCTTCTTCAGCGTGCGGCCGACCTTGGGCAGTTCGACGAACACGACGTCACCGAGCTGCTGCTGGGCGTAGTCGGTGATGCCGACGGTGGCGACGTCGCCCTCGATGGCGAGCCATTCATGGTCGGAGGTGTACAGCGTCGTGGTCATTCTCGAATCCTCAGCGTTTGTAGGTGTTCTTGACGAAGGGCATGGCCGCGACAGCGACAGGCAGACGCTGGCCGCGCACCTCGGCGAAGAGTTGTGTGCCGAGCGCGCTCGATGCGGTGGGCACATAGCCCATCGCGACCGGCGCATTCAGGCTTGGGCCGAAACCGCCCGATGTGACTTGTCCGATCGGCTCGCCGCCCGCGTCATTCGCAAACAGCAGCGCGCCCTCGCGCACCGGCGCGCGTCCCTGGGCGAGCAGGCCGACGCGGCGGCGGGCCGCGCCGTTGTCGAAATGGGCGAGGATTTTTTCGGCACCGGGAAAGCCGCCGGCGCGCGCGCCCCCGCTGCGGCGGCTCTTCTGCACCGACCATTCCAGCGCGGCCTCGACCGGCGTGGTCATGGTGTCGATGTCGTGGCCGTAGAGGCAGAGCCCGGCTTCCAGCCGCAGGCTGTCGCGGGCGCCCAGGCCGATCGGCAGCACGTCGGGATTTTCGAGCAGCGTTTTGGCGAGACGTTCCGCATCGGCCGCGGGAACCGAAATTTCAAAACCGTCCTCGCCGGTGTAGCCGGAGCGCGAGACGAAGCAGTCGAGGCCGGCCACCTTGCGCGGGCCGGAATCCATGAACTTCATGGCGGGCGCCTCTGCACACAATTTCGCCAGCGCCCCCTCGGCCTTCGGCCCCTGCAGCGCGATCAGCGCGCGATCTGCGAGGGAAGCGATGATGCAGTCGTCAGAGAGATTCGCGCGCAGATGCGCCTCGTCGGCGTCCTTGCAGGCGGCGTTGACAACCAGGAAGAGGTGATCGCCGAAATTGGCGACCATCAGGTCGTCCAGAATGCCGCCGTCGGCGTTGGTGAACTGGGCGTAGCGCTGCCGTCCCGGCGCGATCGCCACGATATCCTGCGGCACCAGCCGTTCCAGCGCGCGGGCGGCGTCCTCGACCCTGCCGGATTTCGGCCGGAGCGCGATTTGGCCCATATGGGAGACGTCGAACAGGCCGGCGGAGGCTCGGGTGTGGAGGTGCTCCTTCAGCACGCCCGCAGGGTATTGCACGGGCATGTCGTAGCCCGCGAACGGCACCATCTTGCCGCCGAGGGAGACAT
Source organism: Bradyrhizobium sp. CIR18 (assembly GCF_014198295.1). NCBI lineage: Bacteria > Pseudomonadati > Pseudomonadota > Alphaproteobacteria > Hyphomicrobiales > Nitrobacteraceae > Bradyrhizobium > Bradyrhizobium sp. CIR18. The sequence goes on along the minus strand of NZ_JACIHF010000001.1, from coordinate 1,533,491 downwards.
GAAGCCCATGAAGGGGCGTACGTTTCAGGGAATCTTGGTCGTCGCGCGCTAGCATCACAGGGGCCCTCGGCGGTTCCCCCGGGACGATTCCCTGAGGACACCAGTCGAAGCCCCATCTGTCGCTGTGCCTGAGAGTATTATCCCGTCGGCGGGAGCCATCCGGGTCTAAACCCGTCGGCGCCTCTTTCCAGATGCTGTCAAAGCCACGCGGTCCTTTTGCCTGAGAGTTTCCGGGGCGGTTGCTCCTTCGGCGCCGGCTGCCTAAAGCCGGTCTCTCCCGACGTGGCCGTACGATACAGATGGGTACAGACCACAGCGGGGCCAAGCCTGTCAACGCGTCCGCTTGCCCTATCAACGGGATTGCAGCGGGGATTGAGCGGCTGCGGCAACCCTCTGATCTCCTTGCACAGTTTCTGGACAGCGAAGCTGGCCTTGTCTAAAAGCGCTGTGGCCCGCAGATATCAGCCTAAATGTCAGGTTTGGATGGCCTATAGCGGGTCCAAGCACACCCGATTGGATGAACATGAGCGGCGTCAACGAGATCAGGTCGACCTTTCTGAACTTCTTTGCCGAGAACGGCCACGAGATCGTGTCGTCCTCGCCATTGGTGCCGCGCAACGATCCGACGTTGATGTTCACCAATGCCGGCATGGTGCAGTTCAAGAACGTCTTCACCGGCGTCGAGAAGCGGCCCTATCAGCGCGCCACCACGTCGCAGAAATGCGTGCGCGCCGGCGGCAAGCACAACGACCTCGACAATGTCGGCTACACCGCGCGCCATCTCACCTTCTTCGAGATGCTCGGCAACTTCTCGTTCGGCGACTACTTCAAGGAGCGCGCCATCGAGCTCGCCTGGAAGCTGATCACCAAGGATTTCGGCCTCAACAAAGACAAGCTGCTCGTCACCGTCTACCACACCGACGACGAGGCGCACGGGCTCTGGAAGAAGATCGCCGGCTTCTCCGACGACCGCATCATCCGCATTCCGACCTCCGACAATTTCTGGGCGATGGGCGACACCGGTCCGTGCGGCCCGTGCTCGGAGATCTTCATCGACCGTGGCGATCACATCTGGGGCGGACCTCCGGGCTCGCCGGAGGAGGACGGCGACCGCTTCCTCGAATTCTGGAATCTCGTGTTCATGCAATATGAGCAGGTGACGAAAGAGGAGCGCGTGGATCTGCCGCGTCCCTCGATCGACACCGGCATGGGCCTCGAGCGCATGGCCTGCATCATGCAGGGCGTCGACAGCGTGTTCGAGACCGATTTGTTCCGTCATTTGATCGATGCGACCTCGTCCGCGCTCGGCAGCGGGCCGAATGAGCAGACCGTCGCCTCGTTCCGCGTCATCGCCGACCATTTGCGTTCCTCGGCCTTCCTGGTCGCGGACGGCGTGCTGCCCTCGAACGAGGGCCGCGGCTATGTACTGCGCCGGATCATGCGCCGCGCGATGCGCCATGCGCAGCTGCTGGGTGCGAAAGAGCCGCTGATGCATCGGCTGGTCTGGGCGCTGGTCCGCGAGATGGGCCAGGCCTATCCCGACCTGATGCGCGCGGAGAACCTGATCGAGGAAACGCTGCGGCTGGAAGAGACCCGCTTCCGCAAGACGCTGTCGCGCGGCCTTGCCATCCTCGACGAGAAGAGCGCGTCCTTGAAAAAGGGCGACATGTTCGACGGCGACGTCGCCTTCACGCTGTACGACACCTACGGCTTCCCGCTCGACCTGACGCAGGACGCGCTGAAGTCGCGCGGCATCGGCGTGGATCAAGCTGCGTTCACCGACGCAATGGAGCGCCAGAAGGCCAAGGCGCGCGAGTCCTGGAAGGGGTCCGGGGAAGCTGCGTCAGAGGCGATCTGGTTCCCGCTGCGCGAAAAGCTCGGCGCCACCGAATTCCTCGGCTACGAGACCGAGAGCGCCGAAGGCGTGGTGTCGGCGCTGGTGAAGGACGGTGCAGAGGTCGCCAGCCTGAAGGCCGGCGACACCGGTGCGATCGTGCTGAACCAGACGCCGTTCTACGCGGAGTCGGGCGGCCAGGTCGGCGACACCGGCGTGCTTACGGGCGAGGGCGGCATCAAGTTTCGCGTCACCGACACGCAGAAGAAGCTCGGCGATTTCTTCGTGCATGTCGGCAACTTGGAGAGCGGCGAGCTGAAGCTCGGCACCGCGCTGCAGCTCGAGGTCGATCATTCCAGGCGCTCCTCGATCCGGGCGCATCATTCGGCGACGCATCTCATCCACGAGGCGCTGCGCCAGGTGCTCGGCGACCACATCGCCCAGCGCGGCTCGATGGTCGCGCCGGATCGCCTGCGCTTCGACTTCGTGCATCCGAAGCCGATCACGGCGGAGGAGCTGGCCCGCGTCGAGGACATCGCCAACGACGTGGTGCTGGAGAATGACGAGGTCACCACGCGTGTGATGGGCGTCGACGAGGCCCGCGAGGCCGGGGCGCGCGCGCTGTTCGGCGAGAAATACGGTGATGAAGTCCGCGTCGTCTCGATGGGCCGGACCGCGCGCGAGCGCGGCGCCAATGCGCTCGGCTGGTCGGTCGAGCTCTGCGGCGGCACCCATGTCAAGCGCACCGGCGACATCGGCCTGATCACGCTCACCGGCGAGAGCGCGGTTGCTTCGGGCGTGCGCCGCATCGAGGCGCTGACCGGCAATTATGCGCGCAGGCACGCCAACGAGACCATGGCGCTGGCCAAGACCGCGGCGAACGAGCTGCGCACCTCGCTCGACGACGTCCCCGCGCGCATCACCGCGCTGATGGAGGAGCGCAAGAAGCTCGAGCGCGAGCTGTCCGACGCCCGCAAGAAGCTGGCGATGGGCGGCGGCGCTTCGGCCGGCAGCAATGGCGCAGCTTCAGGCGTGCGCGAAATCGGCAACGTCAAGCTGATGGCGCGCGCGGTCGAGGGCATCGAGATGAAGGATCTCAAGAGCCTCGCCGACGACGGCAAGAAGCAGATCGGCTCCGGCGTGGTCGCCATCGTCGGCGTCACCGAGGACGGCAAGGCCGGCATCGTGGTCGGCGTCACCGCGGATCTCACTGCGCGCTTCAACGCGGTCAACCTCGTGCGCGTTGCCTCCGAGGCGCTCGGCGGCAAGGGCGGCGGTGGCCGGCCCGACATGGCCCAGGCCGGCGGCCCTGACGGGGCCAAGGCGACCGAGGCGCTGGCGGCGATCGAAAAAGCAATGGCAGGCGCGTAAACGGCCATGCGCCCCGGTCTGCGAGGGCGTGGACTTCGCGATCCCAATTTGAGGGATCGCCTCTACGAATTGCTGGAGCACGATCCGCTGGCTTATTCAGCCGGATCGCGCTTCATCCAGCTCATCATCGGCGTCATCGTGCTCAATGTGGCCGCGATGATCCTCGCCTCGGTGCCGGAGCTGGACGCCCAGTTCGGCACGGTGTTCTCGGCCATCACCGTCCTGTCCGTGATCGTGTTCGCGCTGGAATATCTGGCGCGGCTGTGGACCGTGGCGGGCCACACCCAGCGCAAGGGCTCCGCGCTGTCCGACCGGCTGGGCTATGCCTTCTCCGCGCTCGGCATCATCGACCTCATGGCGTTCCTGCCCGCTTCTATCGTGCTCGCCACCGGCCGGCACGCGACCCTGGCGGCGCTCGGGGTGCTGCCGTTCTTCAAGCTGATCCGCTATTCGCCGGCGATGCGCTCGCTGCTCGCCGCCGTGCATGCCGAGCGTCGCGCGCTGATCGGCTGCATCGTCATCCTGATCGGCGCGGTCCTGACGTTCGCCTCGCTGCTCTACGCCATCGAGCGCGACGTGCAGCCGGACAAGCTCGGCACCATCCCGCAGGCGATGTGGTGGGCGATCGTGACGCTCGGCACCGTCGGCTATGGCGATGTCGTGCCGGTGACGCCGCTCGGCAAGCTGGTCTCCACCTTCGCCATCATCTCAGGCTTCGCCATGATCGCGCTGCCGGTCGCGATCATATCCACCGCCTTTGCCGAAGAGGTGAAGCGGCGCGACTTCGTCGTCACCTGGGGTATGCTGGCGCGGGTGCCGCTGTTCTCGCATCTGTCGGCCGCGGAGATCGCCGACATCATGCGGCTGTTGCGCGCGCGCACCATCGAGCAGGGCGAGATATTGGTCCGCCGTGGCGATGTGGCCTCGTCGATGTATTTCATCACCGCGGGCGAGGTCGAGATCGCGCTGCCGAGCCAGCATGTGCACCTCACGGACGGCACCTTCTTCGGCGAGATCGCGCTGCTGCATAAAACAAAGCGCAGCGGCACGGTGACGGCGACGCGCAAGACGCGCCTTTTGGTGCTCGACGCTCAGGATTTTCACGCCTTGATCGAACGGATGCCGACGCTCGCCGACCACGTCCACACCACCGCCAAGGCGCGACTCGCCGACAGCGGCGATCTCGCGCTCGCGGAGCTGGCGCAGGCGGAGAAAGACGGGACCGACCGCTGAGCGGTCAGCCTTTCTTCAGGAAAACATACTCGGCCGAGTAGGGTGCGCTCCTGAACTCGCCGGCCTTGTCGCACGCGCCGTCGAGCTTGCCGCCATGGGTGTTGATGCGCTGCACGGTCGTGACCGGCGTCAGCACGCCGCTGCCGCGGCGGGCGGTCACGTCCAGCTTCAGCCAGGGGATATCGGCAGCCGTCGCACCAGGCGCGTTGCCAATGGCCTTGCCGACGACGGCGCTGCCGTCGGCGTGCTCCCAGTTGGGGCCGGCATAGTGCCGGCCGATTGTCTTGCCGTCCGAGAGAAGCGTCGCGATCGGTTCGCGGAAGCTCCAGGCGAGCTTGCCGTCGGTGCCGGCCTTGCACTCATACACCTGCGAGCCCTCGGCGTGGACGCTAAGCACGACGCTCTCGCCCGGCGCGGCGATGGCGTCGGGGAGCGGCTCGGCAGCCCCGGCCGGTCCGATCAGGGCCGCGAGCAGCATGGTGGGGCCGGCAAGCTTGATGAACATGGTGGCATCTCCGCGCAAGGTCTCAAAAAGAAACGGGCCGCGCTGTTGCGCGGCCCGTGATGATGTCTGGCCCAGTCGGGCGAAATTGCGGTCGGCTCAGGCCGCCAGCTCCTTGGTCAGGTTCTCGGCGACCTTGTCGAGGAAGCCGGTGGTCGAGAGCCAGCGCTGATCGGCGCCGACCAGCAGCGCGAGGTCCTTGGTCATGTAGCCGGCCTCGACGGTGTCGACGCAGACCTTCTCCAGCGTGTTGGCGAACTTGGCGAGCTCGGCATTGTTGTCGAGCTTGGCACGGTGGGCGAGGCCACGGGTCCAGGCGAAGATCGACGCGATCGAGTTGGTCGAGGTCTCCTTGCCCTTCTGGTGCTCGCGGTAGTGGCGGGTCACCGTGCCGTGGGCGGCTTCGGCTTCCACGGTCTTGCCGTCGGGGGTGAGCAGCACCGAGGTCATCAGGCCGAGCGAGCCGTAGCCCTGCGCGACCGTGTCGGACTGCACGTCGCCGTCGTAGTTCTTACAGGCCCAGACATAGCCGCCGGACCATTTCAGGGCCGAGGCCACCATGTCGTCGATCAGGCGGTGCTCGTAGGTCAGGCCCTTGGCGTCGAACTCCTTCTTGAACTCGCGGTCGAAGATGTCCTGGAAGATGTCCTTGAAGCGGCCGTCATAGACCTTCAGAATCGTGTTCTTGGTCGAGAGGTAGACCGGATAGTTGCGCAGCAGGCCGTAATTGAACGAGGCGCGGGCGAAGTCGATGATGGAGTCGTCGAGATTGTACATCTCCATGGCGACGCCGGCGCCGGGCGCCTTGAACACTTCCTTCTCGATCACGGTGCCGTCCTCGCCGACGAACTTCATCGACAGGGTGCCCTTGCCCGGGAACTTGATGTCGGTGGCGCGGTACTGATCGCCATAGGCGTGGCGGCCGATGATGATCGGCTTGCTCCAGCCGGGAACCAGGCGCGGCACGTTCTTGCAGATGATCGGCTCGCGGAAGATGCAGCCGCCGAGGATGTTGCGGATGGTGCCGTTCGGCGATTTCCACATCTGCTTGAGGTTGAACTCCTTCACCCGGGCTTCATCCGGGGTGATGGTGGCACACTTGACGCCGACGCCGACCTTCTTGATGGCTTCGGCGGCGTCGATGGTGACCTGATCGTTGGTGTGGTCGCGGTACTCCATGCCCAGGTCGAAATACATCAGCTCGACATCCAGGAACGGGTTGATCAGCTTGTCCTTGATGTACTGCCAGATGATCCGGGTCATCTCGTCGCCATCGAGCTCGACGACGGGATTGGATACCTTGATTTTTGCCATGATCGGGGAAGCCTCTTGGGAACGGCGCTTTTGGCGCGCCACGGGAATATCCGCCGCCTCTTAGCACCCAGACGCGGCGGGCGAAAGCCAAGGGATTATGCACTTTTAGCTCATCCAGCTTCCCCAGACGTGGGGGCAGGGCCGCCCTGCCGCAGGGCCGGATCCGAGGATCCAGTGGAGATTCAAAAGTCGATTCCAACCCGTTATTTCCCTTGAGAATTTCGTCAGGACAGGCAAACGAGGCGGACAGCGCCGGCCGGCCCAGGGACGACTTGGGAAAGGCGGGCTTGAATCAATTCCTGAGAGTGCCCTGGCAAGGCCTTGAGACGAAGAGTGAAAGCGAAACGAGATGTCGGGGACTGACAAGAGCAAGGCGGGTTTGTCCCTCGACGGTCCCATCGTGATCCTGGTCGAGCCGCAGCTCGGGGAAAACATCGGCATGGCCGCGCGCGCCATGGGCAATTTTGCGCTCGGCGCCTTGCGTATCGTCAACCCCAGGGACGGCTGGCCCAACATCGCAGCACAGCGGGCCGCCGCCGGCGCCGACCACATTCTGGAAAAGGTCGAATTGTTCGCCACGGTCGAAGACGCCGTCGCCGACCTCGACCTGCTGTTCGCCACCACCGCGCGCCCCCACGACCAGGCCAAGCCGGTGGTCGGGCCGGAGGCAGCCGCCAGCGAGATCGCGGGTCACGTCGCGACCGGCGGCAAGGCCGGTATCCTGTTCGGCCGCGAGCGCTGGGGCCTGACCAACGAGGAGGTCGGCCTCTCCAACCGCATCATCACCTTCCCGGTCAACCCGGGCTTCGCCTCGCTCAACCTCGCCCAGGCCGTGCTGCTGGTCGGCTATGAATGGTTCAAGCGAGCGACGTCGGGCGAGCTGCCGCACGCCATGCCGGAGCGCTCCGAGCGCGCCTCTCAGCACCAAATGCAGGCCTTCTTCGACAACCTCATCCGCGAGCTCGACAAGGTGGAATTTTTGCGCCCGGCCGAGAAGCGCGACACCATGCTGGTGAACCTGCGCAACATCTTCAGCCGCATGGAGCCGACCAAGCAGGACATGCACACCTTGCACGGGGTGATCATGGCGATCGCCGAGGGACGCAAGGGCCCGGCCAAGGGCGGCGTGCTCGACGGCGAGCAGGCGACGCGCCTGCGCGCGCTTTTGGCCGAGCACGGGCAGGGCGGCGGCGTCCCCGACAGCGGCTCGACGGTGCGGGGCCTCGCCCGTCTGCTCCGTCGCAACCCGACCGACGCCGAGCGTCTGCTCTGGCAGGCGCTGACCCGCGACCGTCGCTTCGCCGGCCAGTTCAAGCGCCAGACGCCGGTGGGGCGGCACATTCCGGACTTCGTGTCATTTCCGCATCGGATCGCGATCGAGCTGGTCAATCCGGGCGAGGGGGAAGCGATCGCAGCGGATCGCGCATCGCGGCGGGCCTGGCTCGAGGCGCGGGACTATCGGGTGCTCGACATTCGTGCCGCGGATGTGGAGCGGGATCTCGAGGCGGAGCTGGCGCGGCTGCAGGGGATGATCGAGCAAGCGATGTAGGTGCCGTAAGGCATAGCTCTCGTAGGGTGGGCAAAGCGAAGCGTGCCCACCATCTCTCGCTGATCATCAAGAGAAGGTGGGCACGGCGCTTACGCGCCTTTGCCCACCCTACGGCACTTCCTGCTGGTCGGCAGCGGATGACGTCAGCGCTGAAACACGACCTTGCCGCCCACGAGCGTTATGTCCGCCTTGATGTCCTTGATCTGGTCCTCCGGCACGGCCGTGTAATCCGCGGAGAGCACCACGATGTCCGCAAGCTTTCCGGGCTCAATGGTCCCTTTACGTGCTTCATCGAACGTGTAGCGCGACGCCGCGCTGCTGTAGAGCCGCAGGGCCTGCTCGCGCGTAATGGCTTCTGCCGCGCCGTAGACGTTTCCGTTGGGGTCCTTCCTGGTCACCATAATGTACATGTTGAGGAAGGGGTTGATCGGGTTGACGGGAAAGTCCGTCCCGGCGCCGAGACTATTGAGCCCCATTTTTTCGATTAACGTCCTGGTCGGTACGGCGCGGTCAGCGGTCGCTTTCCCGAGAAATCGTTCGACGGTCGCTGCCTTATCCCACATGAAAGCGTTCTGGAAATCGACACGGGCTCCCAGCTTCTGCGCCCGCTCCATCTGTTCTGGCCGGATCAGGCTGGCATGAATGAGGACGAAGCGACGGTCTCGGATCGATTTCTCCTTATCCGCGGCCTCGAACGCATCGAGCACCTGGTCAATACCAAGGTCACCCACCACGTGGACACCGACCCGCCAGTCATATCGGTGGCAGATGGAGACGAGTTGTTTCAATCGCTCAGGTGTCTGCTGCGCAACGCCATGATAGTTGTCATGTGAATCGGGATACACCTCGCGCATGAGCGCTGTCTTCAGCGTCATGCCGCCGTCGTAGAAGATCTTGATTCCCGCGAACTTCAGCCAATCGTCGCCAAAGCCTGAAGAGGCCCCATTGCCTGCCATGATCGCTTCCCACGCGGTCAGATCGGCCGGGGGCTCCGGTCGAAACATCACGCCGGTGCGCAATGTGGCTTTCCCGGATGCGACATGCTTCTGCAGCATGCGGATATCGCGTGCCTCTGTCGCGCCTTCGACCACGCTCGTGATACCGAAGCTGTTCAGCACACTTTCGGCAATCGTGAATTGCCGCATCTCATCGTCTTCTGTCCAGGGCGGTACGGCCTTCTCGACCCGATCGATCGCCGTCTCCACCAGCACGCCGGTCAATTCACCGGCCGCGTCGCGCTCAAACTTTCCCCCGTTCGGATCCGCGGTGGTCTTGTCGATTCCGACCCGCTGTAGAGCCATGCTGTTCGCCATCGAGAAATGCCCGACGGTGCGAAGATAGACCGGATTGTCTGGAGCAACGCTATCAATCTCCTGCCTGGTCAGATATCGCTTCTCGGCCAATTGTGAAGGCGGATGCCACGCGCCACCTACAATCCACTCGCCCGGCTTCTTCTTCGCAGCGAATGCCTTGATGGCCTCGAGCGCTTCGGCGACCGTCTTGGCTCGGCCCATGATGACGACATAGTCGCCAAGACCAGCGGCCTTGAAGTGAGCGTGTGTATCGATCAATCCGGGGATGACGGTCTTGCCAGCCACATCGAGCACGCGGGTCCGGGCGCCGGCGAGCGCCTTTATCGAAGCACTGGTTCCGGTTGCGAGAATCTTTCCGTCTGCAACGGCCACTGCTTCCGTCATCGTCGATCGCTCATCCAGCGTCAGAACCTTGCCATTAATGAGGACCAGGTCAGGTGCGCTGAACTCCGGTTGCTGCGCCGCGACACTTGCGATGGCGGCGATCCACATGCTCGTGGCAACGATTGCAGATGCCGTCAACTTGCGAACCATGACGTCCCCCTTGAATCTTGTTTTTGCTGGACGAAGATTTTCAAGGGTATCGTCGATCGAACATCGGTTCAACGCTTCTGAGGCTTGCCAGCGTCCACATGCTGGCAAAGTGGATCGCTCTCTGTGTTAGTCTCGTAGGGTCGGCAAAGCGAAGCGTGCCCACGACGTCGATCAACAACGCCGCGGCAGACACGTGGGCACGGCGCTGCGCGCCTTTGCCCACCCTACGAGTTGGCAGGCGTGGCGGCCACGCCCAGGCAAGCGAACGGCGCTGCGCCCAAGACCATCCCGCCTCGTTGATGCATGTCAAGGAACATGGAACCCCGCCCGTTACGGTTTTGAGGCAACAGGGAGGGTTCGATATGTCAATCAGCCGTCGCCAAGCACTGGCCGCCTTCAGCGCCGCAGTATCGGCGCTCGCGATTTCCCGCACCGCACGCGCCGAGTTTGATGGTCTTGTCGTCAGGGCTCTGGAGGGCGGAGAAGATTTTTGGCTTGCCCAGGACGCCTATATCTACGGATATCCGCTCGTGACGATGGAGATGACACGCCGGGTCATGACCAACGTTGCTGCGGTGGAAGGCACGCGCGGGCCGATGGGGCAATTCGTCAAGCTCCGCAAGTACCCTGATGCCACCTTCAAGGACGTCACGGCACCCAATGCCGATACGCTCTACACGACGGCCTGGATCGATGTGGGAGACGAGCCCTGGGTCCTGAGCATGCCGGACATGAAGGACCGCTACTTCCTGTTTCCGATGCTGGACGGCTGGACCAATGTCTTCCAGGTGCCTGGCAAGCGCACCACCGGCACCAAGGCGCAAACCTATGCGATCACCGGCCCGGGCTGGAAGGGAACGCTTCCCGCCGGCGTCAAGGAATACAAATCACCCACGGGCATGGTGTGGATCCTGGGCCGCATCTACTGCACCGGTACGCCGGAAGACTACGCGGCCGTGCACGCCGCGCAGGACCAGTTCAAGCTCGTGCCGCTCAGCGCATACGACAAGTCCTTTACGCCCCCGGCAAGCAAGGTCGATGCGTCGATCGACATGAAGACGGCGGTTCGCGAGCAGGTCAACCGCCTGGACGCCGCGGCCTATTTCACCCTTCTCGCGCAATTGATGAAGCGCAATCCGCCGGCCGCCGCCGACGCGGCCGAGGTCGCCAAATTCGCGAAGATCGGTCTTGTCCCCGGCAAGGATTTTGACGCAAGCAAATTCGATGTTGCCTTCGCCAAGCGGGTCCCGCAGGTGGCATTCGACCGCATCATGCTCCAGTTCAAGGTCAACAAGGCGATCAAGAACATCAACGGCTGGGCCTTCGACAGCGAAGCCGGCATTTACGGGACCAATTATCTCAACCGTGCGCTTGTCACGGCGATCGGCCTCGGCGCCAACCGGATCCAGGATGCGTGCTATCCGACATCCCAGAAGGACGCCGACGGCAAGGAGTACGTCGGCAGCAACAAATACGTCATGCGTTTTCCGAAGGGGCAGCTTCCTCCGGTCGGCGGCTTCTGGTCGCTCACGATGTATGACGAGAACTATTTCTTCGTCGCCAATCCGATCAACCGCCAGTCGATCAGCGCCCGCCAGAATCTCAAAGCCAATCCCGACGGTTCGGTCGACCTCTACATTCAGAAGGACAACCCGGGCCCCGACAAGGAGAGCAATTGGCTTCCCGCGCCCGCGGGCAAGTTCGTCCTGATGTTGCGCATGTACTGGCCGAACGAGAAGTCACCCTCGATCGTCAACGGGACCTGGAAGCCGCCGCCCGTCCGGCAGGTGACGAGCAGCTAGGGAGCACGGCGCTTCGCGCCTTTGCCTACCCTACGCACCGTCACCGGCGCCCGAGCAGTACCTCGCGCTCCACCGCAATCCATGTCGTCCGCGCCAACGCCAGCAATCTGCCGGCTTCATCACGAAGCGCGGCGTCGGCCGTGCGCTTGCGGCCGTCGCGGCCGGTGGGCCAGGCGGTGATGATGCAGCGCTCGCCGGGGTGGGGGCGGGCTTCGATGCGGGCTGACATCCGTCCGAGCAGCAGCGGGGTCTTCTCGAAGCTGCCGCTCTGCTGATCGTAATTGCAGGCAAACCCGGTCGGGCAGTCGAGCGCGGACCAGAGAAATTCGGGCGCGATGAGGCCATCCTCGGCGGCGAGATTCGGATCGGGTGCCCAGCTCGCGGCGAGAACGGCGTTCCGCCCATGACGGCGGAGCGGGCCGGCGAAGATGCGCAGGCCGTCGCCCTTCGTCCTTGCGGGACCGCAGACGAAACAGTTTGGCAGCGGATGCTCGTGTGGCTTGAACAGCGCCAGCAATTCAGCCGCGCGTGCTTCCTGCAAACTGGCTGTCTCGACCTGTGCAAGTTCGACGTTCACAGCGCGGCCAGTGGCGACGGCCTTGCCGCGATCGCGAAGCTCCCAGCTGCCGTCGTCCGTCGCGATTGCATCGAGCTGCGTGTCCAGAGGCGGCGGCGCGCGCAGCGTCACTTCCGCAGGCCCCGGAATATGACGGGCGAGCCGGCCGCAGACATAGCCGCCGTTCCCGGAATTGGGAGGGCCGCAATAGCGCTTGTCGATGATGATCTCTGTCATGGTGCGCATTCTACCTGATCTTGAGCACAATTCGCCCCAGAACCGTGCGGTTGGCCACGGCGCGCATGGCCTCGCCGGCCTGCTCCAAAGGAAGGACGCGGTCGATGTGCGGGCGGATCTGCCCGGCCGCCAACAACTGCATCAGCGTGTCGTTCATCCGCGCGCTCTCGTCCGGGCATTTCTCCGCCCAGGCACCGGCAAAGACGCCAATGATGGAATAGTTCTTCAGCAGCGGCAGGTTCATCGGGATGGACGGAATCTCGCCGCCGGTGAAGCCGATCGGCATCAGCCGTCCGCCCCATTTCATCAGCCGGGCCATCTGCTCGAAGATCGCGCCGCCGACATTATCGAAGCCGACATCGATGCCTTCGCCTGACGTGATCGCCTTGATCCGGTCGCGCAGATCCTCGCTGCGATAGTTGATGACCGCGCTGGCGCCGTAGTCGCGGACCAGGGCCGCCTTGTCGTCGGAGCCAACCCCGGCGACGACGCGCAGGCCGAGATGGCGGCCGAGGTCGACGGCGGCCAGTCCAACCCCGCCGGCAGCGCCTGTGACCAACAGCGTTTCGCTACGCTTGGCTCGCGCCCGCTCGACCAGTGCATAATATGCCGTGCCGTAATTGTGCAGCACCGTGGCCGCTGCTTCGAACGCGACGCCGTCAGGCAGGCGCACGCTCTTCGACTCCTTCGCGATCATCCGTTCGGCGTAGCCACCGGTCCAGCTGCTGCAGGCCACGCGATCGCCGGGCGCGAACTTTGTCACCTTGTCGCCGACCGCGACGACGGTTCCGGAGGCTTCCGTGCCGGGCACGAAGGGCGTCTGCGGCCGCATCTGGTAGAGACCCGAGACCAGCAGCTGGTCCATGAAGCTGACGGAGGCCGCGTGGACGTCGATCAGGATCTCGTCGCCGGCGGGCTTGGGGACATCGATCTCAGCGAGGCGCAAATCGCCGGGTCCAGTGAACGAATGGCACAAAACTGCTTTCATTGTGGCGCTCCCGTTTTGCGACAGGCGAACATGCGCGGCAGCGGACGTGCGAACATGACGATCTTCCCTTAAGGTGTCGGCGCAAATGGCGCAGCATGCAGGAGCTGAACCCTTCGCTCGCGAGCGGGCTCGATCCGGTCCGACACCTACCAATGGACCGTCCCCTGTGCGTCCCTCGAACGGCGCGATGAGGACGAGAGGATTTTCATGACAGTCTTCTCGCTTCACGCGCTTGGATTTCCCGAGGTCTACGCTGGCGATCGCCCGATCAAGCTGAACCTGCGCAAGGCTCTTGCGCTGCTGATCTATCTCGCGGAGGCCAGGGGCGCCGTTGCGCGCGAGGTCCTGGCCGCGCTGCTGTGGCCGGAGACGTCAGCCGAAACCGCCCGGGCGCGGTTGCGGCGGCTGCTTCATCGCATCGAGCTTGCACTTGGCCGGGAGGTTTTCGAGGCCGACCGCGCCAGCGTGCGATGGTCTGCGGCGGTCGAGATGACGATCGATACCCATCTGTTCGAGGGCGCCTGCGACCGCGGCGCCTTCGAAGAAGCCTGTGCGATCTATCGGGACGACTTTCTCGCAGGGTTCGCTCTCGACGATTGTCCTGCATTCGACGATTGGGCGTTCTTTCGCCGCGAGGCGCTGAGAGGACGGCTGATGCATGCGCTCGAGCGTCTCGTGCAGGACAAGAACGCCGCCGGCGATCATTTTGCCGCGACCGCGTATGCGGCGCGCCTGGCTGAGCTCGATCCGCTCAGTGAAGTCTATGGGCGGTATCTGATCCGCAGCCTGCTGCTATCAGGCGACCGCAGTGCGGCCGAGCGTCATCATGCGGCCCTGACACAGCGGCTGCGGGACGAACTCGGGATTGTGCCGGAGGCCGAGACCGAGGCGCTCATGAGTCCCGCAACGGAGCTGCACGCTGTTCCGACCACGCGCTATGTGAAGGGTACCGGCGTGCATCTGGCGTATCAGACCTACGGAAGTGGCCCGCTCGATATCCTGGTGATGCCCGGTTTCGTGTCGCATGTGGAGCGCGCCTGGGAGAGCCCTGCAAGCCGGACGTTCCTGGCGTCGTTGATGAAGCTTGGACGGCTGATCGTTTTCGATCGTCGCGGGATCGGGTTGTCCGACCGGGTCGGATCGGCTCCCGGCATCGACGTCACCGCGGAGGATATCGACACCGTGCTGCGGGCAGCGGATTCGCGCCGCGTTGTGCTGTTCGGCGCTTCCGAATGCGGGCCGGCCTGCATCAAATTTGCGGTCGACGAACCGCGCCGCGTCGCCGGGCTCATCCTGTTCGGCGCGCTCGCCAAGGGCTGCTGGTCGGAGGATTATCCGCATGCCTTGCGCGCCAGCCAGTATGACGCCTGGAGCAGGCAGCTCGTCGCGCAATGGGGCGGCCCGGTCGGCATCGAGACCTTTGCGCCGAGTCTTGCCGGCGATCCCCGGGCCCGCGCCTGGTGGGCCGGGCTATTGCGTGCGGCCTCCAGTCCCGGCGGCATCTCGGCCGTGCTCGAGGCCTTTCGCGATGCCGACGTGCGGCATCTCCTGGCGCAGATCGCGGTGCCGACGCTGGTGCTGCACCGGCGCGGCGACCAGGCGGTGCGGATCGCGGCCGGGCGCGATATCGCGAGCCGGATCAGCGGTGCGGAGTTCGTCGAGCTCGACGGCAACGATCACTGGTTTTTTGCGGGTGATCAGCAGCCGGTGCTCGAGGCGATCGCACGATTTATAAAGGGCTCGATCTTGTAGGGTGGACAAAGCGAAGCGTGCCCACGACGTCGTTCGAGAAGGACCGAGGCAGATCGTGGGCACGGCGCTTTGCGCCTTTGCCCACCCTACGAAGTCATCGTAGCCCGGATGGAGTAATCCGGGACAGTGTCCCCGCCTTCCGCTTTGCTCCGCGGGCTACGACGTGAGAGCGATCATACCGCCTCGAGCTCACGCTTCTTCTTCGCCTTGGACTGGCCGAGCAGGGGCCCGGCCGTGAGTGCCGCTGTATCGGCCACGCCTGGGTCGCGCGAGATCATCGCGGCGACGATGGCACCGTCGATGATGAGGCCGAGCTGATGCGCGAGCATTGCGGGCTCGCTCGAGCCCAGCTCGGCGGCGAGCTTCTCGATGTGGCCGAGCACGATCTTCTTGTGCTTCAGCGCGATGTTGCGGAACTGCTTGGCGTCTTTGTCGTGCTCGCCGACCGCGTTGATGAAGGGGCAGCCGTAGAACCGCTCTTCGGCAAACCAGCTCTTCAGGGCCGGAAAGATGCGCGCCAGTTTCGCCTGCGCATCGCCGCCGCCGTCTTCCATGGCGCCGATGAACCATTCGCGCCATTGCTTGCCTTCGCTCACCAGCACCGCGTTGACGAGGTTGGTCTTGGAGCCGAACAATTTGTAAAGCGTGGTCTTCGCGGTGCCGGCCTCCTCGATGATCGCATCGATGCCGGTGGCGTTGATTCCGTTCTTGCAGAACAGATGCGAGGCGGCGCTGAGCAGGCGCCCGCGCGCGGATTCGTCATCGCCGGCGCCTGAATGCGGCGCGTTCTTCTTCGACGACATCTTGTTCAGTGAAGGCTTGTTCAGTGAAGGTTTGGCCATGGATTGCAACTTAATCGCAGCCGCGTGGTATCATCAAGCCGCATCTGCTCCGCGCTAAAAAGATTCGCATTGGCGATCTCATCTGCATCGCCTTTGAGCAGAGTGCGGCTGATCAATCCGCAGGCAGCCATCGCTAAGCGGCTTTAATGCCTCGCATTTCGTTTTCGATCTCGTCTGGCACGCTCCATGCAAGGAAACAGACCGTTCGGTATCCTGCCGTTTTCCACGGCTGCCAGGGAGAAGATGATGACTGCCGTCGTTCAAAAGACAGTGCTGACGGGGTGCCTTGCGCCCATCGACAAGAATGGCCTCGAGCAACTGATCGCGAGCGGCAAGGCCAATCCGAAGGTCGTCAAGACCTTGAAATGCAAGACGGTCGCGGAAGGCAAATTCCGCCACGCCAACTACATCCGCAATCTGCCGCCCTATATCGTCGACGAGCCGCCGGGGCTGCTGGGCGACGACACCGCGCCCAATCCGTCGGAAGCCTCGCTTGCTGCGCTCGGCTCGTGCCTCGCCGTTGGCCTGCACGCCAACGCCGTGCATCGCGGCTGGATCGTCAACAAGCTCGAGCTCGAGCTCGAAGGCGACCTCAACATCACCGCGGTCTGGGGCACTGGCGACACCTCGGACAAGCCGGTCGGCTTCACCGATGTCCGCGTCAAGGTCGACATGGCGTGCGAGGGCGTCTCGCAGGCCGAGATCAACGCACTGGTCGCCCATGTGAAGAAATGGTCGCCGGTCGCCAACACCTTCACGCGCCCGGTCAATCTCGAGGTCGGCATCTAGCTGTTGGCAACCAGGACAAGGTGCGGGAGACGATCATGGGGTCACTGGCTTTATCGCGGGCCGAGGTTTTGGATCAGCCCGCACCGTCCATTGCAGGGGAGGTGGCGCGGATCGCGCGCGAAGATCTCGCGCCGCTTGCCGCCGGCATCGACGACGGCTCGGTCTATCCGGCCGAGGTGCTGCGCAAGTTCGGCGCGGTCGGCGCATGGGGCAGTCACGTGCCGCACGAAGGTCCCGCCGATCTGCGCTGCGCGATCCAGGCGATGGCTGCGATCGGCGAGGTCTGCGGCGCCACGGCCTTCATGGCCTGGTGCCAGAACACGCTGGTCTGGTACGCGGCCAACTCGACCAATCTGAAGCTGGCAAAACGTTTCGGCAATGCGTTCTCGACCGGCCGGGTGCTCGGCGGCACCGGGCTTTCCAACCCGATGAAGAGCTTTTTCGGGATCGAGAAACTGAAGCTGAAAGGCAAGAAGGTCGAGGGCGGTTATATCGTGCGCGGCGCGCTGCCCTGGGTCTCCAATCTCGGCCCCGATCATTATTTCGGCACCATCTTCGAGCGTGAAGATGATCAGGGCATCGCAGGTGGCGAACCGGGTACTGTGATGTTCCTGGCCGACTGCTCCGATCCCGCGATCACGCTGACGCCGTGCAAGCCGTTCCTCGCGATGGATGGCACCGGCACCTATGGCGTGCAGTTCCGCGACGCCTTCGTGCCGGACGAGCTGATCCTCGCTGATCCTGCGGCGCCCTTCGTGAAGAAGATCCGCGCCGGGTTCATCCTGCTGCAGGCCGGCATGGCGCTGGGCGTGATCCGCGATTGCATCAACATCATGGACGAGGTCGGAAGTCCGCTCGGCCATATCAACCGCTATCTGCCGCAGCAGCCGGTGCATTTCCGCGATCTCGCTGCCGAGCTCGAGGCCGAGACCATGGTGCTGGCGCGCGATCCCTACAACGAGGACGAGACCTATTGGCGCAAGGTGATCGCGCTCAGGCTTCGCGCCGGCGAGGCCAGCGTCGCGGCGGCGCATGCGGCGATGCTGCATTGTGGCGCACGCGGCTATCTGAGGAGTCACCGCGCGCAGCGACGGCTGCGCGAGGCCTATTTCGTCGCGATCGTCACGCCGGCCACCAAGCAGCTGCGCAAGATGCTCGCCGAATACTGAGCTTCACGAGTCCACCCCAGAAGACCACTTAACCTCAACGGAGAGGCTGCCAATGACGGACGTTCTGATCTCTGCCAGCGAACTTGCCGATCTCTTGAAGCTCGAACCCTGTGTCGTCATCGACACCCGCAATCCCGACGCCTATGGCGCCGGGCACCTGCCGGGCGCCGTGAACGTGCACGAGATCTTCACGTTTCTTGCGACCTCGACGCCGGAAGGCATGAGCGAGCTGAAGACCAAATTCGCCGACGCCTTCGGTGCCGCCGGCCTCTCCGGCAAGGAGACTGCCGTGGTCTACGAGCAGTCGATGAATTCCGGCTTCGGCCAGTCCTGCCGCGGCTACTATCTGCTCACCATGCTCGGCTATCCCAAGGTGAAGGTGCTGCATGGCGGCTTCGACGCGTGGTCGGCCGCGGGTCTTCCGGTGACGAAGGATGTCCCGGCGCCGGCGAAGGCCTCGTTCGCGGTCGTGCCGGAAGCCGGCGATATCCTGATCGATGCGAAGACCATGCTCGCCGCGGTCGGCAAGCCCGGCATCGCCATTCTCGACGTGCGTGATGTCGACGAATGGATCGGCGACAGCTCTTCGCCCTATGGAAAGGATTTCTGCCCGCGCAAGGGCCGCATCCCCGGCGCGGTGTGGCTGGAATGGTACCGCATGATGAAGCCGACCGCGGAAGGGCCCCGCTTCAAGTCCAAGGAGGAGATCCTGGCCGAATGCGCCACCGTCGGCATCTCGCCGACGACGCCGGTCTATCTCTACTGCTTCAAAGGCGCGCGCGCCTCGAACACCTTTCTCGCGCTGAAGAATGCCGGCGTGAAGGACGTGCGGATGTATTTCGGCTCCTGGAACGAATGGTCGCGCGATCCATCGCTGCCGATCGAGCAGGGATTGCCGATTGCATCGGGGGTGACGACCAAGGCGGCGTGAGCGCGCTTCCATCCAGCCTGACTAGATCGGGCCGTGTTGCCACGAAGGAAGTGCACTCCCTCTCCCGCTTGCGGGGGAGGGTTGGGGTGGGGGTGTTCCTCAGCGGGATTCCCAGTGTGGAGAGAGCCCCCACCCGGCGCTTCGTGCCGACCTCCCACGCAAGCGGGAGAGGTGAAATGAGCCCGTGGCCAGCATCGAAGCTGATCGCTTCATGCCAAACCGTTGAGGCCAGTCCGCGAACGCGGCGCAATTCCCAGCGCCTTGATCCGCGAGGCCAGCGTGGTCGGCTTGATGTCCAGCATCTCGGCCGCGCCGCCGGGGCCGAAGACTTTTCCAGCGCAGGCCTCGAGCGCGGCCAAAATGTTGGCGCGCTCGTGGACGCGCATTTCCGACGACGTCATGACGGCGGGACGCGCGTCGAGCTTCTGACGAGCGGCACCGCTAGGCGCTTGCGCGCCGGAGGCGTCAGGCAGATCGATGCGCAGGCGGCCGTTCTGCGACAGGATCGCGGCGCGCTCGATCACGTTCTGCAGTTCGCGGACATTGCCGGGCCAGTCGTAGCGGGTCAGCCGCCGCGCGTCGCCCTCCGACAGGCGCAAATTCGACTTCAACGCCTTGCTCTCGCGCGTCAGGAAGTGCTGTGCGAGCAGCGGAATGTCCTCGCGCCGCTCGCGCAAGGGGACGGTCTCGATCGGGAACACGTTGAGGCGGAAATAGAGGTCTTCGCGAAAGCGGCCGCGCTGGACCTCCTGCTTGAGATCGCGATTGGTCGCGGCGATGACACGAACGTCGACCGCGCGGGTACGCGCCTCGCCGACGCGCTCGAAATGGCCTTCCTGCAACACGCGCAGCAGCTTACCTTGGAGTTCGAGCGGAATCTCGCCGACCTCGTCGAGGAACAGCGTGCCGCCGTCGGCGAGCTCGAAGCGGCCGATGCGGTCGCGCGTCGCCCCGGTGAAGGCGCCTCGGACATGGCCGAAGAACTCGCTCTCGAACAATTCGCGCGGGATCGCGGCGCAGTTGACGCGGATCAACGGCCGGTCGCTGCGGGTGGAGTCCTCGTGGATGGCGCGCGCGATCAGCTCCTTGCCGGTGCCGGATTCGCCGTTGATCATCACCGCCGCGGTGGTCGGCGCCACCAGCTTGACCTGCCGCAGCGTCTTCTGGATCGCCTCGCTTTGACCGATGATGCCGCGCGGATTGGTCTCGATGCGGATTTCTTCCTGGAGATAGGCGTTTTCCAGCTCGAGCCGTTCGCGCAGGCGGTCGACCTCGGCAAGGGCGGCGTGCAGCTTCTCGTCGGCCTCACGGCGCTGGCTGACGTCGCGAAACACCACCACGGCGCCGACCACGACGCCGCGATCGCGGATCGGAGTCGATGTGTATTCGACCCAGGCGGGCGAGCCGTCCTTGCGCCAAAACACCTCGCCGTCGACCTGGTGCACGGCGCCATCGCGGAACGCCGCATAGATCGGGCAATCGTGGTTGTGATAGTGGCGGCCGTCGTGATGAGTGTGGTGGACGATCGGGTGGATCTCCTTGCCGACCAGCTCTTCGGCGGTCCAGCCGAGCATGCGCTCGGCCGCGGGATTGACGAAGGTGGTCTTGCCTTCCGCGTTCACGCCATAGATGCCTTCGCCGGCAGCGCGCAGGATCAGCTGGTTCTCGCGTTCGATGTCCTGAAACACGCGCTCGACCCGCTGCCAGGTCGAAATGCCGCCGCGCATGTGGTCTTCGGCGGCGGCATCGACATTGCGCCGGCGGCGCGCTTCGAGATCGGTCAGCGTCAGCAGCAGCAGCGAGCGGCCGTCATGCGGCAGCAGGCAGGCGGCATATTCGAGCCGGAGATCTTGCCCCGTCGCATGTCGGGGATTGAGCGCCGTGGTCCAGTAGGCTCCCTTGTGCAGCACGGCCTGGGTGAAGACGGTAAGGGCGGCAAGCTCGCCGGCATGGAGCGTGCTGGCCCGGGTCTGCCGCAGCAGGGCGCGGTCGTAGCCGAGAAGAGCACAGGCGGCGGGATTGGCATCGACGATCTGGTCGCCGTAGGGGTCGACCAGAAGCGTCGCCTCGACGGAGGATTCGAACGCCGCGATGCGCGGGTCGATGGCGGAAGCCACATCATCGTGGATGGGCATTGGCGTCGTTGCCATTGCGAAATCTCGTAATTGAACTACGAAATCTCGTTTATCACGAGTTTTCGTAGTGGCCAAGCGGAGGCGAAATTACTGCGTCATCAAGGCACTGGTCGCTTCGAGGGTCGTGGCATGCTCCTTGCGTAATTCCTCCCCGCAATGACGCGCAGGAGGGCCGATGTCTACGTTCGACAATCCGTTTGATCCCGATCGCAACCTTCGAGCCGGCTGTATCTGCGGCCAGCATCGCTCTGCGGCGGAGCACGAGCAGGTGATGGCTCTGCATTGCGAACCGGTCGAAAGCCAAGAGAAGCGTTACGAGGGCGTCGTCGCCTCCGCGGTGATGCGCGCGATGTTTCCGCAGGACGTGGCTCGGCGTGCATTCCTGAAGTCGGTCGGCGCATCGACTGCGCTTGCCGCACTGTCACAGTTCTTCCCGCTCAAGACGGCGACCGAGGTGTTCGCGCAGGCCGGTACGCCCGAGAAGAAGGACCTCAAGGTCGGATTCATTCCGATCACCTGCGCCACGCCCATCATCATGGCGGCGCCGATGGGCTTTTACTCCAAGCACGGACTCAATGTCGAAGTGGTCAAGACCGCCGGCTGGGCCGTGATCCGCGACAAGACCATCAACAAGGAATACGACGCCGCGCACATGCTGGCGCCGATGCCGATCGCGATCTCGCTGGGCCTGGGCGCAAACGCCATCCCATTTGCGGTGCCCGCGATCGAGAACATCAACGGGCAGGGCATCGTGCTGTCGGCCAAGCACAAGGACAAGCGCGATCCGAAGGATTGGAAGGGCCTGAAATTCGCCATCCCCTTCGACTATTCCATGCACAATTACCTGCTGCGCTATTATCTCGCCGAGCACGGTCTCGATCCCGATACCGACGTGCAGCTGCGCTCGGTGCCGCCGCCGGAGATGGTCGCCAATTTGCGTGCCGACAACATCGACGGCTTCCTCGCGCCCGACAACATCTGCCAGCGCGCGATCTATGACGGCGTCGGCTTCATGCATCTGTTGTCGAAGGAGATCTGGGACGGGCATCCCTGCTGCAGCTTTGCCGCAAGCCGCGAGTTCATCACGTCAGCGCCAAACAGCTTTGCGGCGCTGACCCGCGCCATCGTCGATGCGACCGCCTATGCCTCGAAGGCGGAGAACCGCAAGCAGATTGCGGAGGCCATCGCGCCGGCCAATTACATCAACGCGCCCGTCACGGTGCTCGAACAGGTCCTGACCGGCACCTATGCCGACGGTCTCGGCGGCGTGAAGACCGACGCCAGGCGCGTCGATTTCGATCCGTTCCCCTGGCAGTCCTTTGCTGTGTGGATGCTGACGCAGATGAAGCGCTGGGGCCAGATCAAGGGCGACGTCGACTACAAGGCGGTGGCCGAGCAGGTGTATCTGGCGACCGACACCAAGAAGCTGATGACGGAGATGGGCCTGTCGCCGCCGGCGAGCGCGTACAAGTCGTTTGCGGTGATGGGCAAGACTTTCGATCCGGCCAAGCCGGAGGACTATGTCGCGAGCTTCAAGATCAGGAAGTCGTCGTGATGGGCTGCGCTTTCTCCCCAGCGTCGTCCCGGCGAACGCCGGGACCCATAACCCCAGGGAGACGTTTGGCGAAGACTCGTCGTTCGGTACGCCCACCGATTGCGATCGATAGATTCCGCGGTATGGGTCCCGGCGTTCGCCGGGACGACATGGGGAGAGGTCTTGCGCGATGACCTCCTCCCTCCGTCTCCGCGCCGGTCTCGTTTCCATCGCGCTGCTCGCCGCGTTCCTCGGCATCTGGCATCTCGCCACGCGCTCGACGGGCCCCGTCGCCACGATGAGCCCCGAATATGCCAAGCTGATGGGCCTGACCGCGACGCAGGGCAAATCGGCGATGCCCGGGCCGCTCGACGTCGGCGCCAAGCTCTGGGAGCATCTGAGACGGCCGTTCTACGACAACGGGCCGAACGACAAAGGGCTCGGCATCCAACTTGGCTATTCCATCGGGCGCGTCGGCACCGGCTATCTGCTCGCGGTGCTGGTCGCGATCCCGCTCGGCTTCCTGATCGGCATGTCGCCGCTGCTCAGCAAGGCGCTCGATCCCTTCATCCAGGTGCTGAAGCCGATCTCGCCGCTGGCCTGGATGCCGCTCGCGCTCTACACCATCAAGGATTCCTCGATCTCGGCGATCTTCGTCATCTTCATCTGCTCGATCTGGCCGATGCTGCTCAACACCGTGTTCGGCGTTGCCAGCGTGCGCAAGGAATGGATCAACGTCGCGCGAACGCTCGAGGTCGGCACCGTCAGGCGCGCCTTCACCGTGATCCTCCCGGCGGCGGCGCCGACGATCCTGACCGGCATGCGCATCTCGATCGGCATCGCCTGGCTCGTGATCGTCGCTGCCGAAATGCTCGTCGGCGGCACCGGCATCGGCTACTTCGTCTGGAACGAGTGGAATAATCTGTCGATCACCAACGTGATCATCGCGATCCTCCTGATTGGGATCGTCGGCATGCTGCTCGACCAGATTCTGGCGCGCTTCACGCGCATGGTCACGTTTCCGGAGTAGGGGCGATGACCGACAAATTCATCTCCATCGAAGCCATCGCGAAGCGCTATCCGGGCGCCGGCGGCGCCACGACCACCATCTTCGAGAACCTGTGGCTCTCGATGGCGCGGGGCGAGTTTGCTTGCGTGATTGGGCATTCCGGCTGCGGCAAGACCACGGTGCTCAACATCCTCGCCGGCCTCGATGCGCCGAGCGAGGGCGCCGTCATCGTCGACGGGCAGGCGATTTCGGGCACCAGCCTCGACCGTGCCGTGATCTTCCAGAGCCACGCGCTGTTGCCCTGGCGCACCGTGCTCGGCAACGTCACCTATGCCGTGAGCTCGAAATGGCGCAGCTGGAACCGCGCCAAGGTGAAGGCGCACGCGCAGAGCTTCATCGACCTCGTCGGTCTCACCGGCTCCGAGCACAAGCGGCCGTCAGAGCTGTCCGGCGGCATGAAGCAGCGCGTCGGCATCGCACGTGCGCTCTCGATCACGCCGAAGATCATGCTGATGGACGAGCCGTTCTCGGCGCTGGACGCGCTGACGCGCGGCACGCTGCAGGACGAGGTGCGGCGCATTTGCCTCGAGACCGGGCAGACCGCGTTCATGATCAGCCATGACGTCGACGAGGCGATCTACCTCGCCGACAAGATCTTCCTGATGACCAACGGGCCCGGCGCGGTGCTCGCAGAGGTCGTGGAGAATCCGCTGCCGAGAGACCGCGGCCGCACCGATCTGCACCGTCATCCGCTCTATTACGCGCTGCGCAACCACATCATCGATTTCCTGGTGACGCGCAGCAAGACCTTTACCGCCGAGACACCCGGTCACGATCCGCGGAATGTGCCGCTGGTGCATATCGGCAAGCCCGGACTGACGATCGCGACCAGTGGTGACGAGCAACGCCAGACCTTGATTCCCGGGACCAGTCCCGGACTGACTGCCTGAAACGGAGACCTGACATGAAACGCGAAGACCTCACCGAGAAGCTGCTCGACATCAAGCGCGAGAAGGGCTGGAGCTGGAAGCACATCTGCGACAAGATCGGGGGGTATTCCGAGGTCCTCATCGTCGGCGCCATTCTCGGCCAGATGAAATTGACGAAGCCGCAGGCCGCCAATGCCGGCGAGCTGTTCGGTCTGTCGAAGGCGGAGACGGCGATGCTCAACGAGGTGCCGATGCGCGGCGTCGGCACGCCGATGCCGCCGACCGATCCCTTGATCTATCGCTTCTACGAGATGGTGATGGTGAACGGCCCGGCCTGGAAAGCGCTGATCGAAGAAGAATTCGGCGACGGCATCATGTCGGCGATCGACTTCGACATGGGAATCGAACGCGTCGCCAACCCGAAGGGCGACCGCGTCAAGATCACCATGAGCGGCAAATTCCTGCCGTACAAATATTACGGCGCGAGCGGCAACGTGCCGGAATACGGCTTCAAGGAGGAGTGACCGCGGCGAAGGCGGCGCGCAGGTCCTTGATCGGTGCCATCTCGCGAACATAGGTGAAGGAGCCATTCTCCTTCATCTCGCGCGCGCTCTTCAGGAAGGCGGCCAGCGCGTATCGCGACATGGCGCCACCGACGCTGATGCGCTTGACGCCGGCCGCGGACAATTGCGCGAGCGTCAGCGTCGGATCGGCAAAACCCATCACGAGGTTGAAGGGTTTTCCGACCGAGGTCACGACCGTCCTGATCGTGGCAAGGTCGTGGACCCCGGGGGCGTAGAGGACATCCGCGCCCGCCGCTTCGTACGCCTGAAGCCGCCGGATCGTGTCGTCGAGATCGTTGCGCCCGTGGAGAAGGTTTTCCGCCCGCGCCGTCAGCGTAAAGGGAAACGACAGCGAGCGCGCCGTCTCGACGGCCGCCTGCACGCGCTCGACCGCCAGTGAGAAGTCGTAGATCGGCCGATCGCGATCGCCCGTCGAATCCTCGATCGAACCGCCGACCGCACCGGCCTCGGCGGCGCGCCGGATCGCCTCGGCCGCGCGTCTCGGATCGTGCGCGCCGCAGTTTTCCAGATCGACGCTGACCGGAAGATCGGTGGCCTGCGCGATCGCGCGGCAATTCTCGAGGATCTCGTCCAGGCTGACGGTCGAGCTTCCCTGCATGTTGGCAAGGCCGAGGCTCGTGGTTGCGAGCGCCTCGAAGCCGGCCGCGGCGAGCAGTTTTGCGGTGCCGACGTCCCAGGGGTTGGGAATGATGAACGCACCGGGCCGCTCGTGCAGGGCGCGAAGTGCTTTCGCTTTGTCCAATTGGCTCGTCATGGCTCGTCTCCGCTTGACCTTGTCTGCCGGCAAGCCTTTAGGGGCATTCTCGCCATCCGCTAAATTTGTTATTCCTCTTATAGTCATCAGTTTTTTGCATGAGGTGTTCGCCATGGACAGCGATGCCCTCAATACCTTCCTGACCGTTCATCGCAGAGGCGGGGTCTCGAATGCCGCGAAATTCCTGCATCGCTCGCAGCCGGCGATTTCGCGCCGTATTGCGCTGCTGGAGCAGGAGCTCGGCGTGCCCCTGTTCGAGAGGATCGCGGGCCGTACGCGGCTCAGCGACGCCGGGCGCGTGCTGATCCCCTATGCCGAGCGCGCCGTCGCGGCGGCGCAGGACGCCGAGCAGGCGATACGCGCGCTGACCAAGCAGCCTTCGGGTCCGGTTTCGCTGGCCGTGACCGGCACGCTCGCCGACGGCCGCCTGTCGGGCATCATGAAACGGTTTGCCGCGGATAATCCCGCGGTCGCGCTTGCCCTGCGGACCGCGACCAGCGCGGAGGTCTCTGATCTCATCCGGCGCGGCGAGGCCACGATCGGCTTGCGTTACAATACCGACCTGGCCGGCGATCTCGCCAGTGAGCTGGTGCTGAGCGAGGCGTTGCAGGTGGTCTGTGCGTCCGACCATCCGCTCGCCAACAAGCGCGTCAAGCGGCTTGCCGAGCTTCGCGGCGAGCGCTGGATCGCGTTCCCGGAAACGCGCGGCCGCCGTGAGATCGCAGCGGCTCACGTGTTCGCGCTGTTCCTGACGCAAGGCCTCGGGGACGTGGAGTGGACGGCGGTGGACAGCCTCACGGCGCAGAAGCGGCTCGTGGAGGCGGGCTTCGGCCTTGCGCTATTGGCGCGGAGCCATGTGGCGGAGGAGCTGCATGCGGGAGCGATCTCGACGATCACCGTCGGCGATCTCACCGCGGACCAGCACATTGTCCTGGTGACTCGTCTCGGCGGCTTCCTGAGTGCTGCCGCTCAGCGTCTGCTGGAGACCATCCGCCGCGACTACGCCACGTTCGACGGCCCGGCCAGGCGGGGCGCCCAAAAAAGACCGCCGGCGCGCAAGGTCATTGCGCGCCGGCGTCGGGCCTGAACGTATTATTTCCCCGCCTTCACCTCGGCGGCCGCTACCGCGAGCAGCTCGCTCATCTTGGCGCGAATCGCCTGCTCGGTGACGGCGACGTTCTTGGCGGCGAAATCGGTTGTCAGCTTGCGCAGGACGTCGGCATCGCCGGCCTCCTCGAAGTCGGCCGCGACCACTTCCTTGGCATAGGCTGTGGCGGCATCGCCGGACATGCCGAGCTTTTCGGCCGCCCACAGCCCGAGCAACCGGTTGCGGCGGGCCTCCGCCTTGAATTTCTGCTCCTCGTCGAGGGCGTATTTCTTCTCGAAACCTTCCTGGCGCTTGTCGAACTCGCTCATACCTGTTCCAAATCCCCTGCTGAATGGAGCGGGAGCCTTCCGTTGCGGCGACCCGACTGCATGCCTACATAGATAGCACGAATCGGCAAAACAACGGGCCGTTAAGCCGCAGGCAAGACGGTATAAGTTGGCGCCGGACGGCCGGATCGATTGTGCTCGGTCAGCCAATCGGATAGGTTGCCTGAAGGCATGGTTCCCGTTCTGTTTCCAAGGGTTATGGACGGGTTCCGAGCTGTTCACGGCAGCTCCGCTGTGGGTCGTAATCCTAGTAACCGGAGCACACCAAATACATGGATTTCAACAAAACACGGTACATCCCCATGAGCCGTCGGCGTCGCATTTATGAAGGCAAGGCAAAGGTTCTGTATGAAGGCCCGGAGCCCGGTACCCTGATCCAGCACTTCAAGGACGACGCGACCGCGTTCAATGCGAAAAAGCATCAGGTGATCGAGGGCAAGGGCGTCCTCAACAACCGGATCTCGGAGTACCTGTTTCAGCACCTCAACGACATCGGGGTGCCGACCCACTTCATCCGCCGTCTCAACATGCGCGAGCAGCTGATTCGCGAGGTCGAGATCGTGCCGCTCGAGGTAGTGGTGCGGAACGTCGCTGCCGGCTCGCTGTCACAGCGCCTCGGCATCGAGGAGGGCACCCAGCTGCCCCGTTCGATCATCGAATTTTACTACAAGAACGACCAGCTCAACGACCCCATGGTGTCCGAAGAGCACATCACGGCCTTCGGCTGGGCGACGCCGCAGGAGATCGACGACATCATGGCGCTTGCCATCCGTGTCAACGACTTCCTCACCGGCCTCTTCCTCGGCATCGGCATCCGCCTCGTCGACTTCAAGATGGAATGCGGACGCCTGTTCGAGAACGAGATGATGCGCATCATCGTCGCCGACGAGATCTCGCCGGACAGCTGCCGTCTGTGGGACATCAAGTCGAACGAGAAGCTCGACAAGGATCGTTTCCGCAGGGATCTCGGCGGCTTGCTCGAGGCCTATACTGAAGTTGCAAAACGCCTCGGCATCCTCATGGAGAACGAGCGTCCGCAGGGCTCCGGCCCGGTGCTGGTGAAGAGCTGAGGGGATTTTTGACGTGAAGGCACGTGTCACCGTTACCTTGAAGACGGGCATCCTCGATCCGCAAGGCAAGGCCATCGAAGGCGCGCTGAAGTCGCTCGGCGTCGACGGCGTCGCCAGCGTCCGCCAGGGCAAGGTGTTCGACATCGAGCTCGCCGGCGCCGACAAGACCAAGGCGGAAGCCGCGCTGAAGGAAGCCGCCGACAAGCTGCTGGCGAATACCGTGATCGAGAATTATCGGGTGGAGCTGCTTAGCTAGGCCCGCCTTTGTAGCCCGGATGGAGCGAAGCGAAATCCGGGGCTATCCGCTATGGCACTTTCCCGGATTGCGCTTCGCTCCATCCGGGCTACGGGGTGGTTCGCTCACAACCACCCGGCGCGGCGAAACCGCCAATACAGCGAGCCGCATGCCGTCAGCATCACGCCGAGCAGCATGAAATAACCGTACTCCCATTCCAGCTCCGGCATGTGCTTGAAGTTCATGCCGTAGATGCCGGCCAGCGCGGTCGGGATCGCGATGATCGCAAGCCACGAGGCGAGCTTCTTCGACACCGCCGTCTCCTGCGCCTGGCCGACCAGCAGGCTGGCCTCGAAGGCGAAGGCCAGCACCTCACGCATGGAATCGATGCGCTCCTGGATGTTGCGGACGTGGTCGGTGACGTCGCGGAACAGCGGCTGCATGGCCTGCCGCACCATCGACAGCTCGTCATGCTCCAGCCGGCGGCAGACCTCCACCAGTGGCCCGATCGCGTTGCGCAGCCGCAACAGGTCGCGGCGCAGCATATAGAGCCGCTCGATCTGGGCCTTGCTGATCGGCTTGGACAGCACGTCGTCCTCGATGCCCTCGACCTCGTCGTGAATGCTCTCGAGCACGGGCGAGTAATTGTCGACGATGAAATCGAGGATCGCATAGAGGATGTAATCCTCGCCGCGCGCGAGTGCCCGCGGGCAGCTTTCGCAGCGTTCGCGCACCGGCGTGTAGGACGTCGAGGCGCCGTGGCGCACCGAGACCAGATAACCTTCGCCGACGAAGATGTGGGTCTCGCCGAAGGCGATGCGGCCCTCGACCAGCTGCGCCGTCCGCGCCACGATGAACAGGGCCTCGCCATATTGCTCGATCTTGGGTCGCTGATGGGCGTGGTTGGCGTCCTCGATCGCCAGTTCGTGCAGGTCGAATTGCTTCTGCACCGCGCCGAGCAGCGCCATGTCGGGCTCGTGCAGGCCGATCCAGACCACGTGGCCGGGCTTGGCCCGCCAACTCGAGGCCTCGCTGATGGCGATATTGGCGATACGGCGTCCATCGACATAGGCGCCGGCGGCGACGACGCCCTCGGTGGACACGGGCTCGGAGTGGGATGTGGGCAGCGACGGGACGTTCATGGCTTCAATCCCGGGCAAGATCGCGGGCAAAAGTGCCTCGGCTATGGCCTGTGCACAAGGCCGTCCGGCAAGGCTAGCACTGGTAAAATCCCCGTCAAATGGCTATGTCTCTTCACGAATTGGCCCTTTGGCCAGCCCGATTCCCATCACCGTCGGAACCCGAACATGAAAGCCGCCATCCTCGTCTTTCCCGGAATCAACCGCGAACGCGACATGGCGCGTGCACTGAGGATGATCTCGGGCAGCGAGCCGGCGATGGTCTGGCACGCCGAGACGGCGTTGCCTGCGGGCACGGATCTCGTGGTGGTGCCGGGTGGCTTCTCCTACGGCGACTATTTGCGCTGCGGCGCCATTGCCGCGCGCGCGCCGGTGATGGACGCGGTGCGCGACTATGCGGCCAAGGGCGGCCTCGTGCTCGGCGTCTGCAACGGGTTTCAGATCCTGTGCGAGTCCGGCCTGTTGCCGGGCGTCTTGATGCGCAACGAGCGGCTGAAATTCATCTGTCACGACGTGCATCTGCGCGTCGAGCGGTCCGACACGCCGTTCACCCGCGGCTATAATGCCGGACAGGTGATCCGCGTGCCGGTCGCCCATGGCGAAGGCAATTACGAGGCGGACGAAGAGACCATCAAGCGGCTCGAAGGCGAGGGGCGGGTGCTCTATCGCTACTGCTCCGCCGCCGGCGTGGTCGACGATGACAGCAACATCAACGGCGCGGCGCATTCGATCGCCGGCATCGTCAGCGACAAGGGCAACGTGCTCGGCATGATGCCGCATCCGGAAAACCATGTCGAAGACATCATGGGCTGCACCGACGGCCGCGGCCTGTTCGCCGGCCTGACCGCGCATCTGGAAAAGGCCGCGTGATTTCGTTCGGGCTGAAGCGGTCACTCGCCGCGATCGCGGCGCTGTCGCTCGCGTCATTTTCGTTCGCAACTGGCGCGTTCGCGCAGGATTATCCCAAGCGTCCTGTTACCATGATCGTGCCGTTCGCGGCCGGCGGCACCTCGGACGTGATCGCACGCGCCGTGGCCGAGCAGATGGGCATCGCGCTCGGCCAGACCATCGTGATCGAGAACGTTGCGGGGGCCGGCGGCTCGACCGCGCTGGCGCGCGCCTCCCGCGCCGAGCCCGACGGCTACACCATCGCGATCGGCAATGCCGGCACCAACGCCGCGACCTACACGATCTATCCAAAACTGCCGTTCACGCCTGACTCTTTCGTGCCGATCGCCATGGTCGCGAAGACGTTTGGCATCATCGCGCTGCGCAAGGACTTTCCGGCGAAGGACCTCAAGGAGTTCATCGCCTACGCCAAGGCCAATCCCGGCAAGATCAATCTCGGCCATGCCGGCGTCGGCTCCTCGAACTATCTGATCTGCAAGAGCTTCGTCACCGCCGCGGGCATCGACGCGACGCTGGTCGGCTATCGCGGCGCCGCGCCCGCGCTCACCGACGCCGTCGGCAGCCAGATCGATGGCGTCTGCGATGCCGCCGCCTCGGTCTCGCAATCGATCAACGAGAAGCTGGTGAAGGGGCTCGTGGTCGGCTCGACCGTGCGGCTCGCCACGCTGCCCGACCTGCCGACGTCGGTGGAGGCGGGCCTGCCCGAATTCGAGGCACAGGGCTGGAACGGCCTGTTCGCGCCGAAGGGCACGCCAGCGGCCGTGATTGCCAAGCTGAACGCCGCAGCGCGCACGGCCGTGGAGACCGACGCGGTGAAGAAGCGCTTTGCCGACCTTTCGACCGTTGCGCCCGATGCAGGCGAAC
The DNA here is from genome assembly GCF_014198295.1 of Bradyrhizobium sp. CIR18. Classification (NCBI taxonomy): domain Bacteria; kingdom Pseudomonadati; phylum Pseudomonadota; class Alphaproteobacteria; order Hyphomicrobiales; family Nitrobacteraceae; genus Bradyrhizobium; species Bradyrhizobium sp. CIR18. The sequence goes on along the minus strand of NZ_JACIHF010000001.1, from coordinate 1,502,179 downwards.
ATACGCCGGAGCTGCTGCAGCAGCTCGTGACGCGAGACGTCGAGAAATACCGGAAGATGCTGGCGGACGACGCCAAGTAGCAGGCGGCTTCTGCCGGCTCCCCCGTTGGCGGGAGACGGCTTTGCACGACTCAAGGAATCCGCGCGACGACCTTGATCTCGAAGTCGAACCCGGCAAGCCAATTCACGCCAACAGCCGTCCAATTCGGATAGGGCGCGTCGCCGATCTCAGTGCTGCGGACAGCCATCACGGTATCGATCTGTTGGGCAGGATCGGTGTGAAACGTGGTGACATCCACTACATCGTCCAGCGTGCATCCGGCAGCTGCGAGCACCGCGCGCAAATTGGCAAACGCACGCCGGACCTGGTCCTCGAACACGGGCTCGGGTGAGCCGTCCTCGCGGCTGCCGACCTGTCCCGATACGAACAGCAAGTCGCCGGACCGGATCGCGGCAGAATACCGATGGGCTTCATAAAGTGCGTGACGGTGAGCGGGGAAGATGGCCTCGCGCTGGAGCATGTGGCTGTACCTTTCAAAGGGATCGCGAATTGCCTCGCGGCGCCGGTCGTGACATTGTTCATATACGGTTCGTATGTGAGTGTATCGCTCACATACGGGGCGTATGTCAACAGGAAATGGGTCGCGCATGATCGAGGGAAAACGTGCCGCAGCCATGGCGGAAAATCGGGCCAAGCTCATCCGCGCTGCGCGCAAAGCCTTCGCCACGCAGGGTTATGCAGAAGCGTCGATGGATGAGCTGACAGCCTCGGTTGGGCTGACGCGGGGCGCGCTCTATCACAATTTCGAAGACAAGAAGGGACTGCTCTGGGCCGTCGTCGCGCAGATCGATGGCGAAATGGCGGAACGGCTGCGCGCGATCCGGGAGCAGGCGCCAACCTTGTGGCAGGGCCTGCTCGCAGAGGGCAGTGCCTATATCGAAATGGCGCTCGATCCCGAAATTCAGCGCATCATGCTTCTGGATGGACCTGCCGTACTCGGTGATCCATCCAAATGGCCCGGCGAGAACGCCTGCCTGGATATCACCATGCGAACGATCCGGTCACTGATCGACGAGAAGGTGGTGAAGCCTTTGGATGTTGAAGCAGCCGGGCGACTGCTGAACGGCGCCGCGCTCGGTGCCGCATTATGGGTCGCCGCAGCCGAGGATCCGGAAGTCGTGCTGAACAAGGCCGTGGACGCGTTTCGAGCGCTGGCAAGCGGATTGTTGCTCAAGCCGGCTTGACTGCGCATGATGCAAATGTTCGTGCCCCGCCCTGCGCAGCTCGCGGCCCGACATTAGGCGCGCTGCCGCTGATTCATGAACCTCCATCGCGTTCAAGACGACTGACTCCTCGTCGCCATCAAGGCGCATGCGTTCGATATCGTGGATTTTCGCGAGAAGCAGCAACTCAAAGTTGTTTCATCGTATGAGTTGCGATATCAGGAGGCTTGCGCTGCCGTTGTGCTGTCCGGATGTCACATGCCCGTCGCTTTGGTCGTTCTGCTGCTCGATATCACCCTGATCTATCACGCCTCGCGAACCGGACGGTTGCGGCCCTGGGCCTTCATCATCCTGATGGTGCCGCTGATGGGCGCGATCGCCTATATCGCGGTCGAGCTCATTCCCGAATGGTTTTCCAGCCCCGGCGCGCGGCAGGCGCGCCAGCGTGTTGCCAACCGGCTCGATCCCGAGAAGCGCTATCGCGAGCTGTCCGACCGGCTGGCCGGCACCGACACCATCTCCAACCGTGCGGCGCTGGCGGAAGAGTGCGCAAATATCGGCCGGTTCGCCGAAGCGGAATCGCATTACGATCACATCCTGAAGCTGTCGATGGGCCACGATCCCGCCTATGCGCTGCGCAAGGCGCAGGCGCAGTTTGCCGCCAGCCGCCCGGCCGATGCGCTCGCCACGCTGGACAATCTGCAGAAGCAATGGCCGGACTTCGATTCCGCCGACGCGCATCTGCTCTATGCCCGCGCGCTCGCCGAGGTCGGCCGGCTCGACGAGGCGCTCGAGGAATATCACGCGCTCGCCGGCTACTTCCCCGGCGCCGAGGCGCGGGTGCGCTACGGCATGCTGCTGCAAACGGTCGGCCGCAGCGCCGAGGCACGCATGGTCTTCAACGAGCTCCTGATCCAGATGCGGCGCGCGCCGAAATATCTGCGCAAGGCGCAGGCCGAATGGCTGTCGATCGCGGAGAAGCAGATTTCGGCTTGAGCGGTGGCGGTGGGACTCGGCTCCCTCTCCCGCTTGCGGGAGAGGGGTGGGGAGAGGGTATCTCCGCGGTGGGACTCCCCAAGAGGATAGAGCCCTCACCCGTATCGCATCTTCGATGCGATACGACCTCTCCCGCAAGCGGGAGAGGTGATCCCGTGCTGGCCCAGCATCGATTCAAGCCAAGCTCATTGTGCTTCAGCGCAGCTTCAGACGCTCCGCCGGCACCGTCATGGCCGCAACACCCGCCATCACCAGCAGCAGGCCGAGCGCGAGGTTGGACGGCACGCTCTCGCCGAGCAGCAGCACGGAGAGGCCGACGCCGATCGGGATGCGCAAATAGCCTTGCGCGTTCGTGGTCAGCGTGCCGAGCCGGCCGAGGCAGACGTAGAACAGCATCAAGCCCAGCGCGCTCGAGACGATTCCCATGACGATGGTGGCGACGATTGCGGTCGAGGTCGGCTGCAGCGTCCAGGGCTGATCGATGATCAGCGAGGGCGGCAGCAGGATGAGGCCGCCGAACAACAGCGAGCCGGCCGCCACCACCATCGGGTCGTATTCGGACAGGCGAAGGCCGAAGATCGTGGCGCAGGCAAAGGAGATGGTCGCGAGCAAAATCGCGATTTCCGCCACGATCTCGCTCCCGAAGCCGCGCAGCGCGTCGAGGCCGACGATGAGAACCGTGCCGGCGAGTCCCAAAATCGCGCCGGCGAGCTTGAGCAGCGTTGCCGGCTCATGCCGGGTGATCAGCGAGGTGATCAGGAACGCGAAGATCGGTGTCGTCGAGGCCAGCACCACCGTGTTCGACGCCGGCACATATTGCTGCGATCAGGTGATGATCAGGAACGGAAAGGTCGAGTTGATCAATTGCTGGGTCGCGAACAGCTTCCACGCCTTCGCGTCGGTCGGGACCCTGATGCCGCGCATCCACAGGATCGCGAACAGGAAGGCAGCCGCGATCAGCGAGCGTGCCGAGATGAAGGTGATGGGCGGGATGGTGGGAAGCGCCAGCTTGGCCAGCGGGTAGGTCGAACTCCAGCAGCAGGCGAGCGCGAGCAGCAGCGCATAGTCGCGCCAGTTGCGTGCGCCGGTTGCGGCGATGGGCGACAGTGGTGCGGCGGCCGTCGCGCGACTCGCCTCCGATGTGCTCTGCGGCACCTTGTTCCTGCTCCCCGGCGCGATAGCGCTTGCCGGGAAGTCTGGGCGAGGGGACCTGAAAAGGGAAGCCGGCGAGCTATGCGTTTGGCTGAGGTAGCGCCTTCCGCTTCATCCGCTTGATCGTGCCCGAAAAGGTCAGCAGCACCCGTGTCCCGGACATCATCTTGCCGCGCAGGAAGATCAGCGAGCCGCCGGCGCGGGTGACCTCGCCGGTGCATTCGATCAGCTCGCCCTCGCGTGCCGCGTCGAGGAATTCGCAGGCGAAGTTGGTCGTCACCGCCCGGCTGTCCAGGACATGGGTGGCGATCGCAAACAGGGAATAGTCGGCAAAGGCCATGTAGCAGCCGCCATGGACGTTCCCGGAGCCGTTGAGGTGCTTTTTCTCGACCCGGAAGGCGCTGCGGACGCTGCCGTCCGCCTCGATCCGGTGCCAGAAGGGGCCGACATGGGACTCAAAACTGTCGCGAATCCAGGTCCGCCAGCCCACAAATTCGCCCTCGGTGGCGACGTGGAGGTCGGGGCGGCGGGGCGGGGGCGCTTTGGTCAATTCGTGCAAGGAAATGGGCCTTCAATTGCGGGTCTTTAGCCCTTAAATCCGATCCGTCCGCGCCGTGCAATTCCTGTTCCCGCCGTCCCCGCCTGCAAAACGTGGGACAGCGGGAAAATGCGCCAGAAAGGGCTTTCCGGAAGCCCCCGATGTTCCTAAGAACGGCCAAACCGCCGCCGAAAGCCTCGAATCCATGAAGAACGAACCCAAGATCACCCCCGAACTGGTTGCCGCCCACGGGCTCAAGCCCGACGAATACGAGCGCATCCTGAAGCTGATCGGGCGGGAACCGACCTTCACCGAGCTCGGCATCTTCTCGGCGATGTGGAACGAGCACTGCTCGTACAAGTCGTCCCGCATCCATCTCAAGGGCCTGCCGACCAAGGCGCCCTGGGTGATCCAGGGCCCCGGCGAGAATGCCGGCGTGATCGACATCGGCGACGGCCAGGCCGTGGTCTTCAAGATGGAGAGCCACAACCACCCGAGCTACATCGAGCCCTATCAGGGTGCGACCACCGGCGTCGGCGGCATCTTGCGCGACGTGTTCACGATGGGGGCGCGGCCGATTGCCTGCCTGAATGCGCTCAGCTTCGGCGCGCCCGAGCATGCCAGGACCCGGCATCTCGTCTCCGGCGTCGTTGCCGGCGTCGGCGGCTACGGCAATTCCTTCGGCGTGCCGACGGTCGGCGGCCAGGTGCGCTTCCACACCCGCTATGACGGCAACATCCTCGTCAACGCGATGGCGGTAGGCCTCGCCGATGCCGACAAGATCTTCTATGCGGCGGCCTCCGGCGTGAACATGCCGATCGTCTATCTCGGCTCCAAGACGGGGCGCGACGGCATTCACGGCGCCTCGATGGCGTCGGCCGAGTTCGACGACAAGTCCGAGGAGAAGCGCCCGACGGTGCAGGTCGGCGATCCCTTCGCCGAGAAGCTGCTGCTCGAAGCCTGCCTCGAGATCATGGAGAAGGGCTGCGTCATCGCGATCCAGGACATGGGCGCGGCGGGCCTGACCTGCTCGGCCGTCGAGATGGGCGCCAAGGGCGACCTCGGCGTCGACCTCGATCTCGATGCGGTGCCGACCCGCGAGACCGGCATGAGCGCCTACGAGATGATGCTCTCGGAAAGCCAGGAGCGCATGCTCATGGTGCTCAAGCCCGAGAAGGAAAAGGAAGCCGAGGCGATCTTCAAGAAGTGGGGCCTCGACTTTGCCGTGGTCGGCTACACCACGCCGAGCAAGCGCTTCGTCGTCAAGCATGGCGGTGACGTCATGGCCGATCTGCCGATCAAGGAACTCGGCGACGAGGCGCCGCTCTACGACCGTCCGCATGTCCCCTCCGCCGCGTTGCCGGTCGTGCATGCGCGCGACGTGCCGGCGCCGATGGGCCTCGGGCCTGCGCTGGAGAAGCTGATCGGCTCGCCTGACATGTGCTCTAAGCGCTGGGTCTGGGAGCAGTACGACCACGTCATTCTCGGCAACACCATGCAGCGTCCCGGCGGCGATGCAGCGGTCGTGCGCGTCGAGGACGGGCCGAAGGGCCTCGCGCTCACCGTCGACGTCACGCCGCGCTATTGCGAGGCGGATCCGTTTGAGGGTGGCAAGCAGGCGGTGGCGGAAGCCTGGCGCAACATCACCGCGGTCGGTGGCAAGCCGCTCGCGATCACCGACAATCTCAATTTCGGCAATCCTGAGCGGCCCGAGATCATGGGCCAGTTCGTCGGCTGCCTGAAGGGCATCTCGGAAGCCTGCCGCACGCTGGACTTTCCGGTCGTCTCGGGCAACGTCTCGCTCTACAACGAGACCAACGGCCGCGCGATCCTGCCGACGCCCTCGATCGGCGGCGTCGGCCTGCTCGACGATTTCACCAAATCTGCCTCGCTCGCCTTCAAGGCCGAGGGCGAAGCGATCCTCCTGGTGGGCGAGACCCATGGCTGGCTCGGCCAGTCCGTTTACCTGCGCGATATCTGCGGTCGCGAGGAGGGCGCGCCGCCGCCGGTCGATCTCGCCGCCGAGAAGCGCAACGGCGATTGCGTGCGCGGCATGATCCATGGCGGTACCGCAACCGCCGTGCACGACCTCTCCGACGGCGGTCTGTTGATCGCGCTGGCCGAGATGGCGATGGCGGGCGGCATCGGGGCCAAGCTGCTGGCGGCGCCGACCTCGCTGATCTCGCAGGCCTATTGGTTCGGTGAGGACCAGGCGCGCTATCTCGTCACCGTGCCGGAAACCGAAGCCGGCCGCGTGCTCGCCAAGATGCGCGGCTGCGAAGTGCCCTGCGTGCGGATCGGCACCACCGGCGGCGATGCGATCGCGATCGCGGGCGAAGCGCCCGTGGCGATCGATGCGCTCCGTAAGTCGTTCGAGCGCTGGCTGCCGGAATATATGGGTGGGAAGGCGGCGTAGCGACGCCATCCGTCATTGCGAGGAGCCACCGGGTCCCGCCTTTGGCGGGCCCGATGACAGGCTCCGCGACGACGCAATCCACACTGCTGCCTGCGGTGAGATGGATTGCTTCGCTGCGCTCGCAACGACGATAGGAGGCCGGTGCCGCTTCCTCAAAGCACCTTCGTCGCGCCCGGCATCTGCCGCAACGCTCGCGTCAGCGCCCAGCTCGCCATGACTGTCAGTACAAATCCGATCGTGGCCTTGACGATCGCCGGCAGGCCATAGTCGAACAGCCAATATTGCAGCCACAGTGCGATCGGATAGTGCACCAGGAACATGCCGAACGCGTCGCTCTGCATTGGATCGAGCAGCTTGGCTGAGCCTGATTGCCTGAACCTCTGGAAAAAGGCCAGGATCAGAAACATGATGGCCACGCTGAAGACAGTGAAGCAGATGGCATAGAGCGCTTCATACCAGTCCGGCAACGGCGACGGGTTGCCCAGTATTTCGCGCTTGATAAAGATCAGCACCCACAAGAGGCAATACGGAACGATCGCCAGCACCATCCAGTCCCAGCTGACCTTTGCCATCCGGCCGTCGACAGCGAGCAGCCCGCGATCCATTTGCGCAACGCCGATGCCTGCACCGAAAAAGAAGTAGGTCGCGTAGAGCATCACGCGCCCGTGCTGGACCGAGAACGGCCCGAACTCGAACCAACTGCTTGGTCCGAAGTGAACCCTCCCGGGAATGTAGAACGCCGCGGTGACGGCAAGCATGACCGCGAAGAACACGGCGGGCCGACGGCGACCGTATAGCGAGAGGCGATTGATCGGATCGAGCAGATTGGGCGACAGCCGGTGCAGCAGGCAGGCAACCAGGTCGAAAGCGAACAAGACCCAAAGGAACCAAATCGGCCCGCTCGGCCACGGGCCCTTCGTGACCATATTCCACCAGAATTCCGAAAAGCCGATCTCGGGATGCTGCCGCAGGGAGATCGCGTAGTAGGCGAGCGGAATGACCGTAAGGGCGCAGATCGCGAAGGGTAAGCCAAGCCGAAGCAGGCGATCTGCCAAATAGCTCCGTGCTCCCTTCCGGGCGATGCCAGACCAGGCGAACAGCCCCGACAGGAAGAAGAACATCGCCATGAAGAAACTGTCGGTGGCGAGCACGATCATGTCGAAGCCGAAGAAGTACTTCGGATCGGTATGACCGAAATAGGTATAGGGGATCACCGCGTGATGCAGCAGCACCACCAGAGTCAGGAAGGTGCGGGCGCGATCAATCGCCAAATTGCGCGCCTTGCTCTTCGGCGCGGCATGCACCTCCGCGCCGATCGTCGCTGAATCTGCCATCGTCATCTTGGTCGCCCCCGCACTCCTGCCCCGGGCTGGACTGTGCCGCCGCGAGCCGGATTCAGCAAGGCTCGTTTGCGCGGTAGTTGAGCCCCACTTGAGCCCGACTTGGGTCCTGACACCCGTAGGAACCAGTTCCGCGCAGCGAAGTTAGCGTCCGCCGAAGGGAAGGGGCTGACGTCCGCGACAAGCGGCACAATTCGGAGCTGGCAATGACGATCCTGAAATGGGCGCTGATCTTCCTACTCGTCTCGATCGTAGCCGGCGTGCTCGGTTTCACCGGCATCTCGACCGTCTCCGCCGATATCGCCCGCTTCCTGTTCTACGTCTTCGTCGTGATCTTCCTGGTGCTGCTGATATTGGGGCTCACGATCTTCAGGGCGTAGCGGGCAGTAGGTCGGACCGGAACGGGCGCCGGCCCCCAGGCGCAGGCCGTCAATGGCTTGCGAACGGTCTTATGCGAGCCACCAGCTCCGCCAAGAACTCATCGGGGCGATCGAACGGAATGAAATGGTCTCCGCCGCGAATCCAGACGAATTCCTTATGCGGGGCCGTGATCAGGTTGAAAAATTGCTCGGCGGGTCCTCCCGGCGTCACGGCGTCTGCATCGCCCTCGATGAAGAACATGGGTATTGAAAACTCGAACCCCATTGAGGCCATGTCGCTCTGAAACATCGGCCCGTTCCGTCCCGTCAGGTACTTTGCCGAGAAGGCGGCGCCCTTCCGCCAATTGTACAGGTCAAGCAGCGACACGTCCGGCATGAAGAGCGGGGGGATGGGACCGGCCAGCTGGAAGCCGTCGGCGAGCGGCAGACCCAGCACATTGCTCCATTTGTCCGCAATCAGGCGATTCTCCGGGGTGAGGACCGGCTGCGAAGCGATCGGCGCCAACTCGGCCAGAGCCTCCTTGTTGTTGGCCGCTGCCGCAAGCCGCTGCAGGCGCGCGATCGTGAGCTCGAAGGCCTTCTCAAAGGTTGCCCTGCCGACCACCTGGCCCGTGCCGACATAGGCCGAGAACAGATCCGGACGTTGCTTCGCCATCCGAATTCCCAGGAATGAGCCCCAGGAATGCCCGACCAGGACGATCTTGTCCTTGTGCAAATGCGTGCGCAGGTACTTGGCCAATTCGATGCCGTCTTGCGTCATCCGCTCCAGTGTCATCGTGGGGCCGAGCGCGTCTCCAGCCGCGCCAAAGGTGCGTCCAGTGCCGCGCTGGTCCCACTGCACGACGGTGAAATGCTTCTCCCAGGCGCGCCAACCCGAGGAGATCGGCAGGGTGGAGCCGCCGGGGACGAACAGGAGAACCGGGTTATCCCGATCCTCGCCGCGGATTTGAATCCATTGCTTGATGCCGCCGATCTCGATGAACTCTCCCTCCTGCACGCCGGCAGGAGAGCGGATCGCGAGAGTTTGGGCAGCAAGGTGCTGACGATAGGCACGAAAACCCAGCCCGGCAGCAGCGAGCACAACAAGGATGCCGGACAATCCCAGCAACGAGACCCCAATCAGTCTTGCGGCCCGGCGCGGCATCTCGTGCCTTGTGTCGACTGGAAGGAGGCGATCCAGGATCGCCCCGGCGTCACAGCGCGTGCGCCTACCCCACTTCCTCGATCTTCACCTTATCCGGATAGAAGGCGAGATGGCCGGAAATCTCGCTCATCGCGGGAAAGGGCGTCTCGTAGGTCCAGATCGCATTATCGAGCACCTTGCCGTCGGCCTTGACGCTGTAATAGCTCGCATCCCCCTTGTAGGGGCAGTGGGTGACGCGGTCGGTACGCGCCAGCAGGGCCATGTTGGTGTCCTCCCGCGGCACATATTGCACCGCCGGATATCTGGCCTCCTTCAGCGTCAGCGCCTTGCTGGTTTCGGCGATCACGATGTCGCCCGCGGTGACACGGACGCGGCGGGGATTTGGGGTGATGGTGATGGGATGGTCGGGCCCTGGAAGCTTCATGATTTCACACCTTTTCGATCAATCTGCCGCGCGCGGCACTTTGTCGTGCCTTTATCCTGATGGGATCATGGATATAGTGCCGGAAAGCGTGACGCAGAAGTCCGTTCACGCTAAGTTTGGCCCTGCCGGAGAGGGGACCCCGGCAGCGATTCGAGACCAGAAGGAGCAAGACCCGAATGCCCATGGACGCCCACGATATCGAGGCGATGATCAAGGCAGCGATCCCCGATGCCGAGGTGACCATCCGTGACCTCGCCGGCGACGGCGACCACTATGCCGCGACCGTGATCTCGGAATCTTTCCGCGGCAAATCCCGCGTCCAGCAGCACCAGATCGTCTATCAGTCCCTGCGCGGCCAGATGGGCGGCGTGCTGCACGCGCTGGCGCTGCAAACTGGCGTGCCGGGCGCTTGATCTGATCGCGCGACGGGGGACGACGATGGCTGCGGACAATTCTCGCGGCGCGATGTTTCGCGTCATCGTGCCGAACCAGCACAGCCGCGTCACCAATGTCGAGCTGTTCTTCGACCTCGTCTTCGTCTTCGCCGTCACGCAGGTGTCGCATACGCTGCTGCACCATTTCACGCCGCTCGGCGCAGTGCACGTCACGGTGCTGTTTCTCGCGGTGTGGTGGGTGTGGGTCTATACCGCCTGGGTCACCAACTGGCTCAATCCGGAGCTGACGCCGGTCCGCGTCATGCTCTTTTTGATGATGCTGGGCGGGCTGGTGCTGTCGACGACGATCCCGACCGCCTTCGACGGGCGGGGTCTGTGGTTTGCGATCGCCTACGCGGCGATGCAAATCGGGCGCACGGCCTTCTGGCTGTTCGCAACGCCGCGGCATCGGACCGCGGTCCGCCACAACGCGATCCGCATTCTGACCTGGCTCGCGATCTCCGCGGTGTTGTGGATCGCAGGCGGCCTGTCCGAAGGCGAGACGCGGCTATGGCTGTGGATTGCGGCAGTCGCCTGGGAGTACGTCTCGCCGGCGGTGCGCTTCTGGGTTCCGAAACTGGGCTTCTCGTCGGTCGAGGCCTGGGCCGTCGAGGGCGGCCACATGGCCGAGCGTTGCTCGCTCTTCGTCATCATCGCGCTCGGCGAAGCCGTCGTCGTCAACGGCGCGACCTTCGCCGAGCTGGACTGGACCGCGGACAACATCATGGCCTTCGTCTCCGCACTGGTCGGCGCCATCGCGATGTGGTGGGTCTATTTCCACAAGGGCGCCGAGGCCGGCTCGGAGCGGATCTCGAAGTCCACCGAATCCGGCCGGCTGGCGCGGCTCGCCTATACCTATCTGCACACGCCGATCATCGCCGGCATCATCCTGACCGCGGTCTCGGACGAGCTGGTGCTGAAGCACCCGACCGGCCATTCCGACGTGCGCACCATCGTGAGCACGATCGGCGGGCCGCTGGTGTTCCTGATCGGCACCATCCTGTTCAAGCATGCGATCCGCGGCTTCCTCCAGCTCTCGCACGGCATCGGCATCATGCTGCTGCTGTTGCTGTGGTGGTTCGCCGCCGGCCTCCCGCCGCTCTGGCTCTCGGTCGCGACGACGGTGATCATGATCGTCGTCGCGGTGTGGGAATCGGTGTCCCTGGGATCTGCTCCGGAAGAGGCCGAGGAGCACTGACCCTGGAGCGGTCTGAGCAAGCGTCTCGAAGGATGCGCTGCGGGGAAAGCGCTCTCGCGGAGAGCGGCCGCAGCGTTTACTCCGCCACTTCCAGCGCATGCACCGAGAACATCTTCGCCGCATCCGTCCAGCTCTCGCGGACGCGCCAACCCGCGCCCTGTGCCAGCGCGGCAAAACGCTCGATGCTGTATTTGTAGCTGTTCTCGGTGTGAATGCTTTCGCCCGGGCGGAACGAAAAGCTGGTGCCGAGCAGGCGCACGGTCTGGCTCTTCTTGCTGAACAGGTGCATCTCGATGCGGTGCCGCTCGCGATTGTAGATCGCGCGATGGGTGAAGGCGGAGAGGTCGAAATTGCCGCCAAGCTCGCGGTTGATCCGCACGAGAACATTGAGGTTGAAGCGCGCGGTGACGCCGGCGGCGTCGTTATAGGCATCGAACAGCACGCGCTCATCCTTCTCGAGGTCGGCGCCAATGATCATCTGCGCGCCCCGGCCCAGGATCGCGCGTGCGCTCTTCAGGAAGGCCTGGGCTTCATGCGGCTCGAAATTGCCGATGGTCGAGCCCGGAAAGAAGCCGACCTTGGGCATCGAGGCGACCGCCCTCGGCAGCTCGAACGGCGTGGTGAAATCGGCGGTCACAGGATAGATGCCGAGCGACGGGAAGTCGCGCTTCAGGCCGTTCGCCTGCGCTTTGAGGAAGTCACCGGAGATGTCGACGGGGACATAGGCCGCGAACCTGCACTGGTTGAGCAGCAGGCGGACCTTCGTGGTCGCGCCGGCGCCGAACTCGACCAGCGCGGCGTGCTCCGGAATGATCTTCGCGATCTCGCTGCCACGATCCTTCAGGATCGAGAGCTCGGTCCGCGTCGGATAATATTCCGGCAGGCGCGTGATCGCCTCGAACAGCTCCGATCCCGTCGCGTCGTAGAAATATTTCGGCGACAGTGTTTTGGGCTGCTGCGAGAGGTCCTTGATGGCCTCGCGGGCGAAGGCGGTGGTCTGTTCGTCGGGAAGATGGGCTTCGGCCAAAGCGCTGGCGTGCACATTCATGATACTCTCCTGAACGCGCTGTCCGGCGCGCATCTGTCGTCGGATGAGAACTAGTCGTAATCGGCGAGCCGCAGTCCCGTGAACTGCCAGCGGTGGTGCGGATAAAAGAAGTTCCGATAGGTGATACGGCTGTGGCCTTCCGGAGTTGCAAGCGAGGAGCCTCGCAACACCAGCTGGTTGACCATGAACTTGCCGTTGTACTCGCCGAGCGCGCCTTCGATGGCGCGGTAGCCGGGATAGGGCGCGTACGAGCTGCGGGTCCACTGCCAGACGATGCCGAAGGCGTCGTTGAGTTGGCCGGCGCGGGCCGCGACCTCCCACTCCATCTCGGTCGGCAGATGTTTGCCAGCCCAGCGCGCGAAGGCGTCGGCTTCGTAGTAGCTGATATGGCAGACCGGCGCGGTGGGATCGACCGGCTTCACACCGGCCAGCGTCATCACGTTCCACTGGCCATCGATCTCGCGCCAGTAACCCGGGGCCTGCCAGTCTTCCTTGCTGGCTGCGGCAAAGCCGTCCATCAGCCACAGCGTCGCACGCCGGTATCCGCCGTCCCGCATGAAGGCCAGCCACTCGGCATTGGTGACCAGATTGCGCGCGACGCTGACCGGGCCGACGAGGGCGCGATGCGCCGGCTTCTCGTTGTCGAAATGAAAGCTGTCGTCGACATGGCCGACGGTGTGGATGCCCTCGTTCAGCGTCAGCCAGTCGTCGCCAGCGCGCGTCGCGGCCGGGAAGCGCCAGTCGGGGTCATAGGCCGGATAGACCGGGTTCTGCGCGAAGGCGTGCAGGATGTCGGTGAACATCAATTCCTGGTGTTGCTGCTCGTGGTTGAGCCCGACCTCGACCAGCGGTGCAATCGCGCGAAGCTTGTCCTCCCCCGCCTCGCGGAAGAATTTCACGACGGCCGCATCGACATAGTTGCGATAGGCGCCGACCTCGTTTGCGCTGGGACGGGTGATGTCGCCGCGATGATTGCGGGCATGACGCGGGCCGGCGCTGACGTAATAGGAATTGAACAGGAACGCGAAATCGGGGTGGAAGGGCCGGTAGCCAGCCGCATGCTCGCCGAGCAAAAATTGCTCCCAGAACCAGGTGGTATGGGCGCGGTGCCATTTCGTCGGGCTCGCATCCGGCATGGACTGGATCTGCTGGTCCTCCGGCGAGAGCGGCGCGGCCCGGCGCTCGGTCTCGTTGCGGACGGCGAGAAAGGCGTCTTCCAGCCGCTGGGCGAGGTTACCGGCAGAGGACAGTGACGAAAGCGAGGGGGCGGCCGTAGCGGAGGCTTGTTTCGTCACGTTTTTCTCCAGACAGGACAAGAGAACGTCGTTGGCGTTGCCCGGTTCCAAAACCGAGGTTTGTCCTAGATAGGGGCTCCGTTACGGTATGAAAGTCCTCCCCGGCGATGATATTGATGTCATCAGCCTATGGATCCGGCTTGGGGGGCAAGCCGGCCAGCGGGGCATGTCGCCGCCATTTTACTTTGGATGCACAACGGTTTGGGCTACATATATAGGCAGGTATCGGGTTAGATCGGCGGAGCCAGCCCGAATTGATTGGTGGGGGCTCCGCCCCAGAAGGATACGGAAATGAGCATCGAGGAATTCATCGCCAACGAAGTGAAGTCGAACGACGTGGTTCTGTTCATGAAGGGCACGCCGCAATTTCCGCAGTGCGGTTTCTCCGGCCAGGTCGTCCAGATCCTCGACCATATCGGCGTCGGCTATAAGGGCCTCAACGTTCTCGAATCCGCCGAACTGCGCAACGGCATCAAGACCTTCTCCAACTGGCCGACCATCCCGCAGCTCTATGTGAAGGGCGAGTTCGTCGGCGGCTGCGACATCGTCCGCGAGATGTTCCAGGCCGGTGAATTGCAGCAGCTTTTCACCGAGAAGGGCGTCGTCGTCGCGGCCTGATAGGTGACCCAGCTGACGCGCCGGATTGGCGGCGCCGAGCTCGAGGTCATTGTCGCAGACATCACCACACTGAGCGTTGATGCCATCGTCAACGCGGCCAACACGTCGCTCCTTGGTGGGGGCGGCGTGGATGGTGCGATCCATCGGGCGGCGGGGCCCGATCTGGTCGCCGAATGCCGCATGCTCCACGGCTGCAAGACGGGTGATGCCAAGGTCACCAAAGGCTACCGGCTCAAGGCTGCCCATGTGATCCACACCGTCGGACCGGTCTGGAATGGCGGCACGCTCGGAGAGGACGATCTGCTCGCGTCCTGTTATCGCCGCTCGATGGAGCTGTGCGGGAAGCACAAGCTGACCTCGGTGGCATTTCCCGCGATTTCGACCGGCATTTTCCGCTTTCCAGCCGACCGGGCCGCCGATATCGCCGTTCGTACCACAATCGAAGGGCTCGCTTTGGCGCCGTCCGTGGCCCGCGTGGTGTTCTGCTGCTTCGCCGAGCCGAGCGCCAAGCTCCACGCCGAGGCGCTTGCGCGACACGCCGGCCCTTGTGCCTGATGGCGCGCTCAGTACACTCCGCGGGGCCATGTTCCGGGGAGGGGATATGATTTCACAGTCTGGACTGCGTGCGCTGGTCTGCGGCGCGCTGGTGTCGCTCGGCGCGATGTCGCTGGCGCGAGCGGAGGGCACCTACGAGATTCCGGCCGGCGCGCATTTCAATCAGGACAAGCTCGGCAAGATCAGCGAATTCTTCAAGAACGAGGTTGCGACCGGCAAGATCGCCGGCGCGACCGTACTGATCCGGCAGCACGGCAAACCGGTCTATCACGAAGCCTTCGGCGTGCAGGACGTGGTCAGCAAGGCGCCGATCACGGACAAGACGATCTTCCGCCTGTTCTCGATGTCCAAGGCGATCACTTCGGTGGTCGCGATGCAATTGGTCGAGGACGGCAAGATCAAGTTGGATGATCCCGTCTCGAAGTACATTCCGTCCTTCGCCAATGTGAAAGTCGGCGTCGAGAAGAAGGCGGAGGACGGCACCAAGTCGCTCGAGCTGGTGTCGCCGAACCGGCCGATGACGGTGCATGATTTGATGACGCACACATCGGGCATCACCTATGGCTTCTATGGCGACAGCCTGGTCCGCAAGGCCTATCGCGATGCCAACCTCTACGCAGGCGATTTCGACCTCGCCGAGTTCGCCGAGCGCATCGCCAAGCTGCCGCTGCACAACCAGCCGGGCGCGCTCTGGCAATACGGCCATTCCACCGACGTGCTGGCACGCGTGATGGAGATCGCGGCCGGCAAGCCGCTGATCGACATCATGCGCGAGAAGCTGCTCGATCCGCTCGGCATGGTCGACACCGGCTTTTTCGTCACCGCTCCCGAGAAGCAGAAGCTGCTGGCGCAGCCGGTACCGAACGACAGCGACTTCCGCGTTGGCCGGATCAATGATCCGACCGTGGTCAAGAAGATGCAGTTCGCCAGCGGTGGCATGGTGACGACCATGGCCGATTATGAGCGCTTCGCGCAGATGCTGCTCAACGGCGGCAGCCTCGACGGCAAGACCATTCTCAAGCCTGAGACGTTCAAGCTGATGACGACCGATCAGCTCGGCCCCAAATCAGGCGTCGATCGCGATTATTTCTACTTCCCCGGCGACGGTTTCGGCTTCGGCCTCGGGCTCGCGGTGCGCACCGATCCCGGCAACGCAAAACCGCCGCCGCCCGGCAATCTCGGCGAGTTGAAATGGGACGGCGCCTCCGGCTGCTATTTCGTCATCGATCCCAAGCAGAACATGTTCTTCGTGCTGCTGGAGCAGACCCCGACCGAGCGCCAGCGCGTGCAGCGGACATTGAAGCTGTTGGTCTATGAAGCCATGGAAAAGTGACATGTTCGGGCGCCGCGCTTTCATCGCGGCGCTCGTGCTTCTGGTCGGAGCGGTCGGTGCGAAGGCCGGCTCCGAAGCACGCAGCGCTCGCACGCTCTCGGCCCAAGGGCTGGCGAAGGTCTCCGACTACATCCGCAACGAGATCGTGACCGGCAAGATTCCCGGCGCCATTCTGCTGCTCCAGCAGCATGGCAAGCCGGTCTATTACGAGAATTTCGGCGTTCGCGATGTCGCGACCGAGAGTTCGATGAGCGCGGACACGATCTTCCGTCTCTATTCGATGTCGAAGCCGATCACCTCGGTCCTGGCGATGATGCTGGTCGAGGAAGGCAAGCTCGCGCTCGAGGATGCCGTCGCAAAGTATATTCCGGCCCTTGCCGATATGAAGGTCGGCGTCGAGAAGAAGGCGGAGGACGGCAAGGTCTCGCTGGCACTGGAGCCGCTGCAGCGTCCCGTCACGATCAAGGATCTGCTGCGCCACACCGCGGGGCTGCCTTACGGTTCTTCTGGCGGCGGCGCGGTGCGCGAGCTCTATGCGGCCGCCAACCTCTTCAATGGCGATGTTTCCAACGCCGATTTCGTCGCGAAGCTCGCGGCGCTGCCGCTCGCCGAGCAGCCGGGCACGCTGTGGGACTACGGCTTTGCCACCGACGTGCTCGGCCGGGTTGTCGAGGTCATCTCGGGCAAGACGCTGCTGCAGTTCGAGAAGGAGCGGCTGCTCGACCCGCTCGGCATGACGGAGACGGCGTTCTACGTCACCGACCCCGCCAAATTCCTACGCATCGCCGAACCGATGCCGGATGATCGCAACATCAATGCAACGACACCGGTTCGCGACATCAGGCGCCCGGCGATCTGGCAATCGGGCGGTGCCGGCCTCGTCGGCACAGTCGGCGACTACGCCCGCTTCGCGCAGATGCTGCTGAATGGCGGCAGCTATGAAGGCCGGCGCTATCTCAAGCCCGAGACCATCGCGCTGATGGCGTCGGATCACATCGGGCCGGAAACGAAGATCGCGCGCGATCAGAACTATTATCCGGGCGGCAGCTCCGGGTTCGGCCTCGGCTTCGCGGTGCGCACCTCGGTGCCGCCGGGGACGTCATGGCCGCTCGGCGAATATCGCTGGGACGGCGTCGGCGGCACCTTCTTCTTCATCGATCCCGAAGACGATCTGTTCGGGATCTTCATGGTGCAGACCCCGTCGCAACGCGGCCGGATTCAGCTGGCCTTGAAGACGCTGATCTATCAGGCGATGGGGCGGTAGACTCTCGTTTTGACGCGTTTTCTTTACGCGAACCGGTATCCACCTCGCGCGAAAACGCTCTGACTACGCCCCGCGCACGATCTCGCGCACGTACCCGATGGTCTCCTCGATCTGGCTCGCATCGACGTCGAGATGGGTGCAGGCGCGGATGCGGCCGTCCATCATCGCAAGTGTCACGCCGCGCTGGCGCAGTGCCGCGACCATCTTGTCGCCGGCAATGCCGGCGCCGTCGGGCTTGAAGAACACGAGATTGGTCTCGGGCTCCTGCACCTCGATGCCGGGGATCTGCGACAGCCCGCGGGCGAGCGCGCGCGCATTGGCGTGGTCGTCGGCGAGGCGATCGACATGGTGGTCGAGCGCGTAGATGCAGGCGGCGGCGCAAATGCCAGCCTGCCGCATCGAGCCGCCGAGGCGCTGCTTCCACTGCCAGACCGCATCGATGAAGGCGCGCGAGCCCGCGAGCACGCCGCCGATCGGCGCGCCCAGGCCTTTGGAGAAATCGATCCAGGCCGAATCCCAGCCCGCCGTCATGTCACGCGGGGAGATGCCGCTGGCGACGGTGGCGTTGAGCAGGCGCGCGCCGTCCATGTGGGTGACGAGGCCGTGCTGTTTCGCGATCGCGACGATCTCGTCGAGCGCGGCCTTCTTCCAGATCGTGCCGCCGCCGATATTGGCGGTCTGCTCGACGCTGACGACGGTCTGCGGCGGCTGGTAGCGCGTGCGTGGATGCAGTGCTTTCCGGAACGTCTCCGGCGTGAACTGGCCGTCGGGACCCCTAAGCTGGGTGACCTGGAAGCCGCCGATCGCGGCATGCGCGCCGCCTTCGCGGGCGATGATGTGCGCGGTCTCATGCGCCAGGATCTCGTCGCCGGGGCGGCAATGCACCAGCGTCGCGGTGACGTTGCACATGGTGCCCGAGGGCATGTAGACCGCGGCTTCCTTGCCGAGCAGATCAGCCACGCGCTCGCACAGCGCGTTCACGGTCGGATCGTCACCGACCTGCTCGTCGCCGACCTCGGCGCGCGCCATCGCTTCGCGCATCGCCGCCGTCGGCTTGGTCTGCGTGTCCGAGAGCAGATTGATGCGCACCGGCGGCGCCTTGGGATCGATCGGGGGAGGGGTGTAGAGCATGCGACGGCTCCTAACGCATTCGCGGCCACTGAATTGTGGCTCTTAAGCAAAAAGGCCCCGGCGAACCGGGGCCTTTCGATATTCAGATCTTAGCGCGAATAGAATTCGACGACCAGATGCGGCTCCATCTGCACCGGGAACGGCACGTCGGAGAGGCCGGGGATGCGCACGTATTTCGCGGTCATCTTGCCGTGGTCGACTTCGAGATAGTCGGGAGTGTCGCGCTCGGGGAGCTGGCTGGCTTCCAGCACGTGGGCGAGCTGCTTGGAGGCTTCCTTGACCTCGATCACGTCGCCGACCTTGAGCTGATAGCTCGAGATGTTGACCTTGCGGCCGTTCACCTTGATGTGGCCGTGGTTGATGAACTGGCGAGCGGCGAAGATCGTGGAAACGAACTTGGCGCGGTACACGACCGCGTCGAGACGACGCTCCAGCAGGCCGATCAGGTTCTCGCCGGTGTCACCCTTGAGGCGGCTCGCCTCGACATAGATGCCGTGGAACTGACGCTCGGAGATGTTGGCGTAGTAGCCCTTCAGCTTCTGCTTGGCGCGCAGCTGCACGCCGAAGTCCGAGAGCTTGCCCTTGCGGCGCTGGCCATGCTGGCCGGGGCCGTATTCGCGGCGATTCACGGGGCTCTTCGGGCGACCCCAGATGTTCTGGCCCATACGGCGATCGAGTTTGTACTTCGCCTCACTGCGCTTAGTCATCGCGTCCTCTTCAGGTACATGGTTTGAGGAAACGCGCCCTCCTGTGTGACGGGCTAGCCCGGCACTGACAGGTCCGATCCCCAAAGCTTCAAGGGAGAGGACCACGGGTCGCGAAACGCTTCGCGGGCCGAAATCGGCCCGCGAGCAGGCGGCTTTTAGGGGAGTTTGGGGTTCGCTGTCAATTGTTTAGCCCGTCATTCCGGGCGATGCGCCAGCATCGACCCGGAAATCTCGAGGTTCCGGGTTCGGCTCTGCGAGCTGCCCCGGAACGACGGTGCTTATGTCCCGACCACTCTTATCGGCTTTGACCCCGCCGCCCGCAATTCGGCAGCGATTTCAGTGTTCAGGACCTGTTCCAGCCGGGTCAGGACGCGGGCGATCGGGGCGGCGTCGGTGACCCGGTGATCCCAGCGGATCACGACATGAATGGTCTGGTCGGGCTCGACCAGGCCGTAGCTGACGATGAAGGGGCCCGGCGTGATCGGATGGAGCTCTCCGCCGCCATAGGCGGCCACCGAGCTCACCGCAAAGCTGCCGAACCAGTTGCCGCGCTGGCGGCCGAAATTGAGGCCGATCGCCCAGGACAGGCGCCGCAGCGGCAGCGGCAGGCGGGTTGCCCGCATGATCTTGCGGAACATCGGAACGTCTGCGATCGGCGCCGTCTTGCCGCGCCGGATCTCGGCATCGACCGCGGCCAGCGCCATGGCCTCGGGAGCCGCGATTCGCTGCGGCATCACGCATTCCTCGCCGTCCTCGACCCGGGCGATCGCCACCGACGCCACGCTGTTCGGCAATTCGTAGAACGTCGGCCAGGGCCATTTGGCGTAGACGGTGCGCAGGATCGGCTCGTCCCTGGCGACCAGGGCGAACGCCTTGACGAAGGTCGCAGCCCAGCCGGCCGGCGCGGCGGCTCCGGCGCGTGCCTCGATCAGGGGGCGGATATTGAGCGAACGGGAGAGCGAAACGAACGGCACGTCCATCGACGCGCGCATGAGGTCGCAAATCAGACGGCGCGGCAGCGAAATGGGCTTTGGCGTCCCCCGCATCGGTCTTCGGTTCCTACAGATGAAAAAATGTGCAGCGAGCGGGTCCCGCCCGCCGTTTCCTTTAGCACGAACCAACCCGCCAGGGGTTGAACGGTTCGACCAATCAGGGAGCCGGCGAAGCCAGCGGCTTGGTCTTGTCGACGACGTAAACTCCAAGCACTTTCATGGCTTTATCGCCATGAGCCTTGGCGTCATGCACGACGCCTGCCGGGATCTGGTAGGAATCGCCGGCTTTCAAGGTCTTCTCCGGCTGCCCGTCGACGAGGAGATTGAGCTCGCCTTCCAGCACATAACCGGTCTCAATTCCGGGATGGGTATGGCGTCCGGCCGCGCCGCCCGCCGGGACCTCCGCAATGGCGGTGACGGTATTATAGCCCTCCGGAAATTCGACTTTCTGGAGCGGGGTGCGCTTGATGCCAGGCTGCTGGGCGAAGGCGGCGACGGCGAGGCCGGTAAAGGTCAGAGCGAGCAAAGTCTTCTTGAGCATGGTTTTTCCTCCCTATTCGGCCGACCCTAGCAGGGCCGCAGTTCCCAGCAAGCTGGCAGTCGGCCTGCTCAGCGCCTGATGCCCTCGAACGCCGCCATGATGCCGCGCTGGAGCAGCGACCAGTCGAAGCCCAGCGCGATCGCGCGGTAGCCGCGGTCGACCAGGGCGTTGGCCTGGTCGGCGGAGCGGGCCACGCCGCCGATCGGCACGCCGCTTCTAAGGATGCCGGCCTCGGCGCGCGCGACCAGCTCCAGCAGTTCCGGATCGTCCATCTGGCCGCGCTTGTTGATGGATGTCGCGAGATCGCCGGGCCCGATCACCGCGACGTCGATGCCCGGCGTCGCCATGATCTCGTCGATGCGGTTGACGGCATCGACATGCTCGATGGTGATCATGCAGATCATCTCGTCGTCGGCGCTCGCCATGTAGTCCGGCATCGACTGGCCCCAGCGGAACGGCGCGTGGAAGGGCCCCCACAGACGGTCGCCGCGCGGCGGGTAGCGCACGCTGCGGACCGCCTTCTCAGCATCGTTGCGGTTCGTGATCATCGGAAAGTTGATGCCGAAGGCGCCGATGTCCATCGGGGCTTTCGCAAGCCACGGCTCATTCGCCGCGATCCGCACCAGGGGAGTGCACGGCGTGCCTGTGGTCGCGGCGATCATCGCATGCGCTTCGGTCAGCCCGATGGGACCATGCTCGAGATCGACGATGATCCAGTCGAGCGAGCGCGCCATGATCTGCACCATCTGCACGCTCGGGATGGTCGCGATCGCGCCGAAAGCGGGGCGGCCATCGCGCCACAATTGGCGAAGGCGGTTGAGCGGCGGAGTCTGGACCGACATGGAAAGGCCTGCAGTGAGGTGACGACGGCAAAACCTAGCAGCGCGGCGCCGATGCGCAAAGTCAGGCCAGCGCGCGGCCGCCGAAGAACGGCGTCAGCGTAGCCGAAAGGCCGTGCACGCGGTTCGAGGTGAAGATCATTTCGGCGCCGGCCTGTGCGATGCCGCCGATGCGCGGGCCGAGCAGATCCGAGACGCGGCGGGCGATCGCCGGCGCGGGATCGATCCAGTCGACCGGCCAGGGTGCCAGCCGCTTCAGCCGGTCGAGCAGCAGCGGATAATGTGTGCAGGCGAGCACGACGGTGTCGGTGCGCGAGGTCGCGTCTTCGCCGACGAAGCAGGGGGCGAGTTCGGCCAGGATGTCGCCGTCGCTGACGGAAGCGCCGCTGAGTTCAGCTTCAGCCAGCGAGGCAAGCTCGGGCGAGCCGACCAGCGTCACCTCGCAGCCCTGCGCGAAATCGCGGATCAGGGCCTTGGTGTATTCGCGCTTCACCGTGCCCTTGGTGCCGAGCACCGAGACGCGGCGGGTCCTCGATTGCGCGCAGGCCGGCTTGATCGCCGGCACCGTACCGACGAAGGGCACCGAATAAGCGGCGCGCAAGTGGGACAGGACCAGGGTGGACGCCGTGTTGCAGGCGATGACGACGATATCAGGGTCATGCGCGCCGATCAGCTCACCCATCAGCGGCACGACGCGGGCGATGATCTCGTCCTCGCTGTGGTGGCCGTAGGGAAAGAAGGCGTCGTCGGCGACGTAGGCGAAATGGGCGTCCGGACGCGCGGCCACGACCTCGCGGAGCACCGTGAGCCCGCCAAGGCCGGAATCGAACACCAGGATCGTCGGAGGATTGGTCACGTCATTACCCTAGCCCGTCATGGTTACCATTCGGTTTTTAGGGCGATTTTGCGGCGGGGCCGTTTTGGAGGGAGGCTGGAGGCGCCGCGGACAGGACATACCCGGTGGGCTGGGCCCCGGCTCTGCAGCGCCGTCGAAGCCGCACCGCGCTGCATCCGGGACACAAGACCGAGATGCGTCCCCGGCAATGGCAGGCTATACGCGTCTTCACGACGTGCCCAACTTACCGCTGCAGGAGGCCGCATGCTCACCGTCCATCATCTCGGCAAGTCTCAGTCCGAGCGCATCGTCTGGCTGTGCGAGGAGCTGGGGCTTGACTACGAGCTGAAGCGCTACGCCCGCGATCCCGTCACCATGCTGGCGCCCCCGGAGTACAAGGCGCTGCACCCGAGCGGGGCGGCGCCCGTCGTGACCGACGGCGATCTCGTGCTCGCGGAGTCCGGCGCCATCGTCGACTACATCGTCGCAAAGTACGGCAACGGCCGTCTGGTGCTCGGCCCCAATGATCCCGCCTTCCCGCAGTTCCTGTACTGGCTTCACTTCGCCAATGGCACGTTGCAACCCGGCATGGGGCGGATGATGATTCTGAATCGACTCGATCTTGCAAAGGATAACCCGACCCTGCTTGCCATGAGGGGACGGCTCGATCGCTCCTACGATCTCCTCGACGCCCGCCTTCGCGATGCCGAATATCTGGCGGGCAATGCCTTCACCACCGCCGACATCATGATGGGCTTTTCGCTGACGACGATGCGCTACTTCCAGCCCTACGATGTCCAACGCTGCCCGAACGTGGTCAAATATCTCGGCCGTGTCAGTGCACGTCCGGCCTATCGGCGCGCGATGGAGAAGGGCGACCCCGGCATGGCGCTGCTGCTAGGCTGAGCAGCGGCGATCACGCGATCCTGTTCGTCGTGGCCGCCCGCTCCGTGGCGAGCTGCTTCTGCAAACGATCGATGTTCTGCAGCAGGCGCTGGCTGGTCAGCACCAGGAAGTAATAGCCGAACTGCGGGTCCTGGAAGTAGATCTCGAGCAGCCGGTCGTAGGTGATCGTCAGCACCTGGCCGTCCTCGATGCATTCGATCGTTCCAGTGCGCCGGTTGTCGGGCGTCAGGAAGCCGAGCTCTCCCATCAGCGCTCCGGGCCCGATCTCGACATTGATCTCCTTGACCAGGAACTTGCCGGTGACCGTGAGGAGCATCTCCTTGGCAGGATCGCCCAGTTTGAACAGCGTGTCGCCGCTTCGATATTTGCGCTCGGTCATGAATGGCTTGAGCCATTCGATCGACATGTCGCCTTCGGCGGCATGGCGCGCCTTCTTGACCAGCTTGAGCATCTGCCGCAGGCGCAGGGCGTTGATCGGAAGCAGCAGCAGATAGAGCAGGAACGTCGCGACGTTGGCGGAGAGCGCGCCGAAAACGGCGAAGAACGCGCAGCCGATCATGTTGGCGACGCGCAGCGGCACCATGGTCCGCATCAAGAGGGTGGCGACGAAGAAACCGGCGCCGACCGCGGCGAACAGATTGGCAAACGTGATGTTGTGGACGAAGATCTCAAGGAGCCTATTGAAGATCGCGTCATAGGTGACGTTGTTCGGATCCAGGCCCATCTGGACCAGGATCTTCGCGATCCTGAGGTTGTCCGTTGCCGCATCGAGAATGCGGTCGAGGATCGAGGAAATGTCTGCGCTGCCGGACGGCATGGTACTAACCCCGCGTAAGGCTTTCAGTCCTGGTCGGTATGCTCGACACGTATAGCCGAAATCGAATGACGGCCGCCTGAAATGAAGCCTTTGGCCGTCACGCCGCAAGAGGCAAATTTTAGCCTGATCGGGCGTTTCGGCAATTGCCCGTTGGTTGTGCGTCCGGCCGCAACGCGGCCGTGATTCGGGGCGGGCTTCGGCGTCGCGGAACGGCCGAATGCCCCTGGTGGGGCGCGTCTGACGATCTTCGCCTTATGGCTTGGCGGCGGGTTGGATGACCTGCTGCTCGACGAGGCCAAGACGTCCGGGCAGCGAGCCGGCGCGCAGCAGCATGGCGACGCTGTTCGCCTCTTCCAGGGTGAAGTTGCCGGAAATCTGGACGGAGCCGCCGGTGATGGGCTCGCGGATCACCGGGGAGGAGATCACCTTGTCGTCGAGCGCGATGGCGAAGGGCATTCCAACGTTCTCTGCGGTGATGTGAGCGAAGCGCCGCGTACCGCGGCCGTTGAAGCGGAACGAGGCGATCGGCTCCTTAGTGCCGCTCGAGAATCCCGGCCCCGCGTAGCTGATGTCGTCGCCGTCGAGCGCGCTGGCCTTGACGAGATAGGGAAGCTTGTCCTTGAAGCCGAACATGACTTCCGTGCCCGCCGGAGGCGTGCCGGATTGCGCCTGCTCCGCCGACATCGTGACATCGATCAGGCGGAAGCTGACCTTGACCTTCCTGGCGAAGATCGCGGTGATGCGCTCGGGCTCCATCGTGCCCGGCAGGAAGATGCGGATGCGGTCTGTTCCCTCAGGCTGGACGCTGGCCAGTGTGACGCCGGCGTCCTTAAGGCGCTGCTCGATCATGGCGATGGAATCCTCGACGAGATCGCGCAGCCGTGCGGCGGATGCGGCATCGGTCGGCGCGAGCCTGATCAGCCCGTCTCCGGCGTCGGTCACGGCGAGCGCGTGCGTGGGCAATCCCTCTGCCGCCGAGGCGAGCTTGCGCGTCAGCAGCTCGCGGCCCTTGGCGTCCGCGATCTTGACCTCAACGCCACCGTCACGAATCGCAAGGCCGGAGAAGGCGATCCGGCCCTCGCGCAGGGTCTTGTAGACGTCGTCGCGCAGATCCGTGGTGACCGCCTCCCGCAAGGCGTCACTGTCCACCTTGTAGATGATGCGCGATCCGCCCAGCTTCTCCATCTTGTCGGTGATGAATGCCGCGATCTTGGCCCGCATCTTGTCAAGCTGGCCGTCCGCGGCGAATGTTGCGGAGGGCAGCGCGATGGCTGTTGAGATAGCGCACGCGGCGATCAGCCGTGTGATGCGGTTCCGCAGGGACGTCGTCATGGTGACCTCAAGTCTTGCGGCAGGGCGCTGGCGAGCGAATTCAGTGCCAGTTCTTGGTCCCCGGATCGGCCGCAGAGGTTCAAGCGCCTTAGGTTCGCGTTCGAGCGCCGCAGCCCGTTGGCAATGGACGAACGCCAAATCATCCATCATTCTGTCGGCGCCCGGCCGGCCATCGGTCGGGGCCTCGCCGACCCAAAAATGTCAAAAGACAGGGGGCGTGGACATACATCTGAGGGAGGACGGAATTCCATGGCGGGCATCCACGCGCTCGATCGGCTCATTGGCAATGACTATCCGGATCTTTTGACCGACGAGGAGGTCCGGGCGTTCGAGCGGGTCCCCTATGCGGACCGCATCGCTGCCGAGAGCACGCTTGACGCCATCAAATTGGGTGCGGCGCGCAATCCCGACGGCGCGGCGATCCAGTTTCTGCAAAATGCTGATCCCGCCGACACGCCAGTGGTGGTCACCTACCGCGATTTCATTGCGCGCGTCACGCAGGCTGCCAACATGTTTCACGCGCTCGGCGCGGAGAAAGACGACGTCATCAGCTTCATGCTGCCGCTGGTGCCGGATGCCTTCGTGACGCTGTTCGGCGCGGAGGCCGCCGGCATCGCCAATCCCGTCAATCCGCTGCTCGAGCCGCACCAGATCGCGGAGATCCTGGAAGCTGCGAACACCAAAATCCTGGTGGCGCTCGGGCCGATGCCGGGCACCGATATCTGGCAGAAGGTCGAGCAGATCCGCCCGCAACTCAAGCACCTCAAGGCGATCGTGCAGGTGTTCGGCGGCGGCGATCCGGCGAATGGCATCTTTGCTTTCAGCGACCTGATCAAGCAGCAGCCGTCGGATCAGCTTGTCAGCGGGCGCAAGATTTCGGGTGCCGACATCGCGGCCTATTTCCACACCGGCGGCACCACCGGCACGCCCAAGCTGGTGCGGCACACGCATACCAACCAGGTCTACCAGGCCTGGGCGCTCAACCTGCTGCTAAGGGCGAAGCCCGGTGCCAATTTGCTGTTCGGCATGCCGCTGTTTCACGTCGGGGGATCGCTGACCCAGGTGCTGACGATGCTGTCGGGCGGCGGCTCGCTGGTCGTGCTGTCGCCGAGCGGCTGGCGCAATCCGAATGCGGTGAAGAATATCTGGAAATTGGTCGAGCGCTTCAAGCCGGAAGCGCTGTCGAGCGTGCCGACGGTGCTCGCCGCAACGCTCGCGGTGCCACCTGATCAAGCCGACATCTCAAGCCTCAAATATGCCGCCGGAGGCGGCTCGGCGATCCCCGTCGCGGTCGGCTCGGCGATCCAGGACAAGCTGAGGCTGCCCGTGGTCGAGGTCTACGGCATGACCGAGACCTCGAGCGTGCACACGCTGGCCTATCCATCACGGCCGATCCGGCTCGGCTCGGTCGGCTTGCCCATGCCTTATGCGCGCGTGCGCATCGTGCAACTCGATGCCGATGGTCGCCTGATCCGCGACTGCGCTCCGGATGAGATCGGGGTCGTCATCATGGCAGGGCCCGGCGTGTTCGGCGGCTATCTCAACGACGAGCACAACAAGGGCGCGTTCGTCGACGAGGTCTGGGTCAATTCCGGCGATCTCGGCCGGCTCGACGCCGACGGCTATCTCTGGATCACCGGTCGCGCCAAGGACCTCGTGATCCGTGGTGGCCATAACATCGATCCCGCGCCGGTCGAGGAGATCATGTTCCGGCATCCCGCGGTCGGCTTCGCCGCCGTCGTCGGCCAGCCCGACGCCTATGCCGGCGAACTGCCGGTGGGCTACGTGCAGTTGAAGCCCGGCGCGACCGTGGAGCCCGGCGAACTGGAATCCTGGGTTCGCGAGCGCACGCCGGAGCGGGCCGCCGTCCCGGTGCAGGTCATTCCGATCGACCCGATGCCCGTGACCGGTGTCGGCAAGGTATTCAAGCCTCAATTGCGCTGGGACGCGGCTGAGCGCGTGTTCACCAAGGTGCTCACGCCGCTGGTCGAGCGCGGCATCGATTGCAGGGTCAAAGTCGGTGCCCATGGCAGTCACGGATCGATCACCACCGTGACCCTTGCCGGCCTGCCATCGGACCAGCGCGAGGCGGTTGCGAGCGAGGTACACGCGCTGCTTGCACCCTTCGTCATGCGCCACGAGGTGGTGCAAATGTAAGCGGCCGGGACAGACGGCGGCGTCACCTGGAAAAACCAGGGTGACGCTTCGCCGCATTATCCTTACCCCCGTTAGACCGGCTTGTGTGACAAGAATCACATAGGAAGAATTAGCAATCGGCGACGCTAGCGAATAGTCTCAGGGAATTGCATCCGGGGGGACGCAAGTGATTCCGTTTCGGCTATTTGCTTTGTTGATGTTTGCGATTGGCCTTGCCTGCGGACCGGCGCATGCCGACCGGCGGGTCGCGCTCGTGATCGGCAATTCCGCTTACAAGAGCGCGCCCAAGCTCGGCAATCCCGTGAACGATGCCACGCTGGTCGGCGGCATGTTCAAGAAGGCGGGCTTTGATTCCGTCGACGTCCGGCTGGATCTCAGTGCCAGCGAGATGCGGCGCATGCTGCGCGAGTTCGCCGGCAGGTCGCGCGACGCTGACATGGCGGTGATCTATTACGCCGGCCACGGCATCGAGCTCGATGGAGCCAACTATCTCATTCCGACCGACGCGACACTGGAGACGGATGGCGACGTTCTCGACGAGACCATTCCGGTCGAACGCGCACTTTTCGCGGTCGAGCCGGCCAAGCAGCTGCGCCTGATCATCCTGGATGCCTGCCGCGACAATCCCTTCGCCAAGTCGATGAAGCGCACGCTGGCTTCACGCGCCGTCGGGCGCGGGCTCGCCAAGGTCGAGCCGACCAGCCCGAACACGATGATTGCGTTCGCGGCCAAGGCGGGATCGACGGCGTCCGATGGCGATGCGCGAAACAGTCCGTTCGCCGCTGCGCTGGTCGAGCATCTGCCAAAGCCGGGCCTTGATCTGCGCAAGGCCTTCGGCTTCGTGCGCGACGACGTGCTCAAGAGCACGAACTACAAGCAGGAGCCCTATGTCTACGGCTCGCTCGGGGGCGACGACGTGCCCCTCGTCGTGCGGCCGGCCGCGACCGGTCCGCAGGCCAACCCGCAGGATGCCATTCGCAGGGATTACGAGCTCGCGCTTCAGCTTGCGACGCGCGACGGCTGGGAAGCGTTTCTGGCGGCGTATCCGGACGGTTTCTACGCCAACCTGGCCAAGGGCCAGTTGAACAAGATCGCCGCCGAAGAGACGCGCGCTTCGGCTGAACAAAAGGCGAAGGCCGCCGAGCAGGAAAAGACCAGGCTTATTGCCGAGCGCGCCCAGAAGGCCGAGCAGGAGAAGGCAGCAGCTGCTGCCAAGGCGGCGGAAGAGGCGCGGATCGCCGCAGAGAAGCAAAAGCAGATCGAGCAAGCGAAAGCGGAAGCGGCCGAGCACCAGCGCAAGGTGGCTGAGGCGGCGGCTGCGAAGGCGCTTGCCGAGAAGCAGGCCGTGGAGAAGGCCAAGGCCGAGCTTGCCGCGAAGCAGGCGGCGGAGAGGGCTGAGCAGGCAGCGAAGCCGGCTGCCGACCGGCAGCTGCCCGAAGTCGAGAACCAGAAAGTGGCCGCGCTCTCGCCGGGGCCGACACCCACATTGTCAGCGGCTGACCTCGCCAAATCCGTACAGAGCGAATTGCGCCGCGTCGGGTGCCTGACGTCGGCCGCTGAGGGCGAGTGGAGTTCGGCTGCGCAGCGCTCACTGACGCTGTTCAACAAATATGCCGGCACCCAGCTCGACGTGAAGATCGCGAGCGTGGACGCGCTCGATGCGCTGAAGGCGAAACCGGGGCGGGTCTGCCCGCTGGTGTGCAATTTCGGCTTCAAGGCCGACGGCGATCAATGCGTCAAGATCACCTGCCGCGCCGGCTATCGCGTCGGCGACGATAACGAGTGCGAGAAGGTGCCGGAGAAGAAGCCGGTCGCGACGCGCGAGGACACGCGGAAGCGCGACGCAGACCGCAGGGCAAGCGAAACCGCGCCGTCGGCACCGCAGGCATCCGGCCAGATATTCTGCAATGCTGCCGGCTGCCGCCCCGTCGGCAAGGGATGCAGAATAGAGCGCGCCAGCACCGCTGATGCGAGCGCAGTGATGGCCGGCCGAACGAGAGAGGTCTGCAATTGAGAGCGTATCGCTTCATTGCTGCCATCATCTTCGGGACCTGGCTCGTTTGCGGGCCAGCGCAGGCCCAGAAGCGCGTCGCGCTCGTCATCGGGAATTCCGCCTACAAGAGCGCTCCGAAGCTGGGCAATCCGGTGAACGATGCCGGCTTGATCGGAGGTATGCTCAAGAAAGCCGGATTCGACACGGTCGACGTCAGGCAGGACCTGAGCGCACCTGAAATGCGCAAGGCGCTGCGGGAGTTCGGTACCCGGACACGGGATGCCGACATCGCGGTCATTTACTACGCTGGCCACGGCATGGAGGTGGATGGCACCAACTATCTGATCCCGACCGATGCCGCGCTCGAGGCCGACACCGACGTCTACGACGAGGCGTTGCCGATCGATCGCGTGTTGGTGAGCATCGAGCCTGCCAAGCAGCTTCGGCTCGTCATTCTCGACGCCTGCCGCGACAATCCCTTTGCCAAGACGATGAAGCGCACGGTGGCCTCGCGCGCGATCGGGCGGGGCCTCGCCAAGATCGAGCCGACCACCCCGAATACGATGATTGCGTTCGCGGCCAAGGCCGGTTCGACGGCGTCCGATGGAGACTCCCGGAACAGCCCGTTCGCTACGGCTCTCGCAGAGCACCTGCCAAAACCGGGCCTCGATCTGCGCAAGGCATTCGGCTTCGTGCGCGATGACGTGCTGAAGAGCACCGCGAACAAGCAAGAGCCTTTCGTTTATGGCTCGCTCGGCGGCGATGACGTGCCGCTCGTTCCTGCCAAGCCCGTTGCGACCGGCCCGCAAGCCAATCCGCAGTCTGAGCTCAGGCGAGACTATGAACTTGCGCTCCAACTCGGCACTCGTGACGGCTGGGAAGCGTTCCTGGCGCAATATCCTGAGGGATTCTATGCGAATCTCGCCAAAGGCCAGTTGAACAAGATCGGCGCCGAAGAGACGCGTGCCTCAGCCGAGCAAAAGGCGAAGGCCGCCGAGCAGGAAAAGACCAGGCTTATTGCCGAGCGCGCCCAGAAGGCCGAGCAGGACAAGGCGGCCGCTGCGGCCAAGGTTGCCGAAGATGCCCGCATTGCCGCAGAGAAGCAGAAGCAGATCGAGCAGGCGAGGGCCGAGGCGGCCGAGCAGCAGCGCAAGATAGCGGAGGCGGCGGCAGCGAAGGCCTTGGCCGAGAAGCAGGCCGTGGAGAAGGCCAAGGCCGAGCTTGCTGCCAAGCAGGCGGCAGAAAAAGCTGAGCAGGCAGCGAAGCCGGCCGCCGACCGGCAGCTGCCCGAGCCTGAGCAGAAAGTTGCTGCTCTCTCACCCGGGGCTGCCTCGACACTATCCGCAGCCGACCTCGCCAAGGCGGTACAGAGCGAATTGCGCCGCGTCGGGTGCCTGACGTCGGCCGCTGAGGGCGAGTGGAGTTCGGCCGCGCAGCGCTCACTGACGCTGTTCAACAAATATGCCGGCACCCAGCTCGACGTGAAGATCGCGAGCGTGGACGCGCTCGATGCCCTGAAGGCGAAACCGGGGCGGGTCTGCCCGCTGGTTTGCAATTTCGGCTTCAAGGCCGACGGCGACCAATGCGTCAAGATCACCTGCCGCGCCGGCTATCGCGTCGGCGAGGACAATGAATGCGAAAAGGTCCAGGAAAAGAAGCCGGTCGCGACACGCGAGGAGTCGCGGAGGCGGGATACGGATCGAAAGCAAACGGAAGCCGCACCGTCGGCGCCCCAGGCGTCCGGACAGATGGTCTGCGGCAACGCGGGCTGTCGGCCGGTCGCAAAGGGGTGTCGTCTCGGAACGGCGAAGCAAAATCACGGAGTCACTGTCACCACCGAGATCTGCAATTGAGCGTGTATCGGCTCATTGGCGTGATAGCCCTTGCGACCTTGTTCGCTTGTGGGCCGGTCTGGGCCGAAAAGCGCGTCGCGCTCGTGATCGGCAACTCCGCCTACAAGAATACGCTGCGGCTCACCAATCCCGTGAACGATGCCGCCCTTGTCGGCGACATGTTCAAGAAGGCCGGCTTCGATGCGGTCGACGTCAAAACAGATCTCAATGCCTCCGAGATGCGGCGGACGCTGCGTGACTTTGCCGGCAGGGTCCGCGACGCCGACATGGCTGTGATCTACTATGCTGGCCACGGCATCGAGCTCGACGGCAACAACTATCTCATCCCGACCGACGCCATGCTGGAGACCGACGGCGACGTTCTCGACGAGACGGTTGCGCTTGATCGTGCGCTGTTCGCCGTCGAGCCGGCCAAGCGGCTGCGCCTCGTCATCCTCGACGCCTGCCGCGACAATCCCTTTTCCAAGACCATGAAGCGCATGGTGGCCGCGCGCGCGATCGGGCGAGGTCTTGCCAAGGTCGAGCCGACCAGCCCGAACACGATGATTGCGTTCGCGGCCAAGGCGGGATCGACGGCATCCGACGGCGATTCCCGCAACAGTCCCTTCGCCACGGCGCTGGTCGAGCACCTGCCGAAGCCGGGGCTGGATCTGCGCAAGGCGTTCGGTTTCGTGCGGGACGACGTTCTGAAGAACACCGGCAACAGGCAGGAGCCCTATGTCTACGGCTCGCTCGGCGGCGACGACGTGCCGCTGGTGCCGGCGAAGCCAGTCACTGTGGCGGGGCCGCAGGCCAATCCACAGGACAGCGTGCGCAGGGACTATGAGCTTGCGCTTCAGGCGGGCCTGCGTGAGGCCTGGGAAGCCTTCCTGCAGACCTATCCGGATGGCTTCTACGCCAATCTCGCCCGCGTGCAGCTGAAGAAGATTGCCGCCGAAGAGGAGCGCACGGCGGCGACCGAGAAAGCCCGGCAGGCCGAGCAGGAGAAGGTGAAGCTCGCCGCCGAACGGGCCCACAAGGCGGAGCTGGAAAAGGCCGCCGCAGCCGCCAAAGCCGCCGAGGACGCGCGGATCGCCGCGGAGAAGCAGAAGCAGGTCGAGCAGGCGAGGGCTGAAGCAGCCGAGCGCGAGCGCAAGATCGCCGAGGCTGCGGCCGCGAAAGCGCTGGCCGAGAAGCAGGCGGCAGAGAAGGTCAAGGCCGAACTCGCTGCGAGGCAAGCCGCCGAGAAAACCGAGCAGGCCGCAAAGTCGGGGGCCGATCGACAGTTGCCCGAGGCCGAGCAGAAAGTTGCTGCCCTCTCGCCTGTACCAGCATCCACCTTATCGGCGGCTGATCTTACAAAATCCGTCCAGAGCGAGTTGCGCCGTGTCGGCTGCCTCACCTCGGCTGTGGAGGGCGAGTGGACGTCGGCCGCGCAGCGCTCACTGACGCTCTTCAACAAATATGCCGGAACCCAGTTCGACGTGAAGCTCGCCAGCGTCGACGCACTCGATGCCCTCAAGGCGAAGCCGGGGCGCGTCTGCCCGCTCGTGTGCAATTTCGGCTTCAAGGCCGACGGCGATCAATGCGTGAAGATCACCTGCCGCGCCGGCTATCGCGTCGGTGACGACAACGAGTGCGAGAAGGTCCAGGAGAAGAAGCCGGTCGCGACGCGCGAGGATTCAAGGAGACGGGATACGGAGCGAAAGCAATCCGAATCTTCGCCGTCCAAACCCGAGGCCAGCGGGCAGATCTTTTGCAATTCGGCGGGCTGTCGCCCGGTTCAAAAAGGATGCCGGCTTGTAAGCGGGGTTATCCAGGGAAGGGTCAGTCCGAATGCCGCGGCCGGCGGCAATTATGAGGTCTGTAATTGAGCGCCGCTCGCAGCGGACGTGGTGGGAGAACGTAGTCCGCGGCCGACGGACGCCGTGCTACGTCGCCGTCGTCTATTCCTTCGCACCGAGGGAGATCGCGTACTGGTGCCGCCGACACCGAAAAAGCTGATCGACCCTCGCCCGAACGTCGCGCTCGCGGCCAAGACCTGTGACGCTTATGTCAGGCCCGACGGGCTGATGTTCGTCTCCGACTGGAACGCCGGCATGCATGTGCTGCAATATCAGGGATGAGAGTGGGCAGGGTGGGTTAGCCGAAGGCGTAACCCACCCTGGCCATATCCGCGGAAACAGAAGTGGTGGGTTACGCCTAGTCGATGCGCTTGCGCATCCACGGGGCTAAAACCCACCCTACAGACCTTCTACCCCGCCGGCATCCGTGTCTCGACCAGGCGCGCCCAGAACGAGGCGCCGTGGCCCAAAATGTTGTCGTTGAAGACATAGGCCGGGTGATGGCACTCGTTGCCGTCGCCCATGCCGACCAGCACCATCGCGCCGGGACGCGCCTCCAGCATGAACGAGAAATCCTCGGCGCCCATCATCGGGATGAACTTGTCGTTGACGCGATCGGCGCCGACGATGTCGCGGGCAACGTCCGCGGCAAGGCCGGCCTCGCGCGCATGGTTCATCGTCACCGGATACATCCGGCTGTATTTGGTCTCGGCCGAACCGCCATAGGCGCGGGCGACGCTATCGGCGACTTCGCCGATGCGGCGCTCGACGAGATCACGCACCTCGGGATCGAGCGTGCGCACGGTACCGCCGAGCTCGGCGACCTCCGGGATGATGTTGAAGGCGGTGCCGGAGTGGAACTGCGTGATCGAGATGACGGCCGACTTCAGCGGATCGACGTTGCGAGCCACGATCGATTGCAGCGCGTTGACGATCTGCGAGCCGATCAGCACGCTGTCGACGGATTTGTGCGGGCCCGCGCCGGCGTGGCCGCCCTTGCCGTGAACGGTGATCTGGATGTTGTCGGAGGAGGCCAGCATCGCGCCGGGGGTGGTCGCGAAATGGCCTTCGGGCAGGCCCGGCATGTTGTGCATGCCGTAGACCTCCTGGATGTTCCAGCGCGTCATCAGCCCGTCCTCGACCATGGCCTTGCCGCCCCCGCCGCCTTCCTCGGCGGGCTGGAAGATCATGATCGCCGTGCCGTCGAAATTGCGCGTCTCGGCGAGATATTTGGCGGCGCCCAGCAGCATCGCGGTGTGGCCGTCATGGCCACAAGCGTGCATCTTGCCGGGGACCTTCGACGCATAAGGCACGCCCGACGTCTCCATGATCGGCAGCGCATCCATGTCGGCGCGGAGCCCAATGGTCTTGCCGGAGGCGGATTTGCAGCCGCGGATCACCCCGACAACGCCGGTGCGCCCGATACCCGTCACCACTTCGTCGCAGCCGAATTCGCGCAACTTCTCGGCGACGATGCCGGCGGTGCGGTGGACCTCGTAGAGCAATTCGGGGTTCTCGTGGAAGTCATGGCGCCAGGCGGCCATTTCGTCGGAGAGGGCGGCAACGCGGTTGACGATGGGCATGGGGTGGGATCCGTTTTTTCTTCGTAGGGCGGGTTAGCGTAGCGTAACCCGCCGCGATGCCGGGACGGAAGGCGGATTACGCTACGCTAATCCGCCCTACAAGGTGTCAGCTTTCGCCGAACACGCGCTTGAAGATCGTGTCGACGTGCTTGAGGTGATAGCCGAGGTCGAACTGCTCCTCGATCTCGGCGTCCGAGAGATACTTCTTCACCTCGGTGTCCTTCTTCAGCAGCTGAAGGAAATCGCCTTCACCGCGCCAGACCGGCATCGCGTTGCGCTGCACGAGCTTGTAGGCGTCCTCGCGGCTCGCGCCCTTCTGCGTGAGCGCCAGGAGCACGCGCTGCGAATGCACGAGGCCGCCGAGGCGGTCGAGGTTCTTCTGCATGTTGGCGGGATAGACCAGGAGCTTGTCGATCAGGCCGGCGAGGCGCACCAGTGCGAAGTCGAGCGTCACGGTGGCATCCGGGCCCATCATGCGCTCGGCCGAGGAGTGCGAGATGTCGCGCTCGTGCCAGAGCACGACGTTCTCCAGCGCAGGCGTCACATAGGCGCGCACCATACGGGAGAGGCCGGTGAGGTTTTCCGACAGCACCGGGTTGCGCTTGTGCGGCATCGCGGAGGAGCCCTTTTGTCCTTCCGAGAAGAACTCTTCGGCCTCCAGCACTTCGGTGCGCTGCATGTGGCGGATCTCTACCGCGATGCGCTCGACCGAGGAGGCGATCACGCCGAGCGTCGAGAAATACATCGCATGGCGGTCGCGCGGGATCACCTGGGTCGAGATCGGCTCGGGGACGAGGCCCATGGCTTTCGCAACGTGCTCTTCGACGCGCGGATCGATCTGCGCGAAGGTGCCGACGGCGCCTGATATGGCGCAGGTCGCGACCTCCTTGCGCGCCGCGATCAGGCGCTCCTTGGCGCGCGAGAATTCGGCATAGGCATAAGCGAGCTTGAGGCCGAAGGTGACGGGCTCGGCATGGATGCCGTGGCTGCGGCCGATGGTCGGCGTCATCTTGTGCTCGAAGGCGCGCTTCTTGAGCGCGGCCAGCACCTTGTCGAGGTCGGCGAGCAGCAGGTCGGCGGCGCGGGTGAGCTGGACGTTGAGGCAGGTATCGAGCACGTCGGACGAGGTCATGCCCTGGTGAACGAAGCGCGCCTCGGGGCCGACGATCTCGGCGAGGTGAGTGAGGAAGGCGATGACATCGTGCTTGGTCTCGCGCTCGATCTCGTCGATGCGGGCGACGTCGAAGGTGGCGTCCTTGGCCTTGGCCCAGACGGTTTTGGCGGCCTCCTTCGGGATGGTGCCGAGCTCGGCGAGGGCGTCCGCCGCATGCGCCTCGATCTCGAACCAGATCTTGAACCGGGTCTGCGGCTCCCAGATCGAGGCCATTTCCGGGCGGGTATAGCGGGGGATCATCTGACGGCTCCAGGAAGGTGGGCGGGCGATCCCGAGGGGCGGCGCCGGCCAAAATGCTTTTTACGCCGTGATTTAACAGAGCAGGCAGGGCGAAACAAACGGTCTGGGCCCCGGGAGAGGGGGATCGCCGAGCTATCCACCGGACCGGAGGCAGGGGGTTGGCGACCCCAGCCGCAAATATTAACTGTCAATCACGGATCATTGACTGACAGATATTGAAATCTGTCATCGGGACGTGTATATCCGTTCTCGGACGCTCCGATTGGGCGTCCCGCGACAAGCCCCGGGGAGCCCGACATCCGAGCCAAGCTCGGATCGGAGGGCGGATTGAAGAGCGGGGACCGCGGACGAATGGAGACTTAAGAGAATGACAACCGAAATCATCAACCTCACCGGCGCGATTGGGCATTGGCTCAATTTGCTGGTGGCGCGCCAGATCGCGGCGCAGGCTGCAAAACTGCCTCATTAAGGCGAGAGCTTTCCGAAACGGCCGGCATGGGCGCTTCGGAAGCAGCTCCATCGCCGGATAACTGAGCCCAACGGGAACATGGTGCTGGCATGAATGAAGCCGTTGTCTTGACGCCGGAGCGGATCCTCGAAGTGACCGAGGACGTCTTGCGGCGTTACGGACTTGCCAAGGCCACCGTGGTCGACGTTGCCCGTGCGCTCGATGTGAGCCACGGCAGCGTCTATCGCCATTTCCCGAGCAAGGCCTCGCTGCGCGAGGCCGTCGCCAAACGCTGGCTGGACCGCATCGACGCGCCGCTCCGCCAGATCGCCGCGGAGCAGGGCCCGGCGCCGGCGCGGCTCGAGCGCTGGCTGCGCACGCTGTTCGCCGCCAAGCGTTCGCGTGTGCTCGACGACCCCGAGATGTTCGAGACCTATCTGACGCTGGCGCGCGAGGCCTGCGCGGCCGTCAAATGTCACAAGGACACCATGATCGACCAGATCTCGGCGATCCTGACGGACGGCGTGAAGCAGGGCGCATTCGCCATCGGCGACGTCAAGACCACCGCGCGCGCGATCTTCGATGCCACCGTCCGCTTCCACCATCCGGCGCATGCCGACGAATGGAAGGACGCTGATCTGCCGGCGCGTGTCGACGCGACGCTCGCGCTGGTGCTGCGCGGCCTGAAGGCGGCCTAGACCCGGAAGCCTATCTCACCCTCTTGCCTTGTGAAGAAGCGCACTCTCCCGAACGGGGGGCGCGGCCGTTGCGTGCCTGCGCGGCTGAAACGCACCGCCGTTGGTCGCCGGTACGACTGGCGGGCTCTCCGGATATGCATTGACCGCGATTTCGACGGCATCCTTTGACCGCTTTCGAAGGCGGTAGAATGTCAGCTCCTGCTCGAGCATGGGGCAGCGGAAGTGGACGACGGCCGTATCGGGCAGGCGGCAAAGTTCATCGATGAGCTCGCCTACGGTGATGATCGGGGGATGGTCGACTGCCTTGTGATGAGCCTTACTCATGGCGATTCCTCCACTCTACTCCTAACCGGAGCCGGATGGCCTCCGTTCCATCGGGCCCGGCAGATTCGAAGTCTTCAAGTGACGTGGGGAAAGCGGCAGCCCCGCTGCTAGATCTTCGTCAGCCCGCAGGTCGCGGCGAGCCGCACCAGCTGCGCGTCGGTGCGCGCGCCGGTCTTGGTCTTGATCAAATAGTGGTAGTTCTGCACTGTCTTCACACTGAGATTGAGATGCGTCGCGATCTGCTCGGTGGTGGCGCCGCCGGCAAATTGACGCAGGATCTCGATCTCGCGTTCGCCCAGCTGATCCAGCGCTGAGCCCGCCGACAGGCTGTCCTCGGCGAGGATGTGCGCGATATCGTCGCTCATGGCCCGCTCGCCGCGCGCGACAGCGCGGATCGCGGTGACGACGGCGGACGGCTCGCTGCTCTTGGTAACGAAGCCGCTGGCTCCCGCGCTGAAGGCGGCTTTTACCAGCACGGCCTCGTTGTGCATGGTGAAGACGAGGATCCGCGCCCGCGGACTGCGCGCGCGGATGTTGCGGATCGCCTCCAGCCCGCTCGCGCCGGGCATCGAGATGTCGAGCAAGACGACCTCGGGATCATGCGCCTTGAATGCGCCGTAGGCGTCCGCGGCGTTGTCGGCCTCCGCCACGACATGCAGGTCGCCCTGGCTTTCCAGCACGCGCCGATAGCCTTGGCGGACGATCGGGTGGTCGTCTACGAGCAGCACGGAGATGCCTGTTGCTGCAACCTCGCTCATTCCGCCCTCACGCGGCCAGCGGGATAGTGGCGGCGACACTGAGGCCGCCGCGGGCAGGCAGGATCGAGAGCGATCCGCCGGCCGCCGTGACGCGCTCGCGGATGCCGGTCAGGCCGAAGCCGGCCGATTGCGAGACGCGCTCCGCATCACCGCCGCCGTCGTCCTCGACGCGGATCAGCAGCGCGTCGTCCTCGCCGGCCCGGCGTTCGATGCGCAAAGAGATCTCGTGCGCCGCACCGTGACGCAGCGCGTTGGTCAGGCATTCCTGTGCCACGCGATAGGCCGTGGTGGCGGCCGGGCCGCTGATGTCAGTGAGGTCACCCCTGAGATCGAGCTGGATCGTCGGCCGCGCCGCGCTCTGCGAGCGCCAGCTGTCGACGAGGTTGACGAGGCTTGCCTCGAGCCCGAGCTCCTCGGGCAGGGGATTGCGCAGACGCTTCAGCGCATCGCGGAGCGATGCCATCAGATGATGGGTCGCCTGCGAGATCATGCGCGCATCCTGCGCGATGCCATTATCCCGGTTGTCTTTCGTGCTCGCCGTTTCGATCGTGTTGGCGAAGGCGAGAATGGCGGAAAGATTCTGTCCGAACTCGTCGTGCAGCTCGCGGGCGAGGGCGCGGCGCTCGTCGTCCCGGATCTCGATCAGGCGCCGCGTCAGCGCGGCGCGCTGCTCGGTAGCTTCCTCCAGCCGGCCGCCGAGCTCGTCGACGGCGCTGCCGATCATCGCCAGCTCCATGGAGCGGAAGCGCGGCAGTTTGGTGCGATACTGCCCGCGCGCCATGCGCTGCAGGGCGGTCACGATCGTGCGCGCCGGTGCTAGCGCATGCGCGATCGCCAGCGAAGCCAGCAGCGCGATCGCCGCCGCCATCAGTAGCGCGACGTCGATCACGTTGAGGACGTATTCCCAGGCGAGCGAGATGGCGGCCGCGGCATCCGGCGTCGCGACCACGGTGCCGGCGGTCGCGGCGCGTGGACTGACGGGCCGAACCACCTCGGCGTGGCTGCCGAGGAAGGTCGGCACGATCGCGGCGAACCAGCGCGGCGGGATCTTGCCCAGCCCTTCGCTCTGGCCGCAGAGCGGCTTCTCGAATGCCGCGGCTGGCTGGAACTCGACGCAGACTCCGGGCGAGATCAGCTTCATGGTCTCCAGGGTGCGCCAGTCCGGAACGGGCAGGAGATGCTCGCGCGCTCTGCTGCTGCGCAACAAAAGCTCGCGCCAATACAGCGCCTGAAGCGCCTGCGCGACCCGCTGCGCCGAGGCCGCAGTGGACCGGTCGACGCTGCGATAGGCGTCGAATGTGGCCCATATGGTTGCCGCGCCAAGGCACAGGGCCACGATAAGCAGCAGACGGGCGACAAGCTGAAGCACGAGGCGCATGCGATCATCCCCGACGTTTGATAAGCTCAGCCTAACAACGCCGCCGCGCCTTGCCAATTGCGGGGTGTGGCGGGACTGCTGCTCGGGCAAATTTCCCAAGCCGGATTGGGCATGGGTCTTTGGACCTGATACGGCGGCTTTGATCTAATCGACCGGAAATCTTTGCAGGCCAATCGTTGCGGGCCGGGAGCAGTGCAGCATGAGTTCGATCACGATTGGACCGATCGCGGGAACCGGGACCGACCCATCCGAGCGCAGCGCGCTCCTGTTCTGGATGATCTTCACGGGGCTCTCGATCTTCGCCGTCGTGCTGCTGTGGCGGTTCGGCCTGATCCATCTGATGCTGACCTCGGACCGGACCTACATTTCGAGCGTCATCGCGGTGCTCTATGTCCTGACCTGCGGCCACTGCTTCCTGCGCACGCGGGCGATCGCGCGTGAAGGCGCAGCGGCGCGGCGCTGCCGCGAGGCGCTCGCCGCGCCTGACGGTGGCAAGGTGCTCGATGCGAGCGCGGCGGCGCTGCCGCGCGGCCTGGTGCGCGACCACATCCAGAGCCTGGTGACGAAAGCGGCCGCGCAGGGCTACCGCCCGGTCGACCAGACGCTGCTGCTGCGGACGCTCGCGGACCGGCTGCGCGGCTCCAATGGGTTCGGCGCCTTCGTCTCGGATACGCTGATGAAGCTCGGCCTGCTCGGCACCATCGTCGGCTTCATCATCATGCTGGCGCCGATCGCGGGGCTGGATGCCGCCGACAAGGTCGCGATGCGCTCCTCGATGGGGCTGATGAGCGACGGCATGGCGGTCGCGATGTACACGACGCTCGCCGGCCTCGTCGGCTCGATCCTGGTCCGTATCCAATACTACATGCTGGATGCCGCGACCCAGCGGGTGTTCTCGGATGCGGTGGTGCTGACCGAGACCTATGTGACGCCGGTGCTGGAGCGCAAGGGGTCTGAAAAGGGGTCTGGGATCAAGGGTGCCGGGATCCCGTCATGATGGATGATTTCGGTCTCTATCCGCGCGAGGAGCCGTTCGATCCGCTGGGCGTGATGCTGTTCAAGGCGCTCCAGGTGATCGCGTTCCTGTTCTTTCTTGCGCTGCTCGCGGTCTCCCCGGATGCCAAGGAGGGCAAGATCGATTCCAAGGCGGAGTTCATGATCACGCTGGACTGGCCGGACAGCCACCCCGACGATCTCGACCTGTTCGTGCAGGATCCCGCCGGCAATATCGCCTGGTACCGCCATCGTGAGGCCGGCTTCCTGACGCTCGATCGCGACGACCGCGGCGGGGCCAACGACTTCATCATCGTCGCTGGCAAGAAGATCGCCTCGCCCATCCGCGAGGAGATCGTCACCGTGCGCGGCATCCTCGCCGGCGAATACACCGTCAACGTCTCGCATTTCGTGGCGACGACAGGTGAGCCCGTTACGGCCAATGTGAAGGTGCAGAAGCTCAATCCGACCGCGCAGGTGGTCTTCGACAACAAGTTCACGCTCGATCACACCGGCGACGAAAAGACCGCGGTGCGGTTCCGGATCGACGCCGAAGGCAAGGTCGTCAATGTGGACCAGCGGCCGAAATCGCTGCTGGAGACGTTCCGCAGCAGCTGGCGCAACGGGGCCGATCTCGACCCGGGGACCGGGGTGAGCAGTAACGCCAAGAGGATACGCCGTGACTAATCTGCAAACGGTCATCCTCACGCTGTCGGTTGCCTATGCCGTGATCGGTGCGCTGCTGCTGATCGTGCTGGTCTATGGGCGGCTGCACTGGTCGTTCAAGGCGGTCGCGGTGGTGGTCACCAGCGCGTTCTACATCGTCAGCTTCAGCGAGATGCGCGGCCTGCTCGGTTGGGCCAGCACCGACCGGCTGCCGACGACGTTCAAGCTGCTGAAGTCCCGCATCGTCGAGCCGCATTCGCTTCAGGGTGACCCCGGCTCGATCTATCTGTGGGTCGAGCAGCTGGACGAGGACAATCGCCCGAGCGGCATTCCGCGCGCCTTCCGCGTCCCCTACGACGACAGGCTCGCCGACAAGACCCATGCCGCGGAGAACGAGATCGCTCTGGGACATCCGCAAGGCGGCCGCGCCGCCGATTTCGGCGGCGGCGATGGCAGCCTCATCGATATGGTCCGGGAATATGTGACGCCGAAGACCATTTTGGAGACCACCGGCGGCGATTCCTCGACCGGCGAATTCCTTGCCCCGCCGGCCGGCGCGCAAGGCGCCGTGTTCACGCCGATACCGCCGCCCCGGATGCCGCCAAAGGACGAGCAATAGGCCCTTCGTCATCGCCGCAGGATCATCACCGCAAGGCTGCGCTGGTAAACGGCGCGGCGCTGGCGCATGGTTTTGACCTCCCTCAATTTGGCCTTACCGGCCTTCAATAAGAATTGGAGGGTGGAGGGTGCGTGCTCCTAGCGGTCTTTTCGGATATCCATGGCAACAGACAGGCCTTCGAGGCCTGCCTGAAGGCTGCCCGCGCGAGGGGCGCGGAGCGGTTCGTCCTGCTTGGCGATTTCGTCGGCTATGGCGCCGATCCGGAATGGGTGGTGGATACCGCGAAGGAGCTCGTTGCCCAGGGTGCGATCGCCGTCCGCGGCAATCACGACCAGGCGGTCAATTCCTCGACGGAGACCATGAACGCCGAGGCGCAAATCGCGATCGAATGGACCCGCGGCCGGCTTGATACCGCGCAGCGGCGGTTCCTGACCGAACTGCCGATGCTGGTGGAGGATAGCGATCGTCTCTTCGTGCATTCGGAAGCCTCCAACCCCCAGCGCTGGCACTATGTCCGCTCGACGGTGGACGCCGCCAAGAGCCTGATTGCAACGCCCGCTCATGTCACGTTCTGCGGCCACATCCATCGTCCCGCGCTCTATTCGATGTCGGTGACGGCCAAGATGACGAGCTTCGTGCCGAAGACCGACGTTCCGGTGCAGCTTCTGCGCGGCCGGCAATGGCTCGCCGTGCTCGGCTCGGTCGGCCAGCCCCGCGACGGCGATCCGTCGGCAGCCTTCGTCTTGTTCGACACCGAGACGTGCCAGATCACCTACTGCCGCGCGCCCTATGACATCGGGACCGCGGCGGACAGGATTCGCGACAACGGCCTGCCGCACTGGCTCGCCGATCGGCTCTCGCAGGGGCGCTAGAGGCCGATGCCGAAGCCCCTGGTCAAATCCGGTGCGTTGATCGATGGTTACACCATCGGTGAATGCGTTCATGCCGGCGGCATGGCGACGTTGTGGACGGTCACCCATCCCGGCATCGATGTACCCTTGCTGATGAAGATCCCGCGGGTGTCGGAGGGCGAGGATCCTGCCGCGATCGTCTCCTTCGAGATGGAGATGATGATCCTGCCGCGGCTGGCGGGTCCGCACGTCCCGGCCTGTTTCGGCACCGGCGATTTCGCGCACCAGGCCTATGTCGTGATCGAGCGCATCGACGGCACCACGCTCTACAAGCGGCTGCCTGACCTGCCGTTGCCCTACGACGAAGCGCGGCAGCTCGTCGCCAAGATCGCAACCGCGCTTGCCGATCTCCAC
Source organism: Bradyrhizobium sp. CIR18 (assembly GCF_014198295.1). Classification (NCBI taxonomy): domain Bacteria; kingdom Pseudomonadati; phylum Pseudomonadota; class Alphaproteobacteria; order Hyphomicrobiales; family Nitrobacteraceae; genus Bradyrhizobium; species Bradyrhizobium sp. CIR18. The sequence continues at coordinate 1,458,749 of NZ_JACIHF010000001.1, read as the reverse complement.
CGCCAGAACGTGATCCATCACGACATCAAGCCGAGCAGCATCATGTTCCGCGAAACCGGCGAGGCGGTGCTGATCGACTACGGCCTGTCGCATCACAACCACCTGCCGGATCTTCTGCAGGAGGAATTCCGCCTGCCTTACGGCACCGCGCCCTACATGGCGCCCGAGCGGCTGTCAGGGGTGCGCGACGATCCGCGCAGTGATCTGTTTTCGCTTGGCGCGCTGCTCTATTTCTTCACGACTGGCGAGCGGCCGTTCGGCGAGGGCGAGACGATGGGCGCGATGCGGCGCCGGCTGTGGCGCGATCCGTATCCGCCGCGAAGCTTGCGCACCGACTACCCGCTCTGGCTTCAGGAAATAGTGTTGCGGTGTCTCGAGATCGAGCCGGTATGGCGCTATCCGACGGCATCCCAACTCGCCTTCGATCTCGTCCATCCGGACCAGGTCAAGCTCACCGCGCGCTCGGAGCGGGTGAAACGCGACCCAATCGGCGTCGCATGGCGTCGCCGCTTCAACCAGGGTGTCATGGCGCCGCGCGCGAAATCGGATGTCGCCGCCCAGATCGCATCGAGCCCCATCCTCGCCGTCGCGCTCGACACCGTGGAAGGCGCACCGGAGCTGAACGAGGCGCTGCGCGTGACTACCGAGCGCATCCTTGCCACCTTGCCGTCAGCACGGCTTGCCTGCGTCAACGTGCTCAAGCTGAACCGGATCGCGATCGACCGTACCCTGGACGAGCAGGGGTCCAACAAGCATATCGACCGCCTGGTCGCGCTCAGGCATTGGGCGACGCCGCTCAAGCTGGATGAGAGCCGGCTGTCGGCTCATGTGCTGGAGGCGGTCGATCCCGCCGCCGCGATCCTGGAGTTCGCCGAGGTCAACCAGGTCGACCACGTCATCATCGGCGCGCGGCAGAGCTCGTTCAGGCGCACGCTGCTCGGCAGCGTCTCGGCCAAGGTGGCTTCGGAAGCGGCCTGCACCGTCACCGTGGTGCGGCCGCCGCGGATGGCTGGGGACGCCGGCGAGCCCAATGCCGGCGAAGTGCCGGGATAGGCCGCCTGTCGACTTGAGGCTGGATCAGGCCGCGTGGACGGAGTGAACGGTGCGCTTGCGGCGGATCGGCCAACAGAATTGCGGGCCGGGCTCGCCGTGATCCGGACTGCCGCCGAAATATTGGATGATCTCGCGGCAGGGCTCGCAATTGAACAGGTTACGCGACGCGGATGCCTTGGTCATTTCCTTGAGGCAGTTCGGGCAGTGCGGTTTCATGGGAGGTGGTCCGGAAAAGAGTGTCTCAGTGTCGGCGCCGCGAAGGAAACGAATGATCGAGGTCCGAACAGTCGAACCCGGCATCGTCGTCTAGCCCGCCATCGGCTCGCTCGAGGCGGCCGAAGAAATAGTCGAGGCCCGGATGCGGGCGGCACGGGATCCGGCACCTGCGCTTCGGCTGGCGCTTCACGAGTGCGATCTGCATGGACGTCAGCCCCTGTCGCGGGCGCGACGGATGTTGCGGGCCGAACGGGCCGGAGCCTCGACCGGGCCGGCCGACGGACCGAGCACGACAAACGCACTGAAACCAATCCACAACGCCACGCCAGTCCAAACCAGGGTCGTCGTCATGATGTGCTCCCGCGAAAACAGGCAGGAATCACTTGCAGTGATTTGCACGAATCAGTGAAGTCCGGATGAGTACGGACGAAGGCTACAATTTTAAGCTTTACCCGTAGAAGCCGCAATTCTTTCCAGGTGCGACCGGCTTACTTTGCCGGTGCGCGCATGATCGAGGATATCCCGGATGCGCCGTGCGTCTCGAACGCAGCGAAACCCATAGCGCCCGGTGTAGTCGGTATCGGGCGAACGGGTCGAGCGCCCTGACGCAAAGTTGAGGTGGCCGACGCCGCCGCCGATGTCGAGGATTTCGAACACTGCATCCATGGCGTCGAACGAAGTAGCCGTCACGCTGCGTCTGCTCCAGGCCGTGCGCACGATCAGCGCGCGGTGGTCGGTGATCACATAAAGCGTCTGCAGTTCTTGCAGCAGCATCACGAACGGAGCTGCAACAATCCCAACTCCAAGCATCGCGAGAGGTTGGGTCGCTTGGTCGATCCAATCGTTCCTGACGGCGATGACGGTCAGCAACAACCAGGGAAATCCGATACACCAGAGAAATCGCCACATTGCCGCGCGGGCGATGCCGTCGGGCTGCCCCTGCCAGACCACTTGCTCTCCATCCTGAAGGGACTCGGCGAGAAGACGAAGCAGGCCGGCAGAAAACGGAGTGGCGCGGAGTTCATCCATCCCCGTTGGTCGCAGCGGCAGCAGCTCCGGTTCGGACAGCGATGGTCTCAGACCGCCTCGCCGCGTGCCCCCAGTGCTGCGTTGCGGATCGCGGCGATGTTGGCTTTGTACGAGTCCAGCGTGCCGCCCTTGAACACGGATGTACCGGCGACGAAGGCGTTGGCGCCGGCCGCGGCGAGCGCGCCCGCAACTTCGGGGCCGACGCCGCCATCAACCTCGATGTCGATCGGGCGTCCGGCCGTCATCGCGCGGATGTCGCGGATTTTGCCGATCGCGGAAGGGATGAAGGCCTGGCCGCCGAAGCCGGGATTCACCGACATCACCAGTACGAGGTCGACGAGGTCGAGGACATATTCGAGCGTGCTGATCGGCGTGCCGGGATTGAGCGAGACGCCGGCCTTCTTGCCGAGCGCGCGGATCGCCTGGAGCGAGCGGTGCAAATGCGGACCGGCCTCCGCATGCACCGTGATGTGGTCGCAGCCGGCTTTCGCAAAGGCCTCGAGATAGGGGTCACAGGGCGAGATCATCAGGTGCGCGTCGAACACCTTCTTCGTGTGCGGGCGCATCGCCTTGATGACATCGGGGCCGTAGGAGATGTTCGGGACGAAGTGACCGTCCATCACGTCGAGATGGATCCAGTCCGCGCCGGCGGCGTCGACGCTGCGCACCTCCTCGCCGAGCCTGGAGAAGTCCGAGGCCAGGATCGAGGGCGCGATTGCCAGGGGGCGGGGGGCGAAGGCTTGGGTCATGGCGCGGTTTCCCGTGGCGGCCGAAAGAAGATTGGGCCTCGCTAACATGGGCCTCCGTGGTCGGCAATGCAGGGCAGGCGTGCTTCCTGTGGGCGGAAATTTCTGCCGCGACCGGCATGATTTGCCGGTGTTCCCGGGCCGTCGAAGGTGCGGTGGCGGCGGATTTCATTGAACTTTTTGCGCTGGCACGACGCTTGCTGACGTTACCCGACAGAACATTGGCCGCGGCATGCCGCGTCGGTTGGAGTTGTGCAATGCTGTTAGCCCTTGGCGCCGTGTCCAGCGCGCTCGACGCGATCCAGTCGCTGACGAATTCGAAGTCGTCCTCGTCGACGCAGAAGGCCGGGTCGGCGCAGGGCGCGACCAATCCGTTCGCGATCGATAGCGGCAGCAGCAGCACGACCAGCGGCGCGACCTCGTCGGGCAATGCGGGGAGGTATCCGCAGATTTCGGCGGAGACGATGAACGCGCTGTTCGCGGCGCAGAGCCAATCGGCCGACGGCTCGGCTTCGTCGAACTCGACGTCCTCGACGTCGAAAGGTCGGGAAGCTGCACTGAAAGATCTGTTTTCGCGGATCGACGCGGATGGCGATGGCAAGATCACAAAATCAGAATTTGAGGACGCGCTCGGCGCCGGTGGCACCAATCTGGCGAAGGCCGACGAGGTGTTCTCGAAGATGGATGCGAACGCCGACGACAGCATCAACCTCGGCGAAATGACCAAGGCGCTGACGAGCGGCCGTCACGGCCACCATGCGCATGGCGCGGACGGCGCGGGCGATGGCTCGGATTCCTCGTCGAAGCCCAGCGGCGGATCGACCACGACCACGACGACCGCTGCCGACGGCTCGACCACGACGACCGTCACCTATGCCGACGGCTTCAAGATGTCGACGACGGTGCCGGGCGCCTCCAGCCCCCGCAATTCGGCTTACGATCTGTTCGCGCAGTTGATGCAGCAGCAAGGCGGGCAAGGCTCTTCGGCGGCTGCCGGTTCGTCGATGTCGATGAGCGTGTGAGCGGCATCCGAGTCAGCCGGCATATTCGTGCGTGATGTCACGATAGGCGTACCGGTCGCGGATCTCGTGGTTGAAGAACGCCCCCTTTAAGCGCGTTTCCCTGAACGCCGCGGCGACCTCGGGCGGAACATCCTCGTAGACATAAAGGCGTCCGCTAACGAAAGTCACCTTCAGCTCGCGCGTGTCCGGCGCATAGCGGAAGAAGCGGATCACGGACGACGGCATGGCGGTACACCTTGGCCCCGCCAGGACAACGCCGTATCCGCCGTTTCGTTTCTAGCCGAACCGGTCCATCCAGGCCGGCAGCGCTCCCGGGAACGGTAGCGCGGCTGCGCTATAGACGCCGCGGGCGATTGCGCGCGCGACCACGTTGGCCGCGACGGTGCCGAGTTCGGTGAGCCCGACCAGCGGATCGATCGGCTTCTCACCGGTGGCGGCCGCAAACAGCACGTCGCCATCCGTCGGTGCATGCACCGGGTAGATCGCGCGGGCAAAGCCGGTGTGTGCGATCATCGCGAGCCGCTTGGCCTGGGGCTTGGTCAGCACCGCGTCGGTGACGACCGCGCCAATGGTAGTGTTCTCGCGCGCGTTCGCGGCAGGGCCGCCCTTGATGCGCATGCGGAGCATGTCGTCTGTGAATTTGTCCGGCAGGCCGCGTCCGCCGAACTCGCCGTTCACCTCGAACGGCGCCGCCCAGAACCAAGGTCCGTTGCCGACGGTGACGCTTCCCACCGCGTTGACGGCGACGATCGCGGCGACCTTGACGCCATCGGGCGTCACCGCCGAGGCCGAGCCGAGCCCGCCCTTGAGCGTTGCGGTGGTGGCACCGAGGCCGGCGCCGACGCTGCCGATCGCGAAGTCGGTGCCGGCGGCGGCCGCCGCGGCGTAGCCGAGGTCGCGATAGGGCGAGAACCGTCCCCAGGCCTTGTCGCCCCCATTGAGCAGATCGAACAGGATCGCGCCCGGCACGATCGGGATCAGTGCTTCCCGAACCCGGTGGCCGCGGCCCTGCTCGGCGAGCCAGGCCTGCACCCCGCCCCCGGTATCGAGGCCAAACGCGGAACCGCCGGACAGTGCGATCGCGTCGACGCGCTCGACGGTGTTGGCGAGATCGAGCAGTGCATCTTCGCGCGTGCCGGGTCCGCCGCCGCGGACGTCGATCGCCGCGACCGCCGGCTGGTCGAAGATGATCGCGGTCGTGCCGGAGGCCACTTTCGTATCTTCGGCATGGCCAACGCGGACGCCGGCAATATCGGTGAGCAGATTTTTCAAGGCGGCCTCATCGTTGAGTGCAATTCGCGATCTGCGATAGCGCAGAGAGGACGCAGGCTCAACTGGCGAGTGCCGTCCTGAGCATCTTGGCAAGCTCGGACTTGCGGTAGGGCTTTGCCAGCAGCAGCACGCCGGAATCGAGCCGGCCGTGGTGGACGATGGCGTTCTCGGTGTAGCCCGAGGTGAACAATGTCTTCAGGTCCGGACGGCGGCGGGCGGCTTCATCGGCAAGCTGGCGACCGTTCATGTTGCCCGGCATGATGATGTCGGTGAAGAGCAGGTCGATGGTCTTGTCGTTGTCGATGATGGTCAGGGCCTCCGCGCCGTTGGCGGCCTCGAGCGCGGTGTAGCCGAGGCTCTTGACCTGGGTCACCACATATTGCCGCACCAGCGCATCGTCCTCGACGATCAGGATCTTCTCGTCGCCGCCGGTGATGGGCGCGTTCTGGAGCACTTCGATCTCGGTCTCCTGCACGCCGCTCGAGCGCGGCAGGTAGATCTTGACGCTCGTGCCGTGGCCTTCCTCGCTGTAGATCTTGACGTGGCCGCCGGACTGCTTGACGAAGCCGAACACCATGCTGAGCCCGAGCCCGGTGCCCTTGCCAACCTCCTTGGTGGTGAAGAAGGGGTCGAACACCCGGTCGATCAACTCCGGCGGAATTCCCGAGCCGGTGTCGCTGACCGCGATCATCACGTAACTGCCGGCGACCATGTCGGCATTCATGCTGGCATAGCCGTCGTCGAGGAAGACGTTGCGGGTCTCCAGCACCAGGGTGCCGCCATCGGGCATCGCGTCACGCGCGTTCAGCGCGAGGTTGAGGATCGCCGTGGAAAGCTGGCCGGGGTCGACCAGAGCCGGCCATGCATCCTCGGTGAGCTGCGGCATGATGGTGATCTGCTCGCCGAGGGTGGGGTGCAACAGCTTGGCGGCTTCCAGCGCCAGCGCATTGACGTCGATCTCGCGTGGCTGGAGCGGCTGCTTGCGGGCGAAGGCTAGCAGATGCTTGGTCAGCTGCGCGCCGCGCTCGGCGGCGTCGTCGATCAGCTTGGTGATCGCAGCCAGCTCGGGCCGGTCGGCGACCGCGTCCGACAAGATGCCGATCGTGCCGGTGATCACGGTCAGCACGTTGTTGAAGTCGTGAGCGACGCCGCCGGTCAACTGACCGATGGAATCCATTTTCTGGACCTGCCGGAACTGGGCTTCGGCGGCCTGCTTCTCCGTGAGATCCCGGCCGATGAAGAAGTGACGCTTCACCGGCTCGGACCAGGTGCCCATCCAGTTCAGCGTGACCTCGTGACCGTCGTAGTGATAGTAGCGCGCCTCGAAGCTGCGCTTGACCGCGCCGCGCCGCGCCGCACGCATCTCCTCCCGGGTTCTATCGAGGTCGTCGGGGTGGATGAACTCGGTGGCGCTGTGCCCGATCAGATCTTCCGGGCTGAAGCCGAGGATGTCCTTCACGCTCGGGCTGACCTGGATGAAATTGCCGAAACCGTCGGTGACCAGGATCAGGTCCTGCGAGGTCTCGAAGATGCGCTGTCGCTCCTCGATCTCGCGGCGAAGCTTTTCCCTGGATTGCTTCTCCTCGGTGATGTCGTGAGCGATCTTGGAGGCGCCGATGATCTCGCCGCTCTCGGCCCGAAGTGGCGAGACGTTGAGGACGACGTCGAGCGCGCGACCATCCTTCCTGAGACGGACGGTCTCGTGCTGGGCAATCGACTCGTTGCTGCTGATGCGATTGAGAATGCTCCTGACTTCCGGCTTGCGGTCCTCAGGCACGATGATGTCGATCGGCTTGCCGACGGCCTCTGCTGCGGAATAGCCGAACAGGTGCTCGGCGGCACGGTTCCAGCCGGTGATGGCGCCGTTGAGCGACTGGGTGATGATGGCGTCGTTGGAGGATTCGACGACGGCGCCATACAGCGCGAGGCGCTTGCCATAGAAGTCGCGATCCGACGCCGATTGCTCGCGCAGCCTGCCGACGAGACCCACCGTCCGGGCCTGAAGGCGAACGTTCTCGATCAGCAACACCGCCAGCACGAAGCTCGACGCGCAGAGGCCATAGAGACGGCCGGCGTAGAAACCGAGATCGAAGCGCACGACGTTGACGATCGCAGACAGCGCGATGTCGAACAGCCATGCGCACATCACGACCATGAGCCATATGTCGATCACCGAATGCGGGCGCCTGAACCACAGTGAAACGAGCGCGGCGAAGCTCAGCGACCAAACAAAAGACACGACCCCGATCATGGTCGGTGTGTATCGGCTGTCGCGGAGCAGGACCGGCAACAGATCGTGCTGGGCGGTGACGATCCAGGTGAAGGCAGCCATGGCCGCGATGACGCCGAGCACGATGGCGTAGATCACGTTGCTTGTCGTGCCCCGGACCCTGGGGCCGCCGTCCTTTTCCTTCAGCCAGGCATAGCCCAGCACGAACAGCGGGAAGGCGCCGTGCCAGACCATGTAGAGCCAGACCGTGGTCTGACTGCCGGCGCCAAACAGCCCGGTCGGCGCAAACAGGCCCGGGAAGGTGAGGGCATGGACCAGCGCTGCCGCGGCGGTGAACAGGTAGCCGGTCGACAGCCACAACAGGGCGCGGGTTCGCAGCACCGAAAACTGCGACAGCAACAGCACTGCTGTGATGATGTCGCTCACCGCCAGGGCGGATTGATAGCTCGCAACGAAGGCCGGAACCGGCGACAGCTGGATACCTGCGAACGGAACGGCCAAGGCGAACAGGATCGAGGAGACGCCGACGATCCACAGTGCCGCGGTCCGGTCGGCCGGTGCGGCCGGCAGCGTTGAAAGAAATGTGCTTCGGTCGATCGCAGGCACGTTCATCTCATGCAGACCCGTTTTGAGCATCTCCGCAGTTCCAAGATACGGCAGTCTTGATCTCCACGGTCCCCACGGTAGCCCGTTCCGGGCGCGTGTCGTGAACTGTTGCAGTGACGACTCAACCGAAGGTTACAGCTTACTTAATTTTGGTGGGAGCGCGGAATAGGGATGGGTAAGATGCGCTTTACTGGGCGGTGTCATAATGCCCTGCCGCCGCGGCGGGTTCCAGGCTTGAATCATACGATTTGGATCAATCTGTGGGGGTTGTTCCCATGCCTCGTATTCTCATCATCGACGACCAGAAGGACGTGCGCGCGATGGTCGCGATCGTGCTTCGGGTCAACCGTTACGAGGTTGCCGAGGCCGACAGCGGTGCGGCGGGGCTGAAAACCTTCGCGGAAGGCTCCTTTGACGCGGCAATCGTCGATATCTTCCTTGGTGACACCAGCGGCGTCGACGTCATCGCGAGCCTGCGCGAGCATGCGCCGGGACTTCCCATCATTGCGGTGTCCGGGATGACGACGCTCGATTTCCTGGACCAAGCGCCTCACCTCGCCAACGTGGTCTGCCTGCAAAAGCCGTTTCGGCCGAACGACCTCCTGCAAGCACTGCGGAAGGCCCAGGCTGCGGCCAGCGGCGAACTGCCTGCGGCCGTCTGAACCGCCCGCGAAAAGAAACGCCCCGGGCGAGCCGGGGCGTGGTGACGATCGTATGGCGGCCCGAGGGCGCGTCAAGCGGGCTTAGGTGCCGTTGCCCTTGATCTCGGCATAGTTGCCCTTCGCGTCCCATTTGTAGACGACGTAGTCGATCTGCTTGATATCGCCCTTGGCGTCATACTCGATCGGACCGATCACGGTGTCCCACTTGCCGGCCTTCATCGCCTCCATGACCTTCTTGGCGTCGGTGGTGCCGGCCTTCTTGGCCGCCTGCGACCACACCTGCATCGCCGCGTAGGTGTAGAGGGTGTAGCCCTCGGGGTCGATATTCTTGGCCTTGAAAGCCTCCACGATCTTCTTCGCGGTCGGCTTGTTGCGCGGATCGGGGCCGAAGGTGAACAGCGTGCCTTCGCCGGCCGGGCCGGTGATGGAGGCGTACTCCTTGTCGGCGAGCGCGTCGCCGGCCATCAGCACGGTCTTGAGGCCCTGGTCGCGCATCTGACGCAGGATCAGGCCGCTCTCCTGATGGTACCCGCCGACATAGACGAGGTCGATGTTGTCACGCTTCAAGCGCGAGACGATCGCGTTGAAGTCCTTGTCGCCCTTGTTGTAGGACTCGTACATCTTCTCGGTGACGCCGGCCTTGTTGAGCGCCTTCTTGGTCTCGTCGGCAAGACCCTTGCCGTAGGTGGTCTTGTCGTTGAGGATCGCGATGTTCTTGCCCTTGTAGTTCTTGGCGATGTACTGCGCCGCGATCAGGCCCTGCTGATCGTCACGACCGCAGACGCGCGCCACGTTCCAGAGCTTGCGCTCGGTGAACAGCGGATTGGTCGAGGCCGGCGTGATCTGCAGCACGTTGCCGTCGGCATAGGCTTCGGAAGCCGGGATCGACGACGACGAGCAATAGTGCCCGGCCACGAACGGGATTTTCGCGCCGGCGATCTTTTCGGCGATCGAGCGCGCCTGCTTCGGGTCGCAGGCATCGTCCTCGACGGAAAGCGCGAGCTTCTTGCCGTTGACGCCGCCTGCGGCATTGATATCGGCCACGGCCATTTCGGCGCCGTTCTTCATCTGGCGGCCGAAGGCGGATTCGCCGCCGGTCATCGGGCCTGCGACTGCGACGGTGACATCCTGCGCGAACGCCGCGCTCGAAAGCGCGATCGACGCGCCGAATGCCAGACCGATGAGCTTCAGTGACTTCATGAGATACCTCGCGGGTGGTCGCCTGTGGAAGTTGCCGGGCGTGCCCGGTTCAAACCGGCGCCATTCTCGAATGAATTTACCGAGAAGTCACCGGCAAAATACGGGCATCGGCAGAGATATCTCGCCACACGGGGCCGCACGCGGGTCGGGCTGCCGGCCGGTCAGCCGTGCCGGCCGCCTTCCAGGTAGGCCGCGCGAATCTCGGGGCGCTGCAACAATTCGGCGCCGGTACCGGCCAGCGTGATCAGGCCATTGACCATGACATAGCCGCGATGGGCGAGCTTGAGGGCGTGGTTGGCGTTCTGCTCGACGATCAGGACGGTCAAGCCGTCCTGCCGGTTCAGGGTGCGGATCGCATCGAAGATCTGGCGCGCGATCAGCGGCGCAAGGCCAAGCGAGGGCTCGTCGAGCAGGAGCAGGCGGGGACGGCTCATCAAGGCGCGGCCGATCGCCAGCATCTGCTGCTCGCCGCCGGACAGCGTTCCGCCGCGCTGGGCGTAGCGTTCCTTCAGCCGCGGAAACAGCGTGAAGACGCGTTGCAGCGTCGCCTCGCGTTCGCCCTCGGTGCATTCGGTGGCATCCGCCCCCATCTGGAGGTTTTCCGCCACGCTCATGCGCGGGAAGACGCGGCGGCCCTCCGGCGATTGCGCAATGCGCAAATGCGCGATCTCGTGGGTGGGGACGTCGGTGATGTCGCGGCCTTCGTACAGGATCTGGCCGGCGCGGGCGCGCGGCTTGCCGAAGATCGTCATCATCAGCGTCGATTTGCCGGCGCCGTTGGCGCCGATCAGCGCCACGATCTCGCCGGCATTGATCTCGATGTCGACGCCCTTCAGCGCCTCGATCTTGCCGTAGGCGGCGCGCAAGCCCCGGATCGCGAGCAGGGGAGAGGGTGCCGCGGTCACGACCCGCCCTCCATCACGGCTGCCGCCTCTTCCTCGTCGGCGCCGAGATAGGCTGCGATCACCTTGGGATCGTCGCGGACCTCGCGCGGCGTGCCTTCGGCGATCTTGACGCCATGGTCCATCACCACGATGTGGTCGGAGATCTCCATCACCACCGACATGTCATGCTCGATCAGGAGGATCGAGGTCCCGAGCTCGTCGCGGATCGAGAGCAGGAGCTCGCTCAAGGCCGCGCTCTCGCGCGCATTGAGGCCGGCGGCGGGCTCGTCCAGGCACAGAAGCGCGGGTTCGGTGCACATCGCGCGCGCGATCTCGAGCCGGCGCTGGTCGCCATAGGCGAAATTGCCGGCGGCATCGTCGGCGCGGTCGAGCAGATTGACTCGCTTGAGCCAGTCCGTGGCGAGATCAATCGCGCGCTTTTCGGCGTCGCGATAGCCGGGGGCGCCGATCAGGCCGAGGAAGGTGAAGCCGGAGGCGCGCATCAGTGCGTTGTGCTGCGCCACCATCAGGTTTTCCAGCGCGGTCATGCCGGGAAACAGCCGGATGTTCTGGAAGGTGCGGGCCACCTTGGCTTGCTTGGCGATGCGGAAATCGTTCAGCCGCTCCAGCGCGATCGTCCTGCCGCCGTCATGGGTGAGGCGAACGGCGCCGCCGCTCGGCTTGTAGAATCCGGTGATGCAGTTGAAGACGGTGGTCTTGCCGGCGCCGTTCGGCCCGATCAGCGCGGTGATCTTCTTCCGCTCGGCGGCGAAAGAAAGGTCCTGCACGGCGACGATGCCGCCGAAACGCATGGCGAGCCGGTCGACGCTGAGAATCTTGTCGCCGCTCATCCGTGGCCTTCCTTGACGAGGTCGGAGGAGATCGCTTTCGCCTTGGTCAGATACACGGTGGGTGCGCGATGGCCGATCAGGCCGCGCGGCCGCCAGATCATGATCAGCACCATGGCCATGCCGAACACCAGCATGCGATAGCCCTCCAGGCCCCGGAACAGCTCGAAGCCGCCGATCATGGCGAGCGCGGAGAGCGCGACGCCGAGCTGCGAGCCCATGCCGCCGAGGACGACGATGGCGAGCACCAGCGCCGATTCCTGGAAGGTGAAGGATTCCGGGCTGATGAAGCCCTGCCGGGTGGCGAAGAACGCGCCGGCAAAGCCGCCGAACATCGCCCCCGTCGCGAACGCCGTGAGCTTGGTGGTCGTGGTGTTGATGCCGAGCGCGCGGCAGGCGACCTCGTCCTCGCGCAAGGCTTCCCACGCGCGTCCGATCGGCAGGCGGCGCAGGCGGATCGTCGCCCAGTTGGTGAGCAGCGCCAGCGCCAGGATCAGATAGAACAGGAAGACGATGCGGTGCGTCGGCGAATATTCGATCCCGAGCCTGGCGGCGAGCCCGTCGTCGCTGTTGTCGAGCGGGATGCCGAAGAAGGTGGGGCGGGGAATGCCGGAGACGCCGTTGGGGCCGCCGGTGAGATCCTGCCAGTTGATGATGACGAGGCGGATGATCTCGCCGAAGGCGAGCGTCACGATGGCGAGATAGTCGCCGCGCAGGCGCAGCACGGGGAAGCCGAGCAGGACGCCCCAGAAGGCGGCAAGGATGCCGGCGAGCGGCAGGCAGATCCAGAACGACCAGCCGAAATTGGTGGCGAGCAGTCCGTAGGAATAGGCGCCGACCGCATAGAAGGCGACGTAGCCGAGATCGAGCAGGCCGGCGAGGCCGACCACGACGTTCAATCCCCAGCCCAGCATGACATAGGTGAGCACAAGGATCGCGAGGTCGAGGATGTAGCGCTGATTATAGAAGATCACCGGCACCAGCAGCGTGAAGATCAGGAGCGCCGGCGCGAGGTAGCGGCCAATGAACGATATGCCGCTCTGCACCGCCGGCGGTACCAGCTTCTCGGCGCCGGTCGGGCCGATCCATTGCCGAAGCAGCTCGATCACGATCGAACCGCCGAATACGGCGGCGACGATGGAGGCGAGGTCGCCGAAGCGGGTCCAATAGGTGAGCTGGCCGGAGGCGCCCGCCTCGGTGCGGATGCCGATCATCAGCGAGAACAGCACCAGCGCGATCAGCGCGTTGATGAAGGCCGTCTTCAGGAGAGCGACGATGCCCGTTGCAGGTTTGGCCGTGTTGATCGAGGGAGCTGTCACGCGCGACCGTCAGACTTTTTCGACTTCGGGACGGCCGAGCAGGCCGGTCGGCATGAAGATCAGCACCACGATCAGGATCGAGAACGCGGCGACATCCTTGTACTCGACCGAGAAATAGGCCGACCAGAACGTCTCGATCAGGCCGATCGCGAGGCCGCCGAGCATGGCGCCGGGCAGCGAGCCGATGCCGCCGAGCACCGCAGCGGTGAACGCCTTGATGCCGGCAACAAAGCCCATGAAGAAATCGACGAGGCCGTAATAGAGCAGGTACATCAGGCCCGCGACCGCGGCGAGCGCGGCACCGATCACGAAGGTCATGGAGATGGTGCGGTCGACGTCGACGCCGAGCAGCGCCGCCATGGTCTGGTCCTGCTCGCAGGCGCGCATGTCGCGTCCGAGCCGGGTGCGCGACACCAGCCAGGTGAAGAGGGCCAGCAGCACGATGGTGGTGATCACCACCATGATCTGGATGTTGGAGAGCTGGATCACGAAGCCGTCCGTGCTCTCATGCAGGGTGTAGCCGCCGGTGATGAAGGGCGGGATCGGCTTGACGCGCGCGCCTTGCGCCACTTGCGAAAAATTGGTCAGCACGAAGGACATGCCGATCGCCGACAGCATCGGGGCGAGGCGGAAGGAGTGGCGAAGCGGTCGGTAGGCGATGCGCTCGATGGTCCAGCCATAGAGCGCGGTGATCGCCATCGAGACCAGCAGCACGACCAGCAGGATCAGCGGGATCGCGGTCAGTCCGAACGAGATCAGGATCAGGAAGGTGATCAGGGCGATGAAGCCGCCGATCATGAAGACGTCGCCATGGGCGAAGTTGATCATGCCGACGATGCCGTAGACCATCGTGTAGCCGATGGCGATCAGGCCGTAGATCGAGCCCAAAACGAGACCGTTGATGAGCTGCTGGGCGAAGTAATCCATGGGCTGCCGTACCAAACCTGACGCGGGCTCAAAGGGAGCTCTTAGGAGAGTGGGTTTCTTGGGCCGTTTCTTGGGCCCCGGCAGCCCCTAGCATTCTTCCGGATTTGTAACAGGAGGGAACTGGCGGCTGCAACAGCTCACGCTCCGGCAAAAGGTCTTGTACAGAGCTCATTTGGCCGGCGGTTCCGCAACTGCGAGGAACCCGGTTCCGCGGGCAACCAAAGCTGATGCCGGCCGTTATCTCGCCTCTGACGTCCAACAAGGGAGTTCCCCGAATGACGAAGCAGCAGAACCAGAATCCGGGTCAGCAGAGTCAGAACCCCGGCCAGCAGCGCCCAGGTCAACAGCCGGGCCAGCAGCAGGGCGGCGGCCAGAAACCCGGACAGCAGCAGCAGAACGATCCGATGCGCCAGGGCGATCGGCCCGGCCAGCAGCAGGGCGGCCAGCAGGACAAGTAATTTGGGAGCCCGAGAACGAAGGGTAGTGAGGAGGGCCCCGCCGCAAGGCGGGGTCTTTTTTTGGGGGGCAATTGTTTGCCGCGTTATTCCGGGATGGTGCGTTGGCACCAGACCCGGAATCTCGAGATTCTCAGGTGCGCAATTGCGCACCATAGCTCGATGCTGCGCATCGCCCCGAAATGACGAGGGGCAGGGCAGTTAAGGTAAACAAAGGGTTTAAATTGCCGCCACAGTCTGATGCGAGTTAGCTCCCGGCAAAGCCTTCCCAGCGGAAGGCGCGTGGTCGACGAAGCGGGAAGCGGCATGTTCAGGAATTGGCGGATCGGCTCGGTCAACGGCGCGCTGCTGGCGGCCTATTTCATTCCGGCCTGGACCATCGTCGCCTTCAACATCATCGTCGCGCCGGTGCATGGCCTCTACGAGCGGCCGAGCGTTGCCGTCGCACTGTTCCTCAGCGACCATCTCCAGATGGCAGGGATGAGCACGGTGCGCGCGGCCTGGCTGCTTGCGCTGGGCCGGCTCACAGTGGTGGCGTTCTTTGCGATCTATCTCGCTCTGCTCTGCGTGCCCCGAATCCGCAAGTCCGGCGGCAGCGATGAGGCGCTCGGGATCGCGCTGGCGATCGGCAGCCTGATCTCGTTTGCCAGCATGGTGATGGCTTCGAAGGTCGGCGAGATGGCCGCGCTCCGGCTGCATGCCACCGAGCTGCTGCTGCTGCTCGGCGCTGCCATCGTGATCCTGATCGAGCGGCCCGATGCTGCTCCGCAGATCGTCGAGACCCCTGCCGAGATCCCTGCCTCGCTAGGACTCGAGCAGGCCGAGCTCCTGCACAATCGCTGAGGCTTCCTTGACGGCGTGGTTCGCCGCCGGCACGCCGCAATAGATCGCCTGCTGCAGCAGGATTTCCTTGATGTCGTCGGGGGTGAAGCCCCCCTCCGCGAGCGCCGCACGCACATGCAGGCGAAACTCGTCCCATTGCCCGAGTGCGACCATGGTGCCGATCACCAGCACCCGGCGCGTGCGCTCGTCGAAATGCGGCCGCGTCCAGATTTCGCCCCAGGCGTAGCGGGTGATCATGTCCTGGAAGTCGGTGTTGAAGGCGTTGCGGTTCGCGATCGACTTGTCGACCCAGGCATTGCCCAGCACCTTTCGGCGCACGTTCATGCCGGCATCGCGGCGCTTCTGGTCGTCCATTGTGTTTCTCCGGATAACAACTAGCGCTGCGTCAAAAATCCCACCACCGCATCCGTGAACGCGTGCGGCTGCTCGACGTTGGAAATGTGGGCGGCGTCGATGATGGTCATGCTTGCGCCCGGAATATTCGAGCGGATCAGCTCACCCGCCGAGATCGGCGTCGCCATGTCGTGGCGGCCGGCGATCACCAGAGTCGGACTCTTGATCTTCGGCAGCAGCGCGCGCTGGTCGAGCGTCGACAGCGCCTCGCAGCAGGCGAGGTAGCCTTCGACGGGCGAGGCGAGCAGCATCGATTTCATCTTCGCGGTGATGTCAGGCTCGCGCTCGCGGAAGTCCTGCGTCAGCCATCCCGCGATCACGGCATCGGCGACCGCGGCGATGCCGCCCTTCTTCACGGCGTCGATGCGCTCCAGCCATTTGGTCGGCTCGGCATAGTAGCAAGAGGTATTGGCGAGGATGAGCTTGCCGAAGCGCTCCGGCGCGTTGGCGCCCAGCCATTGCCCGACCATGCCGCCCATCGACAAGCCACACCAATGCACCTTCTCGATGTTGAGGTCGTCGAGGATCGCGAGCACGTCGCGGCCGAAGCGCTCCATGGTGTAGGGGCCGGGCGGAACGTTCGACTTGCCGTGGCCGCGGCGGTCGTAGCGGATGACGCGAAATACCTGCGTCAGCGCCTTCATCTGGGGCTCCCACATCTGCAGCGTGCAGCCGAGCGAGTTGGAGAGCATCAGCGTCGGCCCGCCGTCGCGGCCCTCGACGGAGACGTTGAGCAGGCAACCGTCGGCATCGATCATGGGCATGCGGCGCCTCCGTCGTATTCTGCGGTCTTTATTTGCGGTCGAGGCTGTCGAGCAGCCGGTCGATCAAGGCTTGGGAAGCCCCTTGATAGGCCATCGGTTCGAACAATGCCGCAATTTTTTCCGGCGAAAGGTGCGCAGTGACCTGCGAATCGGCGGTCAGCACCTCGCGCAGATGTTTCTTCTCGGCAACCGCGCGCTTGCTGGCGGCCTCGATGAGATGATGCGCGTCGCTCTTGCCGATCTTGTCGGCCAGCGCAAAGGTGACCGCTTCCGCCATGATCAGCCCGTGGGTTGCATCGAGATTGCTGCGCATGCGCGCTGCGTCGACGTCGAGGCCCTCGGCGATGTCGACGATGGCGGCCAGCGCCCCCGAGGTGACCAGCATCAATTGCGGCAGCGTCGGCCATTCCGCGTGCCAGGGACCCGCGCTGCGCTCATGATCCTGCACTTGAGCCGCAAATATCGTCGCTGCAAGCTGCGGAGCCATTGTGGCGGCGCCCAGCGCGCTTGCGGCGGAGACCGGGTTGCGCTTGTGCGGCATGGTCGAGGAGCCTCCGCGGCCTTCGCCGGCGGGCTCGAAGGCTTCGCCGACATCGGTCTGCATCATCAGCGAAACGTCGCGCGCGATCTTGCCGCAGGTTCCTGCCAGAATAGCGAAAGCCGAAGCGGCCTCCGCGATGCGGTCGCGATGGGTGTGCCAGGGCGCTTCCGGTAGCGGCAGGTTCAACTCCTGCGCGAGACGCTCTGCCACGGCAAGCCCCTTGTCCCCGAGGGCCGCGAGCGTGCCGGCGGCGCCACCGAATTGCAGCGCGAGGCCCTCCCGGGACAGCCGCCGCAGGCGGCATCGGGCGCGGGCGAGGCTTGCGGCATATTCGGCGGCCTTGAGCCCGAACGGCATCGGCAGCGCGTGCTGCAGCCAGGTCCGTGCCACCATCGCGGTGTTGCGATGGCTGCGCGCCAGCGCGGCGAATCCCCTGATGGCGCGGCTGAGGTCGGCGTCCAGCGCATCGAGGCCGGCGCGAAGCGTGAGCATGGTCGCGGTGTCGATGACATCCTGGCTGGTGGCGCCCCAATGCACGTAGCGCGCGGCCTCCGTGTCTGCCTTGCCGACATTGGCGGTCAGCATCTTGACCAGGGGAATCGCCAGATTGCCCGATCGCGTCGCGGCCTCCGCCAGCGCCGTCATGTCAAAGGAATCGGCCTTGCATGCGGCCTCGATCGAGACCACCGCAGAGGCCGGAATCACATCCGTGGCGGCCTCCGCGCGTGCCAGGGCTGCCTCGAAATCGAGCATGTTCTGCAGGGTCGACCGGTCATCGCAGACCGCGCGCATGGCGGCGCTCGACAGCATCGGTGCGAGCAGGGGGGAGAGGGATGTGCTCATGTTGCGCGCGACCTAATCATCATGGCCCGGCTGTGCCAATCCCCAAGCGCCCGCACACGTCTTTTTGCAGTTGCGAATATGCATTGCACGTGACCGGGCGCCGCCCTTTCCTTTGCCGCGTCCCTGCGTTACTTGATCAGCACAATAGTTACGCGATCCGGGAGGCACCCTCATGGCCATGACGATGAACGGCGAAGTCCAGCTTGCGGCGTCCCGTGAGGCCGTGTGGGCCAAGCTCAACGATCCCGAGGTGCTGAAGGCCTGCATCCCGGGCTGCGAGGAGCTCGAGAGGACCGAGGACGGCGGCTTTCGCGCTACGGCGAAAATGAAGGTCGGCCCGGTGTCGGCACGCTTCAAGGGCAAGGTCACACTCTCCGATCTCGACCCGCCGAACGGCTACAAGATCTCGGGCGAGGGCGAGGGCGGGGTCGCCGGCTTCGCCAAGGGTGGCGCGGTGGTCAAGCTGGCGGAGAAGGACGGCGGCACGCTGCTGTCTTACGATGTCGAGGCGCAGATCGGCGGCAAGTTGGCGCAGCTCGGCCAGCGCCTCATCAACGGTGCCGCCAAGAAACTCGCCGACGAATTTTTCGCGAACTTCGCCAAGGCGGTACAGGGCTGAAGGTCATCGCCTTCGGCATGGCACCTTGCGTCCCGGGCGATGTTGCCCCGGGGCATAATGGCCCATATGATGGGTTGGAATAATTATAAGAACCGCTTCGACGGGACCCGTCGGGGCGCTGATAGAGAGTGCTTATGGCAAAAATCTCCCTCATCGTGAACGGCAATCCAGTCACCGCCAACGTCGATCCCCGCACCCTCCTGGTGCAGTTTCTGCGCGAGAATCTGCGCCTGACCGGCACCCATGTCGGCTGCGACACCTCGCAGTGCGGCGCCTGCGTCGTGCATGTCGACGGCAAGGCCGTGAAATCCTGCACCACGCTTGCGGTGATGGCCGACGGCCACGAGGTCAAGACGATCGAGGGGCTGGCCGCAGACGGCGCGCCGCTGCATCCGATGCAGGAGGCCTTCCGCGAGCACCATGGCCTGCAATGCGGCTTCTGCACGCCGGGCATGATCATGACCGCGATCGACATCGTGCACCGCAAGGGCAACGAGCTCGACGACCATACGATCCGGGAAGAACTAGAAGGCAATCTCTGCCGCTGCACCGGCTACGAGAACATCGTCGCCTCGATCTCCGCCGGCGCCAAGGCGATGGCGAAATCCGACCTCGCGTAACGCGCATCCCGCGATCAGGACATTCAGATGTACGAATTCAAATATCATCGCCCCGGGACCGTGCGGCAGGCCGCCAACCTCCTGGTGAAGAACGAAGACGCCAAGGTGATCGCCGGCGGCCACACGCTGATTCCCGTCATGAAGCAGCGCCTCGCCAGCCCCCCGCACCTGGTCGACCTCTCCCATATCGAGGGGCTCAATACGATCGAGATGAAGGGCCGCTCGCTGGTGATCGGCGCCACCGCCAAGCACGCCGAGGTCGCGACGTCCGCGGTCGTCGGCGAGGCGATCCCGGCGCTCGCCAATCTTGCCGGCGGAATCGGTGATCCCGCCGTACGTCACAAGGGTACGATCGGCGGCTCGCTCGCCAACAACGACCCGACCGCGGACTATCCGGCCGCCGTGCTCGCGCTGGGCGCGACCATCGTTACCAACAAGCGGCGCCTCAAGGCCGAAGAGTATTTCCAGGGCCTGTTCTCGACCGCGCTGGAAGCCGACGAGATCATCACCAAGGTGATGTTCCCGCTGCCGAAGAAGGCGGCCTACATCAAGTTCCGCAACCAGGCCTCGCGCTATGCGCTGGTCGGCGTGTTCGTGGCACGGCGTCCGTCCGACGTGCGGGTTGCCGTCACCGGCGCCGGCTCCGAAGGCGTGTTCCGCGTCACTGCGTTCGAGGAAGCCCTCAAGAAGCGCTTCGCCGCGAAGGCGCTTGACGGCATCGAGGTGCCGGCCGAGGGCCTCAACAGCGATATCCACGGCAGCGCCGAATACCGCGCGCACCTCATCGGCGTGCTGACGCGGCGTGCCCTCGATGCCGCCAATGCCAAGGAGTGAGTGAACCTCACGCCTCGGCCAAACTTGTCCCGGTGAGGGCGTAGCGAGACTGGCTTTTTCATGACTTCAGCGGCCAATACTTCCGGGGCCTTGCCGGCATCGGTCGATGCGATGCTCGAACTCCTGACGTCGCGCGGCTATCTCGCGGAGCGGTCGCTGGCGACGGTGACTTATCTCTCGCTGCGGATGGGCCGGCCGCTGTTCCTGGAAGGCGAGGCCGGCGTCGGCAAGACCGAGATCGCCAAGGTCTTGTCCGCAGCGCTCGGCCGGAAGCTGATCCGCCTGCAGTGCTACGAAGGCCTCGACGTCTCCTCCGCGGTCTACGAGTGGAACAGCGCCGCGCAAATGATCGCGATCCGGATGGCGGAAGCCGCTGGCGACACCGATCGCGACCAGCTCTCGAGCGACATCTTCGCCGACCGCTACATGATCAAGCGGCCGCTGCTCCAGGCGCTGGAGCCCGACGTTGCGGGACCACCGGTGCTGCTGATCGACGAGCTCGACCGGGCCGACGAGGCGTTCGAGGCGTACCTGCTCGAAATCCTCAGCGACTTCCAGGTGACGATCCCCGAGTTCGGCACCGTCAGGGCGCCGGCCCCGCCGATCGTCATCATCACCTCCAACCGCACCCGCGAGATCCACGACGCGCTGAAGCGGCGCTGTCTCTATCACTGGGTCGACTATCCCGCCGCCGAGCGCGAGCTCGCGATCGTCAAGTCGCGCGTGCCCGGCATCTCCGCAAAGCTGTCGCAGCAGGTCGTGCGTTTCGTGCAGGCTTTGCGCAACCAGGACTTCTACAAGTCGCCGGGCGTCGCCGAGACCATCGACTGGGCCACCGCGCTGTCGGAGTTAGATGCCCGCTCGCTGACCCCGCAAGTGGTCGGCGACACGCTGGGCGCGCTGCTCAAGTACCAGGACGACATTACCCGGATGCAGGGCGACACCCTGCAGAAGGTGCTGAAGGAAGCAACGAGCGAGAATTGACGCGCGTCATTTGAGTTCGTCATTCCGAGGCGCGCGTCAGCGCGAACTCCGGTGCGCAATTGCGCACCTGAGAATCTCGCGCTGCAATCTCTGGATTCCGGGTTCGTCGCTGCGCGACGCCCCGGAATGACGGAGCGAGGATAGACCATGGCCATCAACCACCTGGCGCCCGAGCAGACCGAGCAATTCGCCGACAACATCGTCGGCTTCGCCCGCGCGCTGCGCTCTGCGGGCATGCCAGTCGGGCCGGGCGCTGTCATCGACGCCATGAGCGCGCTCCAGGTGATCGATATCGGCAACCGCGCCGACGTCTTCACCACGCTGGAGGCGATCTTCGTCAAGCGCCATGAGCACGCGCTGATCTTCAAGCAGGCCTTCAACCTGTTCTTCCGCGCCTCGGAAGAGTGGAAGCACATGCTGGATTCGGTGCCGCTGCCGGACGAGGCCAAGAAGAAGCCGCAGGCGGGCTCCCGCCGCGTGCAGGAGGCGATGTCGCAGCCGCGCATGACCGAGACGCCGCAGCACCAGGAGCAGGATCTGCGCCTGTCGGTGTCCGACAGGGAGATCCTTCAGAAGAAGGATTTTGCGCAGATGAGCGCCGCCGAGATCAGCGAGGCGCTGCGTGCGGTCGAGCGGATGCATCTGCCGCAGGCCGAGCCTCTGACGCGCCGGCAGCGGCCTGATGCGCGCGGGCTTCGCCTTGACCTCCGCCGCACGCTGCGCGCCTCCTTGCGCACCGGCGGCGACATCATCGACATCCATCGCCTCGGGCGGATCGAGAAGCCGGCGCCGATCGTGGCGCTGCTCGATATCTCGGGCTCGATGAGCGAGTACACCCGCCTGTTCCTGCATTTCCTCCATGCCATCGGCGATGCGCGCAAGCGCGTCTCGGTGTTCCTGTTCGGTACCCGGCTGACCAACGTCACCCGCGCGCTGCGCCAGCGCGATCCCGACGAGGCGCTGGCGAGCTGCTCGGCCTCGGTCGAGGACTGGGCCGGCGGCACGCGGATCTCGGCCTCGCTGCACAACTTCAACAAATTGTGGGCGCGGCGCGTGCTGAGCCAGGGCGCCATCGTGCTGCTGATCTCCGACGGGCTGGAGCGGGAGGCGGATTCCAGGCTCGCCTTCGAGATGGACCGGCTGCACCGCTCGTGCCGGCGCCTGATCTGGCTCAACCCGCTGCTGCGGTTCGGCGGCTTCGAGGCCAAGGCCCAGGGCATCAAAATGATGCTCCCGCACGTTGACGAATTCCGCCCGGTACATAATTTGAGTTCGATCCAGGAGCTGATCACGACGCTCTCCCGGCCGCTGCCGCCGCATCACCGCAGCCTGATCCGCTCCGCAGCTTGAGAGGCACCCGATGCTCGATCGCGACGAGGATATTCTTAAGGCGGCGGAGGACTGGCAAAAGGCGGGCCGTGGCGTCGCGCTCGCCACCGTGGTGGAGACCTGGGGCTCGGCGCCGCGCCCGGCGGGCTCCAGCCTCGTCATCAACGACGAGGGTACATTCCTGGGCTCGGTCTCCGGCGGCTGCGTCGAGGGCGCCGTGGTCACCGAGGCCATGGACGTGATCCAGAGCGGCAAGCCGAGGATGCTGGAGTTCGGCGTCGCGGATGAGACCGCCTGGAACGTCGGGCTGTCGTGCGGCGGTACCATTCGCGTCTTCGTCGAGAAGGTCGGTTAGCCGTGAAGCTCGAGATCCTGCACGAACTCAATGCCGAGCGGGCCGCGCGCCGGCCGGTGATCCTGGTGACCGACACCGAGAGCGGCGAGCAGCGCCTGGTGAAGGCGAAGGATTTTGCAAAAGATCCGTTACGCGCCGAACTCGACAAGCAACTCCGCATGGGCAAGAGCGCCAATGTCGAGGCCGGCGGCAAGAAGCTGTTCCTCAACGTCTACGCGCCGACAGCAAAACTCGTCATCGTCGGCGCGGTCCATATCAGCCAGGCCTTGGCGCCGCTGGCGCGCTCGCTCGGCTACGACGTGACCGTCGTGGATCCGCGAACGGCGTTCGCCAGCCCCGAGCGCTTTCCCGACGTTCCGCTGGTGGCCGAATGGCCGGACACGGCGCTGCCGCCGCTCAATGTCGATGCCTACACCGCCTTCGTCGCGGTGACGCACGATCCCAAGATCGACGACCCGGCGCTGCTGCACGCCTTCGAGCGCGGCTGCTTCTATATCGGCGCGCTCGGTTCGCGGAAGACGCACGCCAAGCGCGGCGACCGGCTGCGGGCGCAGGGCGCCAAGGAAAGCGACATCGCGCGCATCCACGCGCCCATTGGCCTTGCGATCGGAGCGGTCTCCCCGTCCGAGATCGCGGTGTCGATCATGGCGGAGATCACGGCGGTGCTCCGCCTGCCTCCCAAGGAAAAAGAAGAAGCGGCATGAAGTTCGGCCCGGCGAGCCCTGAGGATGCCATCGGCGGGGTGACCGTCCACACCCTGCGCCAGGGACCGCTGGTGCTGAAGAAGGGCACGACGATCGGGCCTGCCGAGGTCGAGCAGCTCACGCGGGCCGGCATCAAGGACATCGTCGTGGTGCGCATGGAGGCGGGCGACGTCTCCGAGGACGTTGCGGCCGCCGGCATCGCGCTGGCCGTCGGCGGCGAGGGCATTCATGTCGAACGCGCCTTCACCGGCCGCGCCAATCTGTTCGCCGCACGTCCGGGCGTTCTGGTGATCGACCGCGCCGCGGTCGACCGCATCAACAACATCGACGAGGCCATCACCTTTGCGACCCTCTCGGCCTACAAGCCGGTGGTCGAGGGCGAGATGGTCGGCACCGTCAAGATCATCCCGTTCGGCGTCGAAGGAAGTTTGCGCGATGCCGCGGTGAAGGCCGCAGGCAAGGACGTGCTGAAGATCGCGCCCTACGTGATTCAGCGCGTCGGCGTGGTCTCGACGCTGCTGCCGGGCTTGTCATCCAAGGTGATCGACAAGACGCTGCGCGTCACGGCCGAGCGGCTCGCGCCCGCGGGAGCCAGCATCATCGCCGAGCGGCGGGTCCAGCACGACGAAGCTGCCCTGTCAGCCGCGATCAAGGAGTTGCTCGGCCTCGGTGCCGAGCTCGTCATCGTGTTCGGGGCCTCCGCGATCGCCGATCGCCGCGACGTGATTCCGGCGGCGGTCACCAGGATCGGCGGCGAGATCGAGCATTTCGGCATGCCGGTCGATCCCGGCAATCTCTTGCTGATCGCGCGGGCCGGCGACGTTCCGGTGCTGGGCGCACCGGGCTGTGCGCGCTCGCCGGTCGAGAACGGTTTTGATTGGGTCTTGATGCGGCTTCTCGCCGGCATCAAGGTGACGCGGTCCGAACTCATGGGCATGGGCGTCGGCGGCCTGCTGATGGAGATCGTGACGCGGCCGCAGCCACGCGCACAGCCCGAGACCGAGGGCAATAGCCAGGTCGCCGCCATCGTGCTCGCTGCGGGCCGTTCGACCCGGATGGGCGGGCCGAACAAGCTGCTCGCCGAACTCGACGGCAAGAAGCTGGTGCGGATCGCGACCGAGCAGGCGCTGGCGTCCAAGGCATCCGAGGTGATCGTGGTCACTGGCCACCAGACCGAGCTGGTCGAGCAGGCGTTGCAGGGCCTGAAGGTGCGGTTCGTCAAGAATCCGGATTTCGCTGGCGGGATCGCCAGTTCGGTCAAGGCTGGGATCGCTGCTGTCCCCGAAACGTGCGACGGCGCCGTGGTGTGTCTCGGCGACATGCCGCTGATCGATGCCGGCCTGATCGACCGTCTCATCGACGGCTTTGCGCCCGACCGTGGCAATCTCATCGTCGTGCCCGTCAGCGAGGGCCGCCGCGGCAATCCCGTGCTGTGGTCGCGCCGCTTCTTCAAGGAGCTGATGACGCTCGATGGCGACGTCGGCGCGCGCCACCTGATCGCCAAGCACACCGAGGCGGTTGCCGAGGTGCCGGTGGATGGCGAGAGCGCCTTCCTCGACATCGACACGCCGCAGGCGCTGGAAGCTGCGCGAGGCGGATAACGGTGCCGCAAACGACGGTGCCGTAGGGTGGGCAAAGGCGCGGAGCGCCGTGCCCACGGTCTCTTCGTTACGATCGACAATTGGTGGGCACGCTTCCGCCTTCGCTCTTCGAGCTACGGCGGACAAGTCGCTTTGCCCACCCTACGGCACCTCCCCAAGCCTCTTCCGATTTCAACCACCCGTTCACCATCTGGAAACGACCGGCGCTTAGAGTTGCCTCCACCTGCCTTGGGGGGAGGGGATTTTCCATGGCTTCGAACGTCGTCGCGCGCCGTTGCGCGATGTTTTGCTTTGTCTTGTCAGTTGCCGTCACGGGCGCCCGCTATGTCACCGAAGCGCATGCCGCCGGTGCGATTGCAGTCGGCAAATGCGGCGCTTATGGCCAGGCCTTTGATTACGGCCACGAGCACGAGGCGCGTGCCGCGGCGCAGAAGCAGTGCAAGGGCGATTGCACGACGGTGACGATGAAGCGCGCCTGCGCCGCGATGTCGGTCGATATGACCAACCCTTGCGGCGCTTATGGCTACGCCGTCAAGCCGAAGATTTCGGCCTCGCTCAACGCCGCCACGCGCGAATGCTACAAATACGGCGGCAAGGAATGCGTGATCCGCGCCTGGGCCTGCGATGCCAAGGGTTGATTTCGTCGAGCGCTGATTCCTCTTGCTGTCATTCCGGGGCGATGCGTAGCATCGAGCCCGGAATGACAATCGAAGGAACCACATGCAATTCGACACCAAGATCGCGGTCGTGATCCGCACCGATCTTCAGGCCTGGCAGAAGCTCAACGTTGCGTCCTTCCTCACCAGCGGCATCGCTGCGGCCTTTCCCGAATGCATCGGCGAAGCCTATGAGGACGCCTCGGGCACGAAATATCATGCGCTGATCGGTCAGCCGATCCTGATCTATGGCGCCGATGGTCCGGCGTTGTCGCGCGCGCTGGACCGTGCGCTCACGCGCAACGTCAAGCCGGCGGTCTATACCGAGGACATGTTCAGCACCACGCACGATGCCGCTAACCGTGAGGCGGTGAGGGTGGTCGCGCGCAACGATCTCAATCTCGTCGGCATCGCCATGCGCGCCGAGCGCAAGGTGATCGACAAGATCCTCGACGGCCTCAAGTTCCATAGCTGACACGTCGACATTCCCCGCGGCGTCTTGGTGGTGCCATGATGAGGGACGGCTTGCGCAAACTTTGTGCTGTTTGACCCCCGTCAAAGGAGCACCGGACGGCATCGCTATTCTGCTTCGCAAAGCGCAGAGGAGCAGCAGATGCCGACCATGAAAGCCGCAATCGTCAAGCAATTCGGCAAGCCGCTCGTGATCGAGGACGTGCCGGTGCCGCAGCCCGGTCCCGGCGAGATTCTGGTCAAGGTGAAGGCCTGCGGCGTCTGTCATACCGATCTGCATGCAGCCTCGGGTGACTGGCCGGTGAAGCCGGTTCCTCCGTTCATTCCCGGCCACGAGGCTGCCGGCACCGTCGCTGCACTCGGGCCCGGTGTGAAGAATTTGAAAGTGGGGGATGCCGTCGGCGTCGCCTGGCTGCACGATGCCTGCATGTCCTGCGAATATTGCGAGACCGGCTGGGAGACCCTGTGCGAGCACCAGCACAATACCGGCTACAGCGTCAACGGCGGCTTCGCCGAATATGTCATTGCCTCGGCCGCCTTCGCCGCAAAGCTGCCGGCGACGGTCGATTTCGCCGCCATCGCGCCGATCCTTTGCGCTGGCGTTACCACCTACAAGGGATTGAAGGAGACGGAGGCCAGGCCCGGCGAGTGGGTGGTAATCTCAGGTGTTGGCGGGCTTGGTCACGTCGCGATCCAGTACGCCAAGGCGATGGGGCTCAAGGTCGTCGCCGTCGACATCGCCGAGGACAAGCTGGAGCTGGCGCGCGAAACCGGTGCCGATCTCGCAGTCAACGCGCTCGCGAGCGGCGCCGTGGATCAGGTCTTGGCGTCAACCGGCGGCGGGGCTCACGGCGTGCTGGTGACGGCGGTCTCGACCGCCGCTTTCGCCCAGGCGCTGAAGATGGTGCGCCGGAAGGGCACCGTCAGCCTCGTCGGCCTGCCGCCGGGCGAATTCCCGACGCCGATCTTCGACGTCGTCCTCAAGCGCATCACGGTGCGCGGCTCCATCGTCGGCACGCGGCGCGATCTCGACGAAGCCGTCGCATTCGCTGCGGACGGCAAGGTGAAGGCCGAAGTGACGAAGGTGCCCCTGGCGCAAATCAACGACGTCTTCGAGCGGATGAAGGCCGGCAAGATCGACGGCCGCATGGTGCTGGATTTCGGCTAGCGTCTCATCCAGGCGGCATGCCTTCGAACTTGACCAGGCTGGGATCGAGGCGATCCCAGTCATGGCCGCGCGCGGCGAAAGTGACCGCCTGCGGCTTGTAGCGGGCTGGCTCGTCGAGGCTCGCTGCGCGAATTGTGAAGACGTCGGGCTGTGCCGCGAAGGTCATGTACACAGGCACGCCGCATTGCGTGCAGAAGCCGCGCGTCTTCACGTTGCCGCTGTCGGCGACCATGTCCCAATGCTTCGCCTCGCCGGTTAGCGTCACGCCGGCACGCGCGAACGTCGCGTATGAGCCATGTGCACTGCCGCTTTCGCGCTGGCAGTCGCGGCACTGGCAGTGATTGCTGAACAGGGGCTCGCCGACAATCGAATAGCGGATCGCGCCGCAGGCGCAGCCGCCGGTATAGGGCTTGTCCATCGCGATGCTTTCCTACTTGTCTTCGCCGGAGATGGCATCGAGCCGCTGCAGCACCTTGACCCAGCCGTCGCTCATGTTGCGATAAGCGGTGTCGTTCGTCGGCGTCACGAAGCCCGAATGCACCACGCGCACGCGCGTCCCGGCTTCGACCGGCGTGAGGGACCAGGTGACGACGGTGTCGAGCGCCGAGCCGTAACCGGTGTTACCCTCGTCGCCACCCTTCCAGGCAAAGGCGAAGCGTTGGTTCGGCACGACCTCCAGAATGCGGCAACGGATCGTGCCATCCCACGCGCCGGCCGGGTTGGTCTTGAACGTGAAGGTGTTGCCTTCGACGGCCTCGAAACCGGTCGGCGGCATCAGCCAGCGCGCAATCAACTGTGCGCTGGTCAGCGCCTTCCAGATCGTTGCGACGGCGTGAGGGAAGACCTCGTCGATGACGATGTCTTTGGTCTGGTGTTGGGCTTGAGCTTTGGAAGCAGCACTCACGGATCGATCTCCTTCAAGAGGTCACGCAGGTTCTGGAAGCGCTCGCGCCAGAACACGCCGTAATGGTCCATCCAGGTGACCAGCGGTTCGAGCCCTTGCGGTGCGGCGCGGTAATAGACGTTGCGGCCCTCGGCGCGCTCGGCGACGAGTCCCGCCTGCTTCAGGGACTTCAGGTGCTGCGAGATCGCGCCCTGGGTCACGCCGCTGCCGCGCGTCAGTTCGGCGACGCTGATCTCCTTGCTCTCGAACACGCGCTCGAACACCGCTCGGCGCGTCGGGTCGGCGAGGGCACGCATCACGGTGGTGACGGGGTTTGGAGCAGTTTCGATCATGACATTCAATTAGCCGAGGCTAATTCATTAGTCAATGCTAATTATTCTGCTTCTCGCGGTATTGACTATGACTGACTGGTCAGTCATATATATCTGATGATGAAGAAGTCGGCCAAGCTCGCCAACAAGTCGGCCCTGAGCGCAGAGCCTGCGTCAGCCCGCGGAGAGGTGCCTGCATCGAATCGCGCTGCGCGCGCGCAGGAGCGGCGCGCGGCGATCGTGGAGGCCGCGATGGAGGAGTTCATCGCCCGCGGTTTCGCCGCAACGCGACTCGACGACATTGCCAAACGCGCCGGCGTCGCCAAGGGCACGATCTACCTGCACTTCAAGGACAAGGAATCAATGTTCGAGGAGCTGGTGCGCATCGTGATCGTGCCTGTCGTGGCTCGGCTGACCGCGCTGCCGCCGCCGACTGGCTCGGTGCGCGACCTCATCGAGGCCTTTGCCAGCAATTTCCTGAAAGAGGTCATCGGCACCAGGCGCGGCGATCTGGTGCGGCTGATCGTGGCGGAGGGGCCGCGCTTTCCGGCCGTCGCCGATTTCTACTACCGTGAGGTTGTCTCGCGCGGGATCGCCGCCATGCGCGCCCTGATCGAGCTCGGCATCGCCCGGGGCGAGATCCGCGAGAAGGACCTCGCGCGCTATCCGCAGATCCTGGTCGCGCCCGCAATGATCGCGGTGATCTGGCAGAGCCTGTTTGCACGGCACGCGCCGCTCGATGCGCAGGACATGCTGCGCGTTCATCTCGATTTGATTTTTGGCGAACGGAGGACGACATGAGGTCGTCGCAAACAATTTTCAGCATTGCATTGGTGATGGCGTTCGCAGCCTCGCTCGCCGGCTGCCAGGAAAAGCGCGATCCCGGTTTCCAGGGCTGGGTCGAGGCCGACATGATCTTCGTCAGCCCCGACGAAGCCGGGCGGGTCACCAAGCTGAACGTCCGCGAAGGCGACGAGGTCAAGGTCGGCGATCACCTCTATTCCGTCGATGACGATCTCCAGCTTGCCGACCTCAACCAGCAGAAGGCGACGCTCGCGAACGCGCAGCAGACCTATGATCGTGCGGCCTCGTTGAACAAGACCGGTTCGGGCACGCAGGCCAATCTCGATTCCGCCGTGTCCGCCTTGCGCGTCGCGGAGGCGCGGGTGGCGACCTCGGAGACACGGATGGCGCGTCGCAAGGGCTTTGCGCCGGTTGCCGGCACCATCCAGCAGATCTATTTCCGCGAGGGGGAGATGGTGGCGGCGCAGCGCCCGGTGCTGTCGATCATGCCGCCTGGCAACATGAAGCTGCGCTTCTTCGTGCCGGAGACCGCGCTGCCGAAGCTCGCGATCGGCGATACGGTGCGCATCGCTTGCGACAATTGCGCGGCCGATCTCACCGCAAAGATCTACTTTATTGCGACCTCGGCCGAATACACCCCGCCTGTTATCTACAGCCTCGATGAGCGCAACAAGCTGGTCTATTTGATCCAGGCGCGGCCGTCGCGCCCCGACGCGCTGCGGGTCGGACAGCCGATCGACGTCTATCTCAATCCAAAGACCCCGGTGGCGGACAAGCGATGAACGGTGGCAACGGCATCGCGATCGACGTCAAGGGCCTGACCAAATCGTTTGGCGGCCGCGAGGTCGTGCACGATCTGTCGATGCAGGTGAAGCGCGGCTCGATCTACGGCTTCCTCGGGCCCAACGGCTCGGGCAAGACCACGACCATCCGTATCCTCTGCGGCCTCCTTACCCCCGATAGCGGCGAGGGCACCTGTCTCGGCTACGACATCCGCCGCGATGCCGAAAAGATCAAGCGCCAGGTCGGCTACATGACCCAGCGCTTCAGCCTTTATCAGGATCTCTCCGTGCGCGAGAATCTCGAATTCGTGGCGCGGCTCTATGGTCTGGCCGATGCGCGCGGCGCCGCGCGCGACATGATCAAGCGGCTCGGGCTCTCGGGACGCGAGGAGCAGCTTGCGGGCGAGCTTTCCGGCGGCTGGAAGCAGCGGCTGGCGCTGGGTGCCTGCACGCTGCCCAATCCGCAATTGCTGCTGCTGGACGAGCCCACCGCCGGCGTCGATCCCAAGGCGCGGCGCGACTTCTGGAACGAGATCCACGCGCTGGCCGCCGAGGGCCTCACCGTCCTGGTCTCGACCCACTACATGGACGAGGCCGAGCGCTGTCACGAGATCGCCTACATCGCATACGGCCATCTGCTGACCCACGGCACGGTGGAGGAGGTGATCGCGAAATCCGCGCTGACGACTTACACCGTAACGGGCGAGGACCTCAACGGGCTCGCGGCCGAGCTCACCGGCAAGGCCGGGATCGACATGGTGGCGCCGTTCGGCACCTCGCTGCACGTGTCGGGGCGCGACGTCGCCGCGCTCGAAGCCAGCGTCGCGCCATGGCGCGAAAGAGACGGCTTGCACTGGCACAAATCGTCGCCGTCGCTGGAAGACGTATTCATCGAGCTGATGGGGCGCTCCAAGGACAATTTCCAATGAGTGCTGTCGAACATCCCGCACCACGGCACGAGATCCGCGAGCGCTTCGGCTTCCTTCGGCGCTCCTATGCGATGCTGATCAAGGAGTTCATCCAGCTGAGGCGCGACCGCGTCTCGTTCGCGATGATCGTGATGCTGCCAGTGATGCAGCTGATGCTGTTCGGCTATGCCATCAACACCACGCCGCGCCATCTGCCGAGCGCGGTGCTGCTCCAGGAGGATTCCGATCTCGCCCGCTCGATCCTGAAGGCGCTGGAGAACACCGCCTATTTCCGCTTCCTCTATGAGGTGCACGACGTCGACGATTTCGACAACCTCCTGAAATCCGGCAAGGTGCTGTTCGGTGTCGAGATCCCGCGCGGCTTCGAGCGGGCGGTACGGCGTGGCGACAGGCCGGCGCTGCTGGTCGCGGCCGATGCGACCGATCCGGTGGCGGCGAGCTCGGCGATCGGCTCGCTCGGCATGATCGTGCAGACCGCGCTCAAGCACGATCTCTATATCGGCGATCCCCCGGAGATGCCGTTCGAGATCCGTGCGCATGCCCGCTATAATCCGGCCGCGGCCTCCAGCCTCAACATCGTGCCGGGCCTGGTCGGCACCATCCTCACCATGACCATGCTGATCTTCACCGCGCTGTCGGTCACGCGCGAGGTCGAGCGCGGCACCATGGAGAGCCTGCTGTCGATGCCGATCAAGCCGGTCGAGGTGATGTTCGGCAAGATCGTGCCTTACGTGCTGGTCGGCTTCGTGCAGGCGTTCCTCATCATCGGGATCGGCGTCGGTCTGTTCGGCGTCCCCGTGCTCGGCAATCTGTTCCTGCTGGCGCTGCTCTCGACGCTGTTCATCACCACCAACCTGTCGATCGGCTACACCATCTCGACGGTGGTGCAGAACCAGCTCCAGGCCATGCAGATGTCGATGATGTTCTTCCTGCCAAGCATTCTG
Organism: Bradyrhizobium sp. CIR18; assembly: GCF_014198295.1. NCBI lineage: Bacteria > Pseudomonadati > Pseudomonadota > Alphaproteobacteria > Hyphomicrobiales > Nitrobacteraceae > Bradyrhizobium > Bradyrhizobium sp. CIR18. The sequence goes on along the minus strand of NZ_JACIHF010000001.1, from coordinate 1,426,881 downwards.
CTGTCCGGATTCATGTTTCCCTTCGCGGGGATGCCGACCTGGGCGCAATATCTCGGCGAATGCCTGCCCCTGACGCACTACCTTCGCATCGTCCGCGCCATCATGCTGAAGGGCGCGACCATGCAGAATCTGCATTTCGATGCCCTGGCACTGGCGATCCTGATGGCGCTCGCCATGACCATCGCCGTGACGCGCTTCCGCCGCACGCTGGATTGAGGCACAATGCCCCGGAATCGAGGGGCGGGAATGGTCAGATTTGCCAGCAGGAGGACACGGCAGCACGCCGCGCTATCGGAGGATTTCGAGCGCGAGCTGACACGTGAAGTGCTTCGCACCGAGCTGCTCCGGGTGCGGGCGCTGATCATGACGGGCTGCGTCATGATGGTGCTGCTCACCGCGATCTATTTGATCGACCCCAGTGTGGTGAACCGGGTGTGGCGCGGAACTGAAGGGCTTGTCGAGGTCTACGGCCTGCTCGGCGGCTTCATCCTGTTCGAGGTTTGGGTCCACACCCAGATCAGGAAGAATCTCCGCCTCGATCGCGATTTGCCGGTGATCCGCCGCTATATCGGCACGCTGATCGAGACGTCGCTGCCCACGGTGATCCTGATTCTGCAAACCCGGACCATGGGCGCGAGCCAGGCTCTCGGTTTCGCCGTGCCGCTGATGTACTTCATTTTCGTCATCCTCTCGACCTTGCGGCTCGACTTCTGGCTCTCTGCCTTCACAGGCTTCGTCGCTGCAGCCGGGCTTCTGTCCGTCGCGCTGCTCTACAACGCGGCCGACGAGGCCGGCGAACCCCTGATCTATTTCCACGCTGTGCGCAGCATCGTCATCCTGATCTGTGGCGCGCTGGCGGGCGCGGTCGGCGCTCAGCTGCGCCGCCAGTTCGCCGCGAGCATCGCGGCTGCGACCGCGCGTGACCGGGTGACGAACCTGTTCGGCCAGCATGTCTCCCCGCAGGTGGTGGAGCGGCTGATGGCGGCGGGAACCAGCGGTGGCGGGGATCTCCGCCGCGTCGCGGTGATGTTCGTCGATTTCCGCGGCTTCACGGCGGGCGCGCAGTCGCGCACCCCACAGGAGGTGGTCGACCGGCTCGACGGCGCCTTTGCGGTGCTGGTCGACATCCTCGATCGCCACGGCGGCATCGTGAACAAGTTTCTCGGCGATGGCTTTCTCGCGCTGTTCGGCGCGCCGCTGGAAGCCTCCGACGCCGCGCATCGCGCGGTTGCCGCAGGCCGCGAGATGCTGAGTGCGATGGACCACATCAACGCACGGACGAGCTGGCCGCTGCGTATCGGCATCGGCATCCATTTCGGCGAGGTCGTCGCCGGCAATATCGGCTCGCCCCGGCGCAAGGAATACACCGTCATCGGCGACACCGTGAACTTCGCCTCGCGCCTGGAGGCTTTGAACAAGGAGTTCGGCTCGCAGCTCCTGATTTCGGAGACCGTGCGCGAGGCGCTCGGCAACGATGGTGACGATGCTGTTGCGCTCGGCGAGGTCGAAGTGCGCGGCTATGAGCGGAAGGTCGCGGTGTTTCAATTGGGGTAACGGCTCTTCAAGCGCGAGTCGCGTTTGGTTGAAGCGGAGTCGCGCTGCCTTGAACGCGCGTGATGAATATCTCTGCTAGTTCTCGGGTCTCGCACTTTGGAAGCCGAAACGCCTCGGCTTTCACTTCTCACCCGGAGAAAGCCAATGACCCGATTGACCGTTGTTGCCGCCGCCCTGATCGCCGCAGCCGCTACCCAGGCTCAGGCCGCGACGATGCGCCACGCTGCCCCGCCGCGCGCTGCTGTGACTCAGGCGGTGTCCGACTCCTGCGTCAGGGCGCCGGCAGAGGGCGCGTATGCCTCTGCGCCCTACACGCAGCCGCCCTGCCTGCCGAACACGGGCACCTCATACGCTTACTGACAATCGCGCAGACAACGCCGGGTTGGTGAAAGTTTGCCGGCCCGGCGTCGCAAATGCCTGCGGCTTCTTCTTCCAACGCGTCATCGCGATTGCTCCGATTGCTCCGAATTTTGGGGCATGACGAGCGATGTCGCCGGCCTATAGACTGCCGCGCGATGCGGCCCGTTGCGGTCGCGACTTGCATGAGGGATCGAAGATGCAGCGCCGCTACGTCACCGTCGACGTGTTCACCGACCGCGCCTTCGGCGGCAACCAGCTCGCCGTGGTGCTCGATGCCGGCGGGCTCACGACCGCTCAGATGCAGACGATCGCGACCGAGTTCAACTATTCCGAGACCACCTTCGTGCTGCCGCCGCGCGACAAGGCCAACGACGCGGAGGTGCGCATCTTCACGCCGGTGCAGGAGATTGCCTTCGCGGGCCATCCCAACGTCGGCACCGCCTTCGTGCTCGCCTCGATGGCGAAGGAGCCGAAGCCACGTCTGCTGTTCGAGGAGAAGGCCGGGCTCGTGCCGGTCGACATCGTGACAGAGCAGGGCCGGGTGATTCGAACCGAGCTCACCGCGCCGCAGCCGCTGGAGCGGCTCTCGCGGCTGCCAGCCGCCGAAGCCGCGAGCTGCATCTCGCTCGTTGCAGACGACATCAAGTCCGACAATCACGAGCCTGAGATCGTCACCGTCGGAAACGCGTTTCTGGTGATGGAGCTGCATTCGCGCGAGGCGCTGAAGCGCGCCCGGCCGGATGCGGCAGCCTACGGCAAGGTATTGCCACGCGATGGCGCCCGCTCGGTGTGGTTCTATACGCGCGACGTACCCGCGGCGGAGGCGCCTTGCGAGCGCCAGGCGCGAATGTTCATGCGCGGCGCCAGCGGTCTCGTCGAGGACCCCGCCACCGGCAGCGCCACGGTTGCCGCGGCCGCACTGTTCGCTGATCTCGATCCGATGCGCGATGGCGAGCTCAAGCTCACGGTCGGCCAGGGTTTTGACATGGGCCGGCCGAGCATCCTCTCGACTCGCGTGCGCAAGCAGGACGGCAAGATCGTCTCCGCCCATGTCGGCGGCAGCTGTGTGCAGATGATGGAGGGGACGTTCAAGCTGGCGGGGGAGGGCTAGGCGTCATTCCAAGCTCGTGCTGGGTCCCACCGTCGTCCCGAGAGCCTGACCGAAAAGTTTTGAGTCAGGCTCTGAGGTGCGAGCTTTTGCGAGCCTCGAAGGATGCACGGCCGAGGTGCAGCCTCGGGGCATGCCGTCGTCCTCGGAGAGCCGCTGGAGAAGCGGCCACCTCAGGATGAGCTACGGCTAACACCAGCGCCCACGACGATCAGACCGGCCGCCCCGCCAGATTCGTCACCGCAACCCCATCGCGTTCCTCGATGATCTCCGCGATCATCTGGCGGTGGCAGTGGGTGTGGTCGCGCTCGTAGCAGAGCAGGCACACCGGGCCGGCCTTCTTCACCAGCGCCGAGAGCTCGTCCATCGCCTCCCTGGCCTCGGGCGCCTTCAGGTGCTTTGAGAAAATCCTCTCGAGCACATCGTACTGACCGCTGCGTGCGGCGAGGCGGCCCTCCTTCGGCGTGCCGAGCGCGGCGAGGTGGACATAGGCGATGCCGCGCTCGTCGAGACCCGCGGCAAGCTGCTTCTTGGAAAAGCCAGGCCGGCGCGACGACGTCACCGCGCGCACGTCGACCACGAGCTTGACGCCGGCCTGTTCCAGCTCGTCCAGCACGGCCTTTGGCGGCGTCTGCTCATAGCCGATGGTGAACAGCCTTCTGGCCTTTGCCATGGCTCACCTCAACTCACCCTTGCGATCAGTTCCATGGCGCCGGCGGGTGCGCGTACCTTGCCCTCGTGGATGACGTAGGCGAACACGTCGCGCGGCGCCTTCTTCGGCTTGGCCTTGTCGACCTTCGGCAGGTCGTCCGGTTCACCGCCCGAAGCCCAGGCCTGAAGGCGCTCGGCCCAGGCATCGAGCTGCTTGGGCGGGTAACAGGTCTTGATCTCGTCATTGCCTTTCTGCAACCGGGCATAGACGAAATCGCCGGCGACATCGGCAATCGCTGGATATTTGCCGTGCTCGGCGAACACGACGGGCGTCTCGAACTCGCGGATCAGCGCCACGAAATCCGGCGCGCAGAAACTGTCGTGTCGGACCTCGACGACGTGGCGCAGCGCGCGTCCCTCGAGCTTGCGCGGCAACAGTTCGAGGAACTTGCCGAAATCGGCGCCGTCGAATTTCTTCGTCGGCGCGAACTGCCACAACACCGGCCCGAGACGGTCGCCGAGTTCCAGCACGCCGGAATCATAGAACCGCTTGATGGAATCGCCGGCTTCCGCCAGCACCCGGCGGTTGGTGGCGAATCGCGGTCCCTTTACTGAGAACACGAAACCGTCGGGCACCTCGCTCGCCCATTTGCGAAAGCTCTCCGGCTTCTGTGAGCCGTAATAAGTGCCGTTGATCTCGATCGAAGTCAGCTTCGAGGCGGCGTAGGACAGTTCCTTCGCCTGCGTCAGCTTCTCCGGATAGAACACGCCGCGCCACGGCTCGAAGGTCCAGCCGCCGATGCCGATGAAGATGTTGCCTGACTTTTTGGACGCAGTTTTTGCTTTGGCCACGGAAGGATCTCGCATCGACGTGGAGGGGATGCCGTCATCCTAGTCAAACCAGTTGTGATTGGCCAGTTGCTGCGTCCCGTCTAAGGTCGCGGCAGGATCTGCGAAAAAGGAGAAAAAGATGCGGATGCTGATGGTGGGAGCGGCGCTCGTCATGATGACATCTGCTGCCATGATATCTCCGGTCATGGCGGATGACGACGATGCGAAGGGCGCGCAGAAGCTCGCCATGCAGGGCCGCGACGATTACTGGCATTGCCTGGCGCGGGAATATTCGCGCGATAGCAATCGGGGAATGACGGAACAGGATTTTGGCCGCTCGGTCGCGGGTGCCTGCCCGTCGGAGCGGCAATATTACCGGGTGGCGCTGCTCGACTATCTCACCACGCAATATCCGAACATCGATGCCGGTGCCCATCTCGCGACCGCGAACAGGGCAGTGGAGGCCGCGCAGAAGGACATCGTGACGGCCTTCGTCAAGCAGAGGCCGCCGGTGAAATGAGGGAGTGGCGAATGGCCAATAGCGAATAGGGGAAGAGGCGGCCTTCTCCATTCGCTACTCGCCATTGGCTCCGGGCCCTTCCGGCTCCGCGCGCATCCGTGATATCACGGGGCGTATCTGGAACAGGGGTGGGTTTCCATGGCGTCTGAGTCGGTAGGGGGCATTTTGGGCGTGATCGTCGCCGCGATCGTGCTTGCAGTCGCCGTCGTGTTCGGGCCGATTGGCCAGTACGGCAAGCCGCCCAAACCGGCGAAAGTCGAGCCGGCCCCGGCTGCGGCACCCGCAGCCCCGGCCGCGCCGGCGCCGCGCGGGCCGATCATCCGGGAAGTGCCCAACCAATAAGGCACGAAAATCGTGGTTTTCGGCCCTTGCGAAGCCGTCTTGTCATTCCTATCTACCCCTTAACGGCGCCGTTGAGCGAAAACTCCGGCGTTGGAACGACCTTGGAATAGCTTGGGCTCGCGCCGGATGTACGCGCGGCCTGCCGTTCCGGGGTCGTTGGCATTTTGGGGCCCCTTTTGGGCCTTCCCCGGACACCCCCGGCTTCGCAGCATAAAACCTGGCAGCGCAGAACTTGGCAGCGCAGGACGCGGCGGATATACGCTGCCGTCATGAATGAAGCGATCAGACCGGGCTCCGACAATCCGCTGCAGGCTCTCGAAGGGCCGGAACTGTCGGTCATCGTCCCGACCTTCAACGAGCGCGACAATGTCACGGTGTTGTACCGGCGGCTGGAGGCGGTGCTCGCCAACGTCGCCTGGGAAGTCGTGTTCGTCGACGACAATTCGCCTGATGGCACCTGGGACGTCGTGCGCGCGCTGGCGCAGCAGGACAGCCGCGTGCGCTGTATCCGCCGCATCGGCCGCCGCGGCCTTTCGGGCGCCTGCATCGAGGGCATCCTGGCGTCCAGCGCCCCCTATGTGGCCGTGATCGACGCCGATCTCCAGCACGACGAGACGCAACTGCCGAAGATGCTTTTGCTGCTCGCAAGCGACGAGGCCGACCTCGTGGTCGGCAGCCGCTACATCGAGGGCTACAAGAGCGAGGGCTTCAACAAGCAGCGCGCCGGCGCCAGCGCGCTGGCGACCGAGTTCGCCAGGAAGATGCTGCGGGTCGAGATTGCCGATCCCATGAGCGGCTTCTTCATGATCCGCCGCGATCGTTTCGAGCAGCTCGCGCCGAAGCTCTCCGTGCACGGCTTCAAGATCCTGCTCGACGTCGTCGCGACCGCGCACGGCGGCTTGCGGGCGGTCGAGATTCCCTACACTTTCGGCGCCCGTCAGCACGGCGAGAGCAAGCTCGATTCCATGGTCGCGCTCGATTTCCTCGGCCTCGTGCTGGCCAAGCTGAGCAACGACATCGTCTCGCTGCGCTTCATCCTGTTCGCGATGGTCGGCGGCATCGGCCTCGTGGTGCATCTCACCACACTGTTCATCGGGCTTCAGCTGTTCAAGGCGCCGTTCGCGGAGGCGCAGGCCGCCGGCGCCATCGTCGCCATGACCAGCAATTTCATCCTCAACAACTTCCTCACTTATCGCGACCAGCGGCTGAGGGGCTTTGCGCTGCTGCGCGGTCTGATCGCCTTCTACATCGTGTGCAGCGTCGGCCTGCTCGCCAATGTCGGCGTCGCCTTCTCGGTCTACGACCAGGAGCCGATCTGGTGGCTGGCCGGCATGGCCGGCGCGCTGATGGGCGTGGTGTGGAACTACGCGATGTCAGGCCTGTTCGTCTGGCGCAAGAAATAACCCACGATGGACGGGGCTGACGCGCGGATCGTCCGCAATACCGTGCTGCTGATTCTCGCGCTGGTGGCCCTGCGGCTCGTCGCGGCAGCATTCACGCCGATCACCTTCGACGAAGCCTACTACTGGATGTGGTCGATCAACCTCGCCGGGGGCTATTACGACCATCCGCCGATGGTCGCCTATGTCATCCGCGCCGGCACCATGATCGCCGGCGATACCGAGCTCGGCGTCCGCCTCGTCTCGATCCTGCTCGCACTGCCGATGAGCTATGCGGTCTACCGCTCCGCTGCGATCCTGTTCGGCGGCGCGCGCGTGGCGGCGACCAGCGCGGTCCTGCTCAACGTAACCATGATGGCCTCCGTCGGCACGCTGATCGTGACGCCGGATGCGCCGCTTCTGGTCGCATCCAGCTTCGTGCTGTTCTTCCTCGCAAAAGTGCTGGAGACCGGCCGTGGCGTCTGGTGGCTCGCGGTCGGCGCCGCTGTCGGTGCGGCGCTGCTGTCGAAATACACGGCGATGTTCTTTGGCGCCGGGATCCTGATCTGGCTCGCTTGCGTGCCGAAGCTCAGGCGCTGGTTTCTCTCGCCCTGGCCCTATCTCGGCGGTCTCGTCGCGCTGGCGCTGTTCTCGCCGGTGATCCTCTGGAATGCGGACCATCAATGGGTCTCGTTCGCAAAGCAGCTCGGGCGCGCGAAGATCGAGGACTTCCGACCCGTCTTCATCGCCGAGCTGATCCCGACCCAGATCGCGTTCGCAACCCCGCTGGTCTTCATCCTCGGCGCGATGGGTCTGCATGCGCTGACCTGGCGCCGGGCGGGTGCGCTGGCCTCGCGCGTGCTGATCGAGGCGATGTTCTGGACCATCGTCGCCTATTTCGTCTGGCATTCGCTGCATGCCCGCGTCGAGGCCAACTGGTTCGCGCCGGTCTATCCGCCCTTCGTCGTCGCCGCGGCCGCTGCCGCCAACCTCGTGCAATGGAAGCCGCGACAGCGCCGCCTGGTGGATTTTTGCCTGCGCTGGGCCGCGCCTGTCGGCATCGTGATGTTTGCAGCGCTCATCGTGCAAGCCAACACCGGCTGGCTCTCGGGTTATCGCCGCGATGCCACCGTGCGCAGCGTCGGCGTCGGCTGGCGCGAGCTCGCTGCCGAAATCGAAGCCGTGCGCGCGCGCCATGGCGCGACCTGCGTGCTCGCGCAGGACTACGGCACCACGGGCTGGCTGGCCTTTTACTTGCCCCGCGGCACCTGCGTGGTGCAGCAGAACCAGCGCATCCGCTGGGTCAACATGGGCGAGCCAGATCCGAAGTTGCTGGCGGGCAAGCTGCTCTATGTCGACGAGCTGCGCCCGGACGGTCATCCCGTCCTCAACGACCTCTTTGCGAAGGTGACGCAGGTTGCGCAATTGCAGCGCAAGCGCGGCCCGCTCGTGGTCGAGACCTACAGCCTCGATCTGCTGGAGGGCGCCAAGGGCGACGTGCTGGACCGCTCGCCGCCGCCGGAAGCAAGGTAGCTGTCTGTCATCCCCGCGAACGCGGGGATCCATACCGCGTGATCTATCGATGAGCCCCGGTGCTTGTACCGCGCGAAGACCTGCTCACTACTAGTCTTCGCCAAACTTCTCCCTGAGGTTATGTGTCCCGGCGTTCGCCGGGACGACAGCAGAGTGTTCGGCGGGGCCGACGCCTCAGTCGATCGCCTCGGCCTTGGCCGCGGCCTGCTTGGGCCCGTCCCGGTCGCGCCAGAACCACACGGTCACGACCCCGGAGCGGCCACGGACCTGGGCGAGCAGGGGGCCCGACAGGACGCCGTCGGGAGCGCCTTGGAAGTCGGCCGTATCCAGCAGCGTATTGCTGAGGGCGAGTCGTGCATCGTTCCGGACGGCGACTTCCATCAGCCGGCTCGCGACGTTGACTGTGTCGCCTGTCGCCGTGATGTGTTGGTGGGTTTCGCCGAGGCGGGAGGCGACGATCTCGCCGAAATGCGCGCCGATCTTGAAGCCGAGCTGACCGCCGATCGCTGACGGCAGCGAGGCGATCCAGTGTTCGACACCGCGATGCAGGTCGATCGCGCATTTGAGCGCGCGCGCGGCGTCATCGGGCATCGCGGCCGGCAGACCGAACAGGATCATGGCGCCGTCGCCGAGAAAGCCGGTGATCATGCCGCCGCAATCGACCGCGGCCTTGTCGATCCGCGCGTGAAACGCCTGCAAGATCTCCTGAAGCGCGTCCGGATCGATCCGTTCGCTCAAGGACGTGAAACCGGAGAGATCGATGAAGACGATTGCGGCGTCTTGCCGGACCGGCTTGGACAGGAAATTCGGATCGCGCGACAGCCATTCCTGCACGGCCGGTGCCTGGAATTGTGCGAGAGACCTGCTCTTGGCGGCGAGATATTGCGTGCGGCGGCCTCCGGCCCACAGCTGCACACCGGCAAAGATCGCAACCGGCGGCACCGCGGCGGCGAGCGTGGTTGCCGCGTTCAGCCAGACACCATGCGTGAACGCGAACGTGTTGAGGCCGGCCCAGGCGATCATCACCGCGGCCGCCGCCATGATGCCGAGCGCGCTGCGCCGCCAGGCCAGCAGGCCGACCAACAGCATCGGCAGCAGGATCGCAGCGAGCGCGTCGGCGATATGGACCCTGTGGTCGCGCACGATGCCGTCGCCGGCAACGAGATGGGTGATCGCTGTCGAGACCACCTCGACGCCGGGCATCAGGGAATCGAACGGTGTCGGGTAGAAGTCGCCGCCGCCGGCGACCGAGGCGCCGATCACGACGATCCGGTTCTCGATCGCGGCGCGATTGAGCGTGCCGTCGAAAATGCTCTGCGCGCTCACGGTGCGGATGGTGCGGCGCGGACCGTAATAGGTGATCGGCAGCGCGAAGTCGGTATCGGTCGGCACCGCGCGGTCGCCGAGCATGAGATGATCAGGAGCGATCGTCAGCGGCTTGTCGAGCGCGCGCGTCGCGACGCGCAACGGGAACGACAGCTCGACCTTGTCGCGGGTCCGAAACAGCATCGGCACCGAGAGCGGCGAGCCCGATTGGCCCGTCGCGACATTGACGATGCCGACCTCGGCGTGGTCGGCGAACGCAGGCAGCGGCAGCAGGAAACGTTCGGCTTGCGGCAGCACGGCGAGGGGACCTGCGCTGCCGGGCGCCACGTTTTCGCTGGCGGAAGGGAAGATCGCAGCGGCGGCGAGCACCATGGGCCCGGTGGCGAGCGTGTTTGCCAGCGTGGCGTCGCCGATCGCAGCGCTGCGGTCGACCAGCAGGAGATCGATCGCGACGACCTTCGGCTTGAACTGCACAATGGTGTCGACGACGCGGGCGAGATCGGCGCGCGGCAGCGGATAGCTGCCGCCGCGCTTCACCACGGTGTCGTCGATCGCGACGATGGTGACGAGATCGGGCGGACGCTGCACCCCGCGGACCTGGGTTCGCCAATCGGTCAGCGTTGCTTCGAGGCGGTCGAGAAAGCGCAGATGGCCGCCGGCGTGCGCGGCAAAGATGCCCGCGCCCCACAGCGCGGTGAGGGCGAGTGCCACCAGGATTTGAACGCGTCTCGTCATTGCGTCGTACTGCAATCTTCTTTTTCTTCGGGGCCTGTGGGCCGAGGTCTATTGACCAGGTCTTATTGACCAAGTCTCATTGACCAAGCCTTGCCATGAGAGCGTCGATGCGCGGCTGGCCCCACTGCTTCACCGTCAAAGGTCCGGTCGCTTCCACGTCGACGCCTTGGCCGGGGCCAAGCACGACGCCGCGCCCACGAGCCCTGCGGCTGACGCCGACACGGCCGTCGGCGACGAAGACGGAGGTCTTGGCCTCAGCGACATCGACGGCCCATCTGGTGCCGCGCACCGCGGCAATCGCCTGAGGCGTCAGCACCTTGAAGGGATTACCGCCCGGCTTCCTGGGCACTTCGACCAGCAGGGCTTTGCTGCTCAACTCAACGGAGTCAATATGTCCGTCGCGGTTGGCGTCCTTTAGTTCAAATCTGGCGCCACTTTCCGCAACGATGGTGATGCCGTTGTCGCAGCGCCAGGTCTGCGTACCCGCGGCCGAGGCTGACGATGTGCAAGCTATGTTGGCAGGCTGCGCGGCAGCGTATCCCATCAACAACGACGACGCCAGAGCAAGATATCCGGCGCGCGCGAACCCTCTCATGCCAGCCTCCGTTTGCATGCCCGGCACAATTCAAGGCGATGTTGATACGGTACCGTATCACACGCAGAGGCTGCTGAAAAGTGCCGCTCTACCAGCTATTTTCTTGGCTCGGCCTTTTCCAGAGCGGTGCGATCAACTTTCGGTCAGGGCGCGGTCGCCGTGTGAGCGGTCCGAGCTCGCTGTGTGAGGTGCGTGATCTTGGCCGCCGTTCTCGTGTCACCCACGTGCCGGCGGGAAGGCCAGTGGGATCAGCCCCGCGCAACGTTTCCCCGCTATCTTCCGGGTATCGAAAGCCACGAAAACGACTTGGTTGGGTGGCCCTAGAGAGGCGGCCGGAGAGGTCCGCTGAATGCGCCGAACCGGCCGAGAATTATGGTTAACAGACGCGCCTAAGTCCGTAGTTCTGCGGGCTTTTTTCTCAGAATGAGACAGCCTTAACGAGTCGCCGCACATCTGCCCGAACTTAATCCGCATTTAACTAAAAGTCGCCTTAATGACGCTCCGACCCTCTGCGAGATGCTGGTCCCGGATCGTGACCAGCGGCACTTTGAAGGGGGACTGAGTGACACCGTCCTGGACGCAAGGCGAATGAGTACGAGTATCGCTGCGCATAGTAACGCGGCACGGAAGTCCAAGAATTCTCTTCGGAAGTCTTCCCGGAAAATGACCACGACCAATTGGCTTGGCGCCGCGGCTATCGGCTGCGTCGTGATGGCCGCCGGCTGGACCATCTACAGCAACGTCTTCGGCGCGAGCGTCTATCCGACCGTCGGCGGCATTGGCTACGACGAGCCGGTGATCAAGCGTGCGCCCAAGGTAGCGCTACGCGAGGCCGGCGACGCCATCAAGGAAGCTTTTGCGCTCCTGCCTGACCGGCTGCAGGTCGCCGCCCCGATCTCGCGCGAGATGTTCAACGAGCGCTTTGCTGCCGCTGCGACCCAAGGCGTGGCATCGAACGCGGCCAGCGCGGCGCCGGCGACCCAGGTTGCGGTGGCCAAGGACGCGCCGAAGCAGAGCGTGATCGCGAAGGTCGCGGAAGCACTGAAGCCGTCGGCCCCGACCAAAATTGCTGAGAAGACCGCTGACAAGACCGGGGACAAGGCCAAGCGCGCGCCGGATGCCCAGATGCAGCTCGCCTCGGCCGATCCGGCCCAGATCGTGCCGGCACCGGAAGCGAAGAAGTCGTTCGCCGATCGCGCCAAGGCCGCGGTGATGTCGATCACCGGTCCGCGGCAGTCGATGGTCGAAAAACTCTGGGGCAAGCGCGAGCCGTCCGGCGGGCTGCTGGCCTACGCCTCGGCCGATGCCAGCGTGACCGCCTCCATCGCGCCGAAGGAGCAGAACCCGATGTTCGGCGGCGCGCCGCCCTATGAGCGTGACACCGCGGTCTACGACATCACTGCCAAGACGGTGTATCTGCCCGACGGCACCAAGCTCGAGGCGCATTCCGGCCTCGGCTCCAGTCTCGACGATCCGCGCTCGCAGCGCACCCGCATGCGCGGCGTGACGCCGCCGCACATCTACACGCTGAAGCCGCGCGAGGCGCTGTTCCACGGCGTGCCCGCGCTGCGCCTGACCCCGATCGGCGGCGAGAGCGCGATCTACGGCCGCGACGGTTTGCTCGCGCACACCTACATGCTCGGACCGAACGGCGATTCCAACGGCTGCGTGTCGTTCAAGGACTATTACGCGTTCCTCGACGCCTACCGCAACAAGGGCATCCGCAAGCTCGCGGTGCTGGCGCGGGTGGAGTGAGGCGCAGCGCGCCTCACGCTTTCTGCACGATCAGCGTTTGACGAAAACCAGGTTGCAGGCGCGCGCCTCGTTGCGCTTGCCGCTGCCGCGGGTGCGATCGAACTGCGCGTCGACCGTAAAGGCGTAAGGCGAGCCGGGCGCAAGGTTGTTGAGGGTGTACGCGCTTGCCCCTGTTGTGCCGCGCGCGCTCAACGTCGTCTTGCCGTCGGCCGGGATCTGGCCGTCGATCTCCAGGCGGTTGACGCCGTCCTTGCTCTGGGCCTCGGCGTGAAACACACCGTTGGTCACGGTGCCGGCGAGGGGCCTGGTGAAGCCCTGCGCCTTGCCGGAAGCCGGGCAGTTCAGCGTCACGTCCCAGCTGCCGTCGAAGTCCTTGCTGCCGCCGGCGCGGGTGTTGGTCGCAGGCGCCAGCGCCACCTTTTGCTTCAGGCCCTCGATCCGCGCCTTGGCGAGACTGGCGAAGCTGCAACTGGAAAATCGCGTCAGATGGTCCTCGAAGGCGCTGGCGGTGCCGATGGTGTCGGCAGCCTTCCAGTGCGCCTCCGCGGATGCGCAAGGGTCGGCCCGCGGCGCGACTTGCGGAGCCCCTGGTGCGATCGTGACCGAGACCGGCCCGTTCAGGTAGAACTTGCCGATGATCGACAGCGACAGCTCCGGAAGCTGCGTCTTGCCGCTGGCATCATAGACGTCGCTGCTGATGTCGCGAAACACATCGCCGATCTCCTGCGGCTCTTCGATGTGCTTGAGGAACGCGGTCGTGTAGGGGCTGTTGCGGCCGACGCCGTCCGCCGCGGTCTGCCCCGATTGCGTCGAGAACGACACGATCGTGCCGCGCGGCGCTTCGACCTTCGACAGGCCGCGCCCGATCGAGGCGGCCCGCGTCGCTGAGCGTTTGAGAGTTTCCGCCAGCGGATTGTCGCGGCAGGAATCGAGCACCAGGATGCGCAGGTTCTTGGCTTGCTGCAGGTCGTTCACGATGTCGTCGACCCGCACGAAACGCTTGAGGTCGGCCTCATCGGTCAGCGTGGCGTCGACAGGCATCAGATAGTTCACGCCGTTGTACTGCATCGCATGGCCGCTGTAATAGAATATGGCGACGTCAGCTCTGCTCGCGGCGCGCGCGAAGCGGATGGTCAGATCCTGCATGTCGGCTTGGCGCAGGTCGATGCCCTGGATCACCTCGAAGCCGCTGCGTTTGAGCGAGGCCGCGACGTCCTCGGCATCGTGTGACGGGTTGGGCAGCTGCGCCGTCGATGTATAGGCGCCGTTGCCGATCACCAGTGCCACCCGCGTGTCCGCCGAGGCTGTATCGGGAGACAGCCAGCCGGCGAGGAGGCCCAGGCAAAATAAAGATGAGCACAATCTGGAAAGAGCACGCATAAATGCCTTCCAAGAAATATCGAAAAATATCCCTCCAGACTAGCGCATGCCGCGCCGACTTCAATGCCCTCGCCGGGAAAACGCTCGGATTTCGCGACCGTGACGTCCGGTCACGCTGCCATCGCCTTGCGCAGGGCCATCTCGGTCGCAATCGCTTCCCGCACGGCCGGCCGCGCCTGCATGCGCCCGAGATAGGCTGACAAGGGCGGCCATTGCGCGATGTCGACGCCGGCGGGACGGAGCAGCAGCAAGGCCCAGGTGAGGTGGGCATCCGCGACGGTGAAGCTGTCGCCGACGAGGAATTCGCGCTCCGCCAGATGCGCCGACGGCACCGACAATGTCTGCGTGATTCTGGTGCGTGGCTTGGCGAGCGAGCCGTCGTCCTTGTACCAGAAGGTCGGAAACAGGAACCCCTTGTGGATCTCGGCGCCGATGAAGCTCAGCCATTCCTGCAGGCGATAGCGATCAACGTCGCCGGGCCGCGGCGCAAGGCCGCGCTCGGGCTTCGCGTCGGCGATGTATTGCAGCACCGCCGCGCTCTCGGTCAGCCGTTCACCGTTCTCCAGCATCAGGACCGGCACCGCGCCCTTCGGCGACACGCCGAGGAAATCTCTGCCGTCGTCCACGACCTGCTTGGTCCAGATATGGGCAAGGTGATACTGCGCCTCGATACCGGCCTCCATCAGCGCGATGCGACTCGAGAGCGAGCAGGCCATCGGAAAGAAATAGAGTTGCAGCATCGGATGCTCCGTCAAATCAGCGCATCGCTGCGCGCGATGATCGCGAAGCGGTCCGAGAGCTCGGCCAGCGCGACCTCGTGAATCGTCCGGGCGTCCAGTGTGCCGCCCCGGCCGTCCGGCAGGTCGCGAGTGGCGCAGGCATCGGCCGCGATCGTCGTCCGCAGGCCGAGATCGAGCGCGGCGCGGGCGGTCGAGGAGATGCACATGTGGGTCATGAAGCCGGCCAGCACGATGTTCTTGCGTCCGGTCGCGGCAAGCCGGGCTTGCAGATCGGTGCCGGCGAATGAGTTCGGCAGCGCTTTCTCGACCACGGGCTCGCCTGCTTGCGGCGTCAGGCGATCGACGATCGCGCCGCGCGCCGCCTCGCGGTCGAACAGGCCGCCGGCGCGGCCCTTGTGCGCGACATGGATGATCGCAGCGCCGCTCTCCCGTGCCCGCGCCAGCAGGCGCGCCGCCGCGGCTATCGCCGGCTGTGCATCGGGAAGGGCCAACGGGCCGGCGCAATATTCGTTCTGGATGTCGATCAGCACGAGGCAGGCCTCGTTGAGCTTCGGCGGATTGAGATCGGCGCCGGCGAGTTCGAGCAGGGTCTTGGGGGCGGTCATGCTGGTCAGGCCTTCCAGGGAGATCGGATGGCGTCACATTAGCGCAGCATTGGCCTGCCATTGTGCAGGACTATTGCAGCTTACGGCTGCAGATTTGCAGGGCACGGCACCGCCTGCTAGGCTTGCCCGGATGAACTGGGACGATCTGCGCATCATTGCCGCGGTGAGGGACGAGGGCACCTATGCCGGCGCCAGCGCGCGGCTGCGCATCGACGAGACCACCGTCGGCCGCCGGCTCGCACGTATTCAGCGCGATCTCGGGGTGCTGCTGTTCGATGCCGTGGACGGCCAGCGCCGTCCGACGCGCCATTGCGAGGCGGTGCTCGAGCATGTCGGCGCGATGGCCGCCCATGTCGCGGCGATCGATCGCATCAAGGAGAGCCAGCCCGGCCCGGTCGGCCGTCTGCGCATCGCCTCGACCAACGCGGTCGCCGAAGAGTTGTTGGCGCCGCATGCGAGCGGCTTCCTGCGCGATCATCCCGGCCTGACCCTGCAATTCCTGACGTCCAGCGGCAACGTCAAATTCTCGCGCTGGCAGGCCGACCTCGCCATTCGCCTGCGCAAGCCGGAGAAGGGCGACTTCACCATCTCCAAGCTCGGCGGTGTCAGGCTGTATTTCTTCGAGCCCGCCGACCGTGCCGGCGGCGAGCCGGTCGCCTGCATCTATCCCGATGAGCTCGACACCATTCCCGAACAGCAGTTCTTGCGCGCGAAGCGGCTGACGAACGTTCGCTGCATCACCGACAACGTCCGCATCATCAGGACCATGATCCAGTCGCATCAGGCCGTCGGCGTGTTGCCCGAACACAGCTGCGAAGGCCTGCTCGCCGACCGCAGCCTGCGCGCGACGCTGCTGCCGAGGCGGCGCGACGTCTGGCTGCTGGTGCAGAACCACCTCAAGCGCGATCCGGCGACACGCGTGACGATCGACTGGGTGAGGGCGTGTTTCCAGGACATCGCGCGCCCCTGACGTCACGACGCGCTGTGATCATCGCGTCACAGTGCGCATGGTGCGACGAAAAATCCTGAACTGCCCCCTTGCAACCCGAACGTGCCTCGTCTATTAGCCCGCTCCTTCGCTAGGCCATGTGTCCGGGCTCTCTGAGATCCCGGCTGGCGCGATCCGGTCTCCGGTCTCGTGTTCCGCCGAATGAAGACGCAGGATGTAGCTCATGGAGAGCGCCGGAGTAAAACCCGGAGGCATCGGTTCGATTCCGATTTCTTGTACCAACCAAAGGATAGCTCAGTGGTAGAGCAGATGACGTTTAATCATCGTGACGCGGGTTCGAATCCCGCTCCAGCGCTACGGGTCAGCCTGAAAAACTGACACCTCTGACGAGGACCGGACGCGCGCTTCAGTCGCAGTCCGGCCGTTTTGCCGCAAGGCTTTCCGTCCGAACCTAGACACTGTGAGACCGGCTTTGCGCCGCGGGTAGATACCGCTTGCGTTGATGCCGGGTGGCTCCGCTCGGCCGCGCGACACCCGTCGCGCGATCGCGCGCGTGCGCCCGTCGTCATGCGAGCTCAAGCCTCGGCCCGTCGATCTCTCAGGAAGCGTCGTCCGCGTCCTCAAATCCTTTGCAAACGAAACCTGTTGTCCGGCATCCGGCCGGACGCAAAACGATGGAGGCGTGCCATGACTTCGAACAAGGGCTGGCATTTGCTGATGCTGAACGTGACGGTCAAGGATGGCGAGCGGGCGTTGCTGACGCGCAACGGGCAGCTCGTGCGCGTGCTCGCGCCCGGCAGGCACCGTCTGTTCGATCCCCTGCACGAGCTCAAGGCCGAGGTGCTCGATGTGGTCCGCAGCGAATTCTCTGCGGATCGCTACGCGGTGCTGAAGGCCGCACGGCCTGATCTGGCCGCCGAGCTGTTCGAGGCGGTCGAGACCAGGGCGGACGAGATCGCCATCGTCAGCCTCGACGGCCGGCCCGTGCATCTGATGACGCCCTGGCAGGTGCGCGTCTACTGGAAGGTCGCAACGAGCGTCGATGTCGAGCGCATCGATGTGTCCAGCGATGTCAGGGTTGGCGCGCGCCATCTGGCCATGATCGAGCGTAACCGCTCGGCCGTGACGTCGGAGACGGTGGTCGAGAACCACGAGGCGGGCCTGCTCTATGTCGAGGGCCGGCTCGTGGAGCGGCTCGTGCCCGGCCGGCACGCCTTCTGGACCGTCGGCCGCAAGATCGAGGTGAAGCGCCTCGACCTGCGGCCCCAGGCGGTCGAGATCACCGCGCAGGAGATGCTGACCAAGGATCGCATCGCGCTGCGGGTGACGCTGACGGCGTTCCGTAAGGTGGTCGATCCCGAGCGGACGGTTGCGACCGTGCCCGACGTGGATGCGTGGCTGTACCGCCTGGTGCAGTTCGCGATCCGGGAGGCGGTTGCGGGCCGGACGCTGGACGAGGTGCTGTCTGCGAAGGCGGCGCTGGATGCGGAGCTGCGCGACTATGTGCGCGCACGCGTCGCGGAGTCCGGTGTCGAGGTCACCGAGCTCGGCGTCAAGGACGTGATCCTGCCCGGCGAGATCCGGGAGCTGGTGAACAAGGTGGTGGAGGCGGAGCGGGTCGCCAAGGCGAACCTGATCCGCCGGCAGGAAGAGACCGCGGCGACGCGTTCGCTTCTGAACACCGCCCGCCTGATGGAGGAGAACCCCCTGCTGCTGCGGCTCAAGGAGCTGGAGTCGCTGGAGCGGCTGGTCGAGAAGGTCGGCCGTATCGATCTCCATGCCGGCAACGGCGAGGGCCTCGATGCTCTCCTGACCCGGCTCGTGCGCCTCAAGGCGCCCGAGAGTACGTAAAACCGAAGGGCCGCCCACGGGCGGCCCTTCACATATCCGTCGTCGTCGCTTGCAATGAACGCGGAGTCGCGCCTGTGCGACCAAAATCACGGAAGTGGGATTGCACGCGCGCGAAGGTTGCGTAATCTCGCGATGACTATGGGTTTGATCAGGGCAGGCGCATGACGATTCTTCAGGACACCATCCGGCCGCCGACGGCGCGATCGCGGGAGTGGAAGGTGATCGTCATCCTGATCCTGCTGGTCCCGGTGCTGTGGTCCCCGCTGATCCTGTTTCGCTTCGTCCTCTATCAGCCGTTCAGCATCCCCTCCAATTCGATGGCGCCGACGCTGATGGTCGGTGACCATGTCTTCGCCGCGAAATATGCCTATGGCTACGGCCGCTACTCCTTTCCCTTCGCGCCATCCTGGATATCGGGCCGCGTCTTCGCCGCCAACCCGGAATACGGCGACATCGTCGTGTTTCGTACGCCGAAGGATACCTCGGCCGACTACGTCAAACGCGTGGTCGGGCTGCCCGGCGACCGCATCCAGATGCGGCAGGGCCAGCTCATCCTCAACGACCGGCCAGTGACGCGCGTCGCGCTCGAGGACGGGCTCGCCGACAACGCCTGCGGTGGGGATGGCGGCGTCAGGGTCAAGCGTTGGCGCGAGACGCTGCCGAGCGGCGCGTCCTATGTCACCAACGACTGCCTCGACAACGCTTTCCTCGACAACACCAACGTCTTCACGGTGCCGCCGGGCCATTTCTTCGTGCTCGGCGACAACCGCGACAACTCCACCGACAGCCGCATGATGTCGGCGTTCGGTTTCGTGCCGATGGACAATCTCGTCGGCAAGGTGACGCGGATCTTCTGGTCGCTCGACGAAGATGGCGAGCCGCGCATGGAGCGGTTGGGGAAGGTGGAGTGAGGCTCGGAATGACGGAGGTTCGTAGCCCGGATGGAGCGCAAGCGTAATCCGGGAAGGCCGCCTGCGTCGCACGAGATGTCCCGGATTGCGCTTCGCTCCATCCGGGCTACGAGCCGCCGTTCCGCGAGAACGTCCGTCCCAAACAAAAACCCCGGCATCGCTGCCGGGGTTTCGTAGTTCTTGAGGTGGTTGGACCTTAGAAGTCCATGCCGCCCATGCCGCCGCCCGGGGGCATCGCGGGGCCGGCGCCGCCCTTCTTGGGCAGCTCGGCGACCATGGCTTCCGTGGTGATCAGCAGGGCCGCAACCGAGGCAGCGTTCTGGATCGCGGTACGGACCACCTTGGTCGGGTCGATGATGCCCTTCTTGACGAGGTCGGCATATTCGCCGGTCTGGGAGTCGAAGCCGTAATTGTAGGCCTTGTTCTCCAGGATCTTGCCGACGATCACCGAGCCGTCTTCACCGGCGTTGATCGCGATCTGGCGGGCGGGAGCCGACAGCGCCTTGCGCACGATCTCGACGCCGGTCTTCTGGTCGTCGTTCTTGGTGCGCAGGCCCTTGAGCTGCTCGGAGGCACGGAGCAGGGCGACGCCGCCGCCCGGAACGATGCCTTCTTCCACGGCCGCACGGGTCGCATGCATCGCGTCATCAACGCGATCCTTGCGCTCCTTCACCTCGACCTCGGTCGCGCCGCCGACGCGGATCACCGCGACGCCGCCCGCGAGCTTGGCAAGACGCTCCTGGAGCTTCTCACGGTCGTAGTCCGAGGTGGTCTCCTCGATCTGCGCCTTGATCTGGGCCACGCGCGCCTCGATGTCGGCCTTCTTGCCGGCGCCGTTGACGATCGTGGTGTTCTCCTTGTCGATCATCACCTTCTTGGCGCGACCGAGCATGTTGAGCGTGACGTTCTCGAGCTTGATGCCGAGATCTTCCGAGATCGCCTGGCCGCCGGTCAGGATCGCGATGTCCTGCAGCATGGCCTTGCGGCGATCGCCGAAGCCCGGAGCCTTGACGGCCGCGACCTTCAGGCCGCCGCGCAGGCGGTTCACGACCAGGGTCGCGAGGGCTTCGCCTTCGACGTCCTCGGCGACGATGACCAGCGGCTTGCCGGTCTGCACCACGGCCTCGAGCAGCGGCAGCAGCTCGTTCAGCGAGGAGAGCTTCTTCTCGTTGATGAGGATGTAGGCGTCGTCCATCTCAACGCGCATCTTGTCGGCGTTGGTGACGAAGTAGGGCGAGATGTAGCCGCGGTCGAACTGCATGCCCTCGACGACGTCGAGTTCGGTCTCGAGCGACTTGGCTTCCTCGACGGTGATGACACCCTCGTTGCCGACCTTCTTCATGGCGTCGGAGAGGAACTTGCCGATCTCCTGGTCGCCGTTCGCCGAGATGGTGCCGACCTGGGCGATCTCGTCGTTCGAGGTGACCTTCTTGGAGTTCTTCTGGAGGTCCGCAACCACGGCTTCGACCGCGAGGTCGATACCGCGCTTCAGGTCCATCGGGTTCATGCCGGCGGCGACCGACTTGGCGCCTTCCTTCACGATCGCCTGGGCCAGCACGGTGGCGGTGGTGGTGCCGTCGCCGGCCGCGTCAGCGGACTTGGAGGCGACTTCGCGCACCATCTGCGCGCCCATGTTCTCGAACTTGTCCTCGAGCTCGATCTCCTTGGCGACGGTGACGCCGTCCTTGGTGATGCGGGGTGCGCCGAACGACTTGTCGAGGACGACGTTGCGGCCCTTCGGGCCGAGCGTGACCTTCACCGCGTTGGCGAGAACGTCGACGCCGCGCAGCATCTTGTCGCGCGCTTCAACCGAGAATTTGACTTCCTTGGCTGCCATCTGGAATTTTCCTTGGATAATGTTTGACTGGAGGGAAAGAGAGGCTCTTAGGCCGCCTTCTTCTTGGAAGCGGGGACGTCGAGAACGCCCATGATGTCGCTTTCCTTCATGATCAGCAGGTCTTGGCTGTCGATCTTGACTTCAGTGCCGGACCACTTGCCGAACAGCACGCGGTCGCCGACCTTCAGGTCGATCGGGATCAGCTTGCCGGCTTCGTCGCGGCCACCGGGGCCGACGGCGACGACTTCGCCCTGCGAGGGCTTTTCCTTGGCCGTGTCGGGAATGATGATGCCGCCAGCGGTCTTCTCTTCTGCGTCGATGCGCTTGACCACGACGCGGTCGTGAAGCGGACGGAATTTCATGCAGTCCTCCTAAGCATTTGCTCAGATTGATGTTTCAAGGGATGTTAGCAGTCAATGCCCGCGAGTGCTAGCACGAGCGAAGCTGAAATAGGACAGGAATTTTGCGGGAGCAAGGGCTTCTAGCAGAAAAATCAGCACCCGGAAGCGCGGACTGCCAGAATCTCTTTTCCATCGTTAACCGAGGCCGAGCCCGTATTAGCACGGTGCCGCCTCTGCTGCTAACGCATTGAATTTCAACAGCTTGTTAAACTTTTGGGCTTGAGATGGGTTGTCAGTTTGCGTCACATTCTCTCATGTGAGCGCATCAGTACCGGGTGGCTCGTCAGGCGCACACCGACCAGGCCGCCCCTTGAATGCGCTCCTGCAAAGGAGGTTGGCATGGGCGTACGGAGTGGGGGCGTTTCCGAGGACTTCCGGAAACAGCTTTTAGGTTACGGGCTGACGACGGCGCAGATCCTCTACCGGATGCCGGATCATCCCTCGCTGCTCCAGACCTACGTCTGGCAGAACTACGACATGTTTCCGAAATTCCCGGCGCTGAAGGATTTCCTGGCCTTCTGGCAGGAAAAGCTCGACGGTCCCCTCCATTCGGTCACCGTCGCGCACTCCAAGCTGATCAAGCCGGCCGAGCTGCGCGCCGTGGATGGCGTGTTCCGGCTGCATTGAGGCGCACACCGGTCCCGTAGGGTGGGCAAAGGCGCTTAAGCGCCGTGCCCACCATCTCTCCATGATCGCGCACGGAAGGTGGGCGTGCTTCCGCCTTCGCTCTTCGAGCTACGGCGGACAAGTCGCTTTGCCTACCCTACGATATCTCCGTTGCAGCTGCGCCGGGCGAACGCGCTATTCCCGTGATCACCTGAGGGGCGATCAGGCGCCCTCGCTGCAATAGCGTCTCCACATCCAGCGATAGGCCTCGTCGACCGCTCGCCCGTATGAGACGGGGTTGCTGGCGGCTGCGGCCCGGATCTTGTCGGGCAGCTCGCGGCGCAACCTGTCGAGCTCGCTAATTTGCGAACCTCGGCTCGTTGCGATTTCGATATACGCCGCATGGCTGTCGGTGACCCAGTCCGGCAAGCCAAGTGCCGTGAGGATGGAGCCGGCAGCACGGCTGGGCAGGCTGTTGCCGAGCTTCGCCACCACCGGCACGCCCATCTGCAAGGCTTCCCATGTGCTGACGCCGCCATTCTGCGGGAACGGGTCGAGGCAGATATCGACGCGATTGAACGATGCCAGATGTTCGCTTCGCAAGGTGGCGCCGAGCAGATCGACGCGTTCGGCCGGCAATCCGCAAGCCTCGAACCGGGCCAGCAAATTTTCGCGCACCAGCTGGTCGTCCAAGGCAACATCCTTGATCAGCAGTCGCGAGCCCGGCACCCGCTCGAGAATCCTGGACCAGACCTGCGCTGCCTCGTCCGAAATCTTGCTGATGCGGTTGAAGACGCCGAAGGTGACGAAACCGTTCGAGATCGCCGGCGTTGGTGCCCGCGGAATCTCGGTCGGCAGCGACGCCAGTGTCACGAAGCACGGCAGGTCGACAATGGTCTCGGCAAACAGATGCCGAACCTCGTGAGGAATCGCGACCGGATCCGACATCAGATAATCGATCGTCGGCAGCCCGGTGCCGGTGCCGTGGCCCCAGCCGTGCACCTGGATCGGTGCCGGCTTGCGCGCGAACACGCCGAGGCGGTTACCTCTGGTATGGCCGGACAGATCGATCAGGATGTCGATGCCGTCGGCGCGGATCTCGGCAGTGAGGCGATCTTCGGTCCATTGCGAGGCGTCGCGCCATCGATCGGCGATCCCCTGAAATTCGCCGGTCGTCGCATCCACTTTCGACGAACAAGCGTAGCACACGACCTCGAACTGTGCCCGGTCATGGTGTTGGAGCACCGGCTTGAAAATCAACGCGGCCGAATGCGCGTTGAAATCCGACGAGACATAACCGAGCACCAGACGGCGATCCGGATCGCGGCTGTTGTCATGCGGTCTCGCCGCGCCTGAAGCGATTTTCGCGCCGACACGCTCCCACCACACCTGACGCGCCTGCTGATGCCGTTCAACGGTGGCGTCCCCCGCAAAATCGAGCGTGAATATCTTGTTGGAGATCGCGCTCTGCAGGTCAGGCTGGATGTCGAGGGCTCTGTCGAAACTGGCGAGGGCCTCATTGACCCGGCCAAGTCCGGCGAGGCAAAGACCCAGCACCAGGTGAGCTTGAATGGAATCTGGATCGATCGCGAGCGCCTGCTGGCAGTCGTGGGATGCGTGGGCAATTTGCTGGATCTGGAGCAGGACACTGGCCCGCGCGAGCCACCCATTCGCGTCGTCGGGTGCCAGCGCAATTGCCTGATTGCCGTCTGCCAGCGCTTCGTCAAACCGCTGAAGTTCCCGTAAAGCCGTGGCACGGTTCGCCAGCGCCGCGGCATAGTCGGGCTTGATCGACAGCGCGCGGTTCAAGCTTGCGACGGCCTCGTCATAATTGCGCTGACGGCACAGCGCCCAACCCCGGCCGTTGTGGGCTTCAGCAAGGCTTGCGTTGAGTGCGATCGCCTTGTCGTAGCTGTGGAGCGCCTCCTCGTGAAGGTCGAGGGCCACGTTCGCGTTACCGAGATTGGAGAGGGTTGCGGCGTGGTTGGGCCGCAAGGCGAGGGACTTTCGATAGCTCGCGCAGGCCTCGTCGTGACGCCGCAGCCCGTTGAGCGCGACGCCCAGCCTCATATGAGCATCGGCAGATTGCGGATCCACGGCGACCGCTCGGCCCAGCAGGATTTCGGCTTGCTGAAAGTTTTTGGCATCAGACTCCAAAGCGCCGAGCATGTGCAGCGCCATGAATTGGTTGGGCGCGAGCTGCAGGAGTTGCCGATAGGCAGCCTGGGCCTCGGCGAGAAGCCCCATCTTGTGGAGCTGGAGCGCATGCCCGAGCAACGGCAGCACTTCGGCTTTTTGCCGTTTCTGAAGCCGGGCATTTTGAAATGCACGCTGACCTACGCTGTTGCCCATGGCTTCAATCCCCCAGAATCTCTCTTCGAGATTAATTCAGCGGGAGAACGAATACGAGACGACGGCCGTTCGCCACGACAGCTTGGGACAAGCTACGACCGATCGGGTCATCGAGCCGCCAGCCTAGCGCCCGGCAATTGCCGCGTCATCCAAGACTGGATAATCTGTGCTCGGGTTGTACCCGTCCGGCGGGCGCGGCTCAGATCAGGGAGGCAGACAATGGCCAAGCAAAAGGCATCAAGACCCGCAACGAAGAAGCGGAGTGGCGCCAAAGCGGCGGCGCGATCCTCGGCACGCAAGGCGGTGAAGGCGAAGGCCCGCACCGCCGCGCCGAAGAAGCCGGCGCGGCCCAGGCAGCGCATCGCGATCAGCCATCACCGCGAGGAAGACTTCAAGGCCGATGGCCTGCGCGCTTACGCGAAATACCGCGACCTCGGCATCGCCGACGCAAGCCACGGCCTCGCGCAAGCGCACGTGATCCGACTGCAAGGTCCTTGCGATCCGGCCGAGGTGTCAAAACTGCATTTTCACGACGTCGACTTCCAGATGGTCTACGTGCTCAAGGGCTGGGTGAAGACCTATATGGACGGGCAGGGCGAGACCTTGATGAAGGAAGGCAGCGCCTGGACCCAGCCGCCGAAGATCAAGCACATGATCCTGGATTATTCGGATGACGTCGAATTGCTGGAGGTGATCCTGCCGGCGGAGTTCAAGACGGTGGAGTTGAAGGCGTAGGCCGATCTGTCTCCTTTGTCATTGCGATGAAGGTTCGTAGCCCGGATGGAGCGAAGCGCAATCCGGGGCCGCTGCCTGCGACGACGCAGACCTTCCCGGATTGCGCTGCGCTCCATCCGGGCTACAGGACCCTCGCTGCCTCCAGCCCCACCACCGCCCATCAAACACGTTCGTCAGCGTTCCCGTCACGATCGGTAAAAAGCACCAGATCTGCGAAACCGGGCACTTACCAGCTGGATGGTTTCAGCTGTCCCGCAGGGCGGGCGCTAACCAGTCGAAAATACCTCTCCCGTCAACTCAAAGCTGTGAAAACGCGGGAGTGCTTTCATGGCGACCAACACTTTTGGCCGACGCGGCGTTGCGGCGCCGCCCTCAAGAGCGTCATTTCAACCCGTCGCTGCGCCGATCGTTCGGGAGGTCGTGCGCGACCCCGCACAGGCCTTGCCTAGTGAGGGGACGCTTTTTGGCGACAACAAGCTTTTGGCCGATATCCCTTTCCTCACCATTGGCCTGATTTTTGGTCTGCTTCTGATCTTCGCTCTGCAACGCGGTCTGGCCATCGACGTTGCGCGGGACGGTGACCTCGATGTCCGCTCGCTGATCGCTCAGGGCGCCTCCGGTTACGATCTCGTTGTCGGACGAGGAGAGTGGTGGAGGATTGGCCTTGCGCCGCTGCTGCACGGCAGCGGGTGGCACCTCATCAGCAACTGCGTCGGGTTGTTCATCGTCGGCGTCAGGCTGGAGTCTCTGATCGGCCGTGGCTGGTTTGCGCTGATCTTCGTCGCCAGTGCAGTGGCGGGTGAGGCCGGCTCTCTCCTGGGCAATGGCCCCGGCACGGTGGGCGTCGGCGCGTCCGGCGCCATTACCGGGCTCATCGCCGCACTGTTCGTCGCGAGCTTCGATCCCGAAGCGGACGCCGATCAAACCATATCGCGATTGAAGACGTCGCTCTTCTTCGGCGTGCCCGCATTGCTGCCGCTGGCCTTCGGCGCCTCGGGCAATGTCAACTATTATGCCCATGCAGGCGGTGCGGTGGCCGGCGCCGCGCTTGCGATCACGCCGTGGCTCGCCTTCTGGTCCTATGACAGCCTGCCGCGGAGCGCCGGCATGACGTTGCTTGCAGCATCCCTCGGATCTCTGATCTGCGCCGGCTTCGCCGCCGTGCATTATTCGTCCTACATGGCCGATGCCGTGCACTATATCCGCGCATCGGAAGTGCCGACGAAGTCTGACGAGATGGTCAGCCGGTCGTTCGATCTCGTCACTCGCTATCCGAAAGACGCGCGGGCTCACGTGTTCCGCGCGGTCTTCTTCCTGGAACAAGCCAACCTGAGGTCGGCGGAGACGGAGGCGCGAACCGCCATGTCGCTCGCAGCTTCGGATGTGGCGGGTGGGCCGGTGCGCTCCGGCGCACAGGGCCTGATGGCGGTGTTGTTGTGGGCGCAGGGACGGGAAAGCGAGGCGAAAGCCATGGCGGCCGAGCCGTGCCGTGCCAAGCTGGCCGAGGTGCGCCGCATCTTGCAGAAGTCGAAATTGTGCAGTTGACCGGAATGACCGGTTCGTAGCCTGGATGAGAGCGTAGCGGCATCCGGGAAAGTCTCTCCGCGGCGAACCTGATCCGGATACTCGCTGCGCTCATCCGGCCTACGGCATCAAGCCAACACTCCCACCACCGCGCCCATCAAGCAAGTCGTCAGCGTCCCCGATACGATCGACTTCAATCCCAGCGCGTTGATCTCCTCGCGCCGCTCCGGCGCCATCACGCCGAGGCCGCCGATCATGATGCCGAGGCTGGCGAAATTGGCGAAGCCGCACATTGCGTACAGCATGATCAGGCGCGAGCGCGGGTCGAGCGCATCGCCCGGCAGCTTCGAGAAGTCGACATAGGCGATCAATTCGTTGAGTACGGTCTTGGTGCCCATCAGGCTACCGGCCGTCACCGCCTGATCCCATGGCAATCCCATCAGCCAGCACACCGGCGCCATAACCAGCCCCAGCAGGCGCTGTAACGAGATCGCGGCGCCGCCAACGTTCGGCAGCAGGCCGAGCATAGCGTTGACGAGATAGACCAACGCGACCAGCACCAGCAGCATGGCGACGATGTTGATCAGCAGCTCGATCCCCGCGGTGGTGCCTTTCACGATCGCGTCCATTGTGCTGGAGACCTCCATCTCCGGATCTTCGAGCGTGCCGCCGGTACGCGTGTCGGAGGTTTCAGGCACCATGATCAGGCTGACGAGGATCGCGGCCGGCGCGCCCAGCACGGAGGCGATGACGAA
Organism: Bradyrhizobium sp. CIR18; assembly: GCF_014198295.1. Classification (NCBI taxonomy): domain Bacteria; kingdom Pseudomonadati; phylum Pseudomonadota; class Alphaproteobacteria; order Hyphomicrobiales; family Nitrobacteraceae; genus Bradyrhizobium; species Bradyrhizobium sp. CIR18. The sequence goes on along the minus strand of NZ_JACIHF010000001.1, from coordinate 1,399,546 downwards.
GTGCGCGGCCGCGTCGGGAATGAGAGGAGCAAGGAGCGTCGCATAGAGCACCAGCACCGTGCCGGCGATTCCCGCCATGCCGCCGGTCATCACCAGGAATAATTCGCTGCGGGTCATCTGCTTCAGATACGGCCGCACGAACAGCGGCGCCTCGACCATGCCGAGGAAAATGTTGGCGGCGGTCGAAAGGCCCACAGCGCCGCCGACGCCGAGCGTCCGCTCCAGCAGCCAGGCCATGCCGCGCACGATCGGCGGCAGCACGCGCCAGTAGAATAGCAGCGTCGTCAGCACGCTCATCACCAGCACGATCGGCAGCGCCTGGAACGCCAGGATGAAATCGGCGCCAGGCACCTTGACGTCGAAGGGCAGGGCGCCGCCGCCGACATAGCCGAACACGAAGGCGGAGCCGGCGCGCGAGGCTGCCGAGATCGCACCGACCGCGTCATTAATGGCGCCGAAGGCGTGCGCGACGACCGGCAGCTTCAGGAGCACGATCGCGGTGACGAAGGTGGCGACGAGGCCGATCGCCACCTGCCGCAGCGACACCGCGCGCCGATTCTCCGCCAACGCGAAGGCGATCAACAGCAATGCGAAAATGCCGAGTGCCGATTGCAAGCGCAGCATAATGTCCCCAAACCCTCAATGATTATGGCCGTGCCGGCGCTGCAAAGGCAATGCCGGGGGCCGCCAGAAGCGCCCCACTGTTGACAAGCGGGGCCACCTCGGCCACGCGGGGGCCTTCGACAGTGAGGGGGCGAGCGGTCTGAGGGTGGCCCAAAAGGCGATGTCAGAGCAACCAATATCCGGACACCCGCCGGTCAGCGCCCGCGCGCTTCTCGCCCATCGCGCGTTCCTGTTCTTCCTGCTCTCGCGCAGCCTGTCGCGCTTTTCCAGCCAGATCGCGGCGGTCGCGATCGGCTGGCAGATCTACGATCTCACCGGCTCGGCCTTCGACCTCGGCATGGTCGGCCTCGTGCAGTTCCTGCCTACCGCGCTCCTGGTGTTCGTCGCTGGCCACGCCGCCGACCGCTATGAGCGCAAGCGCGTGGTCCAGCTCTGCCAGCTCGTTGAAGCGGCGACCGCGCTCTATCTCGCAATCATCACCTATCTCGGCGCGGTCGGCGAAGTCCAGATCTTCATCGCGACCTTCGTGCTCGGCATTGCCGGCGCGTTCGAGAGCCCGACCACGGCGGCGCTGCTGCCGCTGATCGCGCCGCAGGGCTCGCTTCAGCGCGCCACCGCCGTCTCCAGCGGCGCGGCGCAGGTCGCGACCATCACCGGGCCGGCGCTCGGCGGCTTCGCCTATGCGGTTTCCCCGCATCTCGCCTACGCCGTGATGGTGCTGTTCTGGATCTTCGGCATGATCCTGACCGGCTTCATCCGGCCGCGTCCGCAGGCGATCGCGAAGGAGGGGATGGACTCGGACAACATCTTTGCCGGCGTTCGCTTCATTCGCAGCAATCCGGCCATCCTCGGCACCATTTCGCTCGACCTGTTCGCGGTGCTGTTCGGCGGCGTCACCGCGCTGTTGCCGATCTATGCCCGTGACATCCTCCAGACCGGTCCGGTCGGGCTCGGCGTGCTCCGTGCCGCGCCGGCGGTCGGTGCGCTCCTGATGACCATGGTGCTGGCACGCCACGCCATCTCCAGGCACGTGGGCCTGCGCATGTTCCAGGCCGTGATCGTGTTCGGCCTCGCCACCATCGTGTTCGCGCTGTCCTCCTGGATGTGGCTGTCGGTGCTCGCGCTCGCCGTGCTCGGTGCCGCCGACACGATCAGCGTCGTGATCCGCTTCTCGCTGGTGCAGCTCTCCACCCCCGACGAGATGCGCGGCCGGGTCGGCGCGGTGAACTTCCTGTTCATCAACGCCTCGAACCAGCTCGGCCAGTTCGAAAGCGGTGTGGCCGCCGCGCTGCTCGGCGCCATGCCCGCCGCCGTGCTCGGCGGCGTCGCCACGGTTGCGGTGGCGCTGCTCTGGATGAAGCTGTTTCCCAGCCTGCGGCAGGTGGAGAGCTTGGAGTAGGCCTCCGCTCTCTCCACGTCATTGCGAGGAGCGAAGCGACGAAGCAATCCAGAATCTTGCCTCGGAGGCATTCTGGATTGCTTTGCTGCGCTCGCAATGACGATTGTTGAGATAGCTCGTGGACTTAACTCGCGTCACCCCCGCAGCCAAGCAGCAGCAGGCGCCTCTTGACGCCTACTGTGCATGGGGTTGTTTTCGCAATTTTAGCTTCAACCCCGTCCGACGAACGGCATCTTGGTTGCCATGACCGTCATGGTCAGCACGTTGGCGTCGAGCGGCAGGCCGGCCATGTAGGCCACGGCATCGCCGACCGCTTTCGCATCCATGCGCGGTTCGTGCTTGGTGGTGCCGTCCGGCTGCAGCACGCCGGGGCCGTTGACCATGCGATCGGTCATCGGGGTCGCGGCATTGCCGATGTCGACCTGGCCGACCGCGATGTCGTACATGCGGCCGTCGAGGTTGCTGGCCTTGGTCAGACCGGTGATGGCGTGCTTGGTCGAGGTGTAGGCCGCCGAGAACGGGCGCGGCGCATGCGCCGAGATCGAGCCGTTGTTGATGATGCGGCCGCCGCGCGGGGTCTGGTCCTTCATGATGCGGAAGGCGTGCTGGGTGCACAGGAACGGGCCGGTGAGGTTGGTGTTCACCACCGCCTGCCACTGTTCGAGGCTGAGGTCCTCGAAGTTCACCGCGGGAGCGCCCATGCCGGCATTGTTGAAGAGCACGTCGAGCCGGCCATAGGTGGCCTTCACCTTGTCGAACAGTGCGGCGATGGAATCCGGCTTGGTCATGTCGGCGGTGACGCACAGGCTTTTCCCGGCGGGACCGAGCTTCGCCGTCTCCTCGAGCATGTCGAGCCGGCGACCCACCAGCACCACGGTGAAGCCGGTGTTCATCAATGCCAGCGACGCGGCGCGCCCGACACCGGTGCCGGCGCCCGTCACCACTGCGATCTTGTTTGCTTCACTCATTGTTTCCTGCCTTTTCTCATGCTGTCAGGTTTTGGGTTCTTTTTCGTTCTTGTAGGGCGGCCGTGGAATGTTCTGGTGCGCCGCGCGCAGCGCCGCCGACCAGCGCGAGCGCAGATCGTGGAAATAGGGCTCGCCGGCCTCGATGCGATGGTTGAGATCGGCATCGCAGGCATCGGCGCGCACCACCAGCACGTCGATCGGCAGGCCGACGCCGAGGTTCGAACGCATGGTCGAATCCATTGAGATCAGGCCGGTCTTCAGCGCCTCGTAGAGCTCGACGTCGTAATGCATGGCGCGGTCGAGCACCGGCTTGCCGTATTTGTGCTCACCGATCTGCAAATACGGGGTATCGGTCGTGCACTCGATGAAATTGCCGGCGGTGTAGATCATGAACAGGCGCATCCGGGAGCCCTTGATCTGGCCGCCGAACAGGAACGAGACGTCGAACGAGACGTCCTCGGATCTCAGCGCCGGGCCTTCTGTGGCGTGCACCGCGCGGATGGCCCGGCCGATGCGCTGGGCGGCCTGGAACATGGTCGGCGCGTTCATCAGCGTCTCGACCTCGCCCGTGTTGGGGTCCTCCAGGCCTTCGGTCAGCGTGGAGAGCACGGACTGGCTGATGGCGAGGTTGCCGGCGCTGGCGATCGCCATGATGCGTTCGCCGGGCTTTGAGAAGATGTGCAGCTTGCGGAAGGTCGAGACGTTGTCGAGGCCGGCATTGGTGCGGGTGTCGGCGATCATCACCAAACCGTCCCGAACCAGGATTCCGCAACAATAGGTCATTTCCAGTCCCCGAACGCGTTTGCGCGGAATTACTAGCGAATTTCGGGAGCCGGTCCAACCCCCGATTCCCGGGGGAAGGTCGTCATTCCGAGGCGTGGCAGCCAGCTCTGCCGCTCAATCCGCGGCATCGACGAGAAACGCCTCGTCGACCGGCACGCCGAGCGCCGTGACCAGCCGGTTGGTCTCCGCGGCCATGCCGACGATGGCGAGCAGCTCGGCATATTCGGCCTCGGTCATGCCCTTGGCCCGCGCGGCGGCGGTGTGGGAGTGAATGCAGTAGCTGCAGCCATGCGCGATCGAAACCGCGACATAAAGCATTTCCTTGACCTTGGGATCGAGCGCGCCGGGAGCCATCACCTCCTTGATGCTTTCCCAGGTCCGCCGCAGCGTCTTCGGATCATGCGCCAGCGCGCGCCAGAAATTGTTGACGAAGTCCGACTTTCGCACCTTGCGGATATCGTCGAAGACGGCGCGCGCTTCGGTGGAGAGTTCATCGTCCGAAAGCAGTTTTACGGTGGCCATGGGTACCTCGCGGGGGGGCAGCTTCGATCCCCGCGAGTGTAGCACGACCGATGCGCTCGAACGGCTGCGCCTAGCTCTGCCGTTGGGATTGCGATTGCGACGGACCGCCGCGGCCGGCCTGCTCGACCTTCACGGCCACGGCCAGCGTCTCGGCGCCGCCGCCATAGCGGGTGCCGCGCACCGGGGCCGCGCCGAGATAGTCGAGCCCGATCGCGACGCGGACATGGGCGTCGGTGGCGCAGATGCTGTTGGCGGGATCGAAGCCGACCCAGCCGAGATCGGGCACAAAGGCTTCCGCCCAGGCGTGCCCGGCGTCCTGATGCACCGTGCCGTCCGCGCGCAGGAAGTGGCCGGAGACGAAGCGCGCCGGCACGCCGCCGGAGCGGGCGCAGGCAATGAAGATGTGCGCGTAGTCCTGGCAGACCCCGCGCTTGAGCGTGAACGCCTCCGCCGCCGAGGTGCCGCTGTTGGTCGGGTCCTCGTCGAACGTCATGTGATCGGCGATCTCGGTCATCAGCGTATGCAGGAAGCCGAGCGTGTCGCTCTCGGCCTCGCTGCGCAACTGGCGCGCGACCGCCATCATCGCGGGATTGACGGAGGTGAGGTCGGTGGCACGCAAGAACATGCCGGCCGGAAAGCGCTCGTCGGTCCCGCGCAGCACGCCGCCGGTGTCGTGGGTCTCGATCAGGCCTTCGGCGGTGATCTTGATATCGCCGACGGGCCCGCAGGACAGCACATGGGTGACGTTGCCGAAGGCGTCCTCGTGGGTGTCGAGCTTGGTGTCCGTCGAGACGTCGATCTGCCATTCCGCCACATATTGGCCGTCATGGCTGCCGGGCGTCATGCGCAGGATCTGGATTACGCTGCTGGCCGCCGGCTCGTAGCGATAGGTCGTGGTGTGCAGGATTCGCAGGCGCATGGTGGTTTTGATCCATTCCGGGCGATGCGTCAGCATCGAACTCTAGTGCGTAATTGCGCACTTGAGAATCTCGAGATTCCGGGTCTGGTCCTTCGGACCATCCCGGAATGACGGCGTTCATCAGATCAAATACTGCTTCGTGATAATTTCGCCCAGCCTGGAATTGTCGGTGATGAATTCCTGAATGAATTCATGCACGCCATGCTGGAAAATGTCGTTCATATTGCTGTGTTCCAGCCGGTTACGGATGCCGCGGGCGTGGCGCTGGGCCGGGCCCTGGCGGCCATAGGCGACGCCGATCTGGTCGAGGTTGCGCACGAGATTGCCGTAGCAACTGGCGAGCGAGCGCGGCAGCGTGTCGTTGAGGATGAGCAGATCCGCGATCAGCCACGGCTTCAGCGTCTCGCGATAGACCCAGTGATAGGCCGTCAGCGCCGAGACCGAGCGCAGGATCGAGCTCCACTGGTAGAAGTCCAGGGGACCACCGACATGCTCCTCCTCGGGCAACAGCACGTGATACTTCACGTCGAGAATGCGCGCGGTGTTGTCGGCGCGCTCCAAATGCACGCCCATCCGCGAAAACCAGTAGGCGTCGTTGCGCAGCATGGTCCGGTAGGCCGAACCGTCGAAGCGCAGCGAGGTCTCCTGGACAAAGCGCAGGAATTTTGCGAGGTCCTCGCGCGTCGAGGTGCCCTTGCTCCAGACCGCCTGAAGCTCGATCCAGGCCGAGTTGATGGTGTCCCACATCTCGCTGGTCAGCGCTGTGCGCACCGAGCGCGAGTTCAGCCGCGCCGCCTCGATGCAGTTCCTGATCGAGGATGGATTGTCCACGGAGAACGAGAGGTAGTCGACGACGTTGTGCTCGTTGGCTTCCTCGTAGGTCTGATAGAAGCTGGCGGCGACGCCGGCGGTGAGCAGCGCCGAGTCCCATTCATTGGTCTTGCCGACATAGGCGGCGGGAAGCGCGGTGACGCGCAGCGTCGCATCGATGGTGCGCGCGAGATATTCGGCCCGTTCGACGTAGCGGGCGAGCCAGTAGAGGTTTTCGGCGGTACGCGACAGCATCTGACTACTCGTCCAGGATCCAGGTGTCTTTGGTGCCGCCGCCCTGGCTCGAATTCACCACCAGGGAGCCTTCCTTCAGCGCGACGCGTGTCAGGCCGCCCGGCACGATAGTGGTGCTTTTGCTGCCGGTGAGCACGAAGGGCCGCAAATCGACATGGCGCGGGGCGAGGCCGGTTGCGGTGCAAGTCGGGCAGGTCGAGAGCGCGAGCGTCGGCTGGGCGATGAAGCCTTCGGGCTCGCGCTTGAGCTTCTCGCGGAACGCTTCGATCGTGGCCTTCGTCGCGGCGGGCCCGATCAGCATGCCGTAGCCGCCGGAGCCGTGCACTTCCTTGACGACGAGCTCGCTCAGATTGTCCAGCACATAGGCGAGATCCTTCGGCTCGCGGCAGCGCCAGGTCGGCACGTTCTTCAGGATCGGCTCCTCGCCGAGATAGAATTTCACGATATCCGGCATGTAGGAGTAGATTGCCTTGTCGTCGGCAATCCCGGTGCCGACGGCGTTGGCGAGCGTGATGTTGCCGGCCGCATAGGCCGACATCAGCCCGGGCACGCCGAGCACGGAATCGGGACGGAAGGTGAGCGGATCGAGGAAGTCGTCGTCGACGCGGCGATAGATTACGTCGACCCGCTTCACGCCTTCGGTCGTCCGCATGAACACTTCGTTGTTCTTGACGATGAGATCGCGGCCCTCGACCAGCTCGATGCCGAGCTTGTCGGCGAGGAAGGAGTGCTCGTAATAGGCCGAGTTGTAGACGCCGGGGGTGAGCAGGGCGACGGTCGGCTCGCCCGAGGCGCTCAGCGGCGCGACGGAGCGGAGCGCCGAGAGCAGCTCGTCCGGATAGCGCTCGACCGGCGCCACCTTGTGGCGGGCGAACAGATCCGGAAACAACCGCATCATGATCTCGCGGTTTTCCAGCATGTAGGACACGCCGGAGGGCGTGCGCGCATTGTCCTCGAGCACGATGAAGTCGTTGGCATCGACCCGGACGATGTCGATGCCGGCGATGTGCACGTAGACGTCGTGCGGCACCTGCTGGCCGTTCATCTCGGGCCGGAAGACCGGGTTCTGGAAGATCAGATCGTCGGGCACGATCTCGGCGCGCAGGACGTCGCGGCCGTGATAGATGTCGCGCAGGAACATGTTGAGCGCGCGCACGCGCTGCTTCAGGCCCTTCTCCAGCAGTGCCCATTCCTTGCCCGACATGATCCGCGGGATCACGTCGAAGGGGATCAGGCGCTCGGTGGACTCGGCCTCGCCATAGACCGCGAAGGTGATGCCGATGCGGCGGAACAGGAGCTCGGCCTCCTGGCGGCGATATTCGAGCGCCTCGGGAGGAGTCTCCTTGAGCCAGCGCGCCAGCTCCTGATAGGCGGGGCGAAGGTCCCCGCCGGGAATATTCATTTCATCAAACGCGACTGCCATAGATGCCGACTGTTCTCCGCAAGGCGTTGCGCCAATGGACAGGTCGCCAGGCCCTGGTGAAGCCGCAACGTCCTGACCATGCGGCAAGAGTGCATGACTTTCATGTGGTAGCAAGGGCCGGGCCAGCGCGATAAGCAGGGACTGGCAGCATTTGTCGGGGATGGCCGGCGGCTTGCCTGAAAAAATGGCTGAGGACTGCTTATTTCGACAGCAAAACCGCGTGACTTCAACGCGTTACCTCGGCAAAGTCGGCGCCACAGGTGAGGGACTTAAGTTATGAGCGAGATCGTCACGGCGGGCATTCTGGTCATTGGGGACGAAATCCTGTCCGGCCGGACCAAGGACAAGAATATCGGCTTCATCGCCGAATACCTGACCAATATCGGCATCGACCTGAAGGAGGTTCGGGTCGTCTCCGATGACGAGCCCGACATCATCGCTGCCTTGGATGCACTGCGGCATCGCTACACCTACGTCTTCACCACAGGCGGCATCGGGCCGACCCATGACGACATCACCGCCGACAGCGTCGCTAAGGCGTTCGGAGTCGGCATCGACCACCATCCGGAGGTGGTCGCCCGTTTCAAGGAGCGCTGGAGCGAGCAGGACCTCAACGAGGCTCGCTTGCGGATGGCCCGCATCCCCGACGGTGCCGAGCTGATCCAGAGCGCCACCATCCTCGCGCCCGGCTTCAAGATCGGCAATGTCATCGTGATGGCCGGCGTGCCCTCGATCATGCAGGCGATGATGGACATCGTCTCGCCCAAGCTGAAATCGGGCGTGCGCATGCTCTCCGAATCGGTCCGCGCCAATGCGCGGGAGGGCGACATCGGCAGCCCCTTACGCGCGATCGCCACCGCCCATCCCGACACCATCATCGGCAGCTACCCCTTCATGGACGAGGAGCAAAAGCCGAATACGAACCTCGTGGTGCGCTCGCGCGATGCGGACAAGCTCGCGGCAGCAATGGCCGCGGTGAAGGAAATGCTGGCAGGATTGAACATCACCCGTTAGCAGAGAATTGCCGGCAGGCGAAGCAGGAGACGACAATGGCTGGTGAAGCACCGGAACTGAGTGCGCAGGAGCGGGCGGGCAAGGCCTTCCCGGTCTCGTGGGACCAGTTCCACCGCGACTGCCGGGCGCTCACCTGGCGGCTCAACGAAGTCGGCCCGTTCCACGCCGTCATCGCGATCACCCGCGGCGGCCTGGTGCCGGCCGCCATCGTGGCGCGCGAGCTTGGCGTGCGCATCATCGATACGGTCTGCGTCGCCAGCTACGACCACGACAAGCAGGGCGACCTCCAGGTCCTCAAGGGTATTTCGGAACAGGCCATGAAGCTTGGTGGTGGCACCGGCAAGGGGCTGTTGATCGTCGACGATCTCGTCGACACCGGCAAGACCGGCAAGCTGGTGCGCGAGATGTTGCCCGACGCACATTTCGCTACCGTCTATGCCAAGCCGAAGGGGCGCCCGCTCGTCGACACCTTCATCACGGAAGTTTCGCAGGACACCTGGATCTTCTTCCCCTGGGACACCGCGCTGTCCTACCACCCGCCGCTGCGCGACGGCGCGGCGTGATCAAAGGCGAATGGCGAATGGCGAATGGCAGCCCCTCCACTCGCAATTCGCCATTCGCTACTCGCCCTCTCCAAAACCGTGTCACACCGACCGGCGACATTATCGCCACCCCGCGTCGCGGCTTGTTCACCGGCAATCGCGGCATCATCCATGATCCCGCAACGAAGACGCTGCTGAACAAGCGCTGGTCGTCGCCGGCGTGGATTACGTGCTTGTGCGAATTCCGCGGCTGGCGGCGGCCGGTGATGGCGCGGCGCAGCTGGACCGAGCTATTCTTCCTCGACGAGGCCACCGCGTTTGCCGCGGGCCATCGTCCCTGCTTCTTCTGCCGCCGCGAGGATGCCAACCGCTTTCGCGCGGCGTGGGAGGTGGGGAATGGCGTGAGCAAGGTGAGCGCGAAGGCGATGGACGCCGAGCTGCACCTGGAGCGTCTGGATCATGGCCGCAAGCGCCTGCACGCGCCGCCGGTGCCGCTGGCAGAATTGCCCGACGGCGCGATGGTTCAACGGGGCGAAGACAGCTTTCTGGTGGTGCAGGGAAGGGCGCTGCTTTGGTCGCCAGCCGGCTATGCCCGCGCCGAGCACGAGCTGGAGAGCCCAATGCTGCTGACGCCCCCGTCTACACTGCGTGCACTGAGCGCCGGATATCAACCGGCGCTGCATCCGACCGCTCTGGACTAGCAGAGCGGCCTGCGGATCCCGGCCCTCACCCCAGCTTCTCGCGCGCCAGCGCGGCACCCGCGCCGAGCGCCATCAGCTTGGCTTCGGCGATCTCGCGCCGCATCGGCGCCATGCCGCAATTGGTGGTGGCGATGATGTTGCTCTTCGGCACGAATTTCGACACCGCGTCGATCACCTTCACGACATCCTCTGCGGTCTCCACGGTGTCGCTGGCAACGTCGATCACGCCGGCCTGCACGATCTTGTTCTTCAAGAGCGCGAGCAGATCGAGCGGCACTTTCGAATTGCGGCATTCGATTGCGACCTGCTGGATCGGGCTGGCGTCGATCGCCGGAAAGATCTGCTCATACTGCCGCCATTGGCTGCCCAACGTTTCCTTCCAGTCGGTGTTGGCCTTGATGCCGTAGCCGTAGCAGATGTGCACGGCGGTGGCGCAGGTGAGGCCCTGCGCAGCGCGCTCCAGCGCCTTGATGCCCCAATCGTTGACCTCGTCCATGTAGACGTTGAAGGCGGGCTCGTCGAACTGCACGAGATCGACGCCGTCGGCCTGCAATGCCTTGGCCTCCTCATTCAAAAGCTCGGCGAAGGCAAACGCCATCTTGACGCGGTCGCCATAGTAGCGATCGGCAATGGTGTCGATGATGGTCATCGGGCCGGGCAGGGTGAACTTCAGCTTCCTCTTCGTGTGCGTGCGCGCCGCGCGCGCCTCGAAGGCATGGACGCGCCCCTTGAGCCGAAGCGGGGCGACCACCTGCGGCACCATCGCCTTGTAGCGGTCCTTGCGGATGCCCATCTCGACCTTGTGCGCGAAATCGATGCCTTCGATCTTCTCCAAAAAACCGTGCACGAAATGCTGCCGGGCCTGCTCGCCCTCGGTGAGGATGTCGATTCCGGCGTCCTCCTGGATCTTCAGCCAGATCAACGTCGCGTCGCGCTTGGCGCGGAGCAACTCGTCGCCCTGCGACTTCCAGGGCGCCCAGAGCATATTGGGTTCGGCAAGCCATTCCGGCTTCGGCAAGGAGCCGGCAATCGTGGTTGGAAACAGCATGGCGGCCCTCCGGCGGGTTGTGTTGCGCCCCTTCCTGCCATGTCCTAACGTCAAGGTACAGAACAACAAAAGTCGTTATTTTAGCTGGCGGCATCGGCAGGGAAGGCCAAAGGATGCCGAGGGAAACGTCATGATCGATCTCCATTACGCGCCGACGCCGAATGGCTGGAAAATCTCGATCATGCTGGAAGAGCTCCGACTTCCCTATGTCGTGAAGCCCGTCGACATCCGCGCCGGCGAGCAGTTCAGCCCCGAGTTTCTGGCGATCTCCCCAAACAACCGCATCCCCGCGATCGTCGATCACGCACCCGCCGACGGCGGCGGGCCGTTCTCGGTGTTCGAGACCGGCGCAATTCTGATTTATCTCGCGGAGAAGACCGGCCGCTTCCTGGCCGCTGACTTGCGCGGCCGTTCCACTACAATTCAATGGGTGATGTGGCAGATGGCCGGTCTTGGGCCGATGCTCGGCCAGCACGGGCATTTTGCGCTCTATGCGGCGGAGAAGATCCCCTATGCGATCGAGCGCTATCGCGACGAGGCGGCCCGGCTCTACGGCGTGCTCGACCGGCAGCTGGAGAAGACCGGCGCCTATGTCGCCGGCGACTATTCCATTGCCGACATCGCCTGCTTCCCCTGGACCATGACCCACAAGGCGCAGGGCTTTACGCTCGACGACTATCCGAATGTCAAACGCTGGTATGCCGACGTCCGCGCCAGGCCGCAGGTGCAGGCGGGGCTTGCGATCGGAAAATTCGTGAAAGAGCCGTTCGACGAGGAATCACGCAAGATCATGTTCGGCCAGCGTGCGAAGGAAGTGTTGGGAAGGAAGTAGTGCCTGTCCCTCATGGTGAGGAGCGCCATAGGCGCGTCTCGAACCATGAAGGCCCGACTGTCACCCGTGGCCATCCTTCGAGACGGCCGCTACGCGGCCTCCTCAGGACGAGGTCCGTTACAAAGGAAACGCCATGATCGAATTCTTCTTCGACTGTTCCAGCCCCTGGACCTATCTCGCCTTCCACAACATCCAGCCGCTCGCCAGGGAACTCGGCGCCGAGATTGTCTGGAGACCGATCCTGGTCGGCGGCATCTTCAATACGGTCAATCCGAGCGTCTATGCGCAGCGCGAGACGCCGGTGCCGTTGAAGGCGCGCTACATGAAGAAGGATCTTCAGGACTGGGCGCGCTCGGCGGGCCTTGCGATCAAGATGCCGCCGACGGTGTTTCCGGTGAACAGCGTCAAGGCGATGCGCGGATGCATCTGGCTGGGTAAGGACATGGTGTCGTTCGCCACCGCAGTGTTCGAGGCCTATTGGGGCGGCGACAAGGACATCTCGCAGGACGCGGTGCTCGCGGAGATTTGCAAACGGGTCGGCATCGACGAGCCAAAATTCTTCGCCGGCATCGCCGAGCAGAGGATCAAGGATCAGCTCAAGGCGAATACGGAAGAGGTCGTCGCCCGCGGCGGCTTCGGCTCGCCGACGATCTTTGTCAACAAGACCGACATGTATTTCGGCAATGACCGCCTGCCGCTGATCCGCGAAGCGCTCAAGCGCAGCAAGGCGAGCGCGGCCTGATGGTGCGCGCCGTCGTCTGCCATGCGCTCGGCGCGCCCGAAACCTTGCGGCTGGAAGAGTTTCCGCCGCGCGCCCTGAACCCGGGCGAAGTGCGGGTCGCGATCCGTGCCGCCGGGCTGAATTTTCCTGATGTGCTGATGGCCGCCGGCCAATATCAGCTCAAGCCGGAGCTGCCGTTCACGCCCGGCATGGAAGCTGCCGGCGACGTGACCGAAGTGGGTGCGGAGGCGAAGGGCGCTGCCGTCGGCGACAAGGTCATCGTGAAGATGCGGCACGGCGCATTCACCGACGAGGCCATCGTCACGCCGTCGCAGCTCACCCCGATGCCGTCGACATTCGACTACGCCGAGGCTGCGACCTATCTTGCCGGCCATGGCACGGCCTATCACGCGCTGATCGATCGCGGCCGGGTCGAGCCGGGAGAGGTGCTGCTGGTGCATGGCGCCGGTGGCGGCACGGGATTGGCCGCCGTCGAGATCGGCAAGATGCTGGGCGCCACCGTGATCGCGACGGCGTCCAGCGACGAGAAGCTCGCCATCGCCAAGGCGCGCGGCGCCGATCATCTTATCCGCTATGACCGCGAGCCGTTTCGCGACGCCGTCAAGCGCATCACCGATGGTCGCGGCGCGGACATCGTGTTCGATCCCGTCGGCGGCCAGGTTTTCGAAGACTCGATGCGCTGTATCGCCTGGGGCGCGCGGCTCCTCGTAATCGGCTTCACCGGCGGCATCGGTTCGGCCAAGACCAACCTGCTGCTGATCAAGGGCGCCAGCGTGCTCGGCGTGCGTGCCGGCGAAGCGGTACGAAAGAATCCCGCACTTGGCGAGGTGCGCCTGAAAGCGCTCTTGCAATGGGCGGAGGAGGGCAAGCTGCGCCCTAACGTCTCACACCGCCTGCCACTGGAAGATTACGCGAAGGCCATGCGGCTCTTGATCGACCGCAAGGCGATCGGGCGTGTCGCGCTGATGATGGAGTGACGGTGCCGTAGGGTGGGCAAAGGCGCTCTTGCGCCGTGCCCACCATCTCTCTCGATTGCGAAAAGTGCGTGGGCACGCTTCCGCCGTCGCTCTTCGAGCTATGGCGGACAAGTCGCTTTGCCCACCCTACGAGAGCTACGAAGCTACTTGTATTCCCGCTCCGTCCACCACGGGAAATAGTCCGGCATGTCGCTGGACACCTTGTTCTTGAACTGCGCGGGGCGCTTCTCGAGGAACGACACCACGCCTTCCTTCACGTCGTCGGAGCGGCCGCGGGCGTAGATGCCGCGGCTGTCGACCTTGTGGGCTTCCATGGGATCGTCGGCGCCCATCATACGCCACATCATCTGCCGGATCAGCGCCACCGAGACCGGCGCGGTCTTCGCCGCGAACTCTTTTGCCAGAGCGCGGGCGGTGGGGAGGAGATCATCAGGGGGCACCACTCTGCTGACCAGGCGCCCCGCCAGCGCTTCCTGGGCCGGGAAGACGCGGCCCGAATAGCACCATTCCAGCGCCTGCGAGATGCCGACAATGCGTGGCAGGAACCAGCTCGACGCCGCCTCCGGCACGATGCCACGCTGGGAGAACACGAAGCCGAAGCGCGCGGCGTCCGAGGCAATGCGGATGTCCATCGCGAGCTGCATGGTGACGCCGATCCCGACCGCAGGACCGTTCACGGCGGCGATGACGGGCTTCAGGCACTTGAAAATGCGCAAGGTCACCTGGCCGCCGCCGTCGCGCACCTGCGGATCGCTGTAGTCGACCTTGCCGTCGGCGAAGCGCTTCACTGGCCCGCGTCGCGCATCGCGGTCGAACGTGTCGGCGCCCGACGACAGATCTGCGCCCGCGCAAAAGCCGCGGCCGGCGCCCGTCACGATGATGGCGCGGACGTTGTCGTCCTTGTCGGCGGCCTCGAACGCGTCGATCAGCTCTGCCTGCATCTGCGCGTTGAAGGCGTTGAGCTTGTCGGGCCGGTTCAGCGTGATGGTGAGGATCTGCTCGGCGACCTCGTATTTGATCGTCTCATACGCCATGGTGGTGGTTTCCTTCCTTTGTTCTTTCGCTGCGCAGATGGCACAGGGCTTGAGTTTTCTTTACCCTCCCCTGGAGGGGGAGGGTCGATCGCGCGCAGCGCGAGCGGGGTGGGGTGATCTCTCTTCTCGGGCACTGCTGGACGCGCAGAGACCGTCACCCCACCCCGTCTCACATTTCGCTGCGCTCAACGTGAGCCGACCCTCCCCCTCCAGGGAGGGTAAGCAAGAGGCTCCGCATGCTGCCTGTCCAAAGACTTCCGGGCTTGCGCTTAAAGGGCGCGCTTCCCGGAATGACGAGAACGTCTTACTTCGCCGGCGGCCTCGGCCAGGGCTTCTGCGGCCCGCGCAAACCTTCAAAAGCCTTGGCCATGCCGAGCACGCCGATATCGTCGAAGCGGCGGCCGACGATCTGCACGCCGATGGGAAAGCCCTTGGCGTCGAAGCCGCCGTTGATCGAGATGGCAGGGTTCTCCTACATATTCCATGGCACGGTATAGGCGATGTGCTCGAACGGTTTCATGGGGTCGTTGGTCGGCGAGGCCCAGTCCGCCGGATAGTTCACGTTCGGCGCGGTCGGCGAGATCACATAGTCGAGCTCGCAGAACAGCTTTGACGCCGCAGCCCGGATCGCCATGGTCTGATTGAAGCCGCGGATGACATCGAGGCCAGACAGCTTCGCGCCGGACTCGCCCCATTTGAAGATATAGGGCAGCACCTTGGCCTGTTCGGCCGGCGTCAGCTTGGCCAGATCATCCCACATCCGCGCGCGCCAGAAATTGTCGAGGCCGTCGAGCATCTCGCGCGTCAGGATGCCGTCGACCTCGGTCACGACGCTACCTGCGGATTCGAACGCTTTCGCCGCCTTCACCGCGACCTCGCGCACCGGCTTCTCCAGCGCCAGGCCGCAGCCGGGATCGAGCATCAGGCCGATGCGCAGTTTGCGCGGAGACTTCTCTGCTCCCTTCCAGTTCAGCGGCTCAGCGGGCAGGCTCATGCCGTCGCGCCGGTCGGGCTTTGCGATCACGCTCATCATCAGCGCGCAATCGTCGACCGTGCGGGTCATGGGGCCGGCGACGCGCCCGACATAGGTGGGGTCGATCGGCACGCGGCCGAAGCTCGGCTTCAGGCCGACGAGGCCGCACCAGCCCGCAGGCAGGCGAACCGAGCCGCCGATATCGGTGCCGAGATGCAGCGGACCATAGCCGGCCGCAGCAGCCGCGCCTGCGCCCGCGCTGGAGCCGCCAGGATTCTTCGAGAGGTCCCAGGGATTGCGCGCGAGTGCGTGGAAACTGGAGAGTCCGGACGACAGCATGCCGTAATCGGGCATCGTGGTCTTGGCGAAGATGACCGCGCCGGCCTCGCGCAGGCGGGCGGCGGGCGGGGCATCCTTCTCGGCCGGCACGAGCTTGACGCTGGCAGCCCCCAGCGGCACCGGTACGCCCTTGGTCGCGATGTTGTCCTTCACCGTGACCGGCACGCCGTCGAGCGCGCCGGATGGCTCACCGCCGGACCACCGCGCGGTCGAGGCCTTCGCGGCCTCGCGCGCGCCGTCGGGATCGAATGCATAGAGCGCCTTCAGATGCGGCTCCCACGCAGCGACATGCGCGAGCAAATCCTCCAGCACCTCGCTCGGCGAGAATTGCTTGGCGCGGTAGCCCGCGATCAGATCGACCCCGGACAGATCGTGCAGTGAGGTGACCGCTTCCTCAGGGCTCTTCTTATGCATTGCTAACCTACCGGCATACGGGTCTCGATGATGCGGGCGAACATGCTGGCGCCGATCGGCAGGATCTTGTCGTCGAGCACGAAGCCGGGATTGTGCACGGGCACGTTGCCATCATGGCCGACCCAGAAATAGGCGCCGGGAATCGTCTCCAGCATGTCGGCGAAATCCTCGCTGCCCATCTTGGGCTGGGCGCGGGTGATCACGTTGGCGGGGTCGACGATGGTGCGCGCGACCTCCTCGACCACCTTGGACTGCTCGACCTGGTTGACCAGCACGCCAAAGGTGTCGCGGATGTCGACGTCGATCACGCAACTATAGGCGCTTGCGATGCCGGCGCAGATGGTGCGGATGCGTTCGCTGACCAGGGTGCGAACTTCCTTCGAGAAGGTGCGGATGGTGCCGCAAAGATGCGCGTCGCCGGGAATGACGTTGTAGGCGGAGCCCGCGTGGATCTGGGTGATCGACACCACCGCGGCCTGCAGCGGCTCGACGTTGCGGCTGACGATGGTCTGGATCGCCTGCGCCAGCGTGGTCGCGATGATCACCGCGTCCTTGGAGCGCTCGGGCATCGCGCCATGCGCGCCATAGCCGGTGATCCGCAGGTCGAAGAAGTCGGCGCTGGCCATCGCCGGGCCGGGCAGGATCGCGATCTCGCCGTGGTTGAGGTCGGGCGCGTTGTGCAGGCCGTACAGCTCGTCGCAGGGGAATTTCTCGAACAGGCCGTCCTTGATCATCGCGCGGGCGCCGCCGAGGCCTTCCTCGGCCGGCTGGAAGATCAAATGCACGGTGCCGTCGAAGTTCTTGGTCTCGGCGAGATAGCGCGCGGTGCCGAGCAGCATGGTGGTGTGGCCGTCATGGCCGCAGCCGTGGAAGCGGCCGGGGATTTTCGAGCTCCATTTCAGATTGGTGTTCTCTTCCATCGGCAGCGCGTCCATGTCGGCGCGGAGGCCAATGCGCTTGCTGCCCGAACCCTTACCCTTGATCACGCCGATCACGCCGGTGCCGCCGAGACCGCGATGCACCTCGATGCCCCAGCTCTTCAGCTTGTCGGCGACGATGCCGGAGGTGCGCACTTCCTCGAATCCGATCTCGGGATGGGCGTGCAGGTCGCGGCGGATGGCGGTGAGCTCGTCGGCGTAACCGTCGATGCGGTCGATCGTGGGCATGGGCTTTGTCCAGTTAGCGTGAGGGAGGCGAGAAAACGGGGCCGTTCGGCTTGATGCGAATGCCCGGACGCAGGCGCGTCCAGGGCAGGGTGGCGGTGTCGGCCGGCATCGCGCCCGGTGCGGCGCAGATCATCAGCTTTTCCGCGATCGGCTCGAAATCGGCGCGGAAGTGCACCGAGCTCTTGTTGACCAGAATCTTCTGTTCGGTCGGCTCGATGCCGACATAGCGGTACATCGCCTGGTCGGCGAGCTGCGCCTTGTGCGAGGAGACGACGACGCGGACGTCGCCGATGCGCAAGCAAGCGGAGGGGCCCATCTCCATCTCGCGGCCGCCATAGTAAGGGCCGGGCGCGATGAAGCGGCCGTCGGAGAGCTTTTCGACCACGAAGGTCTCACGATAGGGCTCGTCGCCGGGGATGCCGGACTTGCCGCCGAGCGACAGAGTCACGGTGGCACCGACGCCGGCAACATGCGCGGCCTTGGCCGAGACCGGATCGTAGATCGCGCCGGTCGCGGCGCTCGCTCTGTTGCGCACCAGCGCACGCAGCATGCCCGTCGTATCGGAATCGCCGCCGGCGCCGGGATTGTCCTGGGTGTCGGCAATGATGATCGGCCTGCTCGCGCTCTTCGAAAGTTCCATCGCGTGGCGCACGCCGTCATCGGGCGACCAGATCTTGCCGTCGAAATCGTCCTCGTGGCTTTCGATCAGCTTGACGACCGCATCGGCGGCACGATCGGCATCGGCTTGCGTCCTGCCATAGGCGAACACGCTCGGCCCGCAATCGCGGAAATCGGCGGCGGGAAATCCGGGTGCGAAGGAAAGCGTCGGAACCGCATCGCTCTCCAGCCCGGCGAGCTGTTCGTAGATGCCTTTGGTCGGCTGGTCGTTGGTGCATTGCCAGCTGATCGGGATCAGGAACGGCAATTGCCGGAACGATTTGGCAAAGCGCTGCTTCGTGTTCAGCAGCAGCGCCAGATGCCGCGCGGAGGCGCGGCCGGTCTCGGCCATGTCGACATGCGGATAGGTGCGGTAGGCGATCAACGCGTCGGCATGTTCCATCATCTCGGGCGTGACGTTGGCATGGAGGTCGAGGCTGGTGACCAGCGGAACGTCCTTGCCGATGACGCGGCGCACGCGCGCCAGAATCTCGCCTTCGCCGTCGTCGAGATGCTCGGTCACCATGGCGCCGTGCAAATCGAGATAGACCGCATCGATCGGGCCGGCGGCTGCGATGCCGTCGACCATCACCTTCACGATGCGCTCGAAGGCATCCTTGGTGACATGCGCCGACGGGCTCGCACCGCAGGCGATCGTCGGAACAAGTTCCCAGCCATTCGCTTCGGCGCTGTCGACGAAGCCGGCAAGGCCGACATTGATGCGCCGCATCACCTTCAGCACATCCGCGCCTTCAGTCATCGCCGGCCAGCCGCCGCCATGCTGGAAGTCGGCGAAGGTCGCCTTGGTTGGGGCGAAGGTATTGGTCTCGTGCAGGAAGCCGCCGACGGCGATGCGTGTCATCAAATCAAGTCCAACATTGGAAGGTGCGCGACGTTAGCCTTGGCTCCGAGGAGAGGGCAAGGTGAGAGGCCATCGCGCCGCGCATAGGGTCAAGCTGTTTTGGGAATGCTGCGGAGGCGGTGCATGTTGTGAGCCGCTCTGCCAGCCAGACTCTCGCTGTCGTCCCTGCGAAAGCAGGGACCCATAACCCCAGGGAGGAGTTTGACGAAGGCCGGTCGTTCGGGACGAGCACCACCGGCAATCGACCGATCACGCGGTATGGGTCCCTGCTTTCGCAGGGACGACAGCGGAATTACAACGTCGCCCCCACGCCCTCTGCGACCGGCCGGAAGTTCGCAAAGTCCCAGTCGCGGCCGGGAGCGGCATCCAGCAGCGCCCTGGTGTAGGCCTCCTTCGGATGCGTCAGCACCTCGGCGGCCGGGCCTTGTTCGACGACACGGCCGCGCTGCATCACCACGACCTCGTCGCAGATCTGCGCTGCGACGCGCAAATCGTGGGTGATGAACAGGATCGCGATGCCGAGGCGCTTCTGGATCTCGTCGAAGAGTTCCAGCACCTGCGCCTGCACCGAGACGTCGAGCGCGGAGACGGCTTCGTCAGCGACCAGCACGTCCGGATCGAGCGCGAGCGCGCGGGCAATGGCGATGCGCTGGCGCTGGCCGCCGGAGAACTGATGCGGATAGCGTGAGACTGCATCGGCGGGCAGGCCGACCAGCTCGAGCAGCTCGCGGGCGCGCTTCATCGCATCCGGATGCGCGATGCCGTAATTGATCGGGCCCTCTGCAATGCTTTCGCCGACCGTGACGCGCGGGTTGAGCGAGCGGTAGGGATCCTGGAACACGATCTGGATCTTCTGCCGGTGCGGTTGCAGCAGGCGGCGCGAGATGCCAGCAATCTCTCGGCCGGCGAGGCGCACGCCGCCGGAGGTCGGATCGATCAGGCGGACGATGCAGCGCGCCACGGTCGACTTGCCCGAGCCGCTTTCGCCGACGATGCCGAGCGTGCGGCCCTTGCGCAGCGTCAGCGTCACCTTGTCGGCGGCGACGACCTCGCGGCCTTTGCCGAAGAAGGCACGCTCCTTGTAGACCTTGCTGAGGTCGTTGGCCTCGAGCACGACCGGCTCGCGGCTCTCCTCGCGCGGCGGCCGCGGCACCAGGCTCGGCACCGAGGAGAGCAGATTGCGGGTGTATTCCATGGTCGGATTGCGCAGCACGGCCTCGAGCGGGCCGGTCTCGACCAGCCGGCCCTGCCGCATCACGGCGACGCGGTCGGCGATCTCGGCGACCACGCCCATGTCGTGGGTGATGAACAGCACGGCCGTGCCGTGATCGCGCTGGAGCTCGCGGATCAGGGACAAAATCTGCTTCTGCGTGGTGACGTCGAGCGCGGTGGTCGGCTCGTCCGCGATCAAGAGCTTCGGCTCCAGCACCAGCGCCATCGCGATCATGATGCGCTGGCGCTGGCCGCCGGAGAGGCGGTGCGGGTAGGAGGCGAAGATGCGCTCGACCTGGGGCAGGTGGACCTGCTCCATCATGTCGAGGATGCGCTTCTTTCGCGCCTTGGCATCGAGATTGGTGTGGGCGCGCAGCACCTCGTCGATCTGGCGGCCGACCGGCACCACCGGATTGAGCGCGGTCATCGGCTCCTGGAAGATCATCGCCATCTGCGTGGCGCGGAGCTGGCGCAGGCGGCGGTCGGTCGCGGTGAGCAGCTCTTCGCCGACCAGCTTGATGCTGCCGGCGGTGGGAACCAGCGTGCCCTTCGGCAGCAGGCCCATCGTGGTCAGCGAGGTCACCGACTTGCCCGAGCCGCTTTCCCCGACGAGGCACAGCGTCTCGCGCTCGCGGACCTGGATCGAGATGCCGTCGATGATCTTTGGCCCGCCCGGCTTCTTGCCGACGGAGACGACGAGGTTGTTGATGTCGAGAACGGTGTTGGTCATCACTTGATCGGTCATCACTTGCCTTCCCGCTGCTTCATGCGCGGATCGAGTGCGTCGCGGGCGGCGTCGCCGATCAGATTGATGCTGAGGATGGCGATCGAGAGCAGCAGGCCCGGCCAGAAGATCAGCGATGGCTTGATCTGGAAGTACTGCCGGCCCTCGGCCATGATGTTGCCCCAGGTCGGCGTCTCCGGCGAGATGCCGGCGCCGAGGAAGGAGAGGATGGCCTCGGTGAGGATCGCGCTGGCGCAGATATAGGTGCCCTGGACGATCAGCGGCGCCACCGTGTTCGGCATCAGATGCCGCCACATGATCTTGGGCAGCGACGAGCCAACCGAGATCGCGGCTTCTACATAAGGCTCCTCGCGCGCCGACAGCACGACCGAGCGGACCAGGCGCGCCACGCGCGGAATCTCGGGGATGGTGATCGCGATCAGCACGGTCCAGAGGCTGGCGCCGGACAGTGACACCACGGCGATCGCAAGCAGGATGCTCGGCATCGCCATCAGGCCGTCCATGACCCGCATCAGCACGGCATCGACCAGCTTGAAGAAGCCGGAGACGAGGCCGATCGCAAGGCCGATGACGATCGACAGGATCGCCGAGCCGATGCCGATCAGCAGCGAGATGCGGCCGCCATAGACGACGCGCGACAACAGGTCACGACCATAGGCATCGGTGCCGAGCAGGAATTGCGCGGACGACGGCTTGAGCCGTTGCGACGGCGCGAGCTGGATCGGATCATGCGGCGCGATCAGCGGCGCCAGGATCGAGACCAGGATGATCAGCGCGAGCAGGACCGTCGCCGTGGCGATGATCGGCGTCGAGGTGAGGAAGCCGAAGCGCGGCCGCAGCGGCGACGTGATCGGAATGGAGGACTGGGGAAGGGTATCGACCGACATTCTATTCTTGTCCTTGCCTCAGTACCGGATCCGGGGATCGAGCAGGGTGTAGGCGACGTCGATGAGAAGATTGACGACGACATAGATCAGCGACGTCAGCAGGATCATCGCCTGGATCACCGGATAGTCGCGCGCTAGCACCGCATCCACGGTGAGGCGGCCGATGCCGGGGATGTTGAACACGCTCTCGGTGACGACGACGCCGGAGATCAGCAGCGCAAAGCCGGTGCCGATCACGGTGATGACGGGCACGGCGGCGTTGCGCAGCGCGTGGCGCATCATCACGGCGACCTCGTTGATGCCCTTGGCGCGCGCGGTGCGCACATAGTCCTCGCCGAGCACATCCAGCATCGCCGCGCGGGTCATGCGCGCGATCAGCGCGATGTAGATGAAGGAGAGCGCGCAGGTCGGCAGGATCATGCGCTCGAAGAACGGTCCGAAGCCGTTAAAGATGCTGCGGAAGCCCTGCACCGGCACCCACCGCAGTTCGATCGCGAAGACCTGGATCAGAATATAGCCGACCACGAACACCGGCACCGAGAAGCCGAGCACGGAAAGCCCCATCACGAAACGGTCGATCCAGGTGCCGTGCTTCCACGCGGCGATCACGCCGAGGGGAACCGCCACGATCACGGCGAGGATGATGGTGCACAGCGCGATCGAGATCGACGGCTCGACGCGCTGGCCGATCATCTTCATCACAGGCAGATTGGAGATCAGCGAGGTCCCGAGATCGCCGTGCAGCAGCTTGTTCACCCAGGTGACGAACTGCACGATCAAGGGCTCGTTGAGGCCGAGCGAGGTGCGGATGCGCTCGAGCCGTTCCGGCGTTGCATTGTCGCCGGCGAGGATCGCGGCGGGATCGCCGGGGGTGAGGCGGAGCAGGAGGAAGACGAACAGCGCGACGACGCCCATCACGGGCACGGCGGCGAAGATTCGGCGAAGGAGATATCCGAGCAAGTTGGATCCGTCAGATTAGAGTAAATCGGCGGCAGCGGTCGTAGTCTGTTCTGCCACCAGCCTAACATTTCAGCAATTCCCGTGCCATCAGGGCCACAGTTTTTGCAGTGCGGTCAGCTGTTTTGGCGACCCCTCTTCAAGGGGGCCAGCGGAGCGTGCCCGCCAGACGAAATATCTGCGGCGCGCCAGGCGCGCCCATCCAATCCGGTCACTCCAGCGTCGCAAGCAGCCCGGCCATCAGCCGGCCGCGCTCAACGAGACTCTCGACTTCGATATACTCCTCTAACGTGTGGCCATTGGCTCCGCGCACGCCCAGGCCGTCGAGCGTCGGGATTCCCATCGCACCGGTGAAGTTGCCATCGGAGCCGCCGCCGGAGCTCGCATGCGGCAGTTCGGCGCCAAGCGACTTGGCGATGCCGCGCGCCTTCTCATACAACGCCATCGTGCCGGCATCCGGCTCCCACACCGGACGCGTCACCCCGCGCGTCACCTTGAAGGAAACATCGTTGGTCGTGCCCGACAGCGCCAGCATCCGCTCGACGCCGCGATCGAGATCGGCCTGCCGCTTGGCCATGGAGAGCGCTTCGCCGGTGGCGGTCGTGGCAACGCAATTGACCCATTGCCCGCCATGCACGACGCCGACCGAGAAGGTGCAGTCCTCCGTCGTCATCGCGTCGATGGCGAGAATCTGCCGCGCCATCTCGCGGATCGCCGAGCGTCCCGCCGACAGCGTCGCGCCGGCGTGGCTCGGCCGGCCCGTCGCCTCGAGATTGAAGCGCGCGATGGCGTAACGTCCGGTGGTGACGCCGTTGTCGGCGCGGCCGGGCTCGGGCACCAGCACGTATTTGTTGCGGGCGGCTTCCGCCTCGATGATGTCGCGCGTCGAGGGCGTGCCCACTTCCTCGTCCGGCGTGAACAGCACGGTGATCGGCAGCGGCGTGGTGAACGATGCACGCGCCAGTTGCCGGATCGCTTCCAGCGAGAGGTAGTTGCCGCCCTTCATGTCATAGATGCCGGGGCCGTAGCACCGATTGCCCTCGCGCCGCCATTTCAGCTTCTCGATGGTACCGACCGGGTGGACGGTATCCATATGGCCGGCGATCAGGATGCCCGGCTCGCCCTGTTTCGGATGCGGAAAGCGCGCGCGGATCACGCCGCCGAACCCCTGGCGGCCGGCGATGCGCTCGATCGTCGCACCCATGATCGCCATATCCCGCGCTGCGATATCGAGCATGCGATTCACCGCATCAGCGTCCCAGGTCGGGCTTTCGCATTCGACCCAGCCGCGCAGACCCTGGAGCATCGCCTCGGAATCGAAAGGAAGATTGGCTGGATTCATCTCAATGTCTCTCAAGCTTCGAAAGATGGAATGCGCATTGCATTGGTGCGGGGCAGGACGAGTGGAGAGTGTTGTAGAGCCAAACCGATCCTTGTGGAGCCCGTGCCCGCGCCGCCAGGGCTTGCAGCGAAACCGGATTGACGCGCTCGGCACTGTCTGCAAGTCTCGAAAGATAAAGGCATTGCATGAGGTTAGTTCGCCCAAGGAACGAGCCCCATGCTTAACCAATAACCTGCCTTTGAACAGTTTCACGTCAGGAGAAACTTTTTATGTTCCACTTCATGCGCCGGGGGCCTCGCGCGTTTGCCTCCAAACTTGCGCTGTCTGTCGTTGCGCTTTCGACGGCGCTTGCCTCGCCAGTGCTTGCAGCCGGCAAGACCATTACGGCGGTGATGCATTCGGATCTGCGCATCATCGATCCGATCTTCACCACGGCCTACATCACGCGTGACCATGGCTACATGGTCTACGACACGCTGGTGGCTCCCGATTCGAGCTTCAAGATTCAGCCGCAGATGGCGGACTGGAAGATCTCCGACGACAAGCTCACCTACACCTTCACGCTGCGCGACGGCCTCAAATGGCATGACGGTGCGCCGGTGACGGCGGAAGATTGCGTCGCCTCGCTGAAGCGCTGGGCCGCGGTCGACGGCATGGGCCAGAAGCTCCTGGACTTCACCGCGAGCATCGAGGCGACCGACGCCAAGACCATCACGCTGAAGCTGAAGGAGCCCTACGGCCTCGTGCTCGATTCCATCGGCAAGCCGTCCTCGCGCGTCGCCTTCATGATGCCGAAGCGCCTCGCCGAGACGCCGCCGGACAAGCAGATCCCCGAGCAGATCGGCTCGGGCCCCTTCAAGTTCGTGGCGTCGGAATTCCAGCCCGGCGTCAAGGCGGTCTACGTCAAGAACACCGATTACGTGCCGCGCAAGGAGCCGGCGAGCTGGACCTCCGGCGGCAAGGTGGCGAAGGTCGACCGCGTCGAATGGATCACCATGCCGGACTCGCAGACCGCGGTGAACGCGCTGCAGTCGGGCGACATCGACTTCATGGAAAACCTGCCCTACGACATGCTGCCGGTGCTGGAGGCGAACAAGGAGATCACGATCGAGGTCTCGAACAAGTTCGGCTTTCAGACGCTCGGCCGGATGAACTTCCTCTATCCGCCGTTCGACAACGTGAAGGTGCGACGTGCAGCTCTTCTGGCGATGAACCAGAAGGACGTTCTCGACGCGCTGGTCGGCAATGCCAAGTACCAGAAGATCTGCGGCGCGTTCTTCGTTTGCGATACGCCGTTCGCGACCGAGGTCGGCGCCGAGACCCTGGTGAAGGGCAATGGCATGGCGGAGGCCAAGAAGGCGCTCGCCGAGTCGGGCTATGACGGCACCCCGGTCGTCATCATGGCGCCCGGCGACGTCACCACGCTCAAGGCCCAGCCCATCGTCGCGGCCCAGCTGCTGCGCGAAGCCGGCTTCAAGGTCGATCTGCAAGCGACCGATTGGCAGACGGTGGTGAGCCGCCGTGCCAGTCAGAAGCCGCCGAAGGAGGGTGGCTGGAACATGTTCTTCACCAACTGGGTCGCGGCCGACGTCTCCAACCCGATCGCCAATCTCTCGATCGGCGGCCAGGGCAAGAAGGGCGGCTGGTTCGGCTGGGCGGAAAGCGCCAAGATCGAGCAGCTCAAGGACGCGTTCGTCCGCGCGCCGTCGATCGACGAGCAGAAGAAGATCGCCGCCGACATCCAGAAGGAAGCCTATGAGCAGGTGATCTACATCCCGCTGGGGCAATATCTGCTCCCGAGCGGCTGGCGCAAATCGCTGACCGGCGTGCTCGACGGCCCGGCGACGCCGCTGTTCTGGAACGTCGACAAGTCGGAGTAAGGGGAGCCGAATTCACGTAGCCTTCGTCGTCTTCACCACGCGGCGCCGCTGTCATCAGCGGCGCCGTTGTCTTTTGTGGTCTTGCGTCGGCGGAAAAGCGTTGCGGCTTTTAACCTTTCCAGTTTCCGGTCATTGCTATTTGTTTCAATCTTGAAATAGATGCGTCGTCCTTACGCGTCATTTTCCCTCCTCAACCTGATTCCCGTGCCGATCGATTTTGCATTCCAGGCGATGGCCGAACGGTCCGATCGCGCGCCGGCGCGTTGGCGGCGGCCTTTCCTGCATTGGCTCGATGGCGTCGAGGCGGGCTGGGCCGTTCCGCTCCTCATCGGCTGTTTCGTCGCGATCTGGACGCTCTATCTGGCGATCGCCTATGCCGGCGGCGGCCTGCACCCTGATACGCTCGAGGCCTGGATGCTGGGGCAGCATTTCGCCTGGGGCTATCACAAGCATCCGCCCTTGACCGGCTGGATCGCCGCCAGCTGGACCTCTGTCTTCCCGCTCAGCGATTGGTCGTTGCAATTGATGGCGATGGCCAATGCCGGGCTTGCGCTGATCTTCGTCGACCGGATCGCGCGGCAATTCGTGTCCGGGCACAAGCGCATCCTGGTGCTTTTGCTGCTGATGCTGACGCCGGTCTATCAATTCCATGCCCAGCGCTTCAATGCCAATTCGGTGCTGCTGGCGGTCTGGCCGCTGGCGACCTGGTGCTTCCTGCGCGCATTCGAGACGCGCGCCCCGCTGTGGGCGGTCGCAATGGGATGCACGACGGCGCTGGCGATGGTCGGCAAATATTATTCGGTCTTTCTCGTCACGAGCTTCGCGTTTGCCGCGCTGGCGCACCCGGCGCGGCGCGCTTATTTCACCTCCGCTTCGCCCTGGATCTCGGTCGTCGTCGGGCTCGCGGCGCTGTCACCTCACGTCTATTGGCTCGCGACAACGGGCGCGTCGACCTTCACCTACGCACTGGCGCACACAGGCGGCAACGCTGCGACCTCACTCGGCGAGGCGAGAAACTTTCTCCTTGGGCTGGCGGCGGCGATGAGCATGTCGGCCGTGTTCTGGGTGCTCGTTGCAGGAACGCGCTTGAAGCAGTTTTCGGCGGACTTCGCCGCAATGAGCCCGGGCCTGCGGCTTTTGTTCTACGTCACGATGGGTACGATCGTGCTGCCGGTGGGGACGTCGCTCGCGATGGGCACCGATCTGCCGTCGCTATGGGCGTTGCAGGGGCTGTTCCTGTTCACCGTTCTCGTGGTCTGCGGGACGAGCTACCCGATCGAGCGCTTCTACACGGTCAACATCACCGTGATCGTGGCCGGCGTCGCGCTCGCGGCCGTCCTGATCGCCGCGCCGATCCATGCCGTCTATCGCAACGATCACGGGTATGAGGAGGGCCGGAATCTTTACGCCCAGGCGGCCAGTGAATTGACGCGCGAGTGGCGCGAGCAGACCGGTGTGCCGCTGAGCGCGGTGAGTGGTGATGGTTCGCTGGCCTTCGCCACCGCTTTCTACAGCCCGGACCATCCACGTCATGCGGCGCCCTTCGAGTACGACCAGACATTGGGCTTGCCGCGCAAGACGTCGCTCGACCGCGGCTGGGCCGCGCTGTGTTTCCGCGACCAGGATACTTGCACCCGGTGGATGGCGTGGGCGTCCTCGCAGACCGGACACTTCGTCAGGCGCGAGTTCACCGTGCGGGCCACCCTGAGGGGGCGGCCCGGTCTCTCGCGGGAGGTAGTCGCTCTGATCGTGCGGCCCCGGGGAATGCGGATGATACCCAAGAGCGCTGCGGATGATTTCAGCGCCAGCAGGCGCGGTTCGGAATAGGCTCTGCGCTCAACAATGACTGTCGCGGACCTGCTCAAGACCCTCGCTCGCCAAAGGCGTCGTCAACGTGGCGTGCTCTGCGCTCGGCTCCGAATGTTCCGTCTTCCGCCGTTCGACGTCGCGGCGATCTTCCCGGTGTTCCGGTTCCATTGAATGTGACCTCTCGAATTGCTGCAGGACAACATCGAGCGGATCGGGAAGTTCCTTAAGTGATGGGACGATGATGCGGCTTGAATAGCCGGCCCTTTTCCACCACCAGCACGATCGCGAGCGCAGCGAGCGTCGACAGGAAGAAGCCGATCGAGAACGGCAGCAGCGTGCCGTCGAAACTCTGTCCGATCGCCATGCCGACCACGATTCCGATCAGCGTCGTGATCGAGCCGTAGAGCGAGGAGGCGGTGCCGGCGATGTGGCCCTGCGGCTCCATCGCGAGCGCGGTGAAGTTGGCAACCATCATGCCGAACGAGAACATCATCAGAGCCGAGAGCACCATGAACAGGGTGAGCGGCAGGACGCCGAGTATTTCCGTCAGCAGCATCACGGCAGCGACGATTGTGTAGAGCGTCAGCGCGCCATGCGAGATCACGCGCATGCCGAGCCGCCCGACCAGCCTCGCATTGAGGAAGCCGGCGACGGCCGTGCCGGCTGCAATCGCGGCGAAGGCGAGTGGGAAGTAATGGCCGAGGTGATAGATGCCGGTGAAGACCTGCTGGGCGCAGAAGACAAAGGCAAAGAGCGCGCCGATGACGCTGCCGGCGGCCGTGGCATAGCCGATGGTCTGGCGATTGGTCACGGTCTGCCGAAACGCCGAGAGCACGTCGGCGGGCGCCAGGGACCGGCGCCCGGATTCAGGAAGGGTTTCCGGCAGCCGCAGCACGCACCAGGCGAGCGCGAGCAGGCCGTAGAGCATCAGCACGACGAAGATGCCGCGCCACGCCGTCACCAGCAGCACCGCCTGTCCGAACGAGGGAGCGATCACGGGCACCGCGATGAACACCATCATGGCAAGCGACATCACGCTCGCCATGCGGCGGCCGACATAGCAGTCGCGCACGATCGAGGTCGCGATCACGCGTGTTGCCGAGGTGCCGAGCCCCTGCAGCGCGCGCGCCAGCAGCAGCGTCTCGAACGAGGGCGCCGCGACCGCCAGCACGCTCGCCACCGCATAGACCGCCATGCCGCCGAGCAGCACTGGCCGGCGGCCGAAGCGGTCCGACAAGGGACCCATCACGAACTGGCCGGCGCCGAAACCGATCAGGAAGGTCGACAGCACCAGCTGCAGATGGTTGGCGACGGGAATGTTGAAGGCTGTCCCGATATTGGGCAGCGCGGGCAGCATCATGTCCATCGCAAGCGGATTCAGCGCCATGATGGACGCGATCACGATGACGAATTCTGGAAATCCCATCGGGCGGTGTCCTGCGGACACCCAATCGTCGGCATTGACGTCAGACAAGAAGCTCACCTCTGAAATTGAGCGACTTTATCCATCGCCCATGCTGCGTTGCACAACCCATGTTTCGGGATGGCTGGCAGGCGGAGGAGGGGCGGACAAGAATTGGTGAGGGGAACCCCCGCGCGAGCCGAACGTGGGTCCTGCTATGGCCCGGAAACCTGTGATTCACCATCCCTCCCTAAAGATCGGCGTCGGGCGAGGCAGGTGGGGCCCGGCGGGATGAAACGGAAACGCCTCCTGTCCACTGTGGCGGCCGATGGATGAGGCGCTGCGCTGGCGCCGAGAGAAACCAGGCCAAACAAGGTATCCGATTGTGTCTGATGTCACCGGTACGGCACGATGGTTGGAGCCTTCGGCCGACATGGCTTCGAGGCGTAACCTCTGGCTTGCCTGCCTGATCGCACTGACCGCGCTCTTGGTGTTCGGCAATCTCGCCAGCGACGTCGGGCTCGATGTGAAATATGGCTGGGACACCCGCGTCAATTGCGCGGCGGTGGATGCCTATGTCGGCGGACTCGATCCCTATTTCGTCAAGAACCTGAAGGGCACCAAGCTCTCGTACCCCTATCTGCCGGTGACGCTGGACGCCTTTCGTCCTTTTTGCGCGGACGGCATTCTGGTCGCTCACTACAAAACCATCTTTCCCGTGCT
Organism: Bradyrhizobium sp. CIR18; assembly: GCF_014198295.1. NCBI lineage: Bacteria > Pseudomonadati > Pseudomonadota > Alphaproteobacteria > Hyphomicrobiales > Nitrobacteraceae > Bradyrhizobium > Bradyrhizobium sp. CIR18. Next base: position 1,369,585 of record NZ_JACIHF010000001.1, on the reverse strand, counting down.
GGCCGTGCTCTGCGGCCTCATCTTGCCAGGTTTTGGCCGAACGCGCCCGAGCGCTCGCGACGTCGGGCTCAGGGTGCTCTGCGCGCTCGGCGCATTCGTCGGTTTCGAATGGGTGCAGGCGTCGGGCAATTTCGCGATCCTGAGCGGCGTGCTGACCGCGATCGCGCTGAGGCTCCTGCTTTCTCCGCCCGCATCCGGAGCGGCAGAGGACCGCAGCTTTCCGTCGCGCCTCGCCGGCGCCGCGCTGCTCGGCCTCGTGATGTCGTTCAAGCTGGTGTTCGTTCCCGTGCTGGCCGCGCTGTATTTCCTGCCGCTGCCGCGCAGCCGCAAGCTGACGCTGATCGCGATGGCTGTGTTCAGCTTCGCCTTGCCGATCCTGATATCGTGGCTGGCGTACCCCGATCTGTTCGCGAGCTGGCAGCTTGCGGTGGCCGGAAAGATTCCGGACCAGCACCTCGTCGAGCTGTTCGAGAGCAATCCGTCCCTGCTACTGCTGGCGCGGGATCTGATGGGCCATGTGGGCCTGATCGACAGCAAACCGGCGATCTTCGCAACCTATGCGTTCGCTGCGACCGCACTGGTGCTCGTGCCGTTCGTCCTGTCCGTCCTGCGCTTGATCGGGAGCCGGCCGGCGCACGAAGGAGATTCGCTTCTTGCGCGACTGGATCGCTGGCTGATGGATCACCCCCGTGCAGCAATGCGCATCACGGTGCTGGCCATGTTTGCGCTCTATCTCAGCTCGCCGCGCCTCAAGGAATATGCCTTCTTCGAGCTCGCGCTCTATGCCGCGATCCTGCTGGTCGATCTTCCGGCCAGGGCACTCGCCGCCGCGCTCACCGTCGGTCTCCTGATGCCCTCATTGATCTTCGTGACGGGGAGTTCCTCCGAGGACAATTCCATTCAGCTCTTCAGCGCGCTGATGTTCTTCTGGGTCCTGCTGCTCGACGTCCGTCATGCGGGCCGGGTGCCGGACACGGTCCAGCTATAGCCGTGGCGGTGGTAGAGCCTGACATCCCCGAATCCGCCATCCGACAGCAGCGCCTCCGCTTCGGCGCGCGTGTAGTATTTCGCGTAGGCGGGATTGAGCTGGTCGTAGATGGTCAAGCGGCGAACGCTGCGCGGAAACTTTGCCAGCACCGAACGCATGTAGGACCGCATCGGTAGCGGCATTATCCGGCACAGACCGATATAGGCCGTCAGCGCCCATTCCAGACCATGCGACAGCACCACCAGCAGCCGGTGCGGCAGCAGCACGGTGAGCTTGCGCAGCGGGATCGCGAGCGACAGATAGGTCTCGTTGCCTTCGTAGCCGTAGAGCCAGACGAGGCAGCGTCCGCCGGGGCGCAATGCATCATAGGCCGCGCGAACCACCGGCGCCGGTTCGGGGATGTGATGCAGCACCCCCATCGAAACCACATAGTCGAGCCCGAGATCGGGCGGCAAGCGGTCGCCGGGCACCTGCAAATAGTCGATGCGTTCCGCGCGGGCCGCCGTGTTGTCCTTCAGGACCAGCATGGCCTCGGAGGGTTCGACCGCGACGACACGATCCGCCCCGGCATCGAGCAGCATGTTGACGATGCGCCCCGTGCCGCTCCCGATATCGGCGATGCGCTTGCCCTTGACCTCGTCGAGGGAAAGCAGCGGACCGAACAGATCGGCAAGCAGGTCCGCCGAGCCGTAATAGCCGGGGTTTTCGCGGAACGCGGTCCATTGCTCGCCGAAATCGTTGATCGTCTGGTCCTTCAGGTCCGGCATGTGCCGCTCCCTACGCTCGGCGCGGCGAGGGGGCCGCAAGCCCCGTCAACCAGACGCCCAGGGTTAGGATCGGCCACAGCGCGAACGCATTGTCGCTCCTGGCCTCGCGATGCGCAGTCCACAGCAGCCGGATCGCCTCCGGTTTCAGGAAGGGCGCAAAAACGTCGGCCTCGCGGCCGAGTACCCGGTCGCAGATCGGCCGCAGCCCACCGCGCCGCATCAGTTGCGCGATCGGCACGTTGAAGCCGCGCTTGCGCGACCATGCGGCTTCTCCCGGCATGCCCAGGCGCTCGGCGAGTTTGCGCAACACATATTTCGGTGCGCCCCTGGGCCAGGGATTGAGCAGCGAGACATCGAGGCTGCCGGCGAGGTCCATGACCCGTCGATCGAGGATCGGCACGCGCACTTCGAGACCATGCGCCATGCTCATGGCATCGACCTTGGTGAGGACGCTTTGCAGATGGAAGCGCTGGTCGGCGATCAGCGCCCGATCCAGCACGTTGTCATGCGGCTCCGAATAATATTCGGCGTATTCCGCGAACGGATCGGCCGATGCAAGATCGGCCATGGCGCGGTCATAGATCCTCTCAGCGAGGAAGCGGGGAACGAGCCGCCGCCATTGCAGATGCGGGCTGTTGCCGGCTTCGCCCAACCCGAGTGCGAAGCGGGCGAGTTGCGCCGCTGCCGGAAGCCGCTTCTCGTTGCCGCGCACCGACGCATAGGCGAGGCGTCCGGTCAGGCCGGCAAGGCCGCGCGGAACGACGTGGCGCGCGCGCTCCGCCATCATGGTCGCGGCATAGGTTTCATATCCGGCGAAGAATTCGTCGCCGCCGTCTCCGGACAGGACCACGGTGGAATGCCGGCGGACCGCGCCAGCCAGATGATAGAAGCCGAGCGCGCCCGTGTCGGCGCATTGGCCGTCGAAATGATAGACCACCGCCCGCAGGGCCGCCTCGGCATCCTCGCCCGCTTCCCCGTCGATGACGTTGAGCGACAGGCCGGCGGCGGTGGCGATCTGCTGCGCCACGGCAGTTTCATCATGGCTTTTCTCGGTGAAGCCTGCCGTGAACAGCGGCGGCTTCAATCCGAGCCGGCCGAGCGTGAGGCTGATCAGCGAACTGTCGATGCCGCCGCTCTGCAGCACGGCGAGTGGCACATCGCTCACCATCTGGCTCTTGACCACGGTCTCGATCGTCGATTGCAGCCGGACAACGGCTTCGTCGAGGTCGCGGATCGCAGGCGCGCGCACCGGCCGCCAGAACCGTCGCTCGGTTCGCTCGCGCTCGGTGAATCCGATCATCGTGCCGGGCGGGAGCTGCTTGATGTCCTCGTACAGGGTCGTTTGCGTCCCCGGATGGCCCGCGGCGAGATAGGTGTGCAGGGCCACGGGATCGATCCGCGCGGCGACATCTCGGCCCGCGGTAAGCCCCTTGATTTCGCTTGCGAACAGGACGCGGCTGCCGTTCGCGGAATAATAGAGCGGCTTGATCCCGATGCCGTCGCGGGCCAGGATCAAGCGGCGCTCCTGCCGATCCCACAGGCCGATCGCGAAAAAGCCCTCCAGGCGTTCGAACATGGCCTCACCCCAAGCGAGATAGGCGTAGGGGAGGATCTCGGTGTCGCAGGTGCTGCGAAAGCGGACGCCGAACGATCGCTCGAGCTCGCTGCGCAACTCGTGATCGTTGTAGATCTCTCCGTTGTAGGTGACGACGATGCGCTCCGACGCATCGAGCATCGGCTGGCGTCCGGCATCGGAGAGATCGCGGATGGCGAGCCGGCGGTGGGCGAGGCCGACAGGGCCGTCCAGCCAGGTGCTTTCGCCATCCGGCCCGCGATGGACCAACGCTGCCGACATCGCCGCAACCGCGCGGCCGTCGGCGGGCCGACCGTCACGATGAAAGATGCCCGCTATGCCGCACATCGCGTTCCCTTGCCGAGGGAGGTCATGGTCGCTGATTCATGATCTGCTTCAGCAGCACCGCGAGCAGTCCCATGGCGACGACGAGAATGCTGAGCAGGATCGCGCCAACGCCCAGCACGAAGGCGCTGACGAGCTGCAGGATGATCCCGCCGATCAGTGAGACCAGCGCGAGCGCCATGCACATCATCGCCAGCAGCACGAAGATCTTCAGCGGATTGTAGTAGGTGCAGGCCTCCAGGACATATTGCAGGGTCCGAATGGAGTCGCGGAACAGGTTCACCTTGGAGCGCCCGATGCGCTCCTTGTAATCGATGTCGATGTAGTCGACGAACTTCGCGTTCATCATGTAGGCGAGCGTCAGCGACGTCGTGAAGCTGAAGAGGTCGCTGACATGCTCGAAATAGGAGATCGCGACCTGCCTGCCGAACACGCGCAGGCCGGAATTGATGTCGGGGATCTCGCGGTTGGCGGTGAATTCGACGATCGCCTTGAGGATTGCGCGTAGCGGCGATTTCAGCCTCGACTCGCGGTAGTTGGGCCCGGTCCGGGCGCCGACGACCATGTCGAAACCCTGGTTGAAGCGCGCCACCAGCGCCGGGATCGCCTCCATCGGGTAGGAGCCATCCGCATCGCTGATGACGATCGTGTCGTAGGACGCAGCGCGAATTCCATCCTTCAGCGAGCGGCCATAGCCGATGTTGTGAGGATGCCTGAGCACCTTTGCACCGGCCTGTTCGGCAAGCTCGCCGGTGCCGTCGGCTGAACCATCGTCGACGATGATGATCTCATAGGGAGTGAGCTGAGCGCCGTCGAGGGCCGCCTTGGCTCGATCAATGGTTTCAACAATGCCGTTGCGCTCGTTGAGCGCAGGAATGACGACTGAAATCATAAGCGGCGTGCAATGCAGGTGACGGATTGCCCAAAGAAGCTTCGCGAGAGCGGATCGAGCGCCCGCGACAGCGGCACGGCATATTTGTCGAACAGGGCGATCTGCCCGTTGACGGCGGCGTCGTTCAGCGACTGATGACGCTTCAGACGATTGGCAAGCCACCCGAGCCCGCCGATCGGATTGAAGTAATTCAGCCGGACCAGCTCGACCGGTTGATCGGCGAGCAGCTTGGCGAGGCGCGCCGTGGTGTAGCGGCGGCAGTGTCCGGCCAGGCGATCGAGATCGTTGTAGAGCAGCATCAGGGCGGGAACGCTGATCAGGAGATGGCCTCCGGGCTTGAGCACCTGCACCAAATTGGCAACTGCGGTGGCGTCATCCTCGATGTGCTCGAGGACGTTGATGGTGAAGACCGCATCGACGCCTTGGGGAAACAGGGAACTCAGCTGATCGCGGACCAGAATGTCGCAGACGGCGAACTTGCGATCGGGCATCGCCTTGGCGGCACGTGCGACGCTTTCGCGGTCGTGGTCCACGCCGCAATAATCGCCAAGCTCGCCGAGCACTCTGCTGTAGAGCCCATGCCCGAACCCGACCTCGAGGATCGTACCCTTCAGGTAGGGACGGAACTGGTCGATAACCCAGTTCATGTAATTCTGCGCGTCGGCGATCGCGCTCGAATACGTATCGGCCCCGACTTTCAGGCCTTCCGTCGTGGACTGGGCGGGAAAGGAGGTTTGAGCCATGGAGCCTGTGCCTTGTTCTGACCCGGGTTAGCAGCGAGCGCCGCATTTCTCAAGGACATGTGAGGCACAATCGCCTTAAAGTTGACGGCGCATGCGACAGGAACATGACGCGCTCCAACGCGCGCGCGAGGTGCTGAAATCCCGTCTGGCTCATCGATCCGTCGCATGCTTTCGGTGAAGCGGCTGCTCGGACTCGGGAGAGGACGATCTTCAGATGCTGAAGCAACAAAGCTGTTGGGCAGATCGAGACGTCACCGGAGGCGTGTTCGATGATCGCTCAGTTGAAGCGCAGGGCAGCCGCCTCCACCAATGGGGCACGCGGGAGCATCAAATCTCGTGGTGCGGGCAGCCGGGGTCGAACCGGCACAGCGCTTGCGCACCGAGGGATTTTAAGTCCCTTGCGTCTACCAATTCCGCCATGCCCGCTTGATCCAACGAGATCAAACACTTAAGTCCATCCTAGCCGTCTGGAATTGGCGCGTTGCGAGCCCGGAGGGACGGTTCTTCCTTAAGCGAGCCGGGCGCACAAGGCAAAGCCTCAATCCGGACATCTGTTGTTGCTTTAGGCATTCTCAATCCACGGGGACTATTCATCCGGCATGGCTGCTTCGTTTTCCACATCGCCGCGCGGCTTCGGCGCGCTCTTGGCGCTGCTTGCGGCCGGCGCCGCGCTGTCCGGCTGCGCCGGCATGAGTGAGACGGTCGCGCCGGCCTTTGCCGATCCCGCCAAATACGAATTGTACGACTGCAAGCAGCTGGAGGCGGAGCGTAAGTCGCTCGCCAAGCGCACTGACGATTTGCGGGGGCTGATGGAAAAGGCCGACACCGGGGCCGGTGGCGCGGTGGTGTCCGAACTCGCCTATCGCAACGACTATGTCGCCGTGCGCGGGTCGGCGCAAATGGCCGAGGACGCCTGGCGCCGCAACAAGTGCCGGGAAACACCGCCGGAGGCGACCCCGCCTGCCACGCAATTGTCCCCCGCGGCGGCTGCCAAGCCCGCTTCGAAATCCGGGAAAGCGTCACGCTGAGGCGCCGCGCCGGCGGCGCTTCGCATCAGGGCCGCCAGCCGTAGATCCAGTCGTGCCGCGCCAGCATGCGGTCCGGGCCGAGCGCGCGGATCGCAAGATCGCGTGCGGCCGCAAGCGGCCCGCCGAGATGATAGATGCGGCCCTGCTGCCGCGCGGTTCGCTGCACTCGCCGCACCCGCGCCTGACGGGCACGGCCGTATTGCGTCAGCGCAGCACTGATGCCCGCTGTGCTCTCGGCGGCTTCAAAGCTCAGAAGCCGGGCGAGCACCGCGGCATCCTCGATCGCCATCCCGGCGCCCTGGGCTGCAAAAGGCAGCATCGCATGCACGGCATCGCCGAGCAGTGCCACCGGACCCTTGCTCCAGGGGCAGCCATCGGGCACGCCGAACAGCGCCCATTTCCGCCAGCTGTCGACCGTGGCCAGCATCATGCGAGCGGAGGCCGGCCAGCGTGGCGCGGCGAAGGCCTCCATCACCTCGAGGGGATCGCCGGGCGTGCTCCAGCCCGGCCTGTTCCAGGTGCCCGGAAGCACAGCGACCACGTTTAGCTGGCGTCCGCCCGCGATCGGATAGGCGACGAGATGGGCATTCGGCCCCATCCACAGCTGCACCCGGCGCGCGGTGTAGTCCTTCGGCAGTTGCGTGGCGTCCAGCGTGCCGCGCCAGGCGATCAGCCCGGAGAAGCGCGGCTGCACCTCGGGAAACAGATGCTGGCGGACCGTCGACCAGATGCCGTCGGCGCCGATCAGCGCGCTGGCGAGATCGCTCCGGCGGATCGTGCCGCTGCGGTGGACCACCGTCAGCCCCTTGGCGTGAGGCGCGACGTCTTCGAAGGTCGCGCCCAGCTTCAGGTCGATGTCGGGATGATCGGCAACAGCGCCGGCGAGCGCCGATTGCAGGTCGGCGCGGTGCACCACCCAATAGGGGGCGCCGGCCCGCAGCGACGCTGCTTCACCGAGCGGCATCCGCAGCAGCTCGCCGCCGGCCCGCGCGCTCATGATCGAGACCGCTTCCGGAGTGACGGCGCGCAGCTTGAGGCGCTCAGCGAGGCCGAGCTCGACCAGCACGCGGCTGGCATTGGGGGAGAGTTGCAGGCCGGCGCCGACTTCCTCGAGCCGCTCGGCCTTTTCCAGCACGACGATACGGAAGCCGCGGGCCGCGAGCGCCAGCGCGGCCGTCAGTCCACCGATGCCGGCACCGGCGATGACAATCGTGCGGGAGAGCGCCACCCCGGACCGATGGAAGCGGTCAGGCCACCTTGTCCTTCAGGACGCATTCCGGCGGGCGGGCTTCGCCCGCCTTCAGGTCGGCCGCGAAACGGTACAGCGTCGAGCAGTAGGGGCAGATGATCTCGTTGTCGTTGCCGAGGTCGAGGAAGACGTGCGGATGGTCGAACGGAGGGTTGGCGCCCACGCACATGAACTCTTGCGAGCCGATCTCGATGACGGGAACACCGGCATCGTTATGGAAGTGCGGGACGACATGGTCGGACATCGTAACTCATCCTGGAGTGGCAATGGCGGCAGACACAATCAAGAACTGACGCGGCATCTTTAAGGCGCCGCGGACCATACTGGCGGGTGTGGATGATTGCTAGTCCAGCGGAACCGAAAGGTCCACAATTGCCCCATGCTCATTTGCTCATGCAAATTCGACACAATCTTAAGGCCTGAGAGAAGCCCTTCTTTCGTCGGGGACGTTGTGTCGCAATTTTGGCATACTATGTCTGTGGACGAGCAAATTTGTGCCGAAAGACGAATCATCAGGCGCAAGGGATCCCAGGGACTTCCGGGCTTTTCCACATGAAGTGGCTGCGAATCACCACAGCTTTGACCGGCATCGCGGCGTGCGGCTTCTTGCTCGCGCAGGTAGCGCCGCACGCCCGTGAGGCCGGCGCGATCCTCGCCGCCCAGGATGATCCGGCCGTGCTCTCCGAGCTCAAGCTCGATCAAGTGCTGCGGCAGAACGATCGCCTGGTCCAGGACAACATCGAGGCCGCGCTCGCCGCCGGCGATGCCGATCTCGCCGACAGTTTTGTCGCGCTCGCGCGTGACCGCAACATCGCGCTGCCCGACGACCTCCTGAGCCGCGTCAATGACACGGTCAAAGACGAAAGCTCCACCTCGCATTTCGCCAAGCGTTTCGCCACCGGCCTCGTCACCGGCAATGCAGACGATGTCGCGAGCCTCTCGGGGACGGTGGCGGGCGATCTCTTCGTGATCGGCGACATCAGGGACGTGGTGCGCGAGGGCAAGCATCTGGCCATGGGCGAGGACACCGACCGGCTCGTGCTCGGGCTAGCGGCGGCCGGACTTGCGGTGACGGCGGCGACCTACGTGTCCGTCGGAGGCGCGGCGCCGGTGCGCGCCGGACTGACGCTGGTGAAGGACGCGCGCAAAGTCGGGCGGCTCGGCGAGGGGCTCGCGGTCTGGGCCGGCCGGTCCGCGCGCGAGGTCGTCGACACGCCGGCGCTGCGGAATGCGGTGGTATCAGGTTCGGTGCTGCGGCCGCGCGAGACCGTCAGCGCGATCAAGGCCGCGTTCCGTGCCGAGAAGGCCGGTGCGCTGGTCCGGCTCGGCAAGGACGTCTCGCGCGTCGCCGAGAAGACCGGCACGCGCGGGGCGATGGACACGCTGCGCATCGCCGAAGGTCCGAAGGATGTCGCACGCGCGGCGCGGCTTGCCGAAGCGCAAGGCAGCAAGACGCGCGCGATCATGAAGCTGCTCGGCCGGGGCGCGCTGCTGCTGATCGGCGGCGCGTTCAATCTGGCGCTCTGGCTGTTCAGTGCGGCACTGACGCTGTTCGGCCTTCTCTCCTCCATCAAGGCGACCACCGAGCGCCTCACCCAGGCCTGGGGCGATCGCAAACGGGCGCGGCGGCTGCGCCGTGCCCAGATCGCAGCCGAAGCTGCTCTGGCCAACGCGGCCGTCACGGCCTGAGGCGCGCGGCGCTTCAGGCTATTGTTTGAGCATGATGTTGCCGGAAAACCGCTGCACAGTTTTCCGGATCATGCTCTAAGATCAACCATTCCCCTCCAGACCCGCGGAACTGCTGATGCCGAGCTTTCACAACGGCGCCGTTGAAATTGCCTATCTCGATGAAGGCGAGGGCGATCCGATCATCCTGGTGCACGGCTTTGCCTCGAGCAAGAACGTGAACTGGGTCTATCCGACCTGGGTCTCGGAGCTGCGCAAGAACGGCCGCCGCGTGATTGCGCTCGACAATCGCGGCCATGGCGAAAGCGCAAAGCTCTACGAGCCCGCGCAATATTCGATCCCGACCATGGCCGGCGACGTGCTTGCGCTGATGGATCATCTCGCCATCCCGCAGGCCGACATCATGGGCTATTCGATGGGCGGTCGGATGGCGGCATGGCTGTCCCTCAACGAGCCGCAGCGCCTGCGCTCGGCGATCCTCGGCGGCATCGGAATCGGCGGCCTGATCGAGGGCACCGGCCCCGGCGAGAACGTGGCGAAAGCGCTGGAGGCGCCCTCGCTGGATGACGTCACCGATCCCGTCGGCCGCACCTTCCGTGCGTTTGCCGACCAGACTCGCTCCGATCACCGTGCGCTCGCCGCCTGCCTGCGCGGCACGCGCGACCTCATGACCCGCGACGAGGCCGCGCGCATCGACTTGCCGGTGCTGATCGCGGTCGGCTCGACCGACGACGTCGCAGGAAGTGCCAGCGCGCTCGGTGCGATCATCCCCGGCTCAGAAGTGCTCGACATTCCCAACCGCGACCACATGCGCGCGGTCGGCGACAAGGTCTACAAGACCGGCGTGCTCGATTTTCTGTCACGCCGCGGCTGAGGCAATGTTGGCTGAGCGGATGACGTTGTTGCCCAGCTATCCTATGCGCGGAGATCTGGAGTCCGCCAAGGGCGCTGACGAGACGTCAGCTCGAAGCGGGTAGGAACGTCAGCGAAGGGCACTAACGGACATTTATCTCGAGCGTTAGTCCAACGAACTGTACGCGAGTGCTGCGCAAGATGGCCGCAAGGCCTGAAGATCATCAAGAGAGCCGAGAGATCTCCTCGCACGAACGCGAGCGACATTGCGCCGCTATTTACATTTGTTAATAATTGGTTTAAATTTTTATTTTCGTCGAGATTTAATACTCGACAGGAATTGAGATTGCGAGCCCACACGCACTTGAACAGAGTTGGCCCTGATTGATTGAGAGGGCTTCAGAGTAACGTTCATTGTTTGGGGAGGCGGCCATGTTTGTGCACGCTGCTTGCTTCAGGAAATATCCAATCAGCAGGGTGTGATCGCCGCTCGGGGCGGCGCACGCTTCCGACCGTGTTGTGGCTCTGATCTCTCGACTGAGAGCGACGAGACGGTTTTGTTGCGTCTGTGATGTAATCCCGGGTGGCGGGAAATTCTTCGATGAAAGAGAAAGAAGGAGCCTGTGATCGGCTTGCCGCCGATGATGCCGGCGTTGTCGAAACTCGCGATACGCCGAAGAGCTGACGCAGGAATTTCTGATGTGCAAGCCTACCATTATTCTCTTGTAGGAGGTTTCTCATGGCACTTTCAGTCACTCTTACCGGCACAACCGTTATTCTCGACGAAACCGCTGATCTGCAGAACGACGACACCAACACGACGCTTCCGAGCGCGTTTTCAAGCCGGCTGACGGCGCTGGGCGCTCCGGCCACGGAGATCAACCACGCGGTCAGCAGCGGCGACGTTATCACCATCAGCGGCGTCACGGGCGCGATCGGCAACCTCGCCTTCACCGATTCGACTGGCGGCGCGCTCGACGGTGACACGAGCGGTCTCTTCACCAATGACGGCGAGGAGGTCTTCCTTTGGGCGGACCCCACGAACGACAACATCGTGGTCGGCAAGACGGCTGCGGGTGTCATCGCCTTCGCGGTCTATCTCGAGCAGACCGCGACCGGTGCCAAGATCTGGAGCGTTCAATACGAGGCGCTGCAGCATCTGGATGGCACCAACCCCGATGACTCCCTCGACCTCGGCAGCCATCTCAAGGTCGCGGTCAGCGAGCAGATCAATTTCGGCTTCGCCGGAGCGCCGTCCGGCAGCAATCTCTTCATGACCTTCGGTGATCCGAACTCCACCCAGATCGTGGTGATTGGCAAGAACCCGCTCAATCAATCCGAGGGCGGGAACATCACGACCAAGGACGTGCTCAATATCAGCCAGGCCGGCAGCACCACCTCGTTCGGCGTCAACGGCAACCAGATCAACGCTGGTGAGGGGGCGTACATCACCTATGTCACGGGCACGAACACGAACTTCCTGGTGCCGAACCTCGATCAGAACGAGGCCGACGTCGAAGCCAACATCGCCTTCCAGAACGTCTTCAACGCGACCGGCGGCTCCTTCACCGTCAACCAGACCAATCCGGGCATCGGCCCCGTCACCGTCAAGATTACGGCCTTCAGCACCGCTGCGGAGCCGGGGGTGAATTTCGTCGACGGGCTCAGCAACGACACGCAGATCGCGATCACATCGGCCTCCTTCATCAACGTCATCAAAAAATCAGGCAATACGCAATATACTCCGGCCGCTACCGTAAACGCCGACGGCACCTTGACGGTCACCGGCCTGAGCAGCGGCGACACGGTGCAGTGGACAACGAGCGCAACCCATAACCGCGTCCTGATCGAAAACATCAGCAACGCGGATACCAATCCAGACAACGACAACAACACCTTCGATATCGGCGGCTTCAGCCTTGTCAGCTCCAACGCCGCGAGCGCCGTGGTCGGCACGGCCATCCACTTCGAGGATGACGGCCCGACGGCGGGGATCGTGCAGGGCGCGCCGACCGTGGCGCATGACGAGACCGCGGGCAATCAGGGCGATGCCGATGACACCATCGCGGCGGGCGTGGTGGCGCTGTTTGCGGGCGTAGCCAACGTCAGCAGCGACCTCAGCCCGACCGGTTACGCGCAGGATGCGACCGCTGTCGTGAGCGCGACCGGAAGCTCGTATGGCACCGACTCGTTCGGCGGGACGACGGCCTTCTCGCTGGCGGTATCCGCCGCAGGGGTGGATTCCGGCCTCGACACCACCAACGGCACCAGCATCTTCCTGTTCAAGGAAGGCAACCTGGTGGTCGGTCGCATCGGCGGTGAGACCGGCGCCGCGGCCTTCGCGGTGGCAATCAACAGCTCGACTGGCGTCGTGAGCGTGGCGCAATATGCCTCGCTGAAGCATCCGACCGGCGGCGCCAGCTACGATGAGGCGATCAACATCACCGACAGTGCTCTGCTGGCGGTGGTGACGGTGACCGACGGCGACGGCGACACGAAGACGAGTTCGACCGGCATCGGCGATGCCGTGCAGTTCCAGGACGACGGACCGACAGCGGGAATCGCGCAGGGCACGGCGACGGTAGCGCATGACGAGACTGCGGGGGTCGACGCGGATGCCGACGACACAACTGCGGCAGGTGTTGTCGCCTTGTTCGCTGGCGTCACCAATAAAAGCACCGATCTCAGCCCCGGCTACGCACAGGATGCCACCCCCGTCGTGAGCGCGACCGGCAGCTCTGCGGGTGCCGATAACGAGGGCGCGACGACGGCGTTCTCGCTGGCGGTGTCCGCCGCAGGCGTGGATTCCGGCCTCGACACGACCGGCGGCGCCAGCATCTTCCTGTTCAAGGAAGGCAGCCTGGTGGTCGGCCGCATCGGCAGTTCCTCCGGAGCTGCGGCCTTCGCGGTGGCGATCGACGGCACGAGCGGTGTCGTCAGCGTGGCGCAATACGCCTCGCTGAAGCATCCGACCGGCGGCGCCAGCTACGATGAGGCGATCAACATCACCGAGAGTGCGTTGCTGGCGGTGGTGACGGTCACCGACGGTGACGGCGACACGGCGACGAGCTCGACCGGCATCGGCGATGCCGTGCAGTTCCAGGACGACGGGCCGACCATCGGGCCCATCGCCGATGGGCAGGTGGACTTTGCTGCCGGCGCCAGCGTAACCAAGACGCTCAACGCAGCGGGCGGAGTGGACGACCCGGCGACGTACAGTATCACCAGCTCGCCGGCGAGCCTGACGATCCTGGATGGCACGGTCTCGCAGACAACGCTGCTCCGGGCCCTCACGGACAGCAATACTGTCGCCACCTACTACAAGGACGTAGATGGCAGCACCACACACACCGCGGGCGACATCGATTTCTTCAAGCTGACCGTGTCGGGCGGCAACTACACTTTCGATGTCCTGCAGAATCCTCCGCCCGCGGAGATCAGCTTCAGCTTTGCCGGAGCGCCCTCCGGCAGCAATCTCTTCATGACCTTCGGCGATCCTGCCTCGACCCAGATCGTGGTGATTGGGGAGAATCCGCTGAACCAGTCCCAGGGCGGAAACATCACGACCAAGGACGTGCTCAACATCAGCCAGGCCGGCAGCACCACGTCGTTCGGTGTCAACGGCAACCAGCTCAATGACAGCGCCAATTATCCCACTGAAGGCGCGTACATCACCTACGTGACTGGCGCGAACACGAACTTCCTCGTGCCGAATCTGGACCAGAACGAGGCCGATGTCGAAGCCAACATCGACTTCCAGGCCCTGTTCAATGCGACGTCGGCGTCCTTTACCGTCAACCAGACGAACCCGGGCGTCGGACCCGTCACCGTCAAGATCACGGCCTTCAGCACCGCCTACGAGCCGGGGGCGGGGTTCGTCGACGGGCTCACCAACGACACGCACGTCAACATCACGTCGTTCTCGATCACCGACTTCGTCGTCAAAACAGGCAACTTGCAGTTTACACCGCAAGCGACGATCGACGGCGACGGCAATCTGATCATCACCGGGCTGAGCACCGGCGACAAGGTGCAGTGGACGACGAGCGGAACGACCCACGACCGCGTGCTGATCGAAAACATCAGCGCCCATGATGGCATCGATGGCAACGACAACAACACGTTCGACATCGGCGGGTTCAGCCTGATCCAGTCGCAGCCGGCGCCCGACGAGAAGCTCGACTTCACCGTGCAGATCGCCGATGCCGACGGGGATACGGCTTCCAGCAGTTTCTCGGTCGGGATTGACGGAAACCACAACGGCGTCATCACGATCTGAATCGCAAGCCGCCGGCTGCACGCCGCTTTGGCGCGCAGCCGGCACCTGTTCGGTCGCACGGGGCTGGAGTAGATTCGATGCCGGATAGTGTCACCGCCTGGTGCGGCCATCTCTCCCGGTCTGCTGCCGCCTGGTGTGGCCAGGTCGTCGGTTATCCAGAGGAGCTGGCGAGCTTCACCATCCACGTCGGCCTGTTCGCCGTGGCGGCCTTCATTTTCATCAGGCTGGTCTGGAAGTGGCGGCGCGCGGCGGCAGCTGCGCGACCAGACGAGCCAGCTCGCGCGCATCAAATGTCCTCGCCGCTTCACGCCTGTCGCGGCGTGTTGGTCGGGCTCGGCCTGATCACCGCCATGTTGAACGTGCTGTACCTGACCGGTTCGTTCTTCATGCTCGAAGTCTACGACCGCGTGGTGCCGAGCCGCAGCGTGCCGACGCTGATCGGCCTCGCCGCGCTGGTCGGCGCGCTCTATTCGTTCCAGGCATTCCTCGACATTCTGCGCGGGCGCATCCTCGTCCGCATCGGCGAGTGGCTCGACCGCGCATTCTCGGCGCGCGCCTACGACGTCGTCGCGCGCTGGCCGCTGCGGTCGCGCGCCAGCGGCGACGGGTTGCAGCCGGTGCGCGATCTCGACCAGGTGCGCAGCTATCTCTCCGGGCTCGGCCCGACCGCGCTGTTCGACCTGCCCTGGATCCCGTTTTACCTCGCGATCTGCTTCATGTTTCATCCGCTGCTCGGGCTCACGGCATCGATCGGCTCGGTGATGCTCGTGTCCCTGACCCTTCTCACCGACCGCTTGACGCGTGCGCGCACGAAGGAAGTTACCGGCCAGATCGCGCAACGCAACGCTCTCGCCGAGGCGAGCCGGCGGAATGCCGAGGTATTGCAGGCCATGGGCATGCGCGGGCGGCTCGCCGCGCGCTGGGCGGACGTCAATGACAGCTACATGTTCACCCAGCGGCGCGCCGCCGACATCGCCGGCGGCTTCGGCTCCGCCTCCAAGGTGCTGCGCATGGTGCTGCAATCGGCGGTGCTGGCCGTCGGCGGCTATCTCGTTATCATCCAGGAGGCGACCGCGGGAATCATCATTGCCGGTGCCATTCTCACCTCGCGCGCGCTCGCGCCGGTCGAGCTCGCCATCGCCCACTGGAAGAGCCTGATCGCGGCCCGGCAGAGCTGGAAACGTCTGCAGCAGCAATGGGCGCAACTCCCGGCCGAGGAGGAGAAGACGCCGTTGCCGCCGCCGTGCAAGACCCTCGCCGTCGAGGCTGTCTCCGTGGCGCCGCCGGGCGAGCAGACCGCCGTCGTGCTGGAAGCCTCCTTCGCGTTGAACCCGGGGCAGGGGGTTGGCATCGTCGGCCCGAGCGCATCGGGCAAGTCGTCGCTGGTGCGTGCCATCGTCGGTGTGTGGGGGGCGGCGCGCGGCAAGGTGCGGCTGGACGGCGCCGCGCTCGACCAATGGAGCTCCGAGGCGCTCGGCCGCCACATCGGCTATCTGCCGCAGGACGTCGAGCTGTTCGCCGGCACGGTGGCGCAGAATATCAACCGCTTCGAACCCGTTCCCGATGCCGAGGCGATGATCGCCGCCGCGAACGCCGCCGGTGTGCACCAGATGGTGCTGCGCTTGCCGAAAGGCTACGACACGCCGATCGGCGAAGGCGGCGCGGCGCTCTCTGCCGGGCAGCGGCAGCGCATTGCGCTCGCCCGTGCGCTTTACCGCGAACCCTTCCTGGTGGTGCTCGACGAGCCCAACTCCAATCTCGACTCCGACGGCGACCAGGCCCTGACGCAGGCCATTCACGGCGTGCGTGCGCGGGGCGGCATTGTCATCGTCGTCGCGCATCGCACCAGTGCGCTCGCTGGCGTGGACCAATTGATCGTGATGGCCGAGGGGCGCGTGCAGGCGTTCGGGCCCAAGGACGCGCTGCTGGCCAAGATGATGCAGCCGCGGCCGGCAGTGCCGTTTAAGGTCGTAACCGAAGGAGCGAGCCTTTGAACCGCGAGCCGGTGAACCAGGTTCCGCACGCGATTCGCCAGCACCTGCGCGCCGGCCTCGTGGGCGTCATCATTCTTGCCGGGGGCGCCGGCGGCTGGGCCGCGACCACGGAACTGGCTGGCGCCGTCGTCGGCTCCGGCACGCTGGTGGTCGACAGCTACACCAAGAAGGTGCAGCATCCGACTGGCGGCGTGGTCGGTGAACTCAACGTTCGCGAGGGTGCGCGGGTGACGGCGGGCGACGTGATCGTGCGCCTCGACGAGACGGTGACGCGGGCCAATCTCCTGATCGTCGTCAAGAGTCTCGACGAACAGGCGGCGCGCCGGGCGCGGCTCGAGGCTGAGCGCGACGGTCAGGACCGGCTCGAATTTCCCGCCGACCTCATTGATCGTGCCGCCGATCCCGACGTCGATCGACTGATCGTGGGCGAGCGCAAGCTGTTCGAGTTGCGCCGCGCCGCCCGCACCGGCAAGAAGGCGCAGCTCAGCGAGCGCATCGGCCAGCTCCGGGAGCAGATCCGCGGGCTCGACGAGCAGATCCAGGCGAAAGACCGCGAAACCACCTTCATCGACCAGGAGCTTCTGGGCGTGCGCGACCTGTGGCGAAAGAATCTGGTACAGATCACGCGCCTGACAACGCTCGAGCGCGACGCGGTGCGCCTGCATGGCGAACGTGGCGCTCTGGTCGCGGCCATCGCCGAAGTCAGAGGCCGGATCACCGAGACCACGCTGCAAATCATGCAGATCGATCAGGATCTGCGCACCGAAGTCGGAAAGGATCTCGCCGAGATCCGCGCCAAGACCTCGGAGCTGGTCGAGAAACGCGTTGCCGCCGAGGACCAGCTCAAACGCATCGATATTCGCGCGCCGCAGGACGGCACCGTGCATCAGTTGGCGCTGCACACCATCGGCGGCGTCATCAGCCCCGGCGAGCAGATCATGCTTATCGTCCCCACGCACGACGCGCTCGTCGTGGAGGTGCGGATTCCCCCGCATGAGATCGATCGTCTGTCGGTCGGCCAGCCGGTGCTGTTGCGCTTTACGGCCTTCAACCAGCGCACCACACCCCAACTCAACGGCGAAGTGAGCCAGGTGTCCGCTGACGTGGCGGTCGACCAAAAGAGCACGACGAGCTTCTATGTAGCCCGCATCGCAGTTCCCGAGGCGGAGATCGCCCGTCTGGGCGACCTGAAGCTGATCGCCGGAATGCCGGTCGAAGCCTTCATTCAGACCGACCAGCGCACGGTGATGTCGTACCTCGTCAAGCCGCTCTCCGATCAGTTGATGCGCGCCTGGCGCGAGCGCTAAGCTGCGACCTCCCCTAAAGTGAAGGCAATCTCTTGTTAAGGGCGGCTATCACCGGATTCAGTTGCGGGGGTTCTTTGCCCACGCGGATAGGCTGTTGAACGCCAAGTCAGTTCTGGCTGTTCCTTTTCGACGAAGCGATCGCTGCTCGACGAAACCAAGTGCGATGGCCGAAGATGCGGTCATCGTCTGCGGCTGCGGTTGCACGAAGACCATTACAGGGCCCGTAGGTCATTGCGCGTATTGGGTCTATCGGATGATCCAATATGCAAGCTGGTGCCTCTCCGAGGCTCACGGTCCTTCCGCGCGATCGCGAAATACCCCATCTATGGTTCCGGGACCCGCGATCCTCGCTCTCGCGCGGCCTGGGCGGTCAGGATTGCGCTCGGATGAGCACCGCTATAAGCGCGGCAGCCAAGATCGCTAGCCATATCGACGAGACGATCATGGAGGCGAAGTGCCAATCTACGTCACGGCGCCTGGGCTGCATTGTGTCTCCTTCTGCAGGCCGCGCGTCGGCTCAGCGGCCTCTATCGCCCTTCTCGTTGGGGCTGCCATCGCGGCCGCCGTTGCGCCGGCCATTGTTGCCATGGTGCTGATGGTCATGGTGGACCGCCCCCCGCGCCAGACTGTGCAATCGCGTTGGACGTGAGGGACGTTGATAGCAAAAGGGTGATGGTCGGCGGCGTCACGGCGGCGAACTTTCCGCAGGTCTTCAAGAATTCCCGTCGGCCGTCGTCCTGGTCTGGCATGGTCATTTCTCTCAAGAGGTATTAAATAATATTAAATAAATTAAATCAATTAAATTTTGTTCCTGTGAGCAGGCGGGAATTCCGGCGCCGGCGGCGGCGGGTTGATGACCTTTCAGCATCCCGGAGGTCGCTAAGGGCGGTTATGGACCTCAGGTCGAGACGGGCAGGGACGTCAGCAAAGGCCAAACTGCGGACATCGATGCCGTACCCTCGAAAACCAGCGCGGCGAAGCTCGCCGTGCAAGTAGCGATCTAACGAGGCTCTGACGACGTGGCCGGCCTAGGCTCCTCGAAAAACGCCTTCAGTTCTGCTGCCATCACGGCCGGATCCACCACGTGGCCCTGACCGGTGAGCACCTTTCGCCGGGCCCGGGGGTTCGCGTCCGCGAGCGCGTCGGCCGCACCTTCGAACGGGGGGATGCCGCCGCCCGTGGCAACCAGCACCGGCTGGTGAAGGCGCGCGAAACGTTCCAACGGGGCTTGGCGGGTCCCCAGCACGGCAGCGTCGTAGGCCAACGTATGCGCTATTCGCTCGAGACTCGGCCAGACCGGATGCGCGCGAGCGCCGGCGATCTCTTCAGCCGAACTTCCGGCGAGCTCCATGAACAGTGCTACGGCATCGCCGCGCCGCCCCGCCGACAGTCGTCTGTCGAGCTCGGCCACATAGGCCCGCTGCTGTTGCGGCGTCTCCGGCGCGAGGTCGTAGGGCACTTCATAGACTGCGACCGCATCGATGGACCGCAATGTGGCAGCCGTCTCGAGGGCCAGGGCGCCGCCGGTCGACACGCCGTAGAGCGCGGCACGGCCGCCCCCCGCGGCGTCGATGAGCGCGGCGATGTCCTCGATCTCGCGGGCAACTGAATATTCGCGCCCGTCACCACTCTCGCCGCGACCGCGCCGCGCATAATTTACGACGCGAAACCAACGGCTGAGTTCTGTTGCAAGTCGCGCGTTCTCGCTGCCGTCATCGAGCGAGCCGGTGGTAAGGATGACCGCCGGACCGCTGCCGTCGACGGAGTAGGCAATCTGGGTGCCGTCTGCGGACGCGACATAGGGCATGCTAGCTCTCCTTGGACGGGGTTTTGCGGACACGTTTCTCGGGCAAGTCGAAGAGCAGCCGAAAATAAAAGCGAGGTGATCCAGGCTGTCGAGCGCGGCGGGCATGCCGTCCATCGCCTTGGTTACGCAAGCGGACTAGATAAGCCCGGGCCATCTAGGAGTGGCGATGATCCGGCCTGGACGGATCAGTTTCGCCAAACCGCCGCGCCAGCGCCGTCAGCACCACGAAGGTGGCGACCCACACCATCCGCGCGCCGTAGCGGTCGTGCGGGCCTGAAATCACGGCGCAGATGAAAGCGTTGCCGAGCAGCGCCAGCGTCACGGTCGCCGCCAGCAGCGTCAAATCGTCCAGCCGGCGGTTCGCGAGCGCATGGCCGAGCAGCGCGACCAGCGCCAGCATCGAGGCCAGCGCCACCGGCACGTGCAGCCGGTTGATTGCGGTGAAGTCGAGCTGCCAATTCTGCTGCCGCGCGGCGCGCATCGGCCCGGCCTGCGCGGGGACGTAGCGTTCGATGATGCCGCGGGTGTGCGGGATCCAGCCATTGGTGCCTTCGCCGGTCGCGACATGCAGCAATTGCTGGCCCATCGCCCGCAGCGCCGCGCCGGCCTGCCAGGTCGGATAATCCTTCAGCGACTGCACGACGATGTAACCCATCTCCTCGTTCATGCCTTCAAAGCGGCCGAGCGCGTTGAACATGCTCTTGCCCCACAGGAACTCATCTGCCGTCGCCGGCAGTTCGTTGCGATAGGGACACAGCTTGTAGCGCTCGCGGGGGCAATGGTCGTTGAGGTAGCGCGCGACGATGCCGTCCTGCATCATGCGGCCGAAGGCGACGCCGTAGCCGCCGGGCGTCCAGGCCAGCTTGCCGGACAGCGCATAATTCGCCGAGACCAGCATCACCCCGCCCGCAACGATGGTGAGGCTGGCCTGCGCCAATCCGGCCAGCGGAAGGCGCTCCTTGAGAAACGGCCGTACCATCCAGCCCGCGACGCAAAGACCGAGCAACACGCCGAGCGTGGCGCTGTGGGTGGCGGCGGCAAAGGCGGTGAAGACGAACAGCGAGATTTTCTCGAGCGCCGAGGTTCGGCCTGCGCCGACGACCAGGAGAAACAGCGACAGCACCGAGAGTCCTGCAAAGATGTCGGTGAGCAGCATGCTCGCAAGCCAGGGCAGCGCGGTCGACAGGATCAGGCCAAGGCTGATCGCGACGAAGCGGACAGTCTGCATCATCGAGAGCACGCGCAGGGTGAGCTGCAACAGCCACAGCGTTGCCAGCGACTGGACCGCGAGGTTGATCCAGAAGCCAAAACTCTCGCCAAAGTGCAGATAGAGGCCGAACACCGTGGAGCGGCTGGGGACGAGATAGCCCTCGTACCAGCGCGCCAGATAGCCGCCGGTATCCCATTGCAACAGCGGGTAGCCGTTCCAGAACGCCGGCACGATCATCAGGAGGGGCAGGGCGACCGCCGCCAGACGCAGCCAAAGCGTATCCGCGGCGCGTGCGCGCAATTGATCGGTGGTGATGCTCAAATCTGTTCCCCGTCCTCGCCCCGAACCATGCTCGCAATAAGGGTCGGGAGAGAATTCACCAATAGTTTGACGCCGCCCGACTTGAATTTGGCAAAACTCTGACCACTTTGAGCCGACCTTGCTGCTTGGGGCTTCGAAAGAAATTGTTGTGTTTCAATGTCTTGGCATGCTTTGGCAGGGCAAGGCGCTGTTCACTCTCAGGCAAGCCGGTCAGGACTTCGTCGCCTACACTATGCTATAAAGCCGGCAAAACGAGCCCACTCGAAAGAGCAAATCCCAAAGAGCAAATCCATGGCAGTGCATCAGGTCAATCCGGGAGGAAAGCTCGCATCGCTCGATCCGATCTGGGACCGGATCCGGGGCGAAGCGGAGGACATCGTCCGTCGCGAGCCCGAGCTTGCGACTTTCATCTATTCGACGGTGCTGCATCACAGCCGCCTGGAAGATTCGGTGATCCACCGTGTCGCCGACCGGCTCGATCACTCCGCGCTGTCCGGCGACCTCGTGCGCCAGACCTATGGCGAGGCGCTGCGCGACGATCCCGATCTCGGCAACGCCTTCCGCGCCGATCTCGTGGCCGTCTACGATCGCGATCCCGCGACCTCGCGCTTCATCGATCCCTTGCTCTACTTCAAGGGCTTTCACGCCATCCAGACCCATCGGCTGGCGCACTGGCTCTGGCTGAAGGGCCGCAAGGATTTTGCGTATTACCTGCAGAGCCGCGCCTCCGCGGTGTTCCAGACCGACATCAATCCCGCCGCGCGCATCGGCCGCGGCATCTTCCTCGACCACGCCACCGGCTTCGTCTGCGGTGAGACGGCGGTGATCGAGGACGACGTCTCGATCCTGCACGGCGTCACGCTCGGTGGCACCGGCAAGGAGAACGAGGACCGTCATCCGAAGATCCGCCATGGCGTGTTGATCGGCGCTGGCGCGAAGATCCTCGGCAACATCGAGATCGGCCATTGCGCGCGCATCGCCGCCGGCTCGGTCGTGGTCAAGCCCGTGCCGCACAACGTCACCGTCGCGGGCGTGCCTGCCAAGGTCGTCGGCGAGGCCGGGTGCGCCGAACCGTCGCGCACGATGGATCAGATGATCAACGCGATGGGGCTTTGAGACTTGGGGCTTAAGACTTGGGGCTTTAAGACTGGGCTTTGAAGTTGAAAAAGGCCCGATTTTCGGCCCTTTCGGTCCCCAAATTCTTTGGCAATTCATGCTGGCGGTTCGTCGCGTCTCGTCCTAAAACCCGCCGACCATTTTCGATCGGAGACTTGCCGTGGACGTCAAAGAAGTCAGAAAGTTAGATGCGTATTTGAAGCGCGTATTCGGCAATCCCAAGATCCGCGTCGTGCCGCGGCCGAAGAAGGACGATTCCGCCGAAGTCTATATCGGCGAGGAATTCATCGGCGTTCTCTTCGTCGACGACGAGGACGACGATCGCTCGTTCCAGTTCCAGATGGCGATCCTCGAGGACGATCTCGTCGATCAGGAATAGATGCGAGCGTGGTCCGGAAAAGTGCGCAGCGGTTTTCCGAAAAGATCATGCTTAAACAACAACCTAAAGCGCGATGACGATTCATCCTGATCGCATCGCGCTTTAGTGCGGTCCGGTAGCGCGATCGGTTCCGGGGTTACGCGCCCACCGCTGCGAGCATGTCGGGGATTGTGACGAATTTTTCCCGCGGCTTGCCGAGCAGGGCTCCCCTGGATCTCTCGGCAGTATCGATCACCATCCAGTCCGGATAGCTCACGACGCGGGTGACGCGGCCGACGACGCGTGCCAGCAGCGCATCCGGCGTGTCCGGGCGCGCTCGCCGATGCGCAAGATCCGCCAGCACGGCCTCTGCCGTGGCGATGCCGCAGCCGCGATTGGTGCCGATCGTGCCGTTCGGACCGCGCTTGCTCCATCCGCAGGCATAGAGGCCCTCGATCACGCAATGACCGTTCGTGACACGTCCATTGGCATTGGCATGAACGCCGCGATGTGTGTCGTAGGGCACGCCGGTGACGGGCGCCGTCCTGCGGCCGACGCTGCCGAACACGAGGCCGCCGGCGATGTCCTCGACGGCGCCGGACCGGTGCGTCACCGAGAGGGTCTCCACCCGGTCTCGTCCGTGGATCGCGAAGGGCGAGAAGCCAAATCGAAAGACACAGCGGCGCGGCCTGGTCGCGGCCTGCTGCGAAAATTCGCGCAGCAGCGACAGCTTCTCGACCAGCTCCGGATCTGCGGGATGCTGCGGTTCGAAGTCCTCCGGCGTGACGTCGCGGTCGTCGACGAGCGTGTCGCATGACCTCAATTCGAGGAAATCGCGCAATTCCTTGGCGCTGAATTTGGCCTGCACCGGTCCGCCGCGGCCGACGATGGAGATCTCGCGAATCCGGCTCGCCGCCAGCACCTCGAGCGCGTGGCGCGCGATGTCGGTCTGTCGCAGCTCGTCGGCGGTCTTGGCGAGAATGCGTGCGACGTCGAGTGCGACATTGCCGTGACCGATGATGATTGCCGCCTCATGGTCGAGATTGAAGCTGAGATCGGCGAAATCGGGGTGTCCGTTGTACCACGCGACGAAATCGCCGGCACTGTGGCTCCCGGGAAGAGCCTCGCCCGGAATGCCCAGCGGCCGGCTCAGTTCGGCGCCCGTTGCCAATACGACGGCGTCATAGGCCTCACGCAGCTCGTCGACCGTGACATCGTCTCCGACCGTGACACCGCCGATGAAGCGAAAGCCGGGCATGGCGGCGATGCGGTCGAACGCTGCCGTCACCTGCTTGAGCTTCGGGTGATCGGGCGCCACGCCGAACCGCACCAGCCCGTACGGCACCGGGAGCCGTTCGAACATGTCAACCGTCACGGATGTACCGGAACGCAAGAGGGCCTCGGCCGTGTAGAAGCCGCTCGGTCCGCTGCCGACGACGGCGACGCGCGTCCCGCCCGTCATCGGCCGAGCGCCAAGCGGCGTTCGTCGGCGCCCGGCAGAGGCACCAGGCGCGCGCTGATGACGGGAGTTTCGGCGGCGCGCTTGCGGTTGACGTCGATCCAGAATTTCTTGTCGGCTGCGAGGCGATAGTCGGGCTCGATCGCACCGACCGGGCAGGCCGGCGCGCAGCCGCCGCAGTCGATGCAGTTTTCCGGATCGATATAGGTCATGGACTCATCGAGGTGAAAACACTCGACGGGACACACCGTGACGCATTCGGTGTATCGGCACCCCCGGCAATTGTCGGTGACCACATAAGTCATCGTCACGCCCCGCTGACTTGGACGAGGATGTCGGAGAATGTCGGGGCCCGGCCGAGGTCGGCGAACGCCGGCGGCGTCAGCACGTGGACCGTCGCGCCCTTGCGATTGGACCGCTGCCAGTACCCGGACGGCGCCACCACGACTCCAGGCATGATGTCGGACGAAACGGTCGCAAAGGCTTCGAATGAGCCCCGATCGTTGAACACGCGAATGGGCGCGCCGGCGACGATCCCGCGCTGTGCGGCATCATCGGGATTGAGAAGCACCGCCTGTTCTTCGCCGGCCTGGGCGGTTTGCGCGGGAAGATTGCCGTAATTCGAGTTCAGGAAGGCGTGGCTCTTCGGCGAGATCAGGCTCAGCGGGTAGCGCGTCGCGAGCACCGGCGCCGTGCGCGGGTTCTCGTTCGGCGGGATGTAGTGGGGCAGGGGATCGACCGGCGTGGCATCCTGGTCGCCGTTGTAGCCCTGGCGGAACAGCGGTACCACGAAGTTGCCGCCGCCCGCGATCGTCGATTTGAACTCGCACTTGCCGGAGGCGGTCGGGAAATTGCCCTCGCGATGCGGCGCCCAGTCGGCGGGCGCCGGCATGTTGAGGCGCGCATAGCCCTTGGTCTTGACGCCGTCGAGCGTGATGCCTTCGAGAACCGGGCTGCTCCAGTCGAGCGAAGCTTCGATGATTTCGTCGTCGGTCCGGAAGAAAGTGGGGTCGGTGATGCCCATTGCGCGCGCCAGGCGGCGGAACAGCTCGGTGTTGGAGACGGCTTCGCCGAGCGGCGCGATCGCCTGGTTGTTGTAGGAGAGGTAAAGGTGCCCCCAGGAGAACATGATGTCCTTCTGCTCGAGCTGCGTGGTTGCGGGCAAAACGATGTCGGCATATCTGGCGGTGTCGGTCAGGAAGTGCTCGCTGACGACGGTGAAGAGATCCTCGCGTTCGAGCCCTTTTTCGAGCTTGGCCTGTTCGCTCACCATCGCCATCGGGTTGGCGTTGTAGACGAACAGCGCCTTGACCGGTGGGTCGAAGCCGAGCTCGCCGGTCAGCGCAGCTCCAAGCCGCCAGGAATTGAGCACGCGCATTGTCTCGGGCTGCAGATCGGGCCGCATCAGCACGTCCCATCTGACCGGGAAGGCCCAGATTGGCAGCTGGAGCAGGCCGCCACCGACATGCTTCCAGGCGCCGATCAGCCCCGGAAGGCAGGCGATCGCACGCACGGTCTGGCCGCCGCCGGCATGCCGCTCGACCGCGACGCCGATGCGTACGACGGCGGGCGGTGTGGTCGCAAATTCTCTGGCCAGCTTGAGGATGTCGTCGACGGAAATGCCAGTTTCCTGCGAGGCAAATTCAGGGGTGTAGATCGCGGCCCGCTCGGCCAGCTCCTCATAGCCAACGGTGTATTTGTTGACGTAGTCGCGATCGACAAGGTTCTCTTTGATGATGACGTGGATCATCGCCAGCGCGAGCGCGGCGTCAGTGCCGGGCCGGATCGGAATGTGCCAGTCGGCGAGGCGCGCGGTACGGGTGCGGACGGGATCGATCACGACGAGCTTGGCGCCGGCCTTCTTTGCCTGCTCGATGAACGGCCAGTGATGCGAGTTCGTGCTCAGCGTGTTGCAGGCCCACAGGATGATGTATTTCGAGTGCACGAAGCTTTCGGGGTCGACGCCGGGCGTGTGCCCGATCGTCATCATGTACGCTGTGCACGAGGCGGAGTCGCAGAACGTGCGCTCCAGCACTGTCGCACCCAGCTTGTTGAAGAGGGGATCTCCGACATTCAACCCGTTGATGATGCCCTGCGTGCCCAGATAGCTGTAGGGCAGGATCGCCTGCGCGCCGTGCTCGGCGATCACGGAGGTCCAGCGCGATGCGATGGTGTCGATGGCTTCGTCCCAGGAGATCCGCTGAAATTGCCGGGAGCCCTTCGGGCCGACCCGCTTCAGCGGATGGAGGATGCGCTTGTCGCTGTAGACGCGCTCCTCGTAATTGTTGACCTTCACGCAGAGGCGTCCGCGCGTGAAGGGGTGATCGGGATTACCGCGGACGGCGATGGCCTTGCCGTCCTCGACCGTGGTCAGGATGGAGCAGGTGTCCGGGCAGTCGTGGGGGCACGCGCCTATTACCGTGGTCCGGGCCATGGGGTTTCTCCGCTTCCCGATTCAAGACATCAAAGGATGCGGCGGCCGGACCCGCCTTGGCTTTTCAAAACGTGCGGTGTTGTTGTCCCGGACTGCTCTCGTCCGGTGGACGCCCTGGCGGTTCTCTGGCATGCTAATTGCTGGAACCGGCAATACCTCTCTACCCGTACATCGCGTGATCTGGCGGAGATTTCCGATGGGTATGCTTGGCAACTCTGTCGATAAATATGTTACCGGCAGAATGCTCCAGACGTCCAACGACCGGCGGTGGGGGCATCTCCTGGCGGAGCGATGGAGTCATGAGCCGGGCGATCTCCCTCCGCAATTGCCGCGCGACACCGAGATCGCGATATTGCTGCGCGGCAGTTCGGTCGTCGACCGCGAAGGCGCTGGCATGCGGCAGCGCACCTTCGGCCGGAGAGGCACCGTCTGGCTCTGCCCGGCCGGCATCCGCGAAGACTTCATCCGCGTCGAGAACCAGATGCAGGAATGCCTGCATCTCTTTCTTCCGGGCAAGCCGTTCGACGACACCATGCTCAGGGATCTCGACATCGATCCCTCGGGCATGTCCATCCGTTACGAGACGATCGATCGGGACATGTTCATCGAGCATGTCGCGGACCGCATTCTCGCGGAGCTCGCGCAGGAGACCTCCACAGGCCGCCTTTTGATCGAAAGCCTGGGGCGGGCCTTGTCCGCCCATCTGGTGCACAGCTACGCCGCCAGTTCAGTCCGGCTGAAGCAATCCTATGCCGTGCAGAAACCGCTCGATGCGAGGCGCCTGTCGCGCGTCACGGAATTCATCGACGCATCCGTAGAGCGCGAGTTCACCGTGAATGATCTCGCATCGGTGGCCTGCATGAGCCCGGCGCATTTCTCCCGCAGCTTCAAGGCGGCGACCGGAACTGCACCGCACGAATATGTCAGCCGTCAGCGCCTCGATCTCGCCAAGCGGCTCCTATCGACCAGCGATCGCCCGCTGGTCGATATCGCCTTTGCCGCGGGATTTTCCTCGCAGGCCAATTTCAACCGCGCCTTCCGCAAGGCGGTCGGCACGACGCCGAGCCTTTATCGGGCGCGGAAGGGGCAGGATTGAGCCTGCCCGCATCAAGTGTGGATGATGTGGCCTTGAGATCCCCATGGGTTTTGCCCGATGGGTCAAGCTCTAATTCGGAAATAACGAATATCCAAAAATACGAAGTGCGGCCGTGACTTGGCTACTGTGCATGGGGTTGTTTTTCGAGATTTTGTTCGGTGAGCCCCGGCCTGCAAGCCGATCTCGCAGCCGCGCTCAGCCCCGCGGCCCGCGCAGCTGCGCCGTCAGCCTGTCCATCGCCTCCGCCGCATCGCGCCATTGCGACAGCCAGCTGCGCGGGAAGCGGAAGGTGAGGTCGGCGCCGCCGACGCGGCGCTCGGACAGGCACATGCCGGGCGTTGACGCATCGCGGGTGCAGCGCGCGGTCAGCGCGGGGCTTGCAGCCGAATAGAAATCTTCGCTGCCGTATGGCGTGTCAGCACGGAACATCCGCATCGTCAGGCCGTCCGCGGGCGTCGCTGCGGCCTGGTCGAGATAGCGCGGATAGATCGTGGCTGTCCGCTGCTCGGGCGAGAGCGCATCGTGATGGGCCGTGATCGACAGGAAGATGCGGTCGATCGATTGCACCGCCGCCTCCACCGTGTCGGCGGTGACGTGTTTCGGCGCGCCAGGCGGCTCGAGCGAGGGATAGAGGAAGTCGAGATCGATGCGCTCCTGCGGCCCGGAGTGCCGCTGGATCTTCATGCGGATCGCCGTCACCGGCAGGTTGAACAGCGTGCCGCCGACGCTCACCGGCAGCTTGTCCGGGGCGTTCGCGCCGCGGGTGCCCCAGGTCGGCCACAACAGATAGGCGACGAGCGCGACCGCGCAGACCGCAGCAATGCCGCCGAGCACGATCGGGACGGCATGCGCCCAGGTGCGCGTGCGGGGGGACCTATGGGGAGCTGCCGAAAACACCGTCATGAGCTTCTACGAGGTCGAGCCGGAAGTCGGCCGGTGGCCGACGAATCAGCGGCGAATATGCCACGCGGCGGCGATTTCGCGCAGCGTTCCCGGCTGCGGGGGGCGGGGACGGCCCTGCGTGGACAGGACGGCGGCGTTAACCTTCCCTTAAGGATAATGTAGCGTTAACCGGCTCCATTTGTCACAGGAATGCTCGGCGTTGCGTAAGGGCGGACCGTTCCGATGACACCTGAAGCTTTCAACACCTTCTTCTCGATCTGCATTGGTTTCGCGCTCGCGGGCGCGCTCGTGAACGGATACCAGGCGCTGGCGCAGCGGCCCGCCGGGTTCGGCCTGTTGCAGGACGGCGTGGCGCCGAAGACCTTCGCTGCGGTGCCGTTCCTGGTGTTCGCCGCGCCCTTCATCATCATGCGCAACACGCTGCGCGGCATGCGGGTGGAAAGCCGCCGCGCCGAGTTCGTGATGATGGCGACCCTCATCGCCGGCTTCTGGAGCATGATGAGCGGCACCTTCTTCCTGATGACGCTGCGCGCGGCCGGCGTTCTGGGCTGACGCCCGCGCATTGAGCTCTGCCGGCGCGGGCCTTTGCGTCGCGGCTGCCGTTTGGCTATGCCAGTGGTCAACGCGACAGGAGACCCCCAATGGCGATCTACGAGCTCGACGGGCAGGCGCCCGACCTTCCCGCCGACGGCAATTATTTCATCGCCGAGACCGCCACCGTAATCGGCCGCGTGCGCCTGAAGCCGGGTGCAAGCGTCTGGTTTGGCGCGGTGTTGCGCGGCGACAATGAGTGGATCGAGATCGGCGAGGGCGCCAATGTGCAGGACGGCTCGACCTGCCACACCGATCTCGGCTTTCCGCTTCACATCGGTCGGAACTGTACGGTCGGCCACAATGTCATCCTGCACGGCTGCACCATCGAGGAGGGCGCGCTGATCGGCATGGGCTCGATCGTGATGAACGGGGCGAAGATCGGCCGCAACAGCATCGTCGGCGCCGGTTCCGTCATCACCGAGGGCAAGGAATTTGCCGAACGTTCCCTGATCATCGGCTCACCGGCGCGCGTGATCCGCACGCTCGACGACGCCCAGGTGCAGAAGATGGGGAGTGCGGCGAGGTTTTACGTGGCCAACGGTCCGCGCTTCAAGAAGGGCCTGAAGCGGATCGGTTGAGATCGCGCAGCCGGACGGCCCGGCGGCACGGTTCCGTACCGTGAAAATACAGGCCGGTACTTTAATCCTCCGCTAGCGCGATCACGCTTATCGTCGAGCGTGTTCAACCAGGAGGAGCGTCGCCATGAATGCGACGGCGCTGGGATCCGGCTTCGGTGCCGGAACCAATCTATTGAAAAAGTTCGTAAGACTAGCGCGTGGCGCCGACACGCTGACCGTCGCCGAGAAGGTCTACAGCATCGCCGCCTTCCTTGCGATCGTCACCACCTTCCTCCTGGTGATGTCGGTCCAGTCCGTACGCCTGCAGACGACGTATCGCCACATGCATGTCACCGCCGCCGAGGCGGCGATCGGAGTCGGGCGCATCAATGCGCTGATCTATGCCATCGTGATGGAATCACGCGGCATCTACATGTCGGCCGATCGTCGTGCGATGAAGCCGTTCGCGGACGGGCTGGTCCGGCGCAACCGCGAGCTCGCCGAGGCCGTGAAGAGCATGGAGAAGAACGTCGGCGACGACGACGCCGAGCTGTTCGCGAGCTTCCGCCAGCGCATCTTGCAATTCATCGACTTCCGTCAGGAGCTGGTGCGGCGCGGGATCGAGATCAGCCCGGCCGCGGGACGCGAATGGGGCGACAATGACGCCAACCGCACCGTGCGCAGCAAGCTCAACAGCGATATCGAGGCGCTCGAGCGCATCTACCAGCAGCGCGCCCGCGAGGCGGACGAACTCGCCAATGAGAACCGCTATGCGGCTGCCTATCTTTTCGCACTCGGACTCGCCGCCTTGATGCTGGCGGCGCTCAACGTCGTCGTCATGCGCAGTTCGATCGTCGGCGCCCTGGCCGATATCACGCAGGCGACCGACCGGATCGCGCAAGGCGACGTCAAGAGCGAGGTGCCGCATCTCGGCCGTCACGACGAGATCGGACGTCTTGCGCGCGCCGTGCAGAACTTCCGCGACGCCGTCGCGCGCATCTTCGAGCTCGAGGAGCTCGAGCTCGGCACCGCCCAGGCGCGCGACGCCGCGCGGACCGAGCGCGACCAATTCAACGACAAGTACCAGGCCAAGAAGTGGCAGCTCTCGGCGGCGATCAACAGCATGCCGCAGGGCCTGATCATGCTCGACGGCAAGGCGGTCGTGGTCGCGATGAACTCGAACTACCGGCAGATCTACAATCTGCCCGAGACGATCCAGGCCGGATCGACCCTCGAGGATATCCTCCAGCACCGGGTCAAGAGCGGGCTGTTCAGCGGCGACGTCGCGAAATATGTCGCAGCTGTTCTCGACCGGATCGCCAGGCGCGAACCGGCGGCCTACGAGATCGCCCTGAACGACGGCCGCATCATCAAGATCTACGAGCGTCCGATGGATGGCGGCGGCTGGGTGTCGGTGCAGGAGGACGTCACCGAACAGCGCCAGCGCGAGCGCATTCTCGAGCGGATGGAGCGCTTCCTCGCCACCATCATCGAGAACGTGGCCGAGGGCATCATCGCCAAGGATGCGCGCAATCTGCGCTACGTCTTCGTCAACAAGGCGGCCGAGAAGATGATCGGCATGTCGCGCGGCGAGATCATCGGCAAGACCGCGCGGGAATTGTTCTCCCCGGAGGCGGCCGAACTGATCGAGCGGCGCGACAAGCAGCTGCTCGCGCAGAAGCAGCAGCTCGAGCCGATCATCGATACCATCGACAATCCCGCGCGCGGGCGCCGCGTCATCTCCGCACGGCGGGTTCAGATCGGTGGCGCCAGCGAAGAGTCCCACATGTTCGTGACCATGGTCGAGGACCGGACGGAGAATAGGGTGGCGGCCGCCTAGCGATTATGCGCGCCCTCACGGCAGCACCGCGTCAGCGCCCTTCGGATTCGCGCGCTTCGATTGCGCCTGCGACCTTCTCGTGGCCGGCGGCCCACAGCGCATGCTCGTCGCTGCCGTCGAGGTAAGGATTGGCTTCGGCCGGGATGTTGTCGCGCGCGGCGCGTTCGCCTTCTGCAAAAGGATCGCGATCGGTCATCGTGATGAGCCTCCTCGCTTTCAAGCTGATGTGACGGCATTTGTTCCGGAACCGGCCTTCGCCGCGGCGGTTGACCGGTAAAGGAGAATTCTCATGGCCGCATCGTCTGCAACCGTCTCAATCAAGACCATGATGGTGATCTTCGCCCTTGTGGCGATGCCAGCCGTCGCATTCGCGCAGGCGGGCGGCGGTTCTGCCGGATCGACCGGAGGCGCTGCGGGATCGACTGGAGGCTCCGTCGGATCGAGCGGAGGCGTCGCCAACTCGCCGGCTCCACCGCCCGGCACCAACAGCCTGGGTACGGCTCAGTCATCCGGCCCGGGCTCCGGAGTTACGACCGGCAGCGGCACAGGCGGCAGCGCCGATGCCACCGTCAATGCCGAGAATCGGATGCTCGACAAGAAGCTCAAGAGCATCTGCCGCGGCTGCTAATCCTCGCGCGGAAGTGAGACAGCGTGGCTGTCCCGAATGCCCGAGGGACGTTAGCTTGATCCTGCTTTGAAGCGTGGAGCGTGTCCACGCGGAGGATCGAGTGATGTTACGCAGGATGATGATGGCGGCGCTGGCCGTCGCGGCGGTCGGGCTGTCGGCGCCGCAGGTGGCCCACGCAGGCGGATTCGGACATGGCGGCGGGGGACATGGCGGCTGGGGGCACGGCGGTGGCTGGGGCCATGGCGGCCATTGGCACGGCGGCGGCTTCTGGCCCGGAGTTGCGATCGGGGCGGGGATCGCCGGTGCTGGCTACTACGGCGGCTATTACGGCTACGGCTACCCTTATTACGGCGGTCCCACCTATTATAGTACCGGCTACGGCGACTATAACGATGGCTATGGCGGCTGCTACGTCGCGCGCAAGCGCGTCATGACGCCGGCGGGCTGGCGTATCCGCCGCGTGGACGTCTGCGAATAGCGTCCCACAAAAAAACAAGGCCGTTGACGCAGTATACCGTCAACGACCTTGCCAGCCCCGGACATTGAAATCGGCTCACGCCATCCGGTAGGGGCGAGCATCGCGCGGAATCATACGGCTGAATGTGATCCAGTTCACAAGTGGCGAAAATAAAGTTCCACCGCGGGGCGGACGCTCAGCCGCGCGAGCGCTTTCGCGCGCTGGCGTGGGCACGGTGCCGCGCCGGTTTCCTGCGGGTAACCGAGGGCGTTTCAACTTCGGTCGCCCGTGCGCTGGCAAACGACTGCCGCAAGCCGTCGATGGACTCGTTCAGCGATGCGACCTGCTCGGACAGGCGCTTGGTGTCGGCCTGCTGCGCCGCCATCAGGCGCTTCATCGTCTGGAGCTGGTCCTGCACGACCTGCAGCTGGTCGATCGATTCCTGCTGCGTCGCCTCCAGCCCCTTGGTCTTCTCGACCAGCTGTTCGGAGGCCTGGGCCGTGCGGGCCTGGAGCTGCCGCGATGCCACCACCCGGTCGGCTTCAGGTGCGGCGCCGGTATAGGCCCGCCAGATCGCGATCGAGGTCACCCCCGCAATCAGGAGCAGGAGCGCAGCGGCGGTCAGCGCGATGGGCTGGGCGCCAAGGCGAAGCAGGGGGTTCGACGGTGTGTCCTGGGCGAGATCGATCATCGCTGACAAAACCCAAATTGAAACTTGGTGAGTGGCGAAGACCGGCAACCAGAGGTCGCCGGGGCGTCCCGAAAGTGTTACGTTTCCGCAAGGAATGGGACCAAAAAGAGGCTAAGGGCCAAAAAACCAGGAATTAGCGGGCCTTGCGGCCTCCAAGGCTCCGCCCTGGCGCGGGAATCAAGGTTGAAACGGCGCAAACGGCCCGGAATAGGTCTTGGCGCGCGGTGCCGCATAGGGGCCGAGCCGGGAGGTCTTCAGGCCCAGCCGCACCAGTGATTCCGCCAGCGTCACCGCCGCGGCGACGCCGTCGATCACGGGCAGGCCGTGCGTGGCGGCAAGCTCAGCGGCGAGATCGGCCATGCCGGCACAGCCGAGCACGATGGCTTCCGCCCGGTCGTCGCGGATCGCGGCCGTGATCTCGGTGGAGATCTTTGCGAGCGCGTCCGTGTTGCGCTCCTCGAGCGCCAGCACCGGGACCTCGGCGGCGCGCACGCGGGCGCAGCGCTCAGCGAGGCCGTATTTCCGCAAATTATGTTCGATCGGCACGATGGAGACACCGAGCGTCGTCACCACGGCAAAGCGCGCGGCGATCAGGCTCGCCATGTGGAAGCCGGCCTCTCCAATGCCGATCACCGGCGCCTTCGCGACGGCGCGCGCGGCATCCAAGCCGGTGTCGTCGAAGCAGGCGATGATGTGGGCCTCCGCACCATCGCTGTCGGCCTCGCGGATGCAGCCGAGCATGCCGGGCACGGCGAAGGCTTCGTCGTAAAATCCCTCGATCGAGATCGGGCCCATCGTCGGCTGCCGCGCGTCGATCACCGTGCCGGGCAGGGCGACGCTGCGCGCTGCAGCGGCGATCTTCGCCGTCATGGACGCTGTGGTGTTGGGATTGACGACGTGCAGCCGCATCGGATCAGACGAGCCCTTTGCCGGCGTCCGAACCCTTCGCCGCCTGCCGCTTGTTGAGCATGTGGATGGTGCCGAGCGCAAGCGTGATCACCGTGAACGAGACGGCCGAAATCACGGTGCCGAGCGCGTAGATGTCGGGATTCGTCACCGTGGTGGTCAGGCCCTGCAGATCGAGCGGCAGCGTATTCACCGCCCCGATCGCCTGGCTGGAGCGGGCGAGCTCGTCCCAGGACAGCGTGAAGCCGAACAGGCCGATGCCAATCACGGAAGGCAGGATGATCGGCAGCACGACATGGCGAAACGTCTGCCACGGCGTCGCCCCCAGATCGCGCGCGGCTTCCTCGAGGCGGGGATCGAAGCGGTTGAAGATCGCGAACATGATGAGCAGGCCGAACGGCAGCGTCCAGGTCAGGTGTGCGCCGAGACCCGATGTGAGGAGGCCCATCGAGGTCTCGAAATTCTCGTTCCAATGCGCCTTGATCAGATCGTCGATGATACGAAACTCAAGTGAGATGCCGAGCGAGGTGATGATCGAGGGCACGATCAGGCTGGCGATCGCCGAGTAGAACAGGA
Organism: Bradyrhizobium sp. CIR18; assembly: GCF_014198295.1. Lineage (NCBI taxonomy): Bacteria > Pseudomonadati > Pseudomonadota > Alphaproteobacteria > Hyphomicrobiales > Nitrobacteraceae > Bradyrhizobium > Bradyrhizobium sp. CIR18. The sequence continues at coordinate 1,334,929 of NZ_JACIHF010000001.1, read as the reverse complement.
TGCTTTGCGCCCTGAACTTCCTGCGAAAGGCCATGCCGGCGGCGACCGACAGCACGACGGTGACGATCATCACGATCACGCCGAGCAGCAGCGAGCGGCGGAAGGCCGCGCCGAGGTCGACGATGCCGGTGCCCTGGAACAGTTTTGCGATCCAGAAGGTCGACACGCCATTCATCGGGAAGGTGAGGCCGCCCTGCGGCCCCTGGAACGACAGCACGTAGATCGCGATCATCGGGCCGTAGAGGAACAGCACATAGGCCGCGAAGAAGATCGCGAGCACGTAGAAAGAGCGCGGGCGTCCTTCCGTCATGCTCTAGAGCTCCTTCTTGATGTCGACGATGCGCGACATCATGGTGATGATCAGGAAGGTGATCGCGAGCAGGATCACGGCGTTGGCCGCGGCGGCGGGGAATTGCAGCGCGTTGACCCGCGTCTCGATGATCTTGCCGGCAGCTGCGATCTGCTGGCCGCCCATCACGCCGATGGTGATGAAGTCGCCCATCACGATGGTGATGACGAAGATCGAGCCGATCACGATGCCGGGCTTTGCCAGCGGTATGATGACGTTGACCAGCGTCTGGAAGCCGGTCGCTCCGGCGTCATAGGCGGCCTCGATCAGCGACTTGTCGATGCGGATCATCGAGTTGAAGATCGGCACCACCATGAAGAAGGTGAAGAGGTGCACCAGCGCCAGCACCACCGAGAATTCGGAGAACAGCAGCCATTCCAGCGGATGGTTGATCAGGCCCGTTTTGACCAGGCCGGAATTGACGAGGCCGTTGCGCCCGAGCAGCGGGATCCAGGCGATCATGCGGATCACGTTGGAGGTCCAGAACGGGATCGTGCAGAGCAGCGACAATCCCATCTGCCAGGTCTTGGACTTGACATGGAAGGCGAGGAAATAGGCGACCCAGAAGCCGATGAACAGCGTGATCGCCCAGACCAGGAAGCACAGCTTCAGCGTCTTCAGATAGGTCTTGCCGATCGTGCAGAGGTCGGGGAGCTGCGCGATGCAGCCTTCGAACGTGTCGGTGTAACCGCGGCCCGAGAAGGCCGGCAGCAACTGGTATTCGTTGTAGTCCCAGAACGAGACGATGACGACGAAGACGAGCGGAATGAGGAAGAAGGCCAGAAACACCAACATCATCGGCCCGGCCTGAAGCCAGGAGATGAAGGAGGGCGACAGGCGCGTCGGCTTTGCCGCGCGCGCTGTGCCCGACCCCGGGATCAAGCCCGGGGACGCCTGTTGCAGGACCTCTTCCGACATGTGCATTACGCCGCGATGAACTCATTCCACTTGCGGACCATGTAGTCGTTCTCGTCCATCACCGCGTTCCAGCAGGCGACGCCGCCCATGCGGTCCTCATAGGAGCCGCCGTCACGCACGGCGCCGGCCTTTTCGAGCAGCGAGCCGTCGGGCGCCTTGATGTCCTTCTCGGCCGGCTTGCCTTCCATCCAATAGGCCCACTCGTAGGGCTCCATATGCGCCTTCGCGGTGGAGAGCACGGCGGAGTAGTAGCCCTGGCGGTTGAGATAGGCGCCGGCATAGCCGGACAGGAACCAGTTCACGAACTCATAGGCCCATTCGAGCTTCGCGCCTGACACGCCCTTGGAGACGCAGAAGCCCGAAGCCCAGGAGCGATAGCCTTCCTTCAGCGGCTGGAAGGTGCAGGCAATGCCCATCGAGCGGACCTTGGTGACTGCCGGCGACCACATCGACTGAATCACGGTTTCCCCTGATGCCATCAGGTTGACGCTCTCGTTGAAGTCTTTCCAGAACGCGCGGAACTGGCCGGCCTTCTTGGCCTCGGTCATCACCTTCATGGTGAGATCGATCTCTTCCTTGGTCATGTTGCCCTTGTCGGCATATTTGTACTTGCCGGTGGCTTCCACGACCATCGCGGCGTCCATGATGCCGATCGAGGGGATGTTGAGGATCGAGGCCTTGCCCTTGAACTCGGGGTTGAGCAGCTCGGACCAGGAGCTGATCGGACGCTTGATCAGGTCGGGGCGGATGCCCAGCGTGTCGGCGTTGTAGACCGTCGGGATCAGCGTGACGAATTCAGTCGCCGAGGTCGCGAACTTCTTGGAGTCCTTGCCTTCGAGATACAGCACCTTCCAGGGCGCGGTGCCCTGGCCGCCGATCTTCTTGCCGCCGGGCGTTTCGCCCTTGGTGAAGACGGGCGTGATGTTGTCGAACTGTTTGATCTTCCTGGCGTCGAGCGCGAGGATGTTGCCCGACGGCACGATCTTCTTCAGCGAGAAATATTCGGTGTCCAGCACGTCGAAGGAGTTCGGCTGGGTCATCACGCGCTTGGTGACGTCGTCGGTGGTCGCGGTGATGTATTCGATCTTGATGCCGGTGTCCTTCAGGCACTGCTTGGAGATGTCGTCGCCCTCGTTCACGGCGGTGCCGAGATAGCGCAGCACCTTCGTCTCGGCCGACTTCACATAGGGAAAGCCGGTGATGGCGCCGGAGCCGGCGGCAAGGCCGGCCAGACTGGCGGTGCCCTTGAGCAGCGTGCGGCGGCTGACGCCCTTGGTCCTCGTGGTCTCGCTCATGTCAGTCACTCCTCTGTTGCGCATTCCAGTGATCGATCGGCGCTATTGCAGGCGTTGCGCCTTGGCGGGATCCCAGGTGGCCAGCACGCGATCGCCCGGACGGAACGGGTGGACGTCGAAGGTGGCTTCGGGAACGTGGGAGAACAGGGCGGTGCCGTCGTCGAGCGTGAGCGAGACGGCGATGTAGGAGCCCTGGTACTCGGTCTGGGTCAGCCGCGCCGGCGCGCCGAAGGCGCCGTCGGTGAACGGCGCGATGCCGAGCTGATCGGCGCGCACGGCGATCAGCTTGCCGGCGTCGCTGAGCACGTTGTGGCCGCCGATGAAGCGCGCCACGAATTCGGTGCGGGGATGGTGGAAGATGTCGCGGGCCGTGCCCTGCTGCTCGATCCGGCCGTGGTTCATCACCACGATATGGTCGGCGAGCGCCATCGCCTCTTCCTGGCCGTGGGTGACCTGGATGAAGCTGATGCCGAGCTCGCGCTGCAGCCGCTTCAATTCACCGCGCATCTTCACCCGCAGGAACGGATCGAGCGCCGAGAGCGGCTCGTCGAGCAGGAGGATCTGCGGCTCGGTGATCAGCGCGCGGGCGAGCGCAACGCGCTGCTGCTGGCCGCCGGAGAGCTGTGCCGGGAGACGGCCCGCATATTGGCTCATCGCCACCAGCTCGAGCAGTTCGCCGGCGCGCTTGTGGCGCGTCGGCTTGTCGACGCCGCGCATCTTCAGCGCAAAGGCGACATTGTCGATCACGCTGAGATGCGGAAACAGTGCGTAGGATTGGAACATCATCGCGGTGCCGCGCTCGGCCGGCGGCAGGTCGGTGACGTTCTGGCTGCCTAGGATGACGTCGCCCGCGCTGACCGCCTCGTGGCCCGCGATCATCCGCAGGGTCGAGGTCTTGCCGCAGCCGGACGGGCCGAGCAGGCAGCAATAGGTGCCGGCCGGGATCTTCAAATTGACGGTGTCGACCGCCAGCGTCGTGTCGTAGCGCTTGGTGACGGCGACCAGTTCGAGAGCGGCGGGAGTGGCCATGGCGTGTCCGAGGAGGGGCGGTGCTTCCGGGCTCTCTCCGCAAGGTCCGTGCCAACCGCCGCTTGGCCGGCCGAATTCCGAAACTGTGCAGCGGAGTCAGATCGTTAGATCGAATCCTGGGCATCCGGGCTGCCCGCCGCTTGCACAGTCATTTGCACACAAAATGGGCGAAGATTGTATAAAGTTTCGCCTGTGATTGGATACAGGTCGTCGACTAACATTCGAAGCGAACGTCGTCGATCGCCCTCAAGCCCAACTCTCACACCAATGGCCGCCAAGTCCCGCCCCAAATCCGACGCGCCAGATGCGAGCGATCGCGTCAGCCGCATCCGGGAGGGCGTGACCGCCGCGATCCTCGAGCATCGCCTGCTGCCGGGCACGAAGCTCGGCGAGGACGAGATCGGTGAGATCTACGGCGCGAGCCGCACGCTGGTCCGCACCGCGCTGCAGCAACTTGCGCATGAGGGCATCGTCAACATCGAGAAGAACCGCGGCGCGTTCGTCGCGCGTCCCACGCCCGCCGATGCCCGCGAGGTGTTCGAGGCGCGGCGCCTGATCGAGCCCACCATCGTCGATCACGCCATCGACGCGATGTCGCCGGCCTGGCTCGATCGTCTCCAGCAACATCTCACCGAGGAGCGCGAGGCCGAGTTGCGCGGCGACGCGCGCGCCTCGGTTCGGCTTTCCGGTGAGTTTCACAAGCTCGTCGCCGAGATGAGCGGTCACAGCATCTATCTCGGCTTCCTCAAGGAGCTGATCGCGCGCTCCTCTCTCATCATCCTGCTGTACCGCCGCCACGACACGCCGGCCTGCGGCACCGATCATCACGCCGGCATCGTCGCCGCCATCCGCAAGCGCGACAAGCAGGCGGCGCGCGCGCAGATGCTCTCGCATTTGACCGAGATCGAGGACGAGCTGTTCCTCAAGGACCCCGCCGCCGACGAGCTGCGGCTCGCGGATGTGCTGGGCGTCTGATCCGCACCGATCTTAGGCGCCAGGAATAGCGCCAGGAATCCGCGCCGGAGCCACGAACCCGCGTCAGTGGTTGAGTGCGCGCTCTGCGGCGAGCTGTCCGTCCGGAGTGATCTCGTAGTCGCCGCCTCGCTTTGTCATCCATCCTGACCTGACCATCTCCCGTGCCAGCTGCACCGAGCAGATCGGATGGTTACCTCCTGGGTAATACAGCCTGTCATTTCGGACGAGCAAGTGTCCGTACAGTTGGGCATGACGTAATGCCCTGCGCATCCCGGGTGATGGATCTTTCATGCCGGTTCAAGCGCGAGCGCGACGAAGGTTCCTAATCAACGCCGTGACTTTCGATGGCTTTGCGCTGCGGAGGGCGGGTAGGAACTCGCGTTATGCCGCATCGTTTGTTGTTTTCGAAGGAGCAGCATCATGAACGTACGGGACGAGTACACGCGATCGCTCTGGATGGATGTTTCGGTCGCGGATGCCCCCGCGCTGTCGCGCACCGTGGGCGTAGACGTCGTTGTCATCGGCTCCGGAATAGCCGGGCTGTCGGTGGCTTATGAACTGGCCTGCCATGGACGTTCGGTCGCGGTGCTCGACCGCGGCGGCATTGGCAGCGGGATGACGGCGCGCACCACGGCGCATCTGGCGACGGCGCTCGATGATGGCTACGGCAAGTTGGTCAGGGTCCGCGGCCCAGATTGTGCGCGGCACTATTACCAGAGCGTCGAAGCCGCAATCGACCGCGCCGAGGCCATTCAGCGCGACGAGCACATCGATTGCGATTTTCGGCGTGTCGACGGTTACTGGGTGCAGGCGCCCGAAACGCCAGCATCCGAGCTGGATGAGGAATTGGATTGCTGTCGCAAGCTCGGGATCCCCGTCGAAGATTGCGCCGAGCCGACCGTGTTCCATTCTGGAGGTGTGGTGCGTTCGTTGCGTTTTTCCCGCCAGGCGCGCCTGCACCCGACCAGATATCTTGCTGGCCTAGCCGGCGCCCTTCAGCGCCGCGGGGCGCAGCTCTATGGCGACACCTGCGTTGAAAGCATCCGGCAAGAGCGTGGCGACATGATCGTGACGACCGCCTCGGGCTACGAGGTCCACGCCGCCGACGTGGTCGTCGCGACGAACTCGCCGGTCAATGTGCAGGTGGCGATCCATACCAAGCAGGCGCCTTACCGCACTTATGCTCTCGCCGCCAAAATCCCGGCCGGCGCGCTGGAGGATGCGCTGTATTGGGACACGCTCGATCCCTATCACTATGTCAGGCTTCAACCGCTCTCCGCGGACGAGGATCTCGTCATCATCGGCGGCGAAGATCACAAGTCCGGTGAAGCGGACGACGGCGCACAGCGCCTTGCCGCGCTCGAACGCTGGGCGCGCGAGCGATTGCCGGCGCTACGCGAGGTCACTCATCGATGGTCAGGTCAGGTGCTGGAGCCGAGCGATTTCGTCGGCTTCATTGGCCGCAGCCCCGGCGAGGAGCACCTTTTCATCGTCAGCGGTGACTCCGGACAGGGCATCACCAACGGGCTGGTGGCGGGCATGCTGATTGCGGATCTCGTCATGACCGGCGCGAGCCCGTGGGAGGATGTCTACGCCCCGGCCCGCAAGATTCAGAAGAACATCGGCGAATTCATCAGCGAGAACATCACGCCGCTGAAGAATTTCGCGGAGTATCTGACGGCGAGCGAGATCGCGGGCGTCGAACATTTGCGCCCCGGGGAGGGGCGCCTTGTCCGCAGCGGCCTGAAGAAGATCGCGGCGTGCCGGGACCGAAACGGACATTTGCATCTGCATTCGGCAAGCTGCACCCATCTCGGCTGCGTCGTGCACTGGAATGCGCTCGAGCAATGTTGGGATTGCCCGTGTCACGGTTCGCAATTCGCCCCTGATGGCACCGCACTCAACGGCCCTGCCGTGTCTCCGCTCGGCGATATCGAGAAGCCGGCCAATCTTGAAGCCGCAGAGTGAGGCGAGCAACCTCGCCGACGTGCCGGGCGCGTGAGCGAGGCGCGTTCGCCAGCTGATCTCGCACGCGGCGATATCTCATTGATTCAAATTGGAGCCGACCGCGGCGACCTCCCGCCAATGCAGATGGCAGGACTGCATATTTGCCGCCGTGGTGGCCAGTTGACGGCGGCCGGACGTCGGCGTCAAATGGCACGCAGAAGTTGCGTGCCTGCCATCACCCCTCGCGTAGCCCTGCACCTCAGCGGAGGCCGGCCATGACGGGTTTGAGGATGCCGGCCAGAGTGTCCGGAATCGCCACGCTGCCTGCGGCCGTTGCAATGATCCTCGGCAGCGCGCCCTCGGCGCCGGCCCAGCAGGACTCCGCCGTCCTGTTTCGCAACGTCCGGATATTCGACGGCAAGAGCGCTGCGCTGTCAGCCGCGTCCAACGTCCTCGTCAGAAATCGCACGATCCAGAAGATCTCGACCGCGGACATCGCGGCCGCCGGTCAGGTGATCGACGGCGGCGGCCGCGTGCTGATGCCGGGACTGATCGACGCGCATTGGCACGCGATGCTGGTGCGCCCGACGCCGATGGCCGCGCTTGCGGGCGATATCGGCTACAACAACCTGCTCGCCGCCAGCGAGGCGACGGCCACGCTGATGCGCGGCTTCACCACCGTGCGCGACATGGGCGGGCCGAGCTTCGGCCTCAAGCAGGCCATCGACGAGGACCTCGTCGCAGGTCCCCGCATCTATCCCTCCGGCGCCATAATCACCGTCACCAGCGGTCACGGCGACTTCCGCCAGCTCTCCGATCTGCCGCGAACGATCGGCGGCATGCTGAGCCGCATGGAGCGGATCGGCGGCAGCATGGTGGCCGACAGTCCGGACGAGGTGCGTGTGCGCGCGCGCGAGCAGCTCATGCAAGGGGCCTCGCAGGTCAAGCTCACCGCAGGCGGCGGCGTTGCATCGCCCTTCAGTCCGCTCGACGTCTCCACCTTCACCGAGCCCGAGCTGCGCGCGGCGGTCGAAGCCGCCGACAATTGGGGCACCTATGTTGCGACGCACGCCTATACGTCGGTCGCGGTCCAGCGCTCGGTCGCGGCTGGCGTCAGATGCATCGAGCACGGTCATCTCATGGACGAGGCGAGCGCCAAGCTGATCGCGGAGAAGGGGATCTGGTTGAGCACGCAACCGTTCCTGGATATCTCCGCTGCAGCCGCGCTCGGACCCGCCGAGCAGGACAAGATGAGGCAGGTGGTCGCTGGAACCGACCGCGTCTATGCGCTCGCGAAGAAGTACGGCATCAAGACCGCGTTCGGCACCGACGTCCTGTTCTCGCAGGCGCTGGCGGATCGACAGGGCGCCATGCTGGCCGCGCTGACGCGCTGGTACACATCGGCCGAAGCGTTGGCCATGGCGACGTCGGCCAATGCCGAATTGCTGAGCTTGTCCGGTTCGCGAAATCCCTATCCGGGCAAGCTCGGTGTGGTCGAGGAGGGCGCGTTCGCCGATCTCCTGCTGGTCGACGGCAATCCGCTCGACAACATCAAGCTCGTCGAAGATCCCGCGAGGAATTTTGTGGTGATCATGAAGGGCGGCAAGGTCTACAAGAACATCCTCGCACGCTGACGAGTGCGCGCGTGGATCACATCCTGCGCGCCTGCCAGGGCATGAGGTGGCGGGATTGGATCGTTGCTAGGGGAGATCCTCCGCAACCGGCCTTCTGCGCCGCGAACCGGCCGCGATCTCCGGAACCGCGGCGGGCCGTCCAGGGCTTGTCATAATTCCGGGCCTGTCGTCGGAGGCATGGCTTCTCAGCGTCTCCAGAACCAGGAAGAATTTCTCGGCTAGCATGAGTCAAACTCGCTGATGCGTTCGTTTCGGTTTCGAGAACAGCGAATTTCGCTCGTCAAATCGGTCACTTGCTGCGCTCGGGGCCAATTTAGTTCGTCATGGCACGCCGAATTGTGACAAGCCTTGCCGGATTTCTGCGTCTGGCACGTCGTGTCGATGATCAGGCAGCGCGACTAACGTGACTATTCCTCGCCGGCCTGACGGGCTATATGCTGTCGCTCTGTCATTAAACTGTCATGTCATCGTAAATGCTGAAATCAGACCCAACACCGGCTCGCAAAACCTCGAGTGCGCCGGACGGAAATCCTGTCCTGAAGGACAACAAGAGGACGCAAGTCGTCGCCGGCTTTCTCAGGCAGATTGAACCGGCCGAGCCCGGCGCGGAACCTGCGATCGTCGAGGGCGCTGTGAGTGATCAGACGCCATCGCAAGATGCCCCGCCTGCTCCGGAACCAACTCGGTCGAGCCTTTTCGCGCACCCCGGCGAGATCGAGCTCAAGCTGGTCGTCGATGCCGATCGCATGGCGCATTTCAACGCCGCGCCGGTCATCGCGGCGAATGCGCGCAACAAGGGCTCCCGAAAACACCTCAAATCCGTCTACTATGATACGCCTGATCGGATGCTTCGGCGCAACGGCCTGAGCCTGCGCGTTCGCCAGAGCGGCGCGCGCTTCGTGCAGACCGTGAAGACCGACACAGCGGATGATCCGCTGCGCCGTGGCGAGTGGGAGGCGAGCGTAGCCTCGCTTGCGCCCGATCTCGCTCTGGCGATGTCGTTCATTCCGGAGAAGCTTCGCAGCCATCTCGGAGCACAGCCGCTCGAAGCTATCTTCACCGCCGACGTCCATCGTCACGCGCGGATGATCGACCTGCCGTCCGGCACGGTCGAGATCGCGTTCGACCAGGGCGTGCTCACGGCGAGCGATCGATCGCTGCCGGTGAGCGAGATCGAGCTGGAGCTCAAGTGCGGCAGTGCGAGCACGATCTACGAGGTCGCGTTGCGGCTTGCAGAACACGGCGCGGTGAAGCCGTCCATCCGCAGCAAGTCGGCGCGTGGCTTCGATCTTGCCGCGGGCGCGCCGCCCTCGGCACGACGCCCGCGAAAACTTCGCCTCGATCCTTCGGTGACGCTCGACGAAGCCTTCGCGACGATCCTGCGCTCGTGCTTCCTCCATCTGCTTCAGTCGCTGCCGGCGGCCGAGGACGGGCGCAATCCGGAGGGCGTGCATCAGCTGCGTGTCTCGCTGCGCCGGATTCGATCGGCGCTCGACCTGATGCGCTCGGTCGGCGCGCTCAGCAATCTCGACGCACTGCGCTCGGAGGCGCGCTGGCTGGCGCAGGACCTGTCCGCCGCACGCGACTGGGACGTGTTCCAGCGCGAGACCTTGCCGACGATCGCGAAGGCTTGCCCTTCAATCGCCGGCTTCGATGCGCTCGGCCGGGCTGCGGCCGAACGCCAGTCCGACGCCTATCGCAAGGCGCATCACGCGCTCGACGATCGCCGCTGCGCCATGTTCCTGATCGGCCTCGGCAACTGGATCGAGACGCGTGGCTGGCGCAACGACGTCGCCGCCGAAGATCTCGGCCGGCTCGCCGACCCCGCCGTCAACTTCGCGCAGCGCATTCTGTCGGAGCAGTACGCCAAGGTGCTCAAGCGCGGCCGCCGCTTCAAGTCGCTCACGATGGAGGAGCTGCACCGGGTGCGGCTCGCGACCAAACGGCTGCGTTATCTCGGCGAGTTCCTGCTGCCGCTGTTTGCCGATCGCAAGTCCGCGAGGAAGTTTGCCCGCAGGCTCGCCGGTTTGCAGGAGGAGCTCGGCGCCTTCAACGACATGGCGGTCACGGCTTCGCTGCTCGACGGGCTCGGTGCCGAGCCCGACAGCGCCATCGCCGCCGCCGCGATCGCCGGCTGGCAGGCGCGTGCATCGATCGGCGTCAAGCCCGCCTTGCAAGGCACCTGGCGCGATTTCACCGCCGCGCGCGTGCCTTGGTCCTCACAGGGCTGATCGCAGAACCCCAAAAAGTTGCGGCCAGCCATTGGGGGATGGCTGGCCGCGCGCGAACCGGTCTGGGACGGGGAGGGGTGGGGATGTGACCGGGTCGCGTAACTCCTTGTCTCGTTCTTAATCTCTGGCGCTGGCGGTGGAGACCGCCGGCTTGGTATCGCCCAGCGAGACCCAGACGTTGGGATCGCTCTGCGACTGGCGCTTGACGAAGCGGTAGCCGGTTTCCGTCCAGGCAACGACGTTCTCGTTCTGATTGTCGAGAACGAACTCGCCCTTGTCGGTCTTCACCGTCAGCACCGCGTGTCCTTCGCCCTTCTTGTCGCGCACGACGGTGATCAGCAGGGCCTGGCGCGGCCATCCGGCATCGATCAGCATCTTGCGCTTCAACAACACGTAGTCTTCGCAGTCGCCGTAACCGTCGGTCGGCAGCGACCATTTCTCGATCACGCCCCAGTGCTCCTGGTCGGTCAAAGGCTTGACGGTCTCGTTGACCCAGCGATTGACCTTGACGAGGTCACGCCATGCGGCCTGCGACATCACGATGTCGCGCGGCTGTGCCGGCGTGCCCTGGCACTGAGCGGTATTGTCCGCGCAGAACTCGACCCAGCCGATCGGCGCACGCGTGGTGTCACCGAGGCTCGCGTAGAGCAGACGGCCTTCGCCGGCCTGCGCTACCGCGCTGATCCCGAAGAGCATGGCAGCCAGCGCCAGCCCTTTCCCCTGTCCCTTGAAGTCCAACATTGCGGCCCCCGTTTCTTGTTGGGACCACATTTCGCACGGAGCTTTTGAGTTGCCGCTAAGTCAGTCAAGTCAAGTCGAGACGAATACAAGTAAAAGGCGCGGCGAATTCGATCTATACTTGAATCGAATTCTCATAAAATTTGAAACAACTGCAATTGATTCAAATTCTATCGATTAACGCGGAAACGCTGGCGGAACCGCCATTTCAACGTGCAAACGGGCCGCGCGTTAACCGGCGCGAGGCCCATGATCACGCGCGAAAAAGGCGGCGTCCGCATTGCGGAGGCCGCCTTCGGGGCTGGAAATACAGGGGTTTTGGCGTCCTTGCGCTTTACCGCGCGGTAACGCTCTCTTCGAGTGTCTCGATCGGCTGCGCGTGGACGAACTCCAGCGCGAACCCGTCTTCGAGGTTTCGGACCACGCGGCCCTGGACCCGGCCGAGCATGACCGTCGATTTCAGCGGCGGCCGGTTCTCCGCGGCAATGGCCGCACCGGACAGCGAGAGGTCGATGATGCGGCAGGTCATCTTGGTGCCGTCCTCGAGCGTCAGCACCGCGATCGGGTTGCGCGGCACGATACGGTCGTGGCGGCGGTCCTCCGGCAGATTGAGGATGTCGCGGTTGGCGAGCCAGGTCAGCTGCGCGGCGAGCTTGTCGCGCTTTCGGGGCGTCGCCCCGATCGTCATGGCGAAGCCGTTGTCGATGATGCGGGTGATCTTGCCCTCGACACGGCCGATATGGTCGAGATAGGCGACGACGCGGTCGCCGACATTGCCGATGCCGGGGGCGAGCAGCGCGAGGCCGCCCGGCGACATGTTGATCACCTGGCAGGGGAATTCGCGGCGGTCCGGCAGCATGTAGCGGCCGAGCAGGTGCACCTTCACCCGCTGGAAACGCCGACGCTCTTCGGCGGCAGGAAGAAATTTTTTGTTCGCCAACGCCATTTTCAACACCCGACCCCCCGCCCGGGCGGAGTCCGGGACGACCCTAAGGTGCATAGGGTTAATGCCGCGTTAGGATTGGGTGCGGCGGAAACGGACAGACACGATGCGTTCGAAAAGCCACACCGGGAGGGTGCTCAAGCCGGCCTCGTCGCCCGCCGCTGCAGCAGGAGCAGCAGCGCCAGCAGCACCGCGGCGGACAGCCCGAGCGACCAGTGAATGCCGATCGCCGCGCCAAACAGCCCGACCGTGATGCCGCTGAACGCCCGCATCCCGAGCCCCGCCATATTATAAAGACCGACGACGCGGCCGCGAATGTCGTGCGGGGCATTCACCTGCACCAGGGCCTGCGCCATGGTGTTGAACGACAGCTCGAAGAAGCCGGCGCAGAACAGCAGCACGATCGCAACCGGATAGATCCGCACCGTGGCGAAACCGAGCAGCGCCGCGCTCCAGAGCATCGCCAGCAGGATCGCGGTGCGCGGCGTGCCTTTCAATCGTCCCCAGGACTCCAGCGCGATAGCGGCGAGCACCGCGCCGGCCGCATCCGCCGCGAGCAGCACGCTGTAGGAGACGCCGGGATCGCCATGGCCGAGATCGCCGGCAAAGCCCGGCATCTGGGCGTGATAGGCGTTGCCGATCATGAAGGAGGTGAGGCCGGCGAGCCAGGTCATCGCCGTCAGGGTCGGCTGGGTGCCGATGGCGCGGATGGTCAACACGATGTCGGCAAGGCCGCGCACGGCAAAGCGCCGCACCGCCACGCTGCTGTCGCGCACCGGCGCCCAGAACAGCCAGAGCAGCATCGGCAGATAGAACAGCGTGTTGAAGATGATGCCGTGCGAGGTGCCCAGCGTCAGCATGATGATTCCGCCCACGGCAGGCCCGACCAGGATGCCGAGATAGCGCGCCATCGCGTTCAGCCGCACCGCGCTCGGCAGGTCGGCGGGGCCGACGAGGTCGTAGAGCAAGAGCTGGTTCGGCGTCTGCCAGAGCACGCCGGCGCAGCCATGGATCACCAGCAGCAGCATCGCGTGCCACATCTGGATCGTATCGGTGATGAAGAAGAAGCCCCATCCGCTCGATGCCACGATGAACAGCAGCATGCCGCACTGGATGATGCGGCGCGGATCGAACCGGTCGGCAAGCCCGCCGACCGCGACCGAGAACAGCAGGAACGGCAGCCAGTGCGACAGCACCGCAAAACCCGCCAGCGCCGGCGAATGGAATTTCTGGAACACCACCCAATAGCTGATCACATGCTCGATATTGTCAGCCATCATCGCCAGCACGTAAGAGCCGAACTGGAGCCGGTACGGCACCGACTTCATCGCCGCGAACGAGCCGGACGCAGCCACGGGATTTTGGGGAAGGGGGTTCAAGGGGGCACCTGGGAAGGACGCTTGCGGCCTTACACGGTCGAGGGTGAGGGCTCAAGACAATTGGATGTGTGGGCATCTGCCATGCACTGCCACCACGAACTCCATCGTCATCCTGAGGTGCTCACCTTGCGATGCGTCCGCATCGCAAGATGAGCCTCGAAGGATGGACCGCAACCCGTAGCCCATCCTTCGAGGCTCCCCGTGCGACGCTACGCGCCGCACGTTTCGCACCTCCAGCGACAACCGCTTCGCGGTTGCGCGGGGATGACGGTAGAGTGTGTGGCAGCTGCCGTAGCCCGTATGAGCGCAGCGATATCCGGGGCCGCTGATTCCGCATGTCGCTTCGCTCATGCGGGCTACGAATTCCTGCATCTTGGCACGCGCGTACATCTCACATAGCTTTGCCTCAGCCCGCACCCATCAATCATAACAGACGGGCATCGAGGAAACAGCCATGCAATCCATTCGCGTCTGCACCCATGCAGGGCCGGGCTCAGAGCCAGTCATCCGCACCGTGCCGTGGCCGAAGGTCGGCCGCAAGGCTGCGCTGATCAAGGTGGGCGCCTGCGGGGTCTGCGGCACCGATCTGCATATCCTCAAGGGACATTGGCCGAAGCCGCTGCCCTGGCCGTTCACGCTCGGCCACGAGCTTGGCGGAATCATCGTCGAGTGCGGCGAGGAGTTTACCGAGGACTTCATGAGCAAGCCGCTCAAGGTCGGCTCGAAAGTGATGATCCCGCCGCTGATGCCCTGCGGCCATTGCTATTACTGCATCCATTATCCGCAAACCGCCAACAAATGCCTGACGCCGGTCTATTACGGCCGCTATCTCGGCTTCGACAAGGCGCCGCACATGTGGGGCGGCTGGGCCGAATATGTCTATGTCGATCTCGAGATGCTGCCGGGCACCAAGATCTACAAACTGCCCGACGACATGTCGTTGCGTCTCGGCGCGCTGTCCGAGCCGCTGACCTCCTGCATCCGCGCCTTCAACCGCGCCAGCCGCGCCGGTGGTTTTTCCTGGGGCGACACCGTGGTGATCCAGGGATCGGGGCCGATCGGCATTCTCGCGGTCGCGGCCGCAAAGGAGATGGGGGCGGGGCGCGTCATCTGCGTCGGCGCGCCGGAGGAGCCGCGGCTCAAGCTGGCCCGCGAGTTCGGCGCGGAGGCGACCGTGAACATCGAGGAGATCAGATCGCCGCAGGAGCGCATCGCGCGTGTGCGCGAGATCGTCGGCGGCTTCGGCGCCGATCTGGTGATGGACTGCTCGGGGCACCCCACCGCCGGCCCCGAAGGCATCGAGATGCTGCGTGACGGCGGCACCTATGTCGAGATGGGCCAGTTCACCGATGCCGGCTCGATCGAGACCTCCTGGCACCGCATCTGCACCAAGGATCTCAACGTGCTGGGCTCCTGGGGCTTCACCGGCAACGATCTGCCGCTCGGCGTCGACATGCTCTATCGCACGGCGGGCAAATATCCCTGGCTGAAGATGCAGACGATCTATCCATTCACGGAGGAAGGCCTCGCGCAGGCGGTGAAGGACGCGATGGCGATGAAGACGGTGAAGTCGACCATCGTGCCGTGGCCGGAACTGGTGGACTAAACGATGCCATCGGTCCCGCACGATCTCGCGGCCTTCCTGGTCGAGGCCAAGCGGCGCACCTATGCCGGCCTCGACGACGACGCGACGGTGGCCGCGCCGCTGCTCGCAGGCTCCAGGCAGCTCGAGCATCGCGCGCCGCCTTATGCCTATCGCGATATCTATTTCGGCATGGGATTTTTCGTCGGGCAGGAGACGGTGTCGAAGGACGACCGCGTCATCTGGTCGATGAGCTACGGTGGTGGCGCCGGTGCGGAGATCAGGGATCGGGAGACTTTCCTCGCGATCTACAAATTCCTGCGTCACGCGCTGCTGGCTGTGAGCGTCGAGCAGCCATACCGCGGACCGCGCCGATTCGAACAAGCGGGGATGCTCTACCGCAACGAGGTCGAAGGCGCGCTCGATCGTTTCCACGGCGTCGAGACGATTGCGCGGCAAGATGGCATGCAGCTCTACGAGCTGCGCTATGGTGGCGGGCTGCTGCGATAGCCCTGCGAGCCTGTAGCCCGGATGGAGCGAAGCCCAATCCCGGGACACCGGCCCCGCATTCCGCTTTGCTTCATGCGGGCTACGAGCCGCAATTTGGAATAAGGGCCACGATGACAAACCAACAGACACCCGAACCAACCCGGCGCTCTCCCTTCAACGCCATCCGCGCGATCGACTACACCGTTATCTTCGTGCGCGACATGGCGGCGATGCGCCGCTTCTATGAGGATGTCCTTGCCTTTCCTCTGCTGCGCGAGCTGTCGCCGAACTGGATCGAGTACGGCTTGGGCGGCAACACGCTGGCGCTGGCGCGGCCGAGCCGAACCGCCGCCGATGCGCCGACGCCGCCGGGCAGTGCCTCGCTGCAACTGGCGTTCAAGGTCTCCGCGGCCGAGGTCGATGCATGCGCCAACGCACTCGTTCGGCAGGGCATTGCGCTGGTGTCGCCGCCGACCAACCAGTCGTTCGGGCATCGTACGTTGTTCTTCCGCGATCCCGACGGCAATCTCTTGGAGATCTATGCCGAGATCTAGGCTGTGTACTCATTAAGCAGCTGTGCTCCGCTCCGGGGTCTCGGCGTCAAAATGCGCGGTCGCAACCACAACCGGCCGCGGCGGTTCGGCTTTTTGCGCCACGGTATCCTTCCCGGCCAGCGCAGCGGCCATCAAGGCCAGCGAGGGGCGTCTCCCCCTGCTAATCGCTATCAGCTTGCGCGGGATTGCGCGCCGTGACGATCCACGTCGCGCCGTCGATCATCACCGACCGCTCGCCGGGGCAGTCCGCGAAGGCGGCACGAACCGCGGCCGATGCGCGGGCGCGGATGTCGTCGGGCTGATCAACAAGCGCGCGCGACAGCGGGCCGACCTCGAACGTCATCTTCACCGCGTCGTCGATCGCCGCGTCCCGCGTCGCGCCCTCGCCAAACGGGACGGAAGCATCGAAGGGCGCGATAGCGATATCGTTGAAGCCGGCCCCCGTCAGGATGCGCGCCACCCGCCCCCGGTCGCCGAACGAGAACGGGCCGGACGTTTCGGGATCGGGTGGCGCGGTCGCCGGGACGATGCCCTTAATCGCGCCCATCGGCAGGTGCATCCAATCGTTCTCGGCCGCGCCACGCCAGCAGACGAAAGCGACCCGCCCGCCCGGCTTGAGCGCGCGGCGCATATGGGCGAACGCGCCTGTTGGATCGTCGAAGAACATCACCCCGAAACGCGAGAACAGGATGTCGAACGCCCCCTCGGGCAGCTCGGCGCTACTGGCGTCGGCGACGCGGAACAGGGTTGGCGTATCCTGTGGCGCGAGCGCGCGCGCTCGGGCGATCAGCGGTTCGGATATGTCCACGCCCAGCACTTGGCCCCCGCGCCGACGCGGGCGGCCAGAGCCAGACTCGACGCGCCCGCGCCGCAGCCGACGTCCAGCACGCGCTCGCCCGTCGCGGGCGCGGCGGCTTCGATCGCGGCCTGGCCGAACACCTCCAGCCTAGCGTCGAGCCGGGCCTGGTGGACGACCCAGCGCTCCCCGCTTTGGCTCTTCCAGTTGGTGATCTGATCGGCATTGTGCTGTGCCATGACATATCCTTGTTCTGGTTCGTTCTTAACGAAGCTATCCGATGCCAAAGTCCATCGTCTCCAGCGAGCCCGCCTCCACTAGTGATAAGGCGCCGTGCGCTGATGGCGGCATCACACGAGTGATCCGCGTTAGCTCACGATTGGGCCAGCCGCAGCTTCATCCAAACCAGCACGAGCTTGGATAGCGAGGCTTCGTTCTGCAGCCTGCGAGTCGAAATATTCCTCAATCGAATAAACCTTGCCCCATCGCAACTTGAAGACGTGGACGCCCCTGTTCACATACGAGCTTTGGCCGTCAAGTAGCCTCGCGTTGGCCCGCCACTTGACGAACACTGTGGTATTCCATGGCCAACCCGTCACCTCGACCTGCTCAATATCTATATGAAGCTTCGGGAAAACACGGCCCATGCGCTCGAACCACTGCTTCACCGATTGCTTTCCATGTCGCTCACCCCCAACGCATGATTTCCGGCAACCCAGTGATACGCGTTTGGTGTTAGGCCCTTTGCAGCATCATCCCAACGCTGGTTGTTGACATGATCGAAGCTCCTGCGGATCTCTTTTTTGACAATTAGACTGTAGACCATTGATGCCACCTGTTGTTGGATAGCCGACGGCTCTGCAAGACGGATGGATACTTTCCAGATACTGAAAGCTGCTCCGGGTAACGACGGCGATCCGTTGGGAAAGCTGGCCGACGGGCGGCCCCGCAGGCGGCAGCGGCGGAATAGTCAGAGCCAGCGGCGAACCTCGGCCTTGTAGTGGCGGTAGTCGTCGCCGAACTTCGCTTCGAGATAGCGCTCCTCGCGGGCGATCACCTGCGTCTGGATCGCGATCAGCACCAACGGGAGCAAGGCGAAGGCGATCGGCCCGTCGAAGCCGATCGCAAGACCGGCATAGATAAGCGCCATTCCGAGATACATGGGATTGCGGGTCCACCGATAAGGGCCGGTCGTTGCGATCAGGGTCGTTGGCTGCGACGGCGGAACGTTGGTGCCCAACCGCCGGAACAGCCCCGCCGCCGCAAGCATCATCGCCGCGCCGGCAACGAACAGCAGCACGCCGGTCGCGACCAGCAACCGCCCGTCGATGCCGAATGAGCGCTGGGTGACGAACCGCTCCGCCGCCAGCCCCAACAGCAGCGCTCCCAGATAGACGAAGGGCGGAGGGAAGCGCACACCCGCGCTGTCCGGTTCGACCGCCATGCTCATCTCCAATCTGCGCTCTCAAACCACCATCGACTGCTGGGCGAAGATACCCGCCATCGCGCCCTGCGATGATGCCTGGGTGACCGAGGGCAAGAAGGGCGTGGTGAGGTCGCCGGCGGCGTAGATGCCAGGCGTGCTGGTTTGACGGCGTTCGTCGACCTTGAGGACGATGCCGGCGGGCGTAGCCACGGTGGCAAGGCCGAGTGCTTCATGCAGGCTTGCGGACGGCTTGTTGCGCGGATTGGCGAACAGGATGTCGACCGCGACATTGCGGCCGGTATCGAGATTGACGGTGGCGATATGGCCCTGGTGATGGGCGATCTCGACGATCCGGCCATCGACGAGAGGTATGTTGCGGCGCGCCAGATCGGCCTGGATATCGGGCGGAATGTCGTGACCATCGGCGAAGAGCGTCAACTTGTCAGTCCAATCGTGGAACAGCCTGACCTGATTGTGCGACTGCGGGCTGGACCAGACGAGGCCCCAATGCTGGCCGGCGACTTCAAAGCCATCGCAATAGGGGCATGGCACGATGGACGTGCCCCAGCTTTCGGCGTAGCCCGGAACATCAGGCATCTGGTCGGCGACGCCATAGCTCAGGATCAGACGACGCGCCGCAAGGCTTTCACCATCGCCAGTAAGGACAGAGAAATTGTCGATGGCGCCGGAGACGCTGTCGGCCCGGGCACTGACAAGCTTGATCGCGGGATAACGCGCCAACTGCCGCTGCGCCTCCGCCAGGATGTCCAGCGGCGGCTTGTGATCGTGGCCGAGCAGTCCATGCGAGTGGCCGGCGAAGCGGTTGCGTGGCAGACCGGTATCGAGAACGGTGACCTTGCGGCGGGCGCGGCCGAGCTGCAAGGCGCCGGCGAGACCGGCAAAGCTGCCGCCGATGATGATGACGTCATCCATGGTGATGGGCTCCGTGTTGTGGATGGAGGGAGACGAGTTGGGCTTGGCGGTGGCCTGAGCGCGGGCGAGGCCGATGGCGGAAAGCGCAGCCAACTTCAGCAGGGCTCGTCGTTGCATCGAAGGAGTCACCTTACCCCCTGGCTTGCACATTTCAGATACTTCATGGTATCGTAATTCAAGAATTAGGATACTGTCAAGTACTGGAATTGCCGTGACCGAAAACAGCCAGGGCCGGCGCGGCCGGCCCGCCAACGAGGCGCTTGGCCAAACCATCATCGACGCCGCGCGCGAGCTCTTTGTGGAGTTGGGTTTTCAAGCGACGACATTGGACAAGGTCGCCCAGCGAGCGAAGATATCCAAGCTCAGCATCTACAGGCACTTCGAGAACAAGGAGGCGCTGTTCGGCGCGGCCATGGCGGCCGGCTGCCATCAGTTGTTTGCACCACAGACCCTTCTTGAAGGCGTCGACGGTTCGGTCGAAGACCAGCTCGTGGCGGTGGGATCATCACTGCTTCGCACGCTGTTGAGATCAGACGTCCGCAGCCTCGAAGCCATGGTCATCGCCGACAAGACGAGTCAAAACGCGTTAAGCAAGCTCCATTTCGAATCCGGCCCCGCCCATGTCATCGCCGAAATCGAGGCCCTGTTGCGTCAGTTGCACGCGAAGGCGGTTCTGAACGTGCCCGATCCTCTCCGGTCCGCCCGCTTGTTCGCCGCGCTTTTCAAAGGATCCGATCTCCTGATGATTGCACGCTTCGATCAGGCGAAAGCAGAGGACCACAACGAAATCGAATCTTATTGCCGGTCGGCCGTCGCCATGTTCATCGCCGCGCATCGTGACAACGACCAAGTGGGCGGAGATTTGCCTGCCTTAAGGTCAAAAAACAAAATTTGAATCGTGCGTGACTAGCAAAATTCATGCGGTGGTCGGTAGCAATGGTCTGCCGGTACGGCTGGCGCTGAGCCCCGGTGAGGCGCACGACGTTCGACTAGCCGGAAAACTGCTGTCTCGTCTGAAATCCGGGGCAATGTTACTCGCCGACTGGATCAGAGAACTTGCGATGAAGAAGGGCGCGTGGGCCAACATCCCGCCAAAGAGCAATCGCAGCGATCCGATCTGCTTCAGCCCGTATCTTGCTTTCGTTCAGCTCGCCTCGATCAGGCTATGGCTTCGCGTTAATGAGTCCACGTCCTAGTCCAGTCACGGTGTCCGTCGCCTGAAAAGTTCCACCGGAAATCGCCGAGTTATTCGCGCCGAGGTGAAACTTAGGTCCAGGTTGCGGCTTTCAGTTGCCAGGAGAGCGATCGTGAAGCGAATCCTGAAACCCGTCACTTACGTGCTGGCTGCCATTTACTTCGTGTTGGATGCGGTCTTCATGGCCGTGGCGCGGCCAATAGCGCGCTGGATCGGACGGCATTTCGAATTCAGGCGATTGCGCGCCTGGATCAGGGGGCTACCGCCTTATCCGTCGCTCGCATTGTTCTCGGTGCCCGTCATCATTCTGGAGCCGGTCAAGCCCGTGGCGGCCTATCTCGCCGCGACCGGTCAGTTTGTCAGCAGCGTTGTGACCTTCATTGTCGGCGAGTTGCTCAAGCTGGTGTTGGTCGAGCGCCTGTTTCATCTCACGCGCGACAAGCTGATGCGAATTCCAGCGTTTGCCTGGGCTTACGGAAAATACGCCGCGGCAAAGGCGTGGCTGCAGGCGACCGAGGCCTGGCGGGCCATCCGAGCGCTGGCCCGCGCAATCAAGGACAATGCTGCACGCGCAAGAGCCAGGCTGGCCGGCCGCTTCAGCCGGCTGGCGGCCTCCAGGGATTAGGCCGCGCGCGCTGCCCTCTACGCAAGCTTGCGCGCCGCGGCGGTCGCCTTGTCGCCGGTGTTCGGGGTGCCGGTCGGCTCGATCAGCATCAGGTGGACCTCCTCGCGCGCCACCGGACGATGTTCGACGCCTTTGGGCACGACATAGAGCTCGCCCGGACCGAGCGTCACCGTGCGATCCCGCAATTCGATGTCCAGATTGCCCTTCAGGACCAGAAAGAAGTCGTCGGTGTCGTCATGCTTGTGCCAGGTGAACTCGCCCTTCACCTTCACCACCATCACGTCGCAATCGTTGAACGTCGTGATCGTGCGCGGGGACCAGAGGTCCTCAAAGGTCGCGAGCTTGTCGGCGAGCGATATGCTGTCAGGCATGTTTCCCCCATTGTTCTCGTGTGAGAAACGATTTGGTATCGGATGGCCGGTGCGGCAAGACCGTATCCATTGACCGATCGAGGTGGCGGTAAAAATCCTCCGCAACCTCTAAGCGCGGTTCTCTGCGCGAAGCCATGCATCATAGGCATGGTGATTTTCGGGCACTTGGCGTAAAGAGCGCCCAGATCAAATCAGCGTGCGGCCGGGCCGTTTGCCGCGCATGCAGCTCAGGCCCCTCGGCTCACCGTTTGCGCGCCTGAATTAACCAAGGTTCTCCATCCCGTGTCTTTTCCGGCCCTGACCCCGCCGCTCGCCCGCGCTTTGGCCGAGCGGAACTACGATTCGCCAACCCCCGTTCAGCTCGCCGTGCTCGCGGACGAAGCCGCCGGCCGCGACCTGCTGGTTTCGGCCCAGACTGGCTCCGGCAAGACCCTCGCTTATGGCCTCGCCATGGCCAAGGATCTGCTTGGCGATGCCGAGCGGTTCGAGCGGGCGGCGGCTCCGCTCGCCTTGATCGTGGCGCCGACCCGCGAGCTCGCGATGCAGGTTCAGCGCGAACTCGCCTGGATCTACCAGCATGCGGAGACGCGCGTCGTCTCCTGCGTCGGCGGCATGGATCCGCGCCGCGAGCAGCGCGAGCTCGCCGCGGGCGCTCACATCGTCGTCGGCACGCCCGGCCGGTTGTGCGATCATTTGCGCCGCGGCCGTCTCGACATCTCGGAATTGAAAGCGGTCGTCCTCGACGAGGCCGACGAGATGCTCAATCTCGGCTTTCGCGAGGACATGGAGTTCATCCTCGAGACCACGCCGGAGACGCGCCGCACCCTGCTGTTCTCGGCGACCTTTCCGCGCGGCATCGTCGCGCTCGCCAAGCAATATCAGCAGCAGGCGTTCCGGATCGAAGTCGCCGGCGACGAAGGCGGTCATGCCGATATCGAGTACCGCGCCATCCGGATCGCGCCCGCCGATGCCGAGCATGCGGTCGTCAACGTGCTGCGCTTCTACGAGGCGCCGAGCGCGCTGGTGTTTTGCAGCACGCGCGATCACGTCAGGCATTTGCAGGCGGCGCTCCTGGAGCGCGGCTTCTCCGTCGTCGCCCTGTCGGGAGAATTGACGCAGAACGAGCGGACCCTGGCGCTGCAGTCGCTGCGCGACGGACGGGCCCGCGTCTGCGTCGCCACCGACGTTGCCGCCCGCGGCATTGACCTGCCGAGCCTCGACCTCGTCATTCACGCCGACCTGCCCAACGACGCCGAGGTGATGCAGCACCGCTCGGGCCGAACCGGGCGCGCCGGACGCAAGGGGACAAGCGTCCTGCTGGTGCCGCCCGCCCGCCGGCGTCGCGCGGAGCTGCTGCTCAATCTCGCAGGTGTCGACGCCGACTGGGGCACGGCGCCGCAGGCGGACGAAATCCGCAAGCTCGACCACGAGCGCATGAAGGACGTGTTGTTCACCGAGGAGACGACCGCGGACGATCTGGTGCTGGCCCAGGCGCTGCTGGCCGAGCGGTCGGCCGAGGATATCGCAGCCGCCCTGGCGCGGCTCTATCGCGCGCGGCTGCCGTCGCCCGAAGACATCCTCGATCCCGGCGAGCGCAGTGGCCGGCCGCGCGACGATCGCGGTCGCGATAGATTCCAGGATAGGGGCGACGGCGGCGACGATCGCGCCGGAAGACCTCGATCGAAATCGGGAAAAGTATCGTCGAAGCACGGCATGTCGGAGACGAGCGTCTGGTTCCGCGCCGCGATCGGACGACGCAAGAATGCGGAGGCGCGCTGGCTGCTGCCGATGATCTGCCGCCGCGGCGGCATCGACAAGCGCGACATCGGCGCCATCAAGATCATGGACACCACGACCGAGTTCGAGATCTCCGAGCGGGTCGCGGAATCCTTCGCGGCCAAGGTCAAGCGTCCGGACAAGGAGGACAGCATCCGCATCGAACGGCTGGGGGAGGGCTCGCAGCAGCAGGCGCCTGCGGAGGAGCGGTCACACACGCGCGAGAGCCGCGACAGCGATCATCGTGAACGTCGCGACGATCGTCCGCGCGACAAGAGTGAATTCAAGCCACGCGGCAAGCCTCAAGGCGAGCGCGGGCCGAAATTCGGCGATGCTCCGTCTTTCGGCAAGAAGAAGCACAAGAACAAGCCGGGTCACGCAGAGCCGTCGGTCACGGCGTGGCCCGCGAAGGGCGCGCCTGGAAAGAAGCCGAAGAAGAAAAAGCATCGCGGCTGAACCGGCGCCGTTCAGCGCAGACGACAATGATGCCGCCGGGTTGCACCGGCGGCATCATCTGAAAAGTCAGGTGTGAGTTCAGCGGCCGCCGCCACCACCACCACCGCCTCCGCCGCCACCACCACCTCCGCCGCCGCCGGCATCGCGCATCGACGAGCTGTAGCGCGGATCAGTCTGCTTCATGTAGGTCGGCGAGGTATCGTTGGCGAGGCGCGCGACGGGGCGGCGTGCGCGGCCCGGGGTCGTCGACTCCGCAACGATGCCACAGCTTTCGAAGAAGCCGAACTGGCAACCATCGATTCGGTGTGGCGCCGCGTTGGCGCTGGCCGCGGCGAACGCGCTCGCTGCAACACATGTCATCAAAGCAATCTTCGACAAAGTGAGTTTCATGGATCTTCTCCAGCCTCGGTTCGGCGAGACCGGAACGGCTCGCACATCCCTTCGACGGAGCGCCACCTGACCCGGTTCGAGGGCGCGGCTTCACGCCCGCGTGAGCCGGCTGGCCGGTGAGGGACATTACGCCGCGGTAAGGTCGCGCAGCATATACGTCGCGCCTTCGCCATAGGATGCCAGCTTTGCGCGCAGTGCCGCGTCCGCCGTGACGGGCCGAAAGCCGAGACGTTGCCACAGCGGCCGCGTGGCATAGACCGAGACCAGCGCGAGCGTGGCGATGCCTGCCGCGCGCGCCAGCTGCTCGATCTCGGCGACGTAGGGGCGCACGACGCCGCCGCGAAAATCGGGCAGCACCGCGACGTCATGGATGTAGAGGCAATCCGCATCGTCAGGCAGTCGTGCGAGCAAGCCGTCGAGCGGCGGGATCCGGTGCTGCTTCCAGGGATGCGAAAGTCCGTAGCCGGCGGTCTCGTCGCCCGTGATCAGCACGCGGCATCCGTCGGGATAGAGCCGCATCTTCTCCGCGAGCACCTCGGGGCTCTCAGGAAGAGCAGGATGAATCCGCGCCGCGATCGCGCTGATCGCGGGCAGGTCGGATGCGTGCGCGGGACGCCAATGCGGCTTGCTCATGTCTTTCCGTCGTTCCGTCTCGGTTGATCCAGTTTATTCCGCCGCGTCGGCGCGCGCAGTGAAAAAAATCTTTGCCGCCATCTCAGGAATACGACGCCGCGTGCGGCGTCCTACCCATGCAAGCCAATTGCATGACAGGAGATATCATGACGTCCTCGATCCGCCTCGCGCTCTCGCTGGCACTCTCGCTCGCGATCGTTCCCGCCGCCTTCGCCGCACCCCCGACCAAGACCGGCAAGACCGACAAGGGCAACGTGCTCACCGATGGCAAGGGCATGACGCTCTACACCTTCGACAAGGACGCGGACGGCAAGTCCGCCTGCAACGGTCCATGCGCGACGAACTGGCCGGTGCTGAAGGCCGAGGCCAGCGATGCAGCGGGCGACGGCTACACCATCATCACGCGCGACGACGGCTCGAAACAGTGGGCCTACAAGGGCAAGCCGCTCTACACCTTCGCCAAGGACCAGAAGCCCGGCGACGTCACCGGCGACGGCTTCTTGAACGGCGCCTGGCATCTGGCGATGCCGTAACCGCGCATCGTGCGTCGGCTGTTGCTAGCGACAGCCGGCGCACTGACGTGCGGTCATCTCGGATATTCGAGCTGCATCGCGACGAAGTCGGCCGTGCGTGACCCGTAGCGCGCATCGATGGCATGCAGCGTCCGGTCCAGCGCTCGCGCCGGCGGCAAGTCGACGGTATCAGGCGGCATCTGCTCTGCCGGCCAGCCGGCCGCGACGTTGTCCGGCAGGATGCGAAGACCGCCACGGCTCGTCTGCGGCTCTGCCGTGGCCGCGAAGGTGAGGGCGCGCGAGCGATAGGTGCGCGACCACGCATCCGCGACAAGCGCAAGCGACACCTCGTCGATGTCTGGCGTCAGCGCGAGTCCGAGTTGCTCGCGGTTCCAGAATGCGAGCGTGTTGGCGATCGCCGTCAGCGCGAACGGGCGTGTGAACTGGAACGCCGCGCTGCGATGGCGCGCATTCCACTCCGCAAGACCGATGTCGCGGGCGACCGCCTCGGCCCTGGCGCGGCCGGCGATGGCCTCGACCAGGGTCAGGGCCATCGGCATGGACGCGGTGATGCCGGTCGTCGTCGCAACGCCGCGATCGACCACCAGCCTGCGGTCCGCGACGTAGCGGATCGCGGAATGCTTCTGCAGATCGCGCACCGAATACCAGTGCGTGGTGGCCTGCCGGCCGTCGAGGAGTCCCGTGTTGGCAACGACCTTGGCGCCGACGCAGACGCCGATGATGATCGCGCCCTTGCCGGCCTGGCTTTTGATCCATTGCAACGCCACGGCATCGTCTTCGCGGCTCATCGCGGGCACGATCACGTAATCGGCGCCGTCGGGATGCGCCGCGTCGAACTCGGCGATGGTCGCATGCGGCTGCACTTTCAGCGCGGGATCGAGCGTGACGGGTCCGGGCTGCGTCGCCAATGTGAGGACGTCGGCGACATCGGCGCGCGCGAGGATGCCGTACGGCATCAGATAGTCGGTCGTCTCGCTCATGTCGTTGATGCCGACGATGGCAATCAGCGGGCGTTTGCGCTTCGGCGGCTTCAGCGCCGCAAGCGTCGCTTCGGTCTCGTCCTTGGATATCGCAGGGGCGGCTCCCTGAGCCGGCGCGCCTGGCAGCAGGAACAGCCAGCTTCCGCCGATCGCCGCCAGCAGCGCCACGCAGCCGAGGCCGCTCAACGCCAGAACGCGCCATGTCATGATGATGTCACCCGAACCTCGTTGCTTCACGCGAGACGGAAGCTAACCCTTGGCGACGACATCAGGAATGACGCAGATCCGGCAAAAACGGCCATCCGCATGCGCGTGATTTGTCGGGCGGCGGAGACTATCTCAGCCCTTCATACACCATCAGCCCGCGTGCGATCTGCAGTTTGCGGATCGCGCGCGGCAGCAGCTTCTCCGGCTGGTGCAGATAGCGCCAGGAGGTGAGGGTGAAGGCTGAGAGCGCGCCGCATTCGTCGTCGAACGGCGCGAGCACGCCGGTTACGCTCACGGGCGTGTGCGGGCGGGCGTTGAAGGGCAGCAACAACAGCTCGAGATAGGCCTTGCTGCCATCCTCGCGCGCGGCCGTGACGCCGGCGATCGCACCTAACGCCTCGTCGGCGACGATGGTGGTGATCTCCTCGATCTCGCTGCGGCTCGCGGCCGTGAACAGCGCTGCAAAGCTCTGGTCCTTGAGATCGCATCCCGCGAGAGCACAGACGCGTGTGCCGGCGACGCGGAAGGGAAAGCCGAGATTGGGCTCGCAGGAGAGGACAAAAATGTCGCCGAGCAGGCCGCGGACCGCGGCCGGATCGATGTCGGCCCTGTCGGGAGCCCGTGCGGCGCCGCGCTTCTTGTCCCAATACGCGAAGAACGCGCGGCTCGACGGATGTTTCATGTCTGAACGCTTATCCCGGGGTGCAACCTCGAAGGGACAAAGCTGTCCCGCTTCAGTGCACCCGCGATCCCTTGTGATGTTGTGCAGGAGGGGATTTGCAGCGTCCATGCCGGGAGGGCGTTTTCGCCCTCGTTAAGGCGGTCTTTGCGTTGTTAACGTTAAATTAACTATGGCCTTTGCCCCTCGCGCGGCGCTGCTATGGTGATCGCAGTCGCAAGCCTCGCCGCTTTCATCCAGGTTCTCGGCGGGGCCTGTACACAGGGCGTCAAACAGTTTGGTCACGGGCCGCGGGGAGGGGTGGGGATACACCTTCATTCCTCCGGCACCGGAAGGCCGACACGGACACGCAGGGCTTCCCAGGGCCCTGCCTTTTCCTTTTGTGCACTTGCGCAAGGCCGGCAAAGGCGACTATCTCCAAACGGATCGTTCCGATCGCGCCTGAAAGCGAAGCTGCCTTGGATTCCCCGCACGATTCTCCGCCGCAGGATTCTCAGCCCGGCCTGCCGGCCGCCCATGAGGAGGCTCCGCGCGAGCCGGTCCTGACGCTGCCTTTGGCGCTGACCGCCTATATCGTCCTGCTGGCGGTGATCCATCTGCGGGTGCTGCTGCCGCCGGAGCTCGAGAACTGGACCATCGACGTCTTCGGCTTCATCCCCAAGCGCTACGATTCCTCGCTGCTGAACTTGCAGATCCCGGGCGGCGCCGGCGCCAAGGTCTGGACCTTCGTCACCTATTCGCTGCTGCACGCCAATCTGACCCACCTCGGCTTCAACGTGCTCTGGCTGTTGCCGTTCGGCAGCGCGCTGGCGCGGCGCTTCGGCGCGGTCAGGTTCTTCCTGTTTCTGGCGGTGACGGCGGCGGCCGGCGCGCTCGCCCATCTCGTCACCCATGAGCATGCGGTGGCGCCGATGATCGGCGCCTCGGCCTCGGTGTCGGGCGCGATGGCAGCCGCGATCCGCTTCGCGTTCGTCCGCGGCAGCTTCCTGTCGTTCAACCGGTCGGACGCCGATACCGCAGCAAAGGTTCCGGCGCTGCCGCTGTCGCGCGCGCTGCGCGACGGACGGGTGGTCGGCTTCCTCGCCGTGTGGTTCGGCGTCAACATCATCTTCGGCGTCGGTGCGATCGGCATCGATTCCGAAACCACGAGCGTGGCCTGGCAGGCGCATATCGGCGGCTTCTTCGCCGGCCTGCTGCTGTTTGCGCTGTTCGATCCCGTGCCGCGCGTGCGAAACGATGCTGCGGATGCGTCATCACAGGACGTTTCAGACCGTATTTGAAGCGGCGCTTGCGGTGCGGCCCGAATTCATCCATCATTTGCCGGAAGAATGTTCCGAAGCTGCAAGCCGCTAGCGGCGATGCTTCGCAAAGCGCCTGAGCCTGCAACCGGCGCTGAAACTGTTAGTTGAAGACTCGAAGAACAAGTCCGGGCCGCCAAAGGCGGAACGGGTCCGATTCAGGGAGGCAACAATGACGGTACGTTCCATTCTCAACACCAAGGGCCACCAGATCGTGAGCGTCGAGCCCGACGCGAAGCTGGCTGCTGCGGTCAAGTTGCTCGGTGAGAAGAAGATCGGCGCGGTGCTGGTGATGAACCAGAGCCGGCTCGAGGGCATCCTGTCGGAGCGCGACATCGTGCGCGTGATCGGCGAGCGCGGCGCCGGCGCGCTGGAGGAGCCGGTCGCTCAGGTCATGACCCGCAAGGTCGTGACCTGCAAGGAGACCGACACGGTCGCCGAGCTCATGGAGATGATGACGTCGGGCAAGTTCCGCCATCTGCCGGTGACCGACAACGGCAAGGTGGTCGGCCTGATCTCGATCGGCGACATCGTCAAGCGCCGGGTCCAGGAATACGAGTCCGAGCAGGAAGCCCTGCGCGACTACATCAAGACGGCCTAATCAGGTCTGCTCGCCGGCTTTCGGCGCGGTGCCTTCCGGCGCCGGCGCCAGCACATGGATTGCCTCCTGGATCGACTCCAGCGCGCGCTCCGCGGCGCGGGTGCCATGAGCGATCAGGTCCTCGGAGCGGTGGAAGTCGAACCAGCCGAACTGGCCGACCCGCGGCGTGATCAACAGATCCGGCGGATCGCCGGCAAGGCGGGCGCGGGTGATGCGATCCTGCATGATGTTGAAGGCATCCACCATCACCGAGGAGATGCCGGGCCGGCCATTACCTCCAAAGAACTCGCGCTTCATCGTCCTCTCGGGCGAGAACAGGCGCGGGAAGCGCCGCTTGGCCGTCGGCTCCTCCGCCTCCGGAGCGACCGGGGCGGGCAGTGCGCCGTGCGAATAGATCGTCGTGGAATGGGTGAAGATGTCGCTGGAAAGATTTGCGGCGATGACGATTTCGGCGCCGAGCGCGCGGGCGGCCGAGACCGGCACCGGGTTCACCAGCGCGCCGTCGACCAGCCAGCGGTCGCCGATCAGGACGGGCGAGAAGATGCCGGGCAGGGCGTAGGACGCACGCATCGCATCGACGACGCGGCCGCGCGTCAGCCAGATCTCGTGGCCGGTGCGGACCTCGGTCGCGACGCTTGCGAACTTGATGGGCAGGTCCTCGATCAGGGTCTGTCCGACCGCATTCACGAGGCGGGTCGCCAGCTTCTCGCCGCCGAGCAGGCCGGAGCCGTTGAGGCGGATGTCGAGATAGCCGAGGATGTTGCGCATCCCTTGCAGGCTGCGCCCCCACTCTTCGAACGTCTCGAGCCGGCCGGCCGCATGCAGGCCACCGACCACGGCGCCGATGGAGGTGCCGACCACGACGTCGGGCACGATGCCGTTGGCAATCAGGGTCCTGAGGATTCCGATATGGGCAAAGCCGCGCGCCGCGCCGCCACCGAGGGCGAGGCCGATGACCGGCCGGCGGGTGGGGCCAAGGCCAATCTTCTCACCGTTCGAGCCGTTCGCGCCACGCCCCTTCAAGATGTCTAGCACCGAAACTCTCCTACGCCGGGGCCTGCACCGTCAGACTAGGCACCGCCTTTGCGCTTCGCCATATCAGGCGCGAAGCATGGTTTATGCCGCTTTGGAAAGGGCACGGGGCAGGAGTATGGCGAGGGACGGTTGCCTCTGGTGTAATCACGCAGGCGTCAACCAGGTTCCACCGATCTGCACGGGCCCGTATTTCCAGGGGTATCAGAGGCTTGAATTTGCCGCGTTTTCGGTGAAAAGCAGGGGGCATGACACGCGGGGGTGACGGCATCATCGGATGGCGGCGCAGCGGCAGGCTGCTGCCGGCGCTGATCCTTGGCGCGTGCCTCGTTACCTCAGGCCAAAACGCTGCGCAGGCGCAGCTTTTCTCCGATCGTCCGCCGCCGGTCCCACCGGCTTCGGTGCCCGAGCCCGGCGGCGCCGTCAGCCTGGCGCCGCCCTCCGGGCCGGGCGCCGGCCCGCCGAGCCTGCCGCCGACCCTGATGCAGCCGGCAACCCCGAGCATGCCGCCGCCCGCGGTCACGACCGTGCCGCCGGCCGCCCCGCTCAATGCGGCCGTGCCCGGACAGGGCGTGCTGTCGCTGACCGCGAAATACGGCAAGGATTCTCCGGCGATCACCAGCGGCCTGGTGTGGCGCGTGTTTGCCGACCGTCCCGACGAGAACGGCACCTTCAAGCTGATCCGCGAGGACCGCAGCGCCACGCCCAACATCGTGCTGCCGCCGGGCAATTACGTCGTGCACGTCGCCTTCGGCCTCGTCAGCGCGGTGCGCACCGTCAGCCTGAAGGCCGAGACCGACCGCGAGTCCTTCGTGCTGCCGGCCGGGGGCCTGCGGATCGAAGGCCGGGTCGGCACCAGCCGCATTCCCCAGAACCAGATCTCGTTCGCGATCTACAAGGGCAGCCAGTTCGAATCCGGCGAGCGCGCATCGCTGGTGCCGAACGTCGCCGCCGGCGACGTCGTGCTGCTGCCGGAGGGCACCTACTACATCATCTCCAACTATGGCGATGCCAATTCGGTGGTGCGCTCCGACATCCGCGTCCAGGCCAGCAAGCTCACCGACGTCACCATCACCCACCGTGCTGCCGTGATCACCCTCAAGCTGGTCAGCGACAGGGGCGGCGAGGCGCTCGCCAACACCGCCTGGTCGGTGCTGACCCCGGGCGGCGACGTCATCAAGGAATCGATCGGCGCCTTCCCGCGCGTCGTGCTCTCCGAAGGCGAATACCGCGCCATCGCCAAGAACGAGGGCAAGGTCTACGAGCGCGGATTCAACGTCGTCAACGGCGTCGACGGCGAGGTCGAAGTCGTCGCGCGCTAAGACCATCGCGCGCTAAGGTCCTGGCGGCGGTGCCGCCTGCAACCTGACACCGACCTGACGTTCGCACGGAAATTCTCATCGAGCGCACCAGCGTGCATCTCCTGTTACCGTCGCATCCGTCGTGGGGACTGGTGAGCAAATGCTCATCCCCATCAACCCCTGTGTTCTGCTTTGAATACTGCAAGCGCCGCCGGATTGCCTCCTGGGGCCAAGGCGAACACCGCTGGCGAAAGCTTATTCCCGCACCCCCGCCGTCTTCATCCCAGCGGTGCAAGAGACGAATTTCCGATCATCAATTTTATTCTCTTTCCACTCGGCTGGGTTATATGTCGGGCATCCGTTTAATGGGGGAGGCCGGAGCAGGGGCTTGGATGCCTTTGCGAGACCGGCAAGGAGCAGGGGACCAAGCTCGTCGGCATGTTCGAAGTGATCCTCACCAGGCGCAAGCGGTTTGGCTGGCGATGGCAGGTGTGCGACCAGTCCGGCAAGATCTTTGCCGATGGTTTCGAGCGCACCCGGCCGTCCGCCAAATATCATGGCGAGCGCGCGTTGTTCTTCCTGTTGTCGCAGGCCTACTTGCGCAACCGCTCCGCCGCGTCCAGCGAGGACTAGCGGCGCGCACAGCTCCGTAGCCCGGATGGAGCGCAGCGTAATCCGGGGCCTTCGTGCTCTTAGCGAGAATCCCGGATTGCGCTGCCCTCATCCGGGCCACAAGCTCCACCTCAGACATCGACGACCAACTTGCCCTTGGCGGCGTGATCCCTGATCAGCGCATAGGCCTCGTCGACGCTCTCCAGCGTAAAACGCCTGGCGTCGAGCAGCGGCACGAGCTTGCCGGTCTCGGCGAGGCGCGTGGCTTGCGCCATGATCTCTCCATGATGCGCGCGGCCTTCGCCCGACAGCAACGGCAGCAGCGTGAACACACCTGAATAGGTGGCCGCCCGGAATGACAGCGGCGCAAGCGCATGCGTGCCCCAGCCGAGCGCGCTCACCACATGGCCGAAGCGGCGCACTGCTTCGAAGGAAGCGTCGAGCACCTTGCCGCCTACGGTGTCGTAGACGATGTCGAAGCCGCGGCCGCCGGTATGCTGCGTCACGTAGGTTTCGACCGAGCTGCCGCGGTCGATGAAGACGGCGCCGAAACCTTCGATGGTGGCGCGCTGCGACGGCGAGCCGGTTGCGAACACATCCGCTCCGACGGCGCGCGCGATCTGGATCGCGACATGACCGACGCCGCCCGCACCGCCATGAATCAATACCTTCTGGCCCGCCTTCAACGCCGCCCGGTCGATCAGGCCTTCCCAGGCCGTGATGACGATCAGCGGCAGGGCGGCAGCTTCCCGCATGCTGAGATTGACAGGCTTCGGCGCGAGGAGATCGGCATCGACCGCGGCGAATTCGGCCAGTGATCCCTGTACGCCGCCGACTCCACCGGTCATGCCGTAGACCTCGTCGCCCGGCTTGAACCGCGTCACCTCGCGCCCGGCCAGTTCGACCACGCCGGCGAGATCGATCCCTGGAATCGCCGGCAGCGGATGGCGCGCATGCGCCGCGGCGCCCGCCTGGATCTTGGTGTCGAGCGGATTGACCCCGCTCGCCCGCACCCGCACCAGCACGTCGTGCGGGCCGATCTCGGGCGTGGAGATGGTTGAGACGCGCAAGGGAGCGTTGTGGGTCTCCAGGACGCCGGCGCGCATCGTCGATTGTCTCGTCATGATCGTCTTGCTCCGTGATCGGCTCAATATGCCCATGAAATTTTGCATGAGAAGGAACAAGGCTGTACGCTCGTCATACATTTTTGTATGGCGGGAATCCTGATGGACTGGAGCGATTTGCGCATCTTCCTGGCAATTGCGCGCGAAGGCACGCTCGGCGCTGCCGCACGAAAAATCGGCCAGACCCAGCCGACGATGGGCCGGCGGCTTCGCGCGCTCGAGACATCGTTGGGCCAGACCCTGTTCCAACGCACGGCGGATGGCCTGGTGCTGACCGACGAGGGCGCCGCCGTGCTCCGCCATGCCGAGCGGATCGAGGACGAGGCGCTCGCACTGGAGCGTCATGTATCCGGCGCGGAGACGCAGCTCGACGGCCTGTTGCGCCTGTCGTCGTCGGACTGGTTCGGGACGGTGATGCTGTCGCCGGTGATCGCCGCGTTCGGCAAGCGTCACCCCAAGGTGACGGTGGAGCTCCTGACCGATGCGCGGCTCTACAGCCTGCCGCGGCGTGAAGCCGATCTCGTCTTCCGCATCAAGCCGTTCAGCGAGCCCGAGGTGATCTCCAGAAAGCTGCTGCACATTCCCTACGCGCTCTACGGCAAGAAGGGCAGCAAGCCGCCGCGCGCCGGCGACGGCAGCGCTGTCCGCGTCGTGACGATGAATGCCGAGTTCGCCGACATGCCGGACGCCGTCTGGCTGAAGCGCACGCTGCCGAATGCAGCAATCGCCTCGCGCAGCAACAACAGGCAGGTGCAGGCCGAGCTTTGCGCCAGCGGTGACGGCTTTGCCGTGCTGCCGCGTCCGCTCGGCGACCGCGACCGCCGTCTGGTCGCGCTCGACGTCGGAACGGCGCCGCCCGGCCGCGACACCTATGTCGGTTATCACCGCGATCTCAGGCGCCTCGCCCGTCTGCGCGCGCTGCTCGATATCGTGATCGAGAGGCTGGCGGGGTGAGGCTTCGTAGCCCGGATGGAGCGAGAGCGTAATCCGGGGCGCTCGTGCCTCGTAGCAAGACTCCCCGGATTACGCTGCGCTCCATCCGGGCTACAAGATCTTGCGCTGCACGGCGGGCAAAACACGCGAGCCCTGGGTCAACGCAGGGCGACAAAAATATTCCACTTTACCGAAATTCGGAAATCACGTATGTGTCGCCTCAACCCGGCCCAAGGAAGAGGGGCGTATCGCGATCGTCACGAACGCGGGCCGGGCGGCGGTGGACGCAGGTGACATCGGCGCGAACAGCTTCGCAGGGCGGGTAACCGTGAGCGAAGACCTCGCGCACACGACCGGTGTGATCGGCGTACGGCAAAATCGTGTGGTCCTGACGCCCGGGGTCTGTGCGTCAAGTGTTGCGGTGATGGGTGTCGTCCAACCGGACGCATCCGTCAGCCAGCCGCAAGGCGACGGGGGCAATAGTGCAACGCTCCCCGGGGAGAGCACGACATAAGCCGTAAGCCCACTGCGCAGGGAAGGCCGGATGTCCTGGCTACACCTGTATGCCGCTGTGCAACTTCTTGTCACGCAGGTTTCGCACAGTGGACCGCGGGTGCCAGCGGGCGCCCGGCCTTCCCTGCGCCCTCTTTCAATTATGAGGGTGAAGAGATCAAGCAAAGCTCGGGCGAGATGCGCCGCGAGGATGTGAAGGTGTGTCTCCACGTCGAGAGCGAATACGGAATGCTGCCGCAAGCTCTATCCATCACCGTCACCCTGAGGTGCGCGCGCTGCGGCGCGACAGCGACGCAGAGCAAGCCTCGAAGGGCGACGGCCCGGCTGCATCAGCTCGGCCGTTCATCCTTCGAGGCTCGGCATGCGATGCGTTCGCATCGCACGCCTCGCACCTCAGGATGACGGATTAAATATGGCCACTGCGGAAGGATTCTGGATTGCTTCGGCCTTCGCCAAGGCTTCGGCGGACAAGTCGCTGCGCTCGCAGTGACGATGTTGACGCAGTGGTGCGCCAAGCTCCGCTCTCGTGCCCCGGACGCTGCGCAGCGCCTCTTCGGCGGTGCGCTGCAGAGCCGGGGCCCATGTATCAGCACGTGCTGCGGCTTCCTGGGTCCCGGCTCTGCGCAGCAGCGTAAGAACGCTGCGGCGCGTTCCGGGGATACGAGAGCTTCGCATCACCGTCATAGTCTCTAACGCCCACTAACCAACACCTGACTTAAAACTGTCATAATCGCCGAATGGAACCCGCGCCTGCGGCCTTTTTACATGTCGTTAAGCGCAGCTGCATTGGATGCGCCGGGAAAGTGCGTTGGGGACTGCCATGAATGCCGCGAAGAAAGTGTCGGGAAAACCGGCCGCCGAAATGTTCGACGACATCCCGGTGCTTCAGCGCAAATGGCGTGCCGCGCTGAAGCCGGGCGATCGGCTGCCGCGCTATGAGGACGTGATGCTCGGCAGTCTCGGACGGCTCGCCGATCACATCGCGCTATTGAGGAACGACGGCACGCTCGAACTGTCACGCAGCGGACGCTACGTGCAAAAATGGCTCGGCGAGGAGCGTTGGGATATCCCCGTCGCCGAATTGTCGCCGGATTGCGCCACCGCGCTGTCGGAAGCGGCGACGAGCGCGCTTGCCAATGGACGACCCTATCAGGCCAGCGCGCATTGCGTGCGCGACGGCATGGTCCGGACCTACGATGTGCTGGCGCTGCCGACGGCCTCGCGCTGGGGCGCCACGCTGGTCGGCGCCTACATCAACGAGCGCGGCACCCAGTACAATCTGCTGGACGCGATCTTCGCCTCGACCGACGACGCGGTGATCTCGCTGGCGACGCTGCGCGATGCCGGCGGCAAGCCGTCCGATCTCCAGGTCGTGCACCACAACAACAGCGCAAGTGCGCTGCTGAATGTAGCGACCGGAAACCTGTTGTGGCGGCGGATCGGCGAGGGCAACACGCTGCTGGCCTCGCCCGAGATCATGGACTTTTTGCTCAAGGCCGTCGCGGGCGGCCGCGGCGAGCAGCTCGAGATCGAAAGCGACGGACGTCATCTCCGGCTCAGCGCAACGGCCTTCGCCGACGTGGTCTCGTTGACGATCTCCGATGTCACGGCGTTGAAGCGGCGCGACGCCTCGTTCCGCCTGCTGTTCGACAGCAACCCGATGCCGATGTGGGTGTTCGACGCGCAGACCAAGGAATTCCTTGGCGTCAACGACGCCGCGGTCCAGCATTACGGCTACAGCCGCGCCACCTTCCTGCGCATGAAGCTGCACGAGATCTGGCCGGAGGACGAGTGGGACAGCCACGCCGAGGCGCTGGAGCGCGTGGGGGAGGCCTACCACTCCTCGCGCAACTGGCGGCATTTGCGCGCCGACGGCAGCGAGATCGAGGTGCTCACCTTCGGCCGCCGCGTCGCCTTCGACGATCGCGACGGCTATCTGGTCGCGGTGGTCGACATCACCGAACGGCGCAAGGCGGAGGCGCGCATCGCGCACATGGCCCACCATGACGGCCTCACCGACCTGCCGAACCGCGAATATTTCCAGGAGCGGCTGAAGCAGGCGCTGGAGCAGGCGGCGGGAAGACGGGTCGGCGTGCTCTACATCGATCTCGACCTGTTCAAGAACATCAACGATTCCTTCGGTCATCCCGTCGGCGACCGCCTGCTCAAGGACGTCGCCGAGCGCCTGACCCTTGCCGTCCGCGGCGGCAATCTGGCGGCGCGGCTCGGCGGCGACGAATTCGCGGTGATCCTTGCCGCCGACGTCTCGCCGAACGAGGCCAGCGCCTGCGCTGGCCTGCTGATCGACATGCTGAAGGCGCCCTATGACCTCGACGGCCAGAAGATGGTGATCGGTGCCAGCATCGGCATCGCGCTGTCGCCCGGCGACGGCGCGACGCCGGAAGAGCTGATGCGCAATGCCGACATGGCGTTGTACCGGGCGAAGTCCGACGGCGGCGGCGTGCATCATTTCTTCGAGCGCGAGATGGACCTGCAGGCGCAGAAGCGCCGCGACATGGAGCTCGATCTGCGGCGTGCGTTCGCCAATGGCGAGTTCGAGCTGCACTATCAGCCGCTGGTGTCGATCGCCTCCGATCGCATCTCCGGCTTCGAGTCGCTGCTGCGCTGGCGTCATCCGGACAAGGGCATGATCTCGCCGGCGGAGTTCATCCCGGTCGCCGAGGACATCGGCCTCATCACCCAGTTAGGGGAGTGGGTGCTGCGCGAAGCCTGCGCCGAGGCCGTCAAATGGCCTGCCGACGTCAAGGTCGCGGTCAATCTGTCGCCGGCGCAATTCCGCAGCCGCAACCTGGTGCAAATCGTGATCTCGGCGCTGGCGCAGTCCGGCCTGTCGCCGCGGCGGCTCGAGCTCGAAATCACCGAGTCGATCTTCCTGGCCGAGACCGACGCCAATCTCGCCATCCTGCACCAGCTCCGCGAGCTCGGCGTCAGCATCTCCATGGATGATTTCGGCACCGGCTATTCCAGCCTGAGCTATCTCAGGAGCTTCCCGTTCGACAAGATCAAGATCGACCGCTCGTTCGTCAAGGATCTGGCGCAGCGGCCCGATTGCAGCGCGATCGTGCGCGCGATCTCCGGGCTCGGCCGCAGCCTCAACATCACCACGACCGCCGAAGGCGTCGAGACCGAGGATCAGCTCGACTGGCTGCGCGCCGAGGGCTGCAACGAGGTGCAGGGCTTTCTGTTCAGTGCGGCGCGGCCTGCGGCCGAGATCGCAAAGCTGCTCGCCGATTTCGGTCAGCGCGCCTCACGGGCGGCGTAGTCTCTCGGGGTAGCAGTCGTAGACCAGCGCCTTGAAGGCGGGCGTGACGCGGCTGCGCTCGTTCTGGGTCTGCTGCATCATGAGGTAGACCATGTCGAGCTTGGGATCGACGCCGAAATAGGTGCCGCTCCCAGAGTCCCATTTCAGCTCGCCGAGCGAGCCCGGCGGCGGCGGTTTGGCGTTGCCGGGATCGGTCCGCACCGCAAGGCCGTAGCCATAGCCGAAGCCGTCACCCGGGAAATAGAAATAATCGCGTCCGACGCCGGAGCCGGGTCCGATGTGATCGGTCGTCATGGCCTTGAACGCGGCAGGGCTGAGATAGCGCTTGCCCTCGAATTCGCCGCCGTTGAGCAGCATCTGCGAGAAGCGCTGATAGTCGGTGATGGTCGAGAGCAGGCCGCCGCCGCCGGATTGCCATTCGGGATGATCGAGGCGGTCGCGCTCGGCGGCGAGCAGGATGAAATCGTTCGGCAGCGGCCGCGCCATCCGCGCGAGCTCGTCCTCGGTCGCCAGCGTGAATTTGGTGCTGCTCATGCCGAGCGGGTCGAAGATGCGCTGTTTCAGGAACTGATACAGCGTCTGGCCCGAGATGATCTCGATGACGCTGCCGAGCACGTCGGTGGAATGGCCGTAGCGCCACAGCGTTCCCGGCTGCCGCGCCAGCGGCAGCTTGGCGATGCGGTCGGCGAATTCCCTGTTGTTGAATTGGCCTTCGAAGATGTTGGCGGCCTTGTAGGCCTGCTCGACCCATTTGCCGCCGATATAATCGTAGCTGATGCCCGAAGTGTGCCGCAGCAAGTCCTCGATGTTGACGGG
This sequence comes from Bradyrhizobium sp. CIR18, assembly GCF_014198295.1. Classification (NCBI taxonomy): domain Bacteria; kingdom Pseudomonadati; phylum Pseudomonadota; class Alphaproteobacteria; order Hyphomicrobiales; family Nitrobacteraceae; genus Bradyrhizobium; species Bradyrhizobium sp. CIR18. The sequence continues at coordinate 1,296,353 of NZ_JACIHF010000001.1, read as the reverse complement.
GCGGACCGGCGGCACGAGATCGAGCTCCAGCTTGCCGTCGGGCAGGGTGACCTCGAGACCGACCTTGGTGTCGGCAAACAGGGGAACGTATTTCGACACGGGGTCGGTGAGCGCCAGCTTGCCTTCGTCGATCAGCATCATCGCGCCAAGGCAGGTGATCGGCTTGGTCATCGAGTGGATCGCGAAGATCGTATCCGGCGTCATCGCAAGACTGGTCCTGACGTCGCGCAGGCCAAACGTCTTCAGATAGACCGGCTTGCCGTGCTGCTGCACCAGGATCACGGCCCCCGGCAGCCGGCCGCTTCCCACCTCGTCGTTGAAATACGCCGTGATGCGGTCGAGCCCGTCGGGCGACGGGGCGGGGATGTCGGCGGCCCGGCTTCGCGCCATCGTGCCGGCCAGCAGCGCGGCCCCGACCAGAAAATCACGACGCTTCATCCCGGCTTCCTCCCTGGCCGGGATCAAAGCCGCAAGACGCCAGAGGCGTCAACAAGCCTTCGATTAAAAACGCGTCACGATTTCCGAAAGGAACGGCCGCGGACGGTCTTCGCTCGGCTTGGTCGGCGTGCCCACGTGGATGAAGCCGGCGAGCTTTTCGTCCGGCTTGAGGCCGAGGCCATCGAGCACCTCGCGATCGAACGAGAACCAGCCGGTCAGCCAGCAGGCGCCGTAGCCGAGCGCGGTCGCGGCCGTGACGATGTTCATGGCGCTGGCGCCGGCCGACAATTCCTGCTCGAACGCCGGCACCTTCGGGTGCGGCCTGGTGAAGCTGACGATGCCGATCACCAGCGGCGCGTCGGTGAGGCGTTTGCGCTCAATCTCGACGTCGGCGGCGGGCGCGCCGGGATTTTTCCGGGCAAACACCTTCGCGATCACCTCGCCGGCGCGCTGGCGGGCGTCGCCCTCGAAGATGATGAAGCGCCAGGGCGCCAGCTTGCCATGGTCGGGCACACGGGCGCCGATGGTGAGGATGGTCTCGAGCTCGGCCGCGGAGGGGCCAGGCCCGGTCATCTCGCGCGGCTTGACCGAGCGGCGGGTCTTCAGGAGTTCGATGGCGTCGGGCACTGGGAGATCCTCTTCAACTGGTCGTCGGGCGTGCCATGCGGAGATAAGCATGCACGCCCGCAACCGGAAGCGAGTTTAGATCGATTTCAGGGATTAGACCGCGCCCCGCACCCGCTTGACGTCGGGCGGGGTTGCCTCGTCGACCAGGGCGGCGATCGCCTCCTCGGTCGTCATCACCTTCTGGCCGTCGCTGCCGAGGCGGCGGACCGAGACCGAATGCGTCTCGGCCTCCTTCTTGCCGACCACGAGCAGGGCGGGGATCTTGGCCAGCGAGTGCTCGCGGACCTTGTAGTTGATCTTTTCGTTGCGCAGGTCGATCTCGACCCGAAGCCCGGCGCGGCGTGCCTGCTCCATCACCACCTTGGCGTACTCGTCGCCTTCCGAGGTGATGGTGGTGACCACCGCCTGCACCGGCGACAGCCAGAGCGGGAAGTTGCCGGCATAGTGCTCGATCAGGATGCCGATATAGCGCTCCATCGAGCCGCAGATCGCCCGGTGCACCATGACAGGCGGCTTCTTGCCGCCGTCATGGTCGATGTAGAAAGCGCCGAACCGCTCCGGCAGGTTGAAGTCGACCTGCGTGGTGCCGCACTGCCAGTCGCGGCCGATGGCATCGCGGAGGACATATTCGAACTTCGGCCCGTAGAAGGCGCCTTCGCCCGGGTTGATCTCGGTCTTGATGTGATTGTTCTGCGACTGGATCTCGCGCAGCACGGTGGCCATCACGCGTTCGGCGTGATCCCACATCTCGTCGGTGCCGACGCGCTTGTCCGGCCGCGTCGACAGCTTCACCGTGAGATCGCCGGTGAAGCCGAAATCGGCATAGGTGGACAGGATGAGCTCGTTGATCTTCAGGCACTCTTCGGCGAGCTGGTCCTCAGTGCAGAAGATGTGCGCGTCGTCCTGGGTGAAACCGCGCACGCGCATCAGGCCGTGCATGGCGCCGGAGGGCTCATAGCGATGCACCACGCCGAACTCGGCGAGGCGCAAGGGCAGGTCGCGGTAGCTCTTCAGGCCGTGCTTGAAGATCTGCACGTGACCCGGGCAGTTCATCGGCTTGAGCGCAAACCAGCGCTTGTCCTCTGCCTCGTCGCCGGCCGACTGCGCCGCGAACATGTTCTCGCGGTACCAGCCCCAATGGCCCGAGGTCTCCCACAGCACCTTGTCGAGGATCTGCGGCGCGTTGACCTCGCTGTAGTCGCCGGTCAGGCGCCGACGCATATAGGCGATCAGCTGCTGGAAGATGGTCCAGCCCTTCGGGTGCCAGAACACGACGCCCGGACCTTCCTCCTGGAAATGGAAGAGGTCGAGCTCGCGCCCGAGCTTGCGATGGTCGCGCTTCTCGGCTTCCTCGATCTGCTTGAGATAAGCGTCGAGGTCCTCCTGCTTGGCGAAGGCCGTGCCGTAGATGCGGGTCAGCATCGGGTTGTTGCTGTCGCCGCGCCAGTAGGCGCCGGCCACCTTCATCAGCTTGAAGGCGTTGCCGACCTTGCCGGTCGAGGTCATGTGCGGGCCGCGGCACAGATCGAACCAGTCGCCCTGATAGTAGATCTTGATCGGCTCGGTGCCGGGAATGGCGTCGACCAGCTCGACCTTGAAGGCCTCGCCCTTGTCGCGGAACACCTGCTTGGTCTTCTCGCGGTCCCAGACTTCCTTGGTGAAGGGTTTGTCGCGCGCGATGATCTCGCGCATCTTCTTCTCGATCGCGGCAAAGTCTTCCGGCGTGAACGGCTCGTTGCGGAAGAAGTCGTAGTAGAAGCCGTTCTCGATCACGGGACCGATGGTGACCTGCGTGCCCGGCCACAGCGTCTGCACGGCCTCAGCCAGCACGTGGGCGCAATCGTGGCGGATCAATTCGAGCGCGCGCGGATCGTCGCGGCTGATCAGCTCGAGCTTGGCGTCGGCCTCGATGGGATCGTTGAGGTCGGCGACGACGCCGTCGAGCGCCATCGCGACCGTGCGCTTGGCCAGCGACGGCGAGATGCCCTTGGCGATATCGAGGCCGGTGATGCTTTGGTCGTATTGACGCTGGGCGCCGTCCGGAAAGGTGAGGGTAACTTTGGCGGCGGGGGTCACGGGCTTCAGATTGCTGAGGGAATATTGGAAGCCGGATTCGGACTTCGGCTGGTCCTTGGACTGGTCAGTCATTGCTTTTCTCCTGAGGCTCACTCCTGCGAACGAGCGCAGGTAAGCGGGAACGAGCGATATATCAGGCGATTCGGCCTGCGCAATCCGGCAATTCCAAGAAAATCGGCGCATAAAACGGGCGTGCGCACGAACTATTTCGCACCGGCCCTTTAACTGGCCCGGCGGCTGCTCTACATGCACTTGCATGGAAAATGCACGCGCCCCGCGTTTCGCGCCAACCGCCTTGATGCTCGGCAATCTCGTCACCGGCTGCTCGGTGCTGGCGCCGGCGGGCATGCTGCCGGAGTTGGCGACGGGGCTCGACGTCAGCATTCACGCGGCCGGGCTCCTCATCACCTTCGGCGCGATCACGCTGTGCATCGGCTCGCCGCTGACGGCCTGGCTGACAAGCCGCATCGAACGGCGGACGCTGCTCACGACGACGCTGGCGGTGCTCGCCTTCGGCAATCTCGGCTCGGCCTTTGCACCCGATTACACCAGCCTCCTCGCCATCCGTCTCGTGATGCTCGCGGTCGGTGCGCTCTACACGCCGCAGGCCGCCGGCACGGCGGCGTTGATCGTGCCGGTGGAGCGGCGGGGCAGTACCATCGCCTATATCTTCCTCGGCTGGTCGCTGGCTGCCGCCGTTGGCCTTCCGCTGATCACCTTCATCGCCAGCCGCTATGGCTGGCGCGCAGCCTATGGCGAGATCGGCGCGCTCGGCTGCATCAGTTTCCTCTTGTTGCTGCTGCATCTGCCGGCAGGCCTGAAAGGCGCGCCGGTGGACCTGAAGACCTGGCGCGAGGTCGGCCGCAACAGCACAATTCTGCTGCTGCTGGCGATCACCATGCTGCAAATGTCGGGGCAGTTCGTGGTGTTCACCTTCATGGGCCCGTTGCTCAAGAAGCTCACCGGTGCCGGTCCCGATGCGGTCGGCATGGTGTTCGCGCTTTACGGCGTCTGCGGCTTCCTCGGCGTCGTCATCGCCACCCGCATCGTCGACACCTCGGGCCCCTATCGGACCTCGCTGCTGTTCACCTGCCTGCTGCTTGCGGGCATCACGGGCTGGGCGCTCGGCGCCGGCACGCTAGCCTTCATGACGGTCGGGGTCGCGATCTGGGGCCTCGGCTTTGCCTCGACCAATTCGATGCAGCAGGTGCGGCTGGTCGCGGCCGCGCCACGGCTGGCGTCGGCGACTGTCGCGCTCAATACGTCCGTCCTCTATATCGGCCAGGCGGTTGGCTCCGCCGTCGGCGGGCTGCTGTTCGCCCGCGAACTCCTGCATGCGCTCGGCTTCGTCGCGGTCGGTTTCGTCGTGCTGGCGCTGATCCTGGTGGTCCTGACCCGGCGCCGGCCTGCGGCCGCAACGGCCTGAATCCCGCGGCTTCGTGTACGCAATGTGCTTGGCAAACCGCGCGCGGGAGCGCTAGAACGCCGGTCATGGGGACCAAAGAGAGTTGACTGAAATGAGGATGATTCTGGCGGTTGCCGCGGTGCTCTATTCAGCCTCCGCGTTTGCGCAAGCCGACAAGCCACCGATGGTGGGGGACAAGCCCTTGGTGCAGGTCAAGCCCAAGGGGACGAAGGAGGCAGCGGCCAAGCCGGCCGCAGCGGCGAAGGGCAAGCCGCAATCGATCGCGGCCCGGCTCCAGGCCTGCCTCGAGCTCGACGACGGCACCAAGGACCGCCTCAATTGCTACGACGCGGTGATCGCGCCGGCGCCGAAGCCGAAGCCGGCGAAGGCCAAGGGCTACGCCGATTGCCGCTTCTTCAAGGAAGAGGACGAGCGGCTGGCCTGCTTCAACGGCTTTGCCGAGAGCATTCCGAAGCTGCCCAAGAGCTAGTACTGACAAGAGCTGATCGTAGACGAGCTGAAGCTCAGTCGCTGATCCGGCTCAGCACGGCCCGGAAGGCAACGCCCGGCGCCTGCAGCGCGTTGCCCTCGAATTCGGCGTTGTCGCCGTCCTCCCGGCCGGCGAGCGCCAGCGTGATCCGGTCGGTGCCGAACAGAGCCTTGAAGGAGGGGTCGTCGTTGTAGCGCTGGGTCGAGATCTTGACCTTGATGCTGTCGCCTTCGCCCGTATAGGTGCCGATGAAGGCGAAAGCGGAATTGCCCCCTCGCATCTTGCCATCCATCACATAGACGACGCCGCAGCCCGTTCCATGAACGGTATGGAAGTCGACCTTGTACAATCCCTGACGCACTGCCTGTCCCCACCGAATTCCAATCGCAAACTGGCCGGCAAACTATGAGCCTTGCTGGCGGAAGCAATCCGGTGGCACCCGGGGATGTCGGCCATCAACATTACATTTTGATCAGAGCCTGAGGGAATTGCAGGCAATGCAGCCGGACACCGGCTGGACCAACATCCAAACCTATCGGCTCGATGCGCCGGAACTGGTGGCGGCCACGCGGGTCAGCGCCAGCGCCGGCGTCGCCGACATCTTCACCAGCACATCCTTGAGTGGATCCCGCGTCCAGGCGCGGGTGACGTAGTCGCGATGGGTGATGCCCTCGCCGGTCTCGACGAACACCACGCTGCCGGGACGCAAGGGGCCGTCCATGTCCTCTGCGACGCTGATGCCCTTCTGCCGGAGCATGCTCATCAGCTCGCGATCGCGCCGCGCGGTGTGGCGGGTGTAGGCGCTGACGAAGAAGCCGGAACGGTGGTTCTCGATCCAGGACGCGAACTTGTCCATCTCGCCATAGACGGCGTCGAGCAGCACGACGCCGCGGACGCGGTCGCTGATGCCGCCGACCTCGAGGCTCCAGGCCGTCGGCAGGAAGCCGCCGCTGTAGCCGACGATCACGATCGGCATGTTGGCGAAGGCGCGGGCGCTGTTGGGATCGCCGGTGACGCGGGCGAGGTGGTCGGCCGATTCCGCCATGAAGCGCTTGAAGCCGCCAGGTTGCCAGAACTTGCCGGCGCTGGAATCGGCGGCATCGACGGCCATCTGCGGGGCGAGCAGCACGGCATTGGCGCCGGAATCGGTGATCTGCTTCGGCACCAGCTGGCGATCCCGCACGTCGCGTTCGAGCGTTGCGCCATTGCCGTGGAAGAACACCACGATCACGCCGGGCTTGCGGACGTCGAAATGCTCGGGCACGTGCATCAGCACGCGGCTGTCATTGTAGGTCTCGTCCTGCCAGAACACGCGACCGGAATAGCTGCGATGGCCGCGGCGGTCGCCCTTGGCGACGTTGAGGAACGGCGCGTCGGAGGCGGGGTTGTTGCCGAAATAGGGGAAGGCCGACGACTTCATGCTGACGAGCGTCGTCAGGTCGTCGCGGGGCGAACGCTTGTAGGGGACCTGCGGCTCGAGCGAAGCAACCTTGTAGGGGGCCTGCTCCGGGGGCGATTGCTGCACGGCCCGTTTCGGCGAGAAGTCCGACATCTGCCGCTGCAGAAAACTCTCGCTCGCCGAGGGGAAGCGCTCCCCGAATTGCGGGGCGGGGAAGCGATCCTCGAACGTGTCGCCGCTCGCGACTTGCTGATTTGTCTTCGCAACGACCTGAACATTGGCCTGCGAATTCGCCGCGAGGGCCGCCGGATTGGGCGCCTTGCCGCATTGAACCAGTGTCAGCGAAAGCGGCACCAAGGCTGAGATCAGGCCGACCCGGAGCGCATGACCGCGCGCACCGGACGACGTCCGGTCGGCACGCATGTCAGCTCTCAATTTCGGAACGGCCCCGACCATCCACCCATGACCCCAAAGTCACGTCCATCGGCGTATTAAGAGACAATTGAGCCGACCGGCGTTTAGGTGACGTTAAGCGTCCGGAGAACTTCCCCACATCCGGAACGCTCAAAAGGACCATGCAATCGTGTCCTGATTGTGGGGGAGGGGGACGGGCTTTCCCGGGGGCTGGCGCAGCTTTAGCGCTTGGGAGCAGAATAAGCGGTGTTCAATTACCTGCTTCCGTCGCCTCATTTAGCCCTTGTTAACCCTGCTTGAATTGACTGGGCCAACCTGCACGATGCGCCCATGAGGCACGACGCCTGAGGTTAAGGACCCCGATGACGGCATCAAATGCGGGAACCGCGCCCTGGACTGGCCGGCTGACCGGAAGCGGGCCCGGGGTCTCAGTTCTGGTCGCAACCGCCATCGTCGTGGCCGACATGATCGGGGTCGGCGTCTTCACCAGCCTCGGCTTCCAGGTCAAGGACATCCCGTCCGGCTTCTCGATCCTGCTGCTGTGGACCGTCGGCGGCATCGTCGCGCTGTGCGGGGTGTTCGCCTACAGCGAACTCGGGGCGATGTTTCCGCGCTCGAGCGGCGAGTACAATTTCCTCGGTCGCGCCTATCATCCCGCCTTCGGCTTTCTCGCCGGCTGGGTGTCGGCGACGGTCGGCTTCGCAGCGCCGGTCGCGCTCGCCGCGATGGCGTTCGGCGAATATGCCAAATCGGTCGTGCCCGATCTGCCGCCGATCCCGCTCGCCATCGCCGTGGTGTGGCTGGTCTCGCTCGTGCAACTGACCGGCGTCAGGCACTCCTCGACCTTCCAGCTGATCGCGACGATCATCAAGGTCGCGCTGATCGTCGCCTTCCTGGTCGCCGGCTTCGTCATCGCTGCCCCGCAACCGATCACCTTCGCGCCGCAGCCGGGCGATCTCGCCCACATCGTCAGCGCGCCGTTTGCGATCGGGCTGGTCTTCGTGATGTATTCGTTCTCGGGCTGGAACGCCGCGACCTACATCATCGGCGAGATGAACATGCCGCAGCGGAATCTGCCGCGCGCGCTGCTGGCGGGCACGCTGATCGTGCTCGTGCTGTACGTCGCGCTGAATGCAGTGTTTCTCCATTCGACGCCCGTCGGTGCGCTTGCCGGTCAGCTCGATGTCGCCAGCGTTGCCGGTAGCGCCATCTTCGGCAGCCTCGGCGGTCGGATCGTCGGCGCGATGATCTGCGTTGGCCTGATCTCCTCGATCAGCGCGATGATGTGGATCGGCCCGCGCGTGATGATGACGATGGGGGAGGACATTCCCGCCTTACGCGTGTTCTCGAAGCGATCGGCGAGCGGCGCACCGGCCTATGCGATCCTGTTTCAGCTCGCCGTCGCCAATCTGCTGCTGTTCACGCGCAGCTTCGAGGCGGTGCTCGACTTCATCCAGTTCGCACTGTTGTTCTGCTCGTTCTTCACGGTCGCCGGCGTCATCAAGCTGCGCATCACCGATCCCGATTTGCCGAGGCCCTATCGCGCCTGGGGATACCCGTTCACGCCCCTGGTTTTCCTGCTCGTGACCGCGTTCATGATGTACTACCTGTTGACCGAGCGGCCGCTGCAGTCGCTCGCGGGGATGCTCGTCATGCTCTCGGGCCTAGTGATTTATGCTGTTTTCCGCAGGCGGCCGGTCGCCGCTGGCAATTCACACGATCGCGCATAGACATGTTTCGTCCCCTCAGAATTGCGGCCACAGCTCTTGCCCTGCTGGCCGCGGCCGTCTCGTCCGCCCGCGCCGCCGACGCCACCTTCGATGACACCGCGCGCTTCCTCGCGGGCATGCAGCCCTCGGCGGACTCGCCACTGGTGGCGCTCACGAAGGACCCAGGCTGGCAGCGCCACGCAAAATTCTTCGACGGCGCCTTCGCCCAGCTCGAACAGCGCCAGCTCTCCAAGATCCGCGATTGGGCCGACGTCAATCTCGCCGCGCCCCGGCCGACCATGTTCTACATGTTCAGCGGCCCCGATTTCCTCTACGCCAACGCCTTCTATTCCAAGGCCAGCAACTACGTGCTCGGCGCGCTGGAACCGGTCGGCGCCGTGCCCGATTTGACCCGGCTGCCGCGCGGCGCGGTCGGCGCGGCGCTCTACAATGTCGAGCGCTCGCTCGGCTCGATCCTGAGCTTTTCCTTCTTCATCACCAAGCAGATGAAGGTCGACCTGCACGCCAACCAGGTCAACGGCACCTTGCCGATCCTTTATGTTTTCCTGGCGCGCTCCGGCAAGACCATCCGCAACGTCGAGATGATCGCGCTCGACGACAAGGGGGGCTTGCGTGTCGGCGACGACAATCCGGGCCGTAACGCGACGCGCGGCGTTCGCATCACCTTCGCCGGCAGCGACGGGGAAACGCGCACGCTGTATTATTTCTCGACCGATCTTTCCAATTCCGGCGCGCGCAACACCGGATTCTTGAAATTCTGCGAGACGCTCGGACCCGGCAACAGCCTGCTCAAGAGCGCGTCCTATCTCATGCACTCCGGAAACTTCACCGTCGTTCGCGACTGGTTGCTTGCCAACAGCGCCACCATCATCCAGGACGATTCCGGGATTCCGCTTGCGAACTACGGCGCGCGGCAATGGCGTTTCTTCCCGTTCGGCCGCTATCTCGGGCCGATCGACGAATTCCCCGGCCGCTACCAGGAGCGCTATTCCGAGTTGTTTACCCGGGCCCAGCCGATCGATTTCGGCGTCGGCTACCGCTGGCGGATGCACGAATCCAATTTGCTGCTGGCGGTGAGGGTGCCGGGCATCGAAACGGCACCGGGCGGGGAGGCCACCTCGTCGGCCGATCCGACGCCGAAACCGCCGCGTCCAAAACGGCTGCGGCCGCCCGAGCCGATCCCGCCGCCGCCCGGGCGCTTTTACTGGTTCCGATAATCACCAGTGCACGCTCTGGCTCGGCACGATGAACGCAGTCGTGCTCGGCGCGGTGGCTAAACTCGTCGCCAGATACCAGCCGGAGCCAAGCACGAGCGCCAGCAAGGCGACGATCGCGAGCAGGTCCAAGGTTCTGGGGTCGTGGTGCCGCCTGGAGCCGGGGGTGGGCCCAGGCCTGAAGTGAGAAAGCCCGAAGTGAAAAGGCCTAAAGTGAAGATGAGGGCTGATTTTCCAGCGCATTGTTGTTTCCTCCCGGGGGAGCATCAAAACAACGCGGGAAGAACCCTTACGGTTCCCCTCAGGCCACCGATGCTCAGAGCATCGCAGCACTCTCAGGATGCATTGACGCCGCGCCAACGGCCGTAGCGCCAGGGCAGATACCAGTGTGCGCCTGGCGGTGCGGTGAGCGGTACATTGTCGATGCCCGACGTGCCGAACGGATTGCAGCGGAGCAGGCGCGCGAGCGTCATCCAGCCGCCGGCCCAGAGACCGAAGCGTTCGATCGCCTCGTCGCCATAGACGGAGCAGGTCGGCAGATGCCGGCAATTGTAACCAACCAGGGGCGACAGCGTGTGCCGGTAGAGCCAGATCAGCGCACGGCCGAATCTGCGCGGGAGCCGGAGCACACCTTCGACCGGATTGGAACAATGCTCGCAGGCTGAATGCTTCATGGGCGCTTTGCTGCGATGTTGATCGAGGTGTTGCACAGTTCCGGCGCAGGGAACTGTAAGCTGTTGTTTGCGCGCCATATTTTGCGTGCTTTTTGGGAGCAGTGCAGCAAGTACCTGTGGACGATCTGTATTCCCACGGATACCATTTTTGTGACGTCCATGTGTAGAAACATACGCCTGTATGATGGACTCAGAGGGCGCTACCAAGGATTGTTGGGGACCTTAGGGGCTTGGGGAAGGAACCAGATTGAGACTTCTGAACTCCCTTAATCTTCGCGGCTGGTTGCTGGTGGGAACCGCCGTCTGTGGAGTCGTGCTGGCTGGCGCCGTCGCGACACTCGGGTCATCGGCTCGCGCGGGTGTTGCTCTCGAAGAGCGCAAGCTGCCGATGAAGTTCAACTGGATTGCCTGCGAGCCGAACTGCCGCGGCTGGGTCAGCGCGGTCGGCATCATCACCGCTGACACACCGAAGGATTTCGAGGAGTTTTCCCGCGGACGCCAGCTCGGCGGCGCCACCGTGGTGCTCGATTCCAGCGGCGGTTCCGTCAACGACGCGATCACCCTCGGCCGACGTTTCCGCAATCTCGGACTCCTGACCACGGTCGGCGTAAGTCTCCGCGGCGGGCAGTCTGGCCGCCCGGCGGTTGCGCCAGAGGCCTATTGCGAATCCATGTGCGTGTTCCTGCTGCTGGCCGGCAAGAAGCGCTACGTGCCGGAAGCTGCCCATGTCCGCGTCCATCAGATCTGGATGGGCGACCGCGCCGACGATGCGAAGGCGGCGAGCTACAGCGCTCAGGACCTGATGATCGTCGAACGCGACATCGGCCGGCTCGCCAAATACACCTTCGACATGGGCGGAGCCGGCGATCTGCTGTCGCTCGCGCTCAGTGTGCCGCCCTGGGAAGACCTGCATGAGCTGGACGCCGGCGAACTCAAGCTCACCAATCTCGTGACGACCGATCTCGTCGCCGACGTGCTGCCGCATGTGGACATCTCCGCGCCGGCAATGGCCGAGCTTGCGCCGAAGACGCAGGCGAGGTTCGGCGCGGAACCGGAGCAGTCGCAAGCTGCCAAGTCGACCAAGACGGCGGAAGCCCTGGTGCCGACCGGTGGCGTGGCCGCGCCGGCTCCGGCGACGCAGAAGTAAGCTCTGAAATCTTGATCATGATTCCGGGTTCGTCGCTTGGCGACGCCCCGGAATGACCTGGGGAAGTTCAGCCCTGCGCCGCAGCCGGCTGCTTGGCCTTGGCTTCGATCTGGCCAATGGCGTCGACCACCGCATCGAAGGTCAGGAGCGTCGAGGCGTGCCGCGCCTTGTAGTCGCGGACCGGCTCGAGGAACTTGATCTCCTCCCATTTGCCTTCAGGAGGCGCACCGTTCTCCTTCAGCATCTTGCGAACAGTTTCGCGTAACTCACGGAGTTCGCTCGCAGTCGAGCCGACGATGCGACTTGCCATGATGGATGAGGAGGCTTGTCCGAGCGCGCAGGCCTTCACGTCATGGGCGAAGTCGGTGACCCTGTCGCCCTCCATCTTGAGATCGACCTTCACGGTCGAGCCGCACAGCTTGGAGTGGGCGGTGGCGGAGGCATCGGGGTCGGGCAGCCGTCCGAGGCGCGGAATATTCCCGGCCAATTCGATGATCCGCTTGTTGTAGATGTCGTTCAGCATGTGATGGGGTCCAGCACTTCCGCATCGGATCGGCCTTGGCGGGCGCCGTCCACGGTCCTATATAGGGTCGGAACTGGCGGAAAAACAGTCCAGCGGCGGTGGCGACAGGCCATGCGGCCGACGGGAGAGGTGAGGACCTTTTCGCCGGGTTCAACTGTTCTCTTCAGGCGTCCGGCGGCATGCCGCCCCGTCTGCCGGTGACACTCCGGCCGAAAGGCCGTCGAACGGAGTAGACATGGACGCGACCATCAAATCCATCCGCCCCAACAAGCCCTCCGACCGGCAGCCCGAGAGCCGCCCGGCCGAGCTTGACCCTGCCGAATTCCTCGCGGCCGCCGTCCGCGCCGATCAGCCGCGCCCGGCGCGTGCCGAGGCCGAACAGGCGGTGAAGACGTTGCTCGCCTATATCGGCGAGAACACCGAGCGAGAGGGCCTGCTCGACACGCCGCGCCGCGTGGTCGAGGCTTTCGACGAGCTCTATCAGGGCTATCACCAATGCCCGGCCGAAGTGCTCGACCGCACCTTTGGCGAGACCGCGGGCTATGACGATTTCGTCCTGGTGCGCGACATCGAGTTCACCTCGCAATGCGAGCACCACATGATGCCGTTCTACGGCAGGGCGCACATCGCCTATACGCCGGTGGAACGTGTTGTCGGCCTGTCCAAGCTCGCCCGCCTCACCGACATCTTCGCCCGCAGGCTCCAGACCCAGGAGCATCTGACGGCGCAGATCGCGGCTGCAATCGACGAGGTCCTCAAGCCGCGCGGCGTTGCGGTGCTGATCGAGGCCGAACATACCTGCATGTCGGTGCGCGGCGTCGCCAAGCATGGCGCCTCCACCTTCACCAGCCGCTTCACCGGCATGTTCCGCGACAATCCGGCGGAGCAGGCCCGTTTCCTGTCCCTGGTGCGAGGCCTGCAGCGCTGACCTCGCAAAGCTCTGTTGTTTGAGCATGATCTTTTCGGAAAACCGCTTCACACTTTTCCGGATCATGCTCTAGCGAGGTCGCTGTGTCCGCCCACTCCCATGAGATCGAGGAAGGCCTGTCCTTCCTGCCCAAGTTCGACGCGAGCGGCCTCGTGACCTGCGTCGCGACCGACGTCGCCTCCGGTGACGTGCTCATGGTCGCGCACATGAACGAGGAGGCGCTGCGCAAGACGATCGCGACCGGCGAGGCCTGGTACTTCAGCCGCTCGCGCAATGCCTTGTGGCGAAAAGGTGAGACCTCGGGGCAGACCCAGCGCGTGATCGAGATGCGCACCGATTGCGACCAGGACGCAGTCTGGATCCGTGTCGAGCAGATCGGCGCGGCCTGCCACACCGGGCGAAGGTCGTGCTTTTATCGCAAGGTCGAGGGTGAATCGGGCGGCGCCAGGCTCGTCTTCGCCGATGCGGAGCGGCTGTTCGATCCGGACGCGGTCTACAAGAAATGACTTCCGTCATTCCGGGGCGGCTCAAAGAGCCGAACCCGGAAATCTCGAGATTCTCAGGTGCGCAACTGCGCGCCATAGTTCGCGCTGCGCGCGCCCCGGAATGACTCGGAGAGGGGGCGCCCCCCGAATTAACCCCGCATTAACCATACCTGTCCCACGGTGAGACGACGGGCGCCGAATTGCCGGCGCTGCTCAACGCCGCGCGGGGCGGGCACCTCATCATGTCGGTCGACAATTCCAGTGCCACGCAGACGGCGGTTCTCGATCCGTCGCGGGCGCGCGTCGCCGGTGCGATCAAGCAGGCCTCGAATGTTTCAGGCGTCAGCTTCCAGTACATGCTGACCACCGCCAAGATGGAATCGGATTTCGATCCGACGGCGGGTGCAACGACGTCATCCGCGCACGGGCTCTACCAGTTCATCGACCAGACCTGGCTCGGCACGGTGAAGGAGGCCGGCCCCCAGCTCGGCTATGGCAATTATGCCAACGCGATCTCCAGGACGACGTCGGGCGGCTACGCCGTCGACGATCCCGCGATGAAGCGGTCGATCATGAAGCTGCGCGACGATCCCGAGGCCGCCTCCAGCATGGCGGCGGCGCTGACGCAGTCGAACAGTTTCAAGTTGACGGGCCTGCTCGGGCGCAGGCCGAGCGACAGCGAACTCTACATGGCGCATTTCATGGGCGTCGGTGGCGCCGCAAAGCTGATCGCCAATGCCGAGGACAATCCGCAAGCGGTCGGCGCGCGGCTGTTTCCCAATGCGGCATCTGCCAACCGCTCGATCTTCTACGCCAGGGACGGCCGCGCCCGCAGCGTCTCCGAAGTCTATTCGGTGCTGGACGCACGCTACGCCAGCGCGGCCAATTCGAGGACGACCCGCAGCGCGATGGCGATGTATGGCGGCACGCCGTCGACCACGGAGGTTGCGAGCGCGAGCGGCGTGCAGCCCACCGCGCCTGTTATCGACAACGCCGCCTATCTCCAGACCTTCCCGAACACACGCGCGGTGACGCCCGTCAGTGCGACATCGCCGACGACGGTCGCGGACAATGCCCCGACCACGCCGGTGTTTCGTTCGATCTATCAGCCCGGCGATGCCACGCAGCCGGTCTCGACCACAGTGCAGAAATTGTGGGGCAACAACGCCTCGCTCACGTCGGTCGCACCAGCGACCTCAGTTGCATCCGCGACGCCGGATGTGCGTCCGCCGCAGCCGCTCGATCTGTTCAGCGATCGCAGCGGCACGTTCTCGAGCTGACCCCGCTCTCGTGTCCCGGACGCGCTGCAGCGCCTCTGTTCCCTTAACAAAACGTCAATAAAACCAGCCAGTTATGGTGAACGCTTTGTTAAGCGTCGTGGTTTATTTTGTGTTGCAGGTGACGAGCCGTCACCATTTTCGTTTGTTGTGTAAGCCGGAAGCAGCATGATTGTTCGGCAGTTTATCAATTGGATCAGGACGGCGCCCGCCGGCGAGCGGGCCGAGGCAACACGGGCGTTGGCCCGGGCCTGGCTGATATCAGATCTTTCGACCGACGACCGCCTCGCCGCCGAAGGCGCGCTTCTGATGCAGCTCGACGATCCCTCGCCGCTGGTGCGGCAGGCGATGGCCGAGGCTTTTGCGCGCAGCACGGATGCGCCGGCCTCGATCGTGCGGGCGCTGTCGGCGGACCAGCCGACCGTCGCGCTGCCCGTGCTCGAACATTCCCCGCTGCTGATCGATGCCGATCTCGTCGACATCGTCGCGACCGGCAATGACGAGGTGCAATGCGCGGTCGCACGCCGCATCGCGCTGCCGGTCTCGGTCTGCGCCGCCATCGCCGAAGTCGGCTGCGCGGCGGCCGCGCTGGAGCTGATCGAAAATCCCAACGCCGAGCTTGCACCATTCTCCTGGGACCGCATCGTCGAGCGCCACGGCCATCTCGCCGCGATCCGCGAGGCGATGCTGGTGCTGGACGATCTGCCGTCCGCAACGCGTGCCGCGCTGGTGGCGAAGCTCTCCGAGACGCTGGCGCAATTCGTCGTGGCGCGGAACTGGCTCAGCGCCGACCGCGCCGAACGCATCGCGCTCGAGGCGCGCGACCGTTCCACCATGAACATCGCATCGCGCTCGCGCGGCGAGGACATGCAGGGCCTGGTGCGGCACCTGCGCATCACCGGCCAGCTCACGGCAGGCCTCATCTTGCGCGCGCTGTTGTCGAGCAATCTCGATTTGTTCGACGCGGCGCTGGCCGAGCTCGCCGACCTGCCGCTGGCGCGCGTCACCGCGCTGCTGCACGACCGCGGCGGCAACAGCCTGCACGCGCTGCTGCGCCGCGCCGGGCTTCCCGAGGCGACGTTCGCGGCGTTCCAGGTCGCGCTCGATGCCTGCCACGAGCAGGGCTTCGTCGACAGCGACGACGGAGCGGTGCGGCTGCGTCGGCGCATGGTCGAGCGCGTGCTCACCCATTGCGAGACCGACCGCGGCGTCACCGAGCCGCTGATGGTCCTGCTCCGCCGCTTCGCCACGGAGTCCGCGCGGGAGGAAGCAAGGCTGTTCTGCGACGAGCTGGTCGCGGATGATACGATCGATCCGCTGTATGGCGATCTGATTGCCGCGTAGCGAGCTGCCGTAGGGTGGGCAAAGGCGCACAGCGCCATGCCCACGACCTATCAGTATGATTCGAGATGAATCGTGGGCACGCTTCGCTTTGCCCACCCTACGATGCTGCCCGTGTGGATGGAGCAGCCTCCCACGAGATGAAAAAGACGGGCCTTTACTCCGCCGGCGCTATGCTCGGCGCGAGGATCACCTCGAGATGCTCGGGGCGGTCGCGGTTGACCTGGGTGAGATAATCGTCGGCGACCTTGCGCAGGCGGCGGCTGAGCTCGGCGGAGACGCTGATGCTGTCGAGCCTGGTGTTCTCGTGCACGATGGCGAGGATGGCGTTGATGTGGTGCGTGAACAATTCGGCCGGCACCTTTTCCAGATCAGGCGCATGCTCGATGACGCGGCACAGGCTCTCGGCGATTCCGGCTGCGGCTGGATAGCCGAAGGTCGCGGCGTCGCCCTTGATGTCATGCGCGGCGCGGAACAGCTCGTCGCGCCGCTCCTTGGTGAAGCCGTCATTGCGGATGGCGACATAGGCGGCCGACAGACGGTTGACCTCGGTCGTCATCCAATCCTTGAACTCGCCGGACAGGCCCGCGAGCGCCTGCTCGGCGCGGCCGATCGGATCGTCCATGTCCTTGCCTTCGACCCGGCGCAGGACTTTCCGCAGCGGGTTGGGCTGCGTGATGATTTGATGCGTGGCGAAGGCCGTGACCTCGATGTCCTTTGCGCTGTTCTTCGCCATGATGCCTGCCTCGTCTGAAGGCGTTGCGCTAGATGGATGAGCGGGCCTTGTCGAGCAGCGAGGGCTGCTGGAGCACCTCGTGCTTCTCGCCTACGCGGCGCTCGGGACCCATATAGGCGGAATTGGTGTTGCGGCGCCGGTCCGGCCCGAAATAGGTCTTGGTCTTGATGAAGGGGCGGGGATTGGCGACCACGTTGAGGATGCGCTGATAGAGCCCCTTGGCCGAGATCGGCTTGGCCAGGAATTCGGTGACGCCGGCATCGCGCGCCACGGTGACGCGGCGCTTCTCGGAATGGCCGGTCAGCATGATGATCGGCGCGTAGGGGTTGCCCTTGGATTCCGGCTGCCGGATCATCTGCGCCAGCTCGAGCCCGTCGAAGATCGGCATGGCCCAGTCGGTGATGACGATGTCAGGCACGTAATGGCTGTACATTTCCAGCGCGGTAGCGCCGTCCTCGGCCTCATAGACCTCGCGCGCGCCGAAGGAATGCAGCAGCGTCCGCAGGATGCGGCGCATGTGCGGATTGTCGTCGCAGACGAGGAAGCGCAGCTTGTTGAAGTCGATACGGAACATGACGCCCGGGCCAAAGCGGTCAACCTTCGTTAACCATATCGTGGCGAGGGTTAACGAAGGGTTGCGACCGGGCTCCCGCAGCGTGCGGGGCAGGGGCTCAGTAGCCGAACTGCTCGCGCAAAATGCGTTCTTCCAGGCTGTGGCCGGGGTCGAACAGCATGCGCATCGAGATGCTCTTGTCGGACAGGACCTCGACCCGCCGGACCCTGCGGACCTCCTCATGGTCGGCGACGGCCGCGACCGGACGCTTGTCGTCCTCCAGCACCTCGATCACGACATAGGCGGTGTTGGGCAGCAGCGCCCCGCGCCAGCGGCGCGGGCGGAAGGCGCTGATCGGGGTCAGTGCCAGAAGGGCGGCGTTGATCGGCAGGATCGGTCCCTGCGCCGACAGATTGTAGGCCGTCGAGCCGGCCGGCGTTGCCACGATGATGCCGTCGGCGATCAGCTCGGGCATGCGCTCGCGCTCGTCGATCAGGATCCGCAGGCGCGCCGCCTGCGAGGTCTGCCGGAACAGGTAGACCTCGTTGATGGCGTGGTGCAAATGGACGCGGTCATTGACGTCGGTTGCACGCATCAGGAGCGGATTGATCTCGGATTCATGCGCCGTCTCGAGCCGCGTGCGCAGATCGTGCGTCGCGTATTCGTTCATCAGGAAGCCGACGGTGCCGCGATGCATGCCGTAGATCGGCTTTCCCGTGCGCATGTTCTGGTGCAGCGTCTGGAGCATCAGCCCGTCCCCCCCCAGCGCGACCACGACGTCGGCCTCCCTGGGGTCGCAATTGCCATAGTCCCTGGTGAGCTGGCTGAAGGCGGTCTGCGCCTCGCTGCTCGGGCTGGCGACGAAGGCGATGCGTTCGTATCGCTGGGGCTTGGTCATGGCTTGTCAGGCAGGCCGCTGGCTGGAGGAAGTTCCGCCGGGCTCGTCTATACGAGGTGGCCCTGCATTGTCGAGGATGACCGGGTCTCAAGGCAAACGGGCGATTGTCGATCCGGAGAACAAAACGGGTTGATTTGAGCCGGCCCGGGCGCCTTACTTGCCCATCGGGCCGGTGATCCCGCAAAGCGTCGCAATTCCGCGCTAGCTTTGATGCGCACCGGCTGTGACAGCCGGGCAGGGAGAACGATCATGTTCACGATCTTGCCGACGCTGCGACGAACCGGGCTCGCGCTGGCCGTGTCCGCGGCCGCGCTCGCGAGTGTCGCGCGCGCGGATGATCCGCCGCAGCCGCGCTCCGAGGCGGCATCGCCAGCGGCACAGAAGGGTGGGCGCGCCACCAATCCGCAAAGCGCGACGCAGGCTTCGCCGTCCGCGGCCGAGCCGCACCGTCTCCCCGCGGATTCGACCACGAAGCAGACGCTGGATCTGCCCGGCCGCACCCTCAATTTCGCCGCGACCGCCGGCTCCATCCGCGTGTTCGACGGCAAGGGCGAGCCGCTGGCCGACATCGCCTATACCTCCTACCAGCTCGACGGCGCCGACCGCGCCACGCGCCCGGTCACGTTCCTGTTCAATGGCGGGCCCGGCGCGTCCTCGGCGTGGCTCCAGTTCGGCGCGGCCGGTCCATGGCGGCTGCCGCTCGACGGCGAAGCGCTGTCGCCCTCGGCCTCGCCCGAGGTGAAGCCGAACGCGGAGACCTGGCTCGACTTCACCGATCTCGTCTTCATCGATCCCGTCAGCACGGGCTACAGCCGCTTCATTGCGAGCGGCGAGGACGCACGAAAATCGTTCTACTCCGTCGACGGCGACGTCAACGCGATCGCGCTGGTGATCCGCCGCTGGCTTGAGAAGCACGACCGCCTGACCTCGCCGAAATACGTCGCGGGCGAGAGCTATGGCGGCATTCGCGGGCCGAAGGTGGTGCGCCAGTTGCAGCTCCAGCACGGCGTCGGCGTCAAGGGCCTGATCCTGGTGTCGCCGCTCTTGGATTTCCGCGAGTTCACCGGCACCAGCCTCCTGCAATATGTCGCGACGCTGCCGAGCTATGTGGCGGTGGCGCGCGAGGCAAAAGGGCCGGTCAAGCGCGCCGATCTCGCCGACGTCGAGGCCTACGCGCGCGGCGAATTCCTGGCCGACCTCGTCAAGGGCGAGGCGGA
This sequence comes from Bradyrhizobium sp. CIR18, assembly GCF_014198295.1. Taxonomy (NCBI): domain Bacteria; kingdom Pseudomonadati; phylum Pseudomonadota; class Alphaproteobacteria; order Hyphomicrobiales; family Nitrobacteraceae; genus Bradyrhizobium; species Bradyrhizobium sp. CIR18. The sequence continues at coordinate 1,276,781 of NZ_JACIHF010000001.1, read as the reverse complement.
CAAGGAGGCCACCAATCGTCTTGCCGACAAGGTCGCCGCGCTTACCGGCATCGACCAGGCGGTGAGCCGCCGGCTCGCCGGCCGTTTCGACGTCGGTGAATTCCGCCGCGAATTCGACCGCAAGAACGGCAAGGTGACGGGACGTTACGACGCCTCCGTGCGCGGCTTCGATCCCTATCCGGATTCGAGCAGCTCGCGGTTCGGCGACCCCTCGGGCGACGCACTCCAGGCGCCGCTGACGAGCGCCGCGGTCGATGTGCTCACGCGCAAGCTCAACTGGCGGCCCGACGGCTCCTATGAAGTCCTGAACGGCAGTGTGGAAGGTCACTGGGATTTCGGCCGTGGCATCAACCCGCCGCAATCGGTATCCGAGCTGCGCCAGATCCTCGCCACCGACGCGAAACTGAACGTGCTGGTCGCGCACGGCCTGTTCGACCTTGCCACGCCCTATTTCGGAACGAAGCGGGTGCTCGATCAGATGCCGGCCTTTGCGACGCAGCGCGTGAAGTTCGCCGTCTATCCCGGCGGCCACATGTTCTATTCGCAAGGCGGCTCGCGGCAGGCGTTTCGCAGCGAGGTCGAGGCGCTGATCAGGGAATAGAGCATGATCCGGAAAAGTGTATAGCGGTTTTCCGATAGGATCATGCTCCGATTAAAGAGGCCTCCGTTTGCGCGGCGGATAGCGGCGCGCGATCTCCTTCGCGACGACGCCTGCGGGCTTGACGTTGGCGCCGGCGATCCAGACCTCGCTGATCCTGCCGCGCTTGTCGCGGATCCGGCGCACCGGCTCGCCATGGCTGGAATAGCCCGCAGCCCAGGCGAGTTTGCCGGTGTCGCGGCCGGTGACCTCGATCTCGGCGGCATCCATGAACGGATTGTTGAATTGCGGATTGGCGACGAGCACGCGGTTGCCTATCGGCACGAGGTCGCTCGCGCCCCAGATCGTCCACCAGCGGCCGGTCCAGTCGCGCAGGCGCCGGTCGGCCGTGCCGCGCGTCTTGAACACGCGCAAGATCTGCATCGCGCCGTCCATCCAGAACGGCGCCGCGCCGTCGATGGAGTTGCTGAGGATGCTGATCGTGAGCTCGCAAGCGGGGATGGCGCAGGTCCGGGAGATGTAGCCCTGAAAGCCGCCGCCATGGCCGAACCAGTCCCAGCCGTCGGTCTTGCCGGCATTGACGCCGAGGCCGTAATAGCCCTCGAAGCTCTGCGGAATGCGCCAATGGTGTCGCGTCATCTCGCGGCGGCTCGCGACCGAGAGCACGCTCTTCTTCGCATTGGGCGCAAGCTGCGCGAAGAAGCGCGCGGTGTCGCCGGCGGTGGCAACGAAGCCGGCGGCGGACGCCATCGCCTGTGCGGGATTGTCGCCGGGGATCACGCATCGCTCGCCGAATGGCAGCTTTCGTGTGTGGCCGCGCGCGAACGACGCGCCTTTGGGTAGCGGCGCGTCCGGCTCGGTTGCGCGCAGGCCCGCAGGCTCGACGATCTCGCGCTTGATCCAGGCTGAGTAGGGCTGCTTGGTCACCGCCTCGATGACGAGGCCGAGCAGGCCAAAGCCGTGATTGGAATATTTGAAGCGGGTGCCGGGCTCGATCGCGGTCGGCAGCTTCAATTCCGCGAGCAACTCTTTCGCGTTGAGATAGGAACGGCGGTCGATGAACTGGCCGGAATCGGCGCCGTCGCGCATCAATCCGGCGCTGTGCGAGAGCACCTGTGCAATCGTGGTCTCGGCGACGCGCGGATGCAGTCCGCCGACATATTGGCCGACCGTGTCGTCGAGCCGGAGCTTGCGCTGCTCGCGCAGCTTCATGATGCCGGCCGAGGTGAAGGTCTTGGAATGGGAGGCGATACGGAAGCGGTGGCGCGGGGTGAGCTTCTCGCCGGTATCGAGATTGGCGAGGCCGAACGCATGCTCGGCGACGATCTCGCCGCGATGGGCGAATGCGATGATGACGCCTGGCTGCTGGATTGTCGTCAGTTGGAATTCGATCCAGGAGCCGATGTAGTCGATCGCGGATCGCAGCCACGGGTCCATTGCACACCAATTTTGCTGGGAAAATCGATGCGAGAGGCTAGCCGAGAAAGCCGAACGGGCACAACCGAAAGGTTGTGCCCGTTCGCTGCATTCGAAGATGCGATTATCTTAGTAGACGAGCGTCGCTCCGGTTGGCTTGTCGAGCGCCGTGGCGAGCGAGCGATACTCGGAGCTGTCGGTGCCGGCGAGCGAGGCGATCTTGTTCAGATGATACTGCGCCTGTTCGCGATTGCCCTGCTCGAGCTGCCAGAGGCCGTAATACTGCCAGGTGCGGACGTGGTTCGGATCGTCCTTCAGCGCCAGCTCGTAATAGACCTTCGACGACTGGTAGTCGCCGAGCTTGCGATAGGAGTAGCCGATCAGGTTGGCGACGTCGGCGACGTCGTCGCGCTTGAGCGACTTCAACTGATCGATCGCGCCGGTGTAGTCGTGGTTGTCGTAGATCGCGGTATAGGCCGTGCGATAGGCGGCGAGGAATTTGGGATCGCTGACCGAAGAGCTCTTCTTCTTGCCCTTCTTGGACGAGGAGTCCGACTTCGGCGGCGGCGAGGGCTCGTCACTGCCGGCGGCATAGGCGCTGGACAGCACCGGCGCGGTCGCCAGCGACATGGCGACCAATCCCGGCACGACAAGCATTGAGAGTTTGCGCATCTAAATTCTCCCGTATGGAACGTGGCGATCCTACACGATTGCCCGAAGACCGGAACACCCGTCTGGCGAAAACATTCCCGCTCCGCACGATCTATTCGCCAGGGCGCGGATGACAAACTTGTCATCCAGATGAACGGAAGCCTGCAGGGGGCTTCAGACAGGGTTCAGCGCGCCGCCCCTAGGCTCCCACCCACGATCGAAGGGTAGGCGAGAGGGCGCCGCCTGAAGATCCTTCCAAGAGGAGACCACCATGCTGAAGACCATTTCCGCAGCCTTGCTCGCAGCTTCCGTGATCGCAGCCCCGGCCTTCGCTGCCGAGGCCGGCAAGACCACTACGGCCCCGATGATCAAGGCGGACCAGAGCCAGACCAAGGCCTCGACCACCGCCGCGAAACCGGACACCGGCATCAAGGCCGATGCCAAGGCGGTCGATGCCAAGACCGACGCGAAGGCCGGCGACGTCAAGCCCGCCGACGTCAAGGCGGACGCCAAGGTGGATAGCAAGTCGAAGGCGCTGAATGCCAACGCAGCGGTCACGTCCGACGAGCACAAGACCGTGCGCACCCATCGCCATCACCACAAGCATCTGTCGGCGAAGAAATCGCTGAAGGCGCAGCCGGACCTGACCAAGCCGGCAACCACCGAGAAGCGCAGCTAACGACTGATCCTCTCGCGGCGGCATCCCAAGCATTGCCCCGCCGCCGCGTCAGGACGTCAGGCCCGGCCCGTCGTCTCGGCGCCTTGCGCGAAAGCGAAAGACGCCGGCGGCGGGACGGTGCGTGCGTCGCAAAGCCCCGGGGACGCGAATTCCCTTTGAGCGACCTTGCGGCTAGAACGTCCCCTTAGTCTGTTCGAGCGGGAGCGGGATCTGTGGGGCGATTGGCGAAACTTGCGGCGAGCTTGGCATCGGTCCTGTTATTGCCGCTGGCGCTCGCGGCATGTTTCGGCAGCGACGGTGATCGTCCAACCATCATCGGTGGGACTCAGGCCGGAGGGCCGCAGCCGTTTCCGGACAATTTCCGCGGCGACATCCCGGCCCTGATGCGCACCTATCTGAACAACCCGGTCGGCGTGCGTGAGGCCAGCATGGCCGAGCCGGTCCAGCGCGAGGTCGGCGGCCGGCAGTTCTATGTGAGCTGCCTGCACTTCACCCCGCGCGAGACCGATGGCAGCTACAAGGCCATGCGGGAACGCGCTGTGATCTTCGTCAACGGACGCGCGGACCGCGTCGTCGACCGTACGAGCGAGCTCTGCGCCGGCGCGGTTTACGTACCCTTTCCGGAACTCGAAAAGATGACGCGGTAGCGCAAAGCCCGTCTTCATCGCCGGGTGCTAGAACGATACTGCCGGAGCCGCGGGATCACATTTCGGCGAGCTTTGAACGGGGCGGTTTGACCTCGCGACAAATTGTTACGGCAGGTGCTGCGCAGACGACAAGAATAGTCGGTGCAGGACGACGGGACGGAACAAAATCGCGTTGTTGCCCCTCCGTCACAGTCACGAGCGATCAACGTTCCGGCATCGCCGCGAAGCAACCCAATTCACGCCACGTTGTTTCCTGAGTGTCGTAAATGAAAGAACGGGGATGATCATGAAATCGATTTTGCTGGGTGCAGCTGCTCTGCTTGCGCTGGCCGCGCCGGCGGCAGCCGCGGACATGCAGCCGCGCACCTACGCCAAGGCCCCGGCCTATACGCCGCCGCAGCTGATTTATAACTGGACCGGTTTTTACATCGGCGGCCATGTCGGCGGCGCGTTTGCCGGCGACAGCAGCTTCCAGTCCAGCGACGCCCGCTTCCTCGGCGGCGTGCAGGGCGGCTTCGACTACCAGTTCGCGCCCAACTGGGTGGTGGGTATCGAGGCCCAGTATTCCTGGCTGCCGACCAACAACAACGGTGTCACGTTCCCGGCGGGCACGCAGGTGACCTCCAACACCGACCAACTCGGGTCGGTGACCGGCCGCGTCGGCTACACCTGGGGTCCGGCGCTGCTCTACGCCAAGGGCGGTTACGCCTGGCGCAATGGCGGCCTGGGCGTCAATGTCGCAGGCGTGCCGCAGGGCTTCACCACCACCGGCAACAGCAAGGACGGCTACACCGTCGGCGCCGGCCTCGAATACATGTTCGCGCCGAGCTGGTCGGCCAAGGCCGAGTACCAGTACTACAATTTCGGCAGCACCACCTTCACCTCCGGCCCGGCCGACATCGTCGGCGTTCGCGGCCGGGAAGACGAGCATACCGTCAAGGTCGGTGTGAACTACCGCTTCGGCTGGGGCGGTCCGGCAGCCTCGCGCTACTGACCCTCCACCGCGACCACGCTCTGGAAAGGCCGGCTCTGCCGGCCTTTCGTTTGTCAGCCTCTTGCCTGTCGGCCCCATGTTTGCTTTGCATGAACCATCTGGCGCGTCATTTGCAGGAAAACATTCCGGCGGGCGCCTTCTCACGCGCGTCATGGGACTTGGGTAAAGCAAAAATAATTTTTGCCGCTTACGGAACTCGCGCTCCGGAAAGCGTTATATGAGAATTACCGGGCTGGTGGGACGACGGACATGCGTATCTTGGTGTCGGCGGTGGTGCTCTCGTGCTTTATCTGCCTGCCGTGCTCTGCACAGACAATCCTCAAATCCGAGCCTTTGATGTTGGCACCTTACGAGGTGGCCTTCGTCAAGGACGCGTCCTGCCCGTCGGGCAAGGTGCTCAAGGTCACCGGCGCGATCCGCGGGCTGCATCGCCGCAAGGCCTGCGTGGCGCTGGCCGGTGAGCAGGCCTCGCTGGCAACCGCAACGCCCTGATCGCTTGGCGGCCTCCGCCGCCAGATCTCACGGATTCAGCTCGAGCTCCATTTTCGACTGGCGGTCGGCCTCGGCCTTGTTTCGAGCGGGGTCCTCACCCTGCGCGACCCGGCAGGGCTTGATCTCGTAGTCGTTGTCGAGCACCCGGCGTGGCCCAGGACGGTCCTCGTCAGCGCTGACGTCGACGACCAGGCCGCTCCTATACGCGAGCTTCCAGACGTCGGCTTCACTCGGATAGACCTTGCTGATCTGGGCGTCGTTGCAGAACAAGGCGTAGGGCATTCTTCCCGCTCCCGGAAAGCGCATTAACGACCTCATGGGCCGGCGGTTCCGGGGGGCAGGCGATCACGGGGCCGTGATCGGGCTGCCGGGCCCCTGAGTCCTTAACGAGTCCTGAATCGGGAAGAAAAGAATCCTTGGGACTCGTTTGGCGGAATCAGCGGATGTTTTCCGCCATGACGAGCGACCTGAAGACCTCCTGCGGGCACATGCTCCTGCCGCTGACGCTGGCGTTATTCGGCGCCTGCGCGGCCAATCTTTGGCTGGTGTGGTCCTGGCTATAGGCCCCTCTGACGGGAGGGGGGCCTTATTTTCTGGCCGGTGGGGCCGGGGAGTCGTGGATGGCGGCGCGCAATCTGGTCAGGGTTTCGGCACAATATTCCTCGCGCTCGCGCTCGAACCGCTCCTGATGCTTGCGGAAATTGGCGATGCGGGCCTGCATCTCGGTGCGGAAATCACCGATCGCCCGCGGTGGCGGCAGAGGCGTGGGTGGGGGCGGTACCGGAGCTTGCGGCAGCTCGATCTCGACTGCGGCGGCCTTCACGGCAACGATTTCGACCGCGACGGTCGTGGCAACCGAGGTCCCGTCCGGCGGAAGGACGTCATCCTTTCTGCCGGTTACCGATTGGACGAAGGCCAGTGTCTGCGCGATCAGCGCGTCGCGTTCCGCGATCCATTTCATGATCCACCTCAGCCGGCCCCATTCCAGCAAAGCGGCTGCGCCGAATCAAGGCGGTAAACAGGGATTGCATATTTTTCCCGGTCACCCGACATTAGTCGGATGGATTCCGGAAAAGAACGGTCGGACGAAGTGGAGGGCCTGAGGCTCATCCGCGCGTTCTTGTCGCTACCGCCCGACAAGCGGGCGGAGGTGATCGCGTTCGTCGAGGAATTGGCGCGTGCGCATGGCCGGCCCGAGGAGGGCACGCAGGCGTCGCCGAGGTGAGCGCTATCGCTGGCGCGGATTGATGTTGGGCTCGAACGGTGCGCCAACCACCCGGACCGGTGTCTGAACCGGTGTCCGGGTGACGTCGATCACGGCTGTCTCCGCGACCCGCTTTTCGGGGGCCGGCGAAAGCATCGGCTCCAACAACGTCAATGTCCCGGCCACGGCGACACAGCACAACGCCACCGTCGCCAGCAGAAACATATTTCGGTTTTCTTCCCTGATCCGCATAGGTCGACAACGGCTGACGCGGAGGCTCGGTTCCGGGCTGGCGATGCCGATCGCGCGACCGAAAACGGGCCGAAGCTTACGCCAGGCTTACGCCCGAGCGCAGAAGGGTTATTTTTGCGTAAGAATACCCGGGCGAATTGAGGTTAAATCTTAACATCCGCCGGTTCCAATGCACGGTGCTGGGATTATCGCCGGCAGCACCATCATTGGACGGCACAAATGAGCTTTTTGAACAATCTGAAGATCGTCTGGAAGGTCGCGTTGATCGTGACCGTGATGGGCTGTGCGATGATCGCCGTCGCGGCCTTTGGCGTGCGCGAACTTTCCGCGACCGTCGACGGTTTCGGCGAGCTCTCCGCCGCGCAATCCTCCTCTCTCAACCTCACCCGCGCCCAGCGCCGCGCCGAGACCTACCACGCGGCGCTCTATGCGGTGTTCACCGAGGCAACCGAGGCGGGCAATGCCAAACGCCTCAAGACCGCGACCCAGAACCGCGACGAAATCCGTCAATTCCTCGATGCGGCCGAGCAGGACGATCCATCGCGTGCCGGCGAGCTGAGGAGCATCGGCGACCAGTTGAAAGCCGCTTTCATCGGCTGCGATCCGGTGCTCCAGGCCGGCTCACAGGCCAGCAGCACGGAAGAGAACGTCAGGGCAGCCGAACGCGCGCACAAGGAGTGCGATCCCCTGATCGATGCGGCCCTGCTGCGCATCGCCAAGTTCACGACCGAAACCGGTCAGGTCGTCGCCAAGCGCAAGGACGCCATCAACCGCGACGCCCACGCCGCGACCTGGACCGTGATCGGCGTCAGCGCCGGCGGCCTGATCCTGGGCATCGCGATCGCGCTGTTCATCGGCCTCAAGGCGATGTCGCAGCCGATCGCCCGGCTCAAGCTCGCCATGGAGGGACTTGCCCGCAACGATCTCAAGACCGAGGTGCCCGAGAAGGACCGGCGCGACGAGATCGGCGACATGGCCAAGACGGTCGAAGTGTTCAAGACCAATGCACTGGAAGTCGAGCGCCTCAAGGCTGCACAGCTCGAAGCCGAGAAGCAGGCTGCCGAGCAACGCCGCCGCGACATGGTCAACCTCGCCGACGGCTTTGAACGTGCAGTCGGCGAGATCATCGACACGGTCGGATCCGCCTCCACCGAGCTCGAAGCATCGTCCTCGACGCTGGCGACCACCGCGCAGCGCGCGCAGGAGCTGACCTCGGTCGTCGCAGTCGCGTCCGGCGAAGCCACCGGCAACGTGCAGTCGGTCGCGACCGCCACGGAGGAGCTGTCCTCCTCGGTCAACGAGATCAGCCGGCAGGTGCAGGAATCCGCGCGAATGGCGGGCGAAGCCGTCGCCCAGGCCCGCACCACGACGGAGCGGGTCAGCGAGCTCTCGGTTGCCGCGACGCGGATCGGCGACGTCGTCGAGCTCATCAACACCATTGCCGGCCAGACCAACCTTTTGGCACTGAACGCCACGATCGAAGCGGCGCGGGCGGGCGAGGCCGGCCGCGGTTTCGCGGTCGTCGCTTCTGAGGTGAAGACGCTGGCCGAGCAGACCGCGAAGGCGACCGGCGAGATCAGCCAGCAGATCTCCGGCATTCAGACCGCGACCCAGGAATCCGTCAACGCGATCCGCGATATCTCGATGACCATCGAGCGGCTGTCGGAGGTGTCTTCGACCATTGCCGCGGCCGTCGAGGAGCAGGGTGCCGCGACCCAGGAGATCTCGCGCAACGTCCAGCAGGCCGCTCACGGCACCCAGCAGGTCTCCACGAACATCACCGACGTGCAGCGCGGCGCGGCCGAGACCGGCTCGGCCTCCTCGCAGGTGCTCTCGACCGCCAAGATGCTGGCGACCGACAGCAACCGGCTCAAGGACGAGGTCGGGAAATTCCTGCGGACGGTGCGTACGGCCTGAGTGTGCGCGGCGGCTTTCATGCCGCGCCCTCGATCAGGCCAGCAGGAAACCGAGCACGAACACGAGCAGCATGGCCGTCATGACGACGGCCGTCACCGCGCCGGCGACGATCTTGGCCTTCTCTGTCGGGGTGGTCGAGCGCATCGGACGCGAGTATAGCGTGTTTGCACCGGAATCTCGACCTTGAGTCCGATCCCATGATCTCCAATCGTCCTCCCGTGCTCGCCCACGAACGCTTCGTCGCCGACCGCGACAACTTCTCGGGGCTAGATCTCGCCGCGCGGTTCGAACGGATCGAGCGGACGAACCTTTGGGGCGCTCCCGACTCGGTGTCGGGCCTCGGCTCGGAGGACTCGGCCACCGCCGCGATCCGGGAGGCGCTTCCTTCGTTGCTGCAACGGCTCGGCGCGCGCTCGCTGCTCGATGCGCCCTGCGGCGATGCCGGCTGGATCGGCCGCGTCAAGCTCGACCTCGATTACATCGGCATCGACATCGTGCGGTCGCTGATCGAGACCAACAACGCGCGTGCGGCGCGCGGCGAATTGTCCGGCCGATTCCTGGTGGCCGATATCACGTGCGATGCATTGCCGCGCGCCGATCTGATCCTGTGCCGGGACTGCCTGGTGCATCTGAGTTTTCAGAACATTGCCCGCGTGATCGCCCGCTTTCGCGAGAGCGGCGCGCAATTCCTGCTCGCCACGACGTTTCCGGAGTGGGAGGAAAACCGCGATTGCGAGGATGGCGACTGGCGCGCGCTCAACATGACGAAGGCGCCGTTCGACTGGCCGGTGCCGCGCGAATTGATCGATGAGCGCTGTGAGGAGGGCGATGGCGGCTGGCGCGACAAGAGCCTCGGGCTCTGGCGGCTGGATGAGTTGCCGGGTCGCGTCCGCACGGCCACGGATGTGTGACAGCTGCGGGCGGAACGTCCATTGCATCAGTGATCGCCCCGGCGATAGACTTTGGGTTGTGGAGCGATCTCGTATCGCGGTGACCTGCCGGAGCCCACCATGAGAGCACGTGCTGTCCTGGCCGCGTTGTTGATCTGGTGCAGCGCGCCGGCGCTGGCCCAGCAGGAGGGGGCCGCGCTCTATGCCGCGCATTGCGCGCAATGCCACGACGGCGATGTGCAGACCCGCGTGCCGGGCCGCGGCGCCCTACAGGCGATGTCGTTCGACCATGTGCTGGCGGCGTTGACCTCCGGCAGCATGGCGGCGATGGCAAAGGATCGCAGCGACGCGGAACGCCGCGCGATAGCGTCCTTCGTCACCGGCAAGATCGCGACCGGCGGCGTTGCGGCCGACGCGGAAGGTCGTTGTACGCAGCAGGCCAGCGGTTTTCCGCAAGCCCTCGACGGTCCGCGCTGGAACGGATGGGGCGTCGACACCAACAACAGCCGATTCCAGCCCGCCGACATGGCGGGGCTGACGGCGGAACAGGTGCCGCGCCTGCGGTTGAAATGGGCCTATGCATTCCCCGGCGCCTCGGTGTCGTTTGCGCCGCCGACCATCGTGGGCGGAATGCTGTTCATCGGCGGCACCGATCGCAAGGTGCACGCGCTCGACGCGCGCAGCGGCTGCACGCTGTGGACGCTGGCGATCGATGCGGCGGTGCGCGCCGCGATCAGCTTTGCGCCGCTTCCTGGCTCCGACCAGTTCGCGATCTTCTTCGGCGATTTGCGCGCCAACGTCTACGCCGTGAACGCGCTGACCGGCGCGCTGATCTGGAAGACGAAGGTCGAGGAGCACGCGGCCGCGCGCATCACCGGAGCGCCGACGCTGCATTCCGGCGTGCTCTACGTGCCGGTGTCCTCGATCGAGGAAGCGGCCGGCTCGCAGGCCAGCTACGAATGCTGCACCTTCCGCGGCAGCGTGGTGGCGCTGGACGCGGCGACCGGCAAGCTGGTCTGGCAGGCCTATACGATTCCGGAAGTGCCGCATCCGACCGGCAAGAGTGCGAGGGGCACGCAGCTCTTCGGTCCGTCCGGCGCCGCGATCTGGTCGGCGCCGACGATCGATGCGAAGCGGGGCGCTGTCTATGTCGCGACCAGCAATTCATACTCCAACCCGCCGGCGGTAACCGCCGACGCGATCCTCGCTTTCGAGCTTGGGACCGGGAAGCTGCTCTGGAAGCAGCAGGCGACGCCGAAGGATGCCTTTGTCGTGGCGTGCTTCACCGCGGACAAGTCCAATTGTCCCGAGGATCACGGACCCGATCACGATTTCGGCCAGTCGCCGATCCTCGTGACCTTGCGCGACGGCAGACGCGTGCTCGTCATCGCGCAGAAATCCGGCGTCGTGCACGCGCTCGATCCCGACGACGGCGGCAAGATCCTGTGGCAGACCCGGATCGGGAAGGGCGGAGCGCTCGGCGGCAGCGAATGGGGCTCGGCCGCGGACGGTGAGCGCATCTATGTCGCCAACTCCGACGTGCGCTTCATGCGTGACGGCACGCGGCAACTCGATTCCACGCAAGGCGGCGGCCTGTTCGGACTTGACCTCGCCAGCGGCAAGATCGCGATGGAAGTGCCGCCGGTCGCCTGCGGCGACCGCCCCAAATGCAGCCCCGCGCTCTCGGCAGCGGTGAGCCTGATCCCGGGCGTGGTGTTCTCCGGCGGCGTCAGCGGCTTCCTGCGCGCCTATGCCACCGACGGCAAGCTGCTCTGGGAGTTCGACACCGCGCAGGATTTCAAGGCCGTGAACGGCGTCCCCGCCCATGGCGGCGCGATCGACGGCCCCGGGCCGGTCATCGCCGGCGGCATGCTTTACACCAATTCCGGCTACGGCCAATGGAGCGGCGTCGCCGGCAACGTGCTGCTGGCGTTCGAGGTGGGGACGGAGTGAGCGTCACGAGTTCGCTCTCGTGTCCCGGACGCGCTGCAACGCCTTCAGCGTTGCGGCGCTGAGCCGGGACCCGGAAAGCGGCACGGAGGAATGCGGCGCGATGGGCCCCCGCTCTGCAGCGCATCGCCGAAGAGGCGCTGCACTGCGTCCGGGGCACAGGTCGGGGCTGCTTCGTCAACCTCGTCATCGGCGCCTCCCTTTCAACTTGCATCCCGACCAACGAGGAGAGAATTCGATGATCGATGCCAGATGCAGCTGCGGTGCTCTCGCGCTGTCGCTTCCGGAACCATCGCGCTTCGTCGTCGCCTGTCATTGTGTTGATTGTCAGCGACGAACCGGCGCGCCGTTCGGCGTCGGCGCCTTCTATCCAGTGGAGACCGTCACCATTACAGGGACGCCAAAGCCGTACGTCCGGACAGCCGCAAGCGGCGGCAAGGTCCGCAGCTATTTTTGTCCCGAGTGCGGCTCGACGGTCTATTGGCAGGCCGAGAATTTGCCCGCGATGATCGGCGTCGCCGTCGGCGCGATCGCAAATCCGGATTTTCCGCCGCCGATCAGATCGGTGTTCGAGCAGTCGAAACATGGCTGGGTGGAGATGTCAGGTGCCGAGCACTTCCAGCAAGGCAGCGCGCCGAAGCATTCGAGCTGAGAGCTGTACGCCAGACGCTGGTGCCGGCTGAGGGGATTGAACCCCCGACCTTCGGTTTACAAAACCGCTGCTCTACCGCTGAGCTAAGCCGGCGACGCCTGGAGGCGGGCAGGGCCGGCATGGGCCGGGGTGTCCACCCGTTGCGCGCCGCAATACCAGACTTGATCGGAAAGCGCCACAACCGGAAACGTCGTGGCCGCAGGCATGAATCAGGCGGCCCGAAGGCCGCCTGATCTCTCGCATCGATTTAGACCGCCTTATTGGCAGATGTGCCGGCGGCCGTCTGCGCCCTTGAACCAGGTGCCGGGCGTGCAGACGAAGCCGTTACGCTGGGCGTAGGTGCGGGTGTCCCAGCCACGATTGTCCCAGCCGCGGTTGTCCCAGCCGCGGTTGTCCCAGCCGCGGTTGTCCCAGCCGCGGTTGTCCCACGAATTGTCGTAGGCGTAGGAATTGTCCCAGGCGCGGAACGGCGCGCTGGCAATCGCGCCCGCGGTGCCGATCGCGGCGCCGGCTACGCCGGCCGCGACGTCGGTCGGCCAGAAGCCGGTGCGGCTCCTGTTCCAGTCATTATTCCAGTCGCCATTGGCCTGACGGTAGGAATTGGTTTGACGATAGGACACGCGGCGATGGCGGTATCCGCTATCGGTGTAGGGATTTCCGGGGCCGAGATTCTGGCAATTGGCGTTGGGGAATTGTGCCGAGCAGCGGCCGGGATTGGTGACCACCGCCTGCGCCATTGCCGAGCCTGCCAGCATGGTCGCCGCAATCGCCGTCGCTCCAAGAAGTTTGATGTTCATGGTTGTTGGCTCCCATTTTGTTGACGGGGGCTAAACGCTTGCGGCGCCGGACGTTCCGATGAAACCGGTGGATTTTCTCGCAAGCGGCGGTCAAACCGATGTGAGCAGCCCCGGTTCCGCTTGGCGAAGCCACATGCCATTAATGCTTCGCTAGTCCGCCTTGCAGCATTTGAGTGGCGCGCAGTCCTTACACATTAGGCTTACCGGAATTTGGTGAGCGGGCCTTAACCCTCTCTGCGCCGCGATCGGATAGGTTGCCGCCGCATAACCGGGGTCCCCCTCATGCGCGTTGTGGCGCTCGCTGCCTTTCTGATCGGACTGCCCGCGACGGCGTTTGCCGACGGCGGCTTCGATATCGTCGTTCCCGGCCGGCCCGGCGTGCCGATCATCATCAACAACATCGACGCGTCCTATGCCGTGGTCGAGGGTGTCTGGGGCCTGGGTAAGAACCAGCAGGTGCAGCCCACTATTTATGGCGGGCGCTATATCGCCGAGCGGCAGCCTGCCGACGTTGGCCATTATTATCCGACGCTGGGCCTGCGGCCCGGCTACGGCCGGCTCGAGGTCGAGCCGCCCGCGAACCGAAAATTGCCGAAGCCTGCCGAGAGCTACCACCAGAGCTGGGGTGCGCAATCGGCGCCGCTGCCGCCGCAGATGGACGTGCCCGTCGATCCGCCGCCGGTGATCCTCGCGCCTGAAATCAACGATCGTCCGCGGCCACCGCGACCGCGGCCGCATGTCCAAGTCCCCGGCAAGCCGCCGGGTTAAGAAACGTCAAAATTCAACAAACGAAAATCAACAGGAGAGAGTAATGCGTCAAATGATTTCGGGACTGGTTGCGGCGGCTGCCGTGATGTTCGCCGCCACCGGGCCCGCTGCGGCCTGCGGCTTCACCAGCTGCGCGCCCGTCGCGCCGGTCTATACCGGCTGCAACACCGGCTGCGGCGGCTATGGTTATGGATACGGCTATGGCTATGGCTATGGCTATGGCGCCTATGAGCGTCTCGCCGAGCCGACCACGCAGTACTACTACGTCAACCAGGGCCCGACCTATACCGGCCCGGGCGCCTTCGCGCCGTATCCGACCTACCGTGAAGACGCCGTCGTCGCGCCCGCCAATTACGGCTACGGCTATCGCGCCGCCGTGGCTCCCTATCACCGCCCGTACTACCGTCCGTATCGCTACGGCTACGGCCCGCGCTACGGCTATCTGCCCCGCGTGCACTACGGCCACGGTCCGCGCTACGGCTACGCCCATCGCCACGCGCCGGCGCCGTACTACGGCGGCCACCGCGTGCTGCGCCGCTATTACTGATCTCTGATCGGTTGAGCTAACGAGACGCCCGTTCGCGCGATGCGGACGGGCGTTTTGTTTTTTTGCGACGTGCGCGTGGTCGCGATTGGAATCGATCGGGGCTGTCAGCCCGCCTGCGCCTGCCGGCTACGGCGTGGCAGCCTTCGCTCGCTTCGCTGAATGATGTTCTGGATTGGCTTGCCGAGCCGTAGCTCGCGAAGCGAGCGAAGGCTGGTGGGGGAGGCAGGACTCGAACCTGCGAAGCCATGAGGCGGCTGATTTACAGTCAGCTCCCTTTGCCACTCGGGACACTCCCCCGCTCGACGGCAGCACAATCGGGCCGGACCTTGCCGGCGACCGAAGACGGCCATGGAACGTGAAGGCCGCGACAGCCCGGATGGGGGCGCGACCGGGCGCGGTTATGGGCGATCCGGTGGGGCAAAGTCAACCGAGGCGAACAGCTAAAATCGCCTCCCAAGCCACCCAAATTGCCATATTCCGGGACCCGTGACACAAGCGAGCCCATGAAGGACAAAAAATTCACCTCTAGGGGTCCCCGCGGCGGGGCTAAGCCCTTCAACAGGCCCGGGAAATCGGGCGGCCGGCCGGCCTGGCGCGACCGCGATTCGCACGCCGACGGGCCGGTCATCCTCTATGGCTGGCACACCGTCACCATGGCGCTGGCCAATCCGGAGCGGCAGATCCGCAAGCTGACGCTGACCGAGAACGCCGCGAAGCGACTTGCGGACGAGAACATCGAGACCCGCGTCACGCCTGAGATCGTCCGGCCGCAGGAGATCGACCGTCTGCTCTCGCCCGATGCCGTGCATCAGGGCCTGCTTGCGGAAGCCGATCCTCTGCCTTCGCCTGATATCGAGAGCTTGAAGCAAGAAGGCATGGTGCTGGTGCTCGACCAGATCACCGATCCCCACAATGTCGGCGCCATCCTGCGCTCCGCCGCAGCATTCGCGGTGAAGGCGATCGTCACCACTGCCCGCCACAGCCCGGAAGCCACCGGCGTGCTCGCCAAGGCCGCCTCCGGCGCGCTGGAGCTGGTGCCAATGGTGACCGTGCAAAACCTCGCGCGCGCTCTGACCACCCTGAACGAAATCGGCTTCCAGACCGTCGGGCTGGACAGCGAAGGCAGCGCGGATCTCAGCGACGTCGCGCTGCGCGAGCCGCTCGCGCTGGTGCTGGGAGCCGAAGGCAAGGGGCTGCGGCAATTGACCCGCGAGACCTGCAGCGTCGTGGCGCGACTCGACATGCCCGGTGAGATCAAGAGTCTGAACGTCTCGAACGCCGCCGTGCTCTCGCTCTATGTCGGCGCGAGCCGGCTCGGGTTGATGAAGTAGGCGGCTGCGTCAAGTCGCTACCTCATCATCTCCCGCACCATCGGTACCACCTTGCGCCCATAAAGCTCGATGCTCTTCATCAGCTTCTCGTGCGGCAGGGGCCCCGCCGAGTACTTCAACTGAAACCGCGAAACACCAAGTGTCTTCGCCGTCCTGGCGATCTTGCGCGCGACCGTCTCCGGCGATCCCGCATAGAGCGAGCCGTGCTCGACCTCGTTGACGAACTCGTCGCGGCCCATCGGGGGCCAGCCGCGTTCCTTGCCGATGCGGTCGCGCATGGCCTTGTAGTCGGGCCATAGCTCTTCGCGCGCCTCTTCATCCGTCTCGGCGACATAGCCGGGCGAATGCACACCGATCGGCTGCGCGGGGCGCCCGAATTCCTTGGCGGCGCGGTGATGGAGATCGACGAAGGGCCTAAAGCGCGCGGGATCGCCGCCGATGATCGCGAGCATCAAAGGCAGGTCATAATGCGCGGCACGCACCACCGATTGCGGACTGCCGCCGACGCCGATCCAGGTCTTAAGCCGGCCGTCCTCGACCGGGGGATAGACCAGCTGATCCCGCAGCGGCGGACGCAGCTTGCCTTCCCAGCTCACCGGCTTCTGCGACAGCAGTGCGGCGAACAGGTCGAGCTTCTCCTCAAACAGCTCTTCGTACTTGCGCAGATCGAAGCCGAACAGCGGAAAGGATTCGGTGAACGAGCCGCGGCCGAGGATCACCTCGGCGCGCCCGTTGGAGAGCGCGTCCAGCGTCGCGAAGCGCTGGAACACGCGGATAGGATCGTCCGAGCTCAACACCGTCACGGCCGAGCCGAGATGGATGCGCTTGGTGCGCGATGCGATCGCGGCGAGCACGGTCTCCGGCGAGGAGATCGCAAAATCGGCGCGATGGTGCTCGCCAAGGCCGATGAAGTCGAGGCCAAGCTCGTCGGCCAGCACCGCTTCGTCGACGACATTGCGGATCACCTGCGCGTGCGGAAGCATCGCGCCTGCGGCGTCCCTGGTGACGTCGCCAAAAGTATCCAGTCCGAATTGAAGCGATGCGGTCATCGGTGAGGTCTCTGCGGACGCAGCTTGCGCTTGTCGCTGTGGGAGGGGATCGTTTGCGGTGGAGCTAGGCCCCGGCGGCCGGTGCAACAATGCTGCTTCGAGAAACCCACCGTTTCCTTTTTGGATGGTGTCAGGCCTGTGCCCGAGTATTCAGTCGGACTTGGCGAACATCTCGACCAGGGTCTCGCGCAGCCAGCGCTGCGCCGGCACGGTGTCGTTGCGCTGGTGCCAGAACAAGCTGACGATGCGCGGCGGCGCCTTGAGCGGCAGCGGCATGGCGTGCAGGAACGGCGCGTGGCGGGATTGCGAGCGCAGATCGCTCGGCAGCACGGCGATCAGGTCGGACTGGCGCACCACCTCGTAAGCGGCGCTGTAGTGGTTGACGGTCGCGACCAGATTGCGCGACAGACCGCGAGAGGCGAGGAAGAGATCGTAGGACGGCAAGGTCTTGCCGGCGAGGCTCACATCGACATGGCCTGCGCCGAGGAAGCTGCGCGTGCTCAGCCGCTTCTGGGCGGCGAGCGGATGGCCGCGCCGCATGAAGCAGGCGTAGTCGACCGTCCACAACGAGCGCGAGCGGATGGCGGCCGGCTGCTGCGCCTCGTTGACATAGACGCTGAGCACGCAATCGACGCGATTGTCTTCGAGCTGATCGGCGATCTCCAGGATGGTGTTGGGAACGGTGTGCACGCGCGCCTTGGGCGCGACCTTGCCGAAATGGCCGAGGAGGTTCGGCATCACCAGCGAGGCGACGTAATCCGACATCGACAGGCTGAACTCGGTCTGCGCGCGGCGCGGATCGAACACCTGCTCGTCGAGCGCGCCGCGGACGCTTTCGAGCGCCTCGCCGATCGGCTCCCACAACACCACGGCGCGCTGGGTCGGACGGATGCCGGTGCCGGACCTGACGAACAGGGGATCGCCGAGCGCGTCGCGCAGCCGTGCCAGTGCGTTGCTGACCGCGGGCTGCGTCATCAGCAGCGCGTTTGCAGCGCGCGTGACGCTGCCCTCGGTCATCAGGGCTTCGAAGACTTTCAGCAGGTTGAGGTCGAGCGATCGAAACGACAGAACATTCACCGTGGTGATGTATGGGATCACGATTATAAATTATGACGATAATATCTCTTTGTCTATGGTTCCCCCAGGGACTTGCGGATGCCGGGCCGCCGGACAGAGGGGACTTACATGTCGATGATCTCGGCGCGCATCGAGCGCCTGCCATTCGCACGCTTCCACACGCATCTGCTGTTGATGGGCGGGCTCGGCTACATGTTCGACGCGATGGACGCAGCCGTGCTGGCGTTCATCCTGCCGGTGCTGCGCACCGCCTGGAATCTGACGAGCGTGCAGATCGGCGTGCTCGGCAGCAGCACCTATATCGGCTTCCTGTTCGGCGCGTTGCTGGCGGGCACGCTCGGCGACCTGATCGGCCGCCGCGCGGTGATGATGTCGGCGCTGGCGCTCTATTGTGCCGCATCGATCGTCAGCGCCGCCGTGGACAGCTGGCCGTCCTTCTTCGCCGCCCGCGTCGTCGCGGGCATGGGCACCGGCGCCGAGAGCGCGATCATCGCGCCTTACCTCGCCGAGTTCGTGGCGCGGCGCTTCCGCGGCAGCTTCACCGGCGCGCTGGCCGGGTTCTTCTCGTTCGGCTTCGTCGCAGCGGCCTTGCTCGGCTACTTCATCGTGCCCGCCTCTGAGAACGGCTGGCGCATCGTGCTGGTCATCACCGCCGTGCCGGTCGTCATGCTGTTGTGGTGGCGCAGGGCGTTGCCGGAATCGCCACGCTGGCTGGAAAGCCGGGGCAGGGCGAAGGAAGCCGAAGCCGTGCTGGACAAGATCGAAGCCGGCTTCGCGCGCCAGGGGCATGTGCTGCTGCAGCCGGTCGTCGATTTAGTCAGCCCGCCCGTCGCCGGGGGCACGTTGCTTGCCAATTTCGCGGCGCTGCTCGACGGCCGGCAGGCGCGCATCACCGTCATGACCTGGATCATGTGGCTTGCGATCACCTTCAGCTATTATTCCTTCTTCGTCTGGATCCCCGGCCTTCTGGTCCAGAACGGCATGAGCATCACCAAGAGCTTCGCCTATTCGATCGCGATCTATTGCGCGCAGATCCCCGGCTATTTCAGCGCCGCCTGGTTCAACGAGCGCATCGGCCGGCAGGCCACCATTGCGTCCTACATGGTGCTCGGCGGCATCAGCGCGCTCGGACTCGCCTTCGCGCAGAGCGACCAGCACATCATGGTCGCGGGGATTCTGCTGTCGTTCTTCATGAACGGCACCTATGCCGGCGTCTATGCCTATACCGCAGAGGTGTTCCCGACGCCGGTGCGAACCACCGGCGCCGGCCTTGCCTCGGCGATCGGCCGCATCGGCGCGATCGTCTCGCCGATCCTGGTCGGCTACCTCTATCCCAATTTCGGCTTTGCCGGCGTGTTCGGGATCACCACCAGCGTTCTGCTGATCGGAGCGCTCACCGTCGTGGTGATGGGCGTGCCGACCCGCGGCCGTTCGCTGGAAGACATCGCCGCGGGCGAAGTCGCATGAGGGAGACGACACGCCGGGCCGATCCGCTGCTCAACGCCGTGGCGGCGGCGCAGGGCAGGGCGGATCAGCCGGAGGCGCTGTTCTCGGCATTGGACGACGCCTTGAAATCGGCGATCGGGCACAAGCTGTTCACGATCCTGACTTATGACGACGACACCGGGGAAGCGGCGCGGACTATTCCAATCTCCCCGGGCCTTACCCGACGGGCAGACGCAAGCGGCTCGCGGCGGGACCATGGACCGAGGCCGTGCTCGACCGCGGCGAGGCTTATATCGGCCGCACCCTCGATGATCTGCGCACCGTGTTCGCCGATCACGAGCTGATCGCTTCGCTCGGCTGCGAGAGCGTGCTCAACATACCCGTGCGCTGGCGCGGACGCACACTCGGCTCGCTCAACCTGCTGCATGAAGCGGGCTGGTACGGCGCGGACGATGCCGCCGCGTGTCTCCCGTTCGCCCAGCTCGCGCTGCCCGCGCTGCTCACACAATCCTGACCGGACAGGAAACGACCATGCCCAGCACCCTCTTCAAGAATGCCGCTCTGCTCGATCCGCTTCAGCCGGATTTGCTGGAAGGCCATCACGTGCTGGTCGAGGACAATGTGATCAAGGAGGTCTCGGACCGGCCGCTATCCATCTCGGCCGACCGGACCATCGATCTGAACGGCAAGACCCTGATGCCCGGCCTGATCGACCTGCACGTTCACGCGATCGCGGTGGAGCTCAACCTGGCGCAGCAGGTGCACATGCCGAACGTGCTGGTGACGCTGCGCTCGACGCTGCTGCTGCGCGGCATGTTGCGCCGCGGCTTCACCACGGTCCGCGACGCCGGCGGCGCCGGCCATGCGCTGAAGCAGGCGATCGACACCGGTCTCACCGACGGCCCGCGGCTGTTCGTCTCTGGCCGTGCGCTGAGCCAGACCGGCGGGCATGGCGACATGCGGGCGCGCTCGGATTATCTCGCGAGCGACGCGCCATGTCCGTGTTGCGTGCGGGTCGGCGCGCTGGCGCGCGTCGCCGACGGCGTCGACGGCGTGCGCAAGGCGGCGCGCGAGGAGCTGCAGATGGGCGCCGACCAGATCAAGATCATGGCGTCCGGCGGCGTCGCGTCACCGACCGACCCGGTCGGCGCCTTCGGCTACTCCGAGGACGAGATCCGCACCATCGTCGAGGAGGCGCGCGGGCGCCAGACCTATGTGCTCGCCCATGCCTACACCGCGGCGGCCATCGAACGCGCGGTTCGCTGCGGCGTGCGCACCATCGAGCACGGCAATCTGGTCGATGCCAAGACCGCCCGCCTGATGGCCGAGAAGGGCGCCTATGTGGTGCCGACGCTTGTCACCTATGAGGCGCTGGCCAATGAGGGCGAGCAATACGGCCTGCCGCCCGAGAGCGTCGCCAAGATCGCCGACGTCCGCGACGCGGGTCTCCGTTCGCTCGCGATCTATCGCGACGCCGGCGTGAAGATGGGGTTCGGCAGCGATTTGCTCGGTCCGTCGCAGCGCCTGCAGAGCGATGAATTCCGCATCCGCGCCGAGATTCTCGGTCCGCGCGCGGTGATCGCCAGCGCCACGGTGATCGGCGCCGAGGTGCTCGGCATGGAGGGCAAGCTCGGCCGTATCGCGCCCGAGTCGATCGCGGACCTGCTGGTGGTCGACGGCAATCCGCTCAGCGACGTCGCCTGCCTGCTCGGTCAGGGCGAGCATATTCCGCTGGTGATGAAAGCGGGCAAGGTCCAGTTCGACCGACTGAACGCGTAGTTGCCGCCACGTCACGGGCATCTTCGCCCGTTTGCGCGTCCTATGTCGAGATGCGCACGACCATCTTGCCGAGCGCCCCGCGCGTCTGCATGGTCCTGAACGCTTCCCGGAAGTCGTCCAGGGCAAAGACGCGACCGACCACAGGCTTCAGCTGGCCGTCGGCAAGCCAGCCCGTCAACTGCGACATCAGGCGCTTCTGCACCTCGGGCTCGCGCACGGGAATCTGCGCGAGATCGACACCGAGCAGGGCGCCACCCTTCAGCAGTGGCAGATTGAACGGCAATGCCGGGATCGCGCCGGCGGCAAAACCGACCACGAGATGACGGCCACGCCAGGCGATGGAGCGAAAGGCCTGCACCGAGACGTCCCCTCCGACCGGGTCGAAGATCACGTCGGCACCGTGTCCGCCAGTCAGTTCCTTCAGCGTGTCGCGCCAGCTGGTCTGCGTGTAGTCGATCACAGCGTCGGCGCCATGTTGTTGGGCGAAGGCGCGCTTGTCCGGTGTCGATGCTGCCGCGATCACACTGGCGCCAAGCAGCTTGCCGATCTGGACTGCCGCGATTCCTGTGCCGCCAGCTGCGCCCAGCACCAGCAGCTGTTCGCCTGCGCAGAGCGAGGCGCGTGCGCTTAGCGCATAGAGCGCGGTCAGATAATTGGCGCGAAACGAGGCGGCGACTTCGGCCGCGACGCCGTCGGGCAGGGGATGGAGCGCTTCGGGCCTGACGACGATCTCTTCGGCCAGCGCGCCCGAGCGCGTCATCCCCATCACGCGCATGCCGGGTTGATAGCCGCCGGGGGCGCCGGGCGCGTCCGTCACCACGCCCGCGAACTCCGTCCCGGGAACGAAGGGCAGGGGATCCCTGGTCTGATAGCGTCCCTCGATCTTCAACCCGTCGACGAAGCCGATCCCGGCGGCTTCCACGCGGATGCGCAATTGTCCCGGTTCCATGGACGGGGGCGGGACGTCCTTCAGTTCGATCTGATCGATCGGTGCGTATTGCTCGACGACGACGGCTTTCATGTCGGACCTCTGTTGTTCCAGTTATCCTGACAGGTCCCGACACGAGCCTCTTGTGTTTACCGCCACATCCCGCGCATCTTTGCTCCGATGTCGACCTTCGGCCCCTGCGCGGCGGTGCGGGCCGCACCGCTTGCGGCCTTCGGCCAAGCGGTACGTTCGAACAGATAGACCAGCTGCTCCGGGATGAAGCGGGTGCGCGAGGCGTAGACGTGGCGGTCGCCCTTGGCGGCCTGGCCGTGGACGAAGAAGCGCTGGGGAACGACGAGGTGCAGATCGTCCTTGGCGCGCGTCATCGCGACGTAGAGCAGGCGTCGCTCCTCTTCGAGTTCGGCGCTGGTGCCGGCGCCGAGATCGGACGGCATGCAGCCGTCGACGACGTTGAGCACAAACACCGACTTCCACTCCTGGCCCTTGGCGGAATGGATGGTGGACAGGATCAGATAGTCCTCGTCGCGCAAGGGCGGCCCGGATTTGTCACTGGTCGCATCGGGCGGATCGAGCGTGAGCTCGGTCAAAAATTTCTCGCGCGAGGCATAGCCGCTCGCGATCTGCTCGAGCTGCATCAGATCGGCGCGGCGCGTCTCGGAATCCTCGTGGAGCCGATCGAGATGCGGCTCGTACCAGAGCCGTACGCGTTCGAGATCGACCGGCCATTCCGAATAGCGCAGGTTCTCGACGGTGCGGACGAAGTCGGTCCAGTCCGCGCCCGTGCGCGCGGGTATCGGGAGCTGGCCCAGCGTGTGAAGCGGATCGGTGCTCTCCGCCATCTGGTCGAGCACGCGCTGTGCGGTCGCGGGGCCGACACCCGGCAACAGATGCAAAATGCGGAAACCGGCGACACGGTCGCGCGGGTTCTCGGCAAAGCGCAGCAGCGCCAGCACGTCCTTGACGTGCGCGGCGTCGAGGAATTTCAGCCCGCCGAACTTGACGAACGGAATGTTGCGGCGGGTCAGCTCGATCTCGAGCGGGCCGGAATGCGAGGAGGTCCGGAACAGCACCGCCTGGTGCTTGAGCAGCGCGCCTTGCTCGCGGTTCGCCAGCACCTGTTCGACGATGTAGCGCGCCTGGTCGGCCTCCTTGTGCACGGTGACGAGCTGCGGCTTGTGCGAGGCGGTGCGGTCGGTCCACAGATTCTTGGTGAAGCGCTCGCGCGCAAGTCCAATCACGCCATTGGCCGCCGCCAGCACGGTCTGCGTCGAACGGTAGTTGCGGTCGAGCGTGATCATCTCGGCGCGGGGCGAGAAGCTCTGCGGAAAGTCCAGGATGTTGCGCACGGTGGCGGCGCGGAACGAATAGATCGACTGGGCGTCGTCGCCGACCACGGTGAGCCCGCGTCCGTCGGGCTTCAGCGCGAGGAGGATCGAAGATTGCAGGCGGTTGGTGTCCTGGTATTCGTCGACCAGAACGTGATCGAAGCGGCCGCCGATTTCCTCAGCGATCAACCCATCGCTCATCATCTGCGACCAGTACAGCAGCAGATCGTCGTAATCGAGCACGTGCTGGGCCTGCTTGGCCTCGACATAGGCCGCGAACAGCCCCTTCAGCTCGGCGGCCCAGCCCGCGCACCAGGGATAGTGCACCCCCAGCACCTTCTCGATCTCCATCTCGGCGTTGACGCAGCGCGAGTAGATCGACAGGCAGGTGCCCTTGGCCGGAAAGCGGCTCTCGGTCTTCGACAGGCCGCGCTCGTGCCGGACCAGGTTCATCAGGTCGGCGGAATCCTCGCGGTCGTGGATGGTGAAGGCGGGATCGACGCCGATCCGTTCGGCATATTCGCGCAGCAGCCGCGCGCCGATGCCATGGAAGGTGCCGGCCCAGGTCAGCGCATCGCGCATGATTGCGGCGTTGTTCTCGCCCAGCACCTTGCGGGCGATGCGCTCGACCCGGCCGGCCATCTCGGCCGCGGCGCGGCGGGAGAACGTCATCAGCAGGATGCGGCGCGGATCGGCGCCGGCGACGATCAGATGCGCGACGCGGTGGGCCAGCGTGTTGGTCTTGCCGGAGCCGGCGCCGGCAATGACGAGCAGGGGAGCGCCCACGGTCGCGCCATCGGCCACGCCATGCTCGACGGCGCGGCGCTGCTCCGCATTGAGCGTGTCCAGATATGTCGCCACGAATCGCCCCGGTGAAAGGGCGAGAGTCGGCGATCCCGTCGCGAATCGCAACGCGGCTGGACGGGACCGGGTTTAGGATTTAGGGGGAAAGACGACCCAAGGTTCCCTCCCGAAAAGCGCCCCCCGGCATGACCGAGCTCAAATCCGACCAGTTCGAGATGCGGCGGCTGGAATCGCTCAGCAACACCATTTTCGGTGTCGCCATGACGCTTTTGGCCTACGACCTGCCCAAGGCCGCGGTGTTCACCAGCGCGCCCGGCTGGAGCGATCTTGCCCATGTCTATTCCGGCAAGCTCGCCGGCTTCGCACTCAGCTTTATCATCGCCGGGGTGTTCTGGATCAGCCATCACCGGCGGCTGGCGCGCCAGCCGGTCGGCAGCCGCGGCGCGGTGATCCTCAACCTGTTCTTCCTGCTCTCGATCGTGCTGCTGCCTGTCACCAACGGCCTCTATACCAATTACAGCATGAGCAGTGCGGTTGCGGTGCTCTACGGGCTGCACCTGACCGCGATCGCCGGCCTCAATGCCTGGCTGTGGTGGACCATCCTCGGCAGCTGGCGCTACGAGATCATGGCCTCGCTGTTTCCGCTTCTGGTGTTCATTCCGGGCACGATCGTGGCGGCATTCGCCCCCCACGTCGCGCCCTTTGTCTGGTTCATCGCCTTCGGCGGGCTCCTGATCCAGCGCTTCTACGGTGCGCGGACCGGGCCGGGGGCGTGAGGCCGTGCCTCACCCGGACGTCGCGCCGAACCCATCGGCCGGCACGTAAAGCTTGACCGGGCGGATTTCGTAGACCGCAGTTGGATTGACCGCTCGCAGCTTGCGCGCCGCCGCGATCGCCTCCTCCTCGGTGGCACATTCCATGAGGTGGAAGCCCAGAAGCTGCTCCTTGGTCTCGGCAAACGGGCCGTCCAGCACCATGCCCGCGCCGGGGCCGCGCAAGGTGCGTGCCTTCCGGGTCTCATCCAGACGGGCGGCCGGACCGAACTGCCCGCTGGCCCGCAAGGGGGCCTGAACCTCGATGACCTTGGCCACGACCGCGGCGTCCTGCTCAGGCGTCCAGGACAGGATCTCGTCTTCCACGTGGTAGGCCAGGATGGCGTACAGCATCGTCACCTCGTTGTTTTTCTGCACCGATCCCAAAGGACGTAGCACCGCGGACGATGCCGACAATCCCCAAACAAGAATTCAAGCACAAAATATTGCGTAGCCATGCCGCGACGAAACCGTCCTGAAACCCGATTGCGGCGTTGCCGTGTGAACGCCGCCGGAAGTGGTCGCGACTGATGACCACAACAACAAGATTTCTGCTGGAGGCGGCAATGTCGGGTCACATCAAGATCATCTGCGACGCACGTCGGGCCGGACAATCTCAGACGGCCGATCTGCACGACCAAAGCGGCCATCACCGCTATTACGGCAGTTCGGCCGAGAATGGCGGCGAGCGCATCGTCGAAAGCCGGCGCGGCAAGCGTCCGCGCGCGCTCGGCGTTTGCGGCTTCTGAAGCCTCGCGCCCGATGTCCCATATGGACGTCCTGCAAATATCGATCGCGGCGATGCCGTTCCTGCTCGCGCTGACGAGCCGGACGAGCAAGGTCATCGTGCCGTGCCTGCTGACGAGCATCTTCACGGTGCTGCTCGGCGGGGAGCCTCACCGCGCAGTCGTGGCCTGGTGCGTCGGCATGCTGATTGCCGCCGTCGCCTTGCGCGAGCGGCTTCGCGCGGGCTGAGTAGGCGCCCGTTACGGGCCGTTCAAGACCTGCTTGACCAGGGCCTCACGCAGCGCCGCCAGTTCGCCGCTCGCCTCCATCTGAGCGATCACCTTGCCGACCTCAGGCACCAGGTCGCGATGGCGTTCATGCAGGTAATGGTAGATGTGGATACGCTGGAGCGGCGGCGAGAGCGGGTGGATCCTGGCCTGCAGATTGAGTTTCCGCACCGCCGCGAGCCCGCTGAAGAGATCGGTGACCATCACGTCGAAACGATCGGCATCGAGCATCCTGACCATGTTGTCGAGGCCAGTGGTCGCCGTAACGCGGGCCATGCCGCGCGTGCCGGCCTCCGAGGAGCCGACGCCGCGGACGATGCCGATGCTGTAGTCCCTGATCGAATCCCAGCCGGCGACGTCGAACCGGAGTTTGGTCGCAAACACTGCAGGCTCGATATAGTTGATCGCCGGCGTGACCTGGACCAGCGTCGGGTAGTCGCGCGAGAGCGTTCCGATGCGCTGGATCTCGCCGTCGACCGCGCCGGCACTCGACAGTGCGAGCGCACGCTTGCCGGGGACGTCCTCGAACTCCAGCTTGATGTTCAGCCTGGCGTAGACGGCCCGCAGCATCTCGCCGCCGACATATTGATCGGGGATGTCGGCGATGCGCGCCAGCCGGATGACCTCCTGCGCCTGCGATGGACCGCTTGCAAGCAGTGACAGGCAGGCGACGATAATCCGCCACATGACGCGCCTCCTCGTTGCCCGATGCTATCGCTGGATTTCCGATGTCCGCCCGATCTACCGGAGATGGCGCCTGCGCGTGGCCATAGCGACACTGCCCGCCCGAGGTGCAGGCGACTTCCGGACTTTCACCGATGTCATTCTACCACGCGAAGTGCTAGTTTGCGCGACAATCCTGCTGCCGGACGCAAGATATGACCCCGCCGACCTCAAGCCGCCCAGGGGTTGACAGGAAATCGGCCGACGGGATCGCCGCGCGCATCGCGGGACGGGGAAGTCTCGACGATCGAAATGCTCGAGGCTGCGACCGGTCGGCCGCGGCGTGCCGCCATTTCCGGGGATGTGGTGCATGGTCAAGGCTGGTGACGAGGACTCCAAGCGCGGCCGCGCCGTTGCACCGGCGGCTGCGAAGCAGGATTTGATCGGCACCGCGCTCGCGCCTTCGATGTTCGCCGCGCTGCTGTCCCGGCTCTTCAACTGGTCGCGCAGCGGCGTCGGGCCGCGCCTGCTCGCAGCCGTGCTGCTGTTCTCTTCGGTCGTGACGCTGACATTGACGGCGCTCCAGCTCTATCTCGATTATGATCGCGAGGTCGGCCTCATCGAGACCAGGCTCGAGGAGATCGGCCGCAGCACCACCGGCAGTCTCGGCGAGAGCCTATGGAATCTCGACCAGAACCAGCTCAAGCTCCAGCTCGACGGTATCCTGCGGCTGCCCGACATCCGCGCCGCCGAGGTGCGCGAGATTGCCGATCGTCCTAATCCGATCCGTCTCGCAGTCGGCGAGCCGAGCACCCGCTCAGTGGTGACGCGCGACTATCCGCTGAACACCATTGTGCAGGGGACCGCACGCGAGATTGGCGTGCTCCATGTCGAGGCGACGCTGACCGATGTCTATCAACATCTGCTGAACCGCGCGTTGGTCATCCTGGCAAGCCAGGCGGCCAAGACGTTCCTCGTCTCGCTGTTCATCATCTATATGTTCCATCTGCTGGTGACGCGGCATCTGGTCGCCATCGCCGAGTTCGTCAGCAAATACAGCCTGGCGCGGCCGCCGCCGCCTTTGCGCCTGGAGCGCCGGCCGCCCTACGATGCCGACGAGCTGGACAAGGTGATCGACGCCTTCAACGCCATGTGCGCGAACCTCCAGCGGGCCTATGGCGAGCTGCGCGAGGCCAATGCAAATCTCGAGCGCGACCTGACCATCCGCCAGCGCGCCGAAGAGGACGCGCGTGCGAGCGAGCAGCGTTTCCGCGACTATGCCGAGACCGCGTCCGACTGGTTCTGGGAGACCGGACCAGACCATCGGTTCACTTACATTTCCGACCGGGCCGGTGCCTTCAGCATGGACAGCAAGGCGCTGATCGGCAAGCGCCGCGCCGATGCCGCGTTCGGCCGCGACGCCGAGCCCGAGAAATGGCGCGCGCACATGGCGATGCTGGACCGCCACGAGCCGTTCCGGAAGTTCGAATATCGCGGCCGCGACACCGCCGGGCGGATGCATCATTTCAGCGTCAACGGCCAGCCGATCTTCGCCGCCGACGGACGCTTCATGGGCTATCGCGGCTCCGCGACCGATCTCACCAAGCAGCACGAAACCGAGGAGCGCTTACGTCAATCCCAGAAGATGGACGCGATCGGCCAGCTCACCGGCGGCGTCGCGCACGATTTCAACAACGTGCTCACGGTCATCACCGGCACCATCGAGATCATCCAGGAAGGGCTTGCGGACAAGCCCGAATTCGCCGCGATTGCGCAGCTGATCGACGATGCGGCCGCGCGCGGCGCGGAGATCACCTCGCAGCTGCTGACCTTCGCGCGCCGCCAGCCGCTGGAGCCGCGCGAGATCGACGTCAACGCCCTCGTGCTCGAGTCTACGAAGTTGCTGAGGCCGATCCTCGGCGCCCATATCGAGATCGTGACCCGGCTCGCCGATGACGCCTGGTCCGCGATGGCTGATCCCTCGCAGCTCTCCTCCGCGATCGTCAACCTCGCCGTCAACGCGCGCGACGCGATGCCGGACGGGGGCAAGCTCACGATCGAGACCGCGAACCGCGAGCTCGACGACACCGGCGTTGCCGGTGATGGCGATGCCGTTCGCGGCGCCTTCGTGATGGTCGCGGTCGGCGACACCGGCCACGGCATCCCCGCCGACATCCGCGAGCGCGTGTTCGAGCCGTTCTTCACCACCAAGGGCGTCGGTCGCGGCACCGGCCTCGGGCTCAGCATGGTCTACGGCTTTGCCAAGCAGACCGGCGGCACGGTCGCCGTCGAGAGCGAGGAGGGGCGCGGCACCGTGATGCGGCTGTTCCTGCCGCGATCGAAGGGCGAGGCGCCGGCCAGGACCGCGCCGGTCCAGGCGCTCGACACGGCACGCGGACATGAAACGATCCTTGTGGTCGAGGACGATCCCCTGGTGCAGGGCTATGTCATCGCCCGGCTCGGCAGCCTCGGCTATCGCACGCTGGTGGCCGGCGACGGCGCGTCCGCACTGGCGCTGGTCGACCAGGGCGCCAAATTCGATCTGCTGTTCACGGACATCATCATGCCCGGCGGCATGAACGGGCGGGAATTGGCCGACGCGATCCGGCTCCGCCGGCCGGGAGCAAGGGTGCTCTATACCTCCGGCTACACCGACAACGCCATGGTCCACGAAGGACATCTCGATTCCGGCGTGGCGCTGCTCAAGAAGCCCTACCGGAAGTCGGAGCTGTCGCAGAAGATTCGCGAGGTGCTTGCGGGCGAGCCGCCGGGTTGAAGCGCGCTCCCGGACGAAAAAGGCGCGGCGGGGGAAGCCCCGTCGCGCCCGATTCTTGCTCGCTGGTCCAGGGCTGAGAGCGCCCCGATGCCAAGCCTTTATCTAGAGCTTAGCGGGCGATCCCAGCGAGGTGACAGCGCTTGGTAAAAGACACTGGATCACCTCCTTTCGTTGGTTTCGGAAGATTTCAATATAGGGGGCATTGCCGCCGCTGTTAAGGGGCGGCGGATCCGCAGGAACCGGGCGCGATTCGCAAAGGCTCAGGACGGCCGGAAAGCGACCGCCTGAACAGTTGAGACCGCCGCCCGGCCGTGTTAGGGAGCCCGTAACGCGGGTGTAGCTCAATGGTAGAGCAGCAGCCTTCCAAGCTGAATACGAGGGTTCGATTCCCTTCACCCGCTCCAGTCTGTTTCATGGCGTTAGCGAGAGAGTTGGATTCATTCTGACCAACGGGCTGCTTCAGATGCCCGGATGCTCGCTTTCCGATCGGCTGTTTCGTGCATCCCACATTGACGGGCCAAACTCAGCCGCCCGCGAGGTGAAACCATGAGACCGTGCGGCAGGCGATCGTTGCCCTCATAAGCGCCGCAAAGCCACGCTGCTTGGGTTGCCACCTCCGCGTCGCGCCGTAAGGCTCTGTTCTCGCGCCGTCCGAAATTTTTTCTGACTTGGCCCAAGGATTCCGCCGTCTCGCCCGTCTCAATTGGTGAAGGCCTGGAAAATCTCTGTCCCGGCACCCCGGTCTATGGGTGGAACTGCTATGGTAGGAATAAGGCGCATGCGATTGTGGTCCCGGGCGGGACTGGCCGAGGGACCGGGTCACGATCCCGATTGTCTTGCTCAATCCTGTCGACCTTGAGGTAGGGGCATGGGGGGCGTCGTTCAGCTTGTGACCGCAGAGGTGACTGAGCCGCTGGATGGCGGCGCCACGGATGACGACCTCGTGAGTCTGGCCACGCAGGGCAATCGAGCCGCATTCGAAGCCTTGTTGCGGCGTCACTACGACCTCATGCACCGTGTTGCGTGGCGCATGACCGGCTCCCAGACTGACGCGCAGGACATTTGCCAGGATGTCTGCTGCGCGCTGGTGGAACGGATCGCTTCTTTCAGGGGGGAGGCGAAGTTCACGACCTGGCTGACCGGAATCGTCCGCAACGCCTGTCATGATCACCATCGGCGCCATTCGACGTTGGCGCGCCTGAAGGGCCACCTCGCCGTGCTTGCGGGAATAGCGGCGCCGCCGGATGGCAGGGATCTTTTTCGTCGCAGCTGGCTCGCGAGCGAACTGGCGCGGCTTTCGCCGCTGCTGCGCGAGACGGTCGTGCTTGTCGTCGGCGAAGGCATGACGCACGCGGAGGCGGCCACAGCGCTCGGCGTCACCGAGTCGACCATCTCCGGCCGCATGCACGAGGTGAGGCGACAGACGAGTCTCGCGAAGGACATTGGCGATGAGCACTGATCACAACACCATGCGTTTGCCCGACCCTCCGCCGTCGGCGCCGGAAGCGCGTGACGCGGCTGTGCAACAGGCGTTGCTGCGCTTCGATCAAAAAATCGCCGAGAAGGGCCAAGGAAATCCGACCGACATCCGTCTCATCGAGCGAACCGCCGCGCCTTTGCGGCCGTCGCACGAGAGGACTGTCATGAATCGTACGCGATATCTCCTGGCTGCCAGCCTGGCCTGTATTGTTGCCGGATCGGGCACCTATCTCCATCTCATGCGGGCGTCGCAGTCGCTAGATGGCGCTGCGCCCGTCGAGCAGAAGCTCGCGAGCAACGACGTCGCTCAAGCTCCCCGGACAGCGCAAGCGAAGAAGGAAAGCGAAAGCCAGGCCCAACTGCAAACGCAAATCCAAATCGCTGCTGCAGACGCAAAGCGCAGCAAGGAGGCCGCCGCGCCTTCGATTGCGGCGGCACCGCCGCCCGCCGGGCCGCGTGTAGAAGATCAGATCGCCGGGCGGGTGGCTTTGGCTCCGCAGGCGCCTTCCATGACGGCGCCCGGCCAGGTGCAGGGTCTCGTGCCGCCTTTTGCCGCCCGTAGCCGCTTTGCGGACGATCTCACTCTCTCGCGCGCGCTGGCGGACGTCCAGCGCGACCGCAGCAAGCGTGAGCCCGCTATTGGCGCGCCCGAGCCCGTCGGCCGCGACAAGTTTGCGAATGCGCCGGAAAACGCCTTCAAGGTCGCGCGCGATGCACCGGTCTCGACATTCTCCATTGATGTCGATACGGCGTCGTACGCATTCGTACGCGCCCAGCTCAACCGCAATGTCCTGCCGCCGCCCGCGTCCGTTCGGACGGAGGAGCTGATCAATTACTTTCCCTATGCCTATGAAGCGCCCGCATCGGCGAGCGAACCGTTCCGGGCCAACGTTGCCGTGTTTCCGAACCCCTGGGCGGAAGGCCGCAAGCTCATTCGCATCGGTGTCAAGGGTTATGCGCTGCAACAGACAAACCGGCCACGCGCGAATCTGGTTTTCCTGATCGATACATCGGGCTCGATGCAGCCGCAAAACCGGTTGCCGCTCGTGAAGCAGTCGCTCGCCATGCTCGTCACCCAGTTGCAACCCGAGGACCGCATCGCGATCGTGACCTATGCAGGGAATGCCGGCACGGCGCTCGAACCCACTTCCGTGTCCGAGAAAGCGAAAATCCTGGCGACGATCGACCGGCTCGAGGCGGGCGGCAGCACGGCGGGCGCCGAAGGCATCAGGCAAGCCTATGCGCTGGCCGAGCAGAACTTCGACGCCAGCGGCGTCAACCGCGTCATCCTCGCGACCGACGGCGACTTCAATGTCGGCATCACGAACAAGGATGAATTGAAAGGCTTCGTCGAGCGTCAGCGCGAAAAGGGCATTTTCCTGTCCGTGCTCGGCGTTGGTGCCGGCAATTACAACGACGCGTTGGCGCAGACGCTGGCGCAGAACGGTAACGGCGTCGCCGCCTACATCGATACGATCAACGAGGCGCGCAAGGTGCTGGTCGAGGAGGCAAGTTCGACGCTATTTCCGATCGGCAAGGATGTGAAGATCCAGATCGAGTTCAATCCCGCAACCGTCGCCGAATATCGGCTGATCGGCTACGAGACCCGACTTCTCAATCGCGACGATTTCGCAAACGACAAGGTCGACGCCGGCGACGTCGGCTCGGGGCAAACCGTGACGGCGCTCTACGACATCGTGCCTGTCGGCGGGCCTCGAACGGTCGACGATCTCAGATACGGTGCGGGGGCTCCGGCGACCGGCTCGCCGTCGCCAGCCGAATATGCCTTCGTCAAGATCCGTTACAAGCTGCCGCGATCCGATCAAAGCGTGCTGATCAGCACACCCGTCGATCGCGGGTCCGAACAGGAGCGGTTCGAGGACGCGCCGCTCGATGCCCGCTTTGCAACCAGTGTGGCCGCGTTCGGCGAGATTCTACGTGGCGGAAAGCACACCGCCCGGTTCGGCTATGACGACGTGTTGCGTATCGCCTCGGCAGCACGCGGCGACGACCCTTACGGCTATCGCTCCGAGTTCCTTCAGTTGGTGCGCGCGGCCAAAACCGCGAGCGCAATGCAGCCGCTGCGCCCTTGATCGATGTCCGATTCTCTCGGCTTGGGGCGGGGCCGACGCGGGTGACCACGATGCCGCCGCGCGCGGCCATCGTGACGTCGGCCTGCAAAAAGAAAGCATCGAGCATACTGATCTCTGCCCGCGAGAAGGATGGCCCAGCCGTGCCGGCCTGATCCAGGTCAATGTCCCGCGCGCCGGATGGTCTATTCGTTGGTCGCAACTTCGGGAAGACCATGACATGACCCACAAGCCGATCGATTGGACGCCAGATCTCACGCTGCCGACCTCCAAACCCACCGTCCAGCACTTCATCGCAGACGTTGGCGGTGACCGCCTGGAGATTGATACCGCGCCCTGGGACGAGGCCGATCTCACGGTCAACGGTCAACCGGTTGCTCACATCGCGGCGGCGCCGAGCGCCGGGGATGCGTTTCGGGCGCTCGAAACGATCGCGGAAGATTTCGAAGCCGGCAAGGATGCGCGTCTGGGTCAGGCGATCGAGGATGACGAGGTCCGCGAACGGCTGGGTCTGACGCGCATTTAGGGCCATCGCGATCAGCGCGAATGGCGAGTTCGCCGCCGCGCTCAGCGCCATCCGCGCGCGTCGGAACGAGGCGGCGCGGATCCCCCAGGAACCATCGCACGACGCACGAGTTGGCCGGTCGGGCAGGACCGAAAATCACACGAGGCCGACCGTGCAAGACGACATGCGCGTGCGAACCACCGCGCAGATCGCGGGTCATCCGATTCATCCGATGCTGGTGCCGATCCCGATCGCGTGCTTCGTCGGGGCGCTCTTGACCGACATCGCCTATGTCGCCAGCGCCGAGATCATGTGGGCGAATTTTTCCGCCTGGCTTCTGCTCGCTGGCGTCGTCTTCGGCGTGCTGGCGGCGATCGCGGGCCTGATTGATTTCCTCGGCAACCGCCTGGTGCGGGCGCAGATGCCGGCATGGCCGCATCTGATCGGAAATGCCGTGGCGCTGATCCTGGCCATCGTCAACGCGCTGATCCATACGCGCGATGCCTGGACCTCGGTGTGGCCGACCGGGCTCGTCCTGTCCGTGATCACGGTGCTGATCCTGCCCGTCACCGGCTGGCTCGGCTGGGCCATGGTCTATCGCCACGGCGTAGGAGTTGCACGATGATATCGAAGCTTGCCCGCGCGCTGTTCTGTTCCTCGCTGCTGCTCTTGTCTGCTTGCGACGACGGCAGCGGCGATCCGAAGGCGCAGATCGGGGCCAATCCTAAGCTTCCCGACATCCAGCAATATCTGCTGCCGCCGGTCCACATCGCGCGCATCGTCGGCTGGAAGAAGGACGAGACGCCGAGTGTGGCGCAAGGTCTGCAGGTCAAGGCCTTCGCGACCGGTCTGCAGCATCCGCGGTTCCTCTATGTGCTGCCCAATGGTGACGTGCTGGTGGCGGAATCCAAGGCGCCGAAGGGGGCCGGGATCAAGCGGCCCAAAGAGATCGTCATGGGCTACATCGAGTCCTGGGCGACCTCGGGCGGCAACGACACCGGGCCGGGCAACCGCATCACGCTACTGCGCGACAGCAATGGCGACGGCGTGCCGGAGACGCAAAGCGTCTTCCTCGACCATCTCAATTCGCCCTTCGGCATCGCGCTGGTTGGCAACGACCTCTATGTCGCCAACGCCGATGCGATCGTCAAATATCCCTACACGGAAGGCGACACCAAGATCACCGCGCCGGGCACGGTGCTGACGCCGCTGCCGGGTGGGCCGATCAACCATCACTGGACCAAGAGCCTGGTCGCGAGCGCCGACGGCTCGAAACTCTATGCCGGCGTCGGCTCCAACAGCAACATCACCGAGAACGGCATGGAGGCCGAGCACAACCGCGCGGCGATCCTCGAGGTCGATCGTGCCAGCGGCCGCTGGCGCGTGTTCGCAAGCGGCCTGCGCAATCCGAACGGGCTCAGCTTCGAGCCGCAGAGCGGCGCGTTGTGGACGGTGGTGAACGAGCGCGACGAACTCGGTCCCGATCTCGTCCCTGACTACATGACCTCGGTGAAGGACGGCGGCTTTTACGGCTGGCCCTATAGCTATTACGGCCAGCACGTCGATCCCCGCGTCAAGCCGCAGCGACCGGATCTCGTCGCCAAGGCGATCGTGCCGGATTATGCCCTGAGCTCGCATGTCGCCCCGCTCGGGCTCGTCTTCAACACCGGCTCCGGCCTGCCGGCCGCCTATCGTGGCGGCGCCTTCGTCGGCGAGCATGGCAGCTGGAACAGGCTGGTGCTCAACGGCTACAAGGTCGTGTTCGTGCCGTTCACGGACGGCAAGCCGAGCGGACCGGCGCAGGACGTCGTGACGGGCTTTTTGAACAGCGACAACCAGGCGCGTGGCCGTCCCGTCGGCGTCGCCATCGACAAGACTGGCGCGTTGCTGATCGCAGACGACAGCGGCAACACGGTGTGGCGCGTCACAGCTGCGCATCCGCAGTTGACGCAACGATAGGCCCGCCGGCGCGTTATCGGACAGACGGTGAAAGCCAAATTCTGAAACTCAAAGCCAGGAGTTGGACAATGGGCCTTGCTCAATATGCCATCGTGCCGGTGAGGGACGAATGGGGCGTGCTGCACGACGGCGACGTCAAGAACACATACGCCACCAAGGAAGCTGCATTCGAATCGGCGGTCGCCGCCGCATCCCTCGCGCTGCGTGAGGGACATGAAGTCCAGGTCAGCGTGCCTGGCCGCGAAGCCGGAGGCAACGCGCTCGGCGTCCAGGACAACGCTTGAGAAGGAAGACGCGATGACCAAGCCGCGTGAGCCGAACGGCGTCGAGCCATCCCGTTCCGAGGACGACATCCAGCGGGAGCAGCTGGGTCCCCGCGGCGTGCCCGGTGCGCCTGATCCGGCCAAGATGACCCCGCAGCGCGACAAGAAGACGCCCAAGCACGTCGATCCCGGCCACACCGCGTGAGGCGGCGCGGCGGCCCAACATGATCAGACGATCAATCGTCCGCGCCGCGCGGCGATCCCGATCGCAACCTCGGCACCCGCGTTGAAGTCGAGACGGTCGGCTTCAATGCCGTCGCTGAAGATGACGCCGTTTTCCGCCATCAGCGAGCGTATGCGCAACTGGTCCGCCGAGGCGAGCCGGCCGCAGACGAGATGGGTCTGCGAATGGCGGCTGGGGAAGGGCTCGCGCACCGCGAAGCGCAGCTCCGGCGCGTCCCAGGGCAGGGCCTCGTAACCGGTCAGCGGGGGAGGCTGCCCAACAAGGCTGCCGGCAATGGCTAGCGAGCCGGTGACGATGCTCTTGAACCAGGCGGTCGATCCGAGGCCGGTCGAGACGATCAGTCCGCTCGAAGATTGCCGTTCCGTCGCTCCGCCGGCGGCAATCTCGTAGATCGCGGAGACATGCGTCCGTGCGCCGATGAACAAATCATTGACGGCGTAGAGCACCTGGCCATCGTTGAGCCGTGCTTCCGCCATCGTCACGGCCTGGCTGCCGCGCTTCTCAGTGGCGACCTCCGGCAGGAGCTTGGCGAGGTCGCGCGGCGCGAAGGGCAGGAGGATGCCGTCGTGGCGCGCGGGATCCGGATTGAGCCCGATCAGCGGATGGTCATCGAGATATTTCATCGTGTTGGCGACGACGCCGTCCTGGCCGAGCGCGACCACGATGTCGTCCGGCCCGAAGAGGAAGTTCGGCAGGAAGCCGCGGTCGATGACCTGATAGCGCCCCCATTGCTCCAGCACTTGCAGCGTCGTGTGACGCTGGGCACGATAGACCTCGTGCTCGCGCTCATAGTCGGAGAAGTCGGCGCCGAGATGCTCGACATAGAAGCGCGCCTGTGCCGCCGTCAGGTGGCGCGCGATCAGGTCCTCCAGCCTGGTCTTGCGCGTCACCAGCACCACCTTGCGGTCATTGGCGGCGGGCATTGGCGGCCTCCGTCGGCTTCGGCTTCTCCATCAATTGGCTGAGCAGGTCCGGCGAGACGTTGAGCTGGCCGATCTTCTCGGCCTTCTCGGCAATGCCGGAGAAGGCTTGTGCGATCAGCTGACCCGGCTGCATGCCGGCAGCGGCAAGCGCCTGGATCACGCGGGTGTCGACGCCCTCGAAGATCTTCATCAGCGCGCCGACGCGATAGGCCTCGGCGTCGGCCAGCGTCCTGGTATTCTCGGCATTGAGGCCGACGAAATCCTTGCGCTTGCCTTCCAGCACGATGTCCGCGGCCATGCCGGCCTCGCGCAGCTCATTGCGCTTTGCCGCAACGCTCGCCTCGGCGTCCATCTGGGTCTCGCGAATTGACCGCTTCTTCTGCTCGACCGCGATCTCGGTGTCGAGCTCGCTCTCGCGAATGGCGCGTTCCTGCTCGACGGCGAAGTTGCGCCGGGCGAAGATGGCTTCGTCCGCGTTCTTCAGGATCGCTTCGCGCGCTTGCGCCTCCAGCGCCTTCGCGGTGTCCGGCGTCGGCTTGATGCCGCGGATCGACACGCCGAGGATTTCGAGGCCGAGAGCTGCGATGTCGGCGCGCGCCCTCAAGCCGCCCGCGATGATGTCGGCGATGCGGTCGGACGCCTGCAACGCGTCCCTCAGCGTCAGTTCCTTCACCGCTTGCTGGGCGAGGACCTCGACCGTGCCGAGGATGCGTTCCGGCAGCTTTTCCGGATCGTCGCTCGCATAGGTCTTGCCGTCAGCCTTCAGGGTGAAGTCGAGCATCGAGGCCGCCTTCTTCGGGTCGCTGACGCGATAAGTCACCTGGCCCTGCACGGTCAGCGTCTGAAAGTCGCGCGCGGTCTGCTCGAAGATGAACGAGGCGTCGCGGCTGCCGATGGGCACCGCGACCAGCATGGTCACCGGCGCGTAATACAGCGCGGAAAGACCAGCACCCTCGGCGACGATCGCGCCGGCGCGATACTTCATCAGATAGGTGGTGGGCTGGGCCTTGATGAACCTGACGCCGAACATGTGTTTCTCCAACGGCTGCAATAAGTGTGTCTGAGCAACTAAGTAAGTTGGACTGTACAACTAACTATGCTACTGTCAAGACCGAACAGGGGAGATTGGCGATGGCAGGTGAGGGGCGGAGCAAGGACCTCGGCAAGGGCCTTGGAAAGTCTGGAGAATTGGACTTTCCGCGCCCCCTGACCACGGTCGATGTCGTGATCTTTACGATCCTCGACGACAGCCTTCAGGTGCTGCTGATGCAGCGCCCGGCCGGCGAGGGCGAGCCGTTTCCGCTCAGCTTGGCGCTGCCGGGCGGCTTCGTGGACGTCACGAAGGACCGCGACCTCGCGGCCTGTGCGGCCCGCAAGCTGAGGGAGAAGACCGGGGTCACCAGTCCTTATCTCGAGCAGCTCGGAAGCTGGGGAAGTGCGACGCGCGATCCGCGCGGCTGGTCGGCGACGCACGCCTATTTCGCGCTGATCCCGGCGGACGCAAGCGTGCTGGCGAACGATGCGCACTGGTTTCCGATTCGAGGAGGCAGGCTCAAGGACAAGCTCGCTTTCGATCACGGCGACATCCTGGCAACCGCGATCCAGCGCCTGCGCAACAAGGTGGAATACACCTCGCTGCCGGCCTATCTGATGCCGCCGGAATTCACGCTGCCGGATTTGCAGCGCGTCTACGAGATCGTGCTCGACCGCCCGCTGGAGAAGAGCGCCTTCCGCACCCGCATCCTGTCGGCCGACATGATCGAGCCGGTCGCGAAGATGCGGCGCGGCCCGAACCGCCCGGCGCAACTCTACCGCCTGAAGAAGGGCAGCGAGCCCGTGTATTTCGTGCGGACGTTCAATCCGCCGGAATGAATTCCGCGGCGGCATGCCGAGCCGTCGGTCAGCGTGCAGGATGGGTCGGCTCGGCCCTTTAGCCCAGATAACATCATGTTAGGTTTATCGCATAACTGGGTAATTGTGTTAGCCCGGCGAAAGCCTACTGTCTCTTCACTCAAGACACCGACCGGCAGTGCCAAGCGCTCGCGGAGCTCCGCAGAGCGCCCGGAGATTGCTGTCCAATTTGTCCAGCGAAGCCCGCCAACGGGACGTCAACAAACGAACAGATCGGGAGGAGCTTTTGTGATGGCTACCACGCGCGCGATCCACGACATGAGTCAGTCCAGGAAGGCTGCTGCCAGCGGCTGGATCGGGTCGGCTCTCGAATATTATGACTTCTTCATCTACGCGACCGCTGCGTCGCTGATCTTCCCGCAAATCTTCTTCCCGTCGGACAATCCCACCGTCGCGATCGTCGCATCGCTGGCGACTTATGGCGTTGGATATGTGGCCCGGCCGATCGGCGCCTTCGTGCTCGGACATTGGGGCGACACCCATGGCCGCAAGACGGTTCTCATCCTCTGCATGTTCCTGATGGGCATCTCGACCATGGCGGTGGGCATCCTGCCGACCTATCAGCAGGTCGGCATCCTGGCGCCGATCCTGCTCGTCATGCTGCGCCTCGTGCAGGGATTTGCCGTTGCCGGCGAAATCTCCGGCGCAAGCTCGATGATTCTGGAGCATGCGCCGTTCGGTCGGCGCGGCTTCTATGCAAGCTTCGCCCTTCAGGGCGTGCAGGCCGGACAGATTCTCGCAGCTGCGGTCTTCCTGCCGCTGGCGGCCTATATGCCGACCGACGCCTTCAACAGCTGGGGCTGGCGGATTCCCTTCCTGCTCAGCTTCTTCGTCATCGTCGCCGGCTACATCATTCGCCGCGAAGTCGACGAGACCCCCGCCTTTGCGCGAGAGGGCGAGCGGGGAGAAACGCCGCGGGCGCCCATCGTTCAGGCCATCAAGCTGAACTGGCCCGACATGCTCAGGGTCATCTGCATGGCGCTGATGAATGTCATTCCGGTTGTCGCGACCATCTTCGGTGCGGCCTACGCGGTGCAGCCGGCCTACGGCATCGGCTTTGCCAAGGACGTTTATCTGTGGATCCCGGTCCTCGGAAACATGCTGGCCGTGTTCGTTATTCCCTTCGTCGGCAATCTCTCCGACAAGGTCGGGCGCAAGCCTCCGATCGTCGTGGGCGCGCTGCTCTCCGGCTTGCTCGCCTTCGGCTACCTCTATGCCATCAGCATCAGGAACGTGCCGCTGGCGATCCTGCTGTCGCTCCTGATGTGGGGCGTCGTCTATCAGGGCTATAACGCGATCTTCCCGAGCTTTTACCCGGAGCTGTTTCCGACCCGCACACGGGTGTCGGCGATGGCGATCTCGCAGAACATCGGAACGACCATCACCGCCTTGCTTCCAGCCCTGTTCGCCATCGTAGCACCTCCCGGCTCGGCCAACATTCCCTTGACGGTGGGCGCGATCGCCTTCGGCATCACGGTGATCGCGGCGCTGGCGGCCGTCACGGCCCGGGAAACCTATCGGATCAAGATCGACGATCTCGGCAATCCCAAGGCCGTTCCGATGCCGCGAGCCGACTATGAGCGGCAGCGTGCGGAAGCCGCGAATGGTGTGGCCGCAGTTCAGACCTGACGCGAACGCAAGGAAGCCGTGCCGCTGCGACAATTGATGTTTGCGGCGGCAGGGCTCCGCGCGCTATGTCAGGGCCTGATCGAACTTGGTGCGCGTGAGCGCGATCATCATGAGGTTGCAGGATGAACCCCGTCGTCGTTGCTGTCGCTATCACCGGCTCCGTTCCGCGCAAGAAGGACAATCCGGCGGTGCCGATTCTGCCGTCCGAACAGATCGAGTCGACGCAGGAGGCCTTCGAGGCCGGCGCCACGCTTGCCCACATCCACGTTCGCAATGATGACGAGACGCCGTCGTCCGATCCCGAACGTTTTGCGAAGGTAGCGGAGGGGATCAGGAAGCATTGTCCTGGCATGATCGTGCAGTTCTCGACCGGCGGGCGGGGCCGCGATCCCTCGGCGCGCGGATCGTCGCTTTATCTGAAGCCGGACATGGCCTCGTTGTCCACGGGATCGGTGAACTTCCCGACGATTGTTTATGAGAATAGCGCCGCCCTGGTCGAGACCCTCGCCACCGGCATGCAGACGAATGGCATCCGGCCGGAGATCGAGATCTTCGATCTGTCTCATATCCATGGTGCCCGCCGCCTGATCGAGGCGGGGCTGATCGACCCGCGTCCGCACGTACAGTTCGTCATGGGCGTCAAGAACGCGATGCCGGCGGACGAGCATGTCCTCGACATCCTGCTGGCTGAGCTCAGGCGGCTGATCCCGCACGCGACCTGGACCGCGGCCGGGATCGGACGTCACCAGGCCGAGGTCATGGGCTGGGCGCTGGCGCGGGGCGCCGACGCGGTTCGGACCGGGCTCGAGGACAATATCAGGATCGACAAGACACGCCTGGCCGCCAGCAATGCGGAGCTCGTGACCATCGCCTGCGAGGCTGTCACGCGCCACGGTCGCCGCGTTGCGACCGCCGCCGAGGCGCGATCCTTGCTCGGGATCGCGCGGTAGAGGCCACTGCCTCCTCCTGACATGCTCCCGGCTGCCTTCTGCCATTCGGCGGCCGGCGTTCCCGTGCGCTGAGTCTCCAGCTAAGAGAGGTGTCACAGGCGTGATCGGCGCCTGCCGGGCAGGCGAACGTTTGGAATGCGGTTCTTGAAATCTGACAGCGGGCTGATCGGGGTCCTGCTGGTGCTCGCCATCACGCAGCTGGTCGGATGGGGCACGATCGGGCTTCCTGCCATCGTCGGGCGCGATCTCGCCGCCGATCTCGGCATGAGCCTGCCGGCGGTGTTCGCCGGGACATCCGTTCTCTATGTCTCGATGGGGCTGTGCGCGCCGTGGCTCGCCAGATCGTTTGCGCGGCATGGCGCGCGGACGGTCATGATGGTCGGCACGGTCGTCACCGCGCCCGGCTTCGTGCTGCTGTCTCTCGCGCGCGAGCCGATGCTTTATTTCGCCGCCTGGATCGTCCTCGGCATCGCCGGCAGCGCCACGCTGTCGACCGGCGCCTATATCATGCTGAACGAGGTCGCGGGGCGGCAGGCCAAGAACGCGATCGGGGCCTTGATGCTGGTGACAGGCCTGTCCAGCAGCATCTTCTGGCCGACGACGTCGTTCCTCAGCGGGCACCTCGGCTGGCGGGGGACGTGCCTGGTTTACGCGGCCATGCTGATCCTCGTGTCGCTTCCGCTCTATGCATTCGTGGCGCCGCGCCGGAGACTTGCGAAGGACGATGGCGGCAAGCCGGCTAAGTCTGCCGATGTGCCCGCGATTCCAAGGAGCACTTTCGGCCTCGTCGTCGCCGCGATCACGCTCAACGCCTTCGTCAATTTCGGCATCAGCGCCATCATGATCGAGCTGTTGCGGGCGGAGGGGCTCACGCCTGCGCAGGCCCTCGCGTTCGGCTCGATGCTGGGCGTGATCCAGGTCAGCGCCCGCGGGCTCGATCTCCTCGGCGGCGGGCGATGGGACGGGATCACGACCGGGCTCGTCGCGGGCACGGCGCTGCCTGTCGCCATGCTGCTCTTGATGCTGAGCGAAGGCGCGACCTGGGCGGTCGCGGTCTTCATCCTGCTCTATGGCGCCGGCAGCGGCGCGATGGCGGTGGCGCGGGCGACCATCCCGCTGGTGTTCTACGACCAAGCCGAGTTCGCCAAGGCGATGTCGATGATCGCGCTGCCGCTCAATCTGGCGTCCGCGATCTCGCCACCGCTCCTCGTCGGCCTGCTTACCCAATTCGGCAGCCGCGGCGCGCTCGGTCTCACCTTCGTCTGCTCCTGCGCGACGGTATTGATCCTGATCCTGCTCGGCCGGCGGCGGCCGCGCGTGGCGGCGGCAGCCGTGACCTGAGCCGATCAGGCAATATTCGCGGCGCGGAAAGTTGCGGACAGGAATGGGCGTGCTGCCGGAGCTGCGGATAGCCGTATGCCGCCAGTGCAGTGCTCAAGGCGCCAAAATAGTGTATCCGCTGGGGAGCGCGGCCGCTCAGAGCCGCCGCGCCAAAATTCAGTTCCCCGGAGGAAATCGACATGTCGGCCCTGCCGCTTTCAGGCATCAAGATCCTTGACCTTACGCGCGTGCTTGCCGGGCCTTTGTCGGCCCAGATGCTGGGCGATCTCGGCGCCGAGGTGATCAAGATCGAGCGGCCGGGCACCGGCGACGACGCGCGCGCCTTCGGCCCGCCTTACCTCAGCGATCCCGAAGGCAAGGCCAACAACAACAATTCCTTCTATCTCTGCGCCAACCGCAACAAGAAGTCGGTCACCGTCAACATCGCCAAGCCCGAGGGCCAGGCGATCATCCGCGAGCTCGCCAAGGACGTCGACGTCTTCATGGAGAACTACAAGGTCGGCGATCTCAAGCGCTACGGCCTCGACTACGAGACCATCAAGGCGATCAACCCCGGCATCATCTATTGCTCGGTGACCGGCTTCGGCCAGACCGGACCGTACGCGCCGCGCGCCGGCTATGACGCCATCCTGCAGGCGATGGGCGGCCTGATGAGCGTCACCGGCCACATGGATGGCGAGCCGGGCGAGGGCCCGATGAAGGTCGGTCCCTCCATTGTCGACTACATGACCGGCATGAACACCTCGATCGGAATTCTCTCGGCGCTCTACCATCGCGACGCCAATAACGGGCAGGGCCAGCATATCGACGTCTGCCTGTTCGACACGGTCATTGCGTCGTTGTCGCACTGGCTGCAGATCTACCTCGTCAACGGCAAGACGCCGCCGCGACGCGGCACCTGGGGCAATGGCGGCATGCCGGCCGGCGTGTTCCGCTGCACCGATGGCGAGCTGATGCTGGTGGTCGGCAACGACGGCCAGTTCCGGAAGACCTGCGCCGTGCTCGGCGAACCCGAGCTTGCGAGCGATCCGCGCTTCGTCAAGAACAACGACCGCGTCACGCACGGCAAGGAGATCATGGCAATCTTCGCCGGCCTGTTCCTGAAGCAGCCGGTGGCCTACTGGCTGGAAAAGCTGGAGGAGGCCGGCGTGCCCTCGGGTCCGATCAACAATTTCGAGCAGGTGTTTTCCGATCCGCACGTCCAGTCGCGCGGCATGTGGGTGAAGACCGAGCACAAGTTCGAACCGGAACTCTCGCTGATCCGAAACGCGCTGACTCTTTCGGGCACCCCCATCACCGAATATCGCGCCCCGCCGCTGCTTGGTGAGCACACGCAGGAGGTCCTCGGCGGCAAGCTCGGCTATGATGCGGGCAAAATCGAGACGCTGAAGCAGCAGGGGATCATCTAACTCAGCAGAGGCAGCGTGCGCTCTTACCCTCTTCCCTCGTGGGAGAGGGTGGTTC
The DNA here is from genome assembly GCF_014198295.1 of Bradyrhizobium sp. CIR18. Classification (NCBI taxonomy): domain Bacteria; kingdom Pseudomonadati; phylum Pseudomonadota; class Alphaproteobacteria; order Hyphomicrobiales; family Nitrobacteraceae; genus Bradyrhizobium; species Bradyrhizobium sp. CIR18. The sequence goes on along the minus strand of NZ_JACIHF010000001.1, from coordinate 1,232,545 downwards.
GCAGCAAAGCGGCGGCCGCAGAGGACGCGCGCGTGCTCGGGCTTGCCTGAGGCTTGCGCGCCATCCCCAGATAGTTCCGGTCCGTAGTCTCACAGGCTTCCGTTCCGCGCCAGACTCTGTTTCGATCTCTCCACTAACGTCGGGAGGGAAATGGATGTCCTACACGATCGGGTTCCAGGCCAAGGACCAGAAGGCAATTCTGGCGACCGAGGCGGCCACCGCCAATCAGGCCGTCGCCATCGTTGCCGCACTGCGGCAGAGTGCCGAGGAGATCAAGTTCATCCGCTCGCCGCAGGAAGGCGAGATGGGCATCGAGATGCTGCTGCTGCTCGCCAAGGAAGAGGCCGAGGAGATGCCGCAGCGGGCCTGAACCCGTCGCGACAACCACACTTCGATTAAAAGCGAAGCATGCCGACTGCAGAATAAGGTAGTCCGGCGTCGGTCTCGCTTGAACCGAAGGTGGCTGCATGAAACGCGAAGCGCTCCGCGTCGAACCGATCTCGACCTTTCTCGACCGCCGCAACGCACCGGTCTCGCCGGTGACGCGCGCCGGCAACATGATCTTCGTCGCGGGCCTGCCGCCGTTCGACCCGGAGACGGGCGAGATCGCGCAAATGCCGATCGAGCGGCAGAGCGAGATCGTCATGGAGCAGATGAAGCTGTGCCTCCAGGCGGCCGGTGCCTCGCTCGACAACGTCATGAAGTGCAATGTCTATTGCACCTCGACAAAACATTTCGCCGCGTTCAACGCCATCTATGCGCGCTATTTCCCTGATGATACGCCGGCGCGGATCTTCGTCTGCACGCCGGAATGGTTCGGCCCCTTCGACGTCGAGATCGACTGCATCGCGATGACGTGAGGGACTACCTCGCCGCGACCCGCGCCGGTGCCTTCGTCTCGGCCTTTCCCGCCGTCAGCGCCATCGTCGCCACGCTGACCACGCGCGCGACCACGTCCTCGACGTCGTCGAGGTCGCATTTGCCTTCCGACAATTTTATCAGCCGCTCGCTCTCGCGGATGGTGTGGTGCGCCATCGCGAGCGCGAAGTTGAGACCCCAGTAGATATCGACGTCGCTGCGGTCGGGCAGGGCACGGCGCATCGCGCCGGCGAATTTGCGCAAATGGTCGATCTCGCGGTTCTTGATGCGGCGGATCGGCGGCACGGATTCAATCGAGGCGCGGATCATGAAACGCGCTGCGGTCGAGCGCTGGTTCTCAGGCCCGAGGCAGCCGCGCAGCGTCGGCCCGACCAGCGCGTGCAAGATCACCTCGATCGGCGCACGGCCGCCGCCTTGCTCTTCCGCCGCCTTCAATTCGCGCAGGCGCTCGCGGTTGGTGGCGATCGAGCGGGTGACGAATAATTCCGCGATCAGCTCGTCCTTCGAGCCGAAATGATAGTTCACCGCGGCGAGGTTGACACCCGCCTCCGCGACGATGTCGCGCAGCGTCACGTCGCCGAAGCCGCGATCGGCATAGAGCCGTTCGGCGGCGGCGAGAATGGCAGACCTCGTATGATCGCTGGCCATGACCTTTATCCCGTCATTCCGGGGCTCGCGAAGCGAGAACCCGAAATCTCGCCCCACATTTCGAGATTCCGGGTTCAGCCCTGCGGGCCGCCCCGGAATGACGTCGTGAGCGAGGGAGTTGCAATTCAAACAGTTGTATGAAACTATCGTTTGAAGGCCGGATATGTCAATCGCAATCGGACCCGTTCGCAACTCGCGAAGCCGGTTCCGAAGCGTCCGCAAGCCGCGCGCTTGCGGGCTGCGCGCAGCGGGAGACCAGTCCGGCGCAAAACAGGCTCGCGAAGCAAACAGGTTCGCAGAAGAGAGACGAGGAGCGTCCCATGGATTTCGATCTGTCCCCCAAGCAGAAGGAATGGCTCGACCGCGTGCGGTCTTTCATGGCCAAGCACGTGCGCCCGGCGGTGCCGATCTATGATCAGCAGGATCACGCCGGCGAGCGCTGGAAGGTGATCCCGATCCTGGAGGACCTCAAGAAGAAGGCGAAGGCCGAAGGCCTCTGGAACATGTTCATGCCGCCGAGCGAGCATGAGGACGACGAATTCCGCGGCGCGGGACTGACCAATCTGGAATACGCGCTGCTGTCGGAAGAGATGGGCCGCATCACCTGGGCTTCGGAAGTGTTCAACTGTTCCGCGCCCGACACCGGCAACATGGAAGTGTTCATCCGCTACGGCTCCAAGGAGCAGAAGCGCAAATGGCTGCGTCCGCTGATGGACGGCGAGATCCGCTCCGCCTTCCTGATGACGGAACCGGCGGTGGCCTCCTCGGACGCGACCAACATCGAAACCCGCATCGAGAAGGATGGCGATCATTACGTCATCAATGGCCGCAAATGGTGGTCGTCCGGTGTCGGCGATCCCCGCTGCAAGATCGCGATCCTGATGGGCAAGACCGATTTCAAGGCGGCCAAGCATCAGCAGCAGTCGCAGATCCTGGTTCCGCTCGACACGCCCGGAATCAAGGTCGAGAAGATGCTGCCGGTGTTCGGCTTCGACGACGCGCCGCACGGCCATGCCCAGGTGTTGCTGGAGAACGTCAGGGTGCCGAAAGAGAACATCCTGCTCGGCGAAGGCCGTGGCTTCGAGATCGCGCAGGGCCGGCTCGGCCCCGGCCGCATCCATCACTGCATGCGCACCATCGGCAAGGCCGAGGAGGCGCTGGAGAAGATGGTGAAGCGCCTGTCCTCGCGCAGCGCCTTCGGCAAGAAGATCGTCGAGCACTCTGTGTGGGAGCAGCGCATCGGCGATGCCCGCACCAACATCGAGATGACGCGCCTGCTCTGCCTCAAGGCTGCCGACATGATGGACAAGGTCGGCAACAAGACCGCGCAGGCCGAGATCGCCATGATCAAGGTCGCAGCCCCCAACATGGCGCTGAAGATCATCGACGAGGCGATCCAGGCTTTCGGCGGCGCCGGTGTCTCGGACGAGGCGGGCCTTGCCAAGGACTACGCCCACATCCGCACGCTCCGTCTCGCCGACGGTCCGGACGAGGTGCACAATCGCGCCATTGCCAGACTTGAGGTTCGGAAGTATGCAAACTCTCCCGGTCACTAAGAGGGAGAGCCGGGAGGCGCTCCCGATCTGAAGACACGACAGGGCATGATGCGGTGACCGCTTGACGCAAGTGCGTCAGCGGTTACCGATTAGGATCATGCTCGACCTGAAATGGTCAGGACTGAAGAGGGAGCGTCATCGTGGCTGACGGCGTCAGGAAAGACGAAGAGTTCTCGGGCACCAAGCCGGTCGAGGAGCGTCATCGCTTCGACGAGATGCGGCTCGAAGCCTGGATGCGCGACAACGTCGAAGGCTATCAGGGGCCGCTGGTCGTGCTCCAGTTCAAGGGCGGCCAGTCCAATCCGACCTACCGGCTGAACACGCCGAACCGTTCCTACGTGATGCGCCGCAAGCCGTTCGGCAAATTGCTGCCGTCGGCGCATGCGGTCGATCGCGAATATCGGGTGATCGCAGCGCTCGGCAAGCAGGGCTTTCCCGTCGCGCACGCCTATGCGCTGTGCCAGGACGACAGCGTGATCGGCGCGGCCTTCTACATCATGTCGATGGAGGAGGGCCGGGTGTTCTGGGATCCGACGCTGCCGAGCCAGGATGGCGATGCGCGGCGCAAGATCTTCACCAGCAAGATCGAGACGCTGGCGAAGCTCCACATGTACGATCCCACCGCGATAGGGCTCGGCGAGTTCGGCAAGCCTGGCAATTATTTCGCGCGCCAGATCGACCGCTGGACCAAGCAGTATCGCGCGTCCGAGACGCAGCACATTCCGGAGTTCGAGAAGGTCGCCGAATGGCTGCCGAAGACGGTGCCGGAGCAGGCCCGCGTCTCGATCGTCCATGGCGACTATCGTCTCGACAACATGATTTTCCACGCGACGGAACCGCGCGTACAGGCCGTGCTGGACTGGGAGCTGTCGACGCTCGGCGATCCCATGGCCGACTTCACCTACCTGTTGATGCAGTGGATCATGCCGGGCCTGCAGGGCGCGGACCTCAAGGCGCTCAACATCCCGAGCGTGGAAGAAGCTGCGCAGATCTATTGCAACGTCACCAAGATGACGGTGCCTGATCTCAACTGGTACTTCGCCTACAATCTGTTCCGTCTCGCCGGCATCACCCAAGGCATCGCCGGCCGCGTCCGCGACGGCACCGCCGCCAACGCCAAGGCGCTGGAGTCAGCCAAGCGCACCGTGCCGCTGTCGCAGGCCTCATGGGAATACGCGCAGAAGGCCGGCGCGGTGTAGGAACGACGAAGGCGCCGCCGGTGGCCGCGCTTTTTTCTTGCGCCACTCTCGCCACACACTCCGTCATTGCGAGCGTAGCGAAGCAATCCAGACCATTTCCGCGGGGACAGCCGGGATTGCTTCGTCTCAAGGGCTCCTCGCAATGAGGAGGCGGGATACGAGACCCCTGATTGACAGCTCTCGTAGGGTGGGCAAGAGCGCGCAGCGCTGTGCCCACGATCTCCCCGTGATCGCAGCCTGAGGGTGGGCACGCTTCGCTTTGCCTACCCTACGGCACCTACGACGCCGCTTTCGCACAATGCGCGATCAGTCTCTCCACGAACCCCGCACACTTCTCCAGCTCCGCCATCTCCACGAATTCATCCGGCGTATGCGCCTGCGCGATCGAGCCCGGGCCGATCACCACGGATGGGATATCGGCCATGCTGGCGAACAGGCTGGCCTCGGTGCCGAAGGCGACCTTGGCGTGGTCGTTGCGCCCTCCAAGGCTCTTGGCGAGCGTGACGATGGCGGCGTCGGCGGCGGTGTCGAGGGCGGGGTAGTCGAGGATCTCCTCGAAATCGATGCCGCACTCCGGATGCCGCGCCTTCATCGCTGGCTCGAGCTCGGCCCTGGCCCAGGCGACGATCGCATCCGTCACCTCCCTGGACTCGGTGATGCCGATGCCGCGGCATTCGAAATCCACCGTGCAGGTGTCGGGCACGATGTTCAGCGCGGCGCCGCCGTGCACGATGCTGGTGAGCAGCGTCGAGTGCGGAACGTCGTAGAGGCTGTCGGTCGCTCGCACGGCTGCGAGCGCCACGGCGCGGCGGCGGATCTCAACGATCAGCTCGGCGGCATATTCGATTGCGTTTACGCCGTCGGGCGCGATCGAGGAGTGGCGTGCAAGCCCGCGAAAGGTCGCGCGCACGCCGTGCTTGCCCTTGTGGCCGATGATGACCTTCATCTCGGTCGGCTCGCCGATGAAGGCGCCGAGCGGTATGATCCGTTTCTTCGCGACCTCGCCGAGCATCGGCCGCACGCCGACGCAGCCGATCTCCTCGTCATAGGAGATCGCCAGATGAATCGGCGTTACGAGCTTGGCCTCCAGCATCTCCGGAACCATGGCGAGGCACACCGCGACAAAACCCTTCATGTCGGTGGTGCCGCGGCCGTAGAGCTTGCCGTCGCGCTCGACCAGCCTGAAGGGATCGTGGCTCCAGTCCTGTCCCACCACCGGCACGACGTCGGTATGGCCCGACAGCACCAGGCCCGGGCGGTCCTCGGGGCCGATCGTGACCCACAGCGAGGCCTTCTGCCCTGTTACGTCGGTGATGCGCTCGCCCTTGACGCCGAACGCGGCGAGGTAGCTCTCGATATGGGCAATCAGGGGCAGGTTGGTGCGGTCGCTGACGGTGTCGAAGCCGACGAGGTCGGCGAGGAGTTTGCGGATACGGTCGGGTCTTGAGCTGGGCATTGTCTCGTTCTGTCAGGGAGTATGGAGGCTGCAGTGCTTGCAGGAACCATACCAACGCGGTGGCTGATTGCGCAAATCAACACAAACCCGTAGCCGGATGGAGCGAAGCGTAATCCGGGGCCTGCGTGCTTCGTGACAGGACTCCCGGATTACGCTGCGCTTCATCCGGGCTACAAGGGCCACAATCCCTTGGGTTGCCCGTCGGGCAAAACACGCCAGCGCTGGGTCAACGCAGGGCGACAAAAATATTCCACTTTACCGAAATTCGGAAATGACGTATGTGTCGCCTCAACCCGGCCCAAGGAAGAGGGGCGTATCGCGATCGTCACGAACGCGGGCCGGGCGGCGGTGGACGCAGGTGACATCGGCGCGAACAGCTTCGCAGGGCGGGTAACCGTGAGCGAAGACCTCGCGCACACGACCGGTGTGATCCGCGTACGGCAAAATCGTGTGGTCCTGACGCCCGGGGTCTGTGCGTCAAGTGTTGCGGTGATGGGTGTCGTCCAACCGGACGCATCCCTCAGCCATCCGCAAGGCGACGGGGGCAATAGTGCAACGCTCCCCGGGGAGAGCACGACATAAGCCGTAAAGCCACTGCGCAGGGAAGGCCGGGATGTCCTGGCTACACCTGTATGCCGCTGTGCAGCTTCTTGTTACGCAGGTTTCGCACAGTGGACCTCGGGTGCCAGCGGGCTCCCGGTCTTCCCTGCGCCCTCTTTCAATTATGAGGGTGAAGAGATGAAGCAAAGCTCGGGCGAGATGAGCCGCGAGGATGCGAGGGTGTGTCTGCGGTTTGAGCTACGTGCCACGATCTCGATCTCGTAGGGTGGGCCCACGCCCTGTGGCTCAGGGAAGGAGATCGTGAGCACGGCGCTATGCGCCTTTGCCCACCCTACGGCACGGCGGCTGGATCTGCACTGGAGCATCGCAATGACGATGTGGAGAGAGCTGCCAAACTCGCCTCTCGTGCCCTGGACGCTGCGCAGCAGCGTAAGAACGCTGCAGCGCGTCCGGGACACGCGAGAGTTAAACCGGCTTGCCCGTATACGGCATCGACGCGGTGAGGCCACCGTCGACCGGGAACGCCTGGCCGTTCACATAGGAGGCTTCGTCGCTGGCCAAAAACAACCCCATCGCCGCGAGCTCGTGCGGTTGGCCGGGGCGCTTGAGCGGGTTGAGCTGGCCGATCTTGTCCTGGGTGCCGCGCTCCTTGGCGCGGTCGAAGATCGGCTTGGTCATGCCGGTCTCGATCAGGCCCGGGCACACCGCGTTGATGCGCACGCCGGTGCCGGTGAGCGAATACGCCGTGGTCTGCACCAGGCTGATCACGCCGGCCTTGCTTGCGGCATAGGGATGCCCGCTGGCCCCGGCCTTGAGGCCTGCAACGGACGCGGTCAGCACGATCGCGCCGGACTGCTGCTTCACCATGTGCGGCATCGCGTGCTTCACGGCGAGGAACGGGCCGATCAGATTGACGCGCAACACCTCCTGCCAATGCTCTACGGTTTGCTCGCCGAGCGGGACGAGCCCGCCGCTGACGCCGGCATTGGCCCAGATCACGTCGAGTCGGCCGTGGGTCTTCACCGCCTTGTCGATCACGGCGATGACGTCCGTCTCGGAGCCCGCGTCGGCGATCATGGCTTCCGCGACGCCGCCGGCCTTCTTCACCTCGTCGACGGTCTCCTTCACCGCCTCGGTGCGATCGACCGCGATCAGCTTGGCGCCTTCCCGGGTGAACAGCAGCGCGGCGGCGCGACCGATGCCGCTGCCGGCGCCGGTGATGATGACGGATTTGCCTTGCAGGCGGCCCATGCGTTCTCTCCTGTGGTGCCTCACGCGACGCTTGCCGCGCGACGGAATTTCAAACAAGATTTCAAACGGTAAAAGTGTCTTGAGACACGTTCACACCTGACGTACAGCGACATCAAACGGGATGGAAGGGTTTCGATGGCAGGCGCAGACAAGCCCAATGTGGTCATGACACGGTGGTGGTGGGTCCGTCACGCGCCGGTGCGCAATGACGGCGGCAACATCTACGGACAAAGCGACATCGCCTGCGACACCAGCGATACCTATGTGTTCAATGCTGTTGCCAAGGTGCTGCCACGCACGGCGGTCTGGTATTCGAGCAATCTGATGCGCACGCACCAGACCGCGGAAGCGATCTGGGCGGCCGGCTTCCCAAGGCCTGAATCGATGAAATGGGAAGCGGACCTCGCCGAGCAAAATCTCGGCCGCTGGCAGGGCATGAACCGCGCCCAGTTCGTCGCCAGCCGACCCGTCGGCACGAGCTGGTTTGCCGACATCAACGAGCCCGCGCCCGGCGGCGAGAGCTTCATGGATCTCTACAACCGCACGCGCCGCACCATCGAGCGGATCAACGCTGAGGCGGGAGGCCAGGACATCATCGCGGTCGCGCATGGCGGCACCATCAAGGCGGCGCTGGGGCTCGCGCTCGACGGCCAGCCGGAGCGGGGATTGTCGTTCGACATCGACAATTGCTCGGTGACGCGGCTGGATTATTTCGCAACTCCCGAGCGCAAGGTCTGGCGGCTGCCGATGGTGAACCAGCAGCCGTGGATCGCGGATGCTGCGCACGCGGCGATGCATCAGCCGGCGGGACCGGAGGTCAAGAAGCTGGCCTGAGTGAGCTGTCATTCCGGGGCGATGCGCAGCATCGAGCCCGGAATCTGGAGATGAAGACAAAGATCAATCTGGGAGAGAAACATGACCTTGTTCGACATGAAGGGGAAAGTCGCCGTCATCACGGGATCGACGCGCGGCATTGGGCTTGCGATTGCCGAGCGCATGGCCGAGCACGGCGCCAAGGTCGTGATCTCATCGCGCAAAGCCGATGTCTGCGAGCAGGTGGCCAAGGGCATCAACGACAAGTTCGGCAAGGGCACCGCGGTCGCAGTTGCTGCGAACATCTCCTCGAAGGAGAACCTGCAAAACCTCGTCGATGAGAGCAACCGCGCCTTCGGCAAGATCGACGTGCTGGTCTGCAACGCCGCCTCGAACCCGTACTACGGTCCGCTCGCCGGCATCTCCGACGACCAGTTCAGGAAGATCCTGGACAACAACATCGTCGCCAACAACTGGCTGATCTCGATGGTGGTGCCGCAGATGATCGAGCGCAAGGACGGCTCCATCATCATCGTCTCCTCGATCGGCGGATTGAAAGGCTCGACCATCCTCGGCGCCTACGCCATCTCCAAGGCCGCCGACATGCAGCTGGCGCGCAACCTCGCCTGCGAATACGGCAAGGACAACATCCGCGTGAACTGCATCGCGCCCGGCCTGATCAAGACCGATTTTGCCAAGGCGCTGTGGGACAATCCGGAGAACCTGAAGGCCTCGACCGCGCGCTCGCCGCTCCTGCGCATCGGCATCCCCGACGAGATCGCCGGTGCCGCGGTGTTCCTGGGGTCCAAGGCCGGCGACTTCATGACCGGCCAGACCATGGTGATCGACGGCGGCGCGACGATTAGCTGAGAAGCGTTGTAGGCCACGGTGTGGCCGCGAGTGACGGTGCGCTCCCTCTCCCGCTTGCGGGGGAGGGTTGGGGAGGGGGTGTCGCCACAATCGAGGACCCCCAAGAGGAGAGGGCCCCCACCCGGCACTTGGTGCCGACCTCCCCCGCAAGCGGGAGAGGTTGCACCGAGCTTGGTGCTTGATCATTCAACTCAAGCGACGCCACCTCACTCCACCGCCGCGTAAACCAGATCCCGCACCAGCGTTCGCGTGTAGTCGCGCTGTCCCGGCCCCTGGCTCATGAACACCGCGAACAGATCCTCCTTCGGATCGATCCAGAAGAACGTCCCCGCGATGCCGCTCCAGAAATATTGGCCGACGCTGCCGGGGAACGGCGCGATGCCGGCCTCGCGGCGCACGGCGAAGCCGAGGCCGAAACCGTGGCCGGGCGAGAGCAGGGTTCCGTTGGTCTGAACCTGCGGCCCGAGATGATCGGACGCCATCAGCTCCAGCGTCTTGCGGCCGATGATCCTGGCGCCGTCGAGCGTGCCGCCGTTGCGCAGCATCAGGCAGAAGCGAGCATAGTCCATCGTGGTCGAGACCAGGCCGCCGCCGCCGGACTCCATCACCGGTGCTTCGTGCATGTTGAACAGCGCGACCTTGTCGCCGGTCCACGGATCGGCCGCGAATGGCTCGGCGAGCCTGCCCGCATTGGCCTCCGAGGTCGAGAAGCCGGTCTCGGCCATCTGCAGCGGGGCGAGCACGCGTTCGGTGAGGAACGTGCCGAGCGACTTGCCGCTGACGACCTCGATGATGCGGCCGAGGATGTCGGTGGAGCGGCTGTAGTTGAATTCCGCGCCGGGCTGGCAGACCAGCGGGAAGCTCGCCACCAGGGCGGCGTGCTCGGCGTTGGTGATCTTGCGGCTGCGGACGCGGGACTCCTGGTAGAGCTTGTGCACGGGGCCGTCGCCCTGGTGCTCGTAGGTCAGGCCCGAGGTGTGGCGAAGCAGGTCCTGCACGGTCATCGGCCGCGCCGGCGGCACCAGCTCCAGCTTGCCGTCCTTGACGATGCCGACCTGCTGGCTGGCAAATTCCGGGATGAACTTTGCGACGGCGTCGCTGAGCAGGAGATAGCCGTCCTCGACCAGCGCCATGATGGCGACCGAGACGATCGGCTTGGTCATCGAGAAGATCCGGAAGATCGAATCCCGCGTCATCGGCGCCGCGGCCGCCGGGCTCTGCCGGCCGAGCGCCTCGAACCAGCCAACCTGGCCGCCCCTCGCCACCAGCACGGTGATCCCGGGAACGGTTCCCTTGTCGATCTCGCGCTTGAAGGCGTCCGACATGGCCTGCAGGCGCGGCCGCGACAGCCCAAGCGTCTCCGGCCTTGCCTCGGGCAAAGGCGGGGTGGAGGCTGCGATCGTGGCCTGTGAGGCGGCTGGAGCGGTCGCTGTGGCGGTCATGGGCACTCCCAGTGTGTTTTTGATTATCGGCAACGGACTGTGGCCCAGAAACCCCGGTGCAAACAAGCGAAGCGGGCGCGGTTCACCCTTGCAAACCGGCCGTCGCCTGTGCTTGAAAGCGGCCCTGATCCTGGGGCGACCCGAGGTCTGTAGGAGTGTAGCTCAATTGGTAGAGCACCGGTCTCCAAAACCGGGGGTCGCAGGTTCGAGCCCTGCCACTCCTGCCAGTCAAATCAATCACTTAAGTCAGGTGCTGGCAGGATAGGGACAAGGCGTCCCGCGGGCGAATCGCCACGCGCGAGCCCATCTCACCAGGCCTGAGCCCATCCGCTTGATGTCCGGGGTTGGCAGGCCAGGCGGCGCCTAGCGCGCCGGGGCCCGCTCCGCGTCGTCAGGAATCTGGCTGAGATCGACGTCCCGGATGGGAACGCGGCGCAGCAGCGAGACGATGGTGCCGCCGAGCTCGAAATAGGTACGCAGGCGCAGCGCACGGGACGAGCCCTTCAGCTCTGCGTTCAGGCTCACGGGCACCTGGACGTAGGTGAGGCCGAGCTGGAGCAGCGAGATCAACGCGCAGATCTGATAGCCGTAGCCGTCGGCCTTGACCGCGATCTGGCGCAGCCATTTCACGGGGTAGACGATCATGCTGTGATAGTCGGACAGCCAGAAGCCGAACAGGCAGTTCAGGATGAACCGAAGCGAATGCGACTGCAGCGAGCGGTTGACGGAGCGGTCCGACTGGTTGTCGCGATAGGTGATGACGAGGTCGGCGGCGCCCGCCGCCTTGAACATCCGGGCAACACCCTCGTTCTGAAAGGCGTGATCGCCGGGAATGAGCGTAATGGCATCGAATTTCGCGCGTGACAGGGCGTATTCGAAGCCGGCACCGACGCCTCGCGGCTGGGCGTTATGTTGCACGATGATGCGCCGCTCGCCGGCTGCGAACTCGTCCATGATCGCGCCGGTGGCGTCGGTGCTGCCGTCGTCGATCAGGAAGATCTCGAAATCGTCGAGCAGCTCGCGGGCGAGCGGCAGCACGCCGTCAATGGTGTCGGCGATCTTGTCCTGCTCGTTCAGTGCAGGGATGACGATCGTAAGCCGTTTTGCCGCCCTGGAAGGTGTCATCTTATGCCGCCCGTTGCCGGCCACTCTTTACTGGTGGAACCCTGGCGCAACTCTAGGTCATCTGAACTAGGCGAACAATAAGGGGCCCGCAGATATGCCCTGCACAATCGGCACGAAACCGGCGATGTGTGTGATCTCGGCAACTATTCGGAAAAATCATAGAGGCTGGTATCGCCGATACCGAAGGCGCGGCGCAGCTGTCCGACGCGGCCTGCCATAGTCCGGCCCGCCGCCGTCGCTGCAAAATGTGAATCCACCGGTTCGACCAGGCCGCCGTCGACCAAGTTCCCAATTCGTCCCTGGAACAAATCTGGAACCTGCCGTTCGATGATCTCCGAAAGTGGAGCCCTCCGCCCGGGCCGGTCCAGGAGGCTGAGCAGAATGTCCAGGGAAACCGATTTGTACACTGCGCCAAACGCGAAGACGTAACCCATCACGCAAAAACCGAAAATCGACGCGGCGTCCCAATACTGAAATTGCGGGACGACGAGGATTCCAAGCATCACGCCGAGACCATGGGTGAGGATCGCGGCGATCGCAAGCAGGGTCACGGCGCCAAGCGACCATCCGCGAGCGCGGGCCATGAGCTGCAAGGCAGGCGCCAACAAGGCGAAGGTCACTGCGGCGAGAAATCCGACAACGAAGGACATCGTGGCCGCTCACCCAAGGCCCGTCGACAGACGAAGGAGTTTGACGAGACGCGCGACCGCCACCCCCTTGGCCGTCGGAGCCAGCCTGCCGTCGGCCGTGATCACCATCCCCGCGCCGACCAGGAGCTTCAGGCGGTTGTGCGTGAAGGTGCCGAGATCTCCGCCCTGCATGTAGGCTACGGCCCATTGCTGCAGGGTGAGGGGACGCCCGGCTTTAACGAGTGCCGTGAGCAGCGTCAGCGTAAAGCCCCAGGCCAGCAGGCTGAACAGGATGTAGAAAAACATCATCGCGGTCGCGAGCAGGAATAGGCCGCCAAGCACGTCGTCATAACGGCGCTGACCGGGAAGCGCGAGACAGGCGATCGCGTAAAGCGCCAAGACGGTGATGCAGCCGAGCCGGAAGCGGCGGCCGGATCCGCCGGTGGCGGCGATGCGCGCGTAGCACAATAGCAGCAGTGGCAGCGCGACACTGAGACCAATCGCAGCGGCTTGCGCCGGGCCCGGGAGCATGTTCATTGCGGAAAATCGTCCCGGACGCCTCTCAGGCCCAGCCAGAGCGAAAGTCTATAAAAGGTCGCATTTTTCCGGTCAAGGGAGCCCATCATCCCGCCTTGCGGACGTCACGTGGGCGTGCGAATCCTGCCGGCGATGCCGTTCCTCCGTCCGAGATGTCCCCATTGCTGCGTGCGATAGTCGTCCTCCTCGTCGTGCTATTGGCTGCGCATGCGCCGATGCTCCTCAACGACGGTCTCTTCATGGACGACTGGCTGGTGCTCAAGCCGCGTCCCGACTATTTCATCAACATCGATTTCCTGCTGAACGGCGCCGGTCATCCGATCTTTTACAGCTACGACACGTTCGCGAACTGGACGGGCGCCCCCGTTGTCGTGATGGTCTCGCTGGCGATTGCTGGAATTGTCTTCGGCGCAATATCGCTCGCCCTGACCGCAACGCGTCTCGGTCTGCTCGACCGCGCCGAGGCGGTCGGGTTCGCGCTGATCGTCTGGACATATCCCGGCTATCAGCTGTGGGCGGGCAAGGCGAACGCGGTCTACGTCTTCAGCTTCGGACTGCTGTTCATCGGCGCATGGCTGTTGACGCTGGCCTTCAGCGCCCGCGGCCTGCGGCGCGTGCTGCTTCGCGTGGCCTGTGCGCTCGTGTTCCTGCTGGGCTTCGCACTCAACTCGACGATCGTGCTCTATGCCTTCGTGATGCTTGGTCTGTTCGTTGCGATATGGCGGGGCGGGAAGCCGACGGACGGCTTGGTTCGCCGCACATGGCTCGCATCCTGGCGCTACGCCCTGGGTTATCCGGAATTGATCCTGCTTCCTCTGATCTACTGGGGCACGCTCAATATCTGGTTCAAGCGGATTGGCGTGTACGCGCAGCACTATGATGCCCATTTCCCGACGCTCGGCGAGTTGGTGAAGGGATGGTTGGCATTCTTCATCACCGGCTACAGGGACGTCCTGGCCCACACGTTGCGTGCGGCGATCGCCGTCCCGGGGCTGTTCATTTTGGCGGCGGTGCTCGTCGGCATCGTCTTGCTGCTGCTGCGCGCCGACACGAAGCCGACTACGTCCAGACTCGCGATCGCCTTGCCGCTCGTGCTCGCCTTGGTCTTGTTCCTCGCATTGTCGTCGCCTTATCTGATCGCCGGCCTGCGGCCGTCGTCCACGCATTTCTACGAGAGCCGACATCTACTGATGTTCGGTGTGCCTGCGGCGCTGGGGTTTCTCGCATTCAAGCGGCTGGCCGAACGTTGGACCAGTCCCAGCACCGCCTTTGCAGCCATATTTGGATCGGGCCTGATCATGTCGATCGGCATGCTGTGGAGCGACTACGTCTTCATGCAGGCGAGAACGCTGAAGCAGGAGGCCCTGACGCGCAACCTTGCCGGCCGCGCCCAGCCCGCGGCGACGGTCTATGCGCTCGATGACGGCTTTTTCGACTACCCCTCACGGCATGTGCCGTTCGGCCTCGCCGAGGTCACCGGCATGCTGCGCCTTGCCTGGGGCAATCAGCCGTTCTTCGGATTTGCACTGCGGGCCGAACGGCCCGACATCCTGCGGGGAATGGACGAGGCGCGGACGGCTCCGGGAAGCGCATTCCATCATTTCGATCCGACGGGGCCGCAGGCGACGATCTCGTTCCAGCCGGGCCCAGGGGCCGCACCGAACCAGACCTTGGTGCGGAAGTACTATGCGTGCCGGTTCCTGGCGCGCTGCGATGTTGAAGAGTTCCTGGCTCAACTTGCGCAGGTGACGATCAAGCTCGGGCCCATCGCGGGCGTCCTGCCGCTCGAGGGCGCAAGCAAGGCTGCCGCGCCTAACCGCTAGCCCGCTGTTTCCAAACCGTCTCCGCAAGCGCGATGTCGGTCACTGAATCCGCGCCGGAGGCCAAGGGGACGCCTCGCGCGGCGACGTCGGAAACGAAGGCGTCCGCCTGGCGCCGAAATGCCCAGCTCTTGTCGCCCGTCAGCCGCGTGCTCTGACCATCGTGATCGACGATGACCTCCGCCTCTTGCTCGGCGAAAGGTGGCGGCAATTCCAGGGTCACTGCGCCGCGCTCGAAATCGATCGTCAGCCCCTCGCGCCAGCTGCCGTCGGAGCCGTTCACGAGATCCAGCGTGCAGGCGATGCCGTCGAAGTCGAGCGTGATGCGCGCGGCTCCCGAAATCTCGATCGCGCTTTCGGCGACCGTCGGCGACGATCCGAGCAGGTAGCGCGCAAGATTGATGATATGGCTGAAAACGTTCAGAAAATTATCGTAGCCGGGACGCATCGCGCGCGGCATCCAGTCGGGACCATCCTGCCAGAGTTCGATCCCGTCCGGTCGCGCTTCGCCGGACATCACGAAATTGTCGTGCGACCGGCCCGTGTCGCCGCCGAAGCACCAGCCTTTTGCCCGGACGATGCGTCCGAGCGAGCGGTCTTCGCGCAAGCGCGTCAGCACCCGCAGCGCCCGTGCCACACCGGCATCGTGACGTTTCATGTAGCCGACGCTGTAGACGAGGTTTTGCTGCCGCGCGGCTTCGACCAGCGAAATGGCCTGGGCCGTCGTGTAGGCCATCGGCTTTTCCGACAGCACGTGCCGCCCGCTGTTCAACGCGTCCAGGACGATCGGGCCGGTGGCACGACGCTTCGTCACGACGACGACGGCGGACACCGCGCTGTCCGCGAGTAGCTCGCGGTGCGTGCCGTAAACCTTGGGAATGCCGAACTTCTGCGCCGCGGCGGCAGCGAGGTCCGGCCGGAGATCGGCGATCGCGACGACGCGGCAGGCGGGATTGGCAGCGAAATTGGCGAGGTGGCACATCTGGCCGACCATGCCCGTTCCGATGATGCCAATGCCTGGCTTCACTGGCTAAGATCCTTTAGCGCTTCCGGATCACGAGGAAATGCGCCGGCTGTCCCCACGTGTTGATGAAGGCCGGATCCGCCTGGGTGAGGGCGGTGACTGCGGACACGTCCCGTCGCCCGATCGCGCCAAAGATGCGATGGAAGCTGTCGAGCGTCGCGATGATGGCTTCGATGTCGGCGGCATCGTCGGCGAGAACGTCTGTGGTCCGGATTGTCTCGCGCAGCGACGCAAGGCCCGCGATCACGCGCGGCAGGCTCGCGCCGAAGGGATCGTCGATCATGCCATCGACGTCGAGAACCAGCGCCTCGATCGATGCCGAGATCGCCTGCACGGCATCGGCCTTGCCGACCAGATAGAGCTTTCGTCCGCCGAGGAAGCTCAGGCGGCTGCGGTCGAGATGGTGCGTCGCGCGGTGCAGCTTCTCATCGCCGGACAGGACTTTCTTGTGCCAGTAGATGTCGAGGCTGTCGCGGTAGGCCGGCCATGCCGAATGGACGTCGAACCCCTGTTGATGCGCCGCCGCGCACAAGGTGGCCGCGTCGAGAAAGTAGCGATGCCGGACGAACGGATTTTCCAGCACGTCCATCAGCCAGGATTCGAAGCTGCGGGTGTGCGGAATGCTGTCCCACTTCGCCTCGAAAAGCAGCTTCGCAGTTTCGAGCGGGGCGCGACCGGTCAATGCCTTGCCGGCCGCATGGATCGCCTTGAGCGCGAGCTCGAAGAAGCCGCCATAGCGCTCGTAATAGGATACGACGGCATAACCGTCCGGATTGAGCAGCCGATGGAAGATGCCGAGCCATTTTTCGCTCGGCCGCACCGTGTAGATGAAGCCCTCGGCATCGATCATGTCGAAGCGGCGATCGCTGCTGAAGCCCTCGACGTCGGCCAGTGCGAGCTCGCGGAGACGCTGGGTCAGGCCGAAATGTGCGAAGTAGGCGTGGATTTTCGGGTGTGCATGCCGGTTCGGCTCGGCGAGCGTCATGTTCGCGCCCCAACCGGCAAACACCAGCGCGTTCTCGCCGGAATCGGGACCGAATTCGAGCACATCGGCATCGCGGAACAGCCGTGGCGGCAGCACCAGCTTGTCCGAAAACAGCTCGCGCCGCTGGCTGGCGTAGGCCTCGAGCTCGGTGGACGATTTGAAATTCCCGAACGTCGGCAGAACATCCTGACGTTCGTAATAGTTGAAGAGCTTGTCCTCAGCCATGCCGCGACCCTGCGGCCGCCTCGAGACGGTCGAGCTCGCTCCAGATGTCGTTCGGCGCGAAGATCGAAACGATCTGCAGCGGACGCTTCACGCTCTCGCGCAGCCGGCTGCTGACCTTGGCCTCGTTCTCCTCGTTCACGGCCAAGAGACAGACGAGCGGACCCGACTTGCCGGCGAGATCCTCGGGCGAGCGGATCGGAATGCCGGTGCCGGGCAGGAACAACCCCTGGCGCTCCTTCTGGTCGTCGACTGAGAGGTCGACGAGATCCGCCAGCTCGTGGGCGTTGGTGAAGGTGCAGGCGCGGCAGCCGGCGCCGTAGATGGCAATCTCGGCGCCGTTGGCGCGGGCCTTCGCGAGAATCGGGCGGAGACGCGCGCCATACTCTCTTGCGCGCTGACCGAATTTCTCGCCGACGCCGGACGGCGCGGGCGGCGGCGTCACGGCGCCCTTGGCGCGGCGGGCGGCGATCGCGAGGCTGCCGCCGCTGAAATTGTATTTCTTCACGGACACCGCCTCGAAGCCGTGGCGCGCCAGCAGCGTGAGCAGGGTCGGTTCGGTGAAATAGCTGACGTGCTCCTCCCAGAGGACGGAGAGGTCACCCACTGCCGAGCCGGGCGCGAAATCTGGCACGTCGATGAACAGCAGTCCGTCGTCGCTGAGCGCGATCTTGACGCAGTCGAAGAAGTTCTCGAAATCGACAATGTGCTCCAGCACCTGGCGCGATATCACGAGGTCGAACTTGCCGGACTGAGCGACAGCATCGTGGGCCATCGCCGGGCTGAGCATGTCGGCATAGACCTTGATGCCGCGCTCGCGGGCGATCTTGCCCGACACCGGATTGGGCTCGACGCCGACCATGACCTTGGTGCCGCGCTCGCGCAGCTTGTCCATGAACAGGCCGTCGTTGCATCCGATCTCGAACACGGACTGGTGCTTGGAGAATTTCGCGATGGTGTCGAGCTCGTCCGCCTGATGCGGCTCCGGCTTCCAGCTGCTGAAATTGTAGTTGAACTGGCGGTACAGAATGTCGGGATCGATCGGCTTGACGATCTGGGGCAGGCCGCAATCGCCGCAAGCCAGCACCTCGAACGGATATCGTTCATCTTGCTCGTTTCGGCTATGCCGAAGCCGATGCGCAATCGGCATCAGTCCGAGGTCGATGACCGGACGCAGGTTGGTCGAATGGCAAAGGCGGCAATGGTCGGTCACGGGTTGTTCTCGCGTGTGGACAGATCTGACGAGGCGATTTTCACTGAAACCGAGGCGGCCGGCAATGACCTGTTCCAGCGCCGGATACGTCTGATAACCGGTGGGCCCCCCTCCGGCCGCCACCTCCTTAGTCGGGAGGTACCAGCCGGCGGGTGGTCTTGCAAGACATGCCGCCCCGCTCCAAGGCGATCTCTGTGGGCCCATGTGCGGTTAGCAAGGCCAGAGCAGCGTGCAGTCAATGCCGCCTCTCGTACAGGGTCAAATTGCCCTTGGTCTCGACAGCCACATAATCTCGCTTGATGCGTTCCAGGGTTTCGCGGACACGTGGAAGCGTGGCCCGAGTCTCTACGATATTGTCGTAGAACACCCGGTTTGCCGTGTTCATTGAGCGATCGACGTAATGTTCGTCAAAGGCCACCATGAGCGGCATGAAATAGGCCTCTGGAGCTCGATGAGCCTGTGCAAGATATGCCCAATCCATCATGGCGATCACCAGCACCCGTTCGCCGGGCTTCGAGTTGTCTTGGATGAACTTCGTCTCGGTCTCCGTGATCCGGCTAAAGTCCTCCTGCCACGTTTCGACAGAGGGAGACACGAACGGCCGCATCAGCAAGCTGGGATAATACACGTATGATCTCAGGCCGTAGGGGTGTGGATTGATTTTGTCCTGTACGAAGAGCAGTGCCGCAATCGTTGCAACGGCCACGCCAGCGCCGACGGCCTTCTTGAACGAGGGGCGCCAGGCCGCAGCGAATTGATGGGCCCACCAGGCCGCGACGATCACCAGCGGTAATGCGTTCTGGTGCCAGACTGCGTCCAACGTTCGGTTGACCCACTTGATCATCAGGGCGATGCCGATCATCGACAGCGCCAGGAGCACTCCTGCTACGAACCGATCCCGCGGAGAGTCAGACGACCGTGACAGCCGCATCGAGGCCCATCCGATGGTGATACATCCGATGACCTGAAGCGGAAGATCGTAGATCACGCTCCAGCTCAGGGTCCATTTGATCGGCGAACTTCCCCATCCCGTACCGTAGAGCACGAGTGGACGAAAGCACTCGATCAGGAAGGTCAATGAGAGGACGCGTGGTCCGAACAGCAGCAGACACAACAATATTGCTGCCGCGATCGACGTGATGAAGAAAACGAATGCGTTGCGATAATTCAGAAAACCCCCGGCAATCGCTGCGACGCAAGTGCCTGTCACGAGAAAGAACAGCCCAATCTCGGTTTGCCAGAGCAGCGAGAGGGCGCACATGATGGCCGACACGATCAACCATCCCGAATGCTTGGGATCGGCGCAGTGCAGACCGATTGCCAACACGAAGACGATCAGCAACGGAAACCGCGTGGGATAGGCCGAAGGCGAGTAGAAGTGATTGGTGGTGGAGAATGCCAACACAGCGAGGGCCGTGACGATGCCGATCGCGAGGAGTCTCGATCTAACCAAGTACGCCAGAAGGAAGT
This sequence comes from Bradyrhizobium sp. CIR18, assembly GCF_014198295.1. NCBI lineage: Bacteria > Pseudomonadati > Pseudomonadota > Alphaproteobacteria > Hyphomicrobiales > Nitrobacteraceae > Bradyrhizobium > Bradyrhizobium sp. CIR18. The sequence goes on along the minus strand of NZ_JACIHF010000001.1, from coordinate 1,212,845 downwards.
AGGCCTGAATATACACCGCAAGCGTGATCGCGATGTTCAATCCGACCGCTCGCATGGCCGCGGATTTCCAGCCATCTCCCATGATCAGGTGGAAGAACCAGCCAAGCGCTGGGCCATAATGCGAATGGTAATCCAATCCCGGAATAAGGCCCGGTGTATAGCCGTAGAGGGCAGGCCCGATGAAGTAACTGACCTTGTGGGACTCCTCTCGCACGACCGAGGTCACGCGTTCGAGGTCGGACGGTATCAGGAGCAGGGCAAGGAATGCGACCGGAAGCAGATCGATCAGCCCCACAGCGAATGGGACACCGGTCGAAGATTTTACGGGCGGAAAGTAAGTATTGGCCCGTCGATTAATTCCGACCGTGACGGCTGCGACCGCGAGAATGATCAGCGTGATCGCGAAGTTGCTACGATCATTAGCGGCATGGAGAGCAAGGTAGACCAATCCCGCCGTGATCGTGCTCAGCGCGATTGAACCGGACGATCGATGCGACGTGTACAATGCGGCCGCCGCGGCAATCGGTGCGCACAGGAAGAAGGACCCATAGAAAGCCTTCTTGCATACGTCACAGTTCTTCTGGGCCGCTGTCAGGTCGAAGGCGTCGTCGAAGTTCCATTGAAATGCCGGAAGGTGATTTTTCAACAGCAGCAGCGCCACGTAGGCTACGGCGCAACCAAGGAGAGCGGCTACAACTGCTCTCGCGGCGATCGAGTATTCCCTGGTGTACTGCACTAGAGCGTTCCGGGGCCAGCAACGGCAACTAAATCGGTAATTCTCAAGTTCTTTGAAATCACGCCTAGCCCCCAATTGCCCGCCGGGCAATAATTCACGCGTTTACCATCACAGGCTTAGCCGAGCAATCCCACCAGCTAACGGTTGAGACTGGATGTTGCATCCCTGCGTTTGCGACGGCCATGACCAATTGTCGAAGGTCATCTCAGCCGACAAATTGAATTCGCCTCGAGCGGGGCAGCTGCTCGGCCGTCCGATCGTCACGGCGCGCCTGCGGAAGACGGCTGCGAGAACGATCAGCCTCAAGCAGATCGCCGAGCAGGATCGGACAGTCGGCCCAGCCGTGCCCGAGGCGTAGGAAAAAGATGCGCTTGAGCCACGGTCAAACCGGTGCAGCGTCGGTCCGTTCGGACCAGGCTTGGTTCGTGAAGTGGGCCCGTTCCGGCGAGACCATCCACACCAACCCACCGGAAAGCCCTAAGATCAGGCCGCACAGCCCTAACAAAACTGATATCGCGAGGGCCTTGTCGGCCGCGAGCCCCGCCAAGCTGAGGGCAGCAACCATCGCGCCTTCGCGCAAGCCCCAACCTCCGATCGATATCGGGGCGGCGGACGATAGAATAACAAGCGGAATGAGAACGAACGCATCCAGCGCGGACAGTTCCGCCCCCAGTCCGATGGCAAGGACATAGCAGGCCGCAACATTGATCAAGGGAATGGAGATGGCGGATCCGATCAACGCTCCGCGTCCTTCGGTCGCCAGTAGAGGAACCCTGATAAGCATTGCGGAGCGTATGAGCTTGGCCGGAAGGGCGGCTGTCACGCGCGACGGCCACCAATTCAGTGTGAGCAAGGTGATTGCACCGAGGCACGCGGCTGATAAGAAGCCCAGAACGGCGAACAGGAGCGAGCCCTCGCTGGTCCGCGAGAGCAGGAACGGCATTCCCGTCAGTATGACGAGACTGAGCGCCAATAGACCGAGGAAGCGATCGGCCACGATGCTGCCGATCGTCTGCGACCATTGCACGCCATTCCGCCGCAGCATCCAGATCCGGACCGCGTCGCCGCCTGCGGGCAGCACCTGATTGAAGAAGGTGCTGATGATGAGAATGCGCCAGCCGGCCAGCCATCCCAGGGGGACGCTCATGGCGCGGAGGATCAGGATCCAGCGGTGGCAGAGAACGAAGGTCTGGGCGAACAGCAGCAACACCGCAAGCGCGAGCATGTTCAAGTTGACCGCGAGAAGATCGGCTTTCAGGGACGACAAGTCCTGGCTGCGCAAGAGCAATACCAGGATCCCGATCGACACCGCGAACTTGACCAGGGTAACCAGTGCTTTTGCAGGCGGCTTCATCGTTTGGTTTCGTCCTCGATCATTCACGGCGGGATCGTCGAGCAGCGAGTGTGGTCGAAATCTATTGTCTCGCCAGATGCTCCGCGGCGAGTGCGCCAATCCGTGTGACGTAGCGTTGGACCTCGGCAGCGTCGCCGCCATCGGGGGCCCAGTCAGGAAATGCCGTGCGTGAGGGATCAAACGGGCCGGCGGTGGTTTCGTGGAACACCAGCCATTCCGAGGTGATCAGGATCGAGTGGAAGACTTTTTCGGGCATCCGATAATAGCAGCGCTTGCTCTGGCCGTAGGGCGCCATCTCGAGTACGTCGCGAATGCGGCCGTCATCCTCGAAGATCACGACCTGCGCAGTGCCCTCGATCACGTGAAACGATTCAGGTTTGCCAAAATGCTTATGCGGCCGGACATAGGCCTCGCGATGATGCACGATCAGCATCTCGTGCAGGCTGGACGCGGGATCGGGGTGCGTGCACAGCCGGCTGCGCAGACGCGGGTTACCGGCGGCGATGCGTTTCAGCTCCGCGATCGTGGCGTCATCCGCCGTGACGATGGCGTCGTCCGAATAATACACTTCCGGATTCTGCGCGCGCAGCGACGTCGGCCGGCGCAGGCCGGCTTCATTCGAAGAAGATGAACCCATGGTCGCCCCGATAGCGGCATTTGTCGTAGATCCACGCCCAGGTTTCCGGGCCGTGGAAGCTCAGGCAGGTGAGCTGCCAGTAGAGGAGGTTCGCCTTCTCGCGCTCGTTGCGGAACGATTCCACCATCAGATATTTCGAGGCGCCACGCCCGACGCGCTCGATCTCCGACACCGCGCGGAACACGTCCTCGAGCGGAAGGTTGTGCAGCACGCCGAGCGACACCACGAGGTCGAAGCTGTGATCGGGGTAGGGGAGCTCGACGGCGCTGCCGACCTTCAGCAGCGGCCGCACCTCCTCCTTGGCATTGGCGATGCTGTAGTCGGAGATGTCGATGCCGGCGATCGTGAGGTCGGGGACGAGCTGGGTGAACTCGTAGAGCAAATAGCCCTTGCCGCAGCCGACGTCGAGCACGCTCATGCCGGGCTTGATGCCGTAGCGATCGATCAGGGTCTGGGCGAGCGGGCGCCAGCGTCCGTCATAACGATAGCCGCCATAGCCGTAGCGCCGGTCGCCGTCCCAGTAGTCGCGTCCCCATTGCCGCGCGACGGTGGCGGATTCCGCCTTGTCATGCTCAACCACGCGCTGAACGTAGTTCCGCCTGGTCGATGCGTGCATCGGTTGGAGCAAGTTGATCTCACTCATGGGGCCCAACCGGTCCGCGGCATCGTCACAGGATCGTGGCGTATTTATTGACCAGCAGAATGTCCTCGACGGCCTGGATGTCTTTCTGCGACGACAGCGTGATCTCCTCGACTGCGGCGTGGAGATCGCAGCCCTCGCGCAGCACGCGGTCGTAGATCTCCCGTCGCCGTGCCTCGTCGGGCGGCAGCATGAAGATGCTGTAGAGGATCAGGCCATTCAGGCGGGGCAACTCGTCCAGGATGTCCTCGAGCACCATGTAACTGCCGGGCATGATGTGCTCGACGGCGCTCAGCAGAAATTGCAGGTTCTTCCGCCGCGCGTAGTCGCGGATCACGACGTTCTGGACGTGCTGCGGGGTGCGGCTGCCGTTCAGCGGCCGCGCGCCGATGTAGCCGCGATGGCCGGCTCGCTCAGCCATGGAAGCCTCCCGGCAGCTTGTATTGCATGCCGACCCGCGTCGCCGGGCGCAGCAGGATCGGCTCGAAGAACTCGCCGAAGCGCTTGTCGGCGTAGGGCGACATGATGCTCTTGAACCGGCAGTTCATGCTCCAGCGCGTGCCGGGCTCTTCGTTGACGCGATTGCCGTGCATCAGGGTCTGGTTGAACAGCATCACGTGACCGTAGGGAATCTCGATGAAGGTCGCGTGCGGCTTGATCGTCTTGTACAGCTCCTCGGCGCTGCGCAGGCTTGCCATTCGGTCCTGCATGTCGCCGTTGAGCGACGGCGGCAGCAGATACATCGCCTTGGTGTGGTGGACGTCCACCAGCGGCACCCACACCACGACCTCGAACGGCGAGTCGCCCGACCAGACATCGGAATGGGTGGCGAGCAGCGAGGAATCGTCGCCGGGCATCTGGATGCTGAGATTGACGCGGCGCTGCATGCACAGCTCGTTGCCGACGATGGTCTCGATCGTCGAGCGCGCCAGGCGAAAATAGGTCGGCCGGAACCACGGCTCGGCGTTGAGGCCGTTGAAGACGTGCAGCCGCAGGCCGTTGAGATCGTCCACGCTCACCCGTGTGTGGATGCTGTCCAGCATCGCATAGGGATCATTGCTGTGCGGCAGCTTCAGATAGTCCGCCGCCAGCTCGGCGGCGCGCCGCTGGATGCGGTCGAGGCCAGCGCGATCATCGGCCGGCGTTGTGACGAAGCCGTTGTCGATGAAGCGCTGCGCCAGCGCCTGCTCATCGGCCTGCAGGAAGTCGGTATCCGTCATGCAAAATACTCCCGGGCGGTCGCGCAGATATAGCTGATATCGGCGGCCGACAGGAACTGGTTGATGGGAAGCGTGAGGATCTGGTCCGCCTGCCGCTCGGTCACCGGGAACGCGCCGCGGCCTTGCCCCAGATGCGCCGCGGCCGGCTGCAAATGGATCGGGACCGGATAGTGGATCGCGGTCTCGATGCCCTTGTCGGCCAGATATTTCTGGAAGTCGTTGCGGCGGTCGGTCTGCACCACGAAGGTGTGGAAGGTGTTGAACTCGATGTTGCGGCAGGGCGGAATGAACAGAGGGAGCCCGGCGAGCTCGGCGCGGTATTGCGCGGCGTTGCGCCGCCGGCGTTCGATCACCGAGGGCAGGTGACGCAGGCGAATGCGCAGCACCTCGGCCTGGAGCGTGTCGAGCCGGGACACGATGCCCCACTCCTGGACGTCGCTGCGGTTGATGAGCCCGTGATTGCGAAGGCGGCGGATGCGTGCGGCCATCTCGGCGTCGGCCGTGACGAGGAAGCCGGCATCGCCTGCGGCATTGAGATTCTTGAGCGGATGGGCGGAGAAGCAGCCGAACGTGCCGATGGTGCCGCTCATCCGGCCGTCATAGGTCGAGCCGACCGCCTGGGCGCTGTCCTCGATCACGGCGAGCGCGTTCTTGTCCGCGATCGCCATCAGCGGGGTCATGTCGGCCATGCGCCCGGTCAGGTGCACCGGCATGATCGCCTTGGTGCGCGACGTGACGGCGGCTTCGACCGCGGCGGGATCGATGTTCTGGTCCGGCAGCACGTCCGCAAAGACAGGCGTGGCGCCGACCGCGATGATCGCGGCGGTGGATGCCACGAACGAATTCGGAGGCGTGATCACCTCGTCGCCGGGGCCGATGTCGAGCGCCCGCAAGGCGAGGATCAGCGCGTCGGTGCCGGAATTCAAAGTCACGACATGGGGCGAGCCGAGATAGGCGGACAATTCCTCCTCGAGCTTTCCGACCGCTGCGCCCCCGATGAAGTCGCCGCGGGAAAACACGCCCTCGACCGCCTGCATGATCTCGGCGCGCTCTTCCTCGAACTGGGCGGGAAGATTGACGTAACCGATGCGCCGGCGGCCGGTGTCAGCGTCCATGACAGAACTTCCTGACGGTCTCGATGACACGGTCCTGTTGTGCGCGCGTCAGATGCTGGTCGACGGGGAAGCTGATGACTTCCTTGGCGTGGCGGTCGGTGACCGGGAAGGTGCCGGGCGCGTAGCCGAGATGCTTGAGGCCTTCCTGCTGATACAGCGGGATTGGATAATGGATCTTGGCCTCGATGCCGTTGTCCAGGCAGTATTGGTAGAGCTCGTCGCGGCGTTCGGCGAACACCATGTAGAGATGGTAGACGTGCTTCACATTGGGCCGGCGCGGCGGGACGCGCAGGCCGGGCAGGCCGGCAAGGCCCGCATCGTAATAGGCCGCGTTCTCGATCCGGCGCCGCGTGATCTCGCTGGTCTGGCCGATCAGCCAGTTGCCGACGACGGCCTGCAAGGAATCGAGCCGCGAATTGCAGCCGAGGATCGCGATCTCGTCGCGGTTCTTCATGCCGTGGTTGCGGATCAGGCGGAGCTTCTCGTTCATGCCGTCGTCATTGGTGACGACGACGCCTGCATCGCCCCAGACGTTGAGGTTCTTGAGCGGATGCAGCGAGAAGCCGGCCGCGATGCCGTGGGTGCCGGAGCGCTTGCCCGCAAACTCCGACAGGATGCCCTGGCAGGCGTCCTCGACGACGGGGAGGTTATGGCGCTGGGCGATCGGCATCAGCTTGCCCATGTCGGTGACCTCGCCGGTCAGCTGAACCGGCATGATCGCCTTGGTCTTCCTGGTAATGGCGGCTTCGACCTGGTCGACGTTCATGCAGAAGGAATCGTCGCAGTCGACCAGCACCGGCGTGGCGCCGGTTTCCGCGATCGCACCGACGGTGGCGATGAAGGTGTTGGCGGCGGTGATGACCTCGTCGCCGTGACCAATGCCGAGCGCCTTGAGCGGCAGCTTGAGCGCGTCGGTGCCGGATCCGACGCCGATGGCGTGGCGCACGCCGATCAGCTCGGCAAAGCGCTTCTCGAATTCGGCGACGGGCTTGCCAAGGGTGAAGTCACCGGTCGCAACCAGCCGGCCGATCTCGGCCAGGATCGGAGCGGGGTCGGAGAATTGCTCGAGCAGATAGGAATATCGAACGTCGTACATGTGACCCGTCAGGTGGAATGAAGTTGAGGAGCGGAGGTGCGCGACGCCGCGAGCGCGTGCTCGATCGAGGTCGCGATGGCGTTGGGCGCGAGGCCGTGCTTCTTCAGCAGCGAGTCCTGCGAGCCGTAATTGTGCATGAAGCGGTCCGGCAGCGACAGCCGCAGTATCGCGGGCAGGCCGGAGCCGAGCTTGTCGATCAGCGTCTCCGCAACCGCGCTGCCGAGGCCGCCGGAGGGCACGTGCTCCTCCAGCGTTGCCACGAGCTTGATGCCGCGGATCGCCTGCAGCAGCGCTTCGGTGTCGAGCGGCTTCACCGTATGCATGTGCAGGATGCCGGCGCGAATGCCTTGCGCGGCCAAGAGGTCGGCTGCGGCGATGGCGCGCTGGAGCATGATGCCGGTGGTCACCATGAGGACGTCGCCCGGCGGGCGCATCAGGATGGCCTTGCCGATCTCGAAGCCGTGCTCGGCCTTCGAGACGACGGCGTCGCCGCCCTTGCCGAGCCGGATGTAGATCGGTCCGGTCCAGTCGAGCGTCTTGTCCATCATCCGCGCGGCCTCGTCGGCGTCGCACGGGCAGACCACCGTCATGTTCGGCAGCGCCCGCATGATGGCGATGTCCTCGATCGCCTGGTGGGTGGGACCGAGCGGCGCGTAGACCAGCCCGCCGCCATTGGCGATCAGTCGCACTGGCAGATTGTGCAGACAGAGATCGACGGCGACCTGCTCGTAGCAGCGGCGGGTGAGGAATGTCGCGATGGTATTGACGTAAGGCACGAAGCCTTCCATCGCGAGACCGGCCGACATGCCGATGATGTGCGCTTCCGAAATGCCCTCGATCAGATGGCGCTTGGGAAACTCCTTGCTCATCGCACGCAGCGTGCCGGCGCCGGGATCGGAGCCGATGTAAAGCACACGCTCGTCGCGCGCGGCGAGCTTGTGGACCATGTTCATCGCGGTGTTGCGCATGGGGAGCCGATCAAAAATCGCCGACGGCGACGCGGATGGCGTCGAGCTCGCTGTCGGACAGCTTGTTCTTGTGATGCCAATCGGCGTTGGATTCCGCGGCCGGCAGACCCTTGCCCTTGACGGTATGGCAGATGATCGCGGTGGGCTTGCCCGGAACGGCGGGGACCTGCTTCAGGACGGTGCGCAGGGCGCCGACGTCGTGGCCGTTGAGCTCCTGCACGGCAAAGCCGAAGCTGCGCCATTTGTCCGCGAGCGGCTCCAGCGGCAGCACGTAGTCGGTGGGCCCGTAGCTCTGGAGCTTGTTGTAGTCGATCATCGCGACCAGATTATCGAGCCCGTGCTTGGCCGCGCCCATGGCGGCCTCCCACACCGATCCCTCGTTGATCTCGCCGTCGCCGAGCAGGACAAAGGTCCGGTAATTGCGCTCGCGCATGCGGGCGGCCAGCGCAAGGCCGACGCCGATCGACAGGCCGTGCCCGAGCGCGCCGGTCGACGCCTCGACACCCGGCACCATGCCGTATTCGGGATGTCCGCCCAAGATACTGTCGGAGCCGCAAAAGCCGTCGAGCTCCGACAGCGGGAAGAAGCCGCGATCGGCGAGGAGTGCATAGAGCGCGAGACAACCGTGTCCCTTGCTGAGGATGGCGCGGTCGCGTTCGGGATCGCGCGGGTTGTTCGGATCGATCCGCAGGATGTCGTCGTAGAGCACGCGGACCATTTCGATGAGCGACAGGGCCGGACCGACATGGCCGCGTCCGGCCGAACGGACAGAACCAAGGACCAGGCGGCGCAAATAGAGACTGCGCTCGTCCAGCGTGCAGGTGAGGGCGGCTTCAGCGTGGGGTGAGATCTGGATCACGTTGGCAAATCGTTTGATGAAGCCGGCGTGCTTTGTCGAGCTGACCGGCAAGGCGGACCGTCAGATCGCCACCTTGCGCAGCCAAGGCGCGCCGGGAGCGGCTTTCGGGCAAATAAGCATTCAGGACAATCAGGCACCAAATCGCCCCGAACACAGGATACAGTACGTCACGGCGGATCGCAAACGCGTCATCCCTAGCCGCGAAGGCTTGCGTGAGGCGTTCGATGAGGCGATTCGCGCCTGTTGCGGGCAGATCGCTGCCGGGGTGGATCGCGGTATCGGACAGCAGTTTGACCGGATCGTCCCAACCGAAATATTCGAAGTCGATGAAGCGCAGGCGGCCGTCTTCGCCGCGCAGGGCGTTGTGCAGTCCGAAGTCGGACGGGCTCAGTGCGCGATGCGCGGGCAAGAGGTCCGCTGCGGGATCCCGCCCCAGTTCCGCATAACGCTGGCGGAGCTTTCGGATAGCGACGGCCGTGCTGGGAACCAGGCTGCCGTCGATGAACGTATGCAGCTCCGGGTGATCCTGCGACTCACGCGTCAACCCGTCGAGGCGCTGCTCGTACTGGGCGATGGCTTCCTCGGGCGAAAAGATGCTGGCTGACGCGTTCCGCAAGGTCTGCGCACCTTCGGCGTCGCGCAGCTTCTGCAATTCGATCAGGAAATCGGCCAGCTGGTCCGCATCGTCGTCCTGTGGACGGAGCACCGCCGCGTCACCGTCGAACCATTGATACAGCGCGCAAAACGCATCGGCGTCCTTTGCAATCGGCCGTGGCGTCGACGCGATGCCGTGGCGCGACAGGAACGTGAGCGCGTCATATTCCTGTCCCAGCCGATCGCGCCCGTCCGACGGATAGTGCTTGAGGGCGAGGGGCGGTCCTTCCGCCATCTCCAGCCGAAACACCCTGTTGTTGCCGCCGGACCGCGCCGGCTGGGCTGCCGCGACCGTTGTTCCGGCAAGGCGGCTGCCGATCGAGATCGCATCCGCTGCGCTGATGTCCGGCTCGCTCATGCCGCAAACACCTCGTCGCGGATCCCGGCCCATGTCGCGATCGGCTTGCAATGTTCGGGGTGCGGGGACTGCGAACGCGTGAACAGGATCGATCGCGTACCCTTCGGGAAATGCGGCTGCTCGAAGACCTCGACGAGATCGTCGATGAAGATGTCCAGCTCCAGGCTCGCGAGCCTGTCGACCTTGGCGGCCATCGTGTCCTCGAAATAAACATCGCCGCTGGCCACCGTCGCCGCAGCAGCGTCGATGAGGCCGGCGCCACGCAGCCAGCCGCGTGCGGCTTCGCGCAGGTCGGTATGGTCGGGGTCCTGATGACCGTATCTGGTCTTGTGGCTGACGATGCACACCTTGGCGCCGGCCTGTCTGCACGCCGCGAGGAATTCCAGCACGCCCGGATAGATCTCGGCGCCGCCAATGCCCTTGCCGTAGACGAAGCCTTGCAGGCCTTGCCAGGCGAGCTCGCCACCCGTGCGGGACCGCAGATAATCCCGCACATCGTTCTTCAGCCCAACCCAGCCCTCCGGCACCAGGCCACGCTGGTGCGCGACGGCGGCAAAGACCTTATCGTAGCAGATGATCGTGTTGTCGAAATCGATGCCGATCCGCACGCCGCTCACTTCAGGCTGATGTTCTGCATCATCTTGATATTGAAATACCGGGGATCGTTGAGCGAGTTCGGCAGGCGGCCGGACCTGAAGGCGTCCACGAGGCCGGACACGGCCTGCTCGATCGTGTGCGTCGGTGCAAATCCGAGCTCGCGGCGAATCTTCTCCGAGGAGACGTGGTAGGAGCGCAGATCGTCGGTCGGCTCGACGGCCACGTCGACGTTGTTTCCGACCACCGATTTGACGATGTCGGCGATCTTCATCAGCGAGTGGTTCTCGTAGCCGATATTGTAGGTCTTGCCGTCGATCTTCGCATCATCCTGCTGCAGCAGGAACAGATAGGCCGCCGACATGTCCTCGATGTGCAGGTTGGGCCGCTTCTGCGTTCCGCCGAACACGCGGATGCGGCCGGTGTTGACCGCGAGGTTGGTCAGGATGTTGACGACGACGTCGAGGCGCTGCCGCGGTGCGTAGCCGCAGACGGTGGCAGGACGGACCGTGCAGGTGACGAAGCCGGACGCAGCCTCTTCGGCAAGGTCGGTCTCACACATCGCCTTGAACTTGGAGTAGTCCGTGAGCGGCTCGCAGGACAGTTCCTCGGTCACCTCGGCCTCGTCCTTGATGCCGTAGACGCTCGACGAGGAGGCATAGATGAAGCGCTTGACGCCGGCCTTCTTCGCGGCGCGCACCATTGGACGGAAGCAGTCGTAGTTGATGGACTTGCCGAGCCCCGGGTCGAGCTCGAACGAGGGGTCGTTGGAGATGCAGGCGAGGTGGATCACCGCATTGTTGCCGCGCAGGGCCTCGTTGATCGCGGCCTCATCGCGGATGTCGCCCTTGATCAGGCGAAGGTTCGGATTGTTGCGAACCGCGTCGAAAACGGATTCGCCGTACATGAACAGGTCGAGCACCGTGACCTTGTGGCCCGCTGCCAGCAACTGGGGAACCAGCACGCTGCCGACATAGCCGGCGCCACCGGTGACCATCACGTTCCATTTCTGATCAATCACTGCCGTTCTCCAGATTTCCCGCTCGCGTTACTTCAATAGCGCGGTGACGAATTTGACCAAGGGCGCCTTTTCGACCGAGTTGCGGTGACCGACGATGCCGACCTTGATCGCGCCCGCCGCGTTGCCGATGAAGGCGACGTCCTCGATATTGCCGCCGGCCGCCACCAGCGGCGCCGTGATCGTCAGGAAAGCATCGCCGGCGCCGACCGTGTCGACGACGGTCTTGGTGAAAGCGGGCACGCGCGCGACGCCGGTCTTGGACGAGAAGGGGTAGCAGCCGAAGGAGCCGTGCGTGATGATCATGTTGTCGCAATCGATCTTGCCGTGCAGGCGGTTCTCGATCACCGACGCGATGTCGCTGAACTTGTCGGTCGCGGCCAGACGCGCTTCCGGCGCGTCGATGCAGACGTAGTCGGCGCGCGGATATTTCGTGATGAGATTATAGCCGTGGTTGCCGCTGTTGCTCTGGGCGTTGACCGCCAGGAACTTGGAGTTCGCGATGAGCGTGTCGATGGTGCTCGACGCGATCATGCCGTGACCGAAATCTGTGACGATCACCACGTCCCCGCCACGAACGCGCTCGGCGGTGATTCGGTCGATCTCCTTGCGCTCGGCCTCGTCGAGCGGCGTGTCGTCCATGGTGTAGACTTCGAAGAGCTTGTGCAGATAGCCCATCTCGACGTACCGCAATTTGCGGGTCGTCGGTCGGCCCTGAATGCGGATCGGCGTCAGCGTGACATTCGGGCGGACATGCGCGCGAATGAACTCCTCGGGGTAGTCGTTGCCACCCAGCGTCGTGACGATCTCCACCGACTTGCAGAAGCTCGCCACGTGATTGGCCGCGGCAATGACGCCGCCGGCAAATTGCTCGCCATTCTTGAGCAGGGTGGCGACGATGTTCTCCTTCGAAGCCTTCCCCAGCGCCGTGACGTACTGGTATTCGTCGATGATGGTATCGCCGACCAGCACGACGTGCATGTCCTGGATCTTGTCGATCAGCTTCAGCAGGCGTTCGGCGCCGCCGCCTTCACGTACCTTCTGGAGGTAGTCGCGCAGGGGAGGATCGTAGATGCCGAAATAACGGTTCAGCAGCGATGACGAGCTGAACGTCACGTCGCGCGTGAAGACGATTCGTCCGCCATGACGTTCGACGGCCTCGCGCTCGGTGGCGATCTTGCCGGTGACGTCATCCTCGGGATTCTCGTAGTCCGAGCCTTTCACGTAGGTGTCGGGGCGCACGGCATCGAGGACCGGCTCGGCGCTGGAAGTGCGGTTGATGCCGACCCAGTCGACCGTGCCGAGCGCGGCCAGCATCTCGGCGCGCATGTTCTCCGGAAAGATCGGCCGTCCCGGGCCCTTGTTGACGAAACGGTCGGCGGTGATGGTCACGATGACCACGTCGGCCTCGTTGCGCGCCGCCAGGATGTGCCGGACGTGGCCGAGATGCACCAGATCGAACACGCCGTGGCAGAGCGCGACGGTCTGGCCCTTGGCCTGCGCGGCGCGCGCAATCTCGCCCAGCTCCTCGATCGTCTTGATCTTGTCGTGCGGTGCCGGATGGCCGGTCAGCTTGTCTGTCGCAGCATTACCCATGTGGATTACCCAAAGCGCCGGCAGGTCTCAGATGGCCGGCCTGAAATGATCGACTCGCAGCAACGATATCCGGCGAGCCTGTTCAAGAGCTTGCCTTCTGCGGCGAGCCGTCGTCGTCACCGAGATATTTGAACCAGTCCTTGGTGGCGTCGGCGATCTTGTCGACCGTCCACAGAGGCGCGTCCTTGTACTGATCCATCGACTTCAGCATCGTCGCGACGCCGTCCTCGAATTTTACCTTCGGCGTCCAGTTCAGGACCCGCTTGATCTCAGTGATGTCGGCGTAGGTGCAATCGGGCTCGCCCGGTCGCTTGGGAATGTGGACTTTGTCGCCGCCGAGAAGCTCGACCAGCCGGTTGACGCTGTAGGTGTTGTCGGAGCCGACGTTGAATATCTCGTGCGAGATATCGGAGCGCGCAGCAGTCACGAAGGCGTCCGCGACGTCGCTGACGAAGGTGAAGTCGCGCGTCTGCTCGCCGTCGCCGACCACGGTGAAGGGCTTGCCGGCGAGCTTCTGCGCCATGAACACACCGAACACGGCGCCGTAGGTGCCGGTGGTGCGATGGCGCGGCCCATACACGTTGAACAGGCGTAGCGCGACCGCAGGCAGCTTGTAGACCTGGCACCAGTGCATGACGCACTGCTCGCCGAGATTCTTGGTAAGCGCGTAGGGATACATCGGCCGGATCTCGGCGCTCTCCGGCGTCGGATAGACGTCGGGAATGCCGTAGCAGGACGACGAGGCGGCGTAGACGAAGCGCTTGACGCCGGCGTGCCGCGCCGCTTCGAGAACGTTGACCGTGCCGTCGACATTGGCGCGATGATAGGGGATCGGCGACTCGATCGAGGGAACGATGTCAGCCAGCGCCGCGAGATGGAAGACCCAGTCGATACCGTGAAAATACGGCTTGATCGACTCGAGGTCGGTGACGTCGGCCCGCACGACCTTCAACTGGCTCGAACCGGCGTGTGCGGCCAGATTTTCGGGGCGTCCGATGACGAAATTATCGAGCGCGATGACCTCATGGCCGTCGTCGAGGAGACGATCGACGAGGTGACTTCCAATGAAACCGGCGCCGCCAGTAACGATGCATTTCATGAGGAACATCCGTGACGCGAATGCCCAGCGAAACAGGCCCGCCAATGTTGAGTGAAACCCGAAAGCCGACTACCAGCCGCTCGCTGACTTTGCAAGTATTATACCTTTGCAATCCTTGGTAATAGCCGGTATCACCCGGTCATGTTGCAATCGAGCCGCCAGCCCATGCCTGCCGAGTCCGTCGATCCCGATCACAAGGCTTTCCTCGACGATTACGTGGGACGCCTCCATCGCGCGACGGCAGTCGACGTCGGCGTTTTCGCCGCAATCTCCGCGACCCGTGCCACTTGGTTGCGCGCGCGCGAGCAGGGCGGTCGCGTCATCTTCATCGGTAATGGCGGCTCAGCCGGCATCGCCTCGCACCTGGCGATCGATCTGGCGAAGAACGCGTCGGTGCCTGCGCTCTGCTTCAGCGACGCGAGCATGATGTCGTGCCTCGCCAACGATTACGGCTTCGAGGACTGGATCGCGCACGCCGTGCGGCTGAGCGCACGCGCCGGCGACTGCCTCGTTGCGATCAGCTCGTCGGGGCGCTCGAAGAACATCCTCAACGCGGTTGCGCAGGCGCGGACGATGAAGCTCGACGTGGTCACGCTGTCGGGCATGAATGCGGACAATCCGCTGCGCAATCTCGGCGACGTCAATTTCTTCGTCGACAGCCGCAGCTACAACATCGTCGAGACCACGCACCAGTTCTGGATGATGGCCGCGATCGACCTCGTGATCGGTCGCGCGGAATATCCGGCATCCTGAGGCGGGCATCCGATGCAGTCGCGGTTCAAACAGGCGGCCCTGTTTTCGGTAAAGCTGCTGCTGTCGATTGCCGTGCTGGTCTACATCGCGCGCGGTCTCGATCTGCAGCGGTTGCGCAGCCATCTCGTCTCGGTCGATCCTTTGCTGTTCGTCCTGGCGCTGACGTTGATTTTCTTCCAGACCTTCGTGCTCAACGGCCGGTGGGAGCTGATCATGCGCGCGCTCGGCGTGTCGCTGGACTGGCTCGCGGGCTGGCGGATCCTCATGATCAGCCTCTGGTTCAATCAGGTGTTGCCGTCCTCGGTCGGTGGCGATGCGGTGCGGATGTGGCTGCTGCGCCAGCGCGGCGTGCAGTGGCCGGAGGCGGTCAAGGGCGTTGCGGCCGACCGTTTCACGGCGTTGATCGGGCTGATCGCGCTGATGGTGGCCGGATTGCCGTTCCTGTTGTCTCGCGTGTCCGATCAGGCCGCGATCCTGGCCGTCGGCGGGCTGACGCTGGCCGGCGTCGCCGGCACCGTGGTTCTGTTGACGCTCGACCGTCTGCCCAAGCGCCTCATCGCCCATCCGGCGATCGCAAGCTTTGTCCGGTTCGGAGCGCTGGTCAGGTTTCTCCTCCTGCAGTCCGAACGCCGTGCTTTGCTGTTCGGATCGGCGTTGCTCATCCATCTCGTGACCGCGGCGGCCTGCTTCGCCCTGGCGCGCGGTGTCGGAGCAAAGCTCTCGGTGGTGGACGCCGGTATCCTGATTCCGCCCGTGGTGCTGTTGACGGCGGTCCCGATTTCGATCAGCGGCTGGGGTGTTCGCGAGGGGGCGATGGTCGCCTGCCTCGGTCTGGCGGGTGTCCCTTCCGAGGAAGCACTGTCGGTTTCGCTGCTGCTGGGCGCCATCAGCGTGATCATCGGGCTCGTCGGAGGCGCGATCTGGTTGGCAAGTCCGGAGCGCGGGTCGTATTCAGCGGACAAGGCCGCCAAGGCGGCGGAGGAAGCCCCCAGCTACGACGGGCTGGGCAAGGAAGTCTCGAGCCACCCATGACTCGCTTGAGCCCGTTGCTGGCGGTCTGGTCTTCACGGGGTGGGATTGCCTCACCCGATCGCGTATCTCATTTTTCGGTTCCACGATGAAAAACCTGTTCTACGTCCGCCATACCTGCCGCCTCTGCCATTCGGACAAGCAGGAGCTTGTCGTCCCGATGGCAGGCATGCCGATCGGCACGCCGAACTTCCAGGTCCCGGACGCCAGCGTCGACGATCCCGTGTTCCGCGCTGCGGTGCCGATGGCGCTGCATCTGTGCAGGGATTGCGGCCATCTCCAGATTCTCCATGTCGGTAATCCCGAGATCCAGTACCGCAACTACGTCTACACCACCTCGCTCTCGCTCGGCCTGCGCGAGCACTTCGCGGGCTATGCCAACGACGTCGTCAGCCGCTTCGGTGTCGCGCCGGGCTCGCTGGTCGTCGAGCTCGGCAGCAACGATGGATCGCTGCTCGGCTTCTTCAAAGAGCGCGGCATGCGGGTGCTGGGCGTCGATCCCGCTGTGGACATCGCGAAGCGCGCGACCGAGGCGGGGATCGAGACCATCGGCGATTTCTTCACCGATGCCATCGGTCACCGCATCCTGCAGAGCCACGGCGCGGCGAGCGTCGTGATCGCCAACAACATGATCGCCAATGTCGACAATCTCGATCCGCTGGTGATCGGGGTTCGCGACGTGCTCGCGCCGGACGGATTGTTCGTGTTCGAAACGCAATATGGCGTCGACGTCACCGAGAAGAACCTGCTCGACACCGTCTATCACGAGCATCTGTCGTATTTTAACATCAAGCCGCTGATCCGTTTCTTTGCCCGGCTCGGCATGGAGCTGATCGACGTCCAGCACATCTGGACCAAGGGTGGCTCGATCCGCGTGACCGTGCAGCGTGCCGGTGGCGCCAAGAAGCCGTCGGCTGAGGTCGCGCGCTTCGTCGCCGAGGAAGAACGGCTGGGCGTCGATCAGCCGGCCTATTATGCGCCCTATGTGAAGCGGATCGCCGCGATCCGCGACGAGCTGGTCGCGATGGCGGATGCCGCTCATGCGCGCGGGCAGCTCGTCGCCGGCTACGGCGTCTCGGTCGGCACCACGACGCTGCTGCCGCAGTTCGGCCTGGAGAACAAGATCGACTTCCTGGTCGACGACGATCCCAAGAAGGGGAACGTGATGGCGGGCCCGGGTTACGACATCCCGATCCTGCCGCCTGCCGCCCTTTATGAGCGCAAGCCGGCGTTCGTCGTCGTCTTCGCCTGGCGCTACGTCGACCCGATCCGGGCCAAGCACGCCCGCTACTTCGCCGAAGGCGGAAAGTTCGTGGTGCCGCTGCCTGGCATTTCCATGGTCGACCGGGCCGACTGACCGCGCAATAGGGCCGAGGCGGACGCTCCGGGGGAGCGTCTGGAAAGGAACCGGACGGGCGCTGCGATTGCGCCCTGAAGGGTGGGTGGATAAGCCTTTGATCCGGCTGGGCTCTGCTCTAGCGCCCGGGAAGGTCGGCCGGTCCAGTCGGGCCCTCTATATCTTGACCTTTGGTCCTATCCGCAGTAGATACCCCGCACTCGCAGCCGGCCCGTTAGACGCGGATCTCCGGCGCGGCTTTGAAATCCCCGAACAATCGAGCCCGGTTTCCGGCTCATCCTTCGAGACAGAGGGCTGGGCCAACGGCGGCTGTTCGGATCCCTGAAATTCATTACCGTCAGTCGACGGACGTTGGACATCAAAACGATGGCAGTCAGCCCGTTCAAGTTCTTGCAGGAAGTGCGCTCGGAGACCGCCAAGGTCACCTGGCCGACCCGCCGCGAGACCACGATCACCACCATCATGGTGTTCGTCATGGTCGCCGTGGCCTCGATCTTCTTCTTCGCCGCCGACCAGATCATCCGTGTCCTCATCACTTACCTTCTGGGCATTCACTGATGGCAACCGCAACCGCTCAACTGTCCGACAAGCGCTGGTACATCGTCCACGCCTACTCGAATTTCGAGAAGAAGGTCGCCGAATCGATCCGCGAGCAGGCCAAGCAGCGCGGGCTCGAGGAGCTGTTCGAGTTGGTGCTGGTTCCGACCGAGAAGGTCACGGAAGTGCGCCGCGGCCGCAAGATCGACGCCGAGCGCAAGTTCTTCCCCGGCTACGTGCTGGTGAAGATGAAGCTGACCGACGAAGCGTTTCACCTGATCAAGAACACGCCGAAGGTCACAGGCTTCCTCGGCGCTGAAAACAAGCCGATGCCGATCTCGGAATCCGAGGCCATGCGCATCCTGCACCAGGTGCAGGAAGGCGTGGAACGGCCGAAGGCGTCGGTGTCGTTCGAGATCGGCGAGAACGTGCGCGTGGCCGACGGCCCGTTCGCCTCGTTCTCGGGTGTCGTCGAGGAAATCGACGAGGCGCGCTCGCGCGTGAAGGTCGCGGTGTCGATCTTCGGCCGTGCCACGCCGGTCGAATTGGAATTCGGTCAGGTCGAGAAGGTCTGACCGGGTAGCGCGTGAAGTCGAAAAGCTTCGCGCAAAGAGAGGCCGTGGGAGGGAGAGGGCGGTTGCCAGCCGCATCCGACCCAGACCACGAACCTGAAACCGCCGGCGACAGCCGGCACAACAGGAGTGATACATGGCAAAGAAAGTGACCGGATACCTGAAGCTTCAGGTCCCGGCCGGTGCGGCGAATCCTTCGCCCCCGATCGGTCCCGCGCTCGGTCAGCGCGGTCTCAACATCATGGAGTTCTGCAAGGCGTTCAACGCGCAGACCCAGAAGGAAGAGAAGAACACCCCGATTCCCGTCGTGATCACGATCTACGCCGATCGTTCGTTCACGTTCGAGATGAAGACCCCCCCGATGTCCTTCTTCCTCAAGCAGGCCGCCAAGATC
The DNA here is from genome assembly GCF_014198295.1 of Bradyrhizobium sp. CIR18. Lineage (NCBI taxonomy): Bacteria > Pseudomonadati > Pseudomonadota > Alphaproteobacteria > Hyphomicrobiales > Nitrobacteraceae > Bradyrhizobium > Bradyrhizobium sp. CIR18. The sequence goes on along the minus strand of NZ_JACIHF010000001.1, from coordinate 1,194,259 downwards.
CAGTCCGGCTCGAAGGCGCCGGGCCGTGACAAGGCCGGCAAGGTGACCAAGGCGCAGGTGCGCGAGATCGCCGAGAAGAAGATGAAGGATCTCAATTGCGATTCCATCGAGTCGGCCATGAAGATGGTCGAGGGCTCTGCCCGTTCGATGGGCTTGGAAGTGGCGGGGTAAGCGGTCATGGCAATCGGAAAGCGTTTGAACAAAGCCCGCGAAGGTGTTGACCGCGAAAAGCTTTACCCGCTCGCGGACGCCATCAAGATGGTCAAGGAACGCGCGAAAGCGAAGTTTGACGAGACCATCGAGGTCGCGATCAATCTCGGCGTCGATCCGCGTCACGCCGACCAGATGGTCCGCGGCGTCGTGACCCTGCCGAACGGCACTGGCCGTACGCTCCGCGTCGGCGTGTTCGCCCGCGGCGCCAAGGCCGATGAGGCCAAGGCTGCGGGTGCCGACGTCGTCGGCGCCGAGGACCTGGTCGAGAAGGTGCAGAACGGCTCGATCGATTTCGACCGCTGCATCGCCACCCCCGACATGATGCCGCTGGTCGGCCGTCTCGGTAAGGTGCTCGGCCCGCGCGGCCTGATGCCGAACCCGAAGATCGGCACCGTGACCATGGACGTCACCGGTGCGGTGAAGGGTGCCAAGGGTGGCTCGGTCGAGTTCCGTGTCGAGAAGGCCGGCATCCTGCAGGCCGGCGTCGGCAAGGCCTCGTTCACCGAGGAGAAGCTGGTCGAGAACATCAAGGCCCTGGCTGACGCTGTCACCAAGGCGAAGCCAGCCGGTTCCAAGGGCACCTACATCCAGCGCGTTGCGGTGTCCTCGACGATGGGCCCGGGCGTGAAGGTCGAGCCGGGCACCATTCTCGGCTAAGTCTGGAAATCGCATGAGGCGAGGGGCGGAATTGGGCAACCGATTCCGCCCCTCGTCGTTTGTGGCACGGCTCACCGGAAACAAGAACAATGGCTGACAAGGTCCTGATCTATTCGCGCTTTCCCAAGTCGATGATGGCGCGTTTCGCCGAGCGCTTCGAATTGCTCGACACCGGCGGCAAGCCCGCGGGGGAGGTGCTGTCGGCCGACGAACTCGGCAGCGTCCGCGCGATGCTGACGGCGGGCGGCTCGCCGCTCTGTGCGGAGGCGATGGATCTGTTTCCAAAACTCGGCGCCATCGTCTGCTACGGCACCGGCTATGACGGCGTCGACCTGAAGGCGGCAGCCAGCCGCAATATCGCGGTCGCCCACAGTCCCGGCGCCAATGCGGCCTCGGTTGCCGATATCGCGATGACCCTGATGCTGGCGACGACGCGGCGGATCCTGGTGGCCGACCAATATGTCCGCAGCGGCGATTGGGCCGCCTCGAAGCAATCGCCGATGATGCGCCCGCAGGCCGGCATGCCCGGCCGCCGCATCGGCGTCTACGGCATGGGCGAGATCGGCCGCAAGATCGCAGGCCGCTGCGCGGCCTTCGAGAGCGAAATCGGCTATTTCAGCCGCAGCAAATACGATCTGCCCTATCAATATTTCCCGACCCTGGAGGCGCTGGCCGATTGGTGCAGCGTGTTGATGATCGCGGTCCGGGCAGGGGCCGAGACCCAGCATGTCGTCAATGCCGACATCCTCAGGCGTCTCGGCGCCGACGGCTATGTCGTCAATATCTCTCGCGGATCTGTGATCGACGAGAAAGCGCTGGTCGCCGCCCTCAGCGACAAGACCATCGCCGGCGCCGGCCTCGACGTCTTCGAGAAGGAACCGCACGTCCCCGACGCGCTGACCGCGCTGCCGAACGTGGTGTTCGCCCCGCATATCGGCGGTCACACCCTCGATTCGCACGTCGCCATGCAGAACTGCGTGCTGGCGAACCTGACGGCGTTCTTCGAGGGCAAGCCGCTGCCTTATGCGGTCAAATCGGCCTGAATCGGTCTTTATCGGCCCGGGTCAAGCACCCGCGGCAACGGATTGGAACTGGTGTGAATTTTGCTCTTGGCAAGCAGGCTCTGAGCGGTTAAAGAACCGCTTCCGGACGTGCCGGCTTCGGCTGGCGCGTTCGTGCACGCATTCCGAAAACCGAAGACTGGAGATCATTCCTTTCAGGACGTCCGCAAGGATTTGCCCGAAAAGGAAGAAAAACCCGTCGGCTGGTGGGGTGCGGGCAGAGGTCGGGCGGTTCGCCGGCTGACCTTGTCCTGTCCAAGACTGCAGGCGCCCGCGGGAAGTTTCGACTTCTCAAAGGCTTAATCGCATGGCCTGCATAGACGGGTGAAGACCGGATTTCACTTCGCGTCCAGCTTTAAGGGCTGGTTTGCGGAACGGGTCTGGTTCGGACCTCGACACGCCGTGGGCCCAAGGGCTCCCGGAGGGCAGGCTTTGAATCGTCGTCGTGCCCGGCGTGTCCGAAGGGTTTTGCCCCGAGGTTCAGGTTTGGGTGGGACGATGGGTGCAACCCGGCGGTCCCGCTTTTCGCGATGACCGCCAACCGGAGAGAGCTTGCTGTGGAACGAGCGGCAAAAAAAGAGGCGGTCGAACAGCTCAATGAGGTCTTCAAGACCACGAGCGTCGCGGTCGTTGCTCAATATTCCGGCCTCACCGTCGCCCAGATGCAGAAGCTGCGCCAGCAGATGAAGCAGGCGGGCGCTGCGGTGAAGGTCTCGAAGAACCGTCTCGCCAAAATTGCTCTTGAAGGCACTGACGTCGTTGCCATCGGCCCCATGCTGAAGGGACCGACCGTGATCGCCACTTCGAACGATCCGGTAGCGGCGCCAAAGGTCGCCATCGAATTCGCCAAGGCGAACGAAAAGTTCGTCATCGTCGGCGGCTCGATGGGGAAGACCGTCCTGAATGTCGACGGCGTGAAGGCGCTTGCCTCGCTGCCGTCGCTTGATGAACTGCGCGGCAAGATCGTCGGCCTGCTTGTGGCCCCGGCGACCAAGCTCGCTCAGCTCGCCAATGCGCCCGCGGGCAAGCTCGCGCGCGTCATCCAGGCTCATGCCTCAAAGGGCGAAGCGGCCTGACGCCCTTCGCAAAACTCAAACCCGAACCAGACTTACACGTAAGGAAACTGAACAATGGCTGACTTGCAGAAGATCGTTGACGACCTCTCGAGCCTCACCGTGCTCGAAGCTGCTGAACTGGCGAAGCTCCTCGAAGAAAAGTGGGGCGTTTCGGCTGCCGCGGCTGTCGCCGTGGCCGGCCCGGCTGGTGGTGGCGCTGCCGCCGCTCCGGCGGAAGAGAAGACCGAGTTCACGGTCGTTCTCGCCAGCGCCGGCGACAAGAAGATCGAGGTCATCAAGGAAGTCCGCGCCATCACCGGCCTGGGCCTGAAGGAAGCAAAGGACCTCGTCGAGGGCGCGCCGAAGCCTGTCAAGGAAGGCGTGAACAAGGACGAGGCCGACAAGATCAAGGTCCAGCTCGAGAAGGCTGGCGCGAAGGTCGAGCTCAAGTAAGCACCGCTTACTGACGAGGTCTCGGGCGAGCGTAAGCAGGCCCGGGATCCTGGCTTGCCCTTCAAAAAGGGGTCGGCCTGATGCAAAAGGCGTGCGACGGAACGTCCCGACGCAGGCCGAACACGAAAAAGTGTGGGGATTTGAGGGTTTGCCCCTCGAATCTCCACTATTGTCGCCCCATATCGGTTCGGCAGCACGAAAGCACGGTGGGCAGGGATGCCGGATTCCCTGTAAGCCGTTGGGAGAGCAGGCTATTTCGGGCTTTTGCAGTCCGTGAAGACGATCGTTGTGACGGGCGGGCGCGCACCAGCGCCCCGCGCGTCGTTTTGCGTTTTGAAGGTCTGAAGAACAGATTCAGGACATTTTCGCCTGAAGCTGAGTCTCCGGCCCCCAAAACGGGTTCGAAAAATTCAACCCGGGGAGCGGTGGCAGCCGCGTCCCGGACGGTTCGCCCAGAGCGGGCGACGAAAATGAGAGGCCACGATGGCGCAGCAGACATTCACCGGTCGCAAACGCGTTCGCAAGTTCTTCGGACACATCAAGGAAGTCGCCGAGATGCCGAACCTCATCGAGGTTCAGAAGGCGTCCTATGACCAGTTCCTGATGGTCGATGAACCCCAGGGTGGCCGTCTCGACGAGGGTCTGCAGGCGGTGTTCCGCTCGGTGTTTCCGATCTCCGATTTCTCGGGCACCTCGATGCTGGAATTCGTCCGCTACGAGTTCGAGCAGCCGAAATACGACGTCGACGAGTGCCGCCAGCGCGGCATGACCTTCGCGGCCCCCCTCAAGGTGACGCTGCGCCTCATCGTGTTCGATATCGACGAGGAAACCGGCGCGAAGTCGGTGAAGGACATCAAGGAGCAGGACGTCTACATGGGCGACATTCCGCTCATGACGATGAACGGCACCTTCATCGTCAACGGCACCGAGCGCGTCATCGTCTCGCAGATGCACCGCTCGCCCGGCGTGTTCTTCGATCACGACAAGGGCAAGACCCATTCCTCGGGCAAGCTGCTGTTCGCCGCCCGCGTGATCCCGTATCGCGGCTCCTGGCTCGACATCGAGTTCGACGCCAAGGACATCGTCTATGCGCGTATCGACCGTCGCCGCAAGATTCCGGTGACGTCGCTGATGTTCGCCCTCGGCCTCGACGGCGAGGCGATCCTGTCGACGTTCTACAAGAAGATCCTCTACAAGCGGACCAAGGAAGGCTGGCGCGTTCCGTTCGACGCCAACCGTTTCCGCGGCTACTCGACCATCAACGACCTGATCGATGCCGACACCGGCAAGGTCGTGCTCGAGGCCGGCAAGAAGCTCACCGTCCGCGCCGCCCGCCAGCTCCAGGAGAAGGGGCTGAAGGCGCTGCGCATGGCCGATGAGGAGCTGGTCGGCAACTACATCGCCGAGGACCTCGTCAACCCGAAGACCGGTGAGATCCACGCCGAAGCCGGTGAGGAAATCACCGACAAGTCGATGAAGGTGCTCAACGAGCACGGCTACAAGGAATTGCCGCTGCTCGACATCGACCACGTCAATGTCGGCGCCTACATCCGCAACACGCTCTCGGCCGACAAGAACATGACGCGTGAAGACGCGCTGTTCGACATCTACCGCGTGATGCGTCCGGGCGAGCCGCCGACGCTGGATTCGGCGCAGGCCATGTTCCAGTCGCTGTTCTTCGATGCCGAGCGCTACGACCTCTCCGCGGTCGGCCGCGTCAAGATGAACATGCGCCTCGACCTCGATGCGCCCGACACCCAGCGCACGCTGCGCAAGGAAGACATCCTCTCCGTCATCAAGACGCTGGTGGACCTGCGCGACGGCAAGGGCGAGATCGACGACATCGACCATCTCGGCAACCGCCGCGTGCGCTCGGTCGGCGAGCTCATGGAGAACCAGTACCGCATCGGCCTCCTGCGCATGGAGCGCGCGATCAAGGAGCGCATGTCCTCGGTCGACATCGACACGGTCATGCCGCAGGACCTGATCAACGCGAAGCCGGCGGCTGCCGCCGTGCGCGAGTTCTTCGGCTCCTCGCAGCTCTCGCAGTTCATGGACCAGACCAACCCGCTGTCGGAGATCACCCACAAGCGTCGCCTGTCGGCGCTTGGACCGGGCGGTCTGACCCGCGAGCGTGCCGGCTTCGAGGTGCGCGACGTGCATCCGACGCATTACGGCCGCATCTGCCCGATCGAGACGCCGGAAGGTCCGAACATCGGCCTGATCAACTCGCTCGCGACCTTCGCGCGCGTGAACAAGTACGGCTTCGTCGAGACGCCGTATCGCAAGGTCAAGGACGGCCGCGTCACCGACGAGGTCGTGTACCTCTCGGCGATGGAAGAGGGCCGCTACACGGTCGCGCAGGCCAACGTGCCGCTCGACCCGAAGGGCCGCTTCACCGAAGACCTCGTGGTCTGCCGTCACGCCGGCGAAGTCTTGCCGGTGACGCCCGACAAGGTCGACTACATGGACGTGTCGCCGAAGCAGCTCGTTTCGGTGGCCGCGGCGCTGATCCCGTTCCTCGAGAACGACGACGCCAACCGCGCGCTGATGGGCTCGAACATGCAGCGCCAGGCGGTGCCGCTGGTTCGCGCCGAGGCGCCGTTCGTCGGCACCGGCATGGAAGGCGTGGTTGCGCGTGACTCGGGTGCCGCGATCGCGGCGCGCCGTTCGGGCGTGATCGACCAGATCGACGCCACCCGCGTCGTCATCCGCGCCACGGAAGATCTCGATCCGACCAAGTCGGGCGTCGATATCTACCGCCTGATGAAGTACCAGCGCTCGAACCAGTCGACCTGCATCAACCAGCGTCCGCTGGTGAAGGTCGGCGACATCGTCAAGAAGGGCGACATCATCGCCGACGGTCCGTCGACCGATCTCGGTGAGCTCGCGCTCGGCCGGAACGTGCTCGTCGCGTTCATGCCGTGGAACGGCTACAACTTCGAAGACTCGATCCTGCTCTCCGAGCGGATCGTGAAGGAAGACGTGTTCACCTCGATTCATATCGAAGAGTTCGAGGTGATGGCTCGCGACACCAAGCTCGGACCCGAGGAAATCACCCGCGACATTCCGAACGTCTCGGAAGAAGCGCTGAAGAACCTCGACGAAGCCGGTATCGTCTACATCGGTGCGGAAGTCCGCGCCGGCGACATCCTGGTCGGCAAGATCACGCCGAAGGGCGAGAGCCCGATGACGCCGGAAGAGAAGCTGCTGCGCGCGATCTTCGGCGAAAAGGCTTCCGACGTTCGCGATACCTCGCTGCGCGTTCCCCCGGGCGTGCAGGGCACGATCGTGGAAGTGCGCGTGTTCAACCGTCACGGCGTCGACAAGGACGAGCGTGCGCTGGCGATCGAGCGGGAAGAGATCGAGCGTCTGGCCAAGGACCGCGACGACGAGCAGGCGATTCTGGACCGCAACGTCTACAACCGTCTTGCCGAGCTGCTCGAGGGGCGGCAGGGCATTGCCGGCCCGAAGGGCTTCAAGAAGGACACCAAGATCACCCGTGCGGTGCTCGAGGAGTACCCGAAGTCGCAGTGGTGGCTGTTCGCCTCGCCGAACGACAAGCTGATGGCCGAGATCGAGGCCATGCGGAAGCAGTACGACGAGTCGAAGAAGGGGCTTGAACAGCGCTTCCTCGACAAGGTCGAGAAGCTTCAGCGCGGTGACGAATTGCCGCCCGGCGTGATGAAGATGGTCAAGGTCTTCGTCGCGGTGAAGCGCAAGATCCAGCCCGGCGACAAGATGGCCGGCCGCCACGGCAACAAGGGCGTGGTGTCGAAGATCGTGCCGATCGAGGACATGCCGTTCCTCGAAGACGGTACGCACGCCGACATCGTGCTCAACCCGCTCGGCGTGCCTTCGCGCATGAACGTCGGACAGATCCTCGAGACCCATCTCGGCTGGGCCTGCGCCGGCCTCGGCAAGCGTATCGGCCAGACGGTCGATGCTTACCTGTCGAAGCAGGACATCAAGCCGCTGAAGGAGACCTTGAAGAAGGTCTACGGCGAGGACGAGACGATCAAGTCGCTCAACGACAACGAACTGATCGAGCTCGGCCACAACCTCAGCCGCGGCGTGCCGATCGCGACGCCGGTGTTCGACGGCGCCAAGGAAGCCGACATCGAGGAGATGCTGAAGCTTGCCGGCCTGGATGCGTCGGGTCAGTCGACCGTCTATGACGGCCGCACCGGCGATGCCTTCGATCGCAAGGTGACGGTGGGCTACATCTACATGCTCAAGCTGCACCATCTGGTCGACGACAAGATCCATGCGCGTTCGATCGGTCCGTACTCGCTCGTCACCCAGCAGCCGCTGGGCGGCAAGGCGCAGTTCGGCGGCCAGCGCTTCGGCGAAATGGAGGTGTGGGCGCTCGAGGCTTACGGCGCGGCGTACACGCTCCAGGAGATGCTGACGGTGAAGTCGGACGACGTCGCCGGCCGTACCAAGGTGTACGAGGCGATCGTGCGCGGCGACGACACGTTCGAGGCCGGTATTCCGGAATCGTTCAACGTGCTGGTCAAGGAAATGCGCTCGCTCGGCCTCAACGTCGACCTGCACAACTCCAAGATGGGACCGGCACCGACGTCGGAAGCGGCCGAGTAATTCGACCTGTCATGCCCGGCCTTCGCGGCCGGGCACCGGCGCCCCGTCCGAGGCCTTGAGGGCAGGGCGCCTGCTTGAGTGATTTTCGAATTTGCGGCCGGAGGCGACCGGCACGCGAGGAGAAGACGATGAACCAAGAAATTATGAATCTCTTCAACCCGACGACGCCGGCTCAGGTCTTCGACCAGATCCGGATCTCGATCGCGTCTCCAGAGAAGATTCTGTCCTGGTCCTACGGCGAGATCAAGAAGCCGGAGACCATCAACTACCGCACCTTCAAGCCCGAGCGCGACGGCCTGTTCTGCGCCCGCATCTTCGGGCCGATCAAGGATTACGAGTGCTTGTGCGGCAAGTACAAGCGCATGAAGTACAAGGGTATCATCTGCGAGAAGTGCTCGGTCGAGGTCACGCTTTCGCGCGTCCGGCGCGAGCGCATGGGCCATATCGAGCTCGCAGCGCCCGTCGCCCACATCTGGTTCCTGAAGTCGCTGCCCTCGCGCATCGGCCTCCTGCTGGACATGACGCTGAAGGATCTCGAGCGGATCCTCTACTTCGAATACTACGTCGTGCTCGAGCCGGGCCTCACCGCGCTGAAGGACCGCCAGCTGCTGTCGGAAGACGAGTATCTGAAGGCGCAGGACGAGTACGGCCAGGACAGCTTCACCGCCATGATCGGCGCGGAAGCGATCCGCGAGCTGCTCAAGGGCATGGACCTCGAGAAGCTCGAGGCGACCTTGCGCCTCGAGATGCAGGAGACCGACTCCGACATCAAGCACAAGAAGCTCGCCAAGCGCCTGAAGATCGTGGAAGCGTTCCGCCACTCCGGCAACAAGCCGGAATGGATGATCATGACCGTGGTCCCGGTGATCCCGCCGGACTTGCGTCCGCTGGTGCCGCTCGACGGCGGCCGCTTCGCGACCTCGGACCTCAACGACCTCTACCGCCGCGTCATCAACCGCAACAACCGCTTGAAGCGGCTGATGGAGCTGCGCGCGCCCGACATCATCATCCGCAACGAGAAGCGCATGCTTCAGGAAGCGGTCGATGCGCTGTTCGACAACGGCCGCCGCGGCCGGGTCATCACGGGCGCCAACAAGCGCCCGCTGAAGTCGCTCGCCGACATGCTCAAGGGCAAGCAGGGCCGCTTCCGCCAGAACCTGCTCGGCAAGCGCGTCGACTATTCGGGCCGTTCTGTGATCGTGGTCGGTCCCGAGCTGCGCCTGCATCAGTGCGGCCTGCCGAAGAAGATGGCGCTCGAGCTGTTCAAGCCGTTCATCTATTCGCGGCTCGACGCCAAGGGCCTGTCCACCACGGTGAAGCAGGCCAAGAAGCTGGTCGAGAAGGAGCGGCCCGAGGTCTGGGACATCCTGGATGAGGTCATTCGCGAGCATCCGGTGCTGCTCAACCGCGCACCGACGCTGCATCGTCTCGGCATCCAGGCGTTCGAGCCCGTGCTGATCGAGGGCAAGGCGATCCAGCTTCACCCGCTGGTCTGCTCCGCGTTCAACGCCGACTTCGACGGCGACCAGATGGCCGTGCACGTCCCGCTGTCGCTCGAAGCGCAGCTGGAAGCTCGCGTCCTGATGATGTCGACCAACAACATCCTGCATCCGGCGAACGGACAGCCGATCATCGTGCCGTCGCAGGACATCGTGCTCGGCCTCTACTACGTCTCGATCATGCGCGAAGGCCTGCCCGGCGAGGGCAAGGTGTTCGGCGAGATGGCCGAGCTCGAGCACGCGTTGCATGCGAAGGTCATCCACCTCCACACCAAGATCAAGTACCGGTGGGAAGGCGTCGACGAGACCGGCAAGATCTCGAAGCGCTGGATCGAGACCACCGCCGGCCGCGTCATGCTCGGCAATTTGCTGCCGAAGAACCCGCGCGTCCCCTACGAGATCATCAACAAGCTGATGACCAAGCGCGAGATCTCGGGCGTCATCGACCAGGTCTACCGCCACTGCGGCCAGAAGGAGACGGTGATCTTCTGCGACCGCATCATGGCGCTCGGCTTCTATAACGCGTTCAAGGCCGGCATCTCGTTCGGCAAGGACGACATGGTCGTGCCAAACTCCAAGTGGAAGATCGTCGACACCACCCGTACGCTGGCGAAGGATTTCGAGCAGCAGTACAACGACGGTCTGATCACCCACGGCGAGAAGTACAACAAGGTCGTCGACGCCTGGTCGAAGGCCACGGAAGAAATCGCCAAGGCGATGATGAAGGAGATCTCCGCCACCAAGAAGACGGCGGCCGGAGCCGATGCCGACATCAACTCGATCTACATGATGGCTCACTCCGGTGCCCGTGGTTCGCCGGCCCAGATGCGCCAGCTCGCCGGCATGCGCGGCCTGATGGCCAAGCCGTCGGGCGAGATCATCGAGACGCCGATCATCTCGAACTTCAAGGAAGGCCTCTCGGTGCTCGAGTACTTCAACTCGACCCACGGCGCCCGCAAGGGTCTCGCGGACACCGCGTTGAAGACCGCGAACTCGGGCTACCTGACCCGTCGTCTCGTCGACGTCGCGCAGGACTGCATCATCACGCAGAGCGACTGCGGCACCAAGCTCGGCATCAAGATGCGCGCCATCGTCGATGCCGGCACCGTGGTTGCTTCGCTCGGTTCGCGCATCCTTGGACGCACGGCCTGCGAAGACATCCGTGACAGCTCGGGCAAGGTGATCATCAAGCGCGATACGCTGATGGAAGAAAGCCATCTGGACGCCATCCAGCAGGGTGGTGTGCAGGAGGTGAAGATCCGCTCGGCACTGACCTGCGAACTCGTCAACGGCATCTGCGGCAAGTGCTACGGCCGCGACCTCGCCCGCGGCACGCCGGTCAACCACGGCGAAGCGGTCGGCGTCATCGCGGCGCAGTCGATCGGCGAGCCGGGCACCCAGCTCACGATGCGTACGTTCCACATCGGTGGTGCGGCGCAGCTCAACGAGCAGTCGTTCGTCGAAGCCAATTTCGACGGCAAGATCGTGATCAGGAACAAGGCCATCGCCCGCAACAGCGAAGGTCACCTGGTCGCGATGGTGCGCAACATGGTGGTGGCGATCGTCGATGCCGACGGCACCGAGCGTGCGACGCACCGTGTCCAGTACGGCTCGCGCCTGCATGTCGACGAAGGCGATATGGTCAAGCGCGGCCAGCGCGTCGTCGAGTGGGATCCCTACACCCGTCCGCTCCTCACCGAGGTCGAAGGTACCATCGGCTTCGAGGATCTGGTCGAGGGGCAGTCGATCTCGGAAACGCTCGACGAAGCCACCGGTATCGCCAAGCGCGTGGTCATCGACTGGCGCTCGACCCGCGGCGGTGCGGACCTGCGTCCGGCCATCGTGGTCAAGGGCAAGGATGGCAAGGTGCTCAAGCTCGCCCGTGGCGGCGATGCCCGCTACATGCTGTCGGTCGACGCCATTCTCTCGGTCGACGTCGGCGTCAAGGTCAATCCGGGCGACATCCTCGCCCGGGTCTCGACCGAAAGCGCCAAGACGCGTGACATCACCGGCGGTCTGCCGCGGGTGGCGGAACTGTTCGAGGCACGGCGTCCGAAGGATGCGGCGATCATCGCCGAAATCGCGGGCACCATCCGGTTCGGGCGCGACTACAAGAACAAGCGTCGCATCTCGATCGAGCCGATGGACAAGACCGACGAGCCGCGCGAGTACCTGATCCCGAAGGGCAAGCACATCCACCTTCAGGACGGCGACGTCGTCGAAAAGGGCGACTTCATCGTGGAAGGCAACCCGGCGCCGCACGACATCCTGGCGGTCAAGGGCATCGAGGAACTCGCGGCCTATCTGGTCAACGAGATCCAGGAGGTCTACCGGCTCCAGGGCGTGCTCATCAACGACAAGCACATCGAGGTGATTGTCCGTCAGATGCTCCAGAAGGTGGAAGTCACCGACCAGGGCGATACGGACATGATCTCGGGCGAGCAGGTCGACAAGATCGAGTTCGACGCGCTGAACGAGAAGGCCAAGGAAGAGGGCAAGAAGCCCGCCACGGGGACGCCGGTTCTGCTCGGCATCACCAAGGCGAGCCTCCAGACCCGTTCGTTCTTCTCGGCGGCCTCGTTCCAGGAGACCACCCGCGTCCTCACGGAAGCGGCGGTCAACGGCAAGGTCGATCCGCTCGAAGGCCTCAAGGAGAACGTCATCGTCGGCCGGCTGATTCCGGCAGGCACCGGCGCCTCCATGGCCAAGATTCGCGAAGTCGCCATGAAGCGCGACAAGCTGATCCTGGACGAGCGCGAGAAGCAGGCGGCGGTCGTGTCGCCCGCGCCGGAAGCGGAGCTTCCTGCGCTGCCGCCCGCGGAATGATCGTTCATCCGTAGGACTACCGAGGACAATGAAAAGGCCGGCGAAAGCCGGCCTTTTTGTTGCTTTGCTTGTCTGTTGCGATGCGGGATCAACCTTTGTTCATCTTTCCTTCAGCCGCAAAAGCGCTTCTGCTAGGAGAGTTTAGACCGGTGGTCCCGTGAAGGGGGCGGGCCGGAGACCACGGAACTCACATGCTTGATCTCGCAATCGTAGGCGGCGGCCCCGGCGGGCTGATGAGCGCTTGGTATCTGAAGCGCAAGCTTGGCGATCTCTGTCGCGTCACCATCTACGAGGCCTCCGATCGGCTCGGCGGCAAGATCGTCACCCGCAAGTTCGATTCCGCACCTGCGATGTACGAGGCCGGCGTTGCCGAGATCTACGACTACTCGATGACCGGGCCGGATCCGCTGCGCGAGCTGATCCAGCATTTCGGGCTGCAGACGATCCCGATGGATGCCGAGCAGGTGCAGTTCGGCGGCGAGCTTCTCGACGACGTGCCGGGCATGCGCCGCAAGTATGGCGCCAAAACCGCCGCAGCGATCGAGGCGTTCCGCAAGCGCTGTGCCGAGGCGATGTCGCCGATCGAATATTACGAGGGCGTCGGCGCGCACGACAACGAGAACCCCTGGGCCTACAAGACCGCCGAGCAGGTGCTCGACGAGGAGGTCGAGGACGAAACCGCAAAGCGCTTCTTCAAGGTGATGGCGCGCTCCGACATCGCGACCGAAAGCCACAACACCAACGGCCTCAACGCGCTCAAGAACTATCTGATGGATGTCGACGGCTATATCGGCCTCTATTCCATCCAGAACGGCAACGAGCAGCTGATCGAGTGCCTGCAGTCGGAGGTGAACGCCGACATCCAGCTCAATCACCGCGTGCTCACAGTCGGCAAGGCGCCGACCGGGCGCTACCAGCTCAAGATGATGAACGGCAAGGGACCGGAGACGCGTGACTTCGATCTCGTGCTGGTCTGCCTGCCGCATTCCTGGCTCGCCACCATGGGGTGGGAAGGCGAACAGCTCCGCAAGTCGATGGTCAAGCACGTCTCTTACTTCGACCGTCCCGCGCATTACCTGCGCGTCTCGATCCTGTTCGACACGCCGTTCTGGGGCGAGAAGATTCCGGGCGCCTGGTTCATGTCGGAAGCGTTCGGCGGCTGCTGCGTCTACAACGAGGGTGCGCGCCACGACGTCGGCAAGCACGGCGTGCTGAACTGGCTGATTCCCGGCTCCGACGCGCTGGCCTTCGCCAATCTGTCCGACCAGGAGCTGATCGATGCCGCGCTGAAATCGCTGCCGGCCTCGCTCGGCGATGCGCGCCAGCATTTCATGGAAGGCAAGATCCACCGCTGGTTGTCGTCGGTGAACGCGATTCCTGGCGGCCTGCCGGTGCGCGACGTCATGACCAATCACCGGCCCGAGCCGAAGGAGCATCCCGGCATCGTGGTGGTCGGCGACTATCTGTTCGACTCGACCCTGAACGGCCTGCTCGACTCCTCGGATGCGGCGACCGACATCATCCTGACCGAGATGATGCGCCTGCGCCGCGAGCGCGCGCAGGACGACAAGCCGCTCTCCGACAAGATCGACCGCGACTATTTCGAGAACTATCGCGGCCTCGGCCCGTATCACGAGGCGTGGCGCCACTTCACCGATCCCGATTACCTCACACGGCTGCTCGGCATCGTCTGGGGCAAGACCAAGGGCGCCAAGCTGCTCGTCGCGGGCTCGGCCAGCGGCGAATTGGTCGGCGCGCTACGCGAGCGCGGCATCGATGCCTTCGGCATCGAGAGCAACCGCGCCATCCACGCCAGGACGCCGAAGGCGCTGAAGAAGTACAACAAGCTCGGCTCGATCACCGACATGCCGTTCAAGGACGGCGCGTTCGACTTCGTGTTCGAGACCAGCCTCTGCCACGTTTCCCCGAAGCAGGTGGTCCGCGCGATCAAGGAACTGAACCGCGTGGTCAAGACCGGCCTCGTGTTCGGCTCGATTACCTCGGACATGGCGCCGGCGCTGATCGACCGCTACGACCTCCTGCGCGGGGTCAAGAAACTCGGCACCTGGTGGGAATGGTCCGAGCTGTTCTTCGGCAACGGTTTCGACCTCTCGATGCACCGCAAGGACTGCACCGATGCGCTCTGGGAGGCCACGCTCGCCGCCAACAAGGGGCCGGGGCAGTGGTACGCCGACGCCGACAGTCTGCGCTATTCCTTCTTCGACAAGGTCGAGGACGAAGACGAGGACTAGCCGCGGGGCGCGCGTCGAATTCGCCAATTGTTTTGCCGAATTCATCCTGATCGCATAGAATCGGGTTCAATAGCGGCTTGCCGCTATGTTCTGCTTTCTCTGCGGTCATGCCGGCCGTCAGCATCGGTTGGTTTCATGGCATCCAAGCCTCTTTCGCCCGACAAACAGAAGCTCGCCGCCGAAGAGGCGGCCGAGCTCGACGACAAGCTCGCCTCGGCTGCCAAGCCGGACCTCGAAGACGACGAGGACGCCGAAGACGAGGCGGACGACGAGCTGGAGCTCGACGACGACGATGAGGACGAGGACCTCGTCGTCTTCACCGCGCGCGAGGCCGCCGGCGCGCTCGCGACCATCGTCGGGTTCGTCAAGCCGTTCCTGGCGAACTACAAGCGGATGCTCTCCTTCGTGGCGTTCGGCGTCTGCGTCGAGACGCTGTTCAACGTCATCATGCCGCTCAGCCTCAAGTTCCTGATCGACGACGCGCTCGGCGAGGAGGATTTCCAGGCGCTGTACAAGATCCTCGGCGTGCTCGCCGTCGCCGGCATCTTCACCTCGATCGTCGCGGTCTGGTACGAGCGCTGGGACGCGCGATTGGCGGCCTGCATCATCTCCGACGTCCGCAAGCGCCTGTTCGAGCACGTTCAGGACCTGCCGGCGGCCTATTTCGGCCGCACCAAGCGCGGCGAGATCCTGTCGCGCTTCTCCGTCGACCTCTCGGCCTTCGAAGGCTCGGTCAAGACGTTTGCCAACAGTGCCGCGCTGCCCTTTCTGGAATTGGTTGCCGGCATCATCCTAATGGTGTTCCTGAACTGGCAGCTCGCGGCGGTCGCGCTGCTCGTGTTCCCGATCACACTGATCGGTCCGCGGATCCTGACGCCGAAGGCGGTGCAGGCCAATTACGAGCAGAAGCTCAACGAAAGCGCGCTGCTCGGCATGGTGCAGGAGAACGTGGCGGCGCAGGCCGTGATCAAGGCGTTCAGCCTGCAGCGCAAGATGTTCGGCTTCTTCACCTTCCGCAACGACGAGACGCGCAACAAGATCGCCTCGGCCGCGTTCCTGTCGACCATGGTGGAGCGGACGGTCACCATCTCGGTGCTGATGCTGCACCTCGTGGTGCTCGCGATCGGCGCCTATCTCGCCACCAAGGGCCAGATCACCATCGGCACCTTCGTCACCTTCGAGAGCGCGTTCTGGGAGGTCTCCTACAACATCGCTCATGTCATGCATTTCATCCCGGTGTCGATCTCCTCGGCCGCCGCGATCCGGCACATGCAGGAGCTGCTGGACGAGCCGACTCGCGCTGCCGACCGCCCCGGCGCACCCGACCTGCCGCGCATCACCAACGACATCACCTTCGATCACGTCACCTTCCAGTACGAGGGCAGCCAGACGCCGGTGCTGGACAATCTCAGCCTCAAGCTCAATGCGGGCAAGCGCATCGCGATCGTCGGCCCGAGCGGCTCCGGCAAGAGCACGTTGCTCAATTTGATCCTGCGGCTTTACGTGCCCGACGAGGGCCGCGTCACCATCGACGGTGTCGACGTCCGCAAGGTGACGCTGGATTCGCTGCGCCGGAGCATGGCGGTGGTGTTCCAGGAGAACATGCTGTTCAACATGTCGATCCGCGAGAACATCCGGCTCGGCAAGGAGGGAGCGACCGACGAGGAGGTGGAGGAGGCGGCCAAGAAGGCCGAGATCCACCGCTATATCATGAGCCTGCCGCAGCGATACGACACGCCGGTCGGCGAGCGCGGCGACACCCTGTCGGGCGGCCAGCGCCAGCGCATCGCGATCGCGCGCGCGGTTATCCGCAATCCCTCGGTGCTGCTGCTGGACGAAGCCACCTCGGCGCTGGACCAGACCACGGAAGCCGCGATCAACCGCACGCTGCTCAAGGTCGCCAAGGGGCGCACCATGATCTGGTCGACCCACCGCCTGACCTCGGTGGTGGAGATGGACGAGATCATCGTGATCTCGGGGGGAAGGGCGATCGAGCGGGGCTCGCATGCCCAGCTGCTTGCCAAGAACGGGACCTATCGCAAGCTCTGGAACGACCAGATCCACCAGCCGCATGGCGCGGCGGCTCACGCCGACGACGGCAGCGACGATGAGGACGAAGACGACCTCGAGGATGATGAGGACGAGGACGACGAGGAGGAATGACCGAGCTCGCACCGATTCTATGCGGCCATCGGTGTGCGCTTGATTCCCGACGTGACGATGCGCTCTTCGGTCAGAAAAAGCCCGGTCGGATAGCTCACATGCGGATAGGTCAGGACCGTCGGAAGCCTCGCGGCCGATATCCCGGGCGTTGGTCGCGCCGGGCAACCTCCGCCGATTTTGGTGACGTCCCCGCCGCCGATTGCTGCTGAAGCGGTTAGATTTGCGGCTCCCGCATAAAAAAGCCAATGCTCCGCGACACAAAAGTGCTTTTTGTCCGGATATAAATAGCCGCGAGGCTGGCGAAATGAAGGCTGCGGTCCCATATCGGAGTGGTGCGGCGAGGGCGGCAAACACCGATTTTGACAGGCTCCTGAAGCGGTTCGTGGCTGTCGTTTCGCCTTGACTTGATCGATTCTCACTTATAGAAAGCGCCTCACTTAACGACAGGCGGTGAGCATCGCCAGCGTCGGAACGGGCCACCCGTTAGATCCCCGCGGACTAGAGCCACAAGGGATCGCTCAAGGCGGGCACCAACCTCGACGAATGCCGCTCAAACGCTGTCGCTCATAGCTAGGCAATGCCAGTGCGATTCTAGTTCTCTTGAGCTTATTCTCTTGAGATCGAATTCGGATGCATGACCTCAGTGCGCGGGCCGCGGCTTTATGCTGACCGGCCTCAATACTGCGGTCCTCTGTGGCGTCGAAGCGCTTTCCGCCCGTTGATGGGGCGGTTGGCGCGATTTCGCTTTGTGCGGATTGTTCCGCGGAAGGTGACCTCGTCGGGCAGGTAGCTCGAAAGAATTTGCAGTCCCGGCGACGGGCTGCGGCAAGACAGCGGATCCGAAAAGGATCTGCGACAGAACAAAGGGTAAGGCCAGGATGCCGACGATCAACCAGCTGATCGCTCAACCGCGTGAAGTGCAGAAGTCGCGCAAGAAGGTGCCGGCGCTGCAGCAGTCGCCGCAGAAGCGTGGTGTTTGCACCCGCGTCTACACCACGACCCCGAAGAAGCCGAACTCGGCGCTTCGTAAGGTCGCCAAGGTGCGCCTGACCAACGGCTTCGAGGTGATCGGCTACATCCCCGGTGAGGGCCATAACCTTCAGGAGCACTCGGTGGTCATGATCCGCGGCGGTCGCGTCAAGGACTTGCCCGGCGTGCGCTACCACATCCTCCGCGGCGTTCTGGATACCCAGGGCGTCAAGAACCGTAAGCAGCGTCGTTCGAAGTACGGCGCGAAGCGTCCGAAGTAAGCGGGAACCAGGTCCATGTCTCGTCGCCACTCAGCGGAAAAGCGCGAAGTCCTTCCCGATCCGAAGTTCGGGAACATCATCGTCACGAAGTTCATGAACTCTGTGATGTACGCCGGCAAGAAGTCGGTCGCCGAAGGCATCGTCTACGGTGCGTTCGGTATCATCGAAACCAAGACCAAGCAGAACCCGCTCGGCGTGTTCGAGCAGGCACTCGAGAACGTCATGCCGACGATCGAAGTGCGCTCCCGCCGCGTCGGCGGCGCGACCTACCAGGTTCCGGTCGAAGTTCGTTCGACCCGCCGTCAGGCGCTGGGCATCCGCTGGCTGATCTCCGCTGCGCGTGATCGCAACGAGAAGACCATGACCGAGCGGCTCTCGGCCGAGCTGTTGGACGCCTCGAACAACCGCGGGAATGCCGTCAAGAAGCGCGAAGACGTGCACCGGATGGCGGAAGCCAACCGCGCCTTCTCGCACTATCGCTGGTAACGGCGACACACGGAATCTAAGGAACACCCTATGCCCCGCGTTCATGCCATAGAGAATTACCGCAACTTCGGTATCATGGCGCATATCGATGCCGGCAAGACCACGACCACCGAGCGCATCCTCTATTACACCGGCAAGAGCCACAAGATCGGCGAAGTGCACGAAGGTGCCGCGACGATGGACTGGATGGAGCAGGAGCAGGAGCGTGGCATCACGATCACCTCGGCTGCGACCACTGCATTCTGGGCCGGCAAGCGCCTGAACATCATCGACACCCCCGGCCACGTCGACTTCACCATCGAAGTCGAGCGTTCGCTGCGCGTGCTCGACGGCGCCGTCTGCGTGCTCGACTCGAACCAGGGCGTTGAGCCCCAGACCGAGACCGTCTGGCGCCAGGGCGACAAGTACAAGGTTCCGCGCATCGTCTTCGCCAACAAGATGGACAAGACCGGCGCCGACTTCTTCAAGTGCCTGGCCGACATCGTCGACCGCCTCGGCGCCAAGCCGATCGCGATCCAGCTTCCGATCGGCGCCGAGAACAACTTCAAGGGTCTCGTCGACCTCGTGAAGATGCAGGGCATCATCTGGAACGATGAATCGCTCGGCGCGAAGTTCGATTATGTCGACATTCCGGAAGATCTGGTCGAGCAGGCCAAGGAATACCGCGAGAAGATGGTGGAAGCCGCCGTCGAGCTCGACGACGACGCCATGGCCGCCTATCTCGACGGCAAGGAGCCGGACGAAGAGACGCTGAAGCGGCTGATCCGCAAGGCGGTTCTGACCGGTGCGTTCTATCCGGTGCTGTGCGGCTCGGCCTTCAAGAACAAGGGCGTGCAGCCGCTGCTCGACGCCGTCGTCGACTATCTGCCGTCGCCGATCGACGTGCCCGCGATCAAGGGCACCGACGACCGCGGCAACGAAGTCGTGCGCAAGGCGGACGACAAGGAGCCGCTCGCGCTGCTCGCGTTCAAGATCATGGACGACCCGTTCGTCGGCACCATCACCTTCTGCCGCATCTACTCCGGCGTTCTGCAGAGCGGCACCGGCGTCGTGAACTCGACCCGCGAGAAGAAGGAGCGCATCGGGCGCATGCTCTTGATGCATGCGAACAACCGCGAAGACATCAAGGAAGCCTATGCCGGCGACATCGTCGCGCTGGCCGGCCTGAAGGAAGCGCGCACCGGTGACACGCTGTGCGATCCCGACAAGCAGGTGATCCTCGAGAAGATGGAATTCCCCGAGCCGGTCATCGAGATCGCGATCGAGCCGAAGTCCAAGGCCGACCAGGAAAAGCTGGGCGTGGCGCTGGCCAAGCTCGCTGCGGAGGATCCGTCCTTCCGCGTGTCGACCGACCAGGAGTCCGGCCAGACCATCCTCAAGGGCATGGGCGAACTCCATCTCGACATCAAGGTCGACATCCTCAAGCGTACCTACAAGGTCGACGCCAACATCGGCGCGCCCCAGGTTGCGTTCCGTGAGCGCGTCACCAAGAAGGCCGAGGTCAAGTACACCCACAAGAAGCAGACCGGCGGTACCGGTCAGTTCGCGGAAGTGTCGATCGTGGTCGAGCCGAACGAGCCCGGCAAGGGCTACGAGTTCGAGTCCAAGATCGTCGGTGGTGCGGTTCCGAAGGAATACATCCCCGGCGTCGAAAAGGGCCTCAACAGCGTGATGAGCTCTGGTGTCGTCGCGGGCTTCCCCGTGGTCGACGTCAAGGTTCAGCTCGTCGACGGCAAGTATCACGACGTCGACTCGTCGGCGCTCGCCTTCGAAATCGCATCGCGCGCGGCATTCCGCGAAGCCTTGCAGAAGGGCAAGTCCGTCCTGCTCGAGCCGATCATGAAGGTCGAAGTGGTGACCCCGGAAGACTACACCGGCTCGGTCATCGGCGACCTGAATTCGCGGCGCGGTCAGATCCAGGGTCAGGACATGCGCGGCAACGCCAACGTCATCAATGCGATGGTGCCGCTCATGAACATGTTCGGTTACGTGAATAACCTGCGCTCGATGAGCCAGGGTCGCGCAACCTTCACCATGCAGTTCGACCACTACGCAGAAGCGCCGGCCAACGTGTCGGCAGAAGTCCAGAAGAAGTTTGCCTGATTGTCGTCGGTCACGAACTGACGATTGAACGGAGAGTCAAATGGCCAAAGCAAAGTTTGAACGTAACAAGCCGCACTGCAACATCGGCACCATCGGTCACGTCGACCATGGCAAGACGTCGCTGACCGCGGCGATCACCAAGGTTCTCGCCGAAGCCGGCGGTGCGACGTTCACCGCGTACGACCAGATCGACAAGGCGCCGGAAGAGAAGGCGCGCGGCATCACCATCTCGACCGCGCACGTCGAGTACGAGACGCCGAACCGCCACTACGCCCACGTGGACTGCCCCGGCCACGCCGACTACGTCAAGAACATGATCACCGGCGCCGCCCAGATGGACGGTGCGATCCTGGTCGTGTCCGCCGCTGACGGCCCGATGCCGCAGACCCGCGAGCACATCCTGCTCGCCCGCCAGGTCGGCGTGCCCGCGCTCGTCGTGTTCCTCAACAAGTGCGACATGGTCGACGATCCGGAACTGCTCGAGCTCGTCGAGCTCGAAGTCCGCGAGCTGCTCTCGAAGTACGACTTCCCGGGCGACAAGATCCCGATCATCAAGGGTTCGGCGCTCGCCGCTCTCGAAGATTCCGACAAGAAGCTCGGCCACGACGCCATCCTCGAGCTGATGAAGAACGTCGACGAGTACATCCCGCAGCCGGAGCGTCCGATCGACCAGCCGTTCCTGATGCCGGTTGAAGACGTGTTCTCGATCTCGGGCCGCGGCACCGTCGTGACCGGCCGTGTCGAGCGCGGCATCGTCAAGGTCGGCGAGGAAATCGAGATCGTCGGTCTCCGTGCGACCCAGAAGACGACCGTTACCGGCGTCGAAATGTTCCGCAAGCTGCTCGATCAGGGCCAGGCCGGCGACAACATCGGTGCGCTGCTCCGCGGCACCAAGCGCGAAGACGTCGAGCGCGGCCAGGTGCTGTGCAAGCCGGGTTCGGTCAAGCCGCACACCAAGTTCAAGGCTGAGGCTTACATCCTCACCAAGGAAGAGGGCGGTCGCCACACCCCGTTCTTCACCAACTACCGTCCGCAGTTCTACTTCCGCACCACCGACGTGACCGGTGTCGTGCACCTGCCGGAAGGCACCGAGATGGTGATGCCGGGCGACAACATCGCGATGGAAGTGCACCTGATCGTGCCGATCGCGATGGAAGAGAAGCTCCGCTTCGCGATCCGCGAAGGTGGCCGCACCGTCGGCGCCGGCGTCGTCGCCTCGATCATCGAGTAACAAGCGAATAGGGAATGGTGAGTGGCGAATAGGGATTTCTATTCGCTACTCGCTACTCGCCACTCACTAAAGAAAGCACGGCAATGAACGGCCAAAACATTCGTATCCGTCTCAAGGCGTTCGACCATCGTATCCTCGATACGTCGACCCGCGAGATCGTGAACACGGCGAAGCGCACCGGCGCGCAGGTCCGCGGACCCATTCCGCTGCCCACCCGCATCGAGAAGTTCACCGTCAACCGTTCGCCCCACGTCGACAAGAAGAGCCGCGAGCAGTTCGAGATGCGCACTCACAAGCGCCTGCTCGACATCGTCGATCCGACCCCGCAGACCGTCGATGCTTTGATGAAGCTCGACCTGGCCGCCGGTGTCGACGTCGAGATCAAGCTCTAAGATTTTTGGATCCCGTTCGCTTAAGGCGGACAGAAAGAACAGGAAGCAAGCCGATGCGCTCCGGAGTGATCGCACAAAAGGTCGGGATGACGCGGGTCTTTACTGAGGCCGGCGAACATATCCCCGTGACCGTGCTGAAGCTCGGCAATTGCCAGGTCGTGGGCCACCGTACCGAAGAGAAGAACGGTTACGTGGCGCTCCAGCTTGGTTCTGGTGCCCGCAAGACCGTTTACATGCCCAAGGCGGAGCGCGGCCAGTTCGCGGTCGCCAAGGTCGAGCCGAAGCGCCGGGTCGAGGAATTCCGCGTCACCGCGGATGCCATGATCCCGGTCGGCGCCGAGATCCTTGCCGACCACTTCGTCGTCGGCCAGTTCGTCGACGTCACCGGCACCTCGGTCGGTAAGGGCTTCGCCGGCGGCATGAAGCGCTGGAACTTCGGCGGTCTGCGCGCCACCCACGGCGTCTCGGTCTCGCACCGCTCGATCGGTTCGACCGGTGGCCGTCAGGACCCCGGCAAGACCTGGAAGAACAAGAAGATGCCCGGCCACATGGGTGTCGACCGCATCACCACGCTCAACCTTCGCGTCGTTCAGCTCGATGTCGAGCGCGGCCTGATCCTCGTCGAAGGTGCCGTTCCCGGCTCCAAGGGCGGCTGGATCCGCGTGCGCGACGCCGTCAAGAAGCCGCTGCCGAAGGAAGCTCCGAAGCCCGGCAAGTTCAAGGTTGCCGGTGGCGAAGCCGAGGCTGCGGCCCAGCAGGAGGGTGCGTGAGATGGAATTGAAGGTCACCACCCTCGAAGGTAAGGAAGCCGGCTCGGTCCAGCTGTCCGACACCATTTTCGGCCTCGAGCCGCGCCAGGACATCATTGCGCGTTGCGTGCAGTGGCAGCTCAACAAGCGTCAGGCCGGCACCCACAAGGCCAAGGGCCGCGCCGAGATCTGGCGCACCGGCAAGAAGATGTACAAGCAGAAGGGCACCGGCGGTGCTCGTCACGGCTCGGCCCGCGTGCCGCAGTTCCGCGGCGGTGGCCGTGCCTTCGGTCCGGTGGTGCGTTCGCACGCCACCGATCTGCCGAAGAAGGTCCGCGCGCTGGCGCTGAAGCATGCGCTCTCGGCCAAGGCCAAGGACGGCGATCTCGTCGTGATCGAGAAGGCCGCGCTGGAAGCCGCCAAGACCAAGGCGCTGCTCGGTCACTTCTCGGGTCTGGGTCTCACCAACGCGCTGATCATCGACGGCGCCGAGCTCAACAACGGCTTCGCCGCTGCGGCCCGCAACATCCCGAACATGGACGTGCTGCCGATCCAGGGCATCAACGTCTACGACATCCTGCGCCGTCAGAAGCTCGTTCTGACCAAGGCCGCCATCGATGCGCTGGAGGCGCGCTTCAAATGACGAAGAACATCGAGGCTCGCCACTACGATGTGATCCTGTCGCCGGTCGTGACTGAAAAGGCAACGATCGCCTCGGAGCACAACAAGGTGCTGTTCAAGGTGGCCGCCAAGGCGACCAAGCCGCAGATCAAGGAAGCGATCGAGAAGCTGTTCGACGTCAAGGTCAAGAGCGTCAACACGCTGGTCCGCAAGGGCAAGACCAAGATCTTCCGCGGCAATCTCGGCTCGCAGTCGAACACCAAGCGCGCGATCGTGACCCTCGAAGAGGGCCACCGGATCGACGTCACCACCGGTCTGTAAGGTCGTACGACGATGGCACTGAAGACATTCAATCCTACGACGCCGGGCCAGCGCCAGCTGGTCATGGTCGATCGTTCGGCCCTGTACAAGGGCAAGCCGGTCAAGGCGCTCACCGAGGGCAAGCACTCCTCGGGCGGCCGCAACAACACCGGTCGCATCACCGTGCGTTTCCGTGGCGGTGGCCATAAGAAGACGCTGCGCACCGTGGATTTCAAGCGCGAGAAGATCGACGTCCCCGCGACCGTCGAGCGTCTCGAGTACGATCCGAACCGCACCGGCTTCATCGCGCTGATCAAGTATCAGGACGGCGAGCAGGCCTACATCCTGGCGCCGCAGCGCCTGGCCGTCGGTGACACCATCATCGCGGGCAACTACGTCGACGTGAAGCCGGGCAATGTCATGCCGCTCGGCAACATGCCGGTCGGCACGATCATCCACAACATCGAGGTCAAGATCGGGAAGGGCGGCCAGCTCGCTCGTTCGGCTGGCACCTACGCCCAGCTCGTCGGCCGCGACCAGGACTACGTGATCATCCGCCTGAACTCGGGCGAGCAGCGCCTGGTGCACGGCCGTTGCCGCGGCACGATCGGCGCGGTGTCGAACCCGGATCACATGAACACCTCGATCGGCAAGGCCGGCCGCAACCGTTGGCTGGGCCGCAAGCCGCATAACCGCGGTGTTTCGATGAACCCGATCGACCATCCGCACGGCGGTGGTGAAGGTCGTACCTCGGGCGGTCGCCACCCGGTCACCCCGTGGGGCAAGCCGACCAAGGGCAAGAAGACCCGCACCAACAAGTCGACCAACAAATTCATTCTCCTAAGCCGCCACAAGCGGAAGAAGTAAGGAACGCCGGACATGGTTCGTTCAGTCTGGAAAGGCCCGTTCGTCGAGGGTTCTCTGCTCAAGAAGGCAGATGCCGCCCGCGCGTCCGGCCGTCACGACGTCATCAAGATCTGGAGCCGTCGCTCGACGATCCTGCCGCAGTTCGTCGGCCTGACCTTCGGCGTCTACAACGGTCAGAAGCACGTGCCGGTGGCCGTCAACGAGGAAATGGTCGGTCACAAGTTCGGCGAGTTCTCGCCGACCCGGACCTTCCATGGCCACTCCGGCGACAAGAAAGCCAAGAAGGCTTGAGGATTAAACGATGAGCAAACCTAAGCGCGAACGGAGCCTCGCCGAAAACGAGGCCAAGGCGGTCGCCCGGATGCTGCGGGTGAGCCCGCAGAAGCTCAACCTGGTCGCCCAGCTCATTCGCGGCCGGAAGGCAGCTGCTGCGCTCGCCGATCTGCAGTTTTCGCGCAAGCGGATCGCGGTCGACGTGAAGAAGTGCCTGGAATCGGCTATCGCCAATGCCGAGAACAATCACGATCTCGACGTGGACGATCTCGTCGTGGCGCAGGCCTTCGTCGGCAATGGCCTCGTGATGAAGCGCTTCGCCGCCCGTGGCCGTGGCCGCTCGGGCCGTGTCTACAAACCATTTTCGCAGCTGACGATCATCGTTCGTCAGGTCGAAGCCGAAGCAGCCGCTTAAGGGCGCAGGAGAACACGATGGGTCAAAAGATCAATCCGATCGGTCTGCGTCTCGGCATCAACCGCACCTGGGATTCCCGCTGGTTCGCCGGCAAGCAGGAATACGGCAAGCTGCTGCACGAAGACGTCAAGATCCGTGAGATCCTGCACAAGGAGCTCAAGCAGGCGGCCGTCGCCCGCATCGTGATCGAGCGTCCGCACAAGAAGTGCCGCGTCACCATCCACTCGGCTCGTCCGGGCGTGGTGATCGGCAAGAAGGGCGCGGACATCGACAAGCTGCGCAAGAAGGTCGCGGACATCACTTCGTCCGACGTCGTCATCAACATCGTCGAGATCCGCAAGCCGGAGCTCGATGCGACGCTGGTGGCCGAGTCGATCGCGCAGCAGCTCGAGCGCCGCGTGGCGTTCCGCCGTGCCATGAAGCGCGCCGTTCAGTCGGCGATGCGTCTCGGCGCGGAAGGCATCCGCATCAACTGCTCGGGTCGTCTGGGCGGTGCGGAAATCGCGCGCATGGAGTGGTACCGCGAAGGTCGCGTGCCGCTGCACACGCTGCGCGCCGACATCGACTACGGCGTTGCGACCGCGTTCACGACCTTCGGCACCTGCGGCGTCAAGGTCTGGATCTTCAAGGGCGAGATCCTCGAGCACGATCCGATGGCCCAGGACAAGAGAATGGCCGAAGGCGAGACGGGTGGCAGTGGTGATCGTGGTGGCCGTCAGCGCCGCGATACGGCTGCAGCCTAAAGCCGCACAGGAATTTGAGGGCTTAAAGCCATGATGCAACCTAAGAAAACGAAGTTCCGGAAGGCGCATAAGGGCCGCATCCACGGCGTTGCGTCTTCGGGCGCGACGTTGGCGTTCGGCCAGTTCGGCCTGAAGGCGACCGAGCCTGAGCGCGTCACCGCGCGCCAGATCGAAGCCGCTCGCCGCGCGCTGACTCGCCACATGAAGCGCGCCGGCCGCGTCTGGATCCGCGTGTTCCCCGACGTTCCGGTGTCGAAGAAGCCGGCCGAAGTCCGCATGGGCTCCGGCAAGGGTTCGCCGGAATTGTGGGTCGCGCGCGTCAAGCCGGGCCGGGTGCTGTTCGAGATCGACGGCGTCAACACCCAGACGGCGCGTGAGGCGCTGACCCTGGCGGCCGCCAAGCTGCCGATCAAGACGCGCTTCGTCGAGCGCATTGCGGAGTAATGGCCATGGCCCAGATGAAGATCGAAGACATCCGCGCGATGAGCCCCGACCAGCAGGACGATGCCGTCCTGAACCTGAAGAAGGAGCGCTTCAACCTGCGCTTCCAGCGCGCCACCGGGCAGCTCGAGAACACCTCGCGCCTGCGCGAGGCCCGCCGTGACATCGCCCGGATCAAGACCGTCGCCGCGCAGACGCGCGCGAAGAAGAAGTAAGAGGCTTACGAAGATGCCGAAACGTACTTTGCAGGGCGTGGTCGTCAGCGACAAGCAAGCCAAGACCATCGTGGTGCGCGTCGATCGCCGCTTCACGCACCCGATCTACAAGAAGACGATCCGCCGTTCGAAGAACTACCACGCGCACGACGAGAGCAACGAGTTCAAGCCGGGCGACATGGTGTGGATCGAGGAATCGAAGCCGATTTCGAAGTTGAAGCGCTGGGTCGTGATCCGGGGCGAACACAAGAAAAGCGCCTGATCTGTTGGCTTTAGCCGACTGACTTCAGGGAAATGTTGAGCGCCGGCTGGGCTGGCGCAAAGAGAAGAGGACGAGGTGCATCAATGATTCAGATGCAGACCAACCTCGACGTGGCCGACAATTCTGGCGCACGCCGTGTCATGTGTATCAAGGTGCTCGGGGGCTCCAAGCGCCGCTACGCCACGATCGGCGACATCATCGTCGTTTCGATCAAGGAAGCAATTCCGCGTGGCAAGGTGAAGAAGGGCGACGTGATGAAGGCCGTCGTGGTGCGCGTCCGCAAGGACATCCGCCGCGCCGACGGTTCGGTCATCCGCTTCGACCGCAACGCCGCCGTTCTGATCAACAACCAGTCCGAGCCGGTCGGCACCCGTATCTTCGGGCCCGTGCCGCGCGAGCTGCGCGCGAAGAACCACATGAAGATCATCTCGCTCGCGCCGGAGGTGCTGTGATGGCTGCCAAGATCCGCAAGGGCGACAAGGTCGTCGTGCTGACCGGCCGCGACAAGGGCCGTACCGGCGAAGTGTTCGAAGTGCGTCCCGCCGCCGGCACGGCGCTGGTGCGCGGCATCAATATGGTCAAGCGTCACCAGAAGCAGACGCAGGCCCAGGAGGGCGGCATCATCTCGAAGGAGTCGCCGATCCAACTGTCCAACATCGCGTATGTCGGCAAG
This sequence comes from Bradyrhizobium sp. CIR18, assembly GCF_014198295.1. NCBI lineage: Bacteria > Pseudomonadati > Pseudomonadota > Alphaproteobacteria > Hyphomicrobiales > Nitrobacteraceae > Bradyrhizobium > Bradyrhizobium sp. CIR18. Next base: position 1,166,457 of record NZ_JACIHF010000001.1, on the reverse strand, counting down.
GACGGAAAGCCGACCCGCGTCGGATTCAAGATTCTGGCGGACGGCAAGAAGGTCCGCATCGCCAAGAGCTCGGGAGCTGAGATCGATGGCTGAGGCCGCTTACACGCCGCGCCTGCGCGCGGAATACGATGCGAAGATCCGCACGGCCATGACCGAGAAGTTCGGTTATGAGAACGTCATGCAGGTTCCGCGTCTGGAGAAGGTCGTGCTGAACATGGGCGTTGGCGATTCCGTCAACGATCGCAAGAAGGCCGAGACCGCCGCTGCCGAGCTGACCCAGATCGCTGGCCAGAAGGCGATCGTGACCTATTCGCGTATCGCGATCGCGACCTTCAAGCTGCGTGAAAACCAGCCGATCGGCTGCAAGGTCACGCTGCGCAAGGCCCACATGTACGAGTTCATCGATCGCCTGGTGACGGTCGCGCTGCCGCGCGTCCGCGACTTCCGCGGCCTGAACCCGAAGAGCTTCGACGGCCGCGGCAACTACTCGCTCGGCATCAAGGAGCACATCATTTTCCCCGAGATCGACTTCGACAAGGTCACGGAAGCCCGCGGCATGGACATCACCGTCTGCACCACGGCCAAGACCGACGAAGAGGCGAGGGCCTTGTTGACCGCTTTCAATTTCCCGTTCCGGCAGTGAGACGCTGACCTAAAGCCTCTCAAACGCGGATACCCAGGAGCCAAGCATGGCAAAGAAGAGTTCAGTCGAGAAGAACAACCGGCGCAAGCGGATGGTGAAGAACGCCGCCGCCAAGCGCGAGCGGTTGAAGGCGATCATCGCCGACAAGAAGCTGCCGATGGAGGAGCGTTTCGCTGCGACGTTGAAGCTGGCGGAAATGCCGCGCAACTCGTCGGCAACCCGCATCCGCCTGCGTTGCGAGCTGTCGGGTCGCCCGCGCTCGAACTACCGCAAGAACAAGCTGTCCCGTATCGCGCTGCGCGAACTTGGCTCCAAGGGCATGGTCCCGGGCCTCGTGAAGTCCAGCTGGTAAGGAGGGTCGTTTAGATGTCTACGCACGATCCAATCAGCGATCTGATCACCCGTATCCGCAACGCGCAGATGCGCTCCAAGACCAAGGTCTCCACGCCTGGCTCGAAGATGCGCGAGAACGTGCTCGAGGTCCTCAAGTCCGAGGGCTACATCCGCGGTTACGCCACGCTCGAGCATTCCTCGGGCCGCAGCGAGATCGAGATCGAGCTGAAGTATTTCGACGGCGAGCCCGTCATCCGCGAGATCGAACGTGTTTCCAAGCCCGGGCGTCGCGTCTACGCCTCGGTGAAGAACCTGCCGCGGGTCAACAACGGGCTCGGCATTTCGGTGTTGTCGACGCCGAAGGGGATCATGGCCGACCACAGCGCGCGCGACGCGAATGTGGGCGGTGAAGTCCTCTTCACGGTGTTCTGAGAAGGATTTTTGATCCATGTCACGTGTTGGCAAAAGGCCTGTGGCGGTGCCGTCGGGTGTTACCGCGACCGTCGATGGGCAGACCGTCAAGATGAAGGGGCCGAAGGGCCAGCTTCAGTTCGTCGTTCATGACGACGTCGAGGTGAAGCTCGAGAGCGGCCAGATCAAGGTCAAGCCGCGGCTCGAGACCAATCGCGCGCGCGCGCTCTATGGTACCGCTCGCGCCCAGGTCGCGAATCTGGTCGAAGGCGTCACCAAGGGCTTCGAGAAGAAGCTCGAGATCACCGGCGTCGGTTACCGCGCCGCGATGCAGGGCAAGAACCTGCAGCTCGCGCTCGGCTACAGCCACGACGTGATCTACACGATCCCCGAGGGGATCACGATCACCGTGCCGAAGCCGACCGAAATCACGGTGGCGGGCAGCGACATCCAGCGCGTCGGCCAGGTTGCGGCCGAGATCCGCGGTTATCGCCCGCCGGAGCCCTACAAGGGCAAGGGCGTGAAGTATGTTGGCGAATTCATCTTCCGCAAGGAAGGCAAGAAGAAGTAACGGAGCCGGTCATGTCCAAAGCCAAGGTTACCAATGCCCGGCGCAAGCGGAGTGTGCGGCTGAAGCTGCGCCGCTCCGGTGGTGGTCGTCCGCGTCTGTCGGTGTTCCGCTCGTCCAAGCACATCTACGCCCAGGTCATCGACGACCTCAAGGGCGAGACGCTGGCCTCTGCCTCGTCGCTCGAGAAGTCGATGCGCGACGGCGGCAAGACCGGCGCCGACATCGATGCAGCGAAGGCGGTCGGCAAGCTGCTGGCCGAGCGCGCCGCCGAGAAGGGCGTCAAGGAAGTCGTGTTCGATCGCGGCAGCTACCTCTACCACGGGCGCGTCAAGGCTCTTGCCGACGCGGCGCGTGAGAGCGGGCTGAGCTTCTAACAGAATTTGAGGATTGAGGCGCAAGCCTCTGAAGGATTGGAAAAATGGCAGAACGCGAACAACGTGGTGGACGCGATCAACGCGGCGGCGGCGGACGTGAACGCAGGGAGCGCGAGGAGCGCGACAGCGAGTTCGTCGACAAGCTCGTCCACATCAACCGCGTGGCCAAGGTCGTCAAGGGCGGCAAGCGCTTCGGGTTCGCAGCGCTGGTCGTGATCGGCGACCAGAAGGGCCGCGCCGGCTTCGGTCACGGCAAGGCGCGCGAAGTGCCGGAAGCGATCCGCAAGGCCACCGAGTCCGCCAAGCGCAACCTGACCCGCGTCTCGCTGCGCGAGGGCCGCACGCTCCATCACGACATCGCCGGCCGTCACGGCGCGGGCCGTGTCTACCTGCGTGCAGCTCCCGCCGGTACCGGCATCATCGCCGGCGGCCCGATGCGTGCCGTGTTCGAGACGCTCGGCGTCCAGGACGTGGTCGCCAAGTCGATCGGCTCGTCGAACCCCTACAACATGGTTCGCGCGACCTTCGACGCGCTGAAGCATCAGGATTCGCCGCGTTCGGTCGCAGCCCGCCGCAACATCAAGGTGTCCACTCTGCAGTCCCGCCGTATCGGTGGTGATGCCGAGGCGGCCGCCGACTAACGGAAGCTCTGGAGTAGACTCCCATGGCCAAGGCCAGCAAGACGATCAAGCTTGAGCAGACCGGCAGCGCGATCCGCCGCCATCACTCGCAGCGCTCGACGCTGATCGGGCTCAAGCTCAACAAGATCGGTCGCACCAGCGAACTGCAGGACACCCCGGCGGTCCGTGGCATGATCGAGAAGGTTCACCATCTCGTCCGCATCGTCGACGAGAAGTAAATAAGGAGAAGGGCGATGAAGCTCAGCGATATCGCCGACAACGCCGGCTCGCGCAAGAAGCGCATGCGCGTCGGCCGTGGCATCGGTTCGGGCAAGGGCAAGCAGTCCGGCCGCGGCGGCAAGGGCCAGACCGCGCGTTCCGGCGTGCGCATCAAGGGTTTCGAAGGCGGCCAGATGCCGATGCATCGCCGTCTGCCCAAGCGCGGCTTCAACAACATCTTCCGCGTCGAGTTCGCCGAGATCAATCTCGACCGGCTCCAGGAAGCGGTCGACGCCAAGAAGATCGACGCCGGCAGCGTCGTGAACGTCGAGGCCCTGGTGAAGGGCGGCGTGCTGCGCCGCGCCAAGGCCGGCCTGCGGCTGCTCGGCCGCGGCGAGCTCAAGTCCAAGCTCAACATCGAAGTCCACGGCGCCACCAAGACCGCGATCGCCGCGGTCGAGAAGGCCGGCGGCTCGGTGAAGATCCTCGCCCCTGCCAAGGAAGAAGGCGAGGCGGCGTAACAACTGCGTCATTGGCCCGCGGCTAGCGGGCCTTTACGCGTGCGGGACGTGGACTTATCGAAGCCGAGCCCCAGATAATGTCCGGTGTCCGGTATAATGTAGCCCGGCCGCGGGCATGACGGCGCAATAGGCGGCGGGAGAAAGTCCAAGATGGCCTCTGCAGCGGAACAACTGGCAGCCAATCTCAATTTCGGTGCGTTTGCCAAGGCTGACGAACTGAAGAAGCGCATCTGGTTCACCCTGGGTGCGCTGCTCGTTTATCGGCTCGGGACCTACATCCCGCTCCCCGGCATCGATCCCAATATCTGGGAGCAGGTGTTCCGTTCCCAGGCGGGTGGCATCCTCGGCATGTTCAACATGTTCGCCGGCGGCGGCATCCACCGCATGGCGATCTTCGCGCTGAACATCATGCCGTATATCTCGGCCTCGATCATCATCCAGCTCCTCACCACCGTCTCGCCGCAACTCGAGGCGCTGAAGAAGGAAGGTGAGTCCGGCCGCAAGCTGCTGAACCAGTACACCCGCTATCTCACGGTGATCCTGGCCGCGTTCCAGTCCTACGGCATCGCGGTAGGCCTCGAGGGCGCCGGCAACGTCGTCAGCGACCCCGGCCTGTTCTTCCGCCTGTCCACCGCGATCACGCTGACCGGCGGCACCATGTTCCTGATGTGGCTGGGCGAGCAGATCACCTCGCGCGGCATCGGCAACGGCATCTCGCTGATCATTCTCGCCGGTATCGTCGCCGAGCTGCCCGCCGCGCTCGCCAACATGCTCGAGCTCGGCCGTCAGGGCGCGATGTCGACCGGCCTGATCCTGGTCGTCATCATCATGGCGGTCGCCGTGATTGCCTTCATCGTGTTCATGGAGCGGGCGCAGCGCCGTCTCCTGATCCAGTATCCGAAGCGCCAGGTCGGCAACAAGATGTTCGAGGGCCAGTCCTCGCATCTGCCGCTCAAGCTCAACACCTCCGGCGTGATCCCGCCGATCTTCGCGTCCTCGCTGCTGCTGCTGCCGACGACGGTTGCGAACTTCAACGCGGGCAGCGGGCCGGAATGGTTCCAGTGGATCACGACCCAGCTCGGCCACGGCCGTCCGCTGTTCCTGATCATGTATCTGGCGCTGATCGTGTTCTTCGCCTTCTTCTACACCGCGATCGTGTTCAACCCGACCGAGACCGCGGACAATCTGAAGAAGCACGGCGGTTTCATTCCGGGCATCCGTCCCGGCGAGCGCACTGCGGAATATATCGACTACGTGCTCTCGCGTATCACCGTGCTTGGTGCGATTTATCTCGCGATCGTCTGCTTGATCCCGGAGATCCTGATCTCCTACGCCTCGGTGCCGTTCTACTTCGGCGGTACCTCACTGCTGATCGTGGTCAGCGTCACCATGGATACGGTGGCACAGGTGCAGGGCTATCTGCTGGCGCACCAGTATGAAGGCCTGATCCGCAAGTCGAAGCTGCGCGGCCGCCGTAGATGAGCAGGGAGCTCGCGCGCCGAATCGCTTTCACGATCGGCGCGCTGCTCCTCTTCAGGCTCGGCACCCAGATTCCGGTCGCGGGTGTTGCTGTGCATGGCGGGTTCGCGGCAAACAAGATCGCCCCGCTTTCGATCTTCTCGCTGTCCCTGTTTCCTTATCTGACTGCCGCAATGCTTGTTCAGCTCGTCGCTGTGGTGTGGCGAAGGCTGAGGGCGCTCGAACGATCGGGCGAGGCCGGTCGGCGCAAGCTGGCGCGTATCACCCTGATCCTGACGTTGCTCCTTGCTACGTTTCAGGCCTTTGGCATCGCCTCGACCATGCGGCAAATGCCGGGACTTGTCGTCCATCCCGGCGACTGGTTCGTCTTGAGCGCCACGGTCTCGCTTGTCGGCGGCGTGTTCGTTCTGATCTGGCTCAGTGAGCAGATCACGCGTCGCGGAATCGGCAATGGCCTCGCGCTCGTCCTAACCGTCAGCATCGTGGCTTCGCTGCCGTCCGATGTTGCGACCCTCCTCACCCAGCTGCGACGAGGAGCGATCTCCGGCAATGTTCTGGCGAGCAACGCGGTCTTCCTGATCGTGGTGGTCGCGCTGATCGTCTTCGTCGAGCGCGCGCGGCGTAACGTTCCGGTGCAGTTTGCCGCGCGCCGCGTCGGGGAGCGCTCGCTGCCTTCGCGTTCGGCGGTGCTGCCGCTCAAGATCAACAGCGCCGGTTACCTGTTGCCCGTGACCGTCGCGCCCTGGGCGATCTCGCTGCCAGTGATTTTTGCCGGCTTCATCTTCGGTGCCGATGACGGATCCTGGGTCGAAACCATCAGCGCGCATCTTCAGTTCGGCGAGAAGGCTCACATCGTTTTCGGATCGATCGCGGTATTCGCGCTGGCCTTCGTCTACACGGCCTTTGTCATCGATCCCGATCATGCTGCCGAATCGCTTGCCCGGCAGGGCGGCGTGATTCCCGGCGTCACGCCGGGCGAGGCAACAGCTAGCTATCTCGACCACGTGGTGTCGCTGACCACCGTGATCGGCGCCAGCTACCTGACTGCGCTTTCGTTGATTCCCGAGGTGTTCTTGGCCTACGGGAATGCGCTAGTTTATAAAATGGGTGGTGGTGCGGCGCTGATTGTGGTTTGCACTATTCTCGATCTTCAAACACAGGTGCGCGAGGTATCGCTCACCAATCCGGGGGGCGTACGCCGATGAGAATTATACTTCTGGGACCGCCGGGGTCGGGCAAGGGGACCCAGGCGCAGCTCTTGGTGCAGCGTTATGGCATCGTCCAGCTCTCGACCGGCGAGATGCTGCGTGCCGCGGTTGCGGCCGGTACGCCGGTCGGGCTGAAGGCCAAGGAGATCATGGCCAGCGGTGGTCTCGTACCCGACGAGGTCGTGGTCGGAATCATCTCGGATCGGATCGACCAGCCGGATGCCCGCAACGGCTTCATCCTCGACGGTTTCCCGCGCACCGTGCCGCAGGCCGAGGCGCTGGACGAGTTGCTCAAGCACAAGCACCTCAAGCTCGACGCCGTGATCGAGCTTCGCGTCAACGAGAGCGCGCTCCTGAACCGTGTCGAGACCCGCGTCGCCCAGATGCGTGAGCGCGGGGAGGAGGTCCGACTCGACGACACGCCGGAGGTCCTGACCAAGCGGTTAGCCAGCTACCGCAACCAGACGGAACCGCTGATTCACTACTATTCCGAGCGGCGGAAGCTTTCGACCATCGACGGTATGATGGCCATCGACGAGGTCACCCGCGCCATCCATCGCCAGCTCCTGGCGCTGGGGGCGGTCGAGCCCAAGACCCACGCCAAAAGCGCAGCCAAGGCGGGCCCGGCCAAGCAGGCCAAGGCGGGCAAGAGCAAGACGGCCCGGAAAACAGCCCCAAAACCGGCCAAAACGAACAAAAAACCCGCCAAATCGGCCAAAAAGGCCGCCAAGAGGGCGGTGAGGGGTCCCAAGAAGACGGCCAAGAAAGCCGGCAAGAAGGCCGCCGGGAAGACCGTCAAGAAAGCGGCGAAAAAGGCAGCCCAAAAGACCGCCAAGAAGGCTTTCAAAAAGGGTGCCAGAAAGGCCGCAAAAAAGGTCACGAAAAAGCGAGCTAAGCGCTAGCGGCGGTTGACGAAAGCCCCTGGAATCCCCTAATAAGCCCCGCATCCAAGTCGGATAGTTTCAAACGATGCCGGGCCCCAGGAAGACCAGGGGTGGGCGTCGTGTTCGCGTTTGTGAACACCTGCCCGAGAAACCAAGCACTTAAAGACCGATTCCTGACGAGGGATCGGCAACAGGAGAGAAGGCCGTGGCCCGTATTGCCGGCGTGAACATCCCGACCAACAAGCGCGTGCTGATCGCGCTCCAGTACATCCATGGCATCGGCCAGAAGATCGCCGGTGAGATCCTGGAGAAGGTGAAGATCCCCGTGGATCGTCGCGTCAATCAGCTGAGCGACGCCGAAGTGCTCCAGATCCGCGAAGTGATCGACCGCGACTATCTCGTCGAGGGCGACCTGCGTCGTGAGGTCGGCATCAACATCAAGCGTCTGATGGACCTCGGCTGCTATCGCGGCCTGCGTCATCGTCGCGGCCTGCCGGTGCGCGGCCAGCGCACCCACACCAATGCGCGCACGCGCAAGGGTCCGGCCAAGGCCATCGCCGGCAAGAAGAAGTAAGTTTTCGAATCCAATCGCGGCGTGTGGCGAACAGGGATGACCCGTTCGCCACGCGCCTTTCGTTCCACAGGTGTAGCCGCTGGCATTACGGCGGCGTTTGAGATCTTCAGGAAAGGTAATCTATGGGCAAGGAAGCCACCCGCGTTCGTCGTCGCGAGCGCAAGAACATCGCCTCCGGCGTCGCGCACGTGAACTCGTCGTTCAACAACACGACCATCACCATCACCGACGCGCAGGGCAACACGATTGCCTGGTCTTCCGCCGGCACGATGGGCTTCAAGGGCTCGCGCAAGTCGACCCCGTACGCCGCGCAGGTTGCCGCCGAGGACGTGTCCAAGAAGGCGCAGGAGCACGGCATGCGCACGCTGGAAGTCGAAGTCGCAGGTCCCGGTTCGGGCCGCGAGTCGGCACTCCGCGCGCTTCAGGCCGCAGGCTTTACCGTCACCTCGATCCGCGACGTGACCACGATCCCGCATAACGGTTGCCGTCCCCGCAAGCGTCGGCGCGTTTGATCCCGAGTTGCGGGCGCATTGGCGCCCGCAATGACTTTTCTAAGAAGCCGCGGGAATGATCCGCGGCCTTTCTCCAACGCCAGTATTTGAGTTCTCAAATTGACTGGCCTGTATGGGTGAAACAGTGACGATCCAGAAAAATTGGCAAGAACTGATTCGACCGAACAAGCTCCAGGTCACGCCCGGCAGCGATTCGAACCGTTTCGCGACCATCGTCGCCGAGCCGCTCGAGCGCGGCTTCGGCCAGACGCTCGGCAACGCGCTGCGCCGCATCCTGCTCTCCTCGCTCCAGGGCGCGGCGGTGCAGTCGGTGCACATCGACGGCGTGCTGCACGAGTTCTCCTCGATCGCTGGCGTTCGTGAGGACGTCACCGACATCGTGCTCAACATCAAGGACATCTCGATCAAGATGCAGGGCGAAGGCCCCAAGCGCATGGTCGTGAAGAAGCAGGGCCCGGGCGTCGTCACCGCCGGCGACATCCAGACCGTCGGCGACGTCGTGGTGCTGAACCCGGATCTGCAGATCTGCACGCTCGACGAGGGCGCCGAGATCCGCATGGAGTTCACGGTCGCCACCGGCAAGGGCTACGTGCCCGCCGAGCGCAACCGCCCCGAGGACGCGCCGATCGGCCTGATCCCGGTCGACAGCCTTTACTCGCCGGTCCGCAAGGTCTCCTACAAGGTCGAGAACACCCGTGAGGGCCAGATCCTCGACTACGACAAGCTGACCATGACGATCGAGACCAACGGCGCGATCTCGCCGGATGATTCCGTGGCTTACGCCGCGCGCATCCTGCAGGATCAGCTCAACGTGTTCGTCAACTTCGAAGAGCCGCGCAAGGAAGTCGCCCAGGAGATCATCCCGGACCTCGCCTTCAACCCGGCCTTCCTCAAGAAGGTGGACGAGCTCGAGCTGTCGGTGCGTTCGGCCAACTGCTTGAAGAACGACAACATCGTCTACATCGGCGACCTCGTGCAGAAGAGCGAGGCGGAAATGCTCCGCACTCCGAACTTCGGCCGCAAGTCGCTGAACGAGATCAAGGAAGTGCTGGCCCAGATGGGTCTGCATCTCGGCATGGAAGTGCCGGGCTGGCCGCCGGAGAACATCGACGAGCTCGCCAAGCGCTTCGAGGATCATTACTGAGCGAGTTGGGAGTGGCGAATAGCGAATAGGGAAGATCATCCATTCGCTACTCGCCATTCGCTATTCGCGACCTAGGGCGAACGCAGGCAGCCCACCTGAGCAACATGTCCGACGAACCGTCGCGGCAGTTTTTACGTAAGGAATAGTCAAATGCGTCACGGCAAGGTTCATCGGAAGCTCAATCGCACTGCCGAGCATCGCCGCGCGATGTTCGCCAACATGTGCGCCGCGCTGATCAAGCACGAGCAAATCGTCACCACGCTGCCGAAGGCGAAGGAATTGCGTCCGATCGTCGAGAAACTCGTCACCCTCGGCAAGAAGGGCGGGCTGGCCATGCGCCGCCAGGCGATCTCCGAGATGCGCGACAAGGACCAGGTCAAGAAGCTGTTCGACGTGCTGGCGCCTCGCTACAAGGATCGCCAGGGCGGCTACACCCGCATCATCAAGGCCGGCTTCCGCTACGGCGACAATGCCGCGATGGCCGTGATCGAGTTCGTCGATCGCGACGTCGATGCCAAGGGCCAGGATTCCGGTCCGGTGCAGGAAAAGGAAGCCGAGGCGGCGTAAGCCGATCGGTATTGAATTCAGAGAGCGGCGCCTTCGGGCGCCGCTTTTTTTGTTGGCCGTCGCCGATACCTTATCGGTGCTCGTCTCGTAGTCCCGGGTTTCGCCGTGGCGACGAGCCCATGTCCTTCTCACGCGTGAGTGAGCGCCAATTGCGGTCTCATGTCGAGCGCCCGATATCTCCACCGACATCGATGGAGATGAGACATGAAGATCGACCTTTCTGGAAAGACCGCCCTCGTGACCGGCTCGACTGCCGGCATCGGCCACGCCATCGCCAGAGGCCTAGCAGCCTCCGGCGCCAGCGTCGTGATAAACGGGCGCGGCCAGGACAAGGTCGATGCCGCCGTGCGCAAGCTGGAAGGGACGGGCGCGAAGGTGCGCGGTATCGCCGCCGACGTATCGACCGCAGCGGGCTGCAAGGCGCTCGTTGCGGCGCTGCCCGACGTCGACATCCTCATCAACAATGCCGGCATCTTCGAGCCCAAGGATTTCTTCGAGATTCCGGACGAGGACTGGAGTCGTTTCTTCGAGGTCAATGTCATGAGCGGCGTGCGGCTGTCGCGGGCCTACCTGAAGGGCATGCTCAAGCGCAATTGGGGCCGCATCGTCTTCATCTCATCGGAGTCCGGGCTCAACATTCCCGTCGAGATGATCCACTACGGCATGACCAAGACGGCCCAGCTCTCGGTCGCGCGCGGTCTGGCGCAGCTCACCCGCGGCACCGGCGTCACCATCAATTCCGTGCTGCCGGGCCCGACCATGTCGGAGGGCGTCGAGACCTTTGTGAAGGATCTCGCCAAGCAGAACGGCCAGTCGGTCGATGAGGCTGCAGCCAATTTCGTCAAGCAGCATCGCCCGAGCTCGCTGCTGCAACGCTTCGCCAGCGTCGACGAGATCGCCAACATGGTGGTCTATGCCGCGTCGAAGGAGGCGTCGGCGACCAACGGTGCGGCGCTGCGGGCCGAGGGCGGCATCGTCAACACCATCGCCTGAGCCGCGCATGACAGCCTATGTGATTTCCGAAGTCGAGATGCGCGATCCCGAGGGGTTCGAAGCCTATCGTGTGCTCGCCGCAGAGACGATCGCGCAGTATGGCGGGCGTTATCTCGTCCGCGGCGGCAAGGCCGAGCTTGCCGAAGGCAACCTTCCAGCGAAGGCCATCGTCATCGTCGAATTCGCGTCGATGGCGCGGCTGAAGGAATGGTACGCCTCGCCGGAATATGCCGAGGCGCTGAAGCTGCGGCAGTCGGCGCTGGAGCGGCGGCTGCTGTTCGTCGAGGGCGCGGCGGAAGCATAGCTGCGGTAGGGTGGGCAAAGCGTAGTGCCCACCACTCCTGTCCTCGTTGAGCGTTGGTGGGCACGGCGCAAGTGCGCCTTTGCCCACCCTACGAGACCTTCGCCTACCATCCCTCCAGCACGATCTTGCCGCGCGACTTGCCGCTCTCCAAGAGCGCATGCGCGCGCTTGAGGTTGGCGGCGTTGATCGTGCCAAAAGTCTGGTCGAGCGTGGTGCGCAGCACGCCTTTGTCGACAAGGTCGGCGACGTCGTTCAGCAAATGATGCTGCGCGATCATGTCTGATGTCTGGAACGAGGAGCGCGTGAACATCGATTCCCAGTGCACCGAGATCGCCTTGCCCTTGAACGTGCTCATGGTGAATTCAGGGGGGTCGTCGATCAGGCCGAACCGGCCCTGCGGCGCCATGAACTCGACGATCGCCTTGTAATGCTGATCGGTGAAGGTGAGGCTCGCCACCAGCGCGACCGGCGGCAGCTTCAATTTTTCGATCTGCTCCTTCATCGGCTTGCTGTGGTCGATCACCGCATGCGCGCCGAGATCGAGGCACCATTTCTGCGAGTCCGGCCGCGTCGCGGTGGCGAGCACCGTGAGGCCGGTGAGGCGGCGCGCGAGCTGGATCAGGATCGAGCCGACGCCGCCGGCGCCGCCCGTGATCAGCAGCGTGCGCGGATCGACGCTCTTGCCGGGCACCGCGCCGAGCCGATCGAACAGCAATTCCCAGGCGGTGATGGAGGTGAGGGGAAGGGCAGCGGCTTGCGCGAACGACAGGCTCTTCGGCTTGTTGCCGACGATGCGCTCGTCGACCAGGTGGAATTCGGAATTGGTGCCCTGGCGCAGGATCGAGCCGGCGTAAAACACCTCGTCGCCCGGCTTGAACAGCGTGACTTCAGGCCCGACGGCGTCGACCACGCCTGCCGCGTCGTAGCCCAGGATCTTGGTCTCGCCCTCGGGCGGCGCTGCGCGCTTGCGTACCTTGTAATCGACCGGATTGGCCGAGATCGCCTTCACGGCGACGCGGATGTCGCGCCCTTTGGGCTCGGGTTTTGCGGTCTCGAAATCGATCAGCGCATCCTGATCCTCGATCGGGAGCGATTTCTTGTAGCCGACGGCCTTCATGGCTTGTCTCCATCAGATGGGGCGCAGCTTGGCATGGGCGCGCCTGACCTGCTAACTGTCGCGCTGGCTCCGACTTGGCAAGTACTGTAAATTCGGGGATATAGTCCCTGTTTGGATACTATTGGGAAAATACGCATGAAACGGCGCGATTTTGCCCGTCGCCCGGGCTGCTCGGTCGAGGCGACGCTGGATCTGATCGACGGCAAGTGGAAGGGCGTGATCCTCTACCATCTGCAGAGCGGCACCCAGCGTTTCGGCGAACTGCGCCGCCGGATGCCCGGCATCACCCAGCGCATGCTGACAAAGCAGCTGCGCGCGCTGGAGGAGGACAAGCTTGTCATCCGCAAGGTCTATGCCGAAGTGCCGCCGCGCGTCGAATATTGCCTCTCCGAGCTCGGCGAGAGCCTCAAGCCGGTGATCGATATCCTGAAGGCCTGGGGCGAGAGCCACCAGCAGCGGCTGTCCTGCGCGCCGCCGCCGGTCGTGGTGAAGAAGCCGAAGCGCGCGGCGTGAGTTGGTCGTAAAGCTGGCGCCTCACTCTCGGTGTCATCCCCGCGAACGCGGGGATCCATAACCCCAGGAAGAAGTTGTAGCGCGAGCGGCCAACTCTGAGACTTCGCCAAACTACTCCCTGTGGTTATGGGTCCCGGGTTCGCGCTTGCGCGCGCCCCGGGACGACAGCGAGTTTAGAACGCGAACTGCGTGCGCATCGCGACCGCATCGAACTTCGAGCCGACATCTGCGGTCGAGATCGGCGAGGCTTGCCTCGACACCGTGCCGTGCAGATAGTCGAGCATGAAGCGGACGTTGCCGTTGACGTACCAGTTGAGCGCCAGCGTATAGACGGTCTGCCGTCCGCCGGCGATGCCGGTAGCCGTGCCCAACTGATTGTTGAGGTCGACCGTCGAGAAGCGCCCCGCGATCTCCCACGCACCCCAGCCGCCGCCGTCGAGCGAGAACGGATGCGCCGGCTTGACGCCGCTATAGGCCGCGTTCGCCGCGTTGTAGCTGCGGCCTTCCCCCGTCAACACGTAGCCGGCCTGCGCGTAGCCGCCCTGGAATTTCAGGCTGGGTGCGCCGACCAGCGGCACGCCGGTGTTGGCGGTCCGGTCGACATTGTACCAGAAGTACTCGCCTTGAACGATGAGCGGACCGTAGGTCGCCGCGGCCTCGACGCTGTAGACCTGCGCGCCCGAGGCATTGGCGATCGCGCCGGTCGAGATCAGCGTGGTCGGGTCGAGACGCAATTCCGGACGATCGCTGAGCGTGACGGTCTGCGTGTTGGCAATGAGATTGCGCGGCGGCTGGATCAGCCACTGGGCGTCGGCGCCGATATGCACCGAATAGTCCTTGCCGCTGATCGGGTTGCCGGCAATGCGCGCCACAGCGCCGTATTGCTCGCTCGTGCCTGCCGGTGCCGCGCTGGAAGCCGAGTGGATCGCGCCAGTCGATGGCCCCGTGACGTAGCCGCCGATCCAGAGCTGGTCGTTGTACCAGCGCGTACCGGCCGCGGAGCGGAAGTCGCCGGCGGCGATATTGGTCGCGATGATGCCGGCCGAGGCGCGCTCCATGAACATGATGTCGTTGGAGCTCGTGGCCTCATCGAGCGTGTAGGGCAGGTCCATGATGCCGGCTTCGATCGCCATCTTGCCGCCGAATGGCTTCAAGCCGGTGTAGCTGAGATAGGCGTTCTCGACGCCGGAGACGCCGCCGCCCGGCAGTGATCCAGGGGCCGTGCCGCCAAAACCGTCGGACGTGCCGCCGAAATCGTAGACCAGCGCGAAGTTCCAGTCGTTGAAGAATTTGCCGGTGACGCCGATGCGCGCGCGGCGGACGTTCTGGCCGCTGTCGAGCTTCTGCGGCACGGTCGCTGCCGTGTTGGGACGATAGTCATAGCCGCCGACATCCCAGTGCAGGCGGCTGGTGATGGCGACGCAATTGGCCTGGTCCGCGGTGCAGATGGTCGGCCGGTTGTTCGGCATGGTCACGACGACGCCGGATGCCGGTGCCGGGCCCTTGACCGGGATCGCCGCGTTCGCGTTGGCCACGGCGACCTTCGCCTCCGACCGCGCTTCGGCCTTGGCCTCTGCCTTTGCTTCGGCTTTGGCTTTTGCCGTGGCCGCCGTGTTCGCCGCGGTCTGGCTCTGGAGCTTGTCGAGCTTCTGCTCCAGCATCTTCAGCTGCTGCTTGAGCAGCGCGATCTCCTGCTCGCTGCTGCTTGCTGATTGGGCCTGGGCCTGCGAGGCCGCCAACGCTCCGGCGAGGCCAATCGCCGTGGCTGCAATCCTTGTCCTGCTCACGTCATGACTCCATGGTTTGACCAATTCCCCAAGTCGTAGGCGGTGAGGCTAGGAACGATTGATGACTGCCCCGCGACGACGCGCATCGGTTGCCTGGTTCCCGGTGATGTAAATTCGCCGCAACCGAATCCACCGCGAGCAAGGATGCAAGATGATGCGTGTCATGCCAATCCGCGAGGCAAGACAAATCGCCGTTCCGCACGCTTGGCTTGCAGGCCGTAGACGTCAGACCGAGGCCGAATATTGCCGCCCGGCGCCCTTCTATTGGGGGACGAACGCGCCTATATTCCGGCGTCTTTTCCAAGAGGTAGGAATGTTTCGATCGATCCGGACCGCCGTCGTCACGGCATTGTGCATAGGCTTTTCCGCCCACTTCAACCCGGCTGCTGCGCAGGACCGTCGGGTCCCGTCATCGCCGGCCGAGCTGCGGCTGTCCTATGCGCCGATCGTGCAGCGGGTGCAGCCGGCCGTGGTCAACGTCTATGCCGCCAAGGTGGTGCAGAACCGCAACCCGCTGCTGGACGATCCGATCTTCCGCCGCTTCTTCGGCGTGCCGGGCCAACAGCCCGAGCAGATGCAGCGCTCGCTCGGCTCCGGCGTCATCGTCGATGCGTCCGGCCTCGTCGTCACCAACGTCCACGTCATCGAGGGCGCGGACCAGGTGAAGGTGTCGCTGTCGGACAAGCGCGAGTTCGAGGCGGAGATCCTGCTGAAGGATACGCGCACCGATCTTGCCGTGCTGCGCCTGAAGGACACCAAGGAGAAATTCCCGACCCTCGATTTCACCAATTCCGACGAATTGCTGGTCGGCGACGTCGTGCTCGCGATCGGCAATCCCTTCGGCGTCGGCCAGACCGTGACTCACGGCATCATCTCGGCGCTGGCGCGCACGCAGGTCGGCATCACCGACTATCAGTTCTTCATCCAGACCGATGCGGCGATCAATCCCGGTAATTCCGGCGGCGCGCTGGTCGACATGGCCGGCAAGCTCGCGGGCATCAACACCGCGATCTATTCGCGCTCCGGCGGCTCGCAAGGCATCGGCTTCGCGATCCCTGCCAACATGGTGCGTGTCGTCGTCGCCTCCGCCAAGAGCGGCGGCAAGGCGGTGAAGCGTCCCTGGCTCGGGGCAAAATTGCAGGCGGTGACGCCCGAGATCGCCGAGAGCCTCGGCCTGCGTTCGCCGACCGGCGCGCTGGTCGCGAGCGTGGTGTCGAACGGCCCCGCCGCGAAGGCCGGCCTGAAGTCCTCCGATCTCATCACTGGGATCGATGGCCAGACCGTGGATGATCCCAACGCCTTCGACTATCGCTTCGCCACTCGTCCGCTCGGCGGCAGCGCGCAGATCGACGTGCAACGCAGCGGCAAGCCGCTCAAGCTGACGGTGGCGCTGGAGACCGCGCCCGATACGGGACGTAACGAGCTCGTCGTCACCGCGCGTTCGCCGTTCCAGGGCGCGAAGGTCTCGACCATCACGCCGGCGGTCGCCGACGAGCTGCATCTTGACGCCGACACCGAGGGTGTCGTGATCACCGATCTCGGCGGCGACAGTGCGGCCGCAAATGTCGGCTTCCAGAAGGGCGATATCATTCTGGCGGTCAACAACCAGAAGATCAGCAGGACCGGCGACCTCGAAAAGGCGGCCGGAGAGCGCCCGCGAATCTGGCGTATCACGCTGGTGCGCGGCGGCCAGCAGATCAACGTCACGCTGGGCGGATGAGTCCGAAGCGACCACAAACGCCAACGCTCTTTGCCGCGGCGGGGCTCGACCACGACGCTCCGCATCCGCTGCCGGACCGGTTGCGCCCGCGCGCGCTGTCGGAGGTCGTGGGCCAGGACCACATCCTCGGTCCCGACGGGGCGCTGACGCGCATGCTGGAGACGCGCACGCTGGGATCGCTGGTGTTCTGGGGCCCGCCCGGCACCGGCAAGACCACGGTGGCGCGGCTGCTGGCGGATGCGACCGACCTGCATTTCGAGCAGATCTCCGCGGTGTTCTCCGGCGTCGCCGATCTGAAGAAAGCCTTCGACGCCGCGCGCGCCCGCCGCGAGATGGGCAAGGGCACGCTGCTGTTCGTCGACGAGGTGCATCGCTTCAACCGCGCCCAGCAGGATTCGTTTCTGCCCGTGATGGAAGACGGCACCGTGGTGATGGTCGGCGCCACCACGGAGAATCCGTCCTTCGAGCTCAACGCGGCGTTGCTCTCTCGTGCGCGCGTCTTGGTGTTTCGCTCGCTCGATGCCGCCGCGATCGAAAAACTGTTTGCGCATGCCGAGGAGGTCGAAGGTCGCAAGCTGCCGCTCGATGCGGAAGCGCGCGCCGTGCTGGTGCGCATGGCCGATGGCGATGGCCGCGCCTCGCTGACGCTCGCCGAAGAGGTCTGGCGTTCGGCGCGGGCGGACGAGATCTTCAATGCCGCGCAGTTGCAGGAGATTTTGCAGCGCCGCGCGCCGATCTACGACAAATCGGCTGACGGCCATTACAATTTGATCTCGGCGCTGCATAAGTCGGTGCGCGGCTCCGATCCCGATGCCGCGCTGTATTACCTCGCGCGCATGCTCGATGCCGGTGAGGATCCGCTGTTCCTGGCCCGCCGCGTCGTGCGCATGGCGGTGGAGGACATCGGCCTTGCCGATCCGCAGGCCCTCGTCATCGCCAATGCGGCCAAGGACGCGTTCGACTTCCTCGGCCATCCCGAAGGCGAACTCGCCATCGCGCAGGCCGTCGTCTATCTCGCCACCGCGCCGAAATCGAATGCGGTCTACACCGCCTTCGGCACGGCGATGCAGGTCGCCAAGCAGGCCGGCTCGCTGCTGCCGCCAAAGCACATCCTCAATTCGCCGACCAAGCTGATGAAGTCCGAAGGCTACGGCGCATCTTACGAATACGACCACGACGCCCCCGACGCCTTCTCCGGGCAGGACTACTTCCCGGAAGCCCTGGGCCGCCAAACGTTCTACGACCCGCCCGAGCGCGGCTTCGAGCGCGAGATCAGGAAGCGGCTGGATTACTGGGCCAAGCTGAGGAAGGAGCGGGGCAGCCCGCGCTAAAAACGGCCATTTCGTCGTGACGGGACCCGGCTTTTAGGGTACGCAGGCAACCATGAGCCGCCGCATCAAGAGAATGAACCCGAAGCCCCGTTCGCGTGACGAGCGCGACGATTCTCGCCCGTTCAAGGCACGTAGCGCGTCTAAGGCTGGACCCCGGCCGGGTGGCAAGCCCGGCGGCAGCAAGCCGCCGCGCTTTGCCGGCGAGCGGGCCGAGCGGCGCGCGCCCAAGGCTAGGCTGGAGAAAGCCGAGCTGGAAAGGGCCGCGCCCGAAAAGCCCGTCGAGGCGCTGCTGCCGACCAAGGTGCAGACCGTCAAGGTGACCGCCGACGAGAACAACATGCGCGTCGATCGTTTCCTCGAGGCGCGCTTTCCCGGCCTGTCGTTCTCCCACATCCAGCGTGTCGTGCGCAAAGGCGAGCTGCGCGTTGACGGCAAGCGCGTCGACAGCAAGGACCGCCTGGAGGAGGGCCAGAGCGTCCGCATTCCGCCGCTCAAGCTCGACACGCCGAAGGGCGTCGGCGAGCTCTCGGAAGCCGCCCAGAAGACCCTCAAGGCGCTGAAGGAGATGACGATCTTTGAGGACGACGACGTCCTTGTCCTGAACAAGCCGGCCGGCCTTGCCGTGCAGGGCGGCTCGGGCATGACGCGGCACATCGACCAGATGCTGGAGGTGATGCGCGATTCCAAGGGCCAGAAGCCACGCCTGGTGCACCGTATCGACCGGGAGACGTCAGGATGTCTGCTGGTCGCCAAGACGCGGTTTGCCGCTTCGCATCTGACCGGCGCGTTCCGCTCGCGCTCGGCGCGAAAAGTCTATTGGGCGCTGGTGCCGGGCCTGCCGAAGCCGAAGCAGGGCCGCATCTCGACCTTCCTCGCCAAGGAGGAGAGCGAGGACGACACCATCATGCGCATCGCCCAGCATGGCGACGAGGGCGCCAGCCACGCGGTGACATATTACGCGGTGGTCGAGACCGCCGGCAACAAGTTGACCTGGGTGTCGCTGAAGCCGGTGACGGGACGCACCCATCAGCTGCGCGCCCACATGGAGCATATCGGCCATCCCATCGTCGGCGATCCCAAATATTTCAACATCGAGAACTGGCAGCTGCCGGGCGGCCTGCAAAACCGGCTGCATCTGCTCGCGCGCCGCATCGTCATTCCGCATCCGCGCGGCGGCGTGATCGACGCCACCGCGCCATTGCCGCCGCACATGCAGCAGTCGTGGAATCTGCTCGGGCTGGATGCAAGCCGGTTTGATCCAATCGAGAACGCGCCTGAAGAATAGCCGGGTTGAACGGGGGTGGTAGACCCACGACATATCCTCCATGACACGGCTCTCGATCTATCTTGTGCTGTTGGCCGCGCTATGTGTGGGGCAGGCCACCCACGCGCAATACGTGCTGCCGGACGCTTCACGGCTCGCCCCACCGCTGCCTCAGCCGCCACCGCCGCCGAAGATCGAGGTGCCGCAGGTTCCGCAAGTCGACGCGCCGCCGCGCTACAACTACCAGCCGCTTCCGCGTAACTCGTTCAGCGATCGTGTCACAAAGTGCCTCGACGCCGCCGCAGCTGCGGGACTGGGCCCAGCCGATCGCGGCACTTACGCACGCGCTTGCGCGAACTAGCAGCACTCATGGTCGTGGTGAAGTCATGACGAGACAGATAATCTGACCGACGACAGGGACCGAAAAAACGATGCGCGAATTGTTCGAAGAAGCAGCAGGGCAACCCCCGCCTGACCCGCGGGAATCGGCGCGCGCGTCCGCGCGCCCGCCGCAGCGCAAGCGCTTCTACAAGGAGGCGACTACGACTGAAGCCGAAGGCGGTTTCGCCATCACGCTCGATGGCAAGCCGATCCGCACGCCCTCCGGCCGCCAGGTGGTGATTCCGTCGCGCGCGCTCGCCGATGCCGTGGCCGCGGAATGGGCGGCTCAGGGCGAGAGCATCGACCCCATGACCATGCCGCTGACGCGGATCGCCAACAGCGTGGTCGAGGGCGTGGTCGATCGCGTCGAGCTCGTCAGCGACGACCTTGCGAAATATTTCGAGTCCGATTTGCTGTTCTATCGTGCCGGCCATCCCGAAGGGCTGGTCGCCCGCGAGGCCGCGCATTGGGATCCCGTGCTGTTCTGGGCCGCGGACACGCTGGGCGCGCATTTCATCCTGTCCGAGGGCGTCATGCATGTGAAGCAGCCCGATGAGGCGGTCGAGGCCGCGCGTGCCGCGCTGCCGGGCGATGCCTGGTCGGTCGCTGCACTTCACGTGGTGACGACCCTGACCGGCTCGGCGCTGCTGGCGCTGGCGCTGGCGCATGGGGCACGCGATGCCGGCCAGGTCTGGGCCGCCGCCCATGTCGATGAGGACTGGAACATCGACCAATGGGGCGTGGACGAGGAGGCCGCCAGCCGTCGGGCCACCCGTCTCAGGGATTTCGAGGCCGCCGTAGCGGTTCTGGCGGCGGCAAAGGCGTCCGCAGCCGAAGGTCCTTAACGAGAGGTTTACGACGGTGGCCTTAGGGTGTGGCCAGCGCTCCATGGGCCCCTGAGATGCCGACGCCGGTCACTTCCATCCTCCCCGTCAGTGCCGCCAGCCCCGTGGCTGATGCGACGACGCCGGACCTCGTGCTGCAGGCCGGCAGCGTCGTCGATGCCAGGGTCGTCAGCGTGATGGCCGACAATCTGGTGCGGATCGCGATCGCCAACCTTTCGATGGACGTGATGTCGGAGGTGGCGCTGACGCCGGGGCAGAATCTCCAGCTGGCGGTGTCGCAGAACGACGGCACCATCAGGCTCGCCGTGATGAACGGGGCAGGCGAGGCAACTCCCGATCAGATCACGCTGACGCCGCGTGCGGCTTCGCTGGTGGAAAGCCCGCCGCTGGCGCCGTCCGCGGCCGCGACACGCAACACGCTGACGCCATTGGAGCAGGTCGCTGTCACCGCGGCCTCGGCCGAGGCCGCCACAAAACAGGGCAGCCAGGCACCGCTGTTCGCCAATCTGGCGTCCGTCGTCACCGGCAGCAATCTGCCTGCGGGCTTGAAGCAGGCAGTGCTGGACGTGCTGGCGCAGCAGACGCCGCTCAGTCCCGGGCTCGATGGCGCCGATGTCGAAACCGCGTTCCAGAAATCCGGCTTGTTTTTCGAGGCTTCGCTGGCCGCGGGCGCGAGGCCGCCCGCCGGCACGACGCCCGACCTGAAGGCGGCGCTGCTGGTGCTGCGCCAGACGCTGACCACGCTCGAAACCGCCGCGCCACAGGGCGGTGCAACTCCCGCTGCGACGACAGGGACACCGCAGGTCGCCACTGCGCCTGCTCAGGCCGGAGGTGAGGCCGCGCAGTCCGCGTCCGCTTCCGGCCCCGAGATCGCGCAGACGCCGCGCAACGCCAATCTCGCGGCCGCCGTGCTCGCGGACGTCGTCGGAAACGCTCAGCAAGCCGCGATGCCGCGCACCATGTCCGCGGGGCTTGCCGCGAGCCTCCTGCAGGAGGTCACGGAAAACCTGCCGCGCCTGACCGGCAACGTGTCCGGCTCGAACAAAGCCGTGCCCGACGGCCACATCTTCGAAGCAGCCGCACGTGCGACGCCACCGCCGTTCCGTGGTGCATTGCCCTCGCCGCAGGCGATTGCCTCGCCCTCGCTCGCGCCGGACACGCCGTTGTCCGCAACCGTGCATCGCCTGCTCGACGACACCGATGCCGCCATCGCGCGGCAGACATTGTTGCAGGTCGCTTCGCTCCCGGATCGCACCGACGCCTCTGGCCACCGCATCGACCCGGCAATGCCGCAGTGGAATTTCGAGATTCCCTTTGCAACGCCGCAGGGCACCGCGATGGCGCAGTTCGAAATCTCGCGCGATGGCGCTGGCGAATCCTCCGATGCCGCCAAGCGCGCCTGGCGCGCGCGCTTCTCGCTCAACGTCGAGCCGGCCGGCCCCGTGCACGCGCTAATCACGCTGAACGGCGACAAGACTTTCGTGCGGATGTGGGCGGAGCGGCCGGCGACGGTGCAGCAGCTGCGCGCTGGCATCGGCGAGCTCAATCAGGCGCTGACGCGGGCCGAGCTCAAGCCCGGCGACATTCTGGTTCGCGAGGGCACGCCGCCGCAGCCGGCACCGGCCCGCGCCGGCCACTTCCTGGATCGGGCGACATGAGCGACCCATCCAAGCTCGCCATCGCGCTGCATTACGAAAAGGGTACCAACGCGCCCGTGGTCGTCGCCAAGGGCAAGGGCACGATCGGCGAAAAGATCGTCGAGATCGCCAGGGCTCACGACATCCCGATCGAGGAGAACGAGGTTTTGGCCGGCGCGCTGTCCAAGGTCGAGCTCGGCGAGGAGATCCCGCCGGACCTTTACAAGGCTGTCGCCGAAGTGCTGGTATTCGTGCTGCGGCTGTCGGGCCGGGGGCGGTAGAGCATGATCTGTCATCGTTTCACCATGGAGCGGCGGCATGGTCGCGATCACTTTCATCGTTTGACGGACATCGCTCTTGCTCACCCGCCGCTCCACTCTCGGCCTTCTCGCCGCATCTGCCATCCTGCCATCGCGCGCGCTCGCCCATGTCGCGCCGCCGCGCAACGAGATCCGCGATAGCCTCGCAAAGCGCTTCACCGACCTCGGTACATCAGGCACCTTCGTCGGCTACAAGGTCGAGGACTACCTGGTCGTCGCCAGCGACAAGGAGCGCTCGGGCGAAGGCAAGCTGCCGGCCTCGACCTTCAAGATTCCGAACTCGCTGATCGCGCTGGAGACGGGCGTCGTCACTGACCCCGACAAGGACGTGTTTCCCTGGGATGGCGTGAAGCGTCCGATCGAGGCGTGGAACAAGGATCACACGCTGCGTAGCGCGATCGCCGTGAGCGCAGTGCCGGTCTATCAGGAGATCGCCCGCCGCATAGGCCAGGAGCGGATGCAAAAGTATGTCGACGAGTTCGACTACGGTAACCGCGACATCGGCGGCGGCATCGACCAGTTCTGGCTCACCGGGAATTTGCGCATCGACCCGGTCGAGCAGGTCGATTTCGTCGACCGGCTGCGTCGCCGCGCGCTGCCGATCAGCAAGCGCAGCCAGGATCTGGTCGCCGACATCCTGCCGGTGACCAAGGTCGGCGACAGCGTCATTCGCGCCAAGTCCGGATTGCTGGGGGCCGAACGCGGCGAGCCGTCGCTCGGCTGGATGGTGGGCTGGGCGGAAAAGGGCGAGACGCACACCGTGTTCGCGCTCAACATGGATTGCAAGGAGCCGCGACTCGTCGGCGAGCGCATGACACTGACGCAAGCCTGCCTTACCGAGATCGGCGCGATCTAGCCTGTGAGTGGTGCAATCGTTCTGTCGAGCGCAGCCGCCCTAGGGTGGGCAAAGGCGCGTAGCGCCGTGCCCACGATCTTTATGCCGTAAGCGACGATTCGTGGGCACGCTACGCTTTGCCCACCCTACGGCACCGGTGCAGGCCGAGATGCCTCTCACCCCAACTTGAACAACACCTGCAAAAACTCCTCCACCGCCTTGCGCGACTCGGCGGCCGTCTTCGGATTGCCGCCGACATGCGGGTTGAGCTCGACGTAGCCAGGGGCGACCGCCTCAGGCGGTGTCGCTCTTCTTCGCCGTCAGCGCCTGGTCGATCGCAAAGCCGCCGATCTCGCTCATCGCCTGCGAGATCACGTCGCCCTTGCGGGCAAACCCTGCGGAGAGGAAATCGAACTGCGTCCGCGCCAGCCGCAGCACCTCGATCGGCACGGAGACCGCGGTCGCGTTGAAGCTGTCGACTGAGGCGCGCAAGCTGTCCAGCTCGGTCGTGAGCTTGCCGATATGGCTCTCGGCATTCTGCATCACGCCGATCAGCTTGCCGCGCTCGGCATCGAAGGCGGTGCGCTCGGCGGCGGCTGCCGCGGTGACCTCGGCAAGCTGTGCCCGC
The DNA here is from genome assembly GCF_014198295.1 of Bradyrhizobium sp. CIR18. Taxonomy (NCBI): domain Bacteria; kingdom Pseudomonadati; phylum Pseudomonadota; class Alphaproteobacteria; order Hyphomicrobiales; family Nitrobacteraceae; genus Bradyrhizobium; species Bradyrhizobium sp. CIR18. The sequence continues at coordinate 1,142,722 of NZ_JACIHF010000001.1, read as the reverse complement.
AGCACCTCGATCTGGCCGACCATGGCATCGGAGGCGAGATCGGCGGCCTCGCGCAGCTCGGCGTTACGCGTGCTCGCATCCAGCTGCTCATGATAGAGCCGCTCGGCCGACATGGCCCGCTGCGCCAGCGACTCGATCAGGCTTGCGGCGCGCAGCAGCATCTCGCCGTTCCGCCCCGACACCATGCTGGCCATCCGCCGCAGGAAGTCGATGGTTTGGGACGACGAGTTCGGCGGCAGGGGGACGACCGTCGCGGACATCTCAGTGATGCTTGCGTGATGCTCGAGCCAAGGCGTAATGACCGCCGCCGTACCAACTGAGCTCACGCAACATTCGGCGCCTGATCGCGAGCGCGAAGCAAGCCTGAATCGGCAGGCCCGGTCAACCGGGCCGGGCGACCAAATTCGTGCGCGTCAGGCGTCTTTTTGCCGCCCGATCCGGCCCAGATGGGTGAAGCCGAACCCGGCGGAATATTTCAGGCCATAGCCGAGCGCCCGGTCGATGCCGATATGGGCGAGCCAGATCAAGGCGATGGACAAGGTGAGCGGCGAGCCGAGGCCGAAGCCCAGCGTCAGCAGCGACACCGGCGCCATGTAGCTGTGGGCGGCGTTGTAGATCAGCGCGCCGAATTTGGCGTCGGACAGGTATGCCAGGAAGCTGAGATCGGGGACGAAGAAGAGCAGGGCAAAGACCAGCCAGGAGCCGTCCCAGGCCCAGTAAAGCATCACCATCCCGATAAACAGGGTGAGGCCCTCCAGCCGCAGCAGGATGTTGACGCCGCCCGTCGCCGCACCAGTCTCGGCCATTCTCTCGTCCGTGCTCGCCTCCCGGGCAAAACTTTGTAATCTCTCACGCTTTTAGCCCGGACAGGGCAGCCCTGCGGCGCGGAAAGGCGCTTTCCGGTCCGCAAAATGCCGTGTTAGAACCCCGCATCACTTAAGAACTGGCGGGAGCAAATGAAACACATCCTGGACGCCCTTGAAGACCGTCGCGCCGGCGCAAAGCTCGGCGGCGGGGAGAAGCGCATCGAGGCGCAGCACGCCCGCGGCAAGCTGACCGCGCGTGAGCGTATCGAGCTGTTGCTCGACAAGGGATCGTTCGAGGAGTTCGACATGTTCGTCGAGCACCGCTCCACCGAGTTCGGCATGGAGAAGAACAAGGTGCCCGGCGACGGCGTCGTCACGGGGTGGGGCACCGTCAACGGCCGCAAGACGTTCGTGTTCGCCAAGGACTTCACGGTGTTTGGCGGCTCGCTATCGGAAACGCATGCGCTGAAGATCACCAAGCTCCAGGACATGGCGATGAAGGCGCGGGCGCCCATCATCGGCCTCTATGACGCGGGCGGCGCCCGCATCCAGGAGGGTGTCGCCGCGCTCGCCGGCTATTCCTACGTCTTCCGCCGCAACGTGCTGGCCTCCGGCGTGATCCCGCAGATCTCCGTCATCATGGGCCCCTGCGCCGGCGGCGACGTCTATTCGCCTGCCATGACCGACTTCATCTTCATGGTGAAGAACACCAGCTACATGTTCGTGACCGGTCCTGACGTCGTGAAGACCGTCACCAACGAGGTTGTCACCGCCGAAGAGCTTGGCGGCGCCTCGGTGCACGCGACGCGCTCCTCGATCGCGGACGGCGCCTTCGAGAACGACGTCGAGACGCTTCTGCAGATGCGCCGCCTGATCGACTTCCTGCCGTCCAACAACAGTGACGGCGTGCCGGAATGGCCGAGCTTCGACGACATCGGTCGCGTCGACATGTCCCTGGATACGCTGATCCCGGACAATCCGAACAAGCCTTACGACATGAAGGAGCTGATCCTGAAGGTCGTGGACGAGGGGGACTTCTTCGAGATCGCGGACATGTTCGCCAAGAACATCGTCACCGGCTTCGGCCGCATCGCTGGCCGCACCGTCGGCTTCGTCGCCAACCAGCCGATGGTGCTGGCCGGCGTGCTCGACAGCGACGCATCGCGGAAAGCCGCGCGCTTCGTCCGCTTCTGCGACGCCTTCAACATCCCGATCGTCACCTTCGTCGACGTGCCGGGCTTCCTGCCGGGCACCGCGCAGGAATATGGCGGCCTGATCAAGCACGGCGCAAAGCTGCTGTTCGCCTATTCGCAATGCACCGTGCCGCTCGTCACCATCATCACCCGCAAGGCCTATGGCGGCGCCTTCGACGTCATGGCCTCCAAGGAGATCGGCGCCGACATGAACTACGCCTGGCCGACCGCCCAGATCGCGGTGATGGGCGCCAAGGGCGCGGTCGAGATCATCTTCCGCTCCGACATCGGCGACCCCGACAAGATCACCGCGCGCACCAAGGAATACGAAGACCGCTTCCTGTCGCCGTTCATCGCCGCCGAACGCGGCTACATCGACGACGTCATCATGCCGCATTCGACACGCAAGCGCATCGCACGGGCGCTGGCGATGCTGAAGGACAAGAAGGTGGAAGCGCCGGCGAAGAAGCACGACAATTTGCCGTTGTGAGATGAACTTACCGGGGGCACTACGTATAAAATCGCATGGTGCCCCCGAACGGACTCGTCTATATTGGTGTCATGACCGACGCACTCAAGAAGCTGATCGAAGCTGCCAAGACGGCTAATCCATCCCCGGAACATCGGGAGGAGCAGCGGCGGAGCTTCGTGTATGGCAATACCCATTTCGAAAATTCGCTCATCACGCGCGAAATGGTGGATCGTGAGGCCGAAAAGCTGGCCAAGGATAAAAAATGACAAGCGAAGAGCGTGAACGGCGCGATAGCCGTGCGCTCGAACCTGAGTTGATTACCGATCCTCAGGAAAACGCTGCGGCCGAAGCTCGGAACGGGTTCCGTCAGTACGACGCAGCAATTGGCGTGATACAGACGGCTCTTGAGCGAGGCTCATTCAAGCTCCGTCCGTCACTCATCCTCGGTTTGCAGCGAGAAGCTTTAGCGGGCATCAGCTCTTACGCTGGCAACTATCGCCCCGGCGGCGTTGCCATCGAGGGAAGCAAGCATGAGCCCGTTGGTGCACATCTGGTCCCCGAACTCGTTGAGGACATGTGCGACTACGTCAATGATCGGTGGGAGGCTAGCACGCCGATCCATCTCGGCGCCTATCTCATGTGGCGGCTGAATTGGATTCATCCGTTCGCGGACGGGAATGGTCGTACCTCCCGGATTGTCTCGTATGTCGTCCTTTCAATTCGTGCTGGTGCGCTTCTGCCGGGCACACCGACGATACCGGATCAAATTGTCGACAACCGAAAGCCCTATTTCGACGCGTTGGATGCGGCCGATTTAGCCTTTCGCGATGGAGACCGGATCGACGTCTCGCAGATGGAAGATTTATTGGCCTCACTGTTAGCGAACCAACTTGCGGAATTCTACAAGTCGGTTGGAGGCAAGCTGCCTGGCTGAACGAGAGCCTTCGTTGCTAGGTTCTATTTGCAATCGAGTCACCTTAAAATTGCGAATCCAATGACCAAAGACGATCCGACCGACGAAATCTCCGACATCGAGGATCGCATCGAGCGGCTTGCCGAGATCGCCGAGCGGTGCCGGAAGTACATCCTGGCGTCCAAGATCGCGATCGGCGGTGGGGCCGCGCTGTTGCTGATCACGATCCTCGGTCTGTTTGGCTTTGGTCAGACCGCGGCCCTCGGATCGATCGCGTTGGTGCTGGGGGGGATCGTGTCGCTGGGCTCGAACGTCAGCACGTTGCGGCAGACGGACGACGCCATTAGTGCTGCGGAGGCACGCCGGGCGGCGTTGATTGGCAGCATCGACTTGCGCGTGGTCGCCGACGCGCCGCTGAAGCTGGTGTGAGGTGTAGGGCGGATTAGCGACAGCGTAATCCGCCAATGTCTTTATCGCCGGATGCAGGCGTTGGCGGATTACGGCTTCGCCTAATCCGCCCTACGAACTACGCGTGCCTTATCCGCCGCAGCGAAATGCGCCATCTGGTCGGCGTGGGCTTTTGCGAAGGCCGGTCGGGCCGTGGCGCGCGCGACGTAGGCGCGGCAGGCAGGACTGCCCGCCAGGCCGCCAAAACCATCGACGACGCGCAGCACGTCCGACATCAGGATGTCGGCGACGGAGAAGGAGCCGGCCAGCCATTCGCGGCCGGCCAGCACCGGCCCGAGATGCTTCAGCCGAAGCTTGAGGAAGTCGTCCACGAATTTCCACGCCGCCGTGTCGGTCGGATGGCCCATGAACTTCGACATTCCCCAGGGCAGGCTGGCCATCTCCACCGAGTTGAGTGCCGCGAACACCCATTCCGTCGTCTCAGCGCGACCGCGCGGATCGGTCGGCATCAGCTTCGCGCTGAGCCCGCCGAGATGCAGCAGGATCGCGCCGGTCTCGAAGATCGAGAGGTCGCCGTCGGTCAGCCATGGCACCTGGCCGAAAGGCTGATGCGCGAAATGTGCGGCGCCGCGATCGTCGAACGGGGCGCTTGCGACGCGATAGGGCAGCGCGGCCTCTTCGAGCGCCCAGCGCACGCGAAGGTCGCGCACGAATCCTCGCGGCGGTTCGGGAACCCAATTGAAGGTGGTCAGGGTGAGGTCGGCCATTTGCTGTCTCCGTGTCCTGGTTCGAAACAAAGGACGAGCGAAGGGCGTCCGTTCCGACACCCGCGCCAACTCTTTTTGTCGGCGGCGGCTTATCCGGCTAGGTCGCGCCAAACAATAGGAGGAAATCCGATGCCCGCTGCCTTCTTCGTCGTTCGCGCCATCGTCACCGATCCCGGCAAGCGCGCCGCTTTCGACCGATGGTATGAGACGGAACATGTGCCCGACGCGGTGAAGGCATTCGGCGTGAGCAAAGCCTGGCGATTCTGGAGCCTGGACGATCCCTCGCTGCATCAGGCGATGTATCAGTTCGATGACGAGGCCAAGCTCGCGGCGATGCTGAAGGGCGATGCGCTCAACCAGCTCGTCGCCGATTTCAACCGCGACTGGCCCGATGTCAGGCGTTCGCGCGAGACGCTGGTGCTGGCGCAGGAGTTTGCGAAGTAGCGAGGTCCATCCAGGCTACGAACTCTCCACTCACTTCATTTCTGAATCTGAACGCAGGATTCAGCCTTGGTTCATGTCGTGACCGCGACACTCCCTCTGCATCACTTGCTCGATAGCCTAGAGGACATGTCATGGAGCGCCGGAACTTTTTGAAACTTGCATTGGGAGTGACGGCGGGCGCCGCCGCCTTCGCCGCGACCGCGCAGGCCGCGCCGTTGTCGCCGCAGCCGGTCGGCGATCCCGCGCGCATGCCGCAAGGCAACCCCGACGCTCATCCTGCCGTCACCACCAGCGAGGAAGCCGCCAAGCTGACGCCGGAACAGGTTCACTGGCATGGCCGCCACCGGGGCTGGGGTCACCGTCATTGGGGCTGGCGTCGCCGGCGCTGGCACCGCCGCCACTGGTGAGCCGCGGCAAGCCGCGAATTGGACGGGGACCGCAGCCGCGGTCCCCGTTTCGATTCCAGGCCGCTCAAAATCCACGGCGGACGATTAGTCGGCGGCAAGCCTGAAAACGAACAAGCCTGAAAACGAAAATGGCCGCGCAGGCTGAACCTGCGCGGCCATCTTTGCGATGCAAAGAGATCAGAACGGGCGGCAGCGGCCGGCGTACCAGCGGAAGCCATAGGGGCACACACGCGCGCGCGGCACGACGACGACTGGCGGAGCGACCACCACCGGGGCGGGGCGCACGACGACCGCGCCGCGCATCGGGCGGCAGCCGCCGTAGGCGCCACGATACCAACCCGGGCCGCAACCCTGCGCGGCGCTGGCGGCCTCGCTGAAACCGACAACCGCGCTGGCGAGCATGGCGGCGGCGAACAGGTATTTCATGTGATGTTCCTTCTCGTCCTTGGGGCAAGTCTTTGGGGGCAAGTCTTTGGAGGCAACTCTCGGGAGGCAGGTCTTTGGAGCAAGTCTTCGGGAGCTTGGCGCTTGCGGCGCACAATGAATCAAAAGACACGATTCGACATGTTAATTTTGCAACATGCCGGCACGGCGCGATCCAAACCTGCCAATCATGACCTGAATGCGGCATGAACGTTCCCGGCATGCGGCTTGGCGCGACAGACACTGGCGTCGGCGGCCGGCCCGGCAGCAATCCTCCATGACGCCGGGGCCGGGAGCATTTGAGGCGCGCACTTCCGGTGTGGCGGCGCGTGGGTCAGTCCTTCCCGTCGCCGAACAGCGCGGCAAACTGCTTCTCGCCGGTGCGGGTGAAGTTGACGACACGACTGCCGGGCGTGGCATCGCGCGCCGCCCATTTCAGCTCGGCGAAGCGCTGCATCATGGCGGCCCCCAGCGTGCCGGCGAGATGATGGCGCCGTTCGCTCCAGTCGAGGCAGGCTTTGCACACCGGGCGACGTGGATGGGTGAGCATGCCGGGCGAGATCTGCAGATGCCTGGCGAGAAAGCGTTCGCCCTCGGCCGTCAGCTCGATGTCCTGCTTCTTCTGCTTGACCAGATGCCGTTCGCGCAGGGAATCGAGCATCTGCACGCCGAGATCGCCGGCGAGGTGGTCGTAGCAGATCCGCGCGCGCCGCAAGGCGGGATCCTTCGGCCCGGTGCGCACGCGCATGTGGCCGGTGCGCGCGGCAAGGCCTGCAAGGCCCTCGAGCACGCTGGCGACGTCGTCGTCGGTGAGGCGATAGTAGCGGTGGCGGCCCTGCTTCTCCGGCTCGACCAGCCCGCCGGCCTCGAGCTTGGCCAGATGCGAGCTCGCAGTCTGCGGCGTGATGCCGGCCTCCTGCGCCAGCTCGCTCGCCGTGAGCGCGCGGCCGTTCATCAGCGCGGTGAGCATGTTGGCGCGCGCGGGATCGCCGACCAGCGAAGCGACCAGGGCGATGTCGGGTCCTGATTTCATGCTTCGATGGTAGCCGAAGCATTGTGGTCGGGCAAGGGCGTAGCGTGTTGCTGCAAACACGTCATTGCGAGGAGCCGAAGCCGTAGGGTGGGCAAAGCGTAAGCGTGCCCACGTTCTGTTGCTATTACGAAGAAATGGTGGGCACGGCGCTGACGCGCCTTTGCCCACCCTACGAGACCGCGCTCGCAGTGACGGAAGAAAACAGGAGCCATCATGTCCGTCACCGTCTTCATCCGCTACCAGATCGACCCGTTCAAGCGCGCGCAGTTCGAGGAATATTCGAAGCGCTGGCTCACCATCATCCCGAAATGCGGCGGTGACCTGATCGGCTATTTCATGCCGCATGAGGGCACCAACAACATCGCCTTCGGGCTGATCAGCTTCGAGAGTCTGGCCGCATACGAGGCCTATCGCGCGCGGCTGCGGCAGGATGCGGAGGGCATGGCGAATTTCCATTTCGCCGAGGAACACAAATTCATCCTCGCTGAAGAGCGCACCTTCCTGCGCAAGGTGGTATTGTAGGCCCGATAGCAGCAGGAGATGCCCATGATCGCCGTGATCTTCGAGGTCTGGCCGAAGCCGGAACACCGCCAGGACTATTTCGACCTCGCAGCCGATCTGAAGCCGATCCTGCAAACCATCGACGGCTTCATCTCGGTCGAGCGCTTCGAGAGCCTGACCGAGAAGGGCAAGATCCTGTCGGTGTCGTTCTGGCGCGACGAGGCGGCAGTGCAGGCCTGGCGCAACACGATGGAGCACCGCCGCACCCAGGCGAAGGGCAGGGCGCAGATCTTTGCCGATTATCACCTGCGCATCGCCAGCGTGGTCAGAGACTACGGCATGAATGATCGCGAGCAGGCGCCGAAGGACAGCCGGGCGGTGCACGACGCGCACTAGCACTGCCGGGTGCGCACTGGCGCTGCCGGGTGAGCACTGGCGCTGTCGTGTCGGCACGCCTATGTCTGCGCGGCCAACAAGGGAGAGAAACATGCACGTCACGACCGCGGACAAGCGCGCGACCTTCAAGAAGATGCACGAAAGCGGCTGCTTCATCCTGCCCAATCCGGTCGATATCGGCAGCGCCAAGGCGTTGCAGCATCTCGGTTTCAAGGCGATTGCGTCGTCGAGCGCGGGCTTTGCCTGGACCATCGGCAAGGCCGATAACCACGTCAGCGTCGAGGATGTCTGTCAGCATCTGGCAGCATTGAGCTCGGCCGTCGACATCCCCGTCAACGCCGATTTCGAGGGCGGCTTTGCGGTCGAGCCTGACAGGGTCGCGGACAATGTCGAGCGCTGCGTGCGCACCGGCGTCGCCGGCTTGTCGATCGAGGATTCCACTGGCGACAAGGACAGGCCGCTCTACGATCGCGCACTCGCGGTCGAGCGCATCAAGGCCTCGCGCACGGCGATCGGCGACAGCGGCACGCTGCTGGTCGGCCGCTGCGAAGCGTATTTGTGGGGCGTGACCGACTTGAAGCTGGTCATCGACCGGCTCACCGCTTACGCCGATGCCGGCGCCGACTGCCTCTATGCGCCAGGCCTGAAGACCCGCGAGGACATCAGCGCCGTGGTGAAGGCGGTGCATCCCAAACCGTTCAATCTTCTGATCGGTGCCTCCGGCCTGTCATTGCAAGAGGCCGAAGATCTCGGCGTCCGCCGGATCAGCGTCGGCGGCTCGCTCGCCCGCGCCGCCTGGGGCGGCTTCATGCGTGCGGCAAAGGAGATGGCGGAGAAGGGTACGTTCACCGAGCTCGGCAGCGGTTATTCCGGCGGCGAACTGAACAAGATGTTCAGCTAAAGGCGACGATCAGCCCAGGAAACGAAAAGCGGCGGGACTTTTTGAGTCCCGCCGCTTTCACGCGCTATTGCTAAGTGTTACTTCGCGCCGTCAGACGGCTTCTGCGTATCCGGGGCCGGCTTGCTCGGTGCCGCACCCGTGGTCACGCCCGGCTCGGCGTTGTTGCGCGGTGGCGTCACGTCGCGCATGCCGGGAGGCGCGGCCGGATTGGTGGGCTGCGTCTGTGCCGTCTGCGAGGCCGGTGCGTTGCTGGCCTGGTTGCTAGTGGTGGTATTGTTCAGGCCGTAGAACACGGCACCCAGCACCAGCGCAATCGCAACGGCGAACAACGCAACCTTGCCGCTGGAGGCGGGGCCTTCGCCAAGCTCGGGGTCGGCCTGAAGGTCGGCATCCCGGCGCGCCGCGCGAAGATACTCATCGTCGGCGAGGTTCGGGCGGTACGGATCGTTGGGAAAACGGTCGTCAGCCATCGATTCAATCTCCTCGTTGATTGCGCCGTGACAACCCGGGGATGCGAGCTTCTGTTCCGCCCGTTTTATGCTTTCGTCGGATGTTGCCCTCCCGGCGGGAATCGGGAACCTGTCTGGCTGGGAACTGGACGCGGGTTCCATGGCCGCGACGAAGGGAACAAGCCGATGTGGAGCCTGCCGCCGACGGATAGCGTGCTGCATCTTCTGGGACTCGTCGCCATCACGGCAGAGGGCATGACGGCGGCACTCGCCGCCGGCCGGCGCAGCATGGACTATGTCGGCGTTTGTCTTCTCGCCTGCGTGACCGCGCTCGGCGGCGGCACGCTGCGTGACCTGTTTCTCGGTCACTACCCGCTGGTGTGGGTGGCGAGCCCGATCTACCTCGCGCTGCCGGGTGGCGCGGCGCTGCTCACGATCCTGATCGCGCGGCTGGTGCATCGGCTGCACCTCGCGTTCATCGTGCTCGATGCCATCGGCCTCGTCGTCTTCACCATGATCGGCTGCAACGTCGGCTGGCAGATGGATGCCTCGCTGCCGATCGTGATCGTGTCGGGCATGGTGACGGGCTGCGCCGGCGGCGTGCTGCGCGACGTGCTCTGCAACGACGTGCCGCTGCTGTTCCGATCCGAACTCTACGCCAGCGTCTCGGTCGTGACGGGACTGTTCTACGCCACCGCCTTCGGCCTCAACCTCAATGCCGAGCTCTGGACCATCCTGACCTTCGTGCTCGGTCTCAGCTTCCGCCTGCTCGCGGTGCGCTACAAATGGGAGATGCCGAAATTCGTGTTCACCGGGGATGAGGAGAGGTGAGCGCCGCGCGCGCGAATGGCGAATAGCGGATAGATCTGGCTATTCGCTACTCCCCATTCGCCCCTGCTTCCTGGCCTTCGCCACCTGCGCCGGCGTCACCAGGGGGGCCGCATTGCCCCAGGCGTTGCGGATGTAGTTCGTCACCGCAGCGATCTCCTCATTGGACAGCCTGTCATAGGGCGGCATCTCGCCGGTGTTGGGCGCGCGCGGGGTGGTCACGGTGTGGGCGCCGTCGAGGATGATGCGCAAGGTGGAGGACGGATTGATCGATTGCAGTAGCGCATTGCCGGGCAGCGGCGGATAGATCCGCGGCGCGCCCGTGCCGTCGGCTTCATGGCATGCGATGCAGAGCTTGGCGTAGACCGCCTGGCCCGCCTTCATCTCGGCATCACCGGGCGGCGTCACGATGGTCTCGCGCCGCGACGGCGGCAGGCTCTTCAGGTACACCGCGATCGCGCGCACATCGGCATCGCTCATCTTCGAGGTCGAGTTGACGACCACCTCCGCCATCAGCCCGCCGGCATGGCTCCTGGCATTGCGCCCGCTCTGCAGATATTCGGCGATGTCCGCCTCGCTCCACGACTTCAGGCCCGTGCGGGAGGCGCCGTCGAGCCTTGGCGCGTACCAGCCGCCGACCTCGTTGCCCGAGAGCGCCTGCGCCTGTTTGTCCGCGCCAAAATAGTTCTTCGGCGTGTGGCAGGCGCCGCAATGACCGAGCCCGGTGACGAGATAGCCACCTCTGTTCCACGCCGCGCTCTGGCTCTGGTCCGGCTCGTACAGGCCGGGCTTGAAATACATCGCGTTCCAGACGCGCATCAGGCCGCGATAACCGAACGGCCAGCGCAGCTCCGGCGGCTTGTTGCGGCTGACGACGGGCGCAAGCGTGCCGAGATAGGCGCGGATCGCCAGCGTGTCGTCCTTCGTCATCTTCGTGAAGTAGGGATAAGGGAACGCCGGATAGTAGTTTGAGCCGTCGGGCGCGACGCCGGTGCGCAACGCGCGGGTGAAATCGGCATCTTTCCAGGCGCCGATCCCGGTGTCGCGGTCCGGGGTCAGATTCGGCGCATAGATCGCGCCGAACGGCGTGTCGATGCGCTTGCCGCCCGCGAACGGTTTTGCGGGATCGGCGGTGTGGCAGCCCGCGCAGTCGCCGGCCTCGACCAGCGTCTTGCCGTAGGCGATCAGCTCCGGCGACGGCTCGGCGGCGCGGGCTGCACTTGCAACCGCACTGCACAACGCCAAGCCGACAACAGCCGCGCCAGCCAGAATCGCCCGCATCGAAAGTCTCTCCTGCGACCAATCGCCCGTACCCGGCACGACAGCGGCATCAGTTCATTTCGCCACAGTGGGGGTATGGTGACACAAATTGAAAATGCTCAACGTGTTTCAGGCCACGAAATTGCGATTTTTACCCAGGCCTCCCTTTGGTCCAGATTTGTGATGCGGATCGTGAAATATCCGACATAGAGTGGCGAGATTGGTCGGCGCGCCCTAGCTAAAAACAACGGGAAGGCAACGGCTTAAGTCGGAAAGACCTGAACAGGGCGATAAAGAGGACAGCATGGGAATCAACCAGGGTCCGATCAGTCTCGATCAAAAATACACCCAGGAAACCGGACACGTCTTCACCACGGGCATCCAGGCCCTGGTCCGCCTGCCCATGGCCCAGATCCGGCGTGACCGCGCCAGCGGCCTCAACACCGCGGGCTTCATCTCCGGCTATCGCGGCTCGCCGCTCGGCGGCTACGACCAGCAGCTCTTTGCCGCCCGCAAGCATCTCGAACAGTACAACATCAAGTTCCAGCCCGGCGTGAACGAGGATCTGGCGGCCACGGCCGTCTGGGGCTCGCAGCAGCTTAACCTCTCGCCCGGCGCGAAATATGACGGGGTGGTCGGCATCTGGTACGGCAAGGGCCCCGGCGTCGATCGCTGCGGCGACGTGTTCCGCCACGGCAATGCCGCAGGCTCGGCCAAGAACGGCGGCGTGCTCTGTCTCGCCGGTGACGACCACGGCGCAAAATCCTCGACGGTCCCGCATCAGTCCGACCATGCCTTCATGTCGGCCTTGATGCCGTATCTCTATCCCTCGAGCATCCACGAGATGATCGAGATGGGCCTGCTCGGCATCGCGATGTCGCGCTATTCCGGCTGCTGGGTCGGCATGAAGGTGATCACGGAGACGGTGGAGACCACCGCCGAGATCGATCTCACCGACGAGATGAAGCCGTTCATCATCCCCACCGATTTCGAGATGCCGCAAGGCGGACTCAACCTGCGCTGGCCCGACGATCGCTTCGAGCAGGATCGGCGCCTGCAGGACTACAAGGGCTTTGCCGCGATCGCCTTTGCGCGCGCCAACAAGGTCAACCGCGTCACCATGGATTCGCCGAACGCCCGCTTCGGCATCATGGCGTCAGGCAAAAGCTATGAGGACGTCCGTCAGGCGCTGCGCGAGCTCGGCGTCACCGAAGAGGTCGCTGCCAAGATCGGCCTTCGCCTCTACAAGATCGGCATGCCGTGGCCGCTGGAGCCGGAAGGCGTGCATGAATTCGCCGTCGGCCTGGAGGAGATCTTCATCGTCGAGGAGCGCCGCGAGATCGTCGAGAACCAGGTCAAGCAGGTATTGTTCAACTGGCGCGACGACGTGCGCCCGCGCATCGTCGGCAAGATGGACGAGCACGACAAGCGCTTTTTGACCTTCGCCGCCGAGCTCAGCGTCGCCTCGCTTGCGACCTCGCTTACCGAGCGACTTCTCAAGCTCGATCTCAATCCTGAGATTGCTTCGATGCTCCGCGCCAAGGCCGACTGGTTCAACGGCCGTCAGGCCACCCAGATGCAGGCGGTCGCACCTGTCTCCCGCACTCCGTATTTCTGCTCCGGCTGTCCCCACAACACCTCGACGAAGGTCCCCGAAGGCAGCCGCGCGCTCGCCGGCATCGGCTGCCACTTCATGGCGCTGTGGATGGACCGCTCGACCGAGACCTTTACGCATATGGGCGGCGAGGGCGTGCCGTGGGTCGGCATCGCACCCTTCACCAACGAGAACCACATTTTCGCCAATCTCGGCGACGGCACCTATTTCCACTCGGGCCTTCTCGCCATCCGCCAGGCGGTGGCATCCAAGACCAACATCACCTACAAGATCCTCTACAACGACGCGGTGGCCATGACCGGCGGCCAGCGCCATGACGGCGATCTCTCGCCGCAGCAGATCACCCATCAGCTCCACGCCGAAGGCATCCGCGAGATCTATCTTGTCTCGGAGGCGCCCGATGCCTATCCGGCCGGCACCATCGCGCCGGGCGTGAAGCTCTATCATCGCGACGAGCTGCAGAACGTCATGAAGATGTGCCGGGAACACAAGGGCACATCGGCGATCGTGTTCGTGCAGACCTGCGCCGCCGAAAAACGCCGCCGCCGCAAGCGCGGCCTGATGGAAGATCCGGCGCGCCGCGTCATGATCAACCCCGCGGTCTGCGAAGGCTGCGGCGATTGCTCGGTGCAGTCGAATTGTATCTCGGTTGAGCCGCTGGAGACCGAGTTCGGTCGCAAGCGCGCCATCAACCAGTCGTCCTGCAACAAGGATTATTCCTGCCTCAAGGGCTTTTGCCCGTCCTTCGTCACCGTGGACGGCGGCAAGCCGCGCCACCGTGCGCCGGCTGAGCTTGCCGATATCGGCGCGCTACCCGAGCCGGCCTCGCGCCCGACGCTCGACAAGCCCTATAACATCGCGGTCGGCGGCGTCGGCGGCACCGGCGTGCTCACTATCGGCGCGCTGCTCGGCATGGCCGCCCATATCGAGGGCAAGGCCTCGATGATCCTCGACATGTCCGGCCTTGCACAGAAGGGCGGGGCGGTGCTCAGCCATGTCCGCCTGTCGGATCACCCCGCGGAAGTGACCTGCTCGCGCATCGTCACCGGCACGGCCGATCTCGTACTCGCCGCCGATGAGGTGGTCGCGGTCGCCAAGGACACGATCTCGCTCTGCGACTCCACGCGGACGCGCGGCATCATCAACAGCCACGTCATTCCTACCGCCGATTTCGTCCTTAACCGCGACTTCAACTTCCAGACCCGCAAGCTGAACGGGCTCTTGGAGACCGCGCTGCACAAGGACTCGGTGTTCTTCGATTTCACCAAGCCGGCCGAGCAGCTGCTCGGCGACAGCATCGCCACCAACATGATGATGATGGGCTACGCCTATCAGAAGGGCTTGTTCCCGCTGTCGGCGGAGTCGATCGAACAGGCGATCGAGGTCAATGGCGTCTCGATCAAGATGAACAAGGAGGCCTTCCGCCTCGGCCGGCTCGCGGTCGCCGATCCCGCACGTCTTGCCAACATGCTGAAGGGTACGGACCAGGTGGCTGCGCCCAAGACGCTGGACGCCATGAGCCTCGACGAGGTCATCGAGCACCGCGCCAAGCACCTCGCTGCCTATCAGAACAGCCGTCTCGCCAAGCGCTACCGCAAGCTGATCGACCAGGTGCGCGATGCCGCAGTGAAGGGTGGCTATGGCGATGCGCTGCCGCGCGCGGTTGCGGTGAACTACGCCAAGCTCTTGGCCTACAAGGACGAATACGAAGTCGCGCGCCTCTACACCGACGGGGCCTTCGCCCAGCAGCTCCGCGATCAATTCGAGGGCGACTTCAAATTCAGCTTCAACCTGGCGCCGCCGATCCTCGGCGGTGGCCTCGACGCGCTGGGACGCCCGAAGAAGCGCGCCTTCGGCCCCTGGATGCTGAACGTCTTCGGCGTGCTGGCGAAACTCAAATTCCTGCGCGGCACGCCGCTCGACATCTTCGGCCGCAGCGCCGACCGCAAGCTCGAACGCGACCTGATCGCCGGCTACGAGAAGGACGTCGCCACCGTGCTCGGCCTGTTGTCGCCGGTGACGATCGACACCGCGGTGGAACTGCTGTCGCTGCCCGACCGCATCCGCGGCTACGGCCCGGTGAAGGAGAAAGCGGTCGCGGACGCCAAGGCCCGCTACGCCCAACTCGCTGGGGACCTCGCCAACCCGCCGCCTGCGCCGCGGCAGATCGCGGCGGAGTAGGGCGATCTCGTAGGGCGGATTAGCGAAGCGTAATCCGCCACATCCGTGGCCGTGGAGATCAATACGGCGGATTACGCCTTCGGCTAATCCGCCCTACGCCAGCGGACGACAATTCATCCGTTTGACAAGAGTTGTGGCGCCGCGATATCAGCAACCTGCGATAGTGAGGCGCGCCGGGCGATGCGGCCCTGCGCTATGCGGGGCGATGATCGATGTCATTGCGCACTGTGTTGATTCTGTTTCTGGCCGTCGGTGTTTTGGCGGCGTTGGGGATGTTCTGGAATCAGCATGCCATCGAACGCGTCATGCGCGATGGCTATGGCACCACCGGAAAGATCATTTCGGCCAAAGTCGTCTCGCCGCGGTTTCCGTTCGTGTTTGACGGCGGCTGGCCGCGCTATGTCGACGAAAATCTGTCGATCGGATTGCAGTGGACCGGCAGGGATGGCGTCCAGCGCGAGCGCACGGGCATTGCGGTCAGTGCTGCCTATGCGGCGCGGATCATGGTTGGCAACCAGCTCAAGCTCCTGACGATTCCCATTCAGGCTGTTGACGACGATGCATCGCTTCCGGTCATTGTCGAGGATCTCGACGACCATCTGAACCATATCCGGTCCACGTCCAGGTTCATGGCGGCGGGAGTAGGCGTTTGCGCCGTGCTCCTGATGCTCGTGATCGGATGGCAGACATGGTCGGCGCGTCGAGGCGGGCCGAGGAGTGCGACGATCGCCGCCGGAGCAAGGCGTCCCTTTCCTTACATCCTCGGGACCCTGACTGCTGTGATGCTTCCATTCGGCGGCTACATGCTGGTGAACTCCTACATTGAGCAAAGCACGTTGAATGAGATCCTTGCCCATGGCGATGACGCCACCGCCGATGTGACCCGCGCCTACGGTGAGGTGAACAAGGCAGGTGAGGCCCCGAGCTATCTCGTGACGCTGGCGTGGACCGACAAGAGCGGACGACAGCAGGCCTACGGACCGACCCATATCAGCCCGGCGTTCTGGCGGCAGATCACGCGCAACGGCGTCCAGACCGTCAGACAGATCAGGATCCGCTATCTCACGGGCAGACCTGATGCGCGGCCCCTGATCGTCGACGACGCGGCCGAGCGCCAACACCAGGACAGTTTTGGCGTGAAGGGAGGCGCTGTTTTTCTCGTCCTCGGCCTGATGTTCGCCGGGCTGACCGCGTTCCGTTATCGCGCGCGCCCGAGCACCGCCTCGTAGCGAAGAGTCTGTCTTTCACCCCTCGTATCGGACGAGCGAGCAATGTTCACAGCCCTTGATGCGCCTCCCGATCGGCTCGATAAGCACGAGCAGAATTTCGTCGAGAAAGTTCGCAATCACGGCTGGTTCGGCACGCATGTCTTCCCCGATGGCGAAGGACCGGGCTTCGCCTACACGACCGGATTCTGGTTGAAGTTCAGGTTTCCGGAGATGATCGTGTTTTCAATGGGGCAGCAGACCGCCCAGGATACGTTCTGGACGATCTACCACGAACTCGACGCAGGACGGCGACCGCTGGTCGGCGAGCCCACCGATGCGCTGTTTGAGAATGTCGCCGCCGTGCTCCTTCCGGTGTCGTTGCAGCACTACCGCTCGCATCTCGGATGGAGCAGATGGTTCTACGGCAATGATGAGTTCGAATGCCTGCAAGTCGCGTACCCCGATCGCGACGGGCATTTTCCCTGGGCTGCGGAGGCATCCGCTGAGGCCCGTGCCGCACAGCCCGACCTGACGGAAGGCAACTGGCTGGGACGGCGCAAGGTCCCGTAGGGTGGGCAAAGGCGCGAAGCGCCGTGCCCACGACCTCGCCATGATTGCGCAAAAGACGTGGGCACGCTTCCGCCTTCGCTCTCCGAGCTACGGCGGACAAGTCGCTTTGCCCACCCTACGGCACCATCCCTTGTGTTGCCCGTCGGGCAAAACACCCACGCCGTGGGTCAATCCGCTTGCGCAAAAACATTCCGCTTTACCGAAATTCGGAAACGTCGTATTTCCTTGGCCACCTCATCCCTCTCAGAGGGGCGTATCGCGATCGTCACGAAACGCGGGGTGAGTGGCGGTGGACGCGGGCTGCGTCGCGCGGGCGATTGGCTCGTGCACGACGGGCGCGGTCTCGCGTACGGCAAAATCGTGTGGTCCTGACGCCCGCAGGCTGGCGTCAAGTCTTGCGAGTAATTGCAAGGCGACGGGGGCAATAGTGCATCGCTCCCCGGGGAGAGCACGACATAAGCCGTAAAGCCACTGCGCAGGGAAGGCCGGATGTTTGGCCGCACCTGTATGCCGCTGTGCATCTGTTCTTCGCGCAATCGCGCACAGCGGACCGTGGGTGCCCAGCCGGCACCCGGTCTTCCCTGCGCCCTCTGTTCAAGGAGGGAGCGAGACGGAAGCAAAGCTCGGGCGAGATGGGCCGCGAGGATGCGGGGGTGTGTCTGCGATGTGAGAGCGAGCCGGTCATCTAGACCGTCACCCTGAGGCGCTCGCCTCTTCGGCGAGCCTCGAAGGGCGACGGCCCGGCTGTCGCTCAGTGGGCGTCGAGATAGCTTGGCCGTGCATCCTTCGAGGCTCCTGATGGGGCGCGCTGCGCCCCATCACTCGCACCTTAGGATGACGGGATTGGGAGTTGCGCCGACCCGCTGCCCTCTCGCGGGGCGGAATATTTCCGCGCTTGCCAATCTGCCCAGTGCGGTTCAGAAAAACGGGGCAATCAAGAAACGCCAGCGGAGACCTGAAGTTTGACCATCAAGGGCAAGGCCTACATTGCCGGGATCTACGAGCACCCGACCCGGCATGCGCCGGACAAATCCACCGCCCAGCTCCACGCTGAGGTCGCCAAGGGCGCGATCGAGGATGCCGGGATCAGCAAGGACGACGTCGACGGCTATTTCTGCGCGGGCGATGCGCCCGGCGGCGCCTGGCCGATGGTCGATTATCTCGGCCTGAACACCAAGAAACTCCGCCACGTTGACTCCACCGAGACCGGCGGCTGTTCCTACATCATCCATCTCGGCCATGCCGCCGAGGCGATCGCGGCGGGCAAGTGCTCGATTGCGCTGATCACGCTCGCCGGCAAGCCCCGCACCGGTGTGATGCCGCCGCGTGCGGCCGGTGCCGAGGTCGATTTCGAATCCGCTTACGGGGCGACCACGCACAATGCCTATGGCATGTGTGCCATGCGCCATATGCACGACTATGGCACAACTTCAGAGCAGCTCGCCTGGATCAAGGTCGCGGCCTCGCATCACGCGCAATACAATCCGCATGCAATGCTCAAGGACGTCGTCACCGTCGAGGACGTCCTGAACTCGCCGATGATATCCGATCCGCTGCATCGCATGGATTGCTGCGTCGTCTCCGACGGCGGCGGCGCGCTGATCGTGACGACGCCGGAGATCGCCAGGAGCCTGAAGAAGCCACTGGTCAAGCTGATCGGCCATGGCGAGGCGATGAAGGGCCCGCGCGGCGGCAAGGATCTCGATCTCACGTACTCCGCCGGCATCTGGTCCGGCCCGCGTGCGTTCGAGGAAGCCGGCATCACGCCGAAGGACATCAAATACGCTTCGATCTATGACAGCTTCACCATCACGGTGCTGATGCAACTCGAGGATCTCGGCTTCTGCAAGAAAGGCGAGGGCGGCAAGTTCGTCGCCGACGGCAATCTGATCTCTGGCGTCGGCAAGCTGCCATTCAACACCGACGGCGGCGGGCTTTGCAGCAATCATCCCGTCAACCGCGGCGGCATGACCAAGATCATCGAGGCCGTGCGGCAGCTGCGCGGCGAGGCGCATCCGAAGGTGCAGGTCAAGAATTGCGATCTCGCCATCGCTCACGGCACCGGCGGCCTTTTGGGAGTTCGCCACGCCGCCTCGACGGCTATTCTGGAGCGCGTGTGATGAGCGAGACGAAGAAATATCCGGCACCGGTCACGAACCCCGAGACCGCCGCGTTCTGGGATGCGGCGAAGCAGGGCAAGTTCATGATCAAGCGCTGCACGGCGTGCGGCGAAGCGCACTATTTCCCGCGCTCGATCTGCCCGTTCTGCTACTCCGACAAGACGGTGTGGGAGGAAGCCTCGGGCGAGGGGACGATTTACACCTGGAGCCTGATGCGGAAGTCGCCGACCGGCCCATACGCCATCGGCTACGTCACGCTGAAGGAGGGGCCGTCGGTGCAGACCAATTTCGTCGACTGCGATCTTGGGAAGCTCAAGATCGGCCAGAAGGTGAAAGTGGTGTTTAAGCCGACGGATGGTGCGCCACTGCCGTTCTTCACGCCTGCCTGACACGAACCAAGATGTAACCCTCTCCCCTTGTGGGAAAGGGTGGCAGCTGAAGGCTGCCGGGTGAGGAGTCTCCCTCCGCACGAGAAGTGTCAATGCGGAGCCAACCCCTCACCCACGTGACTTTGTTGCAAGAGCGGTGCTGCCCTCTCCCACAAGGGGAGAGGGCACATTCACGGGCATCGCCGCCTGCGGATAAGAAACTCGGGAGGAAGACAAACAACATGTCCGCCAGATACGAAGAGCTCAAAGGCCTGAAAAACCTCGGCCAGAAATACGCCTACACCGATCGCGAGGTGATGCTCTACGCCTACGGCATCGGGCTCGGCGCCGATCCGATGGACGAGAATGAGCTCGCCTTCGTCAACGAGGGCACGCTGACGCCGCGGCCGCTCAAGGTGGTGCCGACATTCGCGTCCGTCGCGGCGTGGGGCGCGGGTCCCGGCGAGATGAACCTCAACCGCGTCATGGTGGTCGATGGCGAGCGCGACATCACCTTCCACCAGCCGCTGCCGGTCGCCGCGCACATCACCGCCGACTCTTCCGTCGTTGAAGTCTACGACAAGGGCAAGGACAAGGGCGTCGTCATCGCCCACCAGACCGTGCTCAAGAACGAGAAGGGCGAGAAGCTCGCGACCCTCGTCGCCTCGCGCTTTGCCCGCGGCGACGGCGGCTTTGGCGGGCCGAGCCTGACCCAGCCCGATCCGCACAAGATCCCGTCACGCGCACCCGACAAGACCATCGACATCACCACGCGCCCCGACCAGGCGCTGGTCTATCGCCTCTGCGGCGACCGCAACCCGCTGCATAGCGATCCCGAGTTCGCCAAGAAGGCCGGCTTTCCGCGTCCGATCCTGCACGGCATGTGCACCTACGGCATCACCTGCCGCGGCGTGCTGCAGACCTACGCCGACTACGACGCGAGCGCCTTCCGCCAGCACATCGCGCGGTTCTCCTCGCCGGTCTATCCCGGCGAGACCGTGACCATGGACCTCTGGAAGGACGGCAACGTGATCTCGTTCGAAGCCAAGGTGAAGTCGCGCGGCGTCACCGTGATCAAGAACGGCAAGACGGTGCTGGGTTAGGCGGGCACTGGTGCTTCACTGCCTCGCCCCGCTTGTGGGGTGAGGGGGAGTCTCCCCGGGGACGGTGACAGTTGAGCTCGCGGAGGCTCCCCCTCACCCTGAAATCAAGCTGCGCTCGATTTCAGGCCTCTCCCCGCACGCGGGGAGAGGCGAAGAAAACAAAACAGGGAGAAGCCACCATGGGACTACTCGACGGCAAGGTCGCGCTGATCACCGGCGCGGGCGGCGGGCTCGGTGAGGCCTACGCGAAGCTGTTTGCGCGGGAAGGGGCCTCGGTCGTCGTCAATGACCTCGGCGGTCCCCGTGACGGCTCCGGCGCCGACAAGTCGATGGCGCAACTCGTGGTGGACGCGATCAAGGCCGAAGGCGGCAAGGCGATCGCCAACGGCGCCGACATCTCCACCATGGAGGGCGGCCAGTCGGTGTTCGACGACGCCATCAAGCATTTCGGTCGCGCCGACATCCTGGTCAACAATGCCGGAATCCTGCGCGACCAGACCTTTCACAAGGCTTCCGAAGCCGACTGGGACAAGGTCATCAAGGTGCATCTGAAAGGCACCTTTTGTTGCACCATGCCGGTGTTTCGCTGGATGCGGGAAAATGGCGGCGGCGTCATCGTCAACACCTCCTCGACCTCGGGCCTGATCGGCAATTTCGGCCAGACCAATTACGGCGCGGCCAAGGGCGGCATCTGGGGCCTGTCCAACGTGCTGGCGATCGAGGGCCGCAAGTACAACATCCGGATCTGGACGCTGGCCCCGGGCGCCCTGACCCGCATGACCGCAGACCTGCCCCGCTATAAGGAGAACCCCTCCGCGGCGCTGGGGCCGGACGGCATCGCGCCGGCCGTGCTATACATGGTCAGCGACTTGTCGGGCGACCAGACCGGCAAGGTGCTGGGTGTGTCCGGGCCCCGCGGCGTGCGCGAGATGCGGATGATGGAAATGGAAGGCTGGAAACCGCCGCACACGGGCTGGAAGGCCCAGGACATCGCCGATCATGCCAAGGAGATCTTCTTCTCCGAGGAGCAGATCAAGATGGGCGCGCGGAGGTTTTAGGCTGTTGTTGTCGTTCCGGGGCGATGCAAAGCATCGAACCCGGAACCTCGAGATTCTCAGGTGCGCAATTGCGCACCAGAGTTCGGCTCTGCGAGCCGCCCCGGAATGACGAACAGAGACGAGGACTAAATGAAACTGACCGCCGACGCCAAGGGCACTTTCGCAATCGCCCCGACGCCGTTCCACGACGACGGCCGGATCGACGAGCGCTCGATCGACCGCCTGACCGATTTTTACGAGGAGGTCGGCTGCGACGGCGTCACGGTGCTGGGCATCCTCGGCGAGGCGCCGAAGCTGGACGCGGCTGAGGCCGAGCAGGTGGCGGTGCGCTTCGTCAAGCGCGCCAAGAAGATGCAGGTGATCGTCGGCGTCTCCGCGCCGGGCTTTGCCACCATGCGCTCGCTGGCGAAGGCCTCGATGGACGCGGGTGCGGCCGGCGTCATGATCGCCCCGCCGCCGTCGCTTCGGACCGACGACCAGATCGTCGGCTATTTCAAGCAGGCGGCGGAAGCGATCGGGCCGGATGTGCCCTGGGTGCTCCAGGACTATCCGCTGACGCTCTCGGTGGTGTTCACCCCCGCCGTGATCCGCAAGATCGTCATGGACAATCCGAACTGCGTGATGCTCAAGCACGAGGATTGGCCGGGCCTGGAGAAGATCACGACGCTGCGCGGCTTCCAGAAGGACGGCTCGCTCCGTCCGCTCTCGATTCTGTGCGGCAATGGCGGCACGTTCCTGGACTTCGAGATGGAGCGCGGCGCCGACGGCGCCATGACCGGCTACGCCTTCCCGGAGCTTCTGATCGACGTCGTCAACCTCTCCAAGGCCGGCAAGCGCGATGCCGCGCATGACCTGTTCGACGCGCATCTGCCGCTGATCCGCTACGAGCAGCAGCCCGGCGTCGGCCTGACCATCCGCAAATACGTGCTGCAGAAGCGCGGCATCATCGCCTCCAGCGCCCAGCGCAAGCCCGGCGCGACCATCACGGCGACGGCGAAGGCCGAGGTCGAGTACCTGCTGTCGCGCGTCGCCCGTGTCGACAAGCGCGCCAATCTCGGCCCGCAATCCAGCGCCGCAGGTTAGTTGGATGACCGAGACATCAGCATCACGCCCGGCGTCGACGATCCTCCTGCTCCGTGATGGCGCCAAGGCCGACGGCAAGGGCCGCGGCGAAATCGAAGTCTTCATGATGGTCCGCCATCATCAGATCGAGTTCAACTCGGGCGCGCTGGTGTTTCCCGGCGGCAGCGTCGATGCCGGCGACAACGAGATCGTTGCGCGCTCCGACCTGTATTCGGGCGGTGAGGGCCTCAGCGAGGCGGATCGCGGTTTTCGCATCGCTGCGATCCGCGAGACCTTTGAGGAGAGCGGCATCCTGCTGGCGCGGTCGAAGGGGACGGGCGCGCCTGTCGATGTCAGGCGTGCCGGCGAGATCGCCGACAAGCACCGCGTCGCGCTCAACGAGCACAAGGTCAGCTTCCTGAGCATCCTGGTCGACAACGACCTTCAGCTCGCGCTCGACACGCTGGTGCCTTACGCGCACTGGATCACGCCGGAGGGCATGCCCAAGCGCTTCGATACCTGGTTCTTCCTTGCGGCGGCGCCCCCGGATCAGCTCGGCGCCCATGACGGAAGGGAGTCGACCGATTCGATCTGGGTCTCGCCGCGCGAGGCGGTGGAGGGCGGCGAGAGCGGCCGCTTCAAGCTGCCGTTCCCGACCACGCGCAATCTGATTCGCCTTGCGAAACAGGGCAGCGTGAAAGACGCGCTCGACCATGCCCGCGGCATGTCGATCATCACGGTGATGCCTGTCATGACCAAGACCGAAACCGGCCGCCAGCTGCGCATTCCCCGCGAGGCCGGCTATGACGGCGAGGTGTTCGAGGTCGGGGCGGTGGGCTGATACACTTCGACACGTAACGAACTATCTGCGACCGCAGACGCGCTAGGTTCCGTCCTGACAACGGGACGGACCGCGCGAAATGGACAGCCGGCAGGACACCAACATCGCCGTCGAGCTGGCACTCCTGGTCGCGCTCGCAACGCTGTGGGGCGGCTCCTACACTTTCATCAAGCTCGGCGTTGCCACCATTCCCCCGATTACCTTGATCGCGGCGCGGACCACGATCGCAGGCCTCCTGTTGCTCGCCGTGATGTGGGCGCGCGGCATCAGGATGCCCACGGACGCGGCGACCTGGCAGCGCTTCGCCTTCCAGGCCGTGCTCAACAGCGTCATCCCCTGGACGCTGATCGCCTGGGGCGAGCGCCATGTCGATGCCGCGCTCGCCACCATCCTCAACTCGGCGGGCCCGATCTTCACCTTCCTGCTCACGGCGGTCGTCACCCGCCACGAGGCGACGAGCCCGCGAAAGCTGTTCGGCGTCATCGCCGGCATGGCCGGCATCCTGCTGATCGTCGGCGTCGATGCCTTCCACGACATCGGCAGCGGTCTCCTCGCGGAGGCGGCCATCGTCGCCGCCACCATCTGCTACGCCTGCGCCGCGATCTTCGGCCGCAGCTTCAAGGGCCTCGACCCAATGGCGCCCGCAGCCGGCTCGCTGCTGGCCGGGGCCGCCGTCCTGATCCCGGCCTCGCTCGCGGTCGAGCAGCCCTGGACGCTGTCGCCGTCGCCGAGCTCGGTGCTGGCGCTGCTCGCGCTCGCATTGTTCTCGACGGCGGCGGCGTTTGCGATCTATTTCCGCCTGATCCAGACCCTGGGCTCGGTCGGCACCACCGCGCAGGCCTATCTGCGGGTGCCCATTGGCGTCGCCATCAGCGTCGCCTTGCTCGGCGAGAGCCTGAGCCGGACCGCCTGGATCGGGCTTGCCTGCGTGGTCCTCGGCGTCGCCGCCATGACGATCCCGGCCCGGCGGCAGGCAAGCGTTAAACCGTCATAGATCGGGCAAGGGGGCTCCGAGGCCAATATTAAGGATAAACGGCGGCCCGAGGCATGTTTCCCCGGGGCCGCAATACGTCGTATATTGGGCCTCCAATATCCCGGTCCCTCAAAGCCCAATGTCCGCCGAATTGACGCCGACCCCTGAGAAAAAGCGAACATTCTCGCTCTCCATCGGCCAGCTCACTTTCGGCAGCTTCCTGTTGGTGCTGGCGGTGATCATCGTCACGTCGACCGCGAGCGTGATCGCGATCCGGCACATCGATACGACCTTCGCCGAGCTGCAGCGGCTCCAGAGCGTCGGCGACCTCGCCGAGGACATCGATCGCCGCATGAACGAGCTGCGGCTCGCCGCGCGCGACTTCGTCACCGATCCCGGCGCCGGCATCCAGTTCAAGCAGGTCGGCGAGGCGGCCTCGACCCTCAGCGACATCCTGAAGAAGACCCGCATCGAGCTCGCCCCCGAGCAGCAGGACATGATCGACGGGGTGACCGAGCGGCTCGCGACCTATCGGACCGGCCTCGAGCGGATCTCGACCCTGATCGACCGCCGCGCCCAGCTGCTCGCCGGCCTGCCGCCGCTGCGCGAACAGTTCGATGCGGCCGTCTCCGGCACCGCCGACCGTGAGCTGGCCTCGCGCCTGTCGGAGGCGCAGAGCCGGATCGCGCTCGGGCTTCTCGCGCGCAACCCGTCAGCGGCGGAGCAGGCCGCGCAGAACATGCGGGGACTGAACATTGCCGATGCCAAGCTGAAATCGGCGGTGAACGATTACGCCGAGGCCATCATGGCCGTGGCCGTCCGCGAGCGGCAGATCGCCGACATCGACCGCGAGGTGCTGGGAACCGAGGGCCGGCTGATCGGTCGTGTCACCGAATTGCTACGCGAGGTCAGCGATCGGCGCGGCCACGTGCTGTCGCGCGACTTTGCCCGGACGCTGACGGAAGCGCGATGGCAGAGCATCGTGCTCGGCACCATCGGCGTGCTGATCGGCTTCGGCGCTGCCTTGTTCGTGGTGCGCAGGACGGTGCGTCCGCTCGCCCAGATCGCCCGCTCGATCCGCGCTCTTGCGGCGGGCCGGAAGGACACCTCGATCCCGTCCGCCGACCTCGACAACGAGATCGGCGACATCGCCCGCGCTGCCGAAGTGTTCCGCCGCGCGCTGGAGGAGGCCGACACGGCGCGGGAAGCGGCGGTGCGCGCGCTCACCGAGCAGCGCCTCGCCGAAGAGAGCTACCGGAAACTGTTCGAGGGATCGGTCGACGGCATCTACGTCACGACGCCCTCCGGCGATCTGCTCAACGCCAATCCGGCACTGGCGCGAATGATGGGCTATGACAGCCCGCAGCACCTTATCGACAGCATCAACGACATCGCCCACACCATCTACGTCCATCCCGAGGCACGCGTCGAATACCAGCGGCTGATGGCGCGCGACGGCATGGTGCGCGAGTTCGAGTACCAGGTGCGCCAGCGCAGCGGCAACATCCTGTGGCTCTCCGACAGCGCCACCGGTGTGCGCGACGAAGCGGGCAACATCGTCCGCTACGAGGGCACGCTGCGCGACATCACCGACCAGAAGCGGGCGGAAGACGCCATCGCCGAAGGCCGGCGCCTGCTCCAGCAGGTCATCGACACCGTGCCCGCAGTGATCAACGTCAAGGATCGCGACCTGCGCTATGTGCTGATGAACCGCTACATGGCCGGCATCTTCGGCATCGAACCCGGCGACGCGCTCGGCCGCACCACGGCCGACCTGATGTCGCGCTATGGCGCGGCCAAGTCCGACGAGAGCGACAAGCGGGTGCTCAAGCTTCGAAAAGGCCTCGGCTTCTACGAGGAGGAATACAAGGACGCCTCCGGCAACATGCGGCAATGGCTGGTCAACAAGCTGCCGCTGCTCGATGCCGAGGGCGAGATCGAGCGGATCGTCACCGTCGCGCTCGACATCGGCGAGCGCAAGCGCGGCGAGCAGGAGATGCGCAAAGCCAAGGAGTCCGCCGAGACGGCACTGCGCAACCTGCGCGAGACCCAGGCCTCGCTGATCGAGGCCGAGAAGCTAGCCGCGCTCGGGCGCCTCGTTGCCGGCGTCGCCCACGAGGTCAACAATCCCGTCGGCATCAGCCTCACGGTCGCCTCCGCGCTGGAGCGCAAGACCGCGATGTTCACCGCCGAGGTCGAGCGGGGCGAGCTGCGCCGCTCCACGCTCAACGACTTCCTCAGCACCAGCCGCGACGCATCCTCGCAGCTCGTCTCCAATCTCAACCGCGCAGCCGAGTTGATCCAGTCGTTCAAGCAGGTCGCCGCCGACCGCAACTATTCGGACCAGCGCAGCTTCGATCTCGGCGACCTTACCGAGCAGGTGGTGATGAGTCTGAGGCCGGGCCTGCGCAAGCACAATCTGACGCTCAACGTCGAGTGCCAGCCGGATCTGACCATGAACAGCTATCCGGGCCCGTACGGCCAGGTGCTGACCAATCTGTTTCTCAATTCGGTGGCGCACGCCTTCCCGGACGGCCGGCCGGGGACGATCGACATCCAGGTGCGCGAGTCCGGCAAGGACAATGTCGAGATCATCTTCTCCGACAATGGCTGCGGCATGTCGCTCGACGTCCGACGCCGTGCCTTCGATCCGTTCTTCACGACGCGGCGCGACCAGGGCGGCACCGGTCTTGGACTGCACATCGTCTACAGCATCGTCACCAACCGGCTCGGCGGGCGGCTCGATCTCGATTCCGAACCGGGCAGCGGCACCCGCATCCAGATCATCCTGCCGCGCACGGCGCCGCTGGAGCAGGCTGCGGAATAGGCGCGCTCCTAATCAGCTTCAGCAAGCTTGTGCAGCGTTGCGCCGAAAATCAGGCTGGCCTTGCCGACCAGCGCCGTGCCCGTCATTTCCGCGCGCGTGTCCGTGTAGGTCCCGCTGACGCCGATACCCACGGGAGCAGGACCGCCGAACAGCGGATTGTCGTCGCCGCGCGGCGAGGTGTGTCGTTGCACCAGCACCTCGCCTTTGAAGGTGGTGTCGTCCTTCACCACGTAGCTGCCGGTGTAATAGAGGTAGGCGTCGCCGCCAAGGATCTTGCCGTCGCGAAAAAGGATCACGCCGCTGCCCTTGCCGGCTCGACCATCGAGCAGGGTCACGTGAATCGAGTAGAGACCGTTTTTCATAACGTCCCGCAGGCCGGCCGCCATCGCCCAATGGCGTAACCGGTCCCGCTTTTATGCCAAAGCGCATCCTCTCGCGCAACGCGGCAGTTTGCCTGCCGACCACGGGAAGTTGCCGCCGCGAGCCGTAGTTGTCCCGGCTTGTGCGTGACGCCGTCATGACGGTCTGATGATGAGGCGAGGCCGGCCGCCTGCGAATCAGGGTTGGCCCGCGAAATGCATAACCATTGTTGCACTGGCCGCGGGGTGCTGGAGCAAGACGATGAGCAACTGGATCGATTCCGGCGGCGATGAGCCGCGTCTGTACAGTGCGCGTCCCACCAATTGCAAAAGCGAACGACGGCGTTCCAGCAGCGCAACACGCTGGCGAAGCGTGACGCGGCTGGCAGGCGCCCTGGTCCTGGTTGCACTCGCAGCCCCCTTCGGGCACGCGCGCGACCGCGGCCAGTTCGTCAACACCAATGCCGATCTGAAGGCCTGGTTCGATGGCCTGCGCAGCGGCAAGGGGCCATGCTGCTCCGATGCCGACGGTTCGGCGCTCGCGGACACCGACTGGGACAGCAAGGACGGGCACTATCGTGTCCGCCTCCCGCGCTATGGCTCCAGGCTCGAAGGGCAGCCGCAGGAACTCGTCTGGGTCGACGTTCCCGAGGAAGCCCTGATATCCGAGCCCAACCGGGTGGGGCGCACCATGGTATGGCCGATCTACGGCTATATGGGCGTCAGCATTCGCTGCTTCATGCCCGGCAGCATGACGTAGCCGCGCCGGCTGCGTGTCGCCTCTGGTGAGGCGCTCGCCGGATCAGGTGTATTTCTTGTCGCGCTCGAGCAGCTCGATGGAGATGCCTTCGGGGCCGCGGATGAAGCAGATGCGCACGCCGGGCCGGATCGTGGTCGGCTCGCGCGTGAACGTGACGCCCTTGGCCTTGATCTCGGCCGCAACGGCGTCGATGTCCTTCACCGTCAGGCCAAAATGGTCGAGACCCTGATGCGGGTGCGGAGGCGGCGGGTTGACGGCGTTGTCGCCCTCGAGCGGCGCGATGAAGATCCTGGCTCCGCCCAGATTCACGTCGATCCGTCCCGGCGCATGCACGATCTCGCCACCGAGGATGTCCCGCAGCCAGGCCGCCGTGGCCTCCGGATCGGGGCTGCGCAGATGGACGTGATCCCAAGTGACGACTGGCATTTCAATTCTCCCAACGGGCCTTCGGCGATGTTGCAGCGCATGTTAGCGGCGGCGGGCGGTGATCGCCACCGTCCTTGCCGATTCGCAACTGCGCGGGAACCTTAGTTCCTGTTCCGGATTAAGGTAAGCAGTGGCGGGGTCCGTCGTTGAATGGGCTTTGGCCGCGATCGGTGATGCAACCATGAACGCCAGGCTCGACCGGATCGGATTGAGGCGCTTCGCCGGGACCGGCGAACGAGTGGCGCGGGCCGTGACAATTGCGAGCGTCTCATTTGGCC
The DNA here is from genome assembly GCF_014198295.1 of Bradyrhizobium sp. CIR18. Classification (NCBI taxonomy): domain Bacteria; kingdom Pseudomonadati; phylum Pseudomonadota; class Alphaproteobacteria; order Hyphomicrobiales; family Nitrobacteraceae; genus Bradyrhizobium; species Bradyrhizobium sp. CIR18. Next base: position 1,113,772 of record NZ_JACIHF010000001.1, on the reverse strand, counting down.
GCAGCCTTCTGTGGCTGATCGCGGCCATCATTGTCGGCTGCGGCGTCTGGATGCTGCTGCCTCTGTCCAAGGGAAACAGTGCTGAGCCGGTGAAGGCGGAGCTGGCGGCCGTCGAGGCGGCTCCTTCGGCCGATGCGGCCGCAGCGTTGTCGCCGGTCTCGGAAGCCCAGGCACCGGCGATGGCAGACCTCGGTCGTCTCAGGATTTCATCGCAGACCTGGCGCCGCGGCGGCCTTGGCTCGAGAGCCCTGGTGACGTTCACGCTGCGAAACGACAATGACTATGCCGTAAAGGATGTCGAGATCATCTGCGCGTTTGCGCGGCTCGACGGCAGTCATCTCACCAACCGCAGCCGCGTGCTGGCGGATCCGGTCAGCATGAAGAGCCGCAAGACCTTTGCGCATATCCCGGTGGGCTTCATCAACGTGAATGCCGATCAGGCGAAATGCTCGCTGGTTGCAGCACGCCGTGCTTAACGGCGGAATGTTCCGGTAGCGGAAAAGTTACCCTCATTGGTCCTTGGCGAAAAAACCTCGCATCGCCATTTGAACCGAAGGGCCGGGCCAGGAACCAAATAAGAGATCGCCTGTTGAGGCGGAGAGCCCACGCGGGGATGCGGGGGGCGGAGCGCGGCCAATGCCCATCTTTCGATATTTCACCTTTGTCGGTGGAGCTTTGCTTGCACTGTTGTTCGCGGTGAATTTCGCTTTCCCGGCGGCGCCCGTGGCGCAAGCCGTTGCGACCGTAAGCAACGATCAGCCCCTGATTCGAATCCGGTCCGATCGGCACCTGCCTGAGCGCGTCGTGCTCGACACCAGCCAGCCGACGATTGCCGCGCCGGCTGTGAAGACCGCCGCGGTTGTGGCTCCCCAGCCGCCCGTGCAGGAGGCCCAGTCGGCGGCCTTGGCCGAGCAGTCAGCCAAGGCGCGGGTGCGCGAGACCTTCGCCCAGTTCACGCCGCCGCTGAAGACTGATACCGCCGCCAAGGCTCCGGTTCAGCCCAAGCGCAAGGTCGCCAGGACGCATCCGGCGCCGCAGCAGGGACGGCCGATGATGCTGGTCGCTCAGCAGCCGCATTTCGGGCTCTTCAACACCACTTGGTGAGAGCGCCTTCGATCCGTCTCGAAACGAGGCGGGGAGGGCTTTTTATTGGTCGGCCTCTCTGCTAATTCGAACCCATCCGAACCGCCGTCCAGTGTGCTGGTCTGCCAGCACTGGTGCGGCGCATCGGTTTGTGGCCCGGTGTCCGGGCCAGGGCGCTCGTAGCTCAGCTGGATAGAGCATCGGATTTCGATTCCGAGGGTCGGGAGTTCGAATCTCTCCGAGCGCGCCACTTCGGTACAAAACTGGGCACTCCAAAACCTGCCGATTTTACGCCGGACGCGGCGGCGAGCGTGCGCAAGAGCACGCTTTTCGATCCCATGATGCGAACCTCTTTCGCGTCCACTTCGACCCGCTGGGCCAGGGCGCGCAGATGGTCGCGGCGGTAACCGCCCGCCTCAGTTCGCATCCGCCTGCGGGCCTGGCTGGCGAAGGTCTTGAGTGCTTGGGGTGTGATGCTTGGCCCAGCCCGATCAAGCGCGCCCTCGGCCCGCTCTGCGTCAGCACGGGCCTGATCCCGGATGCCCTTCAGCTCGGTCACGCGCTCCTTGAGCAGCGGATCGGAGACGTCAGCGATCCCGTTTTCGATCGCGTCGTACAGCCGCTTGAGCTTGGCTTCCGCCTCGGCCGCACGCTTTCGCAATTCGGCAATATGCGTCGTTCGGCGCTCGGCGCGAGCTTTCCGGCGATTAAGGATAGCCGATAGAACTTCCTCGAGACGTTTGGGCTGCAAAAGGCGCTGCTCGATGTGCTCGGCCACCACGCTGTCGAGCTTTTCCATCGGGATGGTGCGACCTTTGCAGCCCGTCTCACCCTGCCGGGCCTTGGTGCAGCAAGTGTAGTACCTGTACCTTCCACTCTTCCCGGTCCTCAGTGTCATTGCCCCACCGCAGGCGGCGCAAAAGCAGATGCCGGTAAGGAGGGTCGGGCCGCTGACGACGCGCGGCGCGGTCAGTGCGGGGCTGCGCGTTTTGAGCAACGCCTGGACGGCCTCGAACTCGGCAGCGTCGATGATCGGCGGTACAGCCATCTCGACCACCTCGGCCTCTGGCTTTCGCTCGCGCGTTTTCCAATATTTGGTGTTGAAGCGATGGCGGCCGATGAATGTCGTTCGCGTCAGTACCTTGTGCACGGCATCAACGCCCCAGCGTCCGCCGTCGCGGGTTCGGATGCCGGATTCGTTCAGGTGTTTAGCAATCGATTTGACGCCCATTGACCCCGAAGAGCCGTTTCCCTCGCGCGCCAGGCGATAGATCAGCCGCACGGTCTCGGCCTGGATGGGATCGATCTCCAGCGTCTTTTTGGTGCGGTGGCCGCGCTGCTCGGCGGCTTCCACAACGCGGTATCCGATCGGCGGCAGCGCGCCATTCCAGAAGCCTTGCCGTGCGTTCTCCTTCATGGCTCGCAACGTGTGCTTGGCGTTCTCCTTCGACTGATATTCGTCGAACAGCGCCATGATCTGGCGGATCATGTGCTCATCGGATCGTCGCCGAGCTCCTGCGTGATCGACACCAGCCGCACGCCGTTCTTGGCAAGCCGACGGACATAAAACTCAAGCTGGAACTGATCGCGGAAGAAGCGGCTGAAGCTGTGCACCAGGATCACGTCGAACGCCGGCGGCTTGACCGTCGCGGCGTCGATCATGCGCTGGAACTCCGGCCGCCGATCGTCGGTCGCGGACGCACCTGGCTCGACATAGTCGGCGACGATCTCCCAGCCGCGCGACGCGCAATAACCCTTCGCCTGACGACGCTGGTCCGGAATGGAGAGATCGCTGTCGGCCTGCCGTCCCGTTGAGACCCGCAAGTAGAGCGCCGCCCGAACTGTTACAGCCATGGTGATGTCCCCTTCAGCAGTCTCCAAGTAGCTCGTCGAACAGTTCGCCGAACCAAGCCTCGAAGACGGCGATCTCGGCTTCAGTAACCGGCACGTCTTCCGGCCAGTCATCCGTCACCGTCCATGTCACAGAAGTGCGCTTCGCTCGTCGCGGGCTAGGACGAGCGGGCGCCACTGCATAGTCGTAGAGATCGTCGCATTGCGCGTTGGTCGACACGCGCCGCTGCGATTCTTGAGAGCGAGCCATGGCGCGATTGTGGCAAGCCTGGTCGATCCACTGAACAACCGAAGTGCGCGCCACATCACGCTGTGGTGCTCCGACCTTGCGCTCCGTCTGCCGCGTGAGCGTAATCGCACACAGCAAGCCTTGATCGGATGGCAGCAAAGAGCCGGGCCAGCGGGGCGCAGTCAAGGCCGCAAGCCGGCGGAGCCGGTCGCGCGAGGCGCGGGCCTTGACGGCGTTCCGTTGGTCCGGCAGCAGTCTCCCATGCGATCATGGCGGACATCCATGCCGAGCATGCGCGACTAGACGCTATGCTGCGAACGATGGCGCTCGGAATGTTGATTTTGATTGCTTTCTCGGGTCGAGCGGCACCAGGCCGTCTCATATGGTGCCGCTGCAGTGCCATCCAAAACAATGTGCAGACAAACACTTACGACCCCCCACGGCCCGGAGCGACACCGTCGCTTTTATCTAGCCGTCCTAATCGGTCGCGCTCTGCGTCCCGTCAAGACAGGCGCGCGGCACCCGGTTGGTAATGTCGGGCATCGTCGACGGCGGACGAGAAGGCGGACGTGGAAATGTCACGCGAATGCCCTTGAGCGGGCCAACGGAGTTTCATCTTTTGTCTCCGCAACGCGGTGAACGTAGTCATTGCCCAGCAGTGCCATTACGGATAGGGCAATTGTGTTCTGGAGGCGTAGGAGGCGGCTCATGTCGCGTGATAAGAAGGCCCTTCAAATACTTCTTGACACCCATTGGTCGCCAAAGGGTTGGAAGCGAGACAAAGCGATCGAACCCGCCGATTTCGAGTGCGCTCGGCAGGCTGGTTACATGTTCGATCCCGTTGCGGTAACCCACGACGACATCGTCGCACGGCTGCTCACTATTCGTAACCGCGTAAGCCTAGAACAGGTAACAGACGCCTTTCTGGCCAGCCTCAGCACACGTCGGCTTGAGTTGCGCTCAGCGCTCGGCAGCTACTCCTTCGCCGCACACTTCCCGGATCATCGACTTGTCGAACAGGCCCGCGGTCAAATGCCGAGCGGCCGGCTGCATTGTCGCCTCTGTGGCCGTTACGGCCATTCCGCCGCAGAGCAGGAAGACCTCAACGTCCTGAGTTTCGAGAGATGGAAATGGGGCGGCGTTCGTCATCTAGATCCACTGTATTGCTGGTTCGACCTAACGCAATTCGAGAAAGCCAGTTTGGCTGCGCCGACACAGGAGGACTATTCGATCCTCGCCCGAATCGTCGAAATAGTGTCTGGCCTGCCTCCGAAGGCGAAGCCGAATGAGCTAGAGAAGCGCATCAGCAAGGTGATCAAGTCTAATGGCTCGGAGCGGCGCGTGCTCATCGAAATTCTTGGGTATTGCGGTGTTCTCAAACCGGCAGGCCGCTGCGGTTTTTTGCAAGCATTTACGTCAAATGAGCTTAGAGACCGGCCTCCCGATCACACCAATGACTGGAACTATCCAGTCATCTGGTGGCAAGGCGCAGATGGCGTTGACAAAGATGCGCTCAATCGCCTTTTCCCGAAAATTGCAACCGTGGTCTAAAGCCAAATCCTCGATATCTGCTTCTCGCATATCACGTCGATCGGGGCATTGATCGAAACGGCCGCTGTCAAGGGATGACCGGGCACCCGGCGAAATCGGGGAATAGCGCCCGCGAGGCGTAGCGCAGGATCGCAGGCCGTCGCTGTTTTGCCGATTGGAGCGCGTGGCGGATTGCGGCATCATAGGGGAATAGCGAAGCAATAGTGCCCATCTTCATCGGCCGTGGCGCGCCAATCTACCTTTTGGCGTTCCAGATATGTTCCAGAACGCCGCGCAGCCCCGGGAGGGCTTGCTGCGTCGGTCAGACTGACGGGATACGGCTGTGCCGGCCGCGCGCCAGCGTGTCAGACGGGGCCTCGTGGAACGTCGCGCGGTAGGCTGCGGCAAATTCACCGAGATGATGGAAGCCCTGCGCGCGCGCACATATGGCGACGGTGGCGCCGCCGCCCTTGAGCAGGCGGGCGCGGGTCGCCCACAGCCGCTTGAGGCGAATGTACTGGTGCAGGCTCATGCCACGCACCTTGCTGACCGCGCCGCCGAGGGTGCGGATCGAGACGCCGAACTCACCGGCGAGATCGGCGGTATAGATCGGCACGGTCGGATGGGCTGCGAGGTAATCGTCGATCCGCTCCACGAGCTTGATCGAACGCTCGCCCTGGATCGAGGCGCTCCGATCCGACATCGAATCGATCCGAAACAGATCGTCGAGCGCGAGCAGCAGGCCTTCCTGCAGATGGGCCGCCGCCTCGGTGGTCTCGAACAGGAGCGGCTGCATTGAGGCGGTTCGCAGGATGTCGAGCAGGAGCTGCCTCGTGTGGAGCAGGGCAGGCCGGTTCGCGACATGAGCCCGCAAATCGTCGGCCTGATCGAACCAGCCCCGGTCTCTGAGCTCGGGGGAGAAGATGATCATTGCATGATGATTGGTCTGAGGCTCGACGAAGTGGCATTCATCGTTGCCGCGGAGCGTCACGAAGAAGCGCGCGTCGAGATCCAAGCCCTTGAAGTTGACCTGGAGGTCGTCGGTCATGGACAGGATCACCATTCCGCCCGGCATCCGATAGGCGGTGTCGAGGATGCGCGCGAACGATCTCATCATGATGATGCGGCACGCCGGCAGGGAGACGACGGCGCGGGCCGCGGCGAAGTTCGGAATGTCGAGCGGAATGCTTCTGGCGTCCTCCATCGTCTCGATCGGCCGAAACGCATCGACGTCGGCAAAGCCGATCAGTTGAAGGGCGGAGGACGGAGCGAGGGCGTCGAACAACATGGGTCTGGCCGGCTGCTGAAATGTGACAATCAAATGAACGTCGATACACCGCCATCAATGGCGAAACATCGCGTTTCAGTAAACCGAATTCCAGGCCGTAGTATTGCGGACGTCATGCCATGACGTCCGTCAGATCAATGCCACCGTCAACGTTCCCGGCTCATCGGCTGGCCGGAGGCGAGGTCGATGAAATGCAGCCGTGTGCAGGCGGGACAGGCGAAAGATGCAAAGCTCCGTCTCTCCTGCCTCAGCTGCTTCTCGAGATCCGTCTGTACGTTCATGCCCGTCTGGGGGCATCGAAAAACGATCAAGTCCACCATCATCGTAGAATGACGGTGCGGGTCGACTTCATCTTTGATCTGGATCAGTTTTGGAATCGCTCCAGGCCGGCGATGACGGCGCAAGGAATGATCTCGCAAAAGCGAAGGGGCCCCGAGGGCCCCTTCAGATGTCACCAGCGGCGATAGCGTGGGCCATAATAGCGTGGACCGTAACCGTAATAGCGCGGCCCATAATACCGGGGGCCGTAATACGGCCGTGGCCCGTAATACCCATAGTAGTTCGGACGCCAAAAGCAGCGCCCCCAGGCGTCGCAGACCATGCGGACCTGCTCGATGCCGGAGGCCTGCGGCGTTGCAGGCGCGGGTGCGATGGGCATGGCAGACGCCGCCGGCGCTGTCGCCAAAGCACCGAACATGGCGCCGAACAGGGCTGCGGCGACGAGGCCGATCTTGAGATTCATGATGTCTTCCTCCGCTGACGCGATCCAGGATATCGAAGTTGTTCTGATCAAATTGTGGCGGAACCGAAATGTAATGCTGATGAACAAATCTTCAGCCGGTCCGCCGCAGGCCTGACCTCGACCCCGCCAGACTATCCCAGGTTCGCGCGAGTGACCAATGGTGCGGCCCGCGCTGCGATGGCCCCGCAGGACATCGATGCCGTTCTTGATCCTGCGCAATTCGCCGTCGGGGCTTCGTTCGTAGTCTTGTCGCGTGGCCAGCCTTCGACGAATTCGAAGGGCGGGCTCACAGGTTGCTTGGAGCTGTGCAATGGACAAGATGAGATTAGACAAGGGCGGCTGGCTGGTCGTGTGCGATGGGCGCAAGGCGCTCATTCTGGAAAACCTCGGCGACGAGATGTTTCCGAACCTTCACACCAGGGAGGTGCACGAGCAGCCCAATCCCCTGACCAGCGCGCAAGGGAGCGACGCGCCGGGCCGCCTGCATGCCGCTGCCGGCGGCGTGCGCAGCTCGGCCGGGCAGACCGATTGGCACGATGAGGCCGAGCGCGCCTTCCTGCGCAGCCTTGCCGGCCGGCTCGATGCGGCTGTCAGCTCTGGCGAGACCACGGCCCTGACCATGGTAGCCTCACCGCGCGCGCTCGGGATGATCCGCGCCGATTATTCGGACGTCATGCGCAAGGCGCTGCGGGCCGAGGTCGGCAAGGACCTCGTCAAGCTGCCGGTCTACGAGATCGAGAAGCAATTGCTGCTGTCGGGCGCCGCCAAATAGAGGCGCCCGCAGAGGCCGAGCCAGCGCCCCTCAGTAGCAGGGGTGCCGGCGGCGGTCCTGGCCGACATAGGCGGCCGCGCTCTGGTAGCAATGGTTGGTCGACGGGCCGTCGTAAAAGGCGAAAGTGCCGGGGGTGATGCCGGGGCCGTAATTGTGCAGATAGCTGATCGGGTAGGGCAGCGGATTGGCGTAATGGCGGTAGTGCCGGTGATGACCCCGCGCCTCCGCGGGGCCAGGGGCTAGGATTGCGGCCGACAGGGCAGCAACCGCGGCTACAAGCGTCAACTTGCTCATCTCGATTCTCCGGAACCCGCGCGAAGTGGTCAGCCATCTATAGCCACTTCGCACCTCCAGGGCACCCGTCCGGCGCCCGGAAATCGGGGCTCATCCCGCAGATTCCCGGGTGGGTGTGACAGAATTGCCCGACATGCGGCCGAAGGCTGCCCATTTTTGGCCTTTTCGGGATGCTTAACGAATTCCCCACACAAGTATGACCAAAGACTATTCGGTTAAGAATCCTGTTGCCGGCCCAGGGGCTCATTTCGCGGGCCCTGCGAGGCCGGTCCATTCCTGAAGGCTTTCGCCGTCACGCCGCCATGCGCATCACGCTTCTGAGCCTGCTGTTGCTCTCCATCGCCGCCGCCACGCCGGCGCGGGCAGAGCTGCATATCACCCGCGACCACGGCGGCTATGTCGAGGAATACAAGACCAAGTACAAGCGCGTCCGCGAGAAGGGCGAGCGCGTCATCATCGACGGCATCTGCAACTCGGCCTGCACGCTGGTGCTCGGCATAGTGCCGATGAACAAGATCTGCGTGACGCCGCGGGCCAGCCTCGGCTTCCACCAGGCCTATTACGACAAGGCCTTCACCTTCGGCATCAAGGTCACCAGCTCCGAGGGCACGTCCGACCTGATGTCCTACTATCCCGACAAGGTGAAGGACTGGATCCGCCGCAACGGCGGGCTCACCACCGACATGAAGAAGATCAAGAACGGCGTCGAGCTCTGGAAGATCATCGACCCCTGTCCGGAAGAATGGTGAGCGGCTGAGCTGAGCCGAAAACGTCCGTCGCAGCGCAGCATCGTCAGCACGAAATTCGCATTGCCGCATAGCCGCCGGTGGGGCAATGAGGGCGGCAATGAATCATAATCAAGAAGCCCTGACCGCCCGCGCCGCGCCGATCCTGTTCGTCCTGCTCTGGAGCACCGGATTCATCGGCACCAAATACGTCGTCAACAATGCCGATCCCTTGACCTATCTCGCCATCCGCATGGCGATCGTGGTCGGCCTGATGGCGATGATCGTGGCGATCGCGCGGCCGAAATGGCCTGATCGCACCGGCATCGCGCATAGCGCAGTCGCCGGCTTTCTTGTCCACGGTTTCTACCTCGGCGGCACCGCGATCGCGATCGCGCATTCGATCCCGGCCGGGCTCTCCGCGCTGATTCCGGGCCTGCAGCCGATCCTGACCTCGACCATCGCCAACCGCTGGCTCGGCGAGAAGGTGACGCCGGTGCAGTGGACCGGGCTCGTGCTCGGGCTCGGCGGTGTGGTGCTGATCCTGCACAACCGTCCCATGACCGGTGAAGCCGGGCTCGGCTGGCTTGCCTCGGTCGTCTCCCTGATCAGCATCACCCTCGGCACGCTCTACCAGCGCCGCTACTGCAACCAGATCGACTGGCGCGCCGGCAATCTCGTGCAATATGTGTCCGTCACCATCTTCTTCGCGATCGGGGCCTTTCTGTTCGAAGACCGCGTGGTGCACTGGACGCGGGAGTTCGTGCTCGCGCTCGGCTGGCTCGCGGTGGCGCTCTCGATCGGATCGATCGGGCTGTTGTACTGGCTGATCCGCCACGCCGCGGCGACGTCGGTCGCGAGCCTGTTCTATCTGGTGCCCGCCGTGACCGCGCTGATGGCTTATCTGCTGTTCGGCGAGAAGCTCGACGCGCTGGCGATTGCCGGCATGGGGATGTGCGCGGCCGCGGTGTTCGTGGTCAACCGGCGCTTCTAGGCGGATGGAGCGGGCGTTGGAATACATCCCTGACGTGCGCGGCAGGTTCATGTTAGGCTGAACGCATTTCAGCTTCACATTCACACGGTGATTTTCATGAAGAAGGCGAGGCGCGCGCTGCTCGGCAGATCGTTGAAGCCGGTCCGGATTGCCTGCATCAACTACGCGGAGGAGATGATGAGCGACCGGATGATGGCCAAGCTCACAGCCGCGCTCCAGAAATGCTACGACGAGCATTTCCTCCCCGTCTGGGGCTACCCCGTCGATCTCGACGTCACCCACAAGCCGAAGCCGACGGACTGGCAGCTCGTCTATTTTGACGACGCCACCCACAAGAACTTCCTCGGACGGCACGAGCTAACGCATCGCGGGCAGCCGATCTCGAAGATCTTCGTCAAGGCGCTGGGCGACGAGCCCGTCAGCCTGGCGGCATCGCACGAGGTGTTCGAGATGGTGCTGGATCCCATGGCCAATCTGTGGGCCGACAAGACCCGCCACACCCAATATGCCTATGAGGTCTGCGACGCCGTGGAGGAGGACTCTTTTCTCGTCAACGGCTTCCCGATGTCGAACTTCGTCTATCCGTCCTGGTTCGAGCTCTTCGAGCATCCCCGCGGCACAAAATTCGACCATATGGGATCGCTCAAGGCGCCATTCTCGATGACAGAGGGTGGCTACGTCATCAAGAAGGTCAATGGCAGGCGGCTGATCAAGCAGTTCGGCTCACCGGAAAAGCGGCGGCGCTTCAAGGCCGAGGACCGCCGCGGTCATCGCAGCGAATTCCGTGATCCGAAGGGAGAGCATCACCCGGGCCGGCGCGCATCCAGGCCGCGGGGGTAGTGTATCCCGGGCTTGTCTCCGGGCGCGCACGCACCCGGAGACCTGCTCGAGCGTCCCGATCAGCGCTTGGCCTTCCGAGCCTTCTTTTTCGACTTGGTGGCTTTCTTGGCCGTTGTCTTGGCGGCCTTCTTCGCGGACTTCTTTGCAGTTTTCTTGGTCGCCTTCTTCGACGACTTCTTTGCAGCCTTCTTCGAACTCTTCTTCGAGGCTTTCTTGGCCTTCTTCTTGGAGGCCTTCTTCGGCGCTACTTTCTTCGCGACCTTCTTGGCGGCTTTCCTGACCTTCTTGACGGCGGTGACTGCCGCGTCCTTGGTCGCTTCCACGGCTGTGGTGATCGTCTCCATCGCCTGTTCGGTGATCGGCTTGTCGTCGTCCATTGCGTCCCCCGCGGTTTGATTGGAGCGATGACGATAGCGGGTTTCGAAATTGTGTCAAAGCAGCGCTCAACCTTTGCGGATCTTTGCGTAGGCGGCGAGCGCACGCTCGCGTCCCTTGGCATGATCGACGAGCGGCTGCGGATAGGTCTTGCCGAGCGTGATGCCCGCGCTCGCGAGCTCGATTGGCGCCGCCTGCCAGGGCCGGTGGATCAGCTTGGTCGGCATGTCCTTCAACTCCGGCACCCAGCGCCGAACGTAGGTTCCATCCGGATCGAACTTCTCGCCCTGGAGCTGCGGATTGAACACGCGGAAATAGGGCGCCGCGTCGGCGCCGCAGCCGGCGACCCATTGCCAGTTGGCGGGATTGCTGCCGGCATCCGTGTCGACCAGCGTGTCCCAGAACCAGGCTTCGCCCTCGCGCCAGTCGATCAAGAGGTGCTTGACCAGGAAGGACGCGACCACCATCCGGACCCGGTTGTGCATCACCCCGGTGTGCCAGAGCTCGCGCAGACCGGCATCGACGATCGGATAGCCGGTGCGGCCGCGCCGCCAGGCGGCGAGCGCCTTGGGATCGCGTTTCCAGGGGAAGCCGTCGAAGTTCGTCTGCAGGTTTTCGCTCGCGAGGTCCGGATGATCGTGGAGCAGGTGACGGCAGAATTCGCGCCAGCCGAGCTCGCTCAGGAATTTGTCGATGCCCGGCCCGAGCGCCGGATCTTCATCCGCGGCGAAGCGCGCCGCGTGCCAGACCTGGCGCGGGCTGAGTTCGCCGAAGCGCAGATGCGGTGACAGGCTTGAGGTGCCGTCCCGATCCGGCCGGTCGCGATCGCCGACATAGCGGCGCGCGGTGTGCTTGAGGAAGTCGCGCAGGCGTGCCCGCGCGGAGGCTTCGCCCGGGGTCCATGTCTCGCGCAGGCCGCCTGCCCAATCCGGGCTGGTCGGCTCGAGCTGCCAGCTTTCAAGCCGATCGCTGGCGATCTTTGGACCAGGGCGCAGCTGCTTCGGCGCAGGCAAGGGCTTGGGTGGATCGCCGAGCGACAGCACGCGCCGCCAGAACGGCGTGAATACGCGCAAGCCCCGGCCCTCCTTGTTGCGGATCGCCGAGGGTGGGACGAGGAGATCGCCGGGGAAGCTTTGCGAGTCGATGCCAAGCTTTGCCAGTGCGGCTTCGAGCTGCCGCTCAACCGCCTGATGCGGCGCCTGCGCAATTCCATTCCAGTAGACGGCGCGGGCACCGCTTTCGCGGGCCAATTCTGCGACGACCTTGGCCGCCGGTCCCCTGCGCAGGATCAGCGATCCGCCGCGCGTGGCAATCTCGGCGCCAAGCGCCCGCAACGACTGCGCCAGCCACCAGCGTGCTGCGCTGCCCGGCGGGCGCCCGACAACGTCGTCGAGCACATAGAGGCAGACCACCGGCGCACCGGTTTTCACGGCAGCATGGAGGGCGGGATGGTCGGACAGGCGAAGGTCATCGCGAAACCAGACGATGACAGGCGCGCTCGGCGTGGTCAGGGGCGTCCTCGTTTACGATTTGGAAACCATGCCGCGCGCGGCGGTGTGAACTGTCGTTAATGCGGCCGTAAGCCGACTGCACCATTATGCAGGAATTACGGGGGTTGTTCCATTCATGTCCAAGATTCTGAAGTTCTTGCCGCAGTTCAAGCTCGGCACGAAGGCCGTTCTATGTGCCGTGCTGCTGATCGGCGTGAACACCGCGCTCGTGGTCGGCGTCGGCTATTGGTCGCTGACATCCGCCTTCAACGATCGCGCCTTGCGCGACATCGAGGTCAACCTGCGCACGCTGGCACTGGCCTTCACGGAGACCGTTCCGGCCGCCAAGATCACGATGAAGGATGGCACGGTGGCGCGCGCCGAGATCCCCAAGATGCCCGAGTTCAAGGACCACGCCATCGTCGATCGCGCGGTGTCCTATGTCGGCGGCAATGCGACCCTGTTCGTGTTCGACGATGCGAGCGGGCAGTTCGTGCGACGTTCCACCAACGTGAAAAAGGAAAACGGCGACCGGGCCGTCGGCACCCAGCTTACCGCCGATCATCCGGGGCAGGCGCCGCTGCGCCGTGGCGAGGCCTATAGGGGCCCGGCCACGCTGTTCGGCAAATCGTTCATGACTGCCTATTTCCCGATCGCGGACGCGGCCGGCAAGGTCGTCGGCATTCTCTATGTCGGCATCCCCATGATCCAGTACGAGAGCATGCTGGCCCAGGCGATCGAGAGCATGGCAGCGGCCGCGGGCCTCGCCGCGCTTCTGGTGCTGGTCCTGACCCTGCTGGTCGTCCGCCGCATCACCCGGCCGCTCACCTCGGTCACGCACTCGCTCACCGCGCTTGCCAACGGCCAGAGCGACGTTGCGATCGAATGCGAGGATCGCGCCGACGAGATCGGCGAGATCGCCCGCACCGTCGCGGTGTTCAAGAGCAATTCGCTGGAGCGGGCGCGCATGCGCAGCGAGCAGGCGGCCGCCACGGCTGCGGCGGCCGAGCAGCGCAAATCAGACCTGCGCAGCTTCGTCGAGGAGTTCCGCGGCAGCGTCGGCGGCATCCTCGACAAGGTGCTGGCCTCGTCAGGCGAGTTCGAGCGCGCCGCGCGGCAGCTGACCGACGTCGCGCGCTCCACGGCCGACCTGTCCGCGCAGTCGGCAGGCGCGTCCGAAAACGCCTCCGAGCACGTGCGTTCGGCGGCGTCGGCCTCGGACGAGCTGTCTCAATCGATCTCCGAGATCACCCGCCGCGTGCAGGAATCCAACCAGATTTCCGCCGAAGCGGTGCAGCAGGCCGAGGCGACCGATCAGCGCATCGCGCAGCTCTCCGAGGCGGGCGCGCGCATCGGCGACGTCGTCAAGCTGATCACCTCGATCGCCGAACAGACCAATTTGTTGGCGCTGAACGCCACCATCGAGGCCGCGCGCGCGGGCGATGCCGGTCGCGGCTTCGCGGTGGTGGCCCAGGAGGTCAAGACGCTGGCCGGCCAGACCGCCAAGGCGACCGACGAAATCTCGAACCAGATCGCCAGCATGCAGCTTGCGACCGAGGAATCGGTCGCCGCCATCAAGGCGATCGGCCAGACCATCGAGCGCATCAGCGGCATTGCCGGCTCGATCTCGGCGGCGGTCGAGCAGCAGAAAAGCGCGACCCACAACATCGTGGCAAGCGTTCGCGCCGCGGTCTCGGGCACGGCCGATGTCGCCGTCAATGTCCGCCACGCCGCCAAGGGCGCCAGCGAGACCGGCGAGACCTCGAGCCGGATGTTCGCCTCGGCCCAGGCGCTGTCCGGCGAGAGCCTGCATCTGAAGGCCGAGGTCGACGGTTTTCTGGACCGCGTGCGGGCGGCCTGACGCTGGCTGACACCGTCATCCCGGGATGGTCCGAAGGACCAGACCCGGGATATCGAGATTCTCAGGTGCGCAAGTGCGCACCATAGTTCGGTCCTTCGGACCGCCCCGGAATGACAGTTCGTTGTTACTTCGGCTGCGGCACGATGCGGATGTAGGGCTTCGGCTCTTTCCAGCCCTGCGGGTAGATCGTCTTGGCCTCGTCGTTGGAGACTGAGCCTGCGATGATCACGTCCTCGCCCTGGTTCCAGTCGGCCGGCGTCGCGACGCGATGCTTGGCAGTGAGCTGCAGCGAGTCGATCACGCGCAGGATCTCCTGGAAGTTCCGGCCCGTCGTCATCGGATAGACCAGCACCAGCTTGATCTTCTTGTCCGGCCCGATGATGAAGACGTTGCGGACGGTCTGGTTGTCGGCGGCGGTGCGGGTGAGGGGATCGCCTGAGATCGCGGCCGGCAGCATGCCGTAGAGCTTCGAGACGTTGTAATCGGTGTCGCCGATCATCGGATAGTTCGGGGCCGCGCCTTGCGTCTCCTTGATGTCTTCCGACCATTTGGCATGGCGGTCGACCGGATCGACCGAGAGGCCCATCAGCTTGACGCCGCGCTTGTCGAATTCCGGCTTCAGCTTGGCGAGCGCGCCGAGCTCGGTCGTGCAAACCGGCGTGAAGTCCTTGGGGTGCGAGAACAAGAGCGCCCAGTTGTTGCCGATCCAGTCGTGGAACTTGATCTTCCCTTCGGTGGTCTCGGCTTCGAAGTCGGGTGCGGTGGTGCCGATCGGGAGTGTCATGGTTCTACCTCATCACATTGAATATACTGGAGAATTTGTCTGTGGCCGTTCCCCTCATTATAGGGGTCTTGCAACGCCAAGTGAACGCCAACTGAACCGGTTAAAGTAAAATGTGAATTCCTTCCTTGAAGGGCCGATTTTCTAGCAACTTATTGTTACACCCGCACCTGCGGCGAAACAGCTCCACCCGGGGTCACACGGTCTCGCTCGCCCCGATAATGCCTTTTATGACTTCCATCACGCCCGCCCGGCGCGTCTAGAACCAAAACGGTCCTGACAGCGACCAATTGGCAACCATCTAGAAAAGTCGCGATCCCCGTATCGAATCGTTAACCACCCCTTTACGCCGGCATGAAAATGCTGGCCGATCAGAAGAAATCTGGAAGTGAACTATGTCTGCCGCTGCGCCTAACTCTGCTGAGTCGCCGTCCCTTGAACCGTCCTGCCGCGATACCGCGGCCCATGCACTCTCCATCGTGCGCGACGGCGTGATCACGGGCGAAGGCCCGACCACCAAGGGCCGGGTCCATTTCTCCCGCTCGCTCGATGCCGATGACACCGCCTGGTGCACGCGCATCCTCACCGCCACCGCCGTCAACGACCAGCCGGTCAGCCGCGCTGAGGCCGAGGTCCTGTTCGAGATCAACGAGGCCGCGACTGAACGCACCGATGGCGGCCGCTTCGATGATCTGCTCGCCAAGGCGGTTGCCCACTATGCTGCAAGCGCCTCGGGCCTGAAAGTGCCGCCGCGCAGCGTCGCGCTGTCGGCCGATGCCGAGATCGAGAGCTGGGCCCCGTCCTATGCCTCCAAGGTCAACAGCGAGATGCTGGAGTGGATCGCCGGCCAGATGCGCGGCAAGCGCCACAACAACCGCCGCCTGATGGCGTTGGTGGCGACCTTCCTCGGCGCCACCGCGCTGCCCCTGGCGGGCCAATTGCCGAACGTTTTCGACATCGGCATGTAAGATTTCGCGCCTCTGACGAGGAGCATTTGAACGGCGGGATTATTTCCCCGCCGTTTTTTGTTTGCCGGTCCCCATCCCGAGATGGTCCACCTCGAGCCCCAGCGTGCGGCCCGGGAAGCCGGCGGCGTCGAAATAGCGCTGGCTGCCGACGCGCTGGAAGTTCAGCACGGTCATCAGGCCGCCCTCCGCGGGCTTGGACTTCATCGTGCCGGCATAAGCCTTCGGTACGGTGCCGTTGGGCATGGCTTCCGACATCACGCGGCCGGCCAGCTCTCCTTTCTGTGTCGCGCTTAGGCCCATCAGCCGGGCGGCCGTCATGCCGACGTCGGCATTGCTGACCGGAAGCTCGTCGACGAAGCCGGCTTTGAAGTCCGGGCCGATCGCCGCCATGAAGTTCATGGTGTCGCCGCGGCTGAAGCTGCCATGCATGCCCTGGCCCTGGCGCAGCACGGTGTCGGCGACCTGCACCGAGCAGTTGGTCGGCGCCTCGCCGCATTCGCTGGCATAGGAGCGGAAGTTGACGACGATCGACGGCGTCGGCGTCGCTGCCTTGCCGCGCAGATTGATGCTCGACAGCGGCAGGGTGCCGGGGAAGCGGCCGAGCGAGTCCTCGACGAACAGGCCGGACACGTAGTCCTGCGCGAGCAGCGCCTTGATGGTTTTGGCCGCCAGCTTCTTGTCCTTGTTCGGGAGATAGACGAGGTCCGAGCCGCCATTGGTGGCGACGACGAGGTCGGGCTTTTCCGGATCCTTGCCGAGCACGCCGTTGCCGGCCTTGGGATGCTTGTTGCCCTCGATCTTCGCGTTCTTGTCGTTGGGATCGAACAGCGGCAGGTCGAGCGCCTTGGCGAGGTCGAGCGCCAGGAAGCCCATCGGCAGGAAATCCTTCGGCGTGTCGTCATAGCTGACCTTGGCCGAGGGGCTGGTCTTGCTTTCCTTGGAGATGGTCGAGAAGCCGTGGTCGGCGGAGACGATGATGTTGGTCGAGGCCGCAAGTCCGAGCTCGTCCAGCGCCTTGCGGAGCTGGGCGAGGTTGGTGTCGGCGTTCTTGATGCCGGCCATCGAGGTCGGACCGTTGATGCCGGGCATGATCTGGTTGAGGCTGTCACCGGTATTGTGCTGGCTGCCATCGGGGTCGCGCGACCAGAACACCAGCACGAACGGCTTGTTGCGCGCCTTGAACATCGGCAGCACCACCTTGGTGGCGACGTCGGCGAAATAGGCCTGCTGCGCGACGTTGGCGACGGTCGTGCCGGGCGTCTTGGCATCGCCCGCCTTGGAATTGTCACCGCGCGGCGGCGTGGTGGTGGGCAGGCCGGCCTTGGTCAGGGCGTCCTTCACCTCGTCCGACAGCGCGACCCCGTTCTTGCCGCCGGTGGCGTCGTCGAACACGACCGAATGCAGGCCGGCCTTCTCGGGCTTGTCGGTGTGGTCGAACTGATAGGTCGGGCCGACCTTGCCGATCGCGGCGGTGCTGAGGCCCTTGTCGCGGGCGAGCTTCAGGATGGTCTCCTCGTTGAGGTAGTCGCCCTTAAAATGCTCGTCGATGTCACCGAGCACGGCGTCGTTCTCGATGAAGGGGACCACGGTGTCGCCGGCCGGGACGGACGTGTAGTTGGTCCAGATCGTATTGGAAAACACCCCGGTATCGCCGAGATAGTGACCGGTCGACATCGCCGAGCCGTTGGCCATGGTGAAGGTCGGGAATAGCGAGTGCGGATTCTTGAAGTTGACGCCCTTGTCGCGGATTTCGGCCATGGCGGGCGCCGTGTCGGGATTGACCTTCAGCGCGCGCAGACCGTCCGGAATGAACAGGATCAGATTGCGGGGCGTGTTGTTCTGGGCAGACGCAAATCCGGTGGATAGCACTGTCAGTCCGGCGGACAGCAACACCAGTGAACGGCGCATCGAAATCTCCCTGCGAGGCGGCTCGGCCGCAACCCGCGGCCCCCGGTTCGTTTAGTTTCGCTGCGTGACGGTTTTGTTACAAGGCCCGTCGCCGATGCAAGAGGGGTTGGGGGAGGGACTTGTCAGTCTCGTGTCCCGGACGCGCTGCAGCGTTCTTACGCTGCTGCGCAGAGCCGGGACCCAGAGGGCCGCGCGGTTCGCAGCCACATGGGCCCCGGCTCTGCAGCGCACCGCCGAAGTGGCGCTGCGCAGCGTCCGGGGCACGAGAGCGGAGTTTGGCGCAGAGCTGCATCAACATCGTCATTGCGAGCGGCTTGTCCGCCGGAGCGCGAAGTCAAGCCATCCACAATCTCTCCCCACTGACAGTATCCATCCCGTCATCCTGAGGTGCGAGGCGTGCGATGCGAGCGCATCGCATGCGGAGCCTCGAAGGATAAACGGCCGAGCTGGTGCAGCCGGGCCGTCGCCCTTCGAGGCTTGCACTGCACCTCAGGGTGACGGTGATGGATAGAGCTTGTGGCAGCATTCCTTATTCGCTTTCGACATGCAGACAGCGCGGCGCAGCTTCGCATCCTCGCGGCGCATCTCGCCCGAGCTTTGCTCGTCGCCTTACCCTCTCATGAAAGAGGGCGCAGGGAAGGCCGGGAGCCGGTTGGCTCCCATCGACCGCCATGCGAAGAGCAGATTGCGTGTGCTTCATGCATAGCGGATAACAGGGCAACCGGAGCATCCCGGCCTTCCCTGCGCAGTGGCTTTACGGCTTATGTCGTGCTTTCCCCGGGGAGCGTTGCACTATTGCCCCCGTCGCCTTGTGGATGACTGATGCGCGTGCCCGGTTGGACCGCCACATCACCGCAAGACTTGACGCACAGACCCCGGGCGTCAGGACCACACGATTTTGCCGTACGCGGATCCCACCGGTCGTGTGCGCGACGGTCTTGGTCACGGTTGCCCGCCCTGCAAAACCCTCAGCGCCGATGTGACCCACGTCCACCGCAACCCGGCCCGCGCTCGTGACGATCGCGATACGCCCCTCTTCGTTGGGCCGGGATGCAGCGACACATACGCGATTTCCGAATTTCGGTAAAGTGGAATATTTTTGGCAGTGCGCGTTGACCCAGGGCTCGCGTGTTTTGCCGTCGGGCAACGCAAGGGATTGTGGCCGGGACATTCAATCCGTCGCGGTCTGCACCCGTGGTGCAGGGGCTTGCGCGGGCTTTGTCGCCGTCGGAGGGCGGTCGACCCTGGCGAGATCGCGGCGTAGCGAGGATGGCGCTGCGTGCAGGGTAAACACGATCGCGATCTGCGTTCGGTTCGAAAGCCGGTATTTGCGCATGATGTTACCGATATGCGCCCGCACCGTATTCTCTGAGATCTTGAGCTCGTAGGCGATATTCTTGTTCTGCATCCCCCGTGCGATCAACATCATCAGCTCGCGCTCGCGCGGCGTCGGTGTAATCGAGTCCTGCGGATCTCGGCTCATGGCTGGTTGCTCCCTGGACTGCGGGTTGATGTGGCCACTCCCAGCATGTTGTCACTCCGTCTTGAGCGCCTCGATCGGGCTGAGCTTGGACGCCTTGTGCGCGGGATAAAAACCGAAGATGAGGCCGGTCGCGATCGAGAAGGCGAGGGCAAGGCCGATCGCCTGCCCGTCGATCGAGGTGACCCATCCTGCCATACGGGCGACCGTCATCGAGAGCGTGACGCCGCCGGCGACGCCGATGGCTCCGCCGAGCAGGCAGAGCACGAGCGCCTCGCAGAGGAACTGCAGACGGATGTCGCGCATCCGCCCGCCCAGCGCGCGGCGGATGCCGATCTCCCGCGTGCGCTCGGTGACGGACACGATCATGACATTCATGATGCTGATACCGCCGACGAGCAGCGAGACCGAGGCGATGGCGACGAGCAGGAGCGCGACGGTGCGGATCGCACCCTGCTGCGCTTCCATGGCGGCGGCCGGATCCTGGACCTTGAAATCGTCTTCCTGGCCGGCGGGGACACGGTGACGCTGCCGCAGCAGGTTCTCGATCTCCGATCGCGCCCCCGCCATCTGTCCGTCACCGGCCACCTTGGCGATGATGTAGGCGACCGAATCCCGGTTGATGTTGCTGGCACTGCCGAGAAAGCGCAGCTTGGCGGTGGCGAGCGGCACGAAGGCGACGTCGTCCTGTGCGGGTCCCTTGCGATCGAGAACGCCGACCACCTCTAACGGAACCTTCATGATCCGGATCTGTGCGCCGATGGGATCATCGCCCGGCGCGAACAGCTCGCGCGCGACCGTGCTGCCGAGGATCACGACTTTGCCTGCTCCGGCCTCCTCGGTGCCGGAAAAATAGCGGCCGGTCGCGAGTTGCCAGTCGCGCACCATGAAGTGCCCCGTCGTCGTGCCGTTGATCGTCGTATTCCAGTTCTTGCCCTCGTGGATGACTTGCGCCGTTCCGGCAATCGAGCCGGCCGCGGCCTGGACTTCCGGAATCTGCTCGAGGATGGCCTGCACGTCACTCTCCGTCATCGTCAGCTTGCTGCCGTCCTTGAGGCGCACGCCGCCCTGGTAGACCGCGCCGGGGGTGATCATCAGCACGTTGGCGCCGATCGAGCGGATCTGTTCCTGCAGGCGCAGCTGCGCGCCGGAACCGATCGCAAACACCGTCACGATGGAGGCGACGCCGATCACGATGCCGAGCATGGTCAGGAAGCTGCGCAGCGGATTGAGCCTGAGGGCGTGCAGGGCGATCTGGAATCCCTGGAGCATCGTCATGGCGCAGCGCTCCGTTTCGGCAGGGCCGGCGCCGGCGTCTCGTCAGCGACGAGCTCGCCGTCATGCAAGTGGATCGTGCGGCGGCACTGCGCCGCGATGCCGGGATCGTGCGTGATCATCACGATGGTCTGGCCGGTCCGGTTGAGCGCGGCGAACAGCGCCAGGATCTCGGCGCCGGTGCGGCTGTCGAGCGCGCCGGTCGGCTCGTCCGCAAGCACGATCAGCGGGGAGGCGATCAGGGCGCGCGCGATCGCGACGCGCTGCTGCTCGCCGCCGGAGAGCTGCCGCGGAAAATGATGGGCCCGGTGCAGCATGCCGACGGCCTGAAGGCTCGCTTCCGCGCGCGCCAGGCGTTCCCAGCGGCCGACGCCGCAATAGACCAGCGGCAGCGCGACGTTCTCGATCGCATCGTGACGCGCGAGCAGATTGTAGGACTGGAACACGAAGCCGATGCTGCGGGCGCGCAAGGACGACCGGCGATCTTCCGAGAGATCGGCGACATCGGCCCCTTCGAGATAGACCGCGCCCTCGCTCGGCAGGTCGAGCAGCCCGATCATGTTCATCAGCGTCGACTTGCCGGAGCCGGACGGACCCATCACGGCGACGATCTCGCCTTGCGCGATGTCGAAGCTGACATTGCGGACGGCTGTGACCGCCACGCCGTCGGTGCGATAGGTCCTGCCGACCGACTGGAGGCTGATGAGCGGCGGGGAGGCGGTCATGATCCGAACCTGATTCCGAGAAATTCCATGCCCGCGGGACGGATGGCCTGGCCGACGGCAACCTGGCTGCCCTCGTCGAGATCTCCGCTCTTGAGGGCGACTTGCTCGGTGCCGGCCGCGCCGACCGTCACCGCGATGCGCTGGAGCGAGCCGCTCGCGGTGCGCACCCACACCCCGCTGCGTGCAGCAGGATCCTGCCGCGTGCCGGAGGGCTGGAAGCGCAGTGCGGCGAGCGGCACTTTCAGAACGTCGTCCTGCCGCTCGATCACGATCTTCACCAGGGCCGTCATTCCCGGGAGCAGCGCGCCGTCGAGATTGGAGGTTGCCAGGACCACGGTGTAGGTGACGACGTGCTGCTGGGTCTGCGGCGCCTTGCGCACCTGCCGCACCACCGCCTCGAAGCGGCGGTCGGGGTAGGCATCCACGGTGAAATGCGCGCGCTGGCCGGGCGCAATGCGGCCGATATCGGCTTCGTCGACCTGCGCGTGAATCTCCATGTCCTCGAGGCGGTGGGCGACCACGAAGGTGGTGCGCGATTCCAGTCCGACCGCGAGCGTCTGGCCCTCGTTGACGAACCTGCCGACGACGACGCCGTCGATCGGGGAGCGGATCACAGTGCGGTCGAGATCGGCCTGCGCCGCGGCGAGAACGGCCGCCTTCTCCGGCACGGCCATGCGCGCCTGTTGCAACTCCGCCTCGATCCGGCGGACGTCGGCCTGTGCCCCCTCAACCGAATAGGAGTTGAGGGACATCAGGACCTCGGCCTCGCGCTCCTGGGCGAGGCGTGCGGTGAACTCGGTCTGCGCATCGTCGACCGCCGTCGTCGCCACCACGTTTTGCGATTGCAGCGCCAGTTTCCGTTGCAAGGTCTTCTGCGCCGAGGACTTCACCGCCTGCGCGCTTTCGAGCTTGGCGACGAGCACATCCCGGCTGCCCCTCGCGTTTTGCAGATCGATCCGGGCGCGATCGAGCTTGGCTCGGGCGATGTCGACCAGCGAATTGGAGACGGCAAGGGCGGCCTTGGCTTCGTCGACCTTGGCCGCAAAGCTGCGCGGATCGATCAAGGCGAGCGGCTGATCCTTGCTGACGGTGTCGTTGAAATCGACATAGACCCGGGCGAGCTGCCCGGACAGCTGGGAACCGACCTCAATCGTCTTCACCGGCTGCAGGGCACCAGTGACCGTGACGGTCTGCTCGATGCTGCCGCGCTGAATCGAGGCGTAGCGGAACACGGGCGACTCGGACCCGAATGTCGGAGCTTCGCGTCCGGCGGGCACGAGCAGGCGCCTGGTGGATTCCAAGGCGTGCGCCGCCGTGTCTGCCGCGCTCCCGGCGCCGGCGATGGCGGCTGGCCCTGCGGCGTAGATCGCAGCGAGGCCGCATGCAGTTCCGAGCAAGGCAATTGCTGGCACAAATCGCATATCAAAACCCGCCTGGTTGAAATGGCTTCGTTGCGGGAAAAAATGGCAAGCACGCTATGGTTGTAAATTATCTAAGGTAGTATCGATCGTCAGTATGTCGTTCTCGTCGGGGCGACGGTCGGGTGCGCAACATGATCCAGAAGTAAAGTCCGCGGGTGCGACGTTTCGTGATTTGCCGGAAATGCATACCCGTCGTATCGATAAGATGCGCGCGGTATCGAACTCGATAAGCTGACTGAACGTCCCGTATGATCCGGCCAAAGTGCCGGTGGCGGGCGTTCAAGCCCGCACATGGGTAGCAATGCCATGACGCAGTTGGCGACGCTGCGGCCACGATACCGGATCGTCATATTCGCGATAGCGCGCCTCGCCGTGATGCCGCCTGTGGCGCGGCGAGATCCCTGCAATCAAGAAGCCCGAAGTGTGAACGCCTTCACTCGCTTCCGGCGTGCATTGGCCCTAAGACGTCGAACCGGTGGACGGACACTGATTGTTCGATCCCCGCAGATTCATCCAAGCACCTTGTTAGCTTGCAAGAAGAATGGACGGCTCGTTGCTCGCCCATCGAGTCACAAGCCGGGGAGTTTGCTGCAATGAATTCAGGTCAAGCCACCGTTTATGTCGTTGACGACGAGATTCAGATTCGAACCGCGATCGGAAATCTCTGCGAGGAGACCGGACACCAGGTAAAATTGTTCGCCTCGACGGAAGAGTTTCTCGCGGAGAGTATTTCGCCCGGGCCGTCGTGCCTCGTGCTCGACGTCCGCTTTCCCGGGACGTCACCGACCGGCCTCGAGCTTCAGCGCCGACTCGCCGAGACGGGCGTGCCCATTCCGATCGTCTTCATCAGCGGCCATTCCGACGTCCGCGTCTCGGTCGAGGCCATGAAGCGCGGCGCGGTCGAGTTTCTGCCAAAACCGTTTCGCGAGCAGGAGATCCTCGATGCGATCAGGCACGGCATCGAGCGCGACCGCAGGCGGCTGGAACGCGAGGATGTGGTGCGTGAAGCCCGCCAGCGCGTCGAGACGCTGACGGCGAGAGAGCGCGAGATCATGCTGCTGATGGCCGAAGGGCTGATTGCCAAGCAGATCGCGGCCAGGCTCGGCGTGAGCGAAGTGACGGCGAAGGTCCATCGCGCCAGGATGATGCGAAAGCTGGAGCTGCGCACGCCGATCGAAGTGGTGCGGCTGATCGACAGCATGGGGCGCGAAGCCGAGACGATTCGCGCCGGCACGGGATAGCAGCTATTTCGGCGCTTCGACGTGCCGACATCTCGCGCAATGTCTAGTCCGTACCGATTAGCATGAACTGCAGTCTGTCGCGCTGGCCACGATCGGTTCACAGTATCCCTACGATGTCGGCCTCCTCCAAGACGGCATCCAAATTCACTCAGACAACTTGGCCAGAAAGGGATACTCCATGCGTAAATTGTTTTTTGCTTCCGTTGCATTGTTCGCCCTGTCCTCCGCGGCGCAGGCCGCCAACACCTCGACCACGGTGCAAGTCGGCGTCGTGAACGGCTCGTCCGTCACGCAGAACGGCCTCACCAATGACAGCTCGACGACCAGCCAGCTCGGCATCGTGAACACTGCGTCCACGATGCAGGGCACCGGCGCTGCCTCGCTCAACAACGGCAGCACGGTGAACCAGGTCGGCGTGCAGAACTCGGCGACCACCGGCCAGGTGGCGTTCGGCAACAACACCAGCGCGATCACCCAGAACTCGTTCGGGCCCCCCGCGCTGCAGAACAACTCCGCCGGCGTCGGCCAGCTCAGCGTGTTCGGCGTCAACGGCAGCACCGTCTCGCAGACGGCGCACTGACACACAGCCCCGTTTGGCCGGACGCAGCCAGTTGCGGTTGCGTCCGCGCCATTCTCGAATGCACCGCAATCCGGCCGGCCGATCAATTGCGATGGCCCGCCCAATGTCGCGGAGGAAATGACATGCGGATCACCTATTTCATTGCAACTTTCGTGGCGCTCGGTGCGCTGACGGCCGCCGACGCAAACGCCGGCAACACCGCCAGCGTGCTGCAATTCGGCACGACCAACACTTCGTTCATTTCGCAGAGCGGCGGCACCAGCAACAACGCGACCACGATGCAGTTCGGCGCCACCAATACGGCGACCACCCTGCAGACGGGCTCGCTCCTGACCGTCAACAATTCGGTGATCGGGCAGGGCGGCACGACCGCGACGGCATCCAACACCGCGCTGGCCGGCCAGGTCGGCGGCTCCAATTCGAGCCTGATCGGCCAGATCGGTGCGAACAACATGGCTGGAGTTGGACAGCTCGGAATTCTGAACGGCTCGACGATTATCCAGCAGGCTCCGTGAGCCGACCCGAAGCGACGAGGCATGTCATGAAACATCATTTGGGATGCGCGGGCGCCGTCTTGCTCGCCCTGTGCTCGGTGGGCACCGGATCAGCCGGTGCCCAGACCGCCGACATCAAGACCATCGTCTCTGTCGGCGGGCCGCCGGTGGTGCTGAACCAGAACAGCCAGCTCAACATGGCCGGCGTGTTCATGATCGGCGGCAGCACCAGCGCGACAGTGACGCAGACCGGCACCAACAATGCCACGGGCGTCCTGCAATTCGGCGGAACGAATTCCGCATCGATCGGGCAGGCCGGAACGAACAATCTCGCCTTCGTCGGTCAGACCGGCCAGTCGGCGACGAGCCTGATATCGCAGCTCGGCACGATGAATGCGGGCACGGTGGCGCAATTCGGCACGATCAACGCCTCGACGATCGTGCAGACCGGCCCGTAAGGCGCGAGCGAACGCGCCGGTGCCAGGAACGAACGGGGAAGCGCGATGCGATGCGGACAGATCTTGAGGCACGCGTTGGCCGTGGCGGCGGCGCTTGCCGCCATCGGCACGGCGACGCAGGCGTGCGCCGGGTCGGTCCAGCGCAGCGTGACGAACCGGAACGTGAGCATCGAAACCGTCGTGCAGTTCGGCAACGATGTTCAGCCCGTGACGATCGAAGAGAACAGCCGCATCAATATCGCGCGGGTGATCCAGATCGGCGGCACCGGGACGGTGGATGCGACCATCATCCAGAACGGCACGCGCAACTATGCCAATGTGATCCAGGTGGGCGGCACCACCAATGCGATCATCGGTCAATCCGGTGCGAGCAACACCGCCGAGATCACCCAGATCGGCAATTCCACCAACGCGCTCCTGCTCCAGATCGGAGACATGAATACGGGAGCGGTGAGGCAGTTCGGGCGTTTCAACTGGCTGGCGATCTTTCAGTTCAGCCGATGATGGAGGTGTGACATGAGATTGCTCCTGCTCGCATCCGGAATAGGACTCATGAGCGTGATCGCGATGGCGCCGGCCGGCGCTGCCGACGGTCACACCACAGTGGTCCAGGACGAGAACGGCACCTCGGTGATCACGCAGAGCGGCGATCCCGCGCAGGCCGAGGTCAAGATCGAGAAGGAGCCGGGGCGCACGACGGTGTACCGGCGCAGCGGCGGTAACACCGCGATCGTGACACAGGGCACCGGCAACGCGCGGGAAAACATACAGGACATGCTCGACTGGCTGCGCAAGCAGCAGGGCCGCTGACGCACGAAGGCCCACCGTCCGCGAAAGAACGGCGGGCCTCGCCGTGAGTGTGGACCTTACCAGCGATAGCCGCCGGTCAACGTGCCGTTGTTGTTGCCGTCAGGGCCGACGTCGCCCTGCGTCGAGCTCGGGGTCGGATGGTTGGTGCCGTTGAGCGCACCATAGGGCCCCCCGACATCAGGATAAAACGCGCGCGGCTGGACCGGTTCGTAGGCGGGGGCGGTGCGGTCCCAGCCCATGCGCGATCCGTTCCAATCGTAGCCCTGCGCCGAGGCAGCCGCAGTGCCGGCGACGAGTGATGCCGTGATCAGGCAGAGGAGTTTTGACTTGTTCTGCATTGGAGATGCTCCTTGCTTGTGTCGGGGGCCAACGGTTGCACTGCGGGAGCGTTCCGGTATGCGTTCGGCGGGAGCGATCAACTCCGATCAACTGGTTATGAAGCGCGGGCCGCGGAACGAAGTGCCTGAAATCAACCGGGAATCCCGGGCGTCTTGCCGCACCTGTTCCCCGGTTAATCCCGTGTCTTAACCAATAATTAATTATACGTTTGCGGGCGGGCGACGGGCGGGCCTAGCCTAGCTGCGGGGAGCTATCGCTTAAGCCAAACGAGTTGGTGCGTATCATGATGTCCAGATCCCATGGCAGATCACTTGGGGCGCTATTCGCCTCGCTCAGCGCAGCCGCGCTGCTCCTTAGCCCCAGCGACAGTTTTGCCAGACCCGGCGGCGCCGCGCCGCATGGGGTGACCGCTGCGCCTTCCGGCGCGATGGCGCGTGCCCCGATGGGGCCGGGAGCCCGGTTCCACCGGCGCAATAACCCGTTCGTCTACTGGCCGGGCGGCGGCGGGTTCTTCTACGACGGCGCCGGCTACAGCCAGCCCTTCGGCGATGCCGGGCAGCCGGTCTCCACCGACGTGCGCTACACCTACACCTATGATGTCCCCTGGGACTGGTCGCATCGCTTCCCGCCGAACGTCGTGCCGTCCGACCGGCCCTATGTGCCGAGCTGCCCGACCGAGCAGGTGACGGTGCCCGGCCGCGGCGGCAGCGAGCACACCGTCAACATCACGCGCTGCTACTGAGTTTTAGCCCAGCTCGAAGCTGGTCACGCCGAAGACGCGGTCGATGCGCAGCGGCGGGATCGCTCCCGTGTACATCCGCGCCGTCTCGAACACCGGCTTGAGCCCGAGTGCTTCCGCAAGCGCGATCGCCTCGCGATTGACGGCTGGGACGTCGAGGAAGATTTCGCCGACATCGGCGCTCGCAAGCAAAGCCTGCACGATCGCCTCCGCCGCCGCGCGGTCGTCGGCGACGAGCGGACCGATCTTGCAGCCGGTCCGGCAGGGCCGGATCACGCCCCATGCGGCGAGCTTGCCGTCGCGCACGAGGGCGCGGCCGACATGGCCTGATGTATCGATCCAGGCGCGAAGGAATGCGCTGCGCCGGGCCGGGAAGACGGTGGCATCGTCGGCTTCCACGAGCGCAAACGGAATCGTGTCGAGCGCAACGACCTCAGTGGGCGCCCTCGAGCGCGCGGCGACGATGCCGCCATAGCGGATGTTGGCGTAGGCCAGCTGGAAACCGGACTTCCTGTAATTGTCCTGCTGCGCCACGACGCCGTCGAGCCCGATCACGCGCGCGCCCGCATGCGCGATCGCCGCATTCCAGATGCGCAGGCCATGGCCCGCGCCACGAAAGCTATCGCGCACGATGTAGAAGCCGAGGAAGGCGAAGCGGTCATCGTAATTGACGCAGGAGACGGTCGCCACCGGCTCGCCATCGATCTCGCCGACGAAGAAACCTTGCGCGTCGGGAACCGCAAAGCAGGCGGCATCCCGATGGCCCGGATTCCAGCCCTCGGCCGCGGCCCAGTCGATGGCGAGGGAGATCTCCTTGGGGCGCAGATTGCGGATCAGCAAATCACTTCTCGGGTTGCTCATGACGGATGCCTTCGACCATGGACCTGCCGACAGGTCTGGCTGTAGAAGGCCTCATGATAGGCCGAGCCTGCGGCTCGCCTCAACTGAAGGGATGATCGGTCATGGCAGCAGAGAAAGTTGCGCTCGTTACCGCCGGCGGCAGCGGCATGGGGGCAGGGGCTGCGCGGCGGCTGGCGGCGGACGGGTTTCGCGTCGCGATCCTGTCGTCCTCCGGCAAGGGCGAGGCGCTGGCGGCCGAGCTCGGCGGGCTCGGCGTCACCGGCTCCAACAAGGAGAATGACGATCTGAAGCGCCTCGTCGAGGGCGCCATGGCGAAGTGGGGACGCATCGACGTGCTCGTCAACAGCGCCGGGCACGGGCCGCGTGCGCCGATCACGGAGATCACCGACGAGCAGTGGCACACCGGCCTCGACACGTATCTCTTGAACGTGATCCGCCCGACGCGGCTGGTGACGCCGATCATGCAGGCGCAGAAGGGTGGTGCCATCATCAACATCTCGACCGCCTGGGCGTTCGAGCCCAGCGCGATGTTCCCGACCTCGGCGGTGTTCCGCGCGGGCCTTGCCGCCTTCACCAAGATCTTCACCGATACCCATGCGGCCGACAACATCCGCATGAACAACGTCCTGCCGGGCTGGATCGACAGCCTGCCGCAGCTGGATGCGCGCCGCGACAGTGTGCCGATGAAGCGCTACGGCAAGGTCGAGGAGATCGCCGCGACGGTCTCGTTCCTGGCCTCCGACGGCGCGGCCTACATCACCGGCCAGAACATCCGCGTCGATGGCGGGCTGACGCGCTCGGTCTGAAGCGCACGGTCTCGAATCGCGCCTTTGGCGGCCTTGTCGTGACGCGACACGGGCGGTGCGTCGCGCGCCGCTGATGATGGATGAGGCGTGGCTCCTCGGTCACACTCGTCATCTGTTCGCACGATCTGAGGCGCACACTACGTCACAGTCCTTGCGAACTGCGCCGCAGCCCAAGACGAGCAGCGGCGCCCGCCCTATGCCCTAACTGCGCCGGTTGCCTTTTACCTGCGCGCATTCGAAACGCGAGGTCAATCGCGTGGGGCAAGGAGACTGGAATGAACAAGTTTTTGCTGGCGATCGCTTCTGTTGTCTTGGGTACCGCATCCGTTCAGGCAGCCGACCTCGCGGCGCATTACACCAAGGCGCCGGTGATGGCGCCAGTCTATAACTGGACCGGCTTCTACGTCGGCGGCAATGTCGGCGGGCAGTGGGGCAGCGCGAACCCCGCCACCACCACGCTGTTTCCGGTGGCGGCCTATTTCGCGGATTCGAGCGTGACCGCCATCGGGACGGTCGGCGCCCAGCACATCAACAGCTCCGGTGTGACCGGCGGCTTCACCGCCGGCTACAACTGGCAGGTCAACAACGCCGTGCTCGGCCTCGAGGGTGACATCAACTATTTCGGCTTCAAGGGCAGCGCGAGCAGCACGGCCGTGTATCCCTGCTGCGCGCCGACCACCTTCACCGTCAATTCGTCGGTCTCGGCCGATTGGCTCGCCACCATTCGCGGCCGCATCGGCTTCCTCGCGACGCCGAGCTGGCTGATTTACGCCACCGGCGGCGCCGCCATCGCCGAGGTAAAGGGCAATTTCAGCTTCACCGACACCTTTGCTGGCGCGACCGAGTCCGGAGCGATCCGCGACACCCGCGTCGGCTGGACAGCAGGCGTCGGCGGTGAGTACGCCGTGGGCAACGGCTGGTCGCTGAAGGCCGAATATCTTTACGTCGATCTTGGCCGCAGCAGCATGACCAGCAACAATTTCAACGTCGGTGTGCCGTTGCCGGCCCAGACCTTCACCCATTCGGTGGATCTCAAGTCGAACATCGTGCGCGTCGGCGTGAACTACAAGTTCGGCGGACCGGTCGTCGCCAGATACTGAGCATCCCGTTCCGATCCTGGCGTGGAAAGCCCCGGCCTGGCCGGGGCTTTCTGCTCTTGAAGCTCAGCCTGCGTGCGATGGCAGCAGATGCGCCAGCGCGGGCAGGATCTTGTAGCGCGCGATCTCGTGCGGATATTCGCCGCGGTTGGCAAGCAGGACGATGGCGATCCGCCGTGACGGAACGAGGCCGATATAGCCGGACGCATTGTTGAGGCCGCCGGGCTTGTCGATGACGGTGACATCAGGCAGACGCACGGTCTCCCAGGCCATGCCCTGTCCGAACTTGTCGTCGATGCGAAAGACCTCACGCTGCGTCATCCGCAGCGCCTCGCGCAATTGTGGATCGATCGTCCGGCCGTCGACGCAGGCTGCCGCGAAGGTGGCAAGATCCCGGGCGGAAGAGAACATCTGGCCGGTGCCGGGAAAATCAAAATAGCTCTGCTGGTCGCCGATTGGGCCGATCGCCGTGCCCTGGTCGGAATAGCCCTGGACCACGCGCCGCATCCAGGCCCCGTCCATGACGGCGCGATTGTCCGCGCCGCGCTCGGGGATGAAGCTGGCGTCCATGGCGAGGGGGCGGAGAATGCGGTGCTGGATCAGCGCGCCGATCGGCATGCCGTAGCAGCGCTCGAGCACGAGCTGAAGCAGCACGTAGCCGGCATGGGTGTAGATGCGCTGGCGGCCGGGTGCGACGCCGGACGCCGGCGCGAAGGCGTTCAGCATGGCGATGAACTGCTCGCGCGTGAACTGATCGTTCGGCCAGGGCGGATGGTCGGTCGGCAGCAACAGCCCCGAGGTGTGCGTGACGAGATCGCCGACGCTGACGCGGCGGATGTAATCGCCGTCGAGCTCGGGAAGATATTTAGGGACGCGGTCATCGAGCCGCAGCTCGCCGCGGAGCGTGCCGAGTGCGACCAGCGTCGCCTCGAACGGCTTTCTTAAAGACGCGAGGTTGAACAGCGTGTCCGGCGTCACCTTCCGCTTGGTGGCGTCATCGGCAAGACCGTAGTCGAAGAATTCGACATGCCGTCCGGCATAGAGGGCGGCGGCGAGGCCGCCCGCATGGCCCGGCGCTACGGTCGGCGCCAGCTCGTTTGCGACGATGTCGCGCATCTGCGCGATCATGTCGGAATCCGCGGAGGCGCGGCGCGGGGAAAGCGCGATCGCGAGGGGAACAAGCGCGGCCCGGGCGAGCGCCCGCCTGGTGAACGATGATGATGTGACAAAAGGCGGCACGTGCCCTGACGAACGATGCAATGGTGCCCCCGGTCTCATTTAGCGGGAAGCGCCCGGCGGCCCAATTCACAATTGCGCGTTGTGGGTTCCGTATCGCGAGGCTCGCAGTCCCGTAGCCCGGATGGAGCGCAGCGAAAATCCGGGGCGGGTGTCGTTCGTGGCACGATCCCGGATTGCGCTGCGCTCCATCCGGGCTACAAAACTGAGCCGATGGGCTAACAATTGTTGACGCCGATGCGCGGGTCGCCTATAGTTAGCTTCATGGCTAACCAATCGCACCGCCTCGACCAGGTTTTCGCAGCGCTCGCCGATCCCACCAGACGGGCGATCGTGATGCGGCTGTGCGCCGGCGAGGCCTCCGTCGGGGAGCTCGCCGATCCTTTCGCCATGGCGCTGCCGAGCTTCATGAAACACATCCATGTGCTGGAGACGAGCGGGCTCGTGCTGTCGGAGAAATCCGGCCGCGTGCGCACTTGCCGTCTCAGCCCGGATGCGCTGCTCGGTGCGGAGGACTGGTTCCAGCAGCAGCGCGCAATCTGGGAGGCTCGGCTCGACCGGTTCGAAGCCTACGTGATGAAGCTCAAGAAAGAGAAGGAGCGGGCGGCTGCCAAGCGGCCGTCCCGAACAACCAAACGGAAAGGTTCTGAGTGATGACGAATTCTGCCAATCCCGCTCTGTCGCAATGGTCGCTCGACCGTGAGATCGTGATGTCGCGCGTGATCGACGCGCCGCGCGATCTGGTGTTCGAGGCGTGGTCCGACCCGAAGCATCTGCCGCAATGGTTCGGGCCGAAGGGATTCAAGGTCGAGACCTTCGAGATCGACGTACGCGTCGGCGGCGTCTGGCGTTTCAACATGATCGGCCCCGACGGCACGGTCTATCCGAACCGCATGCGCTTCCGCCGCATCGAGCGGCCGCAGCTGATGGAGATGGACCACGGCGTCGACCAGGACGAGGATCCCGGCATGTTCCGCTTCACCGTCACCTTTGCCGAGCAGAGCAATGGCAAGACCGTGCTGATGATGCGCCAGCTGGCCTCGAGCAGCGCGCAGCGCGATGGCATGATCGGCTTCGGCGCCGTCGAATACGGCTACCAGACTCTCGACAAGCTCGCGGCCTATGTGGCGGGCATGAAGCGGTGAAGACAAAGCGGTCCCGGCGAAGGATTCGCGGGGACCGCTTTCGTACATCTCGAAGGATCGGTTTCCGAAGAGGGCGATCAACGAGGCGACTGAAGCGCGATGAGATCAGGATGAATCGTCATCGCGCTCTATTTATCGTTTGAGCATGGTCTCTTCGAAAAACCGCCGCACACTTTTCCGGATCATGCGCTAGCGCCGCGGTGCGGTGCCGCCCGTCGGTGGGGTGGTCTCGTTGCGCATGCCTGGAGCGCTGGACGCGCCCTGTCCGCCGCGTTGCGTATGGGTGGTGTCACCACTGCCGCCGCCGGAACCGTCTCCAGCGCTTCCGCTTCCTCCGGCAGCGCCGCTACCGCCTGCACCAGCACCTGCGCCCGCACCACCGGCCCCCGCGCCACCGGCTCCCGCACCGGCACCAGCTCCGCCGCCTGCGCCGCCACCGGCACCTTGAGCGAATGCTGCGCCGACGGAAGCGCCGGCGAGCATTGCAGCTGTGAAGATCGTCAGCATTGTCTTACGCATGTTGTGTCTCCCTGAGGTTCATGCCGGACCAATCACGCGCGCGGCCAACCGTTCCTACGCGAGGCGTTGCGGGTGCATCGAACTGGAGGCCTGCGACCCAGCGTCGAAACGTGTCTGCCAGCGGAAGTGCATTTCGTTCCGGGGACCGGAACACCATCGGGGACTCAATGCAGCCCATGATTGGGGGACGTCGGAAGGGACCACAGGAACGATCGCTGCCCTGCGGCTTTGCCGGTGATGACGCACATTATCTTCAGCGACTACCGCAACCCCGCCGCCGAGCAGGCCTATGAGATCGCCTGGAACTTTCTCACGCGGACGGGCGCCATCGGCGATGAGTTCGCGGCCTGCGTGTTTCTGGCGCAGCGCATCACCATGATGGTCGAGGAGGGGCACACGAACCGGATCCGGATGGCCAATCGCGCGATCTCCGAATATCAGCGCCATGTCGATCAACGCGACGATGTCATCCGCAGCGGCGGCCGCCTCGCGGGAGGACAATGAGCGCCGGCACCGGAATTACGTCTCTCACCGCCTCACTCTTTCGCTTCGTCCGTCACGATGTCGCCGAGCTTCTGCCAGCGGTGGCCATCGAACTGCACCATCTGGAACTGCTTGTTGACGCGATAGTCGGTCGGCGTGGTCGTGACCGAGATCCCCGGCAGCGTCAGGTCGAGTTCGACGTTCTTGAGGCTGGCGGCCTGCCGCATCACGTTGTCGCGAGTGAGGTCGTCGCCGCATTGCTTCAGCACCTGAACCAGCAGCTGCGCGGTGATGTACCCATAGACGTTCAGGTTCGAATCCTTGTCGCCGTCGGGATAGTATTTTGCCATGAAGGCGAGGTAGCGCTTCATGCCGGGATCGTCCTTCCATTCGGGATCGGCGGCATCCTTGACGTAACCGACGCTGACGACGCCCTTGGAATTGTCCAGCCCCGCCGGCTTCAGCACGGCGCTGAGCGAGGAGGCGTTGATGTCGATGATGTGCAGCGGCTTCCAGCCGATCTCGGCGACCTTCTTGATCGCCTGCGCCGCCTGTTTCGGCGTGGTGGCGCTGAACAGCACGTCGGCGCCGGCATCCTTCAGCCGCAGGATCTGCGAGTCGATCGTCGGCTCGGTGATCTCGTAGGATGTCTCGGCCACGATCATCTTCGCCTTGTCGCCGAGGCCGGCCTTGAGGCCGGCGAGATAATCCTTGCCGAGGTCGTCGTTCTGGTAGAGCACGCCGATCTTCGCGTTCGGGTGGTTCTTCAGCAAATATTGCGCGTAGATGCGGCCTTCGACCAGGTAGGAGGGGTTGAATCCCATGGTCCAGGGAAAGTTCTTGGGATCGGTGAAGCGCGCGGCGCCGGTCGCGGCAAACAGCTGAGGGATTTTCTTGGCGTTGAGATATTTCTGCACGGCGACGTTCGGCGCGGTGCCGATGATCTGGAACGTCAGCAGCACCTCGTCGCTTTCGACCAGCCTGCGGGTCTGCTCCACGGTTTTCGGCGGCGAATAGGCATCGTCATACTGGATCAGCTCGACCTTGCGGCCGTTCACGCCGCCCTGGTCGTTGATCATCTTCATATAGGCGGCCTGGGTCTTGGCGATCACGGCATAGGCCGAAGCCGGGCCGCTGAGCGGGACGGTCTGACCGACCTTGATCGCTGTGTCGGACGCGCCGGCATCGTATTTCTTCTGCGCCTGCGCTGCCGCGCCCGACAGCGAGAGGAGCAGTGCGGAGGCCGCGATGTGTTTGAGCAGAGTGCCTGTCATGTCCGGTCCTTCCCGATGGTCATTCGCCCTTGAGACCGGCGTCGCGGATCAGCTTGGTCCATTTCTCCCTCTCGGCGTCGATGAACTGGCCGAACTCGGCCGCAGTGCCGGCGCGCACTTCGAGGCCCTGGGCGGTCAGCTTGTCCTTGATCCCGGGTTCGGCGAGTGCGCGCAGGACTTCGGCCTGGAGCTTGTCGACGATCGCGCGCGGCGTCGTGGCGGGCGCCATGAAACCGTACCAGCCGGCGGCAGCCACGTTGGGAAAACCCTGCTCGCGCAGGGTGAGCGCCTGCGGGTAGAGCGCGCTGCGCTCGGCCGATGCGACGCCGAGCACGGTGAACTTGCCGCTCTGGATGTAGGGCAGGGCGGTCGGCAGCGCCGTCAGCGTGGCATCGACGCGGCCGGCGAGCAGCTCGGTGTAGGAGGCGGCATCGCCCCGGAACGGAATATTCAGGCCCTTGACGCCGGCGTCGCGAAACAGCAGCTCTCCGGCGAGGTGCGGCTGCGAGCCGGCGCCCGGAGACGCGAAGGTCAGCCCGTCCGGTTTCGATTTGCCGTAGGCGATCAGTTCGGGGAGCGTCTTGAACGGCGCATCGGCGCTGATGATGAGAAACAGCGGCGCGACCACGACCATCGCGACCGGCTGCAGTCCTTGCGGTCGTAGGTCAGCTTGCCGAACAGCGCCTCGGCGGTCGCGTAGGGGGCCGCGACATAGAGAAGGGTGTAGCCG
This sequence comes from Bradyrhizobium sp. CIR18, assembly GCF_014198295.1. Classification (NCBI taxonomy): domain Bacteria; kingdom Pseudomonadati; phylum Pseudomonadota; class Alphaproteobacteria; order Hyphomicrobiales; family Nitrobacteraceae; genus Bradyrhizobium; species Bradyrhizobium sp. CIR18. Next base: position 1,078,328 of record NZ_JACIHF010000001.1, on the reverse strand, counting down.
TCGCCCGGGGCATGGGCGACCATGTCGTTGGCGATGCGGGTGCCGGCACCCGGCTTGTTCTCGACGATGAACTGCTGACGGAGACTGCGGCCGAACTCTTCGGCCAGTAGGCGCAGGGAGATGTCGTTGGAGCCGCCGGGCCCGTAGGGCGAGATCAGCCGCACCATGCGCGAGGGCCATGCGTCCTCGGCCTGTGCCGTCAGGCCTGAGCCGGCGGCGAGCCCGCCTGCAAGCGTGCCCAGCAGGGTTCGGCGTGTGACCGTGAATGATGTCACTGTTGTCTTCCTCCCTTTTTGTTGTTGGTCTTCTTGTTAATTTCAGATCACCTTTCGCGCGGTGAGCCTTTCGATCTCCTGGTCCGAAAGGCCGAGCCAATTGCGAAACACCTCGTCATTGTCCTCGCCGACGTCGCCGGCGGCGTGACGCAAGCGCGCGGGGTCATTGGTGAAGCGCGGCACGACATTGGTCATGGCGACCGTGCCGAAATCCTTGTCGGCAACGCGGGTGATCACCTCGCGCGCCTTCACTTGCGGGTCGTCGGCGATCTGGTCGATCGAATAGATCGGAGCGAGCGTTCCCTGCGCGGCATTGAATCGCGCGAGGACCTCCTCAAGGGGATGGGTGGCACACCAGCCGGCGAAGATGTCGTTGAGCTCGGCGGCGTGCCTGACGCGCCGGTCGTTGCTGGCAAAGCGCGGATCGGTGATCAGATCGGGCCGCTCGATCGCCCGGCAGTTCGCCGCAAACAGCGCGTTGGTCGAGCCTGCGAGCGTCACCCAATGATCGTCGCTGGTGCAAAACACGGCGGCCGGCGCCGAATAGCCGTTGGAATTGCCGATCCGGCTGCGAACGGTGCCGAGCTGATCGTGCTCGATGGCGAGGACGTCGAGCAGGCGGAAGGTCGCCTCAGTCAGCGAAAGATCGATCTCCTCGCCGGGCGCATCGGGATCGCGCGCCCGTTTCCACAGCGCCGCGAGCACGCCGACGGCGCCGAACAGGCCGCCGATCGAATCCCCGATCGGGTATCCCGGATGGGTCGGCTCGCCATCGCTCTCGCCCGTGATGTAGGTGAGCCCGCCCATGGCCTCGAAGATACGGGCGAAGCCAGGTCGCTCGCGATAAGGTCCATCCTGCCCGAATGCGGTGGCGCGCAGGATCACGAGGCGCGGCTGGATCGACCACAGCACCTCCTTAGGCAAACCCCATCGGTCGAGCGTTCCCGGACGGAAATTCTCGATCAGCACGTCGAAGCGCGGAAGCAACTGCTTGAACAGCGCAAGTCCTTCCCCAGTGCGCAGATCGAGCGTGGCGAACTTCTTGTTGCGGTTGGCGGCCTTCCACCATAGCGGCTTGCCGTCCTTGAACGGCGGAAACGACCTTACGCCGTCACCGTTTCCGGGCATCTCGATCTTGAGCACCTCGGCGCCGTAGTCGGCCAGCAGCGTGGCGGCGAAGGGCGCTGCAATGATCGTCGCGATGTCGAGAACCTTAAGTCCTTCGAGCGGTCCAGCCATGTCATTTTCCGGCGCTTGTGATTTTCTTGGTCTTGCGCGGCGGCGCGAGCTCGGCCTGTCCGACGATGGCGCGGATGCTGTCGGCGAGTGCCGCGATGCGCGGGCCGATCTCGCCTTCCAGCTGGCCCGGCTGGAGCCGGAAGGCGGGGATGCCGCAATTGATCGAGAACGACTGCCTCGATTCGCTCGTGTGAAACAGCGGCGCGGCGACGGCATGGATGGAGGCCATGTACTCGCCCCAGCAGGTGCAGAAGCCGCGGCTTTTGCATTGCGCGATCCCGGCCCGGTATTTGTCGCGGAAGGCCGACCACAGCTCGGGGTCTTCAGCACCGATGTTCCGTTCGAGCCGGTCTGCATCGGCTGGTGGCAAGGTCGCCGCAGCGGCGCGGCCCATGGCGGTCATCACCACGGGAATCGGCATGCCGATGTCGGGCGCGTGCGGCCCGACATCGCCGGAGCGCGCGGTCTCGACATAGATCATCGACGTCGCGTCGAGCAGGCCGATCGAGACCGTGCCGCGGACGCTGAGCGCCAGCTCCTGCATCATGGGCCGCGCCATCTGGCGGAATTGCATTCCGGCAAGCAGAGGATGCGCGATCCGCAGTGCCCGCGCAGCGACGCGGTACTTGGCCCGCTCGGCGTCGTAGCGGAGGTAGCCGAGCTCGGCCAGCGTGTGCGTCAGCCGCGCCACCGTCGGCCGCGGAATGCCGGTCAGCGCCGACAGCTCCATGTTGCCCAGCAGCGTGCTCCCGGCCTTGAACGCCTCGAGCACGACGAGCCCCTTTGCCAGCGTCGTGGCGAAGGCGGCGTCGTCGACACTCTCCGCCAGCACTGCGGCGGCGGAGGAGAGCGGATGACGCGGTTTGGATGAATCTCTCGGGGTCATCCCCGAATATCAGACGGCGAAATCGCTTCTGTCCAATAGATTCGGCGAAAACGGCAAAATTGTCCAATATGTGGACACATATATCGCGTCGGGGTTTTCGTTGAAGGACGCGCGCGGACCGCGCCGCACACACAGATTTTTGTCGTGATTGCATGTCGTGTTGTGACAGGATTATTACGACGACATGTCAGATCGATAAATTTGCGGAGCGGTTCATGTTGCAGTGGCAGGCGCGGTCAAATCCCCTCGCGTGGTGGTGGGGATCCCTCACGCTCGTGAGCGGCGCCAATATCCTGGTGTGGTTCATGCTGTACCGCGAATTCTACCCGACGCCCGCAGGCAGCCTCAGTGGCGGCTCGGATATCGGGCTGATGCTGCTGCTGTGTGCCGGCTATGTGTTCGGCTGCGCGTTCCGCTCATTCCTGCCGCGCGCCGACGTGCAGCGCATCTGCCTGTTCGACACCTGGCTCTCGAGCGTCGTCGTCGGCCGAACGGTTGCGACCGTGGCCGAGCTCTGCTTCGTCGCGCAATGGGCCATCATCCTGCATCAGTTCGGAAAGATGACGGGCGCCGAGACCGCGGTGAACATCGCGCTCGTGATCGTGCCGATCATCATCATCGCGGAGTGTTTCTCCTGGTACGCGGTGGTGACGACCAACTTCCTTTACAACGCGATCGAGAACTCGCTGTGGGCGGTGACCTTCTTCCTCGCCGGCATCGCGCTGTGCCGCCTGATGCCGGAATTCCAGGGCCCGGTGCGCTGGGCGCTGATGTCAGGCATCGTCGGCATCGCCTGCTTCCTCGCCTTCCTCGTCACCGTCGACGTGCCGATGTATCTCAGCCGCTGGCGGGCCGGGCACGCCGAGGGCGGCAGGTTCCTGGGCTTCCTCGAAGGCCTGCATGACGTCTCGACGCGCTGGGTGGTGACTCACGACATCGCCCATTGGAAGGGCGAGCTGACCTGGATGTTCCTGTATTTCAGCGCCGCTGTGTGGTCGAGCCTCGCCCTCTGCGCGCTCTATGCGATGGAAGGCTATCTGGCGCGGTACTTGGCCTGAGCGGTTATTTACCGACCAGGCTGCACTTGCTGCGGTCGAGCGGACGGAAGGCCTGGTCGGGCGGGATGGTCGCGACCAGCCTGACGAAATCCCAGGGTCCTTTGGATTCCTCGGGTGTCTTGACCTGCACCAGATAAAGATCGTGCACCATGCGCTGATCCTCGCGGATGCGGCCGTTGGGGGTGTAGGCATCCGACACCGGCGTCGCCTTCATCTTCGCCATCACGGCTGCGCTGTCGTCGGTATCCGTGTCCTTGATCGCCTGCAGATAGTGACGCACGGCGGAATAGACGCCGGCCTGGATCTGCGAGGGCATGGCCTTGCGGCGCGCATAGAAGGCGTCGGAGAATTTCCGGGCGGCGGGCGAGACGTCCTCGAAGAACGAGGTGACGATGAGGTCGCCACGGGTCGCCTTCAGCCCGACAGCCGCGATATCGACGTTCTGGAACGACATCGGCACGATCTTGATGCCCTGGTCGGCGAGGCCGAATTCCTCGGCCTGCTTGATTGCGGTGGCGTTGTCGCCGGCGACGTTGATGGCGAGGATCTTGGCACCTGAGGACTGCGCCTGCAGCAGGAACGACGAGTAGTCGGGCGTGCCGAGCTGCGCCTTGACGCTGCCGGCGACCTTGCCGCCGAGCTCACCGATACGGGCGCGTGCGGTCGCTTCGATCGAATGGCCGAAGGCATAGTCGCCGGTGATGAAGAACCATGGCTCCTTGCTGGTCTGCATGATGCCGGAGACCACGGCGGTCGCGGTGGAATAGGCATCCTGGGTCCATTGCACGCTGGTCGGCGCGCACGCCTCGTCGGTCAGTTGATTGGCGCCGGCGCCGGAGACGAGGAAGATCCTGCCGTTGCCGCGCACGAGCTCCTGCACCGCGAGTGCCGCGCCGGAGCTGCCACCATCCGCGATCGCCTGGACACCGTCGCTGAACCATTTGCGGGCGAGTGATGCCGCAAGATCCGGCTTGTTCTGGTGGTCGGCCTGCAGGATCTCGATCGGCTTGCCGTTGATCTTGCCGCCGAACTCCTCCGCGGCCATTCGCGCCGCCTCGACCGAGCCCGGACCCATCGCAGTGGCGAATACGCCGTTCATGTCGGTAAGCACGCCGATGCGGATCGCATCGCCCTTGATCTCGGCGCGCGCAGGCGGGCCCGCGAGCGCCAGCGTGACCAGCAGGATGGCGGCGGATGTCGTGCGGAGGTTGGCCATGGCGTTTCCTGACTTTGTCGTTTTTGATTGTTTGAAGACGTGGTCAGGCCGGTTCGGCGATGACCGTGTTGCGCAAGGTTCCGATGCCTGAGATCTCGACCTCGACGGTATCGCCGGGGCGCATCCACAGCGGCGGCGTGCGCTTGGCGCCGACCCCGCCCGGGGTGCCCGTGACGATGACGTCGCCGGGAACGAGCGGGCAGATCGTGGAGATGTAGGCGATCAGCTCGGGGATGCCTGTGATCAGGAGGTCGGTGGTGGTGTCCTGCACGACGGTGCCGTTCAGGCGCGTCTGCAAGGCGAGCTTCGACGGATCGGGAATCTCGTCCGCCGTCACCAGCCAGGGGCCGAAGCTGCCGCTCTCGGCAAAGGTCTTGCCGGAGAGGAACTGGCTGGTGTGGCGCTGCCAGTCGCGGATGCTGCCTTCATTGTAACAGGAATAGCCGGCGATGTGATCGAGCGCGCGGCCAGCCGGGATGTGCCGGCCTTCCTTGCCGATGACCAGCGCGAGCTCGCCTTCATAGTCGAAATCGTCGCTCACTTTCGGCTTCACGATCGGCTGGAGATGGCCGACCTGGCTGCAGGGAAAGCGGACGAACAGCGCCGGCTTCTCGGTGATGGTGCGACCGGTTTCGGCGACGTGATCGCGGTAGTTCAGGCCGACGCAGATGATCTTGCCGGGATCGGGGATCACGGGGGCGAAGCTGATCTTGTCGAGCGGATGATCGGGCGCCGTGGACGCGACCAGCTTTGCCGCCTCGGCGAGGCGATCCGCTTCGAGCAACTGCCGCAGCGTGGTGCAGGGCGCCATACGCCCGCCGAGATCGACGATTCCGTTGTCCTTGACGGCGCCGAAAGAGGCGCGGCCGTCGGCGATGAAAGAAAGCAGCTTCATGAGATATCCTTGAGAAATGTTGGGTCAGGCCGCGGACGGCACATGGTTTGAAGAAATCTGGGTTGGAGGCGTGAGAGCGGCGACGAGCCGGTCGAGTTCGGCCTCGTTACGGGCAGTGCCGCGCACATAGCGGTCCGGGCGGACCAGTGCGGCGATGATGCCGTGCTCGCGAAGCCAGTCGCCGATGCCCTCGGCATCGTCGCTGGTGAGGACTTTGATTCCGGCCTGCGACAGAGCCGGGCGCGATGAGTGCGTGGTCGCGCTCTCGACAAGGAGCACGTGGCCGTAACCGATCCGGTCGTCGCCGCGGCGGCCGTCCCGTAGCTCGAACTGCGGCGCGAGATGTCCGGCCAAGGGCAGCTCGCCGAGCGCGAGCCCGGGGCCGAGCAGGGGCTTTTTCACCTCGAGCTTCACCGGCGCATTCTCCCGGGCCTGGCCGGCGGCAAGGCCCGCTTCGATCGCCTTGGTGTTGATCACGCCGCCGAGACGGATGGCGAGCTCTATGAATTCGCGCACATGCGGCTGGCGTTCGCTCTGATAGGTGTCGAGCAGATCGGGTGCGGCGGCGCCCTGGATGATTGCGGCGAGCTTCCAGGCGAGGTTTGCGGCATCGCGGATTCCGGCGCACATGCCCTGGCCGAGGAAGGGCGGGGTCTGGTGCGCGGAATCGCCCGCGAGCAGCAATCGGCCGCTGCGCCATTGCTGTGCGATGACCGAATGGAACGTGTAGACCGCGGCGCGTTCGAGTTCGGCATCATCAGGCGTGATCCAGCGCGATAGCAGCTCCCAGGTCTTTGCCGGTTGCGCGATCTCTTGGGAATCCTCGTCCGGGAGAACCGTGATCTCCCAGCGGCGCCGCGTGCCGGTGCCGCGCACATAGGTCGCCGGACGCCTGGGATCGCAATGCTGGAGGCTGTAATCGCCGAGATCGTCGCGCGCGCGCTTGAGCAGCACGTCGATCACCAGCCAGCGCTCGTGGAAGCCGAGATCGTCCATGCCGGAGCCGATGAAGCGGCGGACCAGCGAGCGGGCGCCGTCGCAGCCGATCACATAGCCTGCGCGGACTTCGGTAAGTGTTCCGTTCGAGAGGTCTTCGTAGCGGACGCGCACGCCATACTCGTCCTGATCGAGCGCGAACACATCGCAGCGGTTGCGCAAGGTGACGTTGGGAAAGCGGGCAAGACCGCCGATCAGCACGTCCTCCAGATCGGGCTGGTGGAAGCGATAGCTGAGATGCCACCCCATCGGGGTCAATGTCTGCGGGCGCGACCAGTCCAGCAGCATCTTGCCGTTGGCGTCCAGAAACAGCATGCCGGGGCTGAGGATTGTCTGCGGCAGGATCGCGTCGGCTAAACCGATGGTCTGGAACACGCGCATGCATTCGTCGTCGAAATGCACGGCGCGCGGCAAATGATAGGTCCGCGCCTCGCGCTCCAGCACCAGCGTGCGAACGCCGCACAGGCCGAGCAAATTGGCGAGCGTGGCGCCGACCGGACCACGGCCCACGATCACGACATCGAACTCTTCGGGGACGGATTTATTTTGCATGGGGCTATCTCTTCCCCAAGCCATGCCGCCCATTCAACGCCGCCGCGCCAAGTGTCCGCCCAGCGGACGGATCCGCCTAGTCCTCAACCGGGATGGCCGCGGCCGTCTCCTGAAGCCGCGCTGCAAACTGCGCAATCGCCTCGTCGATCCCCAGCGCCGAGCGAATCCAGATGATGGAGATACAGCCGAACACGACGCCGCCCCGCACGATGGGAACGGCGATCGAAGCCGTCTTGGGATTATACTCGCCCTCGCTGCGAATCGCGTAACCCCGCGCCGACGTCTCGGCAATCATGCGATCGAGGCGGGCTTCGTCGAGAAAGGGGCGGTCGTCGGCCTCGTCGATGCGGCGCAGATGATTGACGATGAGGTCGCGCTCGCGGGCCGGGCAGGCGGCGAGATAGGCGCGGCCCGCGGACGTCCGCAGCATCGGCAGGCGCCTGCCGATCATGCCGCGGTCGATCGAGAGCGGGCTGCGGGAATGGGTGGTCTCCTGCACCACCATCGCCGCGTTCTCGTAAGTGGAGAGATCGACCGGCCAGACCAGATCCTTGCTGAGCTCGGCGAGATAAGGCGCCGCCGCCTGGCAGATCACCACGCCGGGATCATAGCCGTCGCCGAGGCTCAGCGCGCGGCGGGTGACGCGAAAACGATCGTCGCTGGCACTGCGGGCGATATAGCCGAGTTCCTCCAGAGTCTCGAGCAGGCGATAGACGGTGGGGCGGGGCAGGTCGAGCGCGCGGGCAACGTCGCCGGCACGGATGCCGCCTGAGCGATTGACCTCTCGCAGCACGTCGAGCCCGCGCTTGAAGGCGCGGACGCCTTCCGACTGCCGGGGGGCTGCCGTCCCCGTCCGCTCCTTGGACACTTCGCATTTCCTCCCTTGTGGCGCGCGGTCTCGCGATTATCGTTGCGAACGCGAAGCGATTGCGGAGCGCCACGTTAAGATCGTGGGCGGCCGGTATCAAGTTCGCCGCATTGCGGCACACGCGATGCCTTCGGGAGGAATTCGATGGAAATCACCGCGCTCGGCTATATCGCAATCAATTCATCGCAGCTCGACCAGTGGGGCCGGATGGCGACGGGACTGCTCGGCATGCAGCGGGTCGATCGCGGCGGCAAGATGTGCGCGTTCCGCATGGACGATCGCAAGCAGCGGCTGATCGTGGACGGCAGCAGCGATGCCGGCCTTGCGGTGATGGGATGGGAAGTTCCGTCCACGGCAGAGCTGGATCAATTGGCGGGACGGCTCGAAAGCCACGGCGTCAAGGTGACGCGCGGCTCGCGCGCGCTCGCTGACGAGCGGCATGTCGCCGAGCTGATTTCGTTCGCCGATCCCGCCGGCAACCGGCTGGAAGCTTTTTGCAAGCCGGAGCTTGCGTCCGAGCCCTTCAGGCCAGGCCGGCCGATCTCGGGCTTCCGTACCGGCGCGCTCGGCATGGGGCACGTCGTGCTCAATGTGGAGCACGTCGAGCCCCTGCTGCCGTTCTACCGCGACGTGCTCGGCTTCCACGTCTCGGATTTCGGACTGAAGCCGTACGGGCTGTACTTCTTCCACGTCAACGGTCGCCACCACAGCTTCGCGATGGTCGGCTCGGGGCGCAAGGCGATGCATCATTTCATGGTCGAGCTCGGCAGCCTCGACGATGTCGGACAAGGCTACGATCTCGCGCAGCTGGACGAAGGCCGCGTCGCCTACACGCTGGGCCGGCACACCAACGACCACATGACCTCGTTCTACGTGAACACCCCTTCCGGCTTCTTCATCGAATATGGCTGGGGCGCGCGCGTCATCGATCCCGAGACCTGGCAGCCGCATGAGACGTTCGACGGCCCGTCGCTGTGGGGCCACGAGCGCCTCCATATGTCGGAAGAACAGCGCAAGCGCCTGCGCGACATGCGGCTCGATGCGGCGGCGCGCGGCGTGCGCGTCGCCGATCCCCGCGTGCCGCCGCTTAACTGCGCGTGGCTGGACCACGTGGTCGCGCGCGAATGATCCGTGGTCGCGCGGCGTAGCCTGAACGCTCAGGCTTCGCCGAGATCGGGCTCGGTCAGCAGTCCCTGGCGCAGCGCGAGGCGGACCAGCTCGATGTCGGAGCCGACGCCGAGCTTGTCCTTGATCAGGGAATGCAGGTTTGCCACCGTCTTCGGGCTGACATGCAGCGTTTCGGCGATCTCCTCCGTCGTCCGCTCCGCGAGCAGCAACCGCATCACCTCGAACTCGCGGGCGGTGAGGACGTCGGCGGCCGAGCTTTCGCCGCCGAGCCGGCTCAGCGCCAACTCGTGGTCGATGTCGGGGCTGATGGCGATCTTGCCGGCGAGCACGTCCATCACGGCCCGCACCAGCGTTTCCGGCGGGCTGGTCTTGGTGACGTAACCCCTGGCGCCGGCGCGGATCGCCTGCACGGCGAAGCCCGCATTCTGATGCATGGTGAAGATGAGGATCCTGGCGCCCTTGTCCCATTGCCTGATCCGCCTGACCGCCTCGATGCCGCCGATACCGGGCATGCTCAAATCCATGATGACGAGGTCGGGTGTCTCGGATTTGTAAAGACGATAGGCCTCTGCGCCGTCGGCGGCCTCGGCGATGACGCGCAGGCCCGGCTGCTTTTGGAGCACGGAGCGATAACCCTCGCGGACCACCGAATGGTCGTCGACCAGCAGGATCGAGGCATCGGCCGCGCTCATGCCGCATGCTCCAGCACCTGCCGATCGGCGGCGGTGAGCGGAATGACGACGCGCAGCGCCGAGCCGCCGTTGGCAACGACTTCGAAGCTCATCCGGCCGCGCAAGGCCGCAACGCGCTCGCGCATGCCGAGCAGGCCCATGCCGGATTTGACCGACGCGTCGTTCGGCCGGCCGTCGTCGTCGATGGCAAGCGCGATCTCGTCTGCCGCCATCGTCAATTGCAGGTCCACCTTGGTGGCGCCGGCGTGCTTGGCGGCGTTGGTGAGCGCCTCCTGCACGATGCGGTAGAGGTTGGCGCTGATCGCGGCGGGCAGAGTCTCGACCGCGCCGTCGAAATGGATCGAAAAGCGCGTCTCGCCGCGGCTGCGTCCGTTCCAGCCCGCGACGAGGCCTTCCAGGCTCGCAACCAGCCCGAGCTCCTCGACGTCGGGCGGGCGCAGCCGGAACAGCGCGCCGCGCAACGTCTCCATCATGCTGGTCGCGGTCCGCGCGATGCCATCGCATTCGCCGAGCAAAGCGGGGCAGTCCTGCGCGGCGGTCTGGCGGGCGGAGGAGGCGAGGGCGCGGATCGCGGCCAGCGACTGGCCGAACTCGTCGTGCAGCTCGCGCGCCAGATGGCGGCGCTCGTCGTCCTGCAGCGCGATCAGCTTGCGCGTCAGCTCGCTGCGCTCGGCGAGCGCATTGTCGAGGCTTTCGGCGAGATGGTTGAAGCCGTCGCGGATCGCGGAGAGTTCGGCCAGATCGAACGGCGGCAGCCGCGCCGAGAGGTCGTTGGCGGCGATCCGCTCGAGGCCGGTGCGGATCAGGCGGGTCGGGCGCAGCGCGCGCGCCAGCGCGGCGTAGACCAGCAAGCACAGCAGCGGCAGCGCGATCGCAAACGCAATCATCAGGCGGCCGGCCTCGTGCCAGGCCTCCGCCGTCTGCACGGCCGGATCGACCGAAACCACAGTCTCGCCGAGCTTGGCGCCGCGCACGATCACGGGCCGTGCCGCTTCGCGGCCGGGGTCGAACAGGCTGCGATAGAAGGCCGCGAAGACCTGCGGCGACGGGCTCGCCGGGGCAGGCGCACCGCTACAGAATCGCTGCAGCATCTCGCCGCTCGGGCCACGGAAAGCCAGACACAGGCCGGGCGTCATCACATAGGCCGCGACGGGATCAAGGTTGGGAAAGTCGCGCGGGCCGGCCACCCACTGGATCTTGCCCTGTTGCAGCTCCAGCGACTTCGCCACGATCGCGGCGATGCCGTCGATGCGCGCGTGCACCGCGCGATCGGCCGCGATCAGGAAATAGGCGGAGATTGCGGCGAAGCAGGCGGCCGTTATGGCGGCCACGCGCAACGTCAGACGGACCTTGAGATCGAATCTCGGACGGTTCCACATCGGGCAGCACCTAGCGCGAACAGGCTTGTCGCCGCCGCATTAAACGGCAGAACGCCAGCCGCGCAAAGCGCCACACGTTACCGCAGTGCAACGACGTGAAATTTTCCCGGCGCTCACCGGGACGGCCCCTGTTGCAGGGTGTCAGGCTGCCGCCGAGATTTGCCAACCGCTCCATCTGCGAGGCCACGCTCATGCACCTCTCCCGGTTGATCCTTCCTGCTTTTCTCCTTGCTGTCCTCATGGGTGTCCGGCCTGCCGGCGCGGGCACCGAGGCGGCGGCCGCAGCACCGGCCGGCGTGTCGATCGAGGATTTCCAGTACCTGGATACGTCCGGCGAGCCGGTCGACCAGACCGCCGCCCACGAGAAGCAGCTGGGCGCGTTCATGGCCGCGCTGCGGCGGGATGTCGGGGCCGACAAGCGCTACCAGCTTACGCCCGCCGGGCAAGCCGATGCAAAATTCAAGGTCGTCGGCGGCGTCCAGAAGACGAGCACGCTGGTGCAATGGGCGCGGGTCGCCGTGATCGATACCGCGGCCAAGAAGGTCCTGTTCGAGAAGCTCTACACATTCCGCGGCGACAACGACGAGGCCTGGGACCGTGCCGAGGCGTTCCTCGCCCGCGAGGTCATTGCGGCGCTCGGCACGCCCGCGCCGGTCGCGCTTGCGGTGTTCGATTTCGAGCTGGAGGACATGACGGCCGCATCGGGGGGCACCTCGGCCGCTTCGGACGCATCGTACCTCGCCGAGACCACCGGCGGCGTGCGTGACGTGCTCGGCCAGTCCGGCCGCTACCGCATCGTCGACGTCGGCAGCGCGAGCGGCGAGGCGGCGAAGGCGCGCGCGTTACGCGACTGCGGCGGCTGCGAGGCCGCGATTGCAAAAGAGCTCGGCGCGGATCAATCGCTGATCGGCGTGGTGCGGCGGGTCAGCCGCACCGAATACACCTTCGGCTTCCAGGTGCGCGACGCCCGCACCGGCGCGGTGCTGGCGCGTGGCGACAGCGGCCTGCGCCTCGGCGCGGATTATTCGTGGAAACGGGGCGCGGTGCGGCTGGTCGGCGACCGGCTGATCGAGAGCCAGTAGGCCGCCGGCGCAGCTAATGAGACTCATCGCTCTTTAGATCTTTGTTTGAGCATGATCTTTTCGGAAAACCGCTGCACACTTTTCCGGATCATGCTCAGAAAGTAAGCTGCACCTTCATCGACTGCGAGCGGTCGCTGGCGAGCTCGAACGCGGCGACCGCGTTCTCGAACGGCATGGTGGCCGTGATCAACGGCTTCACGTCGATCAGGCCTTCGCCCATCAGGCGCACAGCGAGCTCGAATTCGGGATCGAAGCGGAAGGTGCCGCGGAGTTGCAATTCCTTGGCGACGATGGAATTGATCGGCAGCGTCATCTCGCCGCCGAGGCCGAGCTGCACCAGCGTCGCACCGGGACGGAGCACGTCGAGCGCGGTGCGCAGCGCCGCCTGATTGCCGGAGGCTTCGAACAGCGTGTCGAACACGCCTTTGCCGGCGCGCCAGGGATCGAGCGCGCTGGCATTGGCTGCGACATTGATGGCGTGCGTCGCGCCGAGTTTCCTGGCGACCGCGAGCGGCGCCTCGGCCACGTCGGTCACCACGATCTCGGCCGCGCCGCCGAAGCGCGACACCAGGATCATCAACGCGCCGATCGGGCCGCAACCCGTGATCAGCACGCGCTTGCCGAGCAGGGGGCCGGCCTGCTTGCCGGCATGCAGGCACACCGCGAGCGGCTCTGCGACCGCGGCTTCCGCCAGCGAGAGCTTGTCCGCGATCGGCACCGCCTGCGTGGCATCGACCGTGATGAACTCGCGGAAGCCGCCTTGCACATGAGGGAAGCGCATCGCACTGCCGAGGAAGCGCATGTCGAGGCACTGGTTGCGCATGCCTTCCTGGCAATGCAGGCACTGGCCGCACGGCCTGCTCGGATTGACCGCAACGCGCGTGCCCGGTTTCACGTCGGTGACGCCGTCACCGACGGCCGCGACCACGCCGGCGATCTCATGGCCCAGCGCCATCGGCTGCTGGATGCGCACCACGCCGAAGCCGCCGTGATGGTAGTAATGCAAATCGGAGCCGCAGATGCCGCCATTGGCGATCTTGACGCGGACTTCGCCCGGGCCGGGGGCCGGATCGGGATAATTGTCGATCCGGAGATCCTTCGGGGCGTGGATGACGACGGCGCGCATGGCTTGCTCCTGGTTCGCGGATCACATCGCGGCGATCATGCCGCCATCGACATAGATGATCTGGCCGTTGACATAGGTCGAGGCATCCGACGCCAGGAAGATCGCGGCACCGACCAACTCGTCCGGCTTGCCCCAGCGCTTGGAGGGGATGCGGCCCATCAGCCAGTTGTTAAAATCGGTGTTGTTGACCAGCGCCTCGTTCATGTCGGTCAGCATGTAGCCGGGGCCGATCGCGTTGGCCTGGATGCCGTGCTGGGCCCATTCCACCGCCATCGAGCGGGTGAGATTCTTGATGCCGCCCTTGGCCGCGGTGTAGGGCGCGATGGTGGGCCGGGCGAGCTCGCTGCCGAGCGAGCCGATATTGATGATCTTGCCGTGCTTGCGCGGGATCATGCGCTTGGCGGCCTCGCGGCCGATCACGAAGGCGCTGGTGAGGTTGGTCTCGATCACCTTGCGCCATTCGTCGGTGGTGAACTCCACCAGCGGCTTGCGGTGCTGGATGCCGGCATTGTTGACGACGATGTCGACCGCGATGTTCTTCTTGTCGAAGTCGTTGAACGCCGCGACGATTGCGGGCTCGTCGGTGACGTTGAAGGCTGCGCCTTCAGCCTGATGTCCGGCGGCCCGAAACTCGGCGACAGCCTGCTCGACTCGCTTGGGATCGACGCCGTTGACGATGATCTTCGCGCCGGCCTTGGCCATGCCTTCCGCGATGGCGCGGCCGAGGCCGCGGGAGGAGCCGGTCACGAGCGCCGTGCGCCCGGAGAGATCGAAAAGAGAGGTGCTCATGTCAGAAAGTCCTTAGACGTTGGAGCGGCGCACGGTGAGATCTGAGCGGTCGAATACGGCGGGCAGAAGGTCGACGCCGAGGCCTGGTCCCTCCATCGGATAGACAAAACCGTCCTTGATCACGGGCATGGTGGTGACGAGCTCATTGTACCAGCCCTTGTAGAAGGCGCGCACCGATTCCTGGATCAGGGTGTTGGGCTGGCTGAACGACATGTGGATGGCGGCGATGAAGCCGATCGGGCCGATGCAATCGTGCGGCGCGAAGGGCCGGTGATAGGTCTCGGCCATCGCCGCGATCTTGCGGCCCTCGGTGAGGCCGCCGGTCCAGCACAGATCCGCCATCACCACGTGCATGGCGTCGCGGTCGAGCATGTCCTTGTAGGGAAAGCGCGAGCCCAGCGTCTCGCTGGCGCAGACCCAGACGTCGGTCGAGCGGGCATATTCGGCCAGCGCCTGCGGCGAGTTCATCCGGATCGGGTCTTCGTACCAGGTCGGCTTGTAAGGCTCGAGCGCACGGGCGATCTGCTTGGCGGTCGGCAGATTCCACAGCGAGTGGAGCTCGACCATGATCTCCATCTTGTCGCCGACCGCTTTGCGGATCTTCTCGAACGGCTCGATCGCCTGCTTCATCTGCGCGGCGGTGATGTAAAGGCCCTTGTTCTCCTGCGCCGCCGGATCGAACGGCCAGATCTTCATCGCGGAGATGCCGCTTTCCAGCAGGCTCTCGGCCAGTGCATCGGCGTGATTCATGAAGCCATCAAGGTCTTCATAGGGGCCCTTGGACGCCCCGAGATTCCAGTTCGCGACCGGGCTGATATTGGTCGAGCGGACATATTGCGTGCCGGCGCAGGTGTTGTAGATGCGCTGCTTGTCGCGGCAGAGGCCGCCGAGCATCTGGTGCACCGGCTGACTACAGACCTTGCCGAACAGGTCCCACAGCGCGATGTCGATCGCGGACGCCGCGCGGTATTCGACGCCGGTGGAGGACTGCGCCATCGGCAGGTTCAGCATGTCGCGGTGGATGGCTTCGATGTGCAGGGGATTGCGGCCGAGCAGGCGGCCGGCAAAAGTGTCGTGGATCTGCGCCTCGACCGCGCCCGCGCCGTAGAAGGTCTCGCCGAGCCCGATCACGCCGGTGTCGGTGTGGATTCGCACCCAGATGACGTTGGAGAATTCCTCGGTGCGCAGGGTCTCGATCGAAGTGATCTTCACTGCAACAGTCCTCCCATGATAAGGCGCCTCGCGCCCGTCTTGTTGTTCGTGGCTATGCCGGTCAAAAGCGGCGATCCCGGCAGGCAGTCATACGCCCGCTTGTAATATATCACAACATGTTTTAAGGATATCACAAATAAGCCGCCGCTCGGCAGCGCGAGCAGGGTGGCAGGGAGGACAACATGGCACGGCGCAAGCGCGCGCTCGAAGTGGTGAGAAGCGACGATGACGGCGAGGGCAGGCCCTCCCGGCGCAATCGTCTCAACTTCTTCGAGCTGGCCTATCAGAGGATCGAGGAGCTCCTCGTTCATTGCGAGCTCAAGCCCGGTCAGTTCATGACCATGCTGGAATTGCAGCAGATCACCGGCTTCGGGCGCACGCCGGTGCACCACGCCGTCAATCGTCTGTCCGCCGATACGCTCATCATCATCCGTCCGCGCCACGGCCTGCACATTGCCCCGATCGACCTTGCACGCGAACGCATGCTGCTGGCCTTGCGCCGCGACATGGAGCGGTTCGTGATCCGCCTTGCGGCCGATCGCGCCAGCCTCTCGCATCGCAATCAGGCGCTGCATATCGAACGTCTCCTGCGCGAGCGCCGCGCCAGCCTGACCCTCGACGAATTCAACAGCATCGACCGCCGCATCGACGCGCTGGTGCTGGAAGCCGCCGGCGAGCCGTTCCTGGTGCACACGCTGCGGCCGCTGCACACGCTGTACCGGCGCATCGGCTACATCCACCACCGCTTCATGCCGGGGCAGGCCGATCTGTCGGGCACGATCGATTGTCATCTCGCCATTCTCGCCGCGGTGGCCAGCCGCCGCGTCGATGATGCGGTGAAGGCGAGCGATGCGCTGATCGACTACATGGGCGAGATATTCACCGGCATGGAAGCGGGGATCGATCCGCGCCTGCTCGATTGCAGCATCGAGCCGCTGCTCGGCACGTAGCAAGTTTTGAAAAGAGGACCAAGCATGACAACGATGGCGATGCCACAACCGACCGCGAGCGAAGCCGCGGTCCGCTACCTCATCACGAACTACAGTCCCAAGGGCAACAAGGTCGGCTGGCTGATGATGGCCTCGATCCTGGTCGAAGCCTGGGACCTCTATTCGATCGCCTTCGTGCTGATCTTCATCAAGGAGCAGTACAATCCCACGGCGCTGATGCTGGGCCTTGCCGCGGCGGGCACGCAGGGCGGTGCCCTGATCGGTGCGCTGCTGGGCGGCTGGCTGTCCGACAAGATCGGCCGCCGCGTCATGTTCCTGGTGACGATGGTGATGTTCATCGTGCTGGCGCTGGCGCAGGCCTTCGTGCCTGACGTCACCTGGCTCATCGTGATCCGCTTCCTGCTCGGCATCCCGCTCGGCTCGGACATCTCGACCGGCTACACCTACATCATGGAATCCATGGCCAAGGGCGAGCGCGAGGTCATGGGCAATCGCTGGCAATTCATGTTCGCGGTCGGCGAGGTCCTGACCATCGGCGTCATCGTGATCTTCCTCTTGATCGACATGCAGCACGAGATGCTGTGGCGCGTCACGCTCGGCCTAGGCGCGGTGCCGGCGCTGATCATCCTTCTGATGCGCCACGATGTGCCGGAGACGGCGGTGTGGCTGGTGCAGAAGGGCCGTTACCGCGAGGCCAAGCAGGTCGCGCGCGAGATGTTCAACGACAATCTCGACATGCTGCCGAATCATGACGTGGTGGTTCCCAAAACCAGCACCCGTGCGTTCCTCGCCGACCTCAAGAAGGACCCGATTCGCTGGCGCGCCACGCTGTATGGCTGGATCGCCTGTTTCACCCAGGCGAGCGAGTTCTCGACCTTCGCGTTCTATTTGCCGGTGCTGTTCGTGATGGTCGGCGTGTCGAGCGTGCTCGGCATCAACCTGGTGACGATGGCGCTGTTCTCCTTCGCCGCTTTGTCGGGCTGGGTCGGGCCGCTGCTGACGCCGAAGATCGGCCACCGCGGCATCGCGATCGCCGGCTTCTCGATCGTGCTGGCCTCGCTATTGGTCGCGGCCTTCGCGCTCTACACCGATAACAAGATCCTGCTGCCGTTCGCAGCCGCCGCGATGCTGTGGGGCCATTACTGGGACGCGTCGAACTGCATGACGATCCCGACCATGGTCGCCAAGCCGAAATATCGCGGCACCGCCAGCGGCTTCGCCTACATGTTCGTGAAGCTGCCGTCGTTCCTGGCGATTTTCCTGTTCCCGACGGTGTTCGCCGCGATCGGGCAGGCGAATGCCACGCTGATGGTCGCGATCTTCCCGCTGATCGGATTGCTCGCCGCGATCTTCATCCTGCCGGAAGTCTACGGCTACGAGAACGACTGACGATGCGCCACCCGGTCGCGGCGTCGTCGCCGCGATCGGGACTGATTTCGGAACGCTGGGGCCGGCGACTACGGGCTCAGGAAGACCGGATCGATGCCCATTCCATGGCCGAGCAGGCCGAGCGCCTGAAGCTGGGCGGAGTGGAGGTCGACCTCCACGATGACAAACAGTGTGAACAACGCCACTGCGGAGAAGACCAGCAGGGGATGGGCCGTCTCGACACCGCTCTCGCTCGCTGCGGTGAGGCTGCGGATCGCGCGACGCAGAAAGGAGCTCTGCGGCAACGCTTTCGATTGGATCTGCATGATGGTCCTTCCTTGCCGCGCACTATCGATCTGATTTGCGCGACAATGGAATTCTAGCCGCAGCGTCGCTGCCGGCATTGACGCACCGCAAATAGCTTGCGCTTAATTTCGAAGGTCGGAGCCTGCGTTACCTGATGGCCGCCGCCAGTGCCGCGATCAAGGCGGGCGGCGTCACCAGCAGGCCGAGCTTGAGGAACGGCCAGGCGCCGACCTCGATCTTCTCCCGCCGGAGCGCGACCAGCCAGAGAATGGTGGCGAGCGAGCCCGTCACCGACAGATTGGGGCCGAGGTCGACGCCGATCAGGATGGCGCTGACGACCGGCGCGGGCAGATGGTCGCTGGCGGCGACCGAGCCAGCGACGAGGCCCACGGGCAAATTGTTGGCGATGTTGGTCGCGATTGCGGTCGCGATGCCGACGCTCCAGGCGGCTTGCGGGACGGATTGCGCGACTGCTTCATGCAGTAGCGCGCTGAGTCGTCCGATCACGCCGGTCTTCACCAGCGCCTCCACCATGACGAAGAGCCCGCCGACCAGCGGCAGCACGCTCCAGGACACGCCGCGCAGCACGGGCAAGGGCGATTGTCGGCTGAGCAGCAGCACGATCGCGGCTGTCACGCCGCCGCAGATGAAGGTCGGCAGGCCCAGCTGCTTGTCCAGCGCAGACGCCGTGATCAGCACGGCGCCGATCGCGACGATGCCGATCGCCGTCAGCTTGCCGCCTTGGCCGAGCTTGGGATGCGGCACGCGGCGCGCAATCGTCTCCTCCTTCAGGGCCCGGTGCTGGGTCAGGCGCAGCACGATGTAGGTCAGCAGGATCGACGCCACCGAGGGCAGGGCGAACATACGCAGCCATTCCGTCAGGTGCGGCATACGCGCACCGAACACGACGAGATTGGCGGGGTTGGAGATCGGCAGCACGAAGCTCGCGGCATTCGCGATGAAGGCGCAGACGAAGAGATAGGGCAGTGGCTTGGCGCCGGCTGCGCGCGTCGCGGCATAGACGGCGGGCGTCAGCACGATCGCGGTGGCATCGTTGGAGAGCAGCACCGTCACGAGCGTGCCGACGAGATAGATCAGCAGGAACAGCCGCTGCGGCGAGCCGGCCGCGTATTCGACCGCGAGCGCGGCGAGATAGTCGAACAGGCCCTCGAGGCGCGCGAGCTCGGCGATCAGCATCATGCCGATCAGGAAGAGATAGACGTCGAGGCCTTTTTCGATGCCGGCAAGCGCGTCTTGCCACGGCAGCAAGCCTGATAGCACCAGGGCGCTCGCGCCGATCACCGCCCAGACCGCCTCGGGCAGGCGAAAGGGGCGGATGATGACGCCTGCTGTCGCGACTACGATGATGCTCCAGGCCCAGATGGCGTCAGACGGCACGGTCGGCAAGTTGATCTCCGGAAAACCGCTCCTGACTACCGTGCCCCGGATCGATCCGCCAGCCTCAAATCTCGGCTCGCGTCACCGCGCCACCGATAGCTTCTCCGTGATCGCCTTGCGCAGGATGCGTGACAGCGATTCCACCGAATACGGCTTCTGGATCAATTCGAAACCGCGATGGGCGTTTTCGGCGAGCACGTTGCTGTAGCCGGAGGTGAGCACCACGGGCAGGCCCGGATAGCGCTCGCGGATGATGCCGGCGAGCTCGACGCCGTTCATGCCGGGCATGATGACGTCGGAGAACACGAGGTCGACGGCAAATTCGTTCTCGCCGAGGATCGCCAGCGCGGCGTTGGCGTTGGCGACGCGGCGAACGACGTAGCCGAGATCTTCCAGCAGCTCGGTGGAGAAGCGGCCGACCTCGTCGTCGTCCTCGACCACGAGCACGCGATAGCCGCGCCCGGTGGCCGCCGCCTCATGCGTCAGTGCCGCGGCCTCCTTGTCGGTCGCGGGGCTTTGTGCCTGCGGCAGATAGATGGTGAAGGTCGCGCCTTTGCCCTGGGTGCTCGTCACCGCGACGTCGCCCTCGGACTGCTTGGCGAAACCAAAAGCCTGGCTGAGGCCGAGGCCGGTGCCCTTGCCGACCTCCTTGGTGGTGAAAAACGGCTCGAAGATCGAGTCGAGATGTTCCGGCGCGATGCCGCTGCCGGTGTCAGTGACGGAGATCGCGACGTAGTCGCCGCCGCGCGCCGATTGCGCCCGCAGGCTGGGAATCCCGGAGACCTTGCGCACGGCGATGATCAGGCGGCCTTCGCCGTTCATGGCATCTCGGGCGTTGATGGCGAGGTTGATCAGCGCGGCCTCGAACTGGGCGATGTCGGCGACGGTGAAGCAGTCGGCATCGTGAATCTCCACCGCGATGTCGATACGGCCGCCGACCAGCGGCCGGACCAGCTGCGCCACGCCCTCGACCTGGCTGCCGACGTTAAAGATCTGCGGCTTCAGCGGCTGCCGGCGCGCGAACGCCAGAAGCTGAGCGGTCAGTTTGGAGGCGCGCTCGACGGTCTCGGAGATGGCATCGACATAGCGGCGGCGGCGCTCCTCCGGCAGCTCGCGGCGGCGCAGGAAATCGGTGGCCGAGCGGATGATGGTGAGGAGATTGTTGAAGTCGTGGGCGACACCGCCGGTGAGCTGGCCGATCGCCTCCATCTTCTGCGACTGCCGCAGCGCTTCCTCGCCGCGCCGGCGTTCGGTAATGTCGACGGCTTCAGGGACGGCGCCGGTAATGTTGCCGTGACGGTCCAGCACGGGGCGCATGCCGAAGTCGAAATCGCGCTCGCCGATGGGAAGGCGCAGCCGCATCTCCAGCCGCACGGCTTCGCCCTTGAGCACGGTGTGGAAGGCTTCGCGCACCAGCGCGCTCATGCCCTCCGTCGCGCTGAACCAGGGCGTCTCCCACAACGGCTTTCCGATCACATCCGACGAGCTCGCCCCGATGCCGTCGAGTGCGGTGTTGTTGGCGTAAAGCAGCTCGCCCCTGAGATTGACCAGGCCTTGATACTGGTTGCTGGTCTCCAGGATCGCGCGCAGTCGCGCCTCGTTGGATTCGAGCTGGGCGGTGCGCTCGGCGATGCGCTCTTCCAGCGTCTCGTTGAGCCGCCTGAGCTCGATCTCGGCCTGCTTGGCGACGGTGATATCGTGGGCGACGCCGATGAAGCCGATATGCTTGCCGGTCGGGTCCCAGCGCGGCTGCGATTCCGAGCGTAGCCAGCGCCATTCGCCGCTGGCATTCTTGTAGCGCGCTTCCAGCACGAAGGGCTTGAGTGACGCTTCACCCTGGACCGATTGCTGCAGCACGTGCGGCAGGTCGTCGGGGTGCAGCACCTTGCGCCAGTCGAAGTCGATGGCCTGATCGTAGGGCAGGCCGACGAAATCGACATAGGCCTGGTTGGCGAAGGAGCGCTTGCGATCGAGCTTGGTCACCCAGATCGGCACCGGCGCGCTGTCGGCGATCAGCCGAAAGCGCTCCTCGCTCTCGCGCAGCGTCTCGCGCGCGAGCGCCTGGTCGGTCATGTCGATATGGGCGCCGACGAGGCGGATGGCGCGGCCGTCCTTGTCGCGCTCGATCTTGGCGACGACCCGGATCCAGCGGGTTTCGCCGTCATTGGGGCGGACGATGCGGTACTCGGCGCTGTAGTCTTCGCTCGTACCGGCGAGAGCCTCGATGAAGTGCTTGACGGTGGCGTCGCGGTCGTCGGGATGGATGCGATTGACCCAATCCTCGTGCGATTCCTCCGCAGCCTCCGGCGGCAGGCCGTGGATCATGAGGTATTCGGGCGAGCGGCGGTTCTTGAAGCCTTCGCGAAAATCGACCTCGACGCCGCCGACCTTGCCGATGCGCTGGATGCGCGCCAGCTCGGCCTCGCGCTCCTGGAGCGCGCGATAGGCGTTGTCGCGCTCGCGCGCGACGTCTTCGAGGTGTTGGCGCAGCCTTTCGGCAGCGATGGTCTCGGGCAAGGGATCGTTCAAGGCATCGGCCGTTGTCATGCGGGAGCGCACGTGCCGGACCGATATTCACACAGACGGAGCGTGATGGCCATTGTTTAGAGGGATTGGGCTTGGAAAGGCGCCATGAAACGGAGGGCGGTACGTATGAACGAACGCTGGGTCTGGCAATTTGTTCCGGAGACTGGAACGATCGGCCGGCGGAGGCGTCTTCGCGAGGCGTCACGAACGTCTTTGATAAGGCTCTCTTTCCGAAGAGGATAAATCTTGAAGCTCTTTGTCTGCCAGGCCTGCGGCAACATTCTCTATTTCGAGAACCGTGCCTGCGAACGCTGCGGCCATCGGGTCGCCTTCCTGCCGGAGAAGGAGACAATGTCGGCGATCGAGCCCGACGGAGAGGCTTGGCGAATCCTGGCCGACAAGGGCGAAAGCCGGATGCTGTGCCGGAATGCCGAGTACGATGCCTGCAACTGGCTGACGGATACGGGCGAGGGCAACGGCTATTGCCGCGCATGCCGCCACAACGGCATCGTGCCGGATTTGTCCGACCCCGCCCAGCTTGCCGGCTGGCGCGAGCTGGAGGTGGCGAAACACCGTCTGTTCTATTCCCTGATCCGCTGGAAGCTGCCGCTCCAGGCCCGGCAAGACGATCCCGAGCATGGTCTAATCTTCAATTTCCTTGCCGACGATCCGAACAGCGCAGAGAAGGTCATGACCGGCCACGACAACGGCCTGATCACGATCGCGCTCACCGAGACCGACGACATCGAGCGCGAGCGGCGCAGGCTCGAGATGGGAGAACCCTATCGGACGCTGCTCGGGCATTTCCGGCATGAGGTCGGGCACTATTTCTGGGATGTGCTGGTCCGCGATGGCGGCAAGCTCGAGGAATGCCGCGCGGTATTCGGTGACGATTCCACCGATTACGGCCAGGCCCTGCAGCGTCACTATGCCGAAGGCGCGCCGCCGGACTGGCAGCAGAACTACGTCTCGGCCTATGCCACGATGCACCCCTGGGAAGATTTCGCCGAGACCTGGGCGCATTATCTTCACATCGTCGACACCCTGGAGATGGCCGCCGAGTTCGGCATGGAGGTGCGTCCCAAGGTCGACCGCGACGGGGAGTTGACGGCGCGCATCCGTTTCAACCCCTATGAGGCCAGGGACGTCGAGGCGCTGGTCAACGCATGGCTGCCCTTCACCTTCGCCATGAACAGCGTCAACCGCGCCATGGGCCTGCGCGACCTCTATCCCTTCATCCTGTCGCCCGCCGTGGTCGGCAAGCTGGGCTTCATTCATGGCCTGGTCCGGGACGTCGCCAAGTCTGGGAAGGCGCAGGGCGCCGCAGGGCGTCCCTAGGGCTCGCCGAGCCCCTTTCGGTCTTGCGCTGGTACGCCAGATGGCCCGGATTTAGACCGTTGCCTCCGGCCCATTTTGATGTACCACGGGAGCCACACGGCCCGTCCCATAGGCCCCAACGGCCAGGGAAGGGTCCCGCCCAAGGTCGAGACTCAAGAAAAGCATGTTCAAACGCATTCTGATCGCCAATCGCGGCGAAATCGCCTGCCGGGTCATCAAGACTGCCCGCAAGATGGGAATCGAGACGGTCGCCGTCTATTCCGAAGCCGACCGCGACGCCCTTCATGTCGAGATGGCGGACGAGGCCGTGCTGATCGGCCCGCCGGCGGCAGCCGAGAGCTATCTGGTGATCGAGAAGATCGTCGAGGCCTGCCGCAAGACGGGCGCGCAAGCCGTGCATCCCGGTTACGGCTTCCTGTCCGAGCGTGAGGCGTTTCCGCGCGCGCTGGAGGCCGCAGGCATCGTCTTCATCGGCCCGAACCCGGGCGCGATCGCGGCGATGGGCGACAAGATCGAGTCAAAGAAGGCGGCGGCCAAGGCCAAGGTCTCGACCGTGCCGGGCCACCTCGGCGTCATCGAGGATGACAAGCACGCGGTCCGTATCGCCGACGAGATCGGCTACCCCGTGATGATCAAGGCCTCCGCCGGCGGCGGCGGCAAGGGCATGCGCATCGCCCATTCCAAGGCCGAGGTCGCCGAAGGTTTCAACCTCGCCAAGGCCGAGGCCAAGGCCTCGTTCGGCGACGACCGCGTCTTCGTCGAAAAATTCATCGTCGATCCCCGCCACATCGAGATCCAGGTGCTGGGCGACAAGCACGGCAACGTCATCTATCTCGGCGAGCGCGAGTGCTCGATCCAGCGCCGCAACCAGAAGGTCATCGAGGAGGCGCCGTCGCCGCTGCTCGACGAGGCCACCCGCCGCAAGATGGGCGAGCAGGCCGTCGCGCTGGCCAAGGCGGTGAATTACGACTCCGCCGGCACCGTCGAGTTCGTCGCGGGGCAGGACAAGAGCTTCTACTTCCTGGAGATGAACACGCGCCTCCAGGTCGAGCATCCCGTCACCGAGCTCGTCACCGGCATCGACCTCGTCGAGCAGATGATCCGCGTTGCCGCCGGCGAGAAGCTCGCCATCGCGCAGAAGGACGTCACGCTGACGGGCTGGGCGGTGGAATCGCGCCTCTACGCCGAAGACCCGTTCCGCAACTTCCTGCCCTCGATCGGGCGGCTCGTGAAGTATCGTCCGCCGGCGGAAGTGAGCCACGACGGCATCACCATCCGCAACGACACCGGCGTGCAGGAGGGCGGCGAGATCTCGATCCATTACGATCCGATGATCGCAAAACTCGTCACGCATGCGCCCTCGCGCGCGGCCGCGATCGAGGCGCAGGCGACCGCGCTGGATTCGTTCTATGTCGACGGCATCAGGCACAACATCCCGTTCCTGTCGGCGCTGATGCATCATCCGCGCTGGCGCGAGGGACGGCTCTCGACCGGCTTCATCGCCGAGGAATTTCCCAAGGGCTTTGCCGTGCGCGTGCCGGAAGGCGAGGTCGCCCGGCGCATCGCCGCGGTCGGCACCGCCATTGATCACGTGCTCGGCGAACGCAAGCGGCAGATCTCCGGTCAGTTGGGCGGCCGCGTCGTGCAGCGCGAGCGCCGTCGCGCGGTCTGGCTCGACCGCCAGGAGATCCAGCTCGAGGTCGCGCGCGAAGGTGATGCGATCGCGATCCGCTTCGTCGATGCCGAGGGCAAGGCCGGCAATGCGCATCTGTTGCAGTCGCCGTGGAAGCCGGGCGATCCGGTCTGGCAGGGTACCATCGACGGCCACTTCGTCGCGGTGCAGGCGCGGCCTATTCCGAACGGCATTCGCCTCGCGCATCAGGGCGTCGAGGTCCCCGTCTATGTCTGGACCGAAGCGGAAGCGACCTCGGCGCGGCTGATGCCGGTGACGACGGCCTCCGACACCGGCAAGAAGCTGCTGTGCCCGATGCCCGGGCTCGTGGTCTCGATCGCGGTGACCGAAGGGCAGGAGGTCAAGGCCGGCGAGACGCTCGCGGTGGTCGAAGCCATGAAGATGCAGAATGTACTGCGCGCCGAGCAGGACGGCACCGTGAAGAAGGTTCACGCCAGCGCGGGCGCGACGCTGGCGGTGGACGCGCTGATTCTGGAGTTTGCGTAAGGCGCTCCGGAGCACGACAGTCGACCCTCACCCTGAGGAGCCGCGCTTTTGCGCGGCGTCTCGAAGGGCGAGGCCACAGCCGGGCCTGCATCCTTCGAGACGCGCGCAAGAGCGCGCTCCTCAGGATGAGGATTTTGGAGTGAGGCACCATGGCCTTTCGTTCCCGCCGCGAGAAACTGCGCCTCATCCTGTCGGGCTCGGCCTGCATCCATCCGGGCTCGGTCTATGACGCGATCTCGATCCGCATCGCCGAAGACCTCGGCTTTCCGCTCGGCATGTTCGGCGGCTCGGTCGCATCGCTCGCCGTGCTCGGCGACCCCGACGTCACGCTGATCACGCTCACCGAGCTTGCCGAGCAGATGCGGCGGATGTCGCGCGCCGCAGTGCTGCCGGTGCTGGTCGATGCCGATCACGGCTACGGCAATGCGCTCAATGTTCGTCGCACGGTGCAGGAGCTGGAGGCGGCCGGCGCCGCCGGCCTTACCATCGAGGACACGCTGCTGCCGGCCGCCTTCGGTGAGGCGAGGACGCAGCTGATCTCGCTCGAGGAAGGCGTCGGCAAGATGAAGGCCGCGCTCGATGGCCGCAGCGATGCCTCGCTGGTCATCATGGGCCGCACGGGAGCTGCCTCGATCACCTCGATCGAGGACGCGATCCGCCGCGCGCAGGCGTATGAGGCGACCGGGGTCGATGCGCTGTTCTTTACCGGCATCAAGTCGCGCGCGGAGCTCGAGGCCGTCGCGGCCGCCACGCGCCTGCCGATCGTGCTCGGTGGTGCGCCGGAGGAGCTGAGCGCGCCCGACTATCTCGCTAGCCAGCGCGTGCGGATCGCGCTTCAGGGCCACGCGCCGATCGCCGCTGCGACGCAAGCCGTGTATGAAACGCAGAAAGCGCTGCGCGAGGGCGCGGCGCCGAAGGCGCTGAGAGGTCTGGCATCATCGGACCTGACCAACCGCGTCATGCGCGAGGCCGACGCCAAGGCGCGCAGCGCCGACTTTCTCGGGCTGAAAAAATGAGCCGGGCGATCCTTCAGGTGATGATCCGCGGCCGCGTCCAGGGCGTCGGCTACCGGGCCTGGGTCGAGTACCAGGCGACTGCGAGCGGCCTCGAAGGTTGGGTCCGCAACCGCCGCGACGGCTGCGTCGAAGCGCTCTTCGCGGGCGCGCCAAAGCACGTCGCCGACATGGTCGCGCTATGCCGCCATGGCCCGCCGTCCTCGCGCGTCGACAGCGTGACGAGTGAGACGGCCAGCGCGGATGAGCTGAACCTGCGCAGGGCAGGGGAAGCGTTCTCGGTGTTGCCGACAGTGTAGGGCGGTCTCGCCGCGCAGATGATGCGCTCCCTCGCCCCGTTCTTACGGGGAGAGGTGAAGACGAAGCCTCACCTTGGCAGCTTGGCGATTGCTTCGCTCAGCTCGTGGATTTCGTAGGGCTTGCGAAGGATCGGGAAATCGCCGCGCACGCCGGCGGCGACGTCGCTGTAGCCGGTGGCGAGCAGGATCGGCAGGCCAGGGCGGATCTGACGGAGGCGATGGGCGAGGCTGAGCCCGTCCATCTTGCCGGGCATGACGATGTCCGAGAACACGAAGTCGACGCCGTTTTTCTCGATCTCGCGCAAGGCGGCTTCGGCGTCGGCGACCCGGCGGACATGGTAGCCCAGCTGCTCCAGAAGACCGATGCTGACCAGCGCAACGTCGGGATTGTCCTCGACCAGCAGCACCGTGCCGCTGCCTTGGAAGGATGGTCCCCCAGCCATCTCTCGCGACGGCGTGTCTTCTCCGCGCGGCAACAGGATGGTGAACGTCGTGCCCTTGCCGAGCTCGCTTGCGACCTTCACCGTGCCGCCGGCCTGATGGGCGAAGCCGTGCACCTGGGACAGGCCGAGGCCGGTGCCCTTTCCGATCGGCTTGGTGGTGAAGAACGGCTCGAAGATCTTGTCGAGAACGTCGGAGGGAATGCCGAGCCCGGTATCGGTGACGTCGATTGCGACGAAGTCGCCGGCGAGGGGCACCTCGTCCAGCACGACATTGTGCGCGCCGATCGTCACCGTGCCGCCGTCGGGCATCGCGTCGCGGGCATTGATGACGAGGTTGAGCATCGCGGTCTCGAGCTCGGAGGCGTCGGTCTTGACCGGCCAGACATCGTGGCCGATGTCGAAGGCCAGGCGTACGGAACTGCCGACGCCGGCATCGAGCACCTCGCGGATCTCCGCGATGCGTTCGGCGAAATCGATCGCCTGCGGATTGACGCTCTGCCGCCGCGCGAAGGTGAGGAGCTGGTTGGTCAGCGCCGCGCCGCGCTTGGTGGCGGTCTCGATCGCCGAGATCGCGCGCTGAACCTTGGCCGCGTCGTCGGGACCCCGCTTCAGCATGTGCAGGCTGCCGCTGATGATCATCAGGAGGTTGTTGAAGTCGTGGGCGACCCCGCCGGTGAGCTGTCCCAGCGCATCGAACTTCTGGGACTCGGCGAGCTGCCTCTGCATCGCCTCGAGCTTGAGCTGCGTATTGCGTCGTTCTGTGATGTCGCGTGTGATCTTGGCGAAGCCGACCAGCTCGCCGTCCTCGTAGATCGGGTCGATCACGACGCTTGCCCAGAAGAAGGTGCCGTCCTTGCGGACGCGCCAGCCTTCCTCCTCATAGCGGCCCTTTTCCCGCGCGATGCCGAGCGCGCGGGCCGGCTTGCCGTTGGCACGGTCGGTCTCGGTGTAGAAGCGGGAGAAATGCTGGCCGAGGATCTCCCCGGGCGAATAGCCCTTGATGCGCTCGCCGCCGATATTCCAGCTGGTGATGATCCCCCTGGGATCGAGCATGTAGAGCGCGTAGTCCGCAACTCCCTCAACCAACAGCCGGAAACTGCGCTCGCTCTCGAACAAGTCTCGCTGTTGACTGAACTTTCCGATCATTCCGGGACCCTGCCTCGACGGGAGCAAACGCCACAGAAAGCGGATGGTTCCCTGAAGTTGGGACATTTTTAGGCAGATATCCCGCACCCGTATACGGGACGAAGCCCGCTTGACAAGGGGACGTTATCGTCAGATATTTCTGTAATGACAGAAATAACCGGAAAGAAGAAACTCCCAGCCGCCGTCGAGCGCTTCATCCTGCATTGGGGCGACATGGGGGACGAGTGGGGCGTCAATCGCTCGGTCAGCCAGATTCACGGGCTGCTCTATCTCGCCGAGGCGCCGATGACCGCCGAGGACATCGCCGACACGCTTGGCATGGCCCGCTCGAACGTCTCCAACTCGCTCAGGGAGCTGCTCGCCTGGAACCTGATCCGGCGGGTGCCGATCCTCGGTGACCGCCGAGACCATTACGAAGCCGAGACCGACATCTGGGAGGTCGCCGCCAGAATTGCGGCGCGGCGCAAGGAGCGGGAGCTCGATCCGGCGATCGCGGCGCTCAGGGCCTGCGTGTCCGATGCCGCCGGCGATCCCACCATCAATCCGGTCGCAGCCAAGCGGCTGAAGGAGATGCTCGCCTTCACCGAGCTCGCCGACCACTGGTTCATGCAGATGCTGAAGGTGCCGCGGCCGCGGCTGGTCGCCTTGATGCGGCTTGGCGAGAAGATCGTCAGCCTGCTGCCGCTGGGCAAGGCCAAATAGCCGAGGAGGGTGCGATGACGTCGGCTCGATTATCAGGCTCCAACGCATCTCCCTCCGCTCACACCAAACTGCTCGACGACCGCCGCTTCCGCGCGCTGCTGTCGGACGAGGATTGGGGCCGCCTGCCGCTCGCGACCTGGCGGCGTTTCTCCAAACGCGTCGCGGACGGCGAGAGCGTCGTCTATGTCGGCGTGGTCGACGAGGTCTCCTTCAGCGAGATAGGCTGGTGGTTCGCCCAAGCTGCGCGCCTGATTGGTGGCCCGCTGCCGACCGGCCGCGACACCGGTGTGCCGATGATCGTCACGGTCACCGAGGATGCGGCAACGGGCGGCCAGACCTGGACCCGCATCTGCGCGCGCAAGCGCGGCTTTCCGCACGTGATCCATTCCGCCAAGCGTTTTGCCGGTCCGACCGGGCTCGAGGAATATGTCGGCTTCGGCGTCTCGATGGCGCTCCGCACCGCGGTCGAGGACCAGACGCTGACCTTCCGCAGCGCCGGTTATGGGCTCCAGCTCGGACGCCTGTGGATCCCCTTGCCGCGCTGGCTCACGCCGGGCGCTCTCACGGTGACGCACCGCGATCTCGGCGAGGGCGCATTCCGCTTCACCCTCGATGTCATTCATCCACGTTACGGCGCGCTGATCCACCAGTCCGCCACCTTCAGGGAGGCCGTATCATGACGCCGCTGTTGTGGACGCTCATCGCCATCCAGATCGTGATGGGCGTGTTCGACACCTTCTATCACCACGAATTCACCGAGCGCCTGGCCTGGCGGGTGTCGCAGCGCTTCGAACTCAAGCTGCATGGCATCCGCAACATGCTCTATGCGCTCTTATTCCTGCTGCTCGGCTGGCTCGAGGTCTATGGCGTGCTCGCAATGCTGGTCGTCGCGATCCTGGTCGCCGAGATCGTCATCACGCTGATGGATTTCGTCGAGGAGGATCTGAGCCGGAAACTGCCGCCGAGCGAGCGCATCAACCACACGCTGCTCGCGATCAATTACGGCGCTATTCTGGTGCTGCTGCTGCCCGTGCTGATCGACTGGGCAATGCAGCCCTTTGGCGTGATCGTCGTCTATCAGGGTCTGCTCAGCATCGCCGCGACCGCCTGCGCGGTTGGTGCCGCGCTCTGCGGCCTCAGGGATTTTGCCGCAATGCGCCGACTCGGCCGCATGCGCAGCGTTCCCGCCGAGGGACTCGTCGAGAAGCTGCCGGGCCGCAAGACCGTGCTGATCACGGGCGCCACCGGCTTCATCGGCAGTCGCCTCGCGGCGAGCCTCAGCGCCGCAGGGCATCACGTCATCGCGCTGATCCGGAACCCCGCCAAGGCCGAGATGCTGCCGCCGCCGGTCACGCTGATCACCAGCCTCGATCAGCTCGCTTCGGACACGCCGATCGATGCCATCGTCAATCTCGCCGGCGAGCCGATCGGCAACGGTCTGTGGACCGAGGCGAAGCGCGCGAAGATTCTTGGCTCACGCATCGACATGACCGGTGAGGTCGTCAAACTGATCGCACGGCTCGATCGCAAGCCCGAGGTGCTGGTCAGCGGCTCCGCGATCGGCTGGTACGGATTGTGGGCCGACCAGGTACTGACGGAGTCCGCCAAGTCGCACGCCTGTTTCAGCCACGAGCTCTGCGCGGCGTGGGAGAAGGCGGCGCGGCCGGCGGAGGAGCTTGGTGTCCGCGTCGTCTGCTTGCGCATCGGCCTCGTGCTCGGCACCGAAGGCGGCTTCGTCACGCGCATGCTGACGCCGTTCGAGTTCGGCCTCGGTGGTCCCATCGGCACCGGGCGGCAGTGGATGTCCTGGATCGAGCGCGACGATCTGATCCGGCTGATCGCCTATGTGATGGCAACGCCCGATCTGTCGGGCCCCGTCAACGCCACCGCGCCGATCCCCGTCACCAACGCAAAGTTCACCGAGGAGCTCGGCCGCCGCCTGCATCGGCCCGCGATCTTCCGCATTCCCGGCGGCTTGTTGCGCCGGATCGGCGGCGGCTTCGCCGACGAGCTGCTGCTTGGCGGTCAGCGCGTGCTGCCGAACAAGGCGCTGAGCCGGGGCTTTGTGTTCCGGCACGAGACGCTGCGTAGCGCGTTCGAGGCGATCCTGTGAGGCATCAGGTCGCCGCCGCACTCCGGAACGTCGCCGCCACCGCGCGTAGCGCCGCGAGCTTGGCGGGATCGCTGACCTTCGAATGCAGCATCACCTTCGAGCTGCCGAGTTTGGGCAGTTTGTGCGCGGGCCCGATGTCGACCAGCCCGGGAGGTGCGATCCGCCGCGCGAGCGGCGCGATCGCAAGCCCGGCAATCGCCGCCGCGACCACCGCGGTGACGCCGCCGCCGACGAAGCGCTCGCGCCAGGCGAGGCCGGCCTTGTCGAGCGCGCGCACGGCGACGGCGCGGACGCCGCAGGGCGGGGCGAGGGTCGCAAGCGGCAGCGCTTCGCCCTTCGGCAGGGTGAAGCGTCGTGCGGCGAACCAGCCGAACCCGTCCTCCGTCAGCTTCTCGCCGCCGCGGCGGCTGCCTTCCTGGCGCACGATCACAGCATCCAGTTCGCCGGCGTCATAGGCATCCTGCATCTCGCGCGAGAAGCCGATGGTGACGGCGAGGGTGAGATTTGACGACATCGCGTGCAGACGTTCCAGCAGCGGCACCAGTTCGGGGCCTGCCGCGTGATCGGAGATGCCGAGCGAGAGCGACTGTGCGGCCGGGGCCTCGCCGGACAGCGCGCGGTCATGCGCCGCCATCAGCGCGCGGGCGCGATCGAGGAATCTGGCGCCTTCGGCCGTGAGCCGGACCGCGCGCGGCGAGCGCTCGACGAGGCGTTTTGCCAGCAATGTTTCCAGCCGCTGCAGTTTGAGACTGACCGCCGCCTGGGTCGTGCCTAGCGCCTCCGCGGCGCGGGTGAAGCTCTGGAGGTCGGCGACCAGCAGGAAGGCCTTGATCGTGGCGATGTCGAGGGTGGCTGTCATTATGGGTCATTATCACTGGTATCAATAGAGATAAGATATCAAAATGACGAGGGAAGGTCTAGCTTCTCACCAACGCCGCGCAAATCCCGCGCTGCATCTTGAGGAGAGCCACCATGCCGCTGATCACCGTGTCCTACACCTCGTCCCGCCAGTCGCCCTCGCTGAGGGCCGAGATCGCCAACGCAGTGTCCGAGCTCACCGCAAAGATCCTGCACAAGGATCCCAAGGTGACTGCCATCATCGTGAAGTCGGTCGAGGCCAGCGACTGGTTCGCCGGCGGCAAGTCGCTCGCCGAGCAGAAGCTCGCCAGCTACTGGCTCGATATCCACGTCACCGAAGGCACCAACACCAAGGACGAAAAGGCGGCCTATCTCGCCGCCATGTTCAAGCGCATGGCCGAGATTTTGGGCCCGCTGCATCCTGAGACCTATGCGCATGTCGACGAGGTCAAGGGCGATGCCTACGGTTTCGGCGGCCTCACCCAGGAGCGCCGCTACATCGCCGGCAAGCTCGAGCTGAAGACAGCGTGAGGCCACAGGCCGCGGGTGAGCCATTTCACCCGCGGCCCGATCGTCAGCTTGCTGCCCGGAACTGAACTTCGGAATTGTTCAGGAAGCAATGCTAGGCGGCCGCTTCCGGCACCAACGCTTTGGTTGGTCCGAACAGCTCCTCGAACGCCTGCCGAAGCGCGATGTCGACGTCGGCCATGGTCACGAGCTGGCCGAGATCGACCAGAGAGGTGACGCCGTAGCGGGGATCGACCACGCCGCACGGTACGATGCCGGCGAAATGCGACAGGTCCGGCTCGACATTGATGGCGATGCCGTGGAACGAGACCCAGCGCTTCAGCCGTACGCCGATCGCCGCGATCTTGTCCTCGTAACCTTCGCCCTTGTCGGGCCGCCTGACCCAGACGCCGACCCGGTCCTCGCGCCGCTCGCCGCGGACATTGAAGGCGGCGAGCGTGCGCAGAATCAGCTCCTCCAGGCTCGCGACATAGGCCCGGACGTCCGGCCGACGGCGCTTGAGGTCGAGCATGACATAGGCAACCCGCTGGCCCGGCCCGTGATAGGTGAGCTGCCCGCCGCGCCCGGTGGCGAAGATCGGGAATCGGGGATCGCGCAGGTCGCTGTCCTTGCCCGAGGTGCCGGAGGTGTAGAGCGGGGGGTGTTCGAGCAGCCAGACCAGCTCCGGGGCCTCGCCCGCGCCAATGGCCGCGACCCGGGCTTCCATGGCGGCTACCGCCTCCGGATAGGACACCGGCGCGTCCGAGATTCGCCACTCCACGGGCTGGCCCCGGGACGCCGAAAACGACGTCAAATCCAGCTCTTGGCGCGGGTTTTGGGGCAAATTAACCATTGGCTAACCATAACGTGGTGATCATTGCAGGCGCAAATGCCAAGGTCTTGTTCTAAGTCCTTGGTCCTTAGTCCCTGGTTGCGGCGGTCCTGACAGTGCCCACTCTCGATAAAGTCACCGTGGATCTCATGGTCGTCCTCGGGACGACCACGATGCCGATCCATCAAGTATTACGTCTTTCCCGCGGCGCCATCATCGAGCTGGACGCAACCGAGGCCGATGAGGTCAAGGTTTTGGCCAATAATCTGCCGGTCGCCTCCGGCGTCGTGCTGGTCGACCGCAACCGGATCGCGGTCGAGGTCAAGCAGATGCTGCCGCGCACGCCGGGGACCCGATAGGGCCCGGTGCACGCGGTCGCGGCCCGGGCATGCGGTAGGGGCACTGGACCTGCGGTAAGGGCCGATTCGGGGGAAGGCCAGGAACTTTCCTGCAAAGCTGTGGAATTCAGGGCCTTTGCAGGCTTGTACCCCTCTGATGGATTTGTTAGATCGGCGCCGTTGATCCGGCCGGCCTTCAAGCCTCAAGCCGGCATCCCCAAAGCGCTCGTGGCGGAACTGGTAGACGCGCTGCCTTGAGGTGGCAGTGAGTAAAATCGTGGGGGTTCGAGTCCCTCCGAGCGCACCACCTTCATCCCTTGTTATTATTTGGGCTGGATTTCGGCGGCGGCTTCGTGCGCCGCCCATTGATCTGACGGATCATGCGCGCAACCGCCGGCGGGGACGTCCGGCGGGAAGATGCTGTCGTAGATCGCACGCGCCTCGCGGATGAGGCGCTGCCGCTCGAGTTCGGATTTAGAGACGAAGCGGACGACGTTGCTCATTCGCCTTCCACGATTTCGTTCGCGCGCCGCCAGACCGGAAACGGGTCTGCGAGCTTCGCCCATTCCGTGACGTTCATGGCCGGCTTGCCCGGCACAAGGCAGGCATCCAGGCGTGCGCGGAGCGCGCGCTCGTCCATGCCCGCGCCGATGAACACGATTTCCTGGCGACGATCGCCATAGACGTCGTTCCAGTTCGCGCGCAACCGCTTGCGCCAGAACGGGTCGTCCGGCCAGCGTTCCGCAGGCACGCTCGCCCACCAGAATCCAAGGGCCTCCGTGCGCGTGATCGCGCCGGCCTGGCTGATCTCGCCCAGCCATTGCGGCCGCGTTGCCAGCCAGAAATGTCCCTTGGCGCGAATGACGCCGGGCCAGGGCTCTCGCACGAACTTGTCGAACTTTTCGGGATCGAACGGCCGGCGCGCGCGATAGACGAAGCTGCTCGCGCCGTATTCCTCCGTCTCCGGCACGTGATCGGCAAAGCCGTAGAGTTCCTTGAACCAGAGCGGATGCGCTTGCGCCTTTTCGAAGTCGAACCGGCCGGTGTCGAGAATGCGATCGAAGGCGACCCGGCTGTGGTTGGCTTCGATCAGCTCCGCTTCCGGATTGAGCGCGCGGATGATCTTTCGCGCTGCTTCGCGTTGTGCCGGCGAGGCGTCATCGACCTTGTTGAGCACGATCACGTCGGCAAATTCGATCTGCTCGACGAGGAGATCGACCAGCGTGCGCTTGTCGTTCGCCAGCGCTTCGCCGCGCAGCTCCAGGAAATCCGTCGATGAATAATCCCTCAGCAGATTCACCGCGTCGACCACGGTGACCATGGTGTCGAGGCGTGCCACGTCGGAGAGGCTTTCGCCGTCCTCGGCACGGAAGTCGAAGGTCGCTGCAACCGGCAGCGGCTCGGAGATGCCGGTGGATTCGATCAGCAGATAATCGAACCGGTCGTTTTCGGCGAGGGCGCGCACCTCCTTCAGGAGGTCGTCGCGCAGCGTGCAGCAGATGCACCCATTGGTCATCTCGACGAGCTTCTCGTCAGTCCTGGACAGGTTCGCACCGCCACCACGGACCAAATCCGCATCGATGTTCACCTCGCTCATGTCGTTGACGATCACCGCCACTTTCAGGCCGTGCCGGTTGTTCAGGACGTGGTTCAGCAAAGTGGTCTTTCCAGCCCCGAGGAAGCCGGACAAGACGGTGACGGGGAGTTTTCGCATGGAGATCGAACAGTCTTTTCAAGGGGATAGGGTGACGGTTGGGCATCGGGACCGGATATGTAATGTTATAACATTACATTCACTGCTGGGGTCGTCGTCAAGCCGTTTTGCGGCTCAGCTGGAGTTACGAACGTTCAAGTGATTGTTCTTTGCCCTGCACGGAGCGGTCGGGGCAGGCAGAATGCCGGACGGCTCGAAAGACGAGCGGCGGCCCGTTCAGAGGTTGCTCACGACTGCGGCAAGAACACCAGCAGCCAGGCGCCCGCGGCCACACATGCAATCCCTGCAGCGCGCGCGATCCATCGTCCGACCGGCGTAACTTTCTCCAGGAGGACAAGCAGCGCTAAAACCGCGATCCAGAGCACGTTCATCACGCCGCCTACGAACAACAGCGCCATCAAGACCCAGCAGCAACCGACACAATAGCCTCCGTGCCGAAGTCCCAGCAGCAGGCAGCCGCGCAGGTCGCTGCGAAAGCCGCCATGGCGCATCAGGAACAGAAACGGCGACTGGCATTGAGCGAGACAGACGTTCTTCAACGGCGTCCATTGATAGACACCCGCCGCGACCAGCACGATGGCGCCGAGCAGGTTGCTTGCGAGCGCCATCCGGGAATCCAGCAAGGTGGCCCGCTCGACCGCCCATTGGAGAAAGGTGGCTGCCAGCGAAAAGCCGCACCAGGCGAGGAGATAACCGGCGGCAAACCAGCCGGTCGCGGCGAACGGCTTGCCCTGTGCTTTGCCCTGTCGGCCTACGCGGGCGTACATCAGGATCATGGGCGCAGCGGAGGGGGCCATCATTCCGATCATCATCACCGCCCACATCAGGAGCACGTAGGCGAACTCGAACGTTCGCCACGGCTCGCTCGTCGGCAGCATGATTCCGATCCCGGCCGGGATCATGCGGAATCCGGTCATGTCCATGCCGCCCATGTCCATGTCGTTGGCGAGCCAGAGCACATAGCTCCATGCCAGCGCGACAATGAGGCCGATCGCGCCGCCGACGACCCAGCGATCGCGACGCAGCACGGTTTCAAGTGGGCTGTCCTTCATTTGCGATCGAAATTGGCGGCCCTGACGCAGGCCGGTATCGGAAGTTTACATCACGCCTGGTTCGACCAGCGGATCGGCGCATAGAGGCCGTTCCTGCCGGAATTATCCCAGCGCATGCCCTGATCGCTGAAGGTATTGCCGGGCGCGCCGACGGCCATCACCATGGCATCGGGGCTGACCGGATGGCCGATGTTCGCCCACATCTCCCCGCTCGGATGCATGGTTGGCAGGGGATCGACGGACATGTGCAGGATGCCGGGGATTTCCGCCGACCGCGTCTTGCCGTCGGTCCGGAACGTGATCGGGACCTTGCGCACGCCCAGGTTCTTGCTGATCAGCGGTGTGAACGCAGCCATCGGACCGCCGGCACCGCCGGTGAAGATCGCAGCCAGGGCCTCGGTCTGCTCATCGCTGGCGCGCTGGTCTATATAGGCGGCCACCGACCAATCGCCGTCTGCCATGACCCCAGGTGCGTGAAGGATCACAAGGACATTGAGTCCATCAAGCTCGATCTCACCGTAGTGGCCGCTCTCGATGTGGAAGATCAGCGGTACGTTGCAGAAACCTTCGGTCGGTCGCGCGGTCAACGGCGGCGCCGCCGACACCAGACAGGGACACACGATGCTGCAACTGCTATTCTCGAAATAGTCACCGGAAAGGTGCCATGGGACATCCGCCATTGCTCGCTCCCGCTAGGCCGAACCCGATAGGTGCTTTCGAATGAGCTACGTAGAGTTGAAAATTACGCCTCGCGACGAAGTCCCGCAATGGGGCTTGGCCGACCTACGGAAAAGTGCACCGATCAGCTGGAACTGCACCTGAACTCTCAACGCGGCCGCCACTCGAGTGCCCCAAAGTCAATATTCCCTTTGAAATCTCGGATATTTCTGCACTTGATCAGAACGTGGCGCGAACCTACTGCGGTTCGATTCCGGCCGCTTTGATGATTCGTCCCCATTTGCCGATCTCGGCTTTCAGGAAAGCTTCGAGGGCTTCCGGCGTCGCGCGCTCGGGCTCGACCGGCGCCATGCTGAGCTCGGCAAAGCGGCTGATCAGCGCGGGATCCTTCAGCGCCGTCTGCAGTGCGCCCACGAGATGATCGACGACGGGCTTGGGCGTGCCGCGCGGTGCGTAGAGGCCGTACCAGGTCGTGACATTGAACTCGGGAACGCCGGCCTCAGTCGAGGTCGGCACATCAGGCAGCGTCGCGACACGCGTCTTGCTGGTGATGGCATAGCCTTTGATCGTCTTCGACTGGATGTACGGCGTCGGCCCTGTCGCGGGATCGCAATAGACGTCGATATGGCCGGCGATGACGTCGTTCAGCGCGGGTCCGCCGCCCTTGTAGTAGATCGGGGTGAGCTTGGTATCCGTGGCGCTCATGAACATCAGGCCGCAGAGCTGCGAGGCCGAGCCGAGACCGACGTTGCCGAAAGTGACCTTGTCACCGGCATTGCGGATGTGCGTGACCAGCTCGCTGAGATCCTTGGCCGGAAAGTTCGGCCGCGCCACCAGGATCATCGGGACGTCGGTGACCAGCCCGATCGGGGCGAAGTCGCCGACCGGGTCGAACGGCAGCTTGGCATAGAGGGCAGGGGCGGTGGCCTGGCCGACATGCATCAGCAGCAGCGTGTAGCCATCCGCGGCCGCCTTGGCGACGCGGTTGGTGCCGAGCGTGCCGCCGGCGCCGACGACATTCTCGATGACGATGGACTGCTTCAGTGTCGCGCTCATGGCGCTGCCGAGGATACGCGCGATGACGTCGCCGGGACCGCCGGCGGAGAACGGCACGATGACCGTGACCGGGCGGGCGGGGTAATCGTCCGCGATCGCCGCATCGCGAGGGCAGAGCAGGAGGAGCAGGATCAGCGATCGTACGAGAAACTTCATCGAACACTCCCTGGCGGCATTGTTCTAGTCGTCGGAAGGCGCCGCCTCCTTGGCTGCCGACGATTTTTCGATCATGTCGAGCGCGGCCACCGCGGCCGCATTGATGTGGTCGACGCAGCAACGCTCGGCGAGATCCGGATCGCCGTTCTGGATCGCGCGCCAGATCGCGGTGACCTCGCGAAGGCTCTTGTTGATCCGCTTCGGCTGCGACATCGAGGTGATCCGCAGCAGCTGGATGCGATCGTGCAGCGGCTTGAGCATGCGCTCGATGAAGGCATTGCGGCAGCCGCCGATCAGCGCCGCGTAGAAATCGGTCTTGGCTTCGAGGCTGCCGACGAGGTCCTGCTTGGCGGCGGCGGCCTTCAGCCGTGTCAGGGCGTCGCCGATCCGGCGCGCGACCTCGGGGTCGTGAAGCCTGGCGCATTCGCGGCCGGCGAAGCCCTCGAGCACCGCCCGTGCCGCGTAGAGCTGCCGGGCCTCTTCGAGGCTGATCGTGGACACCACGGGGCCGCGGTGCGGAACCGTATTGACCAGCCCGTCGGCTTCGAGCGCACGCAGCGCTTCGCGGATCGAGGGGCGGCTGACGCCCATCATCTCGCAAAGCTCGCGCTCGACCAGGCGCTGGCCCGGCTTCAACGTTCCCGACATGATCGCCTCACGCAGCTTCTGCGCCACCATCGCCCGGACGGTCGGGACGTCCTCGATGCGGAGTGTCGACTGCAATTCGCGGCGTCTTTCCATGTCCGGGTCCTGTTCGGGAAAACTCAGTACCGGTTTACAGGCAGAATCATCATTTCGGCAATTTGAACGTGGGCGGGCTGGTCGAGCGCGAAGACAATGGAGCGGGCGATATCGGCCGGATCGAGCGCCATCCTGAACTGGTCGAAATAGTCCTTTTCCTTCTGCGTATCGCCGCGGTAGCGGGTCAGGATGATATTGGTCCGGGTCAGGCCGGGCTGCAGCTCGGTGACCCGGATCGCGGTTTCCGCCAGCTCGCCCCGGAGGGTCTCGGTGAACATGTGCACGCCCGCCTTGCTGGTGCTGTACGCCGCCATGTCGGGCACGATCCGCACCGCGTTGATGGAGCTGATGTTGACGACATGGCCGGCGTTGCGCTGGACCATGCCGGGAAGGATCGCGCGCGTGACGCGCATCAGGCCGATCAGATTGGTCTGGATGATGTTGGACCAGTCGTCCGCAGAACCGACGTCGAACCGCGTCCGGCCGCCGATGTCGTGGCCGGCATTGTTGATGAGAATTTCGACCGGCTTGAACTGCGCGGGGATGGCGTTCGGCAGGGCATCCACAGCCTTGGCGTCGCTGATGTCGAGTTGGATCGGAAATACCGCGTCGCCGCACGTTGCCGCGAATTCCTGCAGCGCCTTGGCGTCGCGATCGACCAGCACGACGCGGCGGCCGCTGTCGAGCAGCGCCTTAGTGATGGCCCGTCCCATACCGCCGGCGGCACCGGTCAGCACGACGGTTTGTCCCGATTGTTCAGTCATCGCAGCACTCCCATTCCAGTTCTCATGCAACCGACCAACCGCCGTCGATCGGCAGGCTGGCGCCGGTGATGTCGTTTGCGGCCGGACCGCAGAGGAAGACGACCATGGCGGCGACCGCATCCATTTCGATGAAGCGCTGCGTCGGCTGGCGCTCGCCGAGATAGTCGCGGGTGACGTCGTCGACCGGACGATTGCTGCTCGAAGCCATCGTCGCGATCTTGTTGAGGATGGCCGGCGTCGGCAGCGTGCCGGGGCAGAGCGTGTTGCAGGTGATGCCGCTGCGCGCCGTCTCGATGGCCACCGCGCGGGTCATGCCTGCGATCGCTGTCTTGGTGGTGACGTAGTCGATGCGGTCCTCGACCGCGCGGCTTGAATAGATCGAGCCGATATTGATGATCCGGCCCCAGCCGCGCTGCTTCATCGCCGGCAGCGCCAGGCGGATGAGGTGAAACGGCGCCGACAAATTGACGGCGAGGGCCTGGTCCCAGCGCTCGGGCGGAAACTGGTCGATGGCAGAGAAATGCCGCACGACGGCGTTGTTGACGAGGATGTCGATGGCGCCGCAGCGATCGAGCAGGTCCGCCATCATGGGCTCGATCGCCTCGCGCCGGGACAGATCGGCGCCGGCTGCGATGACCTCGACGCCGAAGCGGGCGCGCAGATCATCTGCGACCTGTTTCGGCTGAGCGAGATCGTGCAGGACAATATTGGCGCCCGCGCCGGCAAGGCCCTCCGCGACGGCGAAGCCGAGGCCCGCGGTCGCACCGGTCACGAGTGCCCATTTGCCCTTCATCGCAGCTACGCTCCGCTATGTCTTGTCGAGGTCGGCGAAGACTTCCTTCGCGTTCCGGAACGCATCGACGCCAGCCGGCACGCCGCAATAGATCGCGACCTGCATGAAGACCTCACGGATCTCCTCCTTGGTCGCGCCATTGGCGAGCGCGCCACGGACATGGGTCTTCAGCTCGTGCGGGCGATTGAGCGCGCAGAGCATTGCGAGGTTGAGGAAGCTGCGTGTCTTGCGGGTGAGGCCCTCGCGGCCCCAGACGTAACCCCAGCAATATTCCGTGGTCAGATCCTGCATCGGCCGGTTGAACTCATCGGCGGATGCGATCGCCTTGTCGACGAATTCGTTGCCGAGCACGCTCTTGCGGATTTCGAGGCCGCGGTCGTAGGTCGCCTTGTCCATTGTGGTCTCTCCGTTTCTTGGTTTGGCGTTGTCAGCTCTTAGGTCAGCTCTTGGGCCAGAACGGTTTTGCCAGGGCGAGTTCGGGCGGGAACACCGTGACTGGAATGCCGGCTTGCCACTGCACGATGGTCATGCCCGCGCCAACGCGGCGGCCTTTCTCGTCGAACTTGATCTCGCCCAGCGGGTAATATTTCGAGGGGCCGCCATCCATGGTGCGCAGCGCTTCGCCGACGGCGACGCGATCGGCCTTGCCGGCCTTCTCCAGCGCGTCCTTGATCACCCACATGTCGCCATAGGTGGAGATCGCGTTCTGTGTCATCCACGGCTCCTTGTAGCGGGTCTTCAACTCGGCGATCAGCGCCTCATGGCCCTTGGCGCCCCAGCTGGCAACGCAGGTCAACACGCCCTGGAGCAGCTCGGGGCTAACGGTCTGCAGCATGTCGGGCTCGGCGATCGCGATGCCGAAGGAGATCGTCGGAATCTTGCCCTGGCCGAGGCCGAACTCGTTCATCTTCTCGAGCAGCAGCTTTGCGTCCGAGATCACGGTCGGCAGGAAGAACAACAGATCGGGCTTGGCCGAACGTATCTTCTGCACCAGCGATGTCGCATCCGCCAGCGGCGGGGTGAAGGTCTCGTCGACGATCAGCTGCAACTGGTTCTCCGCCAGCAGGCCGTCGCGCATCGCCTTGGCGGAGGCGATCGAGGCCCCCGTGTTATCGGTGAGGATCGCGACCGTCTTCGGCCGCTTGCCCGAGGCGGTCTCCGCCAGCTTGATGATCTGGGGCAGCGCCTGCCGTGCCTGCGATCCCGCGGTGGCTGCGGTCTGGAACACGTACTTGAATCCGCGCTCGGTGATGAGATCGGAGTAGGAGAGGGTGAGCATCGGCAGGTTGGCGCGCTCGGTCACCTCGGTCACCGCGAGCGTGAACGAGGACAGATAAGCGCCGCTGGCCGCGACCAGATCGGTCTCCTGCGCCACCATGCGCTGCGCTGCGTTCTTGGCCTTCTCAGTGGTGTCGCCGGAATCGAGCACCACGAGCTTCAGCTTGGCGCCGCCGAGCGCCTTGACGCCCCCTTGCGCGTTGATGTGGTCGATCGCCATCTCGGCGCCTTCGCGCATCACCGTTCCCGGACGGGCATAGAGCCCCGAGATCGGCACCAGCAGGCCGACCTTCACTTCAGACGGTTGCTGCGCCCAGCCGGCGCGGGACGCGATCAGCGTGCCGGAGGCGCCGGCCAGCAGCGTTCGCCGCGATATCGTGATCTTGCTCTTGGCAGTCATGACAATTCTCCTCCCTGAAAAATTGCGCGACGTTGTCAGGATTTCTTCGGCCAGAACGGCTGCGCCTGCGCGAGCTCGGGCGGATAAACGGTGACAGGCACGCCCGATTGCCATTGCACGATGACGACGCCGGCGCCGACCCTGCGGCCCTTCTCGTCGAATTTGAGCTGACCGCCCGGATAATATTTCGACGGACCGGCATCCATGGTGCGGAAGGCCTGCGCGACCGCGTTGCGGTCGGCCTTGCCGGCCTTCTCCAGGGCTTCCTTCATCAGCCACATGTCGCCATAGGTCGAGATGACGTTCTGCGTCATCCAGGGCTCCTTGTATTTGGTCTTGAGCTCGGCGATCAGCGCCTCGTGGCCCTTCGAGCCCCAATTGGCGACGATGGTCATGATGCCTTGCACCGTCTCCGGGCTCACGCTCTGCAGCATGTCGGGCTCGGCGATGGTGATGCTGAAGGACACGGTCGGGATCTTGCCCTGGCCGAGGCCGAACTCGCTGATCTTCTCGAGGCCCAGCTTGGCGTCCGACACCGCATTTGGCATGAACAGCAGCAGGTCGGGCTTTGCCGAACGAACCTTCTGGATCAGCGGCGTCGCATCCGACAGCGGCGGGGTCCAGACTTCCTCGACGACGAGCTGGAGGCCCTCCTGCGCGAACAGCCGCTCCTTGAGAGCCTTGGCGGTGGCCACCGACGTCGCGGTGTTGTCCATCAACATCGCCACGGTCTTCGGCTTCTTGCCCGAGGCGTTCTCGGCGAGCTTCATCAGCGTCGGCAGGCCGAGCTCGGACTGGCGGCTCGCGGTCGCGGCGGTCTGGAAGATGTATTTGAAGCCGCGGTCAGTCAGCAGGTCCGAATAGGACAGCGTCAGCACCGGCAGTTCGGCGCGCTCGGTCACCTCGGTGACGGCCAACGTGAAGGAGGACAGATAGGAGCCGGTGGCGGCGACCAGATCGGGCTCCTGCGCCACCATGCGCTGCGCCGCGTTCTTGGCCTTCTCGGTGGTGTCGCCGCAGTCGATCACGACCAGCTTCAGCTTGGCGCCGCCGAGCGCCTTGATGCCGCCCTGCGCGTTGATGTGCTCGATGCCCATCTCGGCGCCCATCTTCATCACCTGGCCGGGGCGGGTGTAGATGCCCGACAGCGGCACGATCAGTCCGACCTTGATCTCTGCCGGCGCCTGCGCGCGCGCTACACCGGCGAGGCCGACGGCCGCGGCGCCGGAGAGCACGGTGCGGCGCGTGAGGCCCGTCGATATTTTACTCTTCGATGTCTTGTCCATTTTGTTTGCTCCCTGGTCCCTGTTTTTTATCGTCGTCACATGCCGAGATAGGCCTTCCGCACGCGGTCGTCGGCGCGCAGCGTGGCGTTGTTGCCTTCGAGCACGACGTGTCCGGCTTCGAGGACATAGCCGTGGTCGGCGGATTCCAGCGCTTCCGCGACGCGCTGCTCGACCAGCAGCATGGTCAGCCCGGACTGGCGCCGGATCTCGATCAGCCGCTCGAAGATGAAGTCCGCGGTCGAAGGCGCCAGCCCCATCGAGGGCTCGTCCAGCATCAGAAGCTTCGGGGAGGAGGCGAGGCCACGGCCGATCGCGAGCATCTGCTGCTGGCCGCCGGACATCGTGCCCGCGAATTGATCGCGGCGCTCCTTCAGCACCGGCAGCCATTCGAAGATGCGCTCGATGTTGGCTTGCCAGTCCCGCCGGCCGCTTTCGGTCATCGCTCCCATTTCCAGATTCTCCATCACGGTCAGTGACGGGAAGACCTGGCGTCCCTCCGGGACGTGGGCGATGCCGAGATGGGCGCGTTGAGGCGGCGGCACTGCGAGCAGGTCGACGCCGTCGAACGTGATCGCGCCGCCGCTCGGCTTGACGATGCCGGAGATCGTCTTGAACAGCGTGGTCTTGCCGGCGCCGTTGGGTCCGACGATCGCGACGAACTGGCCCGCGCCGACATTGATCGAGACGTCGTTCAGGACGGGCTTGGCCGAATAGCCCGCGCTCAATCGCTCAATTCGCAGCATGGCCCACCCATTTCTTGCCGAGATAGGCCTCGATCACGCGGTTGTCGCGCGTCACGACTTCCGGCAGGCCTTCGGTGATGACGGCGCCGTGGTCGAGCACGAGGAAACGATCGACGAGGCGCACCATCGCCTGCATGGTGTGCTCGATGATCGCGATGGTCATGCCGTCGCGCGCGAGCTGCTGGATCACGGCGACGACCTCGTCGGCCTCGCCGTGGCCGAGGCCCGCGAGTGTCTCGTCGAGCAGCAGGATGCGCGGCTGGCCGGCGATCGCGCGGGCCAGCTCCATCAGCCGCAGCTCTTTGGTCGAGAG
Organism: Bradyrhizobium sp. CIR18; assembly: GCF_014198295.1. NCBI lineage: Bacteria > Pseudomonadati > Pseudomonadota > Alphaproteobacteria > Hyphomicrobiales > Nitrobacteraceae > Bradyrhizobium > Bradyrhizobium sp. CIR18. The sequence continues at coordinate 1,033,645 of NZ_JACIHF010000001.1, read as the reverse complement.
CTCGCCGGCGACGCGGTCGGCGACCGCAGAGAGTCCGACGCGGGCGACCGCGTCGGCGGCAAGCTTGCGGGCTTCATCGTCGGAGCGGGCGCGCACATAGGCGCCGACCACGACATTGTCGAGGATCGACATGCGCAGGAACGGCCGCATCACCTGGAAGGTGCGGCCGATACCGGCCTCGCAGATCACGTGCGGCCGCTGGCCCGACATGTTGCGGCCGTCGATCAGCACCTCGCCCTGGCTCGGCTTGAGGAAGCCGTTGAGGAGGTTGAACAGCGTGGTCTTGCCGGCGCCGTTGGGGCCGATGATGCCGAGAATCTCGTTCTTGTGCAGCTTGAAGCTGACGTCCTGCACGGCCTTGAGGCCGCCGAAGGACCGCGAGAGGTTCTTCACTTCGAGCACGACCTCGCCGGTGGCGGCGCGCTGTCGCGCAGCCGGCTTCAGGGTCGTCACGTTGGCAGCTGCTGCTTCCGGGGCATCACTGACCGTCGCCTTGGATGCGGTGCGCTTGCGCAGGAGGTCGCGCAGCTTCCAGAACAGCCCCTCCGGCGCGAGCAGGATGACGCAGACGATGGCGATGCCGAAGATGACGCCCTGAATGCCGGGGATGCGCGCGCCGGCTTCGGCGTGCAGGATCTCGGCGAGCGGGATCAGGATCACCGAGCCGATCACCGGGCCCCAGACCGTGCCGACGCCGCCGAACATCGCGACCGTCAGCGCCTGCGCGGACACCAGCATGCCGAACACCGATGCCGGGGTCACGACCAGCAGCACCTGCGCGTAGAACCCGCCGATGGCGGCGGCAATCGCCCCGCTGAGCGTGATCGCGCGCAACTTCCAGGCCAGCGTGTTGATGCCGGCCGCTTCGGCCGCGGCCTCGTTCTGCTTGATCGCGAGCAGCGCCATGCCGAAGCGCGATCGCTCGATCACCTGCGTCAGAACGATGGTGGCGAGCATGAGCGCCAGCCCAAGCAGCGTGTAGAGGTGCGGATCGGCGAACTGCATGTAGGCGATCGGCGCCTCGCGCTTGATCGGAAGCGTCACCTCCTGGAAGCCGAGCCATTCGAACACGTAGAGAATGGCGAGCGGGTAGGCGAGCATCGCCAGCGCGAAGTAGTGGCCCTGCAGGCGGAAGGTCGGAAAACCGATCAGGAGCCCGGCGATGCCGCCGAGCATGGCGGCGACCGGGATCAGCAGCCAGGGCGAGATGTCGAAATAGATCTGGCCGAGCGCGGTCGCGTAAGCGCCGATCCCGAAGAAGGCGGCATGGCCGAACGAGATCAGGCCGGTGTAGCCGCTGAGCAGGTTCCACGACAGTCCGAACACCGCCCACACCGGGACCAGCGTCAGGATGAGCTGATAGTAGGAGTTGGTGACGCCGAGCGACACGACCGCATAGGCGAGCGTGAAGAGCAGGGGAGGCAGAAAGGAGCGCATCCGCAGCATGGTCACGTCCTCTCGACCATGCGCCCGAAGAAGCCCTGCGGACGGAAGAAGATGATGAGGAGGAAGACGGCGAAGATCGCGGCGTTCTGCAACTGCGTCGGCAGGATCAGCGTCGACATCTGCTGCACGAGGCCGATCGTCATGCCGCCCCAGAACGCGCCGATGATGCTGCCCATGCCGCCGAGCACGACGCCGGCATACATGACGATGACGTACTCAAGACCGACGAAGGGGTGGAACGGGTAGTTGGTGGCGAGCAGGCCGCCGGCGATCGCGGTGATGCCGCAGCCGAGCGCGAAGGCGGTGCGATGCGCGCGATCGACGTCGATGCCCATATAGGTCGCAGCCGTCGGATTGTCCGCGGCGGCGCGGAGCGACTTGCCGATCCGCGTGCGCGTGATCAGCAGCGAGAGCAGGATCATGATCGCCAGCGAGACGATCATATCGATGCTGCGAGCCTTGTTGAGGAAGATGCTCATGTCGAAGAAGGGCCCGAGCTCCCAGGCCGAGCTCGACAGCGGCGTGCGGATCGAGGCCAGCACGGAGCCGAACACGATGAGGCCGCCATTCTGCAGGATCAGCGCGATGCCGAGCGTGAGGATGAGCTGGGCGTAATGGCCTTCGCCTTCGAGCGAGGCGGTGCGCGTCCCCGACACGTGCGAGATCAGCGCCCGATGCACGAAATAGCCGAACAGTGCGAGCACCGGTCCGGCCAGCAGGATGGCGACGAACGGCCCTACGGCATTGCCGAACAGTGTCTGGATGCCGGCGGCCGTGAAGAGATAGAAGGCGGTGTACATTCCGAGCATCATGAAATCGCCATGCGCGAAGTTGATGACGCGCATGACGCCGAAGATCAGGCCGAGCCCGACGCACATCAGGCCGTAGACGGCGCCGATCAAAAGCCCCGCGGCGAGCGCTTGCAGGAATCCTTCCATCAGCCCCGCCTCCGCGCCGCTGACAATTCCAAGCTGGTCTCGAGATCGACCATGTTTCCCCCGTACTCTCCGGCACTTCTCATGATGCCGATCGTAAAGCCCGTTCCGTTGCGTTCAGGCGGCACTGCGCGGCGATGTCGCCTGCATTGCCGAGCTGCTCGCAATCGTCGATGAGTTGCTCGAGCCGATGCGCGCGGTCCTCACCGAGGACTCCCGCTGCCGAGCTGCGAAAGCGTGCGCGAATATCCGCAGGTGTCGCGGCAATGACGTCGGGCAGAGCGTGCCGGATGGTCCGGCCGTCGCGCAGCTGCACGGACACTTCCGCACCCTGCTTGCCGGGGAAGGCGGCGGTGAAGCCGGCGTCAGCCTTGAGCTCGGTCACCGAGATCAGGCGGATGACGTCGGCATCGTCGAGCTCGGCGTAATTGTCTTCCTCGATCTCGCCCCGCGCCAGCGTCGCCGCGACGCTGAAGGGAATGCTCATCTTGGCCTGAAGCGCATTGCGGTAGGGACCTATGGAGTCGCAGCCGGGGTAGCGAACGGCGGCATCCGGCGCGCGAATGACGACCCGGTCGATCTCCTCCGCGCTGGCGAGTTCGTGCGAAACGCGTAGCGCCGCTTGCGCGGCGGTCTGCGCGAAATTGCAGGCCGGCACCGGCTTGTTGTAGACGGCCATGATCTCGCACTCGCCATTGGGGAAGAGCGCGATGCTGTCCGGCGCGGCCTGGCGGCGATAAGCGGCGAACAGGCCGGCTTCACCCTCCAGTATGGTTTCCGAGCCGAAGGCGCCGGCTGCGGCCAGGCCAATTGCCTTGATCGCATTGCTGGCTGCAAAGCCCGGATGGAAATACATGTCGGAGCCACCGGCATGCGGCCACTCGTTGAGCCCGCTGGAGGTATTGGCCGCGATCGCGATCGCGCTGGTGGCCTGGTCCTCGGAAAGGCCGCGTGCAAAACTTCCCGCGAGCGCGGCGCCCAAGGGGGCCACGAGGCCGGTCGGGCGATAGAGGCGTGCGAGGTCCGAGGTCAGCAGCGCGCGGCCGATCCTTGCGCCGGTCTCATAGCCGATGATGGCGGCCGTCAGCAGTCTGGCGCCGTGCAGCGGCGCCTGTTCGGACAGCGCGAGAAGGGCCGGCCACATCACCACGCCGTGGTGCGCGATGCTGGCCGCATGCATGTCTTCGCGCACGAGACCGTGCCCCATCACCGCATTGGCGAAAGCTGCATCGGCCGGCGAGGAGAGTTGCGACGTCCCGATGATCGTTGCGCTGTCGCCGGCTTGCGCGATCGCAATCGCCTGGCGGCTCCAGGGATGATGGCCCGCCTCGAAGGCGCAGGACAGGAAGTCGAGCAGGCAGAGTTTTGCCTTGGCGATGATTTCCGGCCCGAAATCTCCGAGATCCCGCGCGAGCACGCTCCGCGCCATCTGGCGCGCGAGCGGCATCTTGCCTGATCTTGACGGGCCCGTCGTCATCGCCGGTCGTTCTCCCCTGGCTTGTGCGATCAGCCGCGCATCTCGACCCCGGCCCACTCTTCGAGCACCTTGGCGATCGAGGTGAAGTCGGATGAGGCGCCGTATTTGGCATTGGTGATCGCCAGCATCTGCCGCACCACCGCGCCGCAGACCATCGGCACGCCCATCGCCTCGGCCTCGTCCACGCAAAGACGGACGTCCTTGTAGGAAAGGCCGGTGGCGAAGCCGAAATCGAAGGTGCCGGGCAGCACCGCGCGGGGGAATTTGTCTTCGGAGGCGCTGTTGCGGCCGCTGCTGGCGTTGATGATGTCGATCAGCACTTTTGCGTTGACGCCGCCCTTGACGCCCATCGCGACGGCTTCCGAGGTGATGACGAGCGCGGCTGCTGCCATCAGATTGTTGGCGAGCTTGGCGGTCTGCGCCACGCCCGGCTTGTCGCCGGTGTAGAACAGCTTGCCGAAGTTCTTCAGGATCGGCTGCACGGTGTCGTAAGTCGCCTGCGGGCATGAGACCATCACTGCGAGCGTGCCGTTGACGGCGCCCTTGATGCCGCCGCTCACGGGCGCATCGACGAGCGTCATCCCCTTGGCCTTCAGGCCTTCGGCAACGAACTTCGCTGCGCCGGGCCCAGACGTCGAGAGATCGATGACGATCTTCGCACGGTTGCCGCTGCTGATGCCGTCCTGGCCGAGCGCAACGGCCTTGACGATGTCGGGCGTCGGCAGGCTGGCGAGCACGATGTCGGATCGTGAGGCGACGTCGGCCGGCGAACTGGCGAGCAGTGCGCCGCGCTTGACCAGCGGCTGAGTCGCCTCGGCCTGTGTGTCATAGACGACGAGCGAATAACCCGCGTCCATCAATCGTCCCGCCATCGGGCCGCCCATGCGGCCCGTGCCGATTACGCCGAGAATCTCTCCCGCCATCGTCTACTCCCTGTCGCGCGATCCCGTGACGGGCGCGCCTTCTTCATCTCGTTGGTCGAACGCGTTCGCCGGCCGGCCGTCTCGGCCGCCGTCGTCGTGGCAGCGGGGATCCCGCGCCAACGGGCCAGATTGTTATGATTGTCAGACAAGCTGTCAAGCATAACATTTAGGGTCGACAGTTTGCCGCGGATCGGCATAAGGTTCGGGAAAACGAGGAAGACGCTCCGCGTGCCGCAAGTCCCAATTCCGAGTGTGAGCAAGACGCTCGCCGATTTCGTCGCTGCTTCGTCCTGGGCGGAGGTGGAGGCGCAGAGCCTTGAGGCGCGTCGATCGATTCTCAATTTCTTCGCGACGGCGCTCGGCTCCGCGCGCGATCCCGTGGTCATCTCGGCGATGCGCACGCTATCGCCGTTCAGCGGGGCCGCGACATCGACGGTCATAGGTCACTCGCAGCCGATGGATGCGTTGTGTGCGTCATTTCTCAATGCCATCTCGGCCAATTTGCTCGACTTCGACGACACCCATCCCGAGACGATCATTCATCCCGCCGCGCCAGTTGCTGCGCCGATATTGGCGCTTTCGGAGATGCGCAAACTGTCGGGCCGGGAGGTGTTGACCGCATTCATTCTCGGCGTGGATGTGGAATGCCGCATCGGCAATTCAGTCTCGCCGCGCCACTACGCGCGCGGCTGGCACATCACCTCGACCTGTGGGATTTTTGGCGCGGCGGCGGCTTGCGCGAAACTACTGGGCTTGCCCGCGGAGGGGATTGCGAATGCAATCGGGCTCGCGGCGAGCCAGTCGGCGGGGAATGTCGAGAACCTGCCCAGTGCAGCCAAGAATGTCAGCGTCGGCAACGCGGCGCGGAACGGATTGTTTGCAGCACTGCTTGCGCAGCAGGGCTATGAAGCGGCGCCCCGCGCCATCGAAGGCCCGCTCGGCTGGGCGCGCACCATGGGAGACGAGCCCGATATTGCTTGCCTGCTCGATGGTCTCGGCAAGACCTGGGAGATCGCGAAGAACACCTACAAGCCTTATCCCGCCGGCATCGTCTTTCACGCGGTGATCGACGCCTGCCTCTCATTGCGCGAGCGCATCGGCGGGCGGGTCGACCAGATCGAGCTGGTGACGGTGCAAGGCTCGGCGCTGCTGCTTGCCCGCGGCGATCGCCCGGTCAACAACGAGCGCGATGCGCGCGTCAGCATCCATCATTGCGTGGCATGCGGATTATTGCTCGGCACGGCCGGGGTCGCCGAGTTCGCGCATGAGGCTGTGGTCCGGCCCGATATCGTGCAGCTGCGGCAGAAGGTGAGGGCGGAGCTGGACGGCGAGATGGGCGATGGCGCCGCGCGCGTGACGTTGCGACTGTCGTCCGGTGAGGTCCTCACCGAGACCGTGATCGCACCGCGTGGCAGTCTCGCCGCACCGCTCACAGATCGCGACATCGAGGCCAAGCTGCGCGATGGCGTGCGGACCGGTCGAAGCGATTGGGATGCGGACCGTGTCATCGACGCCATCTGGCGGCTCGACGCGGTGGATGACGTCGCCACTCTCCTGCAATCGCTGCGACCGGCATCGCGCTAATCAACTTCCAACCAAACTCTCTCAAGACCTGAAAGGGACGATCATGAGCAAGACCGAACTGTTCGAAAAGGGCCTCAAGGTTCGCAAGGAGGTGCTCGGCGAGGACTACGTCAACAAGTCGATTGCCGGCGCCGACGAGTTCACGCGCACCATGGCGGAATGGTCGACCGAATTCTGCTGGGGTGCGCTGTGGACGCGGCCCGGCGTCGACCGTCGCACGCGCTCGATCGTTAATCTGGCGATGCTCGGCGCGCTGAACCGGCCGCATGAGCTGAAGCTGCACGTCAAGGGCGCCCTGAAGAACGGGCTGACCAAGGAGGAGATCAAGGAGATCCTGCTCCAGGTCGCGGTCTATTGCGGCGTTCCCGCCGGCATCGACGCCTTCCGCAATGCGCGCGAGGCCTTCAATGAGGTCGACGCGGCCGGTTCCTGAGCTACTCCCATGGCTGACCCGGACTACGAGCTCTTCGCCATCCGCTACGCAACGCGAGATGCGCAGCGGAGCGAGCACTTCATCGGCGGCGACCCGCATGACGGGCCGATGCCGATGGACTATTTCATGTGGCTGGTGCGGGGAGGCGGGCGCAGCTTCGTCATCGACACCGGCTTCAACGCGGAAGTGGCCAGGCAGCGCAGGCGGAATTTCCTGCGCTGCCCGGTCGAGACGCTTGCCGCGTTCGATATCGACCCTGCCGACGTCGGGGATGTGATCCTCACGCATCTGCACTACGACCATGTCGGTAATTTCGACCGGTTTCCGAACGCGCGATTTCATCTGCAGGAGCGCGAGCTCGCCTACGCCACCGGGCGCTATATGCAATATCCGCGGCTATCGCATTCGTTCGAGGTCGAGGATGTCTGCGGGATCGTGCGGCTGAATTACGCACGCCGGGTGCTGTTCTACGACGGCGATGCCGAGATTGCGCCCGGGCTGACGGTGCATGCGGCCGGCGGCCATTCCGCCGGCCTTCAATTCGTCCGCGTCAACACACGCCGCGGCCATGTCGTGCTCGCCTCCGACGTCAGTCATTTCTACGAGAACATGACCAGCGAGCGTCCGTTCACGACGGCGTTTCATGTCGGCGACATGCTTGTCGGCTTCGACAAGCTGCGCGCCGCGGCACCTGATTCGGACCACATCGTTCCCGGTCATGATCCGCTCGTCATGAAGCTCTACCCGGCGCCAAGCCCGGAGCTGGATGGGATTGCGGTTCGCCTCGACGTGGCGCCGACCGCAACGCCGGCGTAACCGCGCGTAGTGGGTTCCAGGTCTGCCTCTGCACCGCGGCGGTTCGGAACCAAAGCCTTCGCCTTCGCATTCGCAATGGATCGCCGAATGCGCTTGATGGTGGAGGACGATGAGGGACAGCACGTCGGAAGTGGCCGAGGTCAGGGAGGCCGTTCATCTCTGCATCGACATGCAGAACATTTTCGCCCCCGGAGGTCTGTGGGCGACGCCGTGGATGGAGCGGGTCCTGCCGGCGATCGTCTCGATCGTCGCGCGCCACCAGGCCAGAACCGTCTTCACGCGCTTCATCACGCCGCAGGATCCGGAAGATCGTCCCGGCCAGTGGCAGAGCTATTTTCATCGCTGGAGCCAGGCAACGCGCAAGCATCTGCCGCCATCCGCGCTCGAGCTGGTGCCCGCGCTGAGCAAGTTTGTTCCGCCGGCTGCCATGATCGACAAGCCGGCCTATTCGGCGTTCAGCAATCCCGCCCTCGCGGGCCGGCTGATCGACAAGAATGTCGGCACGGTCGTGATCTCGGGCGCTGAGACGGATGTCTGCGTGCTCTCGACGGTCCTGAGCGCGGTCGATCTCGGCTTCAGGGTCGTCATCGTCGAGGACGCCTTGTGCAGCTCGTCCGACGTCGGGCATGACGCGCTCATGACGATGTATCGCACCCGCTTTCACGGCCAGGTTGACCTGGTGACGACGGAAGAACTGGCCGAGTTCTGGCGGGAGTAGGGGGCGATCCGCTCAATTGACGTTGTCGGCGAGCATGTTGCGGACGGCCGTGGCGACCGCCGAAATGCCGCTCGCATCGTGCATCAGCGCGATCTCGCCCTGCTGGGCGTGGCGAATGGCATGCGCCATGATGCGGAGGCGCGGGTCTCCGCTACTCCGCCACATCCGGTCGGCCATCCTGACCGCGCCCATGTGATGCCTGCTCATGGTCTCGACGAACACCGCGTCGAACCGGTCCGCCGGCGCGGCCTTGACCTGTCGCATCTCGGCCTGAGTCAGGAAGCCCGGCATGGCGGCACGCTCTTCGGTGCTGCAGTCGGGCATCTCCGTGTCGAACCAGCTCAGCCACCAGTTCTCGAAGATCCGGCTCTCGCCGGCCTGGCTCGCGACCATCAGCATCGCGAGCTTGCGCAGATGCGGGTCCTGGGCGCGCTCCACGGCGATCCGGGCCAGCTCGATGCCCTGGGCATGATGCGCCGTCATGTGACGGATATAGGTCTGGTCCGCATCCCTGTCGCGGCCTATCCACGGCGGCTCGTAGCCGTGGCTGCCGAATAGCGCGATCACGCCGAGCAGGGCCATCACAGCCAGCGCACCGGTGATCCAGGCATTGGTGAAACGGATATCGCGCTCCGCTGCAGCGCCGCGTTTCCAGCGCAACCGGGCGAACAGGGGATACATCAGGGCCGAGGTGCCATGAACGAGCAGGCCGATCCAATAGGGCTGCTGCAGCGTGAACAGCGGCTGCCAGAACGGAAACAGCGGCACCAGCACGAACCATTCCGTGGCCGACGAGAATGCGGCCCAGGGCAGCGCGAGCAGCAGGATGGTCGCCGGCCGCAAATCGGCGGTCCAGCGTCCGAGCACACCGAAGAACACCAGCGCCCAGGAAAAATCCGCCCATTGATGAAAGGCGATCCCGGTCAGGACCGCACTCCATGACGGCTCCGCGCTGATCGCCCAGTCGCGCGCGGGAATGGCGGCGACCGTCATCCAGTCGACCGCGGCATCGCGGCCGATCCGCGCGGCGAACAGTTGGCTGACGATGGTCGAGAAGGTGCTGCTGATCAGGCCGAGCTCGGCGGCGGCAATCCAGCGCGAACGTCGTCGTCTCCCCGTGACCCGCGACGAGCCTTTGTCAGTGCGCCGCGCTGCATTGGCGAGTGCTGGTCGCGGCTCTGCGTTCACGTCAGCTGCTTGAGCTTCTTCAGCGGGTTGAGCTCACTCGGCTTGTCCCGTTCGTCGCGGCCGCGCTCGGCCTCGGCCTTGCCGTCATCGTGCAGATCCTGGTCGCCGATGATCTCGCCGACGGCTTGCCTGGTCTTGCCGACGATGCGTTGCTGAAGTCCCTTTGTCTTGCCCATGGCTGTCTCCCAAGGTGACCTGCCTCCCAGACCCACGCCGCTAACCCCGGCGCCTGAAGGGGCGGTGAGCGCCGGGGTTGCGGTTTCGTGCTGTCTGCCTCCGGCAGGGGGGGACGTCGGAGGCGTTGATCAGACTCTCTGACGCGCGGATGGTTCCTCGCGGCCTTCAGCGCGGATCGAGCGCGATGATCACGCCTTCATTGCCCCGGAGCAGGATGGCGGCATCCGGCAGCGGCTCCGGCGGCCGGTCCAGATGCGTCGACATCAGCAGGCGGCCGCGGCCCAGCCAGTGCCATTTGCGCGGCTCGGCGGCGATGTTGAGCGCGACTAGAAATTCGTTGCGGCCGTCGGTCCGCTTGTAGGCGAGAACGTCGTTCTGCGCGCGCAGCGGCTCGTGTCCGCCGTGATGCAGGCCCGCATGCTCGCGCCGCAGCGTGATCAGCGCGCGAAACAGCGCCAGGATCGAATGCTCGTCGCGCCGCTGCCCGGCAACATTGGCCGCGCCGTCGGAAGGCTCCAGCGGCAGCCACGGACGGCCCGTGGTGAAGCCGCCGTCGGGGCTGTCGTCCCATCGCATCGGTGCGCGCTCGGGATCGCGGCAGAGGCCATATCCCGGCACCAGCCTCTCGAAAGGATCATGGACGCGGTCGGGTGGAATGGGCACGCGCTTGCGGCCGATCTCGTCGCCCATGAAGAGGAACGGCGTTCCCCGCAGCGTCATCAGCAGCATCGCCAGCACGCGCATTTGCGCTTCGCCGATCCTGCTGGCGACCCGCTGCTTGTCGTGGCCGCCGATCACCCAGACCGGCCAGGCATGCGCGGGCAGGGCGTTGAAATAGGCGTCGATCGCCGCTTGCAGCGACAGCGCGCTCCACGGCGTATCCAGCAGCGCGAAATTGAGCGGAAGATGCAGGCGCGGCTTGTCGTTGCCGTAGAAGTGGCCGACGCGATCGGTCTTGCCCTGGACTTCGCCGCAGAGCATGCGCCCCCGATAGCCGTCGATCACCTCGCGGATGAATTCGATGCAATCCATCGTCTCCGGCCGGTCGTCGGTGAAGACGGGCGTCTGGCGCTGCGGCGGCGGCTTGCTCCCGGCCGCCGGATTGGGCGGGTTGTCGCGCAGCAATTCGTCCTTGATCAGGACCGCGCTGGCATCGACGCGAAAGCCGTCGACGCCGCGGTCGAGCCAGAAACGCATCACGCCCGCGATCGCGCCGCGCACCTGCGGATTGCGCCAGTTGAGGTCGGGCTGCTCCACCAGGAAGGAATGATAATAGTATTGCCGCCGCGCCTCGCACCATTCCCAGCCGCTGCCGCCGAAGCGGCTACGCCAGTTGTTGGGCGGCCCGCCGTTCTCGGCCGCATCGGCCCAGATGTACCAGTCGGCCTTGGCGCTGGCGGGCGAGCTGGAGCTCTCGACGAACCATTCGTGATCATCGGCGGTGTGATTGGGAACGAGGTCGAGGATGAGTCGGATGCCTTGGGCGTGCAGAGCTTCGCGCAGCCGGTCGAAATCCTCGAGGCTGCCGAAGGCAGGATCGATCGCGCAATAGTCGGAGATGTCGTAGCCGAGGTCGCGGAACGGGCTTTTGTAGATCGGCGTCAGCCAGACTGCGTCGACGCCGAGCCATTTCAGGTAGTCGATGCGCGACAGCAAGCCGGCGAGATCGCCCTTGCCGTCGCCGTTGGAGTCCTGGAAGGAGATCGGTGCGATCTCGTAGATGACGGCGGATTCCCACCACGCAGCTTTATCACGGGACTCGACGCTCATCGCCTTGCTTCACCTCATTATCGGCGGGCGCTGCGATCTGCCTGGCCGCCGTTCTGACGCTCTCGATGCCCTTGGGGAAGCCGCTGCGGTTCGGATACAGCTTGCGCCGTGCCTCGCGCGGCGGCCGCCTCGGCCTGGTGTCCTGCGCGGCGCGGTAGTCGAGCATGGCGATGCCGCCGACCATCAAGAGCGCCAGCGCGATGTTGCCCTTCTTGGGATTGTCGGCTGTCAGCCCCGACAGCAGCGCGGCGGCATCGAGACCGTCGCCGCCGACGCGGGCCCACAGGCCGGCGTTCTTGTCGACCGACAGCGACATGATCCCGGCCAGGATCTCGCGCACGCCGAAGGCGCGGACCATGGTCTCATGGCCTTCCATGCCCAGCGTTTCCGTGACGCGTCTCGGCGCGAAGAATTCGACGACGCCAAGGCCGATGCTGAACCAGCCGAGCGCGCGGGCGAGCTGATCTTCAGGCCGCTTCAGGCTCGGCCCGCCCTCGACGATTTTCGGATCGCCCTTGGTGCGGACGATGTTGGAGAAATGAAACATGGCTTGCTCCTTCAGGGCCTCAGCACGACCTTGACGCAGGAATCGCGCTTGTCGCGAAACACCTGGTACATCTCCGGTCCTTGTTCGAGCGGGACGGTGTGGGTGATGACGAAGGAGGGATCGATCTCGCCCTCCTCGATGCGGCGGAGCAGGTCGTCGGTCCAGCGGTTGACGTGGGTCTGGCCGGTCCGCATCGTCAGGCCCTTGTTCATGAACGCGCCCATCGGCAGCATGTCGGACAGGCCGCTGTACACGCCCGGCACCGAGATGATGCCGCCGGGTCGGCAGACATAGATCATCTCGCGCAGCACGTGGGGCCGGTCGCTTTCCGCCATCACCATCTGCTTGGCGCGGTCGAGCAGCGTGTCGGGCAGGGAGGCCATCACATGCGATTCCATGCCGACGCAGTCGATGCACTTTTCCGGTCCCCTGCCGTCGGTGAGCTCGTTCAGCCGCTCCACCACGCTCTCGGTCTCGAAGTTGATGGTGGTGGCGCCGCCGGCCTCCGCCATGCTGAGCCGTTCGGGCAGGCAGTCGATCGCGATGACTTGATTGGCGCCGAGCAGGATGGCGCTGCGGATCGCCATCTGCCCCACGGGACCGCAGCCCCAGATCGCGACGGTATCGGTCGGCTCGATGTCGCATTGCACGGCGGCCTGCCAGCCGGTCGGGAAGATGTCGCTGAGGAACAGCAGCTGCTCGTCTGGAATGCCTGGCGGCACCTTGATGTGGGTGGCATCGGCATAGGGCACGCGGAGATATTCGGCCTGGCCGCCGGGATAGCCGCCGGTCAGATGGGTGTAGCCGAACAGGCCGGCCGTCGTGTGTCCGAACACCTTGTCGGCCAGATGGCGCTTGCGGTTGGTGGTCTCGCATACGGAAAAATTGCCGCGCTTGCACTGGTCGCATTCGCCGCAGATGATCGTGAAGGGCACGACGATGCGGTCGCCCTTCTTCAGCTTGCCGTCGACGCCGGAGCCGACCTCGACCACTTCGCCCATGGTCTCGTGGCCCATGATGTCACCGGGCAGCATGCCGGGAATGAAATTGTGGAAGAGGTGCAGGTCGGAGCCGCAGATCGCGCAGCTCGTGACCTTGATGATGGCATCGCGCGGGTCCTGGATCTCCGGGTCGGTGACGGTGTCGCAGCGGATGTCCTCCTTGCCGTGCCAAACCAGCGCCTTCATCCTTCCGTCCTCCCGACTGAACCAGTTGGCCATCTAAGTCGAGGGGTGAACGATGGTTGCTAACGCCGCGCGCAAATTCTTCGCACTGCACCGGCTGGCGCAAATCGCGACGCGGATAGGAACGAGGGCGCAGGGCAGTGATTGGGCGTGATCAACCTCAAGCGAGGACACGCTCATGCCTGCCAATCAACTCGCAATCGTCACCGGCGCTTCCACCGGTATCGGCCTGGAACTCGCAAGGTGCTGCGCCCAGGCGGGATTCAACCTCGTCATCGCGGCTGACGAGCCGATGATCGAGCGGGTGGCGGTCGATCTGCGCAGGCTCGGCGTCAGCGTGGAGGCCGTTGAAGCCGATCTCGCCACCACCGAGGGCGTCGACAAGCTCTGCGCCGCGGTCGGCGACCGGCCGATCGATGCGCTCTTGGCCAATGCCGGAATCGGCCTCGGTAGGGCGTTCCTCGATCAGGACTTCGCCAGGATCAAGCATCTCGTCGACACCAACATCACCGGCACGCTCTATCTGATCCATCGCTTCGGTAACGAGATGCTGCGGCGCAAGTCCGGACGCATCCTGATCACGGGCTCGATCGCCGGCTTCACGCCCGGCAGTTTCCAGGCGGCCTATAACGCCAGCAAGGCGTTCCTGGACTCATTCTCGTTCGCGCTGCGCGAGGAATTGCGTGACAGCGGCGTCACCGTCACCTGCCTGATGCCGGGCGCCACCGAGACCGAGTTTTTCCGCCGTGCCGACATGATGGACACCAAGGTCGGCACCGAGCAGAAGGACGGCGCCTACGACGTCGCCAAGGCCGGCTTCGATGCGATGTTGCGCGGCGAGTCCGATGTCGTCACCGGCCTGAAGAACAAGATCCAGAGCACGGTCGCCAACGTCACGCCGAACGAGATGCTGGCCCGGCAGCATCGCAAGATGGCCGAGCCGGGCACGGCGAAGTCGTAGGGCGATGTCGCCGCAATTTCCGCGGCGCTGCGCGGCTGAACAAGCGGGCCGACAAAAGGAGGAAAGCCGATTCACATAGCCTAATGCGCGGCGGCCCCGAAGCGGTCAGATTGTGTGGGCTGGAACGGGGCTGAGATAGCGATGGATCGCATCGAACAGGCTTTTGTCGCGACCGCAATCACGGGTTTTCTCGTAATGTTGGCGGCATTTGCCTGGATGATGATGAGCTGACGCGGAAAGGCTTGCCGTCTTGCGCGTCGCGCTACCTTACGCCGCCGTTGTCTTGTGCCTGGCGGTGACCGCCTGGCTCGCCTTCGCGCATCTGTTCTGATCGTCTGCGAACCTGTAAATCAGCGGTCGCGCCCGCCGGCGGGGTGCGGCGGGTGCGGCGTTCCTGCTCGAGCTCGTCGCGTAGTCGCAGCGCACTCACGAGATGGTCACTGCTGCGCAGCAGCGCCATGGCCTCGCGAACCAGCTCGTGCGAATGGCTGAGCAGTTGCTTGTCGATGTTGGTATCGGGTGCGTAGATCATCGAACGTCACTCTCGTTTGCGAGAGGCGGTGGTGATGCTGCATCGCATCATCCCGGTTGACCACCGACGAGGCTTGCAAGGTTGTCCGCCATGGCCGTGATGTCGATCGGCTTCTCCCAGAGCGGCACGTCCTGGAATTCCGCCCCGATGCTGATCCTGTCATAGCCCGTCGTGAACACGAAGGGAACATGGCGCGCCCTGAGCTCCCGGGCGATCGGAAAGATCGGCGCGGCGCGGATGTTCACGTCGAGCACCGCGGCATCGAGAACGCCGCCATCGTGCAGCATCTCGACCGCATCCTCGATGTGGCCGACCGGACCCGCGATTTCCGCGCCCAGCGTGCGCAGCGCGTTGCCGATGTCGTCGGCGAGAAAATATTCGTCCTCAACCACGAGGATACGGCGACCCATCAGCGGCGCGCGTTGACGTGACGGTATGGGCGACACGGACATGATCCCTCCGGCGTTCCCTCCTCGATATTTGGAACATAAGGCCGGAGGGCGCCTTGGTGCAAACGATACAACCGAAGGCGGGTTCCATGAGCAACCGCGATATCATCGTCATCGGGGGCTCGGCCGGAGCGACCGCGCCACTGAAGCAGATCCTGGGTCATCTTCCCGCGGATTTGCCGGCTGCCGTCTTCGTCGTTCTGCACATTCCGGCGCAGGGCATCGGCATACTCTCGACGGTCGCCAGCAGTGCCGGGCCGCTTCCGGTGCGTCAGGCCGAGAACGGCATGAAAATCGAGCCCGGCCACGTCTATCTGGGGGCGCCGGACCATCATCTGCTGTTGGCGGAGGATCGCATCTTCCTCGGGCGCGGACCGCGCGAGAACATGGTCCGCCCCGCGATCGACGCCCTGTTCCGCTCGGCGGCTCTCCATCACGGGCCTCGCGTGATCGGCGTGCTCCTCAGCGGCCTGTTGTCCGACGGGGCGGCGGGCCTCAACGCCATCAAACGCTGCGGCGGAATGGCGGTGGTCCAGGACCCCGCGGACGCCATTTCCGACGAAATGCCCAGGCGCGCGATGGAGGCAACCACCATCGATCTCTGCGTGCCCGGCGCCGGTATGGGCGACGTCCTGTCCGATCTCGTCAGGGAGAAGGCCGGAGCGGTTTTGCCGATTCCGCCCGAGATCAGGCTTGAGGTCGAGATCGCAGCCGGCGACCGGATCGGCAGCGATAATCTCTCTGCGATGGCCGACCCCGTTGCCCTGACTTGCCCGGCCTGCGGCGGCGTCATGTCTGAGATCAAGGAAGCGCGTCCGCTGCGTTTCCGCTGCCAGGTCGGCCACGCCTATACGGCCGATGCGCTCGCGAGGGAGCAGGAGGGGCGGGTGGACGAGGCCCTGCGTGTCGCACTACGCATCATCGAGGAGCGCGCGGAACTGGTGCACCGTATGGCCTCCGATGGCCGCCGCAGCGGCCGGCTTGCGGTCGCCGAGATGTACGAGGCGCGCGCGGCCGAGTACCGCGAATATGCCGACATGATTCGCCGCGTCGTGCTACAGTCGCTCGAGCCTGCTGTAGGCAAACGGGAGACATGAAGTCTCACCATGACCATCCCCCTGACCGAACGCACTGCGCAGCTCGATGCCGAGCAGCGCCTTCTGGTAAAGGCCGATAAGGACATCGAGGAGGGCTGGCAGCGCATCCGCGATCAGGAAGATCGCGTGCGGGAGCTGATGGCCGACGGTCACGATACACGCCAGGCGGAGCGGCTCGTCGGCCTGCTCAAGCAGACCCTGATCGAATGGGAGCGCCACCGCGTGCTGATCGTGCAACGCGTCAATTATCTCCGGCAGCAGGTCGAGACGGGGTAGCCGGAAGGCGGCTGGAAGCCGGCCTTCTGAACTCTGCGCCGAGCTCGAACAAACAATCGAGCTGCCGCTCTGCGCGGCGGCGATAGCGGCCGTTCTCGTCGAGGAGCCGGCGGGCCGTCGCAACAGCGTCCTCGGCGCGCCTGATCAGGACCGCGAGTTCCGGCGAGAGTTCCTGGGAGATCGGTATCGCGCGGTCCTGCGCTACCGACGGAGTATGGGCTTTCCGGCCCGGGCTGGCAACGCTGGGGCCGGGAATCGGAAAAGCATCGGGACATTTTGGCCTTTGATCTGTTGGGGTAATATCGATTTCTGCTATTTGCATGGGCCGGGCGCCCTTTGGTCCCGGCAAGCGAAAGAGAGCTACCAGAGCCATGAATGAAGTCGGCGGCCAGCCGGTCGATGGAGAGCGCCAGATCAAAGCCCCGCTGATTATCGGCGTCGGCGCTTCCCCTGGTGCACTGGACAGCATTGAGCGCTTCTTCGCCAAGCTGACCGTCGGGGCGGATCAGGCCATCGTGCTGGCGCTTCAGCATCACGAGGCCTTCGACGGGCCGCGGCTGCACGAGGCCGTGCGAAATTCCAACGGCGGCAAGATCGCCGAGATTGTCGACGGCCATGCGGTCGAGGGCGGCACCATTTATCTCTGCCCGCCGGCGATGATCACCACCATTCAGGGCGACCGGTTCGCAATCCGCAAGGCTGAGCAGGCCCCGGGCGAGCGCGCCACGATCGACAGCTTCCTGGTGTCGCTCGCGGAGGAACGCGCCGAACAATCCATCGGCGTTCTGCTCGCCGGCACCGGCGGCGACGGCACGCTCGGCACCGCAACGCTGAAGGATCATGGTGGTCTGGCCATCGCCGAAAGGGTCGCGAGCCAGAAAGAAGCCGAGCATCTGATCGACGGCAACACGCCCGCGTCCATCGCCGACTACGTGCTGCCGCCGGAGGAGATCCCAGAGCACATCCAGGTCTACGCCCGCCATCTCAGGCGCCTGGAGGAGAAGCAAGGCTTCGACGAGGTTCTGGCCGCGGCCGCGACCTCGCTGTCACGCATCGCCGACATCCTGCGCACCAAGACCGGTAACGATTTCCACGGCTACAAGCAGAATACATTCCTGCGCCGCGTGCAGCGGCGCATGCAGGTGGTCCAGATCGACGAGATTGCCGCCTATGTCGATTTTCTGCGCAACGACAAGGACGAGGCGCAGAACCTCTTCAACGACCTCCTGATCGGCGTCACCGAATTCTTCCGCGACAAGCGCGAATTCGAGGTGCTGGAAAGCCAGATCGTCCCGAAGATATTCGACGGCAAGAGCGCGGGCCAGCAGGTGCGGGTCTGGGTGCTCGGCTGCGCCACCGGGGAAGAGGCCTATTCGATCGGCATCCTCCTCCGCGAGCACATGGCGCGAATGGATTCCGCGCCGCAAGTGCAGATCTTCGCCACCGACATCGACGGACGTGCGCTGGCGGCCGCTCGCGTCGGCCGCTATCGCACCAATATCGAGGCCGACATGACCAGCGAGCGTCTGGCGCGCTGGTTCGTGCGCGAGGGCGATACTTACTGCGTGGTCAAGGAGCTGCGCGAAATGTGCATCTTCTCGCAGCACAACGTCATCAAGGACGCGCCGTTCTCCAAGCTCGACCTGGTCTCCTGCCGCAATCTGCTGATCTATCTTAATGCCGAACTGCAGAACCGGGTGATCCCGCTGTTCCACTTCGCGCTGCTGCCCGAGCGCTATCTCTTCCTCGGCAATTCCGAGAATGTGACGCGGCATCCCAAGTTGTTCGTTCCCATCGATCGCCGCGCCCGCATCTTCAGGAAGCTGGAGACCGGAACGCGGCTGCCGCCGGAATTTCCGATCACGACGTCGGCGGGGAGGGTGCCGGTCGAATTGCAGCCTGTGCGCTCATTCGGCCCCGATGTCGGCCTGGAACGCCGCGCCCAGCGCATCGCGGAGCGCTATGCGCCGGCCTATGTCATCACCGACGACAATTTCCAGATCCTGCACTTCTCCGGCCGTACCGGCCGCTACATCGAGCCGACGGCAGGCGCGGCCACGCTCGACCTGCTTCAGCTCGTGCACCGCGATCTCCGGCTTGAATTGCGCTCCGCGCTCAGCCGTGCGGCGGAAGCCAGCGAGCCGGCTCACGCCGAGCAGGTGCAACTCGGGGTCAACGGCCACCGAGTCCTCGTCGACATCACCGTCGAGCCGATCCAGGACGGCGCCGGCGGCCATCGCAACTTCGTGGTGCTGTTCAAGGACGGTCCGGTCCGCACTATCAAGGCCGACCAGGGCAATCCCGGCGCCTTGGTGCGCACCGAGCACGTCGAGCGCCTCGAAAGCGAGTTGCGCGCCACGCGCGAGCGCCTCCAGGCAACCATCGAGGAGCTGGAGAGCACCAACGAAGAGCTGAAATCCTCCAACGAGGAATATCAGTCCCTCAACGAAGAGCTGCAGTCGGCCAACGAGGAGCTCGAGACCTCGCGCGAGGAGTTGCAGTCGGTCAACGAGGAACTGACCACGGTCAACGGCGAGCTGGCCCATCGCGTCCAGGAATTGACGCGAGCCACCAGCGATCTCAAGAACTTCCTTGAAAGCACCCAGATCGCCACCGTCTTCCTCGACAACGATCTGCGCGTAATGAACTTCACCCCGGCGATTACCCAGATCCTGCATCTGGTCGAAACCGATACCGGCCGCCCCATTGCTCACATCAAGGCCCGCGTTCCCATCGAAGAGCTCTATGAGGACGTCCGCCGCGTGCTGCGCACACTCGCGAGCGTCGAGCGCGAGTTGAGCGCGCCCGACAGCGGCACACGCTATATCGTGCGCATCCTGCCTTACCGCAGCATCGACAATTTCATCGCCGGGGTCGTCATCACCTTCATCGACGTCACCGCGATCACCCGGGCCGAGGAGAGGCAGCGCCTGCTGCTGGCCGAGCTCCAGCATCGGGTCCGCAACACGCTCAGCGTGGTGCGGTCGATCGCCCGCCGCTCGGCGGAATCGAGCAAAACCGTCGAGGAATACGCCGCCCATCTCGACGGACGGCTGAACGCGTTTGCCCGCACCCAGGCCCTGGTGACACGCGATCCGGAGGGCGGTGTCGACCTCGAATATCTCGTGGTCGAGGAGCTCATGGCCTACAACGCCAGGGAAGGCGAGCAGATGCGGGTCTCCGGCCCCAGGGTGCGTTTCCAGCCCAAAGCCGCGGAAACATTTGCGCTCGCGATCCACGAGCTTGCGACCAACGCGCTGAAATACGGCGCCTTGAGCCAGCCGAGCGGGCGTATTGAAATCGGCTGGCGCATCGACGAAAGCACGGAGCCCGCGGAGCTGGTGTTCGAATGGCGCGAGCGCAGCGGGCCACAGGTCAAGCCGCCGCCGCGAAAGGGCTTTGGCACGGAGCTTCTGGAGCGCACGCTGGCGTTCGAGTTCAAGGGGCAGACCTCCCTGGCATTCGCCCCCCCGGGGCTGCAATGCACGATCGCTATTCCGCTGAGCAAGCGCACGTTCCACACACCGGCGATGGCTGACTGATGTCCTTGTCGACCTCCGATCGCAGCCTGGTGGAGCTGGTCATTCGCCGGCTGAACGTGATGCGGCCGTTGTCGTCGGAGGCCCGTGCGTCGCTTGAATATGCGTTGCTCGAAGGTCTCGAGCGCGCCGGGGCGAGTGAGGACTTGATCTCGGAGGGCGATCCCGTCGACAGCGTCCGTGTGGTGCTATCAGGCTGGCTCTGCCGCTACAAGACGCTCGAGGACGGCCGGCGCCAGATCGTCAATTTCATCTTTCCGGGCGAGAGCTGTGACGCGCACGCGTTCTTGCTCCCCGTGATGGACCATTCCATCGCGACAATGACCCCGGTGGTCTACGCCGAGATCAAGCGCGCGCGTTTCGAAAGTCTGACGATGAGCGATCGCTCGCTCGCCGAGGCGTTCTGGTGCGAGACCCTCGTCAACAACGCCATCCAGCGCGAATGGGCCATTAACCTTGGTCGCCGCACCGCCCTGGAGCGCGTGGCGCATCTGTTCTGCGAGATATTCGAACGGCTTCGTCCCGTCGGGATGCTCGACGGCAATTCCTGCGTCATGCCGGTCACGCAGATGGACCTCGCCGACGCCACCGGGTTGTCGGTGGTGCATCTTAACCGGACGGTGCAGGAGCTGCGTGCGACCGGTCTGATCGTGCTGCGCGACCGCACGCTGACCATCAACGATCTCGACGCGCTCAAGGACGCGGCGTTGTTCTCGCCGAACTACCTGCAGCTCTATCGGCGCGATTGATCAGGCCGGGACAGCTGGCTTAATCGAGATCTTCGGTGCGTCCGGGATTGGCCGGCTCGCCCCCCCGAAGCGCCGTGCATTCGGCTCGCTTGCGATACTCCTCCGCCATTTCCAGCAGCGCAGTCCGCGTTGCGGGGGAGGAGCTAAGAGCGGCTTGGCTCTCGCAGGTTTTCTGCAGTCGGCGATAGTCGTCCATTTGCACCAATCCAAGCCGGTCACTCGATGCTCCCAGATTAGCAAATTTTGTCACCGACTAATTTAACCTAGGTTATGCCGCGACCATGGGTGCGCCTGGCCTGCAACCGCTGTGGTTCTGGAACGTTCTAGAACCATCGCTATGCGCGATGACCTCAATCGGTAAGAACGCAACGGAGCGCTCCGACCCAGTGATCAGGGAGAACGCCCATGTTGACGCGGCGTCGAGTGAAGCAAACGGATCTGTTGGAGATGCGTCTGACCGCCGAAGCGGAGCGGCTGCGCGAAGAAGCCAAGTCGCTTCCGCCCGGAGCGGCGCGCGACGAGATGCTGCGCAAGGCGCGCCAGGCGGAGACCGGGTCCCAGATGAGCGAGTGGCTGCGCTCGCCGGGCTTGCAGCCGCCGGTTTGACGCCGGCTTGGCCTGACGTGTGAACCGAGCGAAGCGTGCAGCAGTTCAGGCGGCACGCGCCGGGAACGGGTTAGATGTCGGCGCGTACCGATGCGCTGATGTCGTGGGCAGAAACCGGAAAAATGAGCGCCACGTCCATCGTCCCCGTTGTGTCCGGTTGTCACCCGGCGGTGCCTTCCGTCAACGCCGCTTCGCGGTTTTGGTTCGCCGGTTGTAGGGCGAGCGGTTGGCCGGCCTCAGCGAAATCCCTTCGCGCTGCGCCTTGCTGCGAATGGCCGCGATCGGGCGCTGCAGCTTGATGCTCATCACGCCAGTGGGCGTGTTTCCCTTCGCGAGCTGCTTCAGCTTGCTCACATCCGCAGGCGTCCAGGGTTGGCGCGCACGGCGCTTGTACGCGGGATTGGCCTTGCGCGGTCCCTTGCGGCCGATCGGTGAGCCCGGCCGTTTCCATGCTGTCTTCGCCATGATGTTTCTCCTTCAAGTCGTTCTTGAACATGCGAATCAGCATTTCGGTTCCGGCGCAGTCGATTATCGTGACGAACGGCACGCGAGCACGAGGGACGATGCCGTGCAGCCGTCCTCGCGCAAAATCGCGCAGCTTTAACTTTTTGAAATGCCGGAACCCGCCGTTGCGACGGAAGCTACAAATGTTGCCGGTCTGGGTCGCCCCAACCGGCAAGCCAGTTGAATGACAAGAGAACCTCGACCCCGGCGTCCGATCGCCCGCCGGGGCCGATTTCCGTCCAACCGAAATCACCGTGAAGAACAATGACCGCCAAACGCAACCGCAGGAAACAGACCCGATCGCTCCAGGAGCGATTGGCCGCATTTGCCGAAAACGCCCGCGAACGCGCGCACAGCCTGCCGCCTGGCAGGGAGCGCGAGATGCTGCTGCGGCGCGCCAAGCAGAACGAAGTGACCTCGAACCTGACGGACTGGCTGAGCGCACCGGTCTGCACGAGACGAGGAGAGTGACGATGCGCAGCTTCAAGCACTACCGCGCGTTCCAGATCGATCCGGACGGGCATGTGTTCGGATGCATCAATCTCGTCTGCGATAATGACGAGCAGGCCAAGCGCGAGGCCGCCTCGCTCGTGCTGGCCCATCGCATCGAGCTGTGGCGACTGGACCATCGTATCGCGAAATTCGATACGCCGCAGGACGTGGCGCGCCAGTAGCGGCAAGGAACCGGTTGCTGCCCCCCGGGTTGGTCGGATGATACCGACTTCGCCGGGAGCCAGCATGACGGATGCCGAAATTCGCAAGGGGATGCCGCCCGTCAAGCTGTCGCGCGAGGAGTTCGAACGGCGCTACAAGCGTCAGTTCATCGATCCCGCCTTTGCCCCGCTGCAGCGCGAGTTCGATGCCGTCGTCGGTGCCGCCTGGGACGCCTATAGCCATTCGCGCAAGGCGCCGTTGACGCGGAAGGCGGGCGCGGGTTTCTCCGACCCCGACTACGACATTGCTATCGACTGGCTCGACGCGCGCGCGAAGATCCTGGCGGCGCAGCGCCGGCATGACGATGCGCAGGAGACGCCGCGCATTCTCATCATTAATGGCTCGGCCCGGAGCGAGCACACCTGTCCCGGCGAGATGTCCAAGACCTGGCGTCTGGTCAAGTTGGCCGAACCTGTTTTCGTCGAGATGGGGTTTGCTGTCGACATTCTCGATCTGCCGCGCCTCGCCTCGGAATTCGGCAAGAATATTCATCCCTGCAAATCCTGCGTCGGCACGGCCATGCCGCTCTGTCACTGGCCGTGCAGCTGCTATCCGAACTATTCGCTGGGGCAGACCGGCGACTGGATGAACGAGATCTATCCGCTATGGGTCGCGGCCCACGGCATCCTGATCGTGACGCCGGTGAATTGGTACCACGTGCCGTCCGGGCTGAAGGCGATGATGGACCGCATGGTCTGCGCCGACGGCGGTAATCCCGATCCCACCTCGACGCATGGCAA
Source organism: Bradyrhizobium sp. CIR18 (assembly GCF_014198295.1). NCBI lineage: Bacteria > Pseudomonadati > Pseudomonadota > Alphaproteobacteria > Hyphomicrobiales > Nitrobacteraceae > Bradyrhizobium > Bradyrhizobium sp. CIR18. The sequence continues at coordinate 1,010,280 of NZ_JACIHF010000001.1, read as the reverse complement.
GAAGGCCGATGAGGCCAAGGCGATGGAGCTGAAGGGCTGGCCCTATCCGCGCCATCTCGCCGGCCGTCATTTCGGCGTGGTCGTTCATGGCGACGCCGTCGGTGCCGAGGGCGTGCGCCGCGCTTTGTCGGACTGGCTGACCGACATGCAGCTGATCTCGGCGGGGCGCTTTGCCGAGCTCGACGGCTATGTCGGCTACATGGAGCCATATGCCACCTCGCATCGCGAGCTCGACGACGACGGGGAATTCCAGCAGGAGGTCCGGAACGCGGCGCGCGCGCTCGGCAATGCCGTCCGCCTAGCGCGGAGTGGGCAGCTGCAGGAGCCTGGCGCCGGTCTTGCGGATCCGAATCCCAAATGACCGGCGCGCGGTTCGATTGCCTGGTCGTCGGCGGCGGCCCTGCCGGGCTGATGGCCGCGATCTATCTGGCACGCTTCCGCCGCAGCGTTTGCGTCGTCGACCTTGGCGCCAGCCGGGCCGCGCTGATCCCGCGCAGCCACAACATTCCCGGCTTCGTCCACGGACTATCAGGCGCGGACCTGATCGCACGCATGTCGGCGCAGTCAGGCGAGCTCGCTGTCGAGCGCGTGGAAGCCGAGGTTGCCGCCTTGCAGCGGCGCGACGACGGCTTTCAGGCGATCTGGAACGGCGGCGCGCTCGAGGCCACCACCGTCATCCTCGCCAGCGGCATCGTCGACAGCCATCCGCCATTCGAGCAATGGCGCGCCGCGGTCGCGGACGGGCTGCTGCGCTATTGTCCCGTCTGCGACGCTTTCGAGGCGACCGGCCGCCGCATCGGCGTCGTCGGCCCGCTTGGCCGGGCCGCCGGCAAGGCACTGTTCCTGCGCGGCTACTCGCGCGAGGTGACGCTGCTCGCGACCGGACAGAACGACGAGGAGAGCGTGACATCGGAGCTGGTCGAGGCCGGCGTCGACATCGTGTTCGCGCCCGACCTGCGCTTGCGGCGGAGGGTGGGGGGCCTCGAGGCCGTTTTCGCCGATGGCCGGACGATGCAATTCGACACGGTCTATCCGGCGATGGGGGCCGAGGTGCGTTCGCAGCTCGCGGTCTCGCTGGGCGCCGATCATACCGGGGAGGGCTATCTCAAGGTCGACGACCATCAGCGCACCTCGGTTGACGGCCTTTACGGCATCGGCGACGTCGTCACCGACCTGCACCAGATCTCGGTCGCATTCGGCCACGCCGCGGTTGCCGCCTGCACGATCCACCACAGCCTGCCGCGGCGCCTGGCATGAGGAGCGCGCCACCAGACATCGAAGACGTCGCGGCCGGATCTTCGACGAAGACCTCTGTTTACGCAGCGCTGCTCGGCAATGTCCTCGTCGCGGTCACCAAGATCGGCGCCGCTGCGTGGACGGGAAGCTCGGCGATGACGAGCGAGGCCGTGCATTCGCTCGTCGACACCACCAACGAGATCCTGCTGCTCTACGGCTACCGGCGCGCGAGCCGTCCGCCCGACGAATGCCATCCGCTCGGCTATGGGCGCGAGCTGTATTTCTGGAGCTTCATCGTTGCATTGCTCATCTTCGCGCTGGGCGCCGGTGTCTCGCTGTATCAGGGCATTCTGCACGTCGCCGCACCCGAGCCGATCGAAGATCCCATGGTCAGCTTCGTGGTGCTCGGCCTGTCGTTTCTGTTCGAAGGCGGCTCCTGGCTGGTCGCCCTGCGGCACTTCAGCGCCGATGGCCGGCGCTTCGGATACTACCAGGCGTTCGTTCGCAGCAAGGATCCGCCGGCATTCATGGTGCTGCTCGAGGACAGCGCGGCGCTGGTCGGCATCGCCATCGCTGCCGCGGCCACAGCGGCTGCCGTATGGCTGGAGCAACCGGTCTGGGACGGCATCGGCTCGATCCTGATCGGCATATTGCTGGCGATCACGTCCGTCGGCCTCGCGCGCGAGAGCAAGAGCCTGCTGATCGGCGAGCCTGCCGATCCGGAGCTGGCGCGGTCCGTTCTGGATATCGCACGGCGCTCGCCCGGCGTGCTCAGGGCCAACGGCCTTCTGACGGTACAGCTGTCGCCGGCTGAGATCGTCGCCGCCCTGAGCGTCGAGTTTGCGGATGACAAGCGCGCGGACGACATCGAGCAATGTGTCATTGCGATCGAGGCGGAGACTCGCAAGCGGCATCCGGGCGTGAAGGCGCTGTTCATCAAGCCGCAGACCAATGTCCGCTACCGCGCGCTGCGCGAGAGGCGCTTCGGCTAGCGCTGCATCGGACGGTTCCGCGGACGTCACAATCGGCCGGAACCAGGAACGAAGGGCGTTGCCTTGCCTTGGTGGAGCGGGGGATACCGATGCGCAACGGAGAGAACCGGATGGCTCAATCAGAAGACATGACCCGCTGCATCTCGCTCTGCATGAGCTGCTACCAGACCTGCCTCGGCACGGCGATGAACCATTGCCTCGAGACCGGCGGCAAGCACGTCGAGCCGAAACACTTCCGCCTGATGATGGCCTGCGCCGAAATGTGCCGGACGGCTGCGCATTTCATGCTGATCAACACGCCGCACCATCGGCATACCTGCGGCGAATGCGCCGAGATCTGCACCGAATGCGCTGCCGATTGCGAGCGGGTCGGCGGCATGGACGAATGCGTCTCGGCGTGCCGCTCCTGCGCACAATCCTGCCGCGCGATGGCAGCCTGAAGGACGAAGCCCCATGCTGGAAGAGAAGCTCAAGGACGCCATCATCGGCGAGTTGCAGCGGCAGGCCGCCGACCGGCCGCAATCGCTCAAGGTCCAGGGCGAGGTGAAGAGCTCGGAGGAGCTGACCGTCAACGGCAAGATCGACCTTGGCGCCCTCGTCATGGTGATCGCGGGATCAGTCGCCGGCGGGCCTTGAGGTCGATCGGCCGCTTCTCATGCGCTTCGTGCCGCGCGTCGCAGCGACTGCGGCGGCTGACCGAATGCGCGGATGAAGGCCCTGCGCATCCGCTCGGGGTCGCGAAAGCCGGTGGATTGGGCGACGCGCTCGATGGCCTCTCCGGAGGACTGCACCCGCTCGCGCGCCACCTCGACCCGCAGGCGCTCGACCGCCTTGGTCGGCGTGGATCCGGTCTCAGCGGTGAAGGAGCGGACGAAATGCCGTGCGCTCAACCCGGCGCGTTCGGCCAGCGCCTCGACCGTGAGATGCGCATCCAGATTCTCGCGCACCCATGACAACAGGCTGCCGAAGCGGCCGTTCGGCGTCTTGAGCTCGAGCAAGCTCGAGAACTGCGATTGTCCGCCGCTGCGGCGATGATAGAGCACCAGCTGCCGTGCGGTCGCCTGCGAGACCTCCTCGCCATGGTCCTGCGCGATCATGGCGAGCGCGAGATCGATCCCGGCCGTGATGCCGGCCGACGTCCACACCCGATCGTCGCGGATGAAGATCTGGTCCGGTTCGAGCCGCACCTTCGGGTAGCGCCCGATGAAGTCGCGGGTGCAGGACCAGTGCGTGGTCGCGCAGCGCCCGTCCAGCAGTCCCGCCTGCGCCAGAAGATAGGCGCCGTTGCAAACGCTGGCGATGCGCACGCCGCGGCTCGCCAGTCGCTGGATGAAGGCGATGGTCGTCTTGCAGCGAGCCGCCGCTTCCACGCCCTCTCCACCGGCGACGAACAGCGTCGTGACCGAGCTTGCCGACCGCAGATTGCGCGCCAGCATCTCGATTCCCGACGAGCTGCGCACCGCGCCCGCCTTCGTTGCGACGGTGATCACGCGCGGCGCATTCGGCGTGTGACGCCTGGCGATCTCGAACACCGAGATCGGACCGGCCGCATCCAGCAACTGGAATTCGGAAAAGATCAGGAAGCCGATCATGGGCGTGTCCAGAATTGAGGGAATTAAGCCATTTCGACCACAAGGCCAACATGGCAGGCTGCAAGCGTCAAGCACGTTGTCGAGGTTGGACATGTCGGGCCCGTTGCAGATCGGTCTTCTGGTTTTTCCGCGCGTCACCCAGCTCGATCTCACCGGTCCCGCCCAGGTCTTCTCCAGCCTGCCTGACGTGACCGTGCATCTGGTCTGGAAACGCATCGAGCCCGTGCCGAGCGATTCCGTCATCGCGCTGACGCCGACCGTCACCTTCGCCGATTGCCCGCAGCTCGACGTGATCTGCGTTCCGGGCGGCTACGGCACCGACGAGCTGATGCTGGACGAGGACGTTCTCGCCTTTCTGCGACAGCAGGAGAGGGGCGCGCAATACGTGACGTCGGTCTGCACCGGCTCGCTCGTGCTCGGCGCCGCCGGTCTGTTGAAGGGATATCGCGCGGCCACCCACTGGACCGCGAGGGACGCATTGCCGTTGTTCGGAGCCGAGCTGTCGCTGGAGAGGGTCTGCGTCGACCGCAATCGCATGACGGGCGGCGGCATCACGGCCGGCATCGACTTCGCGCTCACCCTGGTGTCGATGTTGCGAGGCCGCGCCGCGGCGGAGATGATCCAGCTGCGCATGGAGTACAATCCCGCACCGCCCTTTGCGGCCGGCTCGCCGGACACGGCGCCGGCGGCGATCGTCGCTGCCATGAAGGAGCGGGTTGCGCCGGCGCAGGCGCGGCGGCTGGAGTTCGTCAGGAAGGCCGTCGAGCGGCAGGGATAGCGAGCAGATTCGACCGGCCGAGCGCCGTCGGGACCGGATATCGATCATCGCCGACATGCCGTCGCGATGCTGAAGCGGAGGGGGCAATGGCGCCTTGTCGTGTTGGAGAATTGCTATCGTCGCGCAGCCGGCTTTGCCGTTTGACCTTCGGCCTCATCCTGGCGCTCAGTCCGGCAGCGCTGGCCGAACGGAGCGCGGCCGCCGAATTCTCCGGTGGCGCGATCAGGATCGGCATCATCAATGACCAGGCCGGACCGTTGTCGGATCTGGCCGGGCCCGGCTCCGTCGTCGCCGCGCGGATGGCCGTGGACGATTTTCAACGCGCAACGCCCGGGCTGAAGGCCGAGATCGTCGTCGCCGACCATCAGAACAAGCCGGATATCGGCGCCCAGATCGTCCGCAAATGGTTCGACGTTGACGGCGTCGACATGGTGGCCGACGTCGGAAACTCCGCGGTGGCGCTCGCCATCCAGTCGATCGCGCGCGACAAGAACAGGATCGTGATCTATTCGGCGGTCGGCACCACCGAGATCGGCGGCAAGCAATGCTCGCGCACCGGCCTGATGTGGCTGCACGACAATTACAATCTGGTCGCCGGCTCGGTCCGAAAACTGGTGTCGCAAGGCTATGACAGCTGGTTCTTCATCGCGTCCGACTACGCGTTCGGACGCAATATGGTCGAGGTGTCCCAGCGCGTGCTGGCGGCTGCAGGGGCCAAGTCGCTCGGCGCGGTCTTTCATCCGCTGGGAAATGCCGATTACGGCTCCTTCCTGCTGCAGGCCCAGGCGTCCAAAGCCAAGGTGGTTGCGTTCGCCAATGCCGGCGAGCAGCTCGTGACCTCGATGAAGCAATGGAACGAGTTCGGAATGAACGCGGGGCCGCAGAAGGCAGTCGCCGAGCTGATGTTCCTGACCGACGTGCACGCGATGGGGGCCGAAACCGCCAAGGGCCTGACGACCGTCACTGCTTGGTATTGGGCGCTCAACGAGGAAACGCGCGCGTTCGCCCAAAGGTTCTACAAGCTTCACAACGCCATGCCGACCGCGCCGCAGGCCGCCGTCTACTCCGCCGTGTCGCAATATCTGAAGGCCGCGTCTGCGGCCGGAACGGACGAGACCAACGCTGTTCTGGAGCAGATGCGCGCGATGCCGGTCGACGATTTCTACGCGCGTGGCGCGCGGCTGCGCGCCGACAACAAGCTGGTGCATGATTTCTATCTCGTCGAGGTCAAGAAGCCCTCGGACGTGAAGACGCCCTGGGATTATTACAACGTCGTCGAGAAGATACCTGCCGAGGACGCCTTTCTGCCGCTGAGCGACAGCGAATGTCCGTTGCTCAAGACGTCACGAAACTAGCGCTTCTCGTCAAGACAGGCGGCCGGCCGCCTCAGCCATATTCCTCGCCGATGCCGTATTCCCGGTAGATCTCCAGCGGATCGAGGTCCGGAAACAGGCGGCATTTGGCCTGGGCGAGGTGCAGACTCACCGCCGCCGGCTCCTTGCCGTTCGCCAGCATCTTGCGGAGGTCGTCCATATGCGCGTTCGGCTGGTGCTTCGGTTCGAGCTGCTCCAGCGCGACCAGGGCGGTCGCGAGAGCCTCGGTCAGAACCCAGTCGTCGTGGCCGGTGATTCCCTTCTTCGGCATCGGCAGATCCCAGATGTGACGGCAGCGCACAGTCTATCGCGACTTCCGCCAAATCGCCATTGAGCCGTAGCGGGCGCGCTGCGTCAGGGCAGGGCCACCGCCATCCGGCTTGCATTATGGCGGCGTGTGGCTAAAAGGCGGCGACTTGCAGTATCTTTGTTGAAACAAAGTTGGCGTAGACGGGCCGTCACAACCCAGCTCCCGGTCTGGGTCCCGATCCCGAATTCGCAGCACGATCCGGCTGCGCACCCCTCAAGGCTCGAGCCAGCATGGTTTTTCTCAGCTTCGTCTACCGCTTCATCACCAACTTCGCGTTCATGGCGGTGGTCTATTTCAGCCTGAACTTCATGGAGAAGTATCCGAACCGGGCGATCCTGGCGATCCTGGTGCTGATCTATGCCGCGATGCGCGCGGTCTCGACGCTGCGCGCGTTCTACTTCTTCCAGAAGATCGAGAAGCTGGAAGCCGAGACGCGGCGGCTTCAGGGCCCGATCAATGACGGCTCGGGGGGAACGAACGCGCGCAAGCAGGTCGTCGCCGACGTGGCCCGGCTGCGCCGCGACGGCGAGCTCAAGTCCTATATGGACCTGTTCTTCCTGGCGCTGATCGTGCTGCTCTGCGTCGCCGCCATCATGCGGCAGTAGCTAGGGACTAAGCGCGCTTCTTCAGGCTGGCGATGCGGGTCGAGCGCGGTGTAGTGCCCTTGGCCTGCGCGGCATGCTTCGGTGCGGCCGGCGCCGCATGCGCGGTGTGCCGAGCCTGGGACTTGGCCGTCTTGCCCTTTGCGGCCTTGCCCCTGGCCGCATGCGGCGTCTCGGCGGCCATTGCCAGCCGGGTCGCGGCACGCCGCGACAATGTCGTCGACAGCAGCACCTCGACCGAGCCTTCCGGGATCGCAAACAGAGCGCGGCCGGGCACGGGCAGGGCGGATGCGACGTCCATCTGACCCTTGGTTCGGCGCGGCAGCAGCGGCTGATGCTCGGTCTGCGCATTGAGGTCGGCGAGCGAGGGCGCCGGAAGCGTCCTGGTCTGCGTGAACACGAAGCTCGGAACGGAAGGCCAGCGCGCGATCGGCACGGTCTCGGTCGGCGGATGCAGCAGCCATTCCACCGGCGTGGTCGGCGTCGCCGGCCGGTCGGCGGTCGCCGGCACAACATGCACGATGCGATAGCCGCGCGCCTTGAGGTCGCGGATGATTTTTGGCAGCGCCGCGACCGTGCGGGCCTGGATGTCGTGCAGCAGCAAAATGCCCTTGCCCTTGGCCTCCAGCCGCTGGATCGCGAGCTGATAGACGCGGTCGGACGACACGTGGCGCCAGTCGTCGGCGGGGAAGTCGGCGCTCCACACCTGGATGCCGCGCGAGATCAGATGATGTTCGACGCCTTCGGCGCGCATCAGTCCGGGAATGCGGAAGAACGGCGCCAGCTTGGACGAGTCGGTCATCGCGGCCGAGGTCCACTCGATGCCGCCGTTGATCTCGGCCTCGGCCTTCTCGATGGGCATCCGGTCGAAGGTCAGCGGATGGTTCATGCTGTGGGTGCCGACCGTGTGGCCCGCCGCAACCAGCTTGCGCACGCCTTCGGGATTCGCCTTGGCCTGGCTGCCGATGATGAAGAAGGTCGCCTTGATGCACTCGTCGTCGAGCATCTTGAGGACCTGGTTGGAATATTTCGGCAGCGGACCGTCGTCGAAGGTCAGGACGACCTCATGATCCCTGAGCGGCAGCGTCTCGCGGTACTGCATGGTGCCGATCAGCGGATGTTCGCGCGGATCGACCACCAGGGTGCGGGACGTCCCGAGCGCGTCGGGATGGCCCGGGCAGTCGGCCGCAAGCGCCGCCGGCGATCCGATGGTCGAACATCCAAGGAATCCGCCGAGGCAAAGGACGATCCACGATCGCGTCCGCAAGACAACGCTACTTCCGATCATGAACCCCGTCTGCCCTCATGTGCGATGGCCGCCATAGTAGGTCGGAGACATCGGGAAACGGTTCAGGCGCCAACAGCCTTACCCGTCACAAAGTCCCCGTCCATTAGCAGGGGGTATCATGAACAGAGTGTTAATAGGGCCCAAATCACCCCATTTTGCGCCGGCGTGACATTCCGGCATCAGCGCGCATCGGCGCTCTTCTGCGGCGGGCCGGCCGGCACGATGTGGACCACGCGAAAACCGTTCTCCCTCAGATACCGCAGGAAGGCCGGCATGATCGCGGCGGTGCGCGCCTTGGAGTCGTGGAAGAGGACGATGCCCTTGCCGCTAGCGGCAAGCCGCTCCGTGACCAGCTTCAATTCCTGCTCCGGCGTCATCTCGTTCCAGTCGCTGGCCCAGAGGTCAGCGCCGAACACGACGATGCCGCGGGACTGGAGCAGGTCGAGCTGCGCTTGCGTCCCCTGGAAATAGGGAAAGCGGAAGAACGGCGTCGAAGGCGTCGCCGTCGAGCTGCCGTGCAGCGACATCTCGACGGCCGCGACGCCGCGGTCGATCTCGCCCTTGGCCTTGTCGAACGGGATCCGCGCCATGAACGGATGCGAGAAGGTGTGATGGCCGATGCTGTGGCCCTCGCGCGCGATGCGCTTGACCATGTCGGGATGCTGGCTGGCGTGCAGGCCGATCAGGAAGAAGGTCGCGCGCACGCATTCCTGCGCCAGCGCTGCCAGCACCTTCGACGTCGTCGGCGGGTTCGGCCCGTCATCGAAGGTCAGCACGACCTCGTGATCGGCCAGCGTAAGCGTCTGCGGAAAGCTCTTCAGGCCCACGCGCGGCGTGGTCCTGGCATCGACACTCAGCACGCGCGAGGTGCCGAGCGCGTCCTTGCGCGGGCACTCGGCGGCTTCCGTCGAGGCGATGCCGATCAGGGCAGCGAGGGCCGCGCCTGATGACATCGCGGTCCACCGCTGTCGAAGCATCTTTGTCATTGCGCTCGGCTTTGCCTTGTGGGTATTGCCTGACCGTCAGCCCAGACCATTCGTTCCAACCTGTCAAACGGCGAGGCGCGCCATGGATGAACATATGGACGTTGCCCGATCCGCTGCGGATTCGGTACTCGACCACGTGCCGATGCGCAATGAAGACGGCGATATCAGGCACGAATTCGTCGAGGAAATCGCCCATGCGATCGAGGCCGGCGACAGCGCCTCGCTGCGCGCCTGCGTCGCCGAGCTGCACGAGGCCGACCTCGGCGATCTCATCGGCGCTCTCGAGCCCGACGACCGCGTCCGCCTGGTCGAGCTGACGGGACGCGACTTCGACTTCTCCGCGCTGAACGAGCTCGACGAGGGCGTGCGCGAGGAGATCCTCGAGGAACTGCCGCCGGAGACCGTCGCCGAGGGCGTTCGCGAACTCGAATCCGACGACGCCGTCGAGCTGCTGGAGACCCTCGACCAGGCCGAGCAGGAGGAGATCCTCGAGAAGCTGCCGCTCAGGGAGCGCGTCGCGCTCGAACGCAGCCTGCTGTACCCCGAGAATTCCGCCGGCCGCCGGATGCAGACCGAGTTCATCGCGGTGCCCCAGGATTTCACCGTGGGGCAGGCGATCGACTACATGCGCGAGACGCCTGATCTGCCCGACCGCTTCTACGAGATCTACGTCGTCGACAAGGACCAGCACTGGCAGGGCGCAGTCCCCCTCGACGTGCTGCTGCGCGCGCGCCGGCCGGTGCCGCTCACCGAGCTCACCGATGAGGACCGCCGCCGCGTCTCCGTCCTGGAGGACCAGGAAGAGGTGGCGCGCATGTTCGGCAAGTACAATCTCGTCGCAGCTCCCGTGCTCGACACCCAGGACCGCCTGGTCGGCGTCATCACCGTCGACGACGTCGTCGACGTCATCGAGGAGGAGGCGGACGAAGACCTCAAGGCGCTCGGCGGCGTCACCAGCGACGAAGAGCTGTCGGATACCTTCCTGACGATTGCGCGCGCGCGGTTCAACTGGCTGCTGGTCAATCTCGCCACCGCCTTCCTGGCGTCCTCCGTGCTCGGCCTGTTCGAGGGCCAGCTGGAGAAGATGGTCGCGCTCGCCGTGCTGGCGCCAATCGTGGCGAGCCAGGGCGGCAATGCCGCGACCCAGACCATGACGGTGGCGGTGCGGGCGCTGGCGACGCGCGAGCTCGGTTCTTCCAACGCCTGGCGCGTGGTGATGCGCGAGGCGCTGGTCGGTCTCGTCAACGGGCTCGCCTTCGCCGTGATCACGGGGATTGCGGCGGTGGCCTGGTTCAAGATTCCCGGCCTCGGCATCGTCATCGGGCTGGCGATGGTGTGCAACCTCATCGCCGGCGCGCTCGGCGGCATCCTGATCCCGATGGCGCTGGAGCGTGTCAGGGCCGACCCGGCGGTGGCGTCGGGCACCTTCGTCACCACGGTGACGGACGTGGTCGGCTTCTTCTCCTTCCTCGGGATTGCGACGCTCTGGTTCGGGTTGAGGTAGGGGCGGGCAGCGGGAATTCGTAGCCCGGATGGAGCGCAGCGCAATCCGGGGGTGCCCCAAGCGACAGTGGTCCCGGATTACGCTGCGCTCCATCCGGGCTACGGGCTCCTGTCTTTAATCCGAACTTAAGCGACCTGCCGCATCATCGCCTCGCTTGGGGGAATGAGCATGCGGTTGCGGCTGAAGGCGGACGGACGGGTCGTTGAGTTGCGGGATGGACAGGAATTTCCGGTCCAGCCGTCGCCGGTCGAGCCCACGGCCAATGCCGCGCCGGCCGACGCCAACCCACTCGCAGTGCGTGATTTGCGCCGCCGCGCCTGCCTGACCCAGATGGAGTTCGCCGCCAAGCTCGGCGTTCCCGTCGAGACCATCCGCAACTGGGAGCAGGGCAAGCGCGCGCCGCGGGGACCGGCCCGTGCGCTGCTCGCGGTGATCGCGCACGCCCCGGATACCGTGTTCCAGGCGCTCGCCAAAGCCTGACGCCAAAGCCCTGACACCGAGGGCTGCCGGCCCTGACGCGAACCTCCCGTTAGCATTTGCGCCAAATAACCCGCTGGACTGCCGCGGCCTTCCGTTGGCAGCATCGTGGGCCGGGTCCATAATGAGGCCTGATGACGTCAGGGGCTGCCGCAACGGAAGAGGAGTCCTCATGCTGTTCGTCGAGGCCAATGGCGCAAAAATCCCGGCGATCGGGCTCGGGACCTGGGAGCTGAGCGGAAGACCTGCCGCGCGCCTGGTCGAGCAGGCGCTGCGGCTCGGCTATCGCCACATCGACACCGCGCAAGTCTACGAGAACGAACGCGAGGTCGGCGACGGCGTGCGCGCCTCCGGCGTGCGGCGCGACGACATCTTCCTCACCACCAAGGTCTGGACCAACCATTTCGCGCCCCACGATCTCGAGCGCTCGGTCAAGGAGAGCCTGGCCCGCTTGCGGCTTCCTAGCGTCGATCTGTTGCTGCTGCACTGGCCCAATTCGCATGTGCCGCTGGTGGAGACGCTCGGCGCGCTGTCGCATGCGAAGACCATGGGTCTGACCCGTCACATCGGCGTCTCCAATTTCACGGTGGCGCTGATCGAGCAGGCGGTCGCGCTCTCGCCGGAGCCGCTGGTCTGCAACCAGGTCGAATACCACCCTTATCTCGATCAGGCGAAGGTGAGGGCGGCCTGCGACCAGCATGGCCTTGCGCTCGTCGCCTACAGCCCGATCGCCAAGGGACGCATCAAGTCCGACCAGAGGCTGGCCGAGATCGGACGCGCCCACCGCAAGTCGTCGGCGCAGGTCTGCCTGCGCTGGCTGGTGCAACAGAATGTCGCTGCGATCCCGCGCACCTCGCGCATTGAACGCCTGTCCGAAAACATCGAGATCTTCGATTTCGAGCTGTCGGAGGACGAGATGAGCCGGATCGCCGCACTCGCCAGTCCGAAGGGCCGCCTGACCGACTTCGGCTTCGCCCCGAAATGGGATTGAGAGGGGGCCGGGGTATGCTAGGACCGCGACGGCAACTCAAGATCGGTCGATGGAACTGCGGAAGATCATACGGACGGACATTGCGGCGTCAGCAATCGCGCATCTGACGCTGGTGGCGCTGATCATCGTGATCAGCGAGGTCCATCCGTTTCGCAGCCAGCCGCCGGAGACCGTGACCGTCGACATCGTCACGCCGGAGCAGGTGAAGGAAGAGATCAAGGAGCAGGAGACGAAGGAGGCGGCCAAGGAGAAGCCGCCGGAGCCGACGCCCGATCTGAAACTGCCGAAGCTCGATTTCACCGACAAGTCCGAAGCGGCGGACAAGCCCGCGGCCAAGCAGCAGGCCGCGGCACCGTCGCAGCAGACGCCACCTGAACCGCAGCAGAAGCAGCCGCAGCCGCAACCCTCGCCCGCGCCGAAGCAGCGTGAGGCCAACGTGCAGCCGCAACCTCAACAGCCACAGCCGTCGCAACAGCCGCCGCCGCAAGCCCAGCAACAACCGCCGCCCCAGGCGATGCCGCAGCCACCGATGCAGCCGCCGCCGCAAGCGATGCAGCAGCCGGAGGCCGCACCGCCGCCGGCCTATCAGGCTCCGCAGCCTGACGTCACCGTCAAGTACGGCGTCATGCTGGGCCTGCCCCCGGAATTGCCGCCGGAGCTGCCGAAAGACACCCCCAAGGACGATGGCGGCGATGGCAAGGATTCAATCGCAGCCAAGTTGCCGGCTGAAGTCATCGCCGCGCTTCGTCGCCATTTGCGCAGCTGTGCGAAATTGCCGGCCGGACTGAGCCCGACCGACGCCGTTCACATCAAGCTGCGCACGGTGTTCGCGACCGACGGCACGCTGGCACGCGAGCCGATCCTGATCGAGGCTCCGCCGTCCGCAAAAGGGGTGGCACTCGTGAAGTCCGCCATGAGCGCGCTCCAGAACTGTCAACCCTACAAGATGCTGCCGGCAAATCTGTACGGGGAATGGAAGATCATGGACCTGCCGTTCAGCCCACGGGATTTCGGATCGTAGCTTCGCGTAGCCCGGATGAAGCGGTAGCGAAATCCGGGGCCGCTCGTCCGGCATTGTGCACTGTCCCGGATTACACTGCGCTCCATCCGGGCTACGGCACCGTGCCCTGTGTCGCCCGCTGTCAATCCGCTTCGCCAAAAATATTCCACTTTACCGAAATTCGGTTTCGGCGTATGTGTTTGCCCATCCTGGCTCACCAAGAGGGGCGACTATGTGGTCGTCACTGTCGCGAGCCGGGCTTGCGGTGGACGCGGCAGCGTCGGCACGAGAGGCGCGGGCAGGGCGGGTAGTCCCTGTGAGCCCGAGGCTTCGTGCGGACGAGCGGCGCTGCCAGGCTTCGTCTCGTCTGTAAGTTTCCGGCTCCGTCGACAGGGCCGGAAAAACTGCGGCGAAATGGCGGGCCGTGCGTACGGCAAAACCGTGTGGTCCTGGCCGTCGTTGCTACGGTCAAGTCCTTGCGAAGGTGCGAGCGAGCCCAACCGGGCAGACTGCATCATCCAATTCGCGGGGCGAGGGAGGCCAGAAGGAATGGTCGGCTCCCGGGAGATCACGGCATAAGCCGTCCAGCCACCGCGCAGGGAAGGCCGAGTGATCGGCCACACCTGTATGCTGCTGTGCGGTTCTTTCTGCGCGTGCTTTTCGCGCAGCGGACCGCGGGTGCGAGCCAGCACCCGGCCTTCCCTGCGCCCTCTTGGATGAGAGGGTCGCGAGACCAAGCAAAGCTCGGGCGAATTGCGCCGCGAGGACGCGAAGGCATGTCCGTGAGCTGAGCTGCGTGCCACAAACTCGATCTCGTAGGGTGGGCAAAGCGCAGCGTGCCCACGCCTTGTTGTTTATGGACGGAGATCGTGGGCACGGCGCTATGCGCCTTTGCCCACCCTACGGCAGCGCCGCTGGGATGTGCACTGGAGCACCGCAATGACAAGTGGAGACAGCGTGCGCCACGCTGCGCTCTCGTGCCCCGGACGCCGCACAGCGTCCCCGGCGATGCGAAGCATCGTCCGGTTCGACGGGGCCATCCATCCGCATCGCGCCGTGTTGCCCTGGGTCCCGGCTCTGCGCCGCAACGCTTGCGCGTTGCAGCTTGTCCGGGACACGTGCCTCAATGACCGCGCTTCATCCTCTCCGCGCCATCCACCACCTCCGGCGCCATCGCCGCCCATGCGCTCGATGCGAATTGCCGGCGCCAGGTCACGACCACCACCGCGGCCGTGGTCACGAACAGCAGCCAGGGGCTGACGAACCAGCCGAGATAGCCGAGCGCGAAGAAGAAGGCGCGCTGGCCGCGATTGAAATGGCGGCCGGCGGATTCGAACAGGCGCGTGGTGCGGATGACATGGGCTTCCGCCTCCGGCGTGTCGCGCCGCTCGGCCGGGGGCATGCCGCCGAACAGGATCGCGACATAGTTGAACAGGCGATAGGACCAGGCGAATTTGAAGAAGGCGTAGACGCAGATCAGCACGAGGCCGACGCATTTCAGCTCCCACATCGCCGGCGACGTGCTGAGGTCGATCGGCAGCTTGCTCAGAATCGTGATGGCGTCGTTGGTGGCGTGCAGCAGCGCCAGCGCACCGCCGAGCGCGATCAGGCTGGTCGAGGCGAAGAAAGCGGTTCCGTTCTGCAGCGAGGCCATGATCTGCATGTCGACCATGCGCGTCTCGCGATCGAGCAGCCGGCGCACCCAGACCTCACGATAGCGGTTCATGCGCGCCGACAGGCTGTCGCGGCCGTAGGCCGAATGCTCCAGCGTCAGGGCATAGACCAGCCATTCGATGATGAAGAAGCCGACCGCGGTGATGTCGACCCAATGCCTGCTCATCTCTCTCTCCTCGCAAGCCGCCACGATTGCCACGCATGGCAGGATGCGGCAACGATTGATTGGCGGCACGCGATGGCGTTAAAAGCGGCTCGCTTCAAAGCGTCTCGGGAAGGACTGATGACATGGCTGCGCTGAAACTCGCGATCGGCAACAAGAACTACTCGTCATGGTCGATGCGGCCATGGCTCGCGCTTCGCGCCAACGACATCCCGTTCGTGGAGACGCTGATCCCGCTCTACACCGACAATCCCGCGGACAAGGAGCAGATCCTGTCGTTCAGCCGTGCCGGCAAGGTGCCGGTGCTGGTCGACGGCGATGTCACGGTGTGGGATTCGCTCGCCATCATCGAATACATCGCCGAGCGCTATCCGGAGGTGAAGCTGTGGCCCGACGACGTCGCCGCGCGCGCGCATGCCCGGTCGGTGTGCGCCGAGATGCATTCCGGCTTCGTGGCGCTGCGCAACGAATGCGGCATGAACCTGCATCGGCCGATCCGCCCCGTGACGCTGTCGGCCGACGCCAAGGCCAACATCGCGCGCATCGAGGAGATCTGGCGCGAATGCCGCACACGCTATGGTGCCAAGGGTCCGTTCCTGTTCGGCCGCTTCGGCGCGGCCGATGCGATGTACGCGCCGGTGGTGCATCGCCTGCGCACCTACGCGATCGACGTCGCGCCGGACACCAAGGCCTACATGGAGACGATGATGGCGCTGCCGGCGTTCCAGGAATGGACCCGCGACGGGCTGGCCGAAACCCTTGTCATCGCGAAGTTCGAGGACGCCTGACCGGTCGGTCCGAACGAGGCCGCTGGCTGTGTGCCGGCCGGCGGCGCTCACGTTCCGGACATTGACTGGCGCCATATGCCATTCGGGCTGCGACCGGCCCTGCGACATGCCGCCTGAACATGCGGCCCCGGCGGTATCATCGACCGGCCGGTTCCATCCCTATCATTCTGAAAAGACTGCAGGATTTACGCGCTTGCCATGGTGGCATGGCGCTGGCCAAAACGGCAGGTCGCGTGCTATACAGCGCCTGGGTTTCTGGCCGGCCGTCGCAGTGGGACCATGGGCGAGGCAGGCGTTGTTTGAGTGATGGAGAGGGTGTTGAAGCACAAATTCCCGATTGGAACGCGCGTATTGTTCACGGCCAGCAACGTCGCGCGCCCTGCTGCCAGCGGCTCGTACGAGGTCATCCGCCTGCTGCCGACCGACGGCGACGACTGCCAGTACCGGATCAAGAGCTCGACCGAAGCTTTCGAACGCGTCGCCAAGGAAAGCCAGCTCGCGCTCTCCTGAAGACCGACGCTCCCCGCGCATTCGCGCCCTCTGCGGAATTGTGTCCTGCCGCCGTCAAAAGGCCCGCTTCACCTTCGCAAGGTGGGCCTGGGGGGCAGTTGCCGACTCGCGGTGCTCGCTTGACCATTCGTTCTCTGCTCGCGTGAGGGGACGTCGCGCATGAACTGGGCATGGGCCACTTCGCTCGACCAAATCTGGCGCTCGCCGGCCTTTCCGATGTGGATGACGCTGGCGGCTGCCGGATTCTTCGGATTGATCCTGCTGATCACGCTGCTGCGCGCCGATAGGTCGGTCGCCAACGGCGCGCTGACCGTGATCACGCTGCTGTCCATCGCGATCGCCGGAGCTGCCACGGTGCGCGTCTATGGACCGGCGGGGCAGGACGCTCCGACCGAAGTGCGCGCGCAAGGTGCTGCCATCGCGAGCCTGCCGGCGCTGTCCTGTCTCGACGATCTCGCCGGCGATGCGGTCGCCATTGGCTGCGAGAAGGCGCTGTTCGGCTCGCCGGATGCCGCGGCTGCCGCCGTCTCCTACACCGCGGCCCGAATCGACCGGCTGACCGCGCTCGGTGATGCCGCGACCGCCGAGAAGAGCCTCACGACGGACATGAAGGTGCTGCGCAAGGCGCTGGAGCACGATCGCTACGGCCTCGTCGCGCAGGTGCTGGTCGTGCGCGACGGCTGCACGCAGTTCGACTGCGCCGCGTTCCGCTCGCTGACCGACCAGCAGCGGGTTGCCGCCAACATGGACGCCCATCTCTACGACATGCTGGTCGCGCGCTACGCGCCAACCTGGAACGCGCCTGCAACGGCGCAGGGGATGCCGGCCACGGCCGCGCTTGCCGGGCTGCCGCCCGCGATGCCGACGGGCAAGCCGACCAGCGCTGAGTTCCCGAGCGCCTCGTCGACGCCGCCGGTCAGCATCATGAATCCGGAGCCCACGGCGACGACGCGTCAGGCGGCGCCCGCCGCCGCGAACGCAGCGCCGGCACCGCGCGCGCCCGCCGCGACGTCGGCACAGGCCGCCGCACCACCGGCCGCGAAGAAGCCGCCGGCCACGAAGGCTGCGCGTGCTCCCGCGGCAGCACCGGTTCCGCTCGCTCCGCCGCCAGCCTCGGCGGCCGCGCCCGCGGCTGCGGATAACGAATAGATCGGCATTCCAAATGCGGTGCTGCCCGGCTAATGCTTGGGCATGCCGCTACATCTGATCAAGCTCGCCGTCGGTTGCGACTCCGTCAAGGAATTGAAGGAGTGGATCGCCGAACGGATGCAGACCGCCAAGAAGAAGGGTCTGCCGCAACGTCACATCCACATCACCCGCATGGTTCCCAAGCGCGATGCCGAGATCCTCACCGGCGGGTCGCTCTATTGGGTGATCAAGGGCGAGATCGCCGCGCGGGAAAAGATCATCGGCATCGAGCCGTTCCGCGACAAGGACGGTATCGGCCGCTGCCGGATCGTGATGCAGCCGAAGGTCGTCTCGGTCTCGCCGCGGCCGATGCGCCCATTCCAGGGCTGGCGCTATCTCGCCGACGATTCCGTGCCGCCCGATCTGGGCAAGTCCGCCGCCGGCTCGATCGCGGCGATGCCGGAGCCGATGCGGCGCGAATTGCGCGATCTCGGGCTGCTCTAAACCGCGATATTGTCGATCAGCCGGGTGTTGCCGAGCTTGGCGGCGACCAGGATTCGCAACGGGCCGTCCTTGCGCGAGGTGAGGGGCGCCAGCGTCTCGGCATGGCGCGCTTCGTAATAGTCGAGCGCAAAGCCGGCCGCCTCGATCGTCGCGGCGCCACGCTTCATGGCCGACGCAACGGCTTCGCCGGCACGGATGCGGCCGGCGCTGTCCTTCATGGCACGGTAGAGGATGGGGGCGGTCTGCCGCTCCTCGGGCGATAGATAGACGTTGCGCGAGGACATCGCGAGCCCGTCGCGCTCGCGCACGGTGCGGGAGCCGACGACCTTGACGCCGAGGTCGAGGTCGCGCGCCATCTGCGTCACCACCCGCAACTGCTGAAAGTCCTTTTCGCCGAAGATCGCAAAGTCCGGCCGGCACTGCGTGAACAGTTTGCCGACCACGGTGGCGACGCCGCCGAAGAAATGCGGGCGGAAGCGGTCCTCGAGGCCGGCGAGCGCCGGTCCCTCCGGCATGATGCGGGTGGCAAAGCCCTCCGGATACATCGCCGCGACGCCGGGGTGCCAGACGATATCGACATCCTCGGCCGCGAGCTTGGCGATGTCGGCCTTCCAGGTGCGCGGATAGGCGCCGAAATCCTCGGTGGGGGCGAACTGGGTCGGGTTGACGAAGATCGAGACCATGACGCGGCTGGCGCGCCGCTTGGCGAGGCGGACCAGAGACACATGCCCGTCATGGAGAGCCCCCATGGTCGGGACCAGCGCGATCGTGGCTTTTCGCTTGCGGAGATTGTCGACGGCGCGGCGCAAGGTTGGGACCGTGCGGGCAATCAAGGGGCTTGCTGACATCAGGACTCGACAGGGTTGGGAATCGGCGCGGCATGACCTTGGCGCCAGGGGCGACTAACCTTAACAAGCGGCGATCGTGGACGCCATGCATCCGGATGCGGCACAGCATCCCGCGCAAGGCGCGCGCGATGTCGCGACATTGTGGCTGGATCACAGACGAAAGACGACGCCGCGATTCATGAAAAACGGCGCAATACGATTTGCATTACCTGTCACGCATTTCACTTGACCGCAGACGCGGCCAACTCGAAGATATTCATCAGGGGTGTTGAGGATCGCCATGCTTGTGCAGGCTAGCCAAGGCCAATCCGGCTCGGCGCATGTAGTCGTGCTCGGCAACGAGAAGGGCGGTTCCGGCAAGTCGACCACCGCCTTGCACATCGCCGTTGCGCTCCTGAAGGCGGGCCAGCGCGTCGCTACCATCGACCTCGACTGCCGTCAGCAGAGCTTCACCCGCTACATCGGCAACCGCTCTGCCTGGGCGCGCCGCACCAAGCTCGACCTCGAACTGCCGGTGCATCGCTGTATCAAGCTCGGCGAGACCATGCAGATCGCCGAGAACGAGAATTCCGAGTTCCAGCAGTTCATGGAGGCGGTCTCGGCGGTCGAGAGCAGCTTCGACTTCATCGTCATCGATACGCCGGGCACCGACAGCTATCTGATGCGGCTGGCGCACTCGATGGCCGACACCCTGGTCACGCCGATCAACGACAGCTTCCTCGATTTCGACGTGCTCGGCACCGTCGATCCCGCCAACTACGCGGTGACGGGCGAGAGCCATTACGCCGAGATGGTGCGCGACGTCAGGCGCAAGCGCCGCCAGCTCGACGGCTCGACCACCGACTGGATCGTCGTGCGCAACCGCCTGTCGATGCTCGGCTCGCGCAACAAGCAGCTCGTCGCCGAGGGGTTGAAGGATCTGTCGCTGCGGCTCGGCTTCCGCTACGTCGACGGCTTCGCCGAACGCGTCGTCTATCGCGAATTTTTCCCGCGCGGCCTGACCGCGCTCGACGAGATCGACGAGGCCACGCTCGGCATGCGCCCCAATCTCGGCCATCTCACCGCACGGGAGGAGGTGACGAGCCTGCTCCGCCAGCTCAAGCTGCCGCTGGACGAGCGCGGCCGCCGCCGCGCCGCCAACCGGGCCGAGTGGTTCAACCAGGTCGACAAGCCGCTCGAGGTCCACGACATCCTCGGCGCCTGAGCCGGCGGTATGCCACTACTTCCGATCGATCCGATCGATCTGAGGGCCGGGCTCTCCAGGGAACTGCGGCCCTGTTTCGCCGTTTTCACCTTACGTTGACCGTGAAATTGAACCCAATTGAGACCGGTTGCGTCGGATGGTGAAGTACACCCTGACGTAGCCTGGCGAGGACGGGATGCCCATAAAACGTGTGCGGCGCACAATGAAAGGGCTGCCGGTTCACAATATTTGGCCTTCCTGTCACGCGCCTGTGACATATATTAGCGAATAGGCGACAAGGGGCCGAAGAGCCCCGGAAGAACACGATTTTCAACAGGGATTCAGGCCGCAAGAGCCTGAGGCTGAGGACGAAAATGAAGCGTGGAATTGCCGTTCTGGTTTCGGTCAGTGCTCTCTGCGGCATCGCCTATTTCACGGCGAGCAAGTGGGCGATCAAGCACGAGACCATTACCTTCTACGACGCCTCGCGCGACAATCGCCCGGTGCCCGTCGACATCGCGGTGCGTCGCGACAAGGAAATGCAGGCCAATGCCGGCATGATCACGCTGCCGGTCGCGGTGATCAATCACGGCAACACCGTCAAGAACACCGAGTACGGCTTCCTCGCCAACATCTTCGCTGCGCGCGGCTACATGGTCCTGAGCCCGCAGCATGACTTGCCGACCGATCCTCCGATGGTGACCAAGCCCGGCGAACTCTATGTCGGCCGGCTGCCGCAGATCCTGCGCGGTGTCGCCAACATTCATCTCGCCGTGCAGGAAATGAGGAAGCTTCAGCCCAACGCCGACTACGACAAGGTCACCATGGTCGGCCATTCCATGGGCGGCGACATCACCATGTATTTCGCCAAGCAGTATCCGGATGAGGTCAAGAAGGTCGTCACGCTCGACAATCTGCGCGTACCCTTCGTCACCGCCGGCAAGTTCAAGATCCTGTCGTTCCGCTCCACCGATCCGCAGTTCAAGGCCGATGCGGGCGTGATCCCGACGGATGAGGAATGCGAGAAGGCGGGTATCCAGGTCGTGAAGACCGAATTCCAGCACAACGACATGCGCGACACCGGTCCGGACGTCGCCAAGAACTCGATCCAGGGCATGCTCGACAAATTCCTGAGCGCCACCGACAGCGAGATCGCGCCGGTCGACACGCAATCCTCGCCGCCCAATATCCTGGAGCCCGGTCCGGTCGCCTTGATGGGGCCTGCCAAGAGCTGACGTCTTCTCCCTGACGGTCCCTCATCGTCAGTCACGATCTGCAAAGCCCCCGCCAGCCTCTGCCGGCGGGGGCTTTGCACATTGACCGGGCAGCTTGCGCTAACCACATTAGCTGCCCACGCAGGGTCAAGGCATGTCGGGCGAACCCATCAAACCGCGCAGCGGCGATGCCGTCTCGGCGCAGGCAGGCCGCGCGGTGCCGCAGGCCGGAACGTCGACTGCGGAAGACATCGCCGCCTTCGTTGCCAAGGCGCAGGCGATGTCACCGCATGCGCCGGGCGCGAAGGGGCGGCTGATCTTCGCGCTGGATGCGACCATGAGCCGGCAGCCGACCTGGGACATGGCCTGCGCGCTGCAGGCCGACATGTTTCGCGAGACCGCCGCGCTCGGCAGTCTCGACATCCGCCTGGTCTATTATCGCGGCTTCAACGAGTGCCGCGCCACGGGGTGGATCTCCGACAGCACCAGGCTTGCGGCGTTGATGAGCAAGATCGATTGCCGCGGCGGCGACACTCAGATCGGCAAGGTGCTGACCGAGGCGCGGCGCGAAGCGGTCGCATCGGGCGTGCGCGCCGTCGTCTTCGTCGGCGATGCCATGGAGGAGAAGGTCGACGAGCTCTGCGCCAAGGCCGGCGAGCTCGGCATGCTCAAAGTGCCCGTGTTCGTGTTTCAGGAAGGTCATGATGCCGTCGCCGAGCAAGCGTTTCGCGAGATCGCGCGCCTGACGGGTGGCGCCTGGTGCCGCTTCGATCCGGGCGCGGCGGCGCAGTTGCGCGAGCTGCTGCGGGCCGCTGCGGCCTATGCCGCCGGCGGTCGCGAGGCCCTGTTGAAACTGGCGAAGACCGCGAGCGGCGCGGCCAGGCTGATCGGCCAGATGAAATAGCGCTCAGGCATCGCGGCGAGGCGTATGCCATGCATTTTGCCGCGAGGGCGACTATATTCCGGTCATGACCCTGATCGCCGGCGCTGTCGCTGTTATCACGCTTTATCTGCTGCTCCAGATGTTCCGAGCCGCCAACCCAGCGGTGCTGGCGAGGGCCATCAGGTTCGGTGGCGGCGTGGTGGCGCTGGCGGTCGCAGCCTTCACGGGCTTGCGGGGCGAACTGGTGGTGGCGATCCCGCTCGGGATTTTCGGCGCCGGCCTGCTGGGCTGGACACCGCTGGCAAACGCCGGCTTCGGCAATGTCGGCGGGCTGTTCGGCGGCGGTGGTGCTGCGCCGGCGTCAGGGCAGTCCTCACGCGTGCGCTCGCAATTCCTGGATATGCGGCTCGACCACGGCTCTGGCCAGCTCGGCGGGCAGATCGTCGCCGGGCCTCACGCCGGGCGCGATCTCGGCGAGTTCGATCTCGCTAGCCTGCTGGCCATGGTCCCGACATTCGACGCCGAGAGCGTGGCCTTACTTGAAAGCTATCTGGACCGCCGGTTTCCCGCCTGGCGTCAGAACGCGCAGAGCGATGCGGCAGGGGGGCAGCGCCGCACGGCGGCGAGCGGCAAAATGACGGCGGAGGAGGCCTATCAGATCCTTGGCTTGCAGCCGGGGGCGGGGCGTGACGACATCAGCCGGGCCCACAAGACCCTGATGAAGAAACTCCATCCCGACCAGGGGGGGTCGAACTACCTCGCGGCCCGTGTAAACGAGGCCAAGGATACTCTGCTTCGTACGCATAACGGCTAACTCCGGCACCACGCTACAAACGCCCGTACCGCGTGAGCTCCGCTTGCTCTGTCTGCCGTCGCCCTGACACCCGCCATTGTCGGCGTGGTTGATCTCTTGAGTAAAGTTTTAACCGTAAATCCTTGACGAGAAGTTGTCGCGGAACTGGCATCGAGACCCGCCAAAAACAAAAATGCCCGCGGCACAGCGCGGGCATTTTGATCGGAGCGTTGCGAAAGATCAGTTGCGGACGGTGATGCAGGAGATGTCGGCGCGCTTCAGGGTACGGCAGACGGCTTCGGCCTGGTCGCGCTCAAGCCCGGCGAAGCGGGCGCGATAGAGCTTGCGATTGTCCTTGGCGACGACCTCGGTGAACGGATCGGCCTTGCTGAGCAGGCCGCGGGCCGAGCTGCGCGCGGCGTCGATGCGCTGCTGGGCTTCGTTCTCGCTCTCGAGCGCGCCGACCTGGACGATCCAGCCGCTGTGAGTGACGACCGGCTTGGTGGTGGCGCTCATCTGGATCGGCATCGGATCGGCGGAGGCCAGCTTCGGAGCGGCCGGGGCGGGCGCGGCAGCCGTTGCGGCCGGCAGCACCCCGAGGATGCCGTTGCCGGTGCCGAAGCCCGCCGGCTGCCGCGGCAGCTCGGTGCGGGCTACCTCGGCCTTCGGCGCTTCCGGCTGGCTGACCACCTCGGGCTTGTTGATGAGATCGGCCCGGGCGACGACGGCGGTGGAGGTTTCCGCGACGTCGGAGCGGGACGAAATGGCGTTGGTGACCGGCGGTGCGACCTGAGCGGGGGCAGCGGAGGCGACCTTCACGGCGCCGGCCTTGACCTGAACCGTCTTGACCCGAACCGGCTTCATCGGCTCGGACGAGCCGGGGATGATCGAGAGCGGCTGGCTCGAGATCACGCCATTGGTGAGCGGCGCCGGCTCGATCCTGGATTCCGTCGGCCGAACTTCAGGCTTGGCTTCGGACCTGGGCTGGGCCGGCGGCACCGCGGCAGTCGCAGCCGCGAGCGTCGACAGGCGTGCGGCCAGACGCGACGGAGCGGCTTCAGGAGCAGGGGCAGAGGCCGCCTGAACCTGAGGAACAGCGCGGGCCGGGATAGGCGACGCATCGGCGACCTCGGTGCTGGCGTCAGCGCCGTTGCGCTCCGTGACCGCGGCGACGGTGTGGGTGGTCGCGCCCTTCTCAAGATTCTCCGCGAGCAGGTTGCGCATGATCGCATCGCGCGAGCCGCCGCTGCGGCCGCCGAGCACGACACCGATCAAATGACGGTTGCCGCGGCGCATCGAGGTCACGAGATTGAAGCCGGAGGCGCGGGTATAGCCGGTCTTGATGCCGTCAACGCCCTCGACATTGCCGAGCAGGTGATTGTGGTTGCGGATCGACTGTCCGCGCCAGTTGAAGGTCGCGGTCGCGAAATAGCGATAATAGCGCGGGAAGCGCTCCTGGATGGCGCGGCCGAGCGTAGCCTGGTCGCGCGCGGTCGTGACCTGCTCGTCGTTGGGAAGGCCGTTGGCGTTGCGGTACACCGTCTTGGACATGCCGAGCGAGCGCGCCTTGCGCGTCATCATCTGGGCGAAGTCGTCCTCGTCGCCGGCGATCGCTTCCGCGATCACCACCGCGGCGTCGTTGGCGGAGCGGGTGACGAGACCCTTGATCGCGTCCTCGACACGGATGGTCTGGCCGGCACGCAAATTCAGCTTGGTCGGATCCTGATCGGCGGCGTGCTGGGACACCGGCATCTCGGTGTCGAGCTTCATCTTGCCGGACTCGAGACGCTCGAACAGCAGATAGAGCGTCATGATCTTGGTGAGCGAGGCAGGGTGACGGATGCCGTCCGGGGCGTTCGACTGAAGCACCGCGCCGGAATTGCCGTCGACGATGATGGACGCGAATTTCGGGCTGGAGCTCTCGGACACATCGCGCTGCACTCGGTGGTGCGCGTAATGGCGGCGATGACGCCGCGCCTCGGCGGCATCGGTGGTGAAGATGACCGCGGTGGTGACCGTAAGAAGCCCGAAAACGCCAACCCGCGCCAAGCGCGAGGAAGACAAGTTTTTACGAAGCATGGAACCCCGTCCCCGTTTCTCAACTGATCACCGGCTCGTGAGGCGAAATTGTGCCCAATGGACCCGGGATCATTACCTGCTCAGGCTGTCCCTCCGCTGGTGTTCGCCGCGGGGGACGTTGGGCCTGAACCGCTATTCTGGCTAAGGTGATGGTCTCAAACGGCTTTTGACCGTCTGCGGAAGTTGAACACGTCCAGGGAATCAGGGTAGGGGCCCGCGGTTTCCAAATGCTTAAAGAACCCTTGCGGGAAACCCCGGGAATCTCCGCGAAGTGAGTCCAAATTTGTGCGTCGCACAAAGATTCTTGACTTTTTTGTGCGTTGCACTAATTGTGGGCAGAGTCAGGGAGCCGGGGCTTCCCGACGAGAGCCAGGGAAAAGGATTCCGAAATGTTCAAGGTTGAAGACTTTCAGAACTACGGGAAAGAGCACTTCGAGCAGTACGTCGCCTCAGCGACCTCGGTGCAGCACGGCCTCCAGGCGATCGCCAGCGCCTATGGCGACTATACGAAGAAGTCGTTCGAAGACACCAAGTCCTTCGTCGAGAAGCTTTCCGGCGTGAAGTCGCTGGACAAGGCCATGGAAGCGCAGACCGATTTCGCCCGTTCCTCCTACGAGACCTTCGTTGCGGAATCGCAGAAGATCGCCGGCCTCTACAACGACCTCGCCAAGCAGGCGTTCAAGCCGGTCGAGACCATCGTGTCGAAGTTCACCCCGGCTGCTCAGTAAATTTTTCAGGACGTCCTGGAATCGAAAAGCCCGGCTGAACCAGCCGGGCTTTTTGTTTGCACGCGCTCGATCCGTCAGCGCGCCACACGCAGCTTCGACAGCGAGGTGCCGATGTCCTTGAACACCGAAACGGTCTGGCTGGCCGACGTGACGAGATAGAACTTGTCGGCGCTGCTGGCGCAATATTGCAGCACGCTCGAGGTCGGATCAGTGCCGGTGTTCACCTGCACCGTGTAGATCGTGATGTTGTTGGGCTGGGCCTTGGCATTGTCGCACAGCTTCTTCTCCCGCGCGTCGATCTGCGAGGAGTCGCTGTACCAGCGGTTCTGCGTGTTCATGCCGTCGGAGAGCAGGACGATTGCGTCCTTGTAGGTGTAGTTGGTGTCCTTGGCCGGCGCGTTCATGGGATCGCCGGTCGAGAGCGTCATCCAGCCCCAGGCGAGGCCAATGCCCTGGTTGGTGTTGCCGGTCGGGACCAGATTGCCGATCAGCGTCTTGAGCGCGGACCAGTCGTAGCTCAGCGGCATGATCGGTTGGATGTAGGCCGAATTGCTGGAATTGCAGTACGAATACTGCTCCGCCGGGAACAGCGTCGACGAGTTGCTGATAACCGGAGTCGTATTCTTGGTGTCGTAGTCCTGATCGCGGTCGGTGACGCATCCCGTCCATTTGTTGTGGTTCTTCGGCGTCCACGTCTTGCCCGCGCTGACGCAGCCCGACTGTTGCTTGTACCAATTGTCGCTGCAGCTGCCATTCACCGCTTCCCAGTCGCTCCAGTCGATCCAGGACTTGTCATAGTTGCTGCTGCCGACGTTGACGTCCTTGGAAAACGGAACCACCGAGATGTAGACGTCGCCGTTGGTCTTGGCGAGCGTGCTGAGCTGGTCGACCAGGTTCTTCGCGGCCGTCTGCATGGCCGGCATCTTACCGTCGTCGGCCATCGATCCCGTGACGTCGAGCACCAGGGCCACGCGCATGCGCGTCAGGCCCCAGGCGCTGGTGGAGGTGGTGTCGATGCCGAGTGTCGGGAAGCCGGCGATCTTCATGAAGCTGGTCGTGTAGGTGCCGGTTCCGGTGAGCTGGATCGTCGAGCCGATGCTGGTGCTCGCGGTATAAGTGGCCCCAACGGTGACCGATGGCAGGGTCGTGGTGTTGGTGAACAGGGCATTGAAATAGGTTTGCGCCTTGCTGCTGATCTGCGACGTCGTGATCGTGCCGGCCGACAGGTCCCTGGAGAGCATCAGCGCGGTGGAGTCGAGGGCCGACTGCATGGAGGCGCGGGCCTGGGCGGCGCGGCTATAATCGATCGCGGCACCGACGAAGCTCAGCACCGGGACCAGCGCGATGGCGAAGATCACGGCGATATTGCCTTGCTCGGCCGCTGCAAAGCGGGCGAATAGTCGACCAAGGCGGCTGACGAGGGGCGGGCGAGACATGACAATCCCCGAAATCTGTGTTTGCCCGATTTCGCGCCACGCCATTGAACGGCAGGTAAATTGGACCGTAGAAAACCGGAGCGACCCGCGTGAAACCGCCGCAGCCGGGTTAACAGCCGGGGTTCCTGGTCAACATGTTCTAAACGCGCGGCGGCGAAATTTTTGTCAAATCGGTCCGGATTGTTTAACCTTGCTCCCGATCGCCCGGACCGGGAATCGGGACTGCTGTGGCCGCATCGGCCGGACCTTTGCACGCTTGCGGCGGGCCGGGGGCAGGCCCATATTGCTGGCGAACGATCCGGCTTGGACCGGATTGTCGGGAGCGGCGATCCAACAAGGCGGCGCGCCTGCGCCAGGCTCCGAAGGGCGGGGTCGTGCGGCGACTGCCATTCGCTTCCAAGGGGAATTTGAACGCCTGAGCCATGCCGCAATTGACTTCCAGACTCGACCTGTCCGCCCCAGCCGCTGCCTACGCTCCTCGCATGAGCAATGACGAGAACCGTTCGGGCAACCCCTCGGGTCCGAACACTTCGGTCATTACCAAGGTCAAGCCCAAGACCAAACGGCCGAACCTCTACCGCGTGCTGATCCTGAACGACGACTACACGCCGATGGAGTTCGTCGTCCACGTGCTGGAGAAGTTCTTCAACAAGGACATCGAGGCCGCGACCAAGATCATGCTGCACGTCCACCATCATGGCATCGGGGAGTGCGGCGTGTTCACTTACGAGATCGCCGAGACCAAGGTGACGCAGGTGATGGATTTCGCCCGCAAGCACCAGCATCCGCTGCAATGCGTGATGGAAAAGAAATAGTCGCCGGTCGCGTTCCTTAGAGTGGTTCTGTTCGCGTGGCGTGTGATGGCAGCACAACCTGCTGCATGATCCGGTGAACTTCGGCGCCGGCGTCAACCCTGCCCAAATGGGTAGTCTGCCCAAATCGGAACGGGTTTTGCATCGAAAATACCGCGGGTGTGTCGCTGCCGGAGTCGCGGAACCGGTCTTTCGCCGCGGTCTTGTATAACTATATGTGACAAAGGTTGTTGTTGCCTGACCGGGCGATCACGACCATGATGGTGGGGGCCATAGAGGACGCGAATGCCGACTTTTTCCCAAAGCCTTGAACAATCCCTGCATCGTGCACTGGCGATCGCAAACGAACGTCATCACCAATACGCGACGCTCGAGCATCTGTTGCTCTCCCTGATCGACGACTCCGATGCAGCCGCCGTCATGCGCGCCTGTAGTGTCGATCTCGACAAGCTCCGCACGAGCCTGGTTAATTATCTTGAGACCGAGTTCGAGAATCTGGTCACGGATGGCGCCGACGACGCCAAGCCGACCGCCGGCTTCCAGCGCGTGATCCAGCGCGCCGTGATTCACGTGCAATCCTCCGGCCGTGAAGAGGTGACCGGCGCCAACGTGCTGATCGCGATCTTCGCCGAGCGCGAGAGCCACGCCGCGTATTTCCTGCAGGAGCAGGACATGACGCGCTATGACGCGGTCAACTACATCAGCCACGGCATTGCCAAGCGGCCTGGCGTCTCCGAGGCGCGGCCGGTGCGCGGCGTCGACGAGGAGACCGAGACCAAGGGTGCCGAAGACGCCAAGAAGAAGGGCGAGGCGCTCGAGACCTATTGCGTCAACCTCAACAAGAAGGCGCGCGACGGCAAGATCGACCCGGTGATCGGACGCAACTCCGAGATCAACCGTGCGATCCAGGTGCTGTGCCGCCGGCAGAAGAACAACCCGCTGTTCGTCGGCGAAGCCGGCGTCGGCAAGACCGCGATCGCGGAGGGCCTCGCCAAGCGCATCGTGGACAGCGAGGTGCCGGAAGTTCTGGCGGCTGCCACCGTGTTCTCGCTCGACATGGGCACACTGCTCGCGGGCACGCGCTATCGCGGCGACTTCGAAGAACGCCTGAAGCAAGTGCTGAAGGAGCTCGAGGCGCATCCCAACGCCATCCTGTTCATCGACGAGATCCACACCGTGATCGGTGCCGGCGCGACGTCGGGCGGGGCGATGGATGCCTCGAACCTGCTCAAGCCGGCGCTGGCCTCGGGCACCATCCGCTGCATGGGCTCGACCACCTACAAGGAATACCGTCAGCACTTCGAGAAGGACCGCGCGCTGGTGCGGCGCTTCCAGAAGATCGACATCAACGAGCCGACGGTCGAGGACGCGATCGCGATCCTCAAGGGTCTCAAGCCGTACTTCGAGGACTACCACCGGCTGAAGTACACCAACGAGGCGATCGAGGCCGCGGTTCAGCTCTCCTCGCGCTACATCCACGACCGCAAGCTGCCGGACAAGGCGATCGACGTGATCGACGAGTCCGGTGCGGCGCAGATGCTGGTGGCCGAGAACAAGCGCAAGAAGACCATCGGCATCAAGGAGATCGAGACCACGATCGCCTCGATGGCGCGGATTCCGCCGAAGAGCGTGTCGAAGGACGATGCCGAGGTGCTCAAGCATCTCGAGCAGACCCTGAAGCGCACCGTGTTCGGCCAGGACAAGGCGATCGAGTCGCTCGCGGCATCGATCAAGCTGGCGCGTGCCGGCCTGCGCGAGCCGGAGAAGCCGATCGGCTGCTACCTGTTCTCGGGTCCGACCGGCGTCGGCAAGACCGAGGTTGCAAAGCAGCTGGCGGCAAGCCTCGGCGTCGAGCTGTTGCGCTTCGACATGTCCGAGTACATGGAGCGGCACACCGTATCGCGCCTGATTGGTGCGCCTCCCGGCTATGTCGGCTTCGACCAGGGCGGCTTGCTCACCGACGGCGTCGACCAGCATCCGCATTGCGTGGTGCTGCTCGACGAAATCGAGAAGGCGCATCCCGATCTCTACAACGTGCTGCTCCAGATCATGGATCACGGCCGGCTCACCGACCACAACGGCAAGCAGGTCAATTTCCGCAACGTGATCCTGATCATGACCACGAACGCGGGGGCTTCCGATCTCGCCAAGCAGGCGTTCGGCTTCACGCGCTCCAAGCGGGAAGGCGACGACCACGAGGCGATCAACCGGCAGTTCGCGCCGGAATTCCGCAACCGTCTCGATGCCATCGTCTCGTTCGGCCATCTCAGCGTCGAGGTGATCGGCACCGTGGTCGAGAAGTTCGTGCTTCAGCTCGAAGCCCAGCTCGGCGACCGCGACGTCACCATCGAGCTGTCCGAGCCCGCCAAGGCCTGGCTGGTCCAGCATGGTTACGACGAGCAGATGGGCGCACGTCCCATGGCCCGCGTGATCCAGGAACACATCAAGAAGCCGTTGGCTGACGAGGTGCTGTTCGGCAAGCTGAAGGGCGGCGGCCACGTTCGCGTCATCTTGGTCAAGGACGAGGCTGACGAGACCAAGGACAAGATCGGCTTCGAATACGTCGAGGGGCCGGTCACGCCGAAGCAGGAGAAGCTCCCGGGCACCCGCAAGCGCCCGCCGGGCAAGTCCAAGCCGGGCGGCCCCGGCGGCTCGAAGGGGCCGACCTCCAAGGGCCCGCTGGTCAAGGCTTGATCGGCACGCCATGAGAATTGAAAAGGCCGGCTGAAAAGCCGGCCTTTTCATTGATGCGATGTCGTACCGCAGAACGGCCTACGTACCGGCCTCCGGCGCGCGCGGCGGCAGGGGCCTCTTCGGAGCGGCCGGCCGGGCGCCGCGGGCAGGGACCGACGGCTGCATCGTTACAATGACCGGGTTTGGCTTGTGATCGGTGGCCGCCCCCGTCGCGGCGTCGACCCCCATGCCGACGACGCCGCCGAGCAAGAGGTTGCCGGCGAAGCCGGTGGCCCCGGTGCCTGAAACTTCCTTGGTGAGCTGCACCGTCTGGGATTGATAGCCTTCCTTCTCGAAGGTGATCGTGATGTCGGCGTTACGCTTGGCGACGATGGCGCAGGGTGTGGTGCAGGTGGTGGGCACTTCGAGCCCGGAGACCATGGCTTCCACGCCTGACGGTGTCGATGAGATGCTGATGTTTTCGGTCGTGCCGCGCGTCACAGACGCGCAGCCGCCCAGCATGACGCTGAGCGCCACAATTCCCAATGAACGCATGAAGTGCCCCTTATTCCCCACGCCAATCAAGCGCAACCGGAGCGCGAGGGCAATAGGTCATTGGTCCGGATAGTTAAGCCACGCAGGGGTTGTGCACGGGAATGGCCGGTACCTGGACGTGGGGCTCCGTCAGTCGCCCCGCAGGCGCTGATCGTCCTGCACGCGGACGTGTTCGGCGCCGCGCGCGCCAACCGGAGACAGCCGCAGCATGCTCAGCACCGCGCCGCAGAGTGCAAACCCGACGCCTGCGAGGAGCGCCAGCCTGGTCCCCTCAACCGGATACCGTCCGAGCAACAACGCGACCAGTGCGGCGCCGGTGGTCTGGCCGAGCAGGCGCGCCGTGCCGAGCATGCCGCTGGCGCCGCCTGCGCGCTCGCGCGGGGCGGCAGCGATCATGGTGCGGTTGTTGGGCGTCTGGAACAGACCGAAGCCGGCGCCGGCCAGCGCCATGCGCCAGATCACGTCGAACGGTGCGGGGTCTGCGGGCAGGAAGGCGAGCGCGGCAAGGCCGCAGGCGAACAGCGTGAGGCCGATGCCGCCGAGCAGGCCGGCCGGATAACGCTCGACCAGGCGGCCGGCGAGGGGCGCTGCGAACGCCACGGCGATCGGCCATGGCGTGATCAGGAGGCCCATATGGACCGCCGAATAGCCGAAGCGGCTCTGGAGGTAGAAGGGGATCGCGACGAAGGCCAGCATCTGCCCGCAGAACGAGGCGATCGAGGTCGCGATCGACAGCGCGAACACCGGGATGCGCAACAGGTCGACCGGCAGCAGCGGCGAGGTCATGTGGGTTTCGCGCCAGATCAGCAGCGCGCCTGCGACGATGGCGATGGCGAACTGCACGAGGCAGGTGATGGCGGCCTCGCCATGACCGACGCTGTCGACGGCCGCGATCCCGACGCCGAAGGTGATCGCCGAAAGCCCCGCGCTCTGCCAGTCGAACGAATGGCTGGCGGGCTTTGTGTGCGGCAGGCTGCGCAGGCCCAGCACCAGCGTCACCGCGCCGAGCGGCACGTTGATGGCGAACAGCCACGGCCAGCTTCCGACCGCCAGGATGCCTGCGGCGAGCGTCGGGCCGATGGCGGCCGAGAAGGCGACGACGAGCGCGTTGAGCCCGATGCCGCGACCGAGCTGGCTGCGCGGGTAGGTGAAGCGCACCAGCGCCGCGTTGACGCTCATGATGCCGGCCGCGCCAAAGCCCTGGATGATGCGCGCGACCGTGAGCAGCGGCAGCGTATGCGCCAGCGCGCAGAAGGCGGATGCCAGCGTGAACAGCACCAGCCCGACCAGATAGACGCGGCGATAGCCGACGATCTCGCCGAGCGAAGCCAGCGGCAGCAGCGAGATCGTGATCGCGAGCTGGTAACCGTTGACGATCCAGATCGAGAAGGCTGGACTGGCGTCGAGGTCGGCCGCGATCGTCGGCAGGGCGACATTGGCGATGGCGCTGTCGACCACCGCCATGATGATGCCGAGCGCGATGGTCAGCACCGCCTGGTTGCGCTGCGGCTGCGGCAGGCCGTCGGCATGCTCGATGGGGGCGGACGACATGATGGAGGCGCGCTTGATTCGAGCCGTGTTTCATCTCCGAATAGGAAATTGCCGGATTGACGGCAACCCGTCAGGCTTTCCGCAGTTCCCGCAACGGAAGCACTCGTAACGGCTCGGCAAACACAAAGATTCTTGCGCTAGACCGCCGGCGGATTGCGGTCGGTAAAGGTCGTGCGCTGGTGCCAATAGGGGTATGGCAGCGTCACCTTGCTCGCGGCGTCGAGCTTGGCAATCTGGTCCTTGGTCAGCGACCAGCCGACCGCACCGAGATTTTCGCGCAGCTGCGTCTCATTGCGCGCGCCGATGATCAGCGTCGATACGGTCGGGCGCTGCAGCAGCCAGTTGAGCGCGATCTGCGACACGCTCTTGCCGGTTTCCTTCGCGACCTCGTCGATGGCATCGACGACACGATAGACGTGCTCGTCCGGCACGGGCGGGCCGAACTCGGCGGTCTTGGGCAGGCGGCTCACCTCGGGCTTCGGCTGGCCGCGGCGGATCTTGCCGGTGAGGCGTCCCCATCCGAGCGGCGACCAGACCACGGCACCCAGCCCCTGGTCGAGGCCGAGCGGCATCAGCTCCCATTCGTAATCGCGCCCGATCAGCGAATAATAGGTTTGGTTGGCGACGTAGCGCGGAAAGCCGTGCTTGTCGGCAACGGAGAGCGACTTCATCAGGTGCCAGCCCGAAAAATTCGAAACGCCGACATAGCGGATCTTGCCGGCGCGCACGAGCGTATCGAGGGTCGCGAGCACCTCCTCGGGCGGGGTGAAGGCGTCGAAGCCGTGGAGCTGGAACAGGTCGATGTAGTCGGTGCCGAGCCGGCTCAGTGAACCGTCGATGGCTGCGAGCAGATGCTGCCGTGACGAGCCGATGTCGTTCGGGCCATCGCCGAAGCGAAACGTGGCCTTGGTCGAGACCAGCACCTTGTCGCGGCGACCCTTGATGGCTTCGCCGAGAACGCGCTCGGACTCGCCGAGCGAATAGACATTCGCAGTGTCGAACATCGACACGCCGGCTTCGAGGCAGATGTCCAGCAGGCGCCGCGCTTCGGTCGCGTCGGTCGTGCCCCACGCGGCAAGGCGGCCGACGCCGCCGAACGTGCCGGTGCCAAGGCTCAAAGCGGGCACCATGAGGCCTGACCGGCCCAAGCGTCGGTATTCCATCGATATGCTCCTCGGCTGGCCGCTGATTGATCGTTGCCGCCTTGCACCGAGGTTAGCGCAAGCGGGTGCCTTGTCCTATCACGCGCTCACATACCGGCCTTGCTTGGACGCCCTAATCGTGCCGAAGCATGTCGTCGAATGCGGCATCAACGATGCGCGGGCCGACAATCTTCGCCGAAAATTTCGCCTCGTCCTTTGCCACGGGTAGGGGAGCGCAGCCGAGTTCACGATTGCGCGTCTGCTGCGGCAGGAGAGTCAAACCCCATCCCACCACGACCAGCACGGCGAGACGGAGAGCGATGACGCTCAGTAATAGTTCCGTTCCGCTGATCGTGGACTGAGTCCTCATGCGTGGCAGCCTGATCCCCGCGGCAACACAAGACAATCTGGAATTGGCGAGCGTTGCCTTCGTCCAGGACGAAGGCTTGCGAAGATGGCTGCTCAGTGCCGCAACTGGCTCTGCCTGAAGTCGCGCGGCGACATCCCGAAATGCTCGCGGAAGACCCGGCCGAAATGCGAGAGGTCGTTAAAGCCCCAGGCGAAGGCGATCTCGCTGATGTGGCGATGGACGAGCATGGGCGAGGCGAGGTCGCGCCGGCACTGCGCAAGGCGCTCGGCGAGGACGTAACGTTGGAACGAGGTCTCCTCGTCGGCGAGAAGGTCGTTCACATAGCGCGGCGAGATGCCGAGCGCGGCGGCGGCCTCCGGCAATGAAAGGTCGGGGTCGGCGAGATGGGCGCGGACATGCGCCTTGAGCCGGTAGATCAGCGCGGAGCGATGGGTCGAAGATGGCAGCGACGTCTTGCCGAGCCGCTCGCTCAGCGCCATCGCGAGCAGGTCGACCGCCTGTTCGGACAGAACGGCGGCGTTGCCAGGGGCGAGCCGGTCGGCGCTCTGGCAAAGCCGGAAGATGAAATCATAGGCGAGCCGCTCGAGCGGTGCCTCAGTGCCGAACGACATCGCCGTCAGCGTCTCCGTGCCGCCGAGCCGCCGCTGCAACATCTCGCGCGGCACCTTGAAGATGGTCTGCGTGAAAGCGTCGTTGAACTTCAGCTCATAGGGGCGCGTGGTGTCGTAGAGCGCGAACTCGCCGGGATGAACCACGGTCTCACGGCCGTCTTGCACCACGCCGCCATCGCCGCGATGGCCGAGCGCGACCAGGACGAAATCCTGATCCGAGCGCGCGATGCGGGAGGGCGTGCGGAACACATGCTGGCGGTCGGAGCAGACCTCGGAGCACACCGCCTTGCCGAGCGCGGCTTGCGTCACCGAGCCGCGAAAGGCGCTGCCGAGATCGGACTTGCAGTCGAGCCCGACGAAGACGTCGCAGACGATGTCCTGCCAGAGGGCGAGCCGCCGGTAGCCGGGGCTGCCGTCCGTCGTGAACTGGATTGGCATCGGCAGGCCTCCCTTTCACATCCAGCGAAATCGCATGTTGGCGCAGATCCAGCCCGATCCGAGGCAAAACCCGTACCGGGCCGAAATCCTGGCCGGTCGAGTTTTTGTTCCGCCGCGGTCGAGCGTCCGATTGCCCGCTTTGGCCCAATAGACTGCATCGGAGATGGCTTCCGATCAACCGGCAATGGAGGCGGCAATGGGCATCGAACATCCGAAATACAAGGTGGCGGTGGTGCAGGCGGCGCCGGCCTGGCTCGATCTCGACGCCTCCATCGACAAGTCGATCGCGCTGATGCGGGACGCGGCCGAGAAGGGCGCCAGGCTGATCGCTTTTCCCGAGGCTTTCATCCCCGGTTACCCCTGGCATATCTGGATGGACTCGCCGGCCTGGGCGATCGGCCGCGGCTTCGTGCAGCGCTATTTCGACAACTCGCTGTCCTATGACAGCCCGCAGGCCGAGCGCTTGCGTGATGCCGTGCGCAAGGCCAAGCTCACCGCCGTGATCGGCCTGTCCGAACGCGACGGCGGCAGCCTTTATCTCGCGCAATGGCTGATCGGGCCCGATGGCGAGACCATCGCCAAGCGCCGCAAGCTGCGGCCGACCCATGCCGAGCGTACCGTCTACGGCGAGGGCGACGGCAGCGATCTCGCCGTGCATGCGAGGGCCGACATCGGCCGTCTCGGCGCGCTGTGCTGCTGGGAGCATCTCCAGCCGCTGTCCAAATACGCGATGTACGCCCAGAACGAGCAGGTGCATGTCGCGGCCTGGCCGAGCTTCTCGCTCTACGATCCCTTCGCGCCGGCGCTCGGCGCCGAGGTCAACAACGCCGCCTCGCGCGTCTATGCAGTGGAGGGCTCCTGCTTCGTGCTCGCGCCTTGCGCCACGGTCTCGCAGGCGATGATCGATGAGCTCTGCGACCGGCCGGACAAGCACGCGCTGCTGCATGCCGGCGGCGGCTTTGCCGCGATCTATGGTCCCGACGGCAGCCAGATCGGCGACAAGCTGGCGCCGGGTCAGGAGGGGCTATTGATCGCCGAGATCGACCTCGGCGCCATCGGTGTTGCCAAGAACGCGGCAGATCCGGCCGGGCATTATTCGCGGCCCGACGTGACGCGGCTGCTGCTCAACAAGAAGCGGTACCAACGCGTCGAGCAATTTGCGTTGCCGGTGGACACCGTCGAGCCCACGGACATTGCCGCGGCAGCGAGCTGATCACCGAGATCGAGAGGAGGGTACGATCATGGAATCTGCAATTCCTCAGCATCTCGAGACCCAGCGCACGCGCCACAAGCGCGTGCCTGATGATTACCAGCCGCCATATCCGTCCTTCGTGGCGCGCTACAAGCCGACAGTGAGCCGCGTCGTGATGGCTTACTTCGGCGTGCAGTATCGCGGCGCGGCGCCGGCGGCCGCAACGGAGGCGCTTGCCGAAATCGCGGGGCGGTTCGCTGCGCAAGGCGGACCCTCCCATTGGGATCGCGCGCGCTATGTCGATCAGGCCGGCTATGAGACCATCGTCTCGGTCGCCTATTGGGACACCATTGCGCGCTTCGATGCCTGGCTCGAACCGGCACGCGCGGCATGGACCGGGAGGCAGCGCGACGGCGTCGGCACCTTCATCGAGGTGCTGCGTCCCATTGTGGCGCGGCACGAGACGCTGTTCTCTTCGCCCGACCGGACCGAAGGTGTCGCGGCTATTGCCGGCGGCATGAGCGGCGAGGTGCAGGAGCACGCTTATTGGGGCGGCATGCGCGACCGTATCCCGCTGTCGCAAACCGACGCGATGACGCCCGGCGGCGCGCCGGAGCTGATCCGGGACGGCGCGCGGCTATGCGTGAGGGCGCACGACAATCTCTGCCTGATCAGATCCGGACAGGATTGGAGCGATACCGAGGCATCGGAGCGAAAGCTCTATCTCGACGATGTCGAGCCGGTGCTGCGCGAAGGCATGGATTTCCTGCGCGACGACGGTCTTGCGATCGGCTGCTATGCCAACCGCTACATGCAGGTGCTCCAGGCCGACGGCCGCGTGAGCGAAAAGTCCTACGGCCAGAGCTGGTGGAAGAGCCTGGCGGCGCTCGAACGCTGGGCGGAGTCGCATCCGACCCATGTCAGGATTTTTGGCGCGGCGATGAAATATCTGTCGACGCTCGGGCCGTCAGCCAAGCTGCGGCTCTATCACGAGGTCACGGTGGCGGCCGCCGACGAGCAGTTCTTCGAATATCTGGACTGTCACCCGAAGACCGGGATGCTGGCGGCGATCGAGACGGTCATCGCTTAGACGACGCAGTGGCCGAGCAGCTCGGGATGTGCGGCGCAGATGTGATGCGCGCCGGCGTCCCTGAGCTCGGTCTCGCTGCCATAGCCATAGAGCACGCCGATCGCGGTCATGCCGTTGGTGCGGGCGCCGATCACATCGTGGCTGCGGTCGCCGATCATGATGGCGCTGCTCGCGTCGACCTTGGTCTCGTCGAGCGCGTAGCGCAGCAGGTCGCGCTTGTCGACGCGGGTGCCGTCGAGCTCGGAGCCGAACACACGCTCGAAGTACGGCTTCAGGCCGAAATGATCGACGATGCGGGTGGCGTAGACCGCGGGCTTGCTGGTTGCGACGAACATCCGCGGCGTCGTGGCGGCCACCGCGGCGAGCGTGTCGTGGATGCCCTGATAGAGCGCATTCTCGAACAGGCCGACCTCGGAAAACCGCTCGCGGTAGAGTAGCAGCGCCCGGTCAGCAAGTTCGTCGGTTCCGACGAGCCTCTTCAGGCTGGCATGCAGCGGCGGCCCAATGCACCAGGTCAGCTCGTCCTGGCTCGGGACCGGCTGGTCGAGTTTTTTCAGGGCATACTGGATCGAACCGGTGATCCCGGGCTTTGGATCGGTGAGTGTGCCGTCGAGATCAAAATAGATTGTCCGCATTTTGGCCGAGCTCAGCGTTGATTGTTCCGGCCGTTGCTAGTTGCCTTGGGGCCCGAGTTCAAGGGCTTGGAGCGAAATGCAGCTTGGTGGGGTCCAGAAGCTGATCTGGCAGTTGCTCGTGGCAGCGTTCGTCTGCACGCCGGCGCTGGCCGAGGACGCACCGGTTCCTCCCACGCAGCTCGGCCCCGAAGCCCCCGCAAAACCGTCGCCATCGCCCGATTCGGCGCGCGAGAGCGACACGCGGGAGTCGATCTGCCTGATCATCGAGGCCGCCGCGCGCGATGCCAATCTCCCGCTGGAATTCTTCGCCCGGGTGATCTGGCAGGAAAGCCGCTTCCAGGCCGACGCGGTAGGCCCGACGACACGCAGCGGCGAGCACGCACAGGGGATCGCGCAGTTCATGCCGGGCACCGCGAGCGAGCGCGGTCTGCTTAATCCGTTCAATCCGGTGCAGGCATTGCCGAAGTCGGCAGAGTTTCTGAATGAGCTGCGCAACCAGTTCGGCAATCTCGGCCTTGCGGCCGCCGCCTACAACGCAGGTCCGCGGCGCGTGCAGGAATGGCTCGCCGGCACCGGCGGCATGCCGGAGCAGACCCGCAACTACGTCTACGCGATCACTGGGACGAGCGTCGATGCCTGGGCCAAGGCGGGTGCGACCGGCAAGGGCCCGCCGAGCGCGCCGCCGACCAGCTGTCGCGACCTGATGGCGCTGCTCAAGCGCGCGCCGAATGCTTTCGTCGCCGAGCTCGAGCAGCATGTCGAGCTGGCGGCCGCAAAAGCCTGGGGCGTGCAGCTCGCCGCTGGTTTCGACCGCAACAGGGCGCTGGCGATGTATTCCCGCGCCGTCACGCGGCTCGGCACCGCAATCGGCGACCACGATCCGAGCCTTTTGAGCTCGGTGATGCGCAGCCGCGGCACCCGCGCGTTCTACCAGGTGCGCATCGGTGCCGACACGCGCAGCGAGGCGGATGATCTCTGTAACCGGATCCGGAAGGCCGGCGGGGCGTGCTTCGTGCTAAAGAATAAGGGCGTGAGCGGGTAGCTCCAATCGTCATTCCGGGGTGCCCTCTTGGGCACGAGCCCGGAATGACAGCGGTGGGGGTGGCGCGCATGCCAGCCCCGCCGCCTGTTTCCTTGACGCGAGCCGCCGCATCGCCCGTTATGCAAGCACGATTCCTCACCCGGCCAAGTCTTCCGTGGCGCTCCCTCCGCTCGATTCACCGCAATGGAACAGCCCCTGGCTTGCTTTCGGCTGGGGGCTGCGCTCGATCACGCAGACGATCCTCACCATCGTGCTGTTCGTGACCTATCTCGGTATCGGCGCGCTGGCCCATGACACCCATTTCAGCCTGGTCTGGGCGCTCGCCTCGACGCTGTTCGTCTGGGCGGGGCCGGCGCAGATCATCCTGATCACCACACTGGGCTCCGGCGCCACCATCATCCAGTCCGCGATCGCGGTGACCGTCAGCGCTATCAGGCTGTTCCCGATGGTGGTCTCGGTCTTGCCGCTGATGCGCACGCCGACGACCAAACGGCGCGAGCTGGTCTTTGCCGCGCATCTCACCGCGGTGACGTTGTGGGTCGAATGCCACCGCTTCCTGCCGCTTGTGCCGCGTGAGCGGCGCATCGCCTTCGTTCACGGGCTCGGCTGTGGCCTCGTCTCGGTGTGCCTCGTCGCCAACACGGTCGGCTATTTCCTCGCCGCCAACCTGACCCAGACGCTTGGCGCGGCGATCCTGCTGCTGACGCCGCTGTCCTTCCTGTTCTCGACCGCGCGCAACAGCCGCGAGGTCGCCGATGTCGTCGCGCTCGTGCTGGGCATCTTGCTGTATCCGCTCGCCGCGAAGATGAGCTCCGGCGTCGATATCCTGATCAGTGGGGTGGTGGCCGGCACGATCGCCTATGGCGTGCATTGGTGGCGCGAGGTGCGCGCATGAGCTTTGCGCAAGCGATCGGCGACTGGCACGCGCTGGCGGTGCTGTTCGTCGCCGGCGTTATTCCCAATCAGATCTGGCGGATGCTAGGCCTGTGGTTCGGCGGCGGCATCGACGAGGGCTCCGAACTGCTGGTCTGGGTGCGGGCGGTCGCCACCGCGATTCTGGCCGGCGTCATCGCCCAGATCGTGGTCGAGCCGCCGGGGGCGCTGGCGAGCGTGCCCGATACCCTACGCTATGGCGCGGTTGGCGCTGGCCTCGTCGTCTTCCTGCTGACCCGCCGCTCGATCTTTGCGGGCGTGGTGACCGGTGAAGTCTTCATGCTGGCCGGCAAGTGGTGGTTGGGCTAAAACCGCCGGCGAACGGTCAAGGAACAGGAAATATGGTTCGCGAACAGGAGCTCCGCGAGGGCGAGGTCGCCATCGAGCTGCCACCGACGCAAGATGCCGGTCTCGTCTTCATCGGGCGTATTCGTACGCCCTGGACCTCGCGGCTGGAGACGCCGCGGCAGGGGCGTCAGGATGGTCCGATCTGCCGGCTCAAGATCTTCGAGCCGTTCGTGCCGGCCATCAAGGGGGTCGATTTCTACAGCAATCTCGAAGTGCTCTACTGGCTCGACCAGTCGCGCCGCGACATCATCCTGCAGAGCCCGAAGAACAACGAAAAGACCCGCGGCACGTTCTCGCTGCGCTCGCCGGTGCGGCCCAATCCGATCGGCACGTCGATCGTGAAGCTGGTCGGCATCGAGGGCAATGCGATCCTGGTGCGCGGTCTCGATTGCATCGACAACACGCCGCT
Organism: Bradyrhizobium sp. CIR18; assembly: GCF_014198295.1. Lineage (NCBI taxonomy): Bacteria > Pseudomonadati > Pseudomonadota > Alphaproteobacteria > Hyphomicrobiales > Nitrobacteraceae > Bradyrhizobium > Bradyrhizobium sp. CIR18. The sequence goes on along the minus strand of NZ_JACIHF010000001.1, from coordinate 969,419 downwards.
GATCGACATCAAGCCCGACCGCTGCGAGTTCACGCCATTGGCGGCGCCGCAGCCGGGGGATTTCGAGACGGAGTAATCTGTCATTCCGGGGCGCGCCGAAGGCGCGAGCCCGGAATCCATCAGGCGTCAGCGTCGGTGGTGAAATGGATTCCGGGCTCGCGCCAAGGGGGCGCGCGCCGGAATGACATCAACCCTTCAACGCCGCGATCAGTCTCGCCGCGTGCTCTTCCAATACCTTTGCGTCTTCCTTGCGGCTGGCGGGCGGCAGCATCGCCACGCCGTCGTGGCGCGGCATCACGTGCATGTGCAGGTGAAACACCACTTGTCCGCCGGCGGGCTCGTTGAATTGCTGGATGGTGATGCCGTCGGCCTTGAACGCCTTCATTGCAGCCGCCGCGATTTTGTGCGCGCCGCGGGCGACGTGGGCGTAGTCGTCAGGCTTGATGTCGAGGATGTTGCGGGCAGGGGCCTTCGGGATCACCAGCGTGTGGCCAGGCACGCGCGGCATGATGTCGAGGAACGCGAAGACGTGCTCGTCCTCATAGACCTTGGAGCAGGGCAGCTCGCCGCGCAGGATCTTGGCGAAGATGTTGTTGGTGTCGTAGGCGGTCATGGCGGCTCCCCAAGAAATTTGCGCTTGGAATTTTGCGCTTACTGTCACCAGCCGCGGCAAACCGTCAAGGCGCCTCGTCAGCGCCTTTCCGGAACGGGCCGAGCCCGGCAAGCTCCCGTCCGGCCTCGGCGACATAGGCGCGCTCGCGCTTGAGGTAATCGTCGATCGCGCGGCGCAGGCCGGGATCGGCGATGAAGTGCGCGGAATGGGTGGTGCGCGGCAGGTAGCCCCGCGCGATCTTGTGCTCGCCTTGCGCGCCGGCCTCGACATGGGTAAGGCCGCGTTTGATCGCGAAGTCGATCGCCTGGTAATAGCAGACCTCGAAATGCAGGAACGGGTGATGCTCGACCGCGCCCCAGTTGCGGCCAAACAGCGTGTCCGAGCCGACGAAGTTGATCGCGCCCGCGATCCAGCGATTGTTGCGGCGGACCATCACGAGCAGCACGTCCTCGCTCATGGTCTCGCCGATCAGCGAGAAGAACTCGCGCGTCAGATAGGGACGGCCCCATTTGCGCGACCCGGTCTCCATGTAGAACATGAAGAACGCATCCCAGGCGTCCTCGGTGATGTCCTTGCCGGTGAGCCAGTGGATCGTGATCCCGGCGGGAAGCGCGTCGCGCCGCTCGCGCTTGATCGACTTGCGATGGCGCGAGTTCAGCGTCGCCAGGAAGTCGTCGAAGCCAGTAAAGCCCTCATTGTGCCAGTGGAACTGCTGGTCGGTACGCTGCAGGAAGCCGTGCTCGGCGAGCAGCTTCCACTCGGCCTTCTGTGCGAAGGTGACGTGGACGGAGGAGGCCTTGCTGACGCCGCAGAGCGCCACCAGCCCGCTCGCCAGTGCGTCCATGATGCGCTCGTGATCGACGCCGTCACGGACCAGCAGGCGCGGGCCTGTGGCCGGCGTGAAGGGAACCGAGACCTGGAGCTTCGGATAGTAGCGCCCGCCGGCGCGCTCATAGGCGTCCGCCCAGCCGCGGTCGAAGACGTACTCGCCTTGCGAATGCGATTTCAGATAGCAGGGCGCGACACCGGCGACGCGGCCGTCGACCTTGGCCACGAGATGCCGCGGTCCCCAGCCGGTGCGGATTGTCGCCGAACCGGATTTCTCGACGGCGGACAGAAAGGCGTGCGAGACGAAAGGGTTATAGGCGGGTTTTAAGAGGCCGAGGGAGTCGCCTGGAAGTCCAGATGAGGTTCCCGCGCCAAGCCCGTTGCAGGCCTTTTCGTTAAGAGCCTTTTCGCTAAGAGCCTTGCCGGGATTGGCACAGGCGTCCCAGTCCTCCGGGGATACCTCACCAATCGAAGGTACGGCCTCGAGCGTGATTTCGGATGATGCCATTGTTGCCCAAGATCGTGCATTGCAGCAGCGACTTCAAGGGGCGGGAACGCAGCTCTCGTGCCCCGGACGCAGCGTAGCGCGCCGGCGATGCAAGGCATCGTCCGCGCTGCAGAGCCGGGCCCATCTCACCGCGTAGCGTGCCGCCTTCTGGGTCCCGGCTCTGCGCCGCAACGCCAAAGCGTTGCAGCTTGTCCGGGACACGAGACCATTCCTACGGCACGAACCCCTCAAAGATCATCTGATCGGCATGTTGCCCGACCCGTGTCCGCTGCTCCGGGGTGCGGACGGTCCAGCCGAGCAGGGCGCAGCCGAAGACGTTGCGGGCGATCCAGGGAGCGGGGGCCGGGAGGTCGTCGACCCTGAAGGCAACGAAGTGGGGCTGGGTCTGAAAGCCGTGGCGCAGATACAGCATGCTGTCGCGCTGTTCCTGCGTGAGCTTGGCCCAATAGTCGTCCTCATAGGTCCGCTGCGCGACGATGCCGCGCGGGCGGGAGGGCAACAGCTCGCGCAGTGCCAGCACCTGGTCGGGATCGAACGACATGCCGACGGCGGGGCCGTCATAGGACGCCAGCACCTCGGCCATCCGCTTCACCAGCTTGCGGTCGCCGCCAAAATGGCTCTTCACCTCGATCACCAGCGGGACCCGGCCGGCGACCATGGCGCAGAGGTCGGACAGCGACATCATTCGCTGGTCCGTGTCCTTGAATTTGACAGCCTTCAGCTCCGCCGCGGTCTTCGACACGACCTCGCCGGTGGCCTCGGTGAGGCGGCCGAGCGCATGGTCGTGATGCACCATGGCCTCGCCGTCGGCCGAGAGCTGGATATCGACCTCGATTGAAAAATTGTCCGATATCGCAGCCTGCACCGCGCCAGGCATGTTCTCGACAATGCCGCGGGAAATGTCATGCAGGCCGCGATGGGCGACCGGCCGGGCTGTCAGCCAATCAGGAGCGCGCATGCGCGTCAGGCGACCTCGAACACGCCATCGACCTCGACCGCCGCGTCTGCCGGCAAAGAGGCGACGCCGACTGTGGTGCGGGCATGGCGGCCCTTGTCACCGAAGGCGGCGACCATCAGGTCGGAGGCGCCGTTCAGCACCTTCGGCCCATCCAGAAAATCGGGGGCCGAGTTGATGAAGCCGCCGAGGCGCACCACGCGCACCACCTTGTCGAGGTCGCCGAGTGCCGCCTTGACCTGGGCCAGCAAATTGACCGCGCAGCCGCGGGCGGCCGCCGCGCCGTCTTCGATCGAGACGCCGGCGCCCAGCTTGCCCTTGGCGATCAGCTTGCCGGCGGGGTCGAAGCAGACCTGGCCGGAGACGAACAGCAAATTACCGGTGCGCACGAACGGGACGTAATTGGCCACGGGGGTAGGGGCCTCGTGCAGCTTGATGCCCTGTTCCGCCAGCTTTTGCTCGACCGTGCCCGCCATGTTCGACCTCGTTGTCCAGAAATTCCATTCGCCCCGGCGCATCCGTGGGAGGCCGGCCGCGCCCTGTTTCGCCCATCGTGCCGCCACATGCAAGTAAACCGCAGCAGGCTCCCTTTTGCCGAGGCGAGGCCGCAGGTTCAACGGCAGGGCCGCAACTTTACGTGAAACGGCCTCAGTTGCGACGCAATGGAACGGTCATTAAAATGTCGAATCTGCGCATCCCAAGGACGCGTCCCCAAGGAACAGACATGGTGCACCTTTTCCGGACTTCGCTCGGTGTAATGGCGCTCGCGGCGGCCGGTTTAGGCCTCGCCGACAGCGCGCAGGCCGCCAACGGTCCGTTCCTTGCGCATCAGGCGCTTTACGATCTCAGCCTGGTGAAATCGCGCTCCAATTCGGTGAGCAGCGCGCGGGGCCGAATTCTCTACAACTTCACCGGAAGCTCGTGCGAGGGCTACACCTCTGAATTCCGCCAGGTGTCCGAGCTCGACAGCGGCGAGGGTAAGGTCACGCTGAGCGACCTCCGCTCCAACTCGTGGGAAGACGCCGGGGGGAAAAGCTACCGCTTCAAGATCGAGACCCGCATGAACGAGGCCGACGCCGGCCGCGTCGACGGCTCGGCCGAGCGCGACGGCGACCACATCAATGTCAAGCTGAAGCTGCCGGCGCCCAAGAATTTCACGCTCGACGGCAAGATCGTGTTCCCGACCGAGCAGATCCAGCGCATCATCGCCGCCGCCAAGGATGGCAAGCCGCTGCTCGAGCTCTCCGTCTATGACGGCTCCGACGACGGCCAGAAGGTCTACAACACGCTGACCGTGATCGGCCAGCCGATCCCCGCCGACCGCGCCGCCGCGCCGGATCCGTCGACTTCCGACGAGCACATGAAATCGCTCAAGCGCTGGCCCGTCACGGTCAGCTATTTCGACCGCGAGGCCCAGCAGAAAGAGGGCGAGCAGACGCCGGTCTATGCGATGGCGTTCGAGCTCTACGAAAACGGCGTCTCGCGCCAGCTCGTGCTCGATTACAACGACTTTGTCATTTCCGGCGCGATGGGCAAGTTCGACGTCAAGGACAGCAAGCCCTGTAATTGAGGGATTGTTGCTACAGCTGCGTACCGCGCACACCATCACCGTCACCCTGAGGTGGCCGCTTCTTCAGCGGCCCTCGAAGGGCGACGGCCCGGCCGTATCAGCGGGGCCGTGCATCCTTCGAGGCTTCCCATACGCCGCTTCGCGTCGCATGGCGCGCACCTCAGGATGACGGTGCTCGAGTGTTGCGCGTCGCATCTAGCTCTTGTCATGATCTCCCGCTACGCTCCCTCCTAACCAAAAACCTCAGGGAGCCAGCCCATGCCCAAGCTCGATCATCTCCGCCCCAGCGGCCTGCATCACAATCCCGCTTATTCCCACGTCGTCACCGCCACCGGCGCGCGCACCATCTACATTTCGGGCCAGGTGTCGGTGGATGAGGAGGGGCGGATCGTCGGCGAGGGCGATATCGCCGCGCAGACCACACAGGTGATGCAGAATCTTGGACACGCGCTAAAAGCGGCCGGTGCGAGCTATTCCAACATCGTGAAGATCACGACCTTCGTCGTGAACTACAGGCCGGAGCTGCGCCCGATCATCGGCAAGGCCCGCTCGGCCTTCTTCGAAGGCATGGAGCCGCCGGCGTCGACCCTGGTCGGCGTCTCCGCGCTCGCAGCGCCGGAATGGCTGATCGAAATAGAGGCGGTGGCGGTCGCGGATTGATTTTCGTAGCCCGGATGGAGCGCAGCGCAATCCAGGAAGTCTGCCGCTGAGGACGCACTGAGTGAACCGTCAGGGTGATCAGGCGTGAGGGGAACGCGTAGCGCAGCCCCGCCGCTTCGGCCTCTTCGCGAGGGATCACTAGCGTCGTGCCTTCCTGCTCGCGAAATGTCAGCAGCGGATTGAGCCCTGCGGGCACGGGCTCGTTCTGCGGTATCGCGCAGAACACGAAGGTGCCGTTCAGCATCTCCGGCTTCATGTTGCTCAGCAGCGCGTCGAGATCGCGTTCCCCTGTCACGGGCCAACCCCTGAAGCCTTGGCCAACATACCTTTGTATATCTCCTCTAAGCCTTCTCATACGCCGACCTTACGCTCGTACAATTGAGTGACGGCGGCGGATTCTTACAATTTGAGTCCACTCGGGTCACTACGAGGAAGCTCAATGAATGTCGTCATTCGAAAGCTCAACGGTTTGTGGCACCTCATTGTCGGGTCTTGTCAGATCCGAACTCCGTTCCTGGAAACGCAGGATCGGCAGCTGGTCGTTCAGTATGCCAGGCGCGCCTATCCGGGTGCACGGATCTTTGAACGCGACTGAGCAGAGCAGGTCCCGATCACTCCTGCGCCTTCTCCGGCCCCTCATACGCGATCCCGCGGATCACCGCGGCGCTGCCGAATTTCTTGCGCAGGCTGTCCACCGCGCGCTCGGCGTGGGCGGCGCGGCGGTCGAGCATGTCGGTGTCGTCGGCGGGCGAGCCCTCGCGCAGCGCGCTGATGCCGGCGCCCATCAGGCGGAAGGCGGTGCCGTCGATCTCCTTGGCCAGCATCTCGCGGCAGATCGCAAAGATCTTTGCGGCGAGCTGGGTCGGGGCCGCGATCGACTGCGAGCGCGTGCGCTGGCGGAAATCTGCGGTCTTCAGCTTCAGCGTGACGGTCGAGCCGCCAAGCTCGCTGCTCTTGAGCCGCGACGAGGTCTTCTCGCACAGCCGCCACAGGATCTTCTCCAGCGTCGCGAAATCGCGGATGTCGGTCTCGAAGGTGGTTTCGCTCGAAATGGTCTTGGCGCCGCGATCGGGCTCGACGCGGCGGTCGTCGATGCCGCGGGCGAGGCGCCAGAGCCGGCGGCCATCGCTCGGAAACTGCCGCATCATCTCGATCTCGTCGGCCTTCTGCAGATCGGCGATGATGCGGAAGCCGCGCTGCACCAGGCGCTCCTGCGTCGCAGGTCCGACGCCGAAGATGAAGCCGACGGGCTTCTCGGCAAGCATCGATCGCGCTTCCTCCTGGTCGAGCGCGGCGAAGCCCCGCGGCTTGTCGAGGTCGGAGGCGATCTTGGCCAAAAACTTGTTGCAGGACAGGCCGACCGAGACGGAGATGCCGATGTCGCGCTCGACGTCGCGGGCAAAGCGCGCCAGCACCTTGGCCGGGATCATGCCGTGCACCCGTTCGGTGCCGGAGAGATCGAGGAAGGCCTCGTCGATCGAGAGCGGCTCGACCAGCGGCGTCAGCGCCTGCATGGCCTGACGCACCTCGCGGCCGACGCGGACATATTTGGCCATATCCGGCGGGATCACAGTCGCGTGCGGGCAGGCTTCCAACGCCTTGAACATCGGCATGGCCGAGCGCACGCCATAGGTGCGGGCGATGTAGCAGGCGGCCGACACCACGCCGCGTTTTCCCCCGCCGATGATGACCGGCTTGTCGGCAATGTCAGGATTGTCGCGCTTCTCGACCGTCGCATAGAAGGCGTCGCAGTCGATGTGGGCGATGGTCAGGCCCGCGAGCGCGCGGTGGCGGACGAGGCGAGGGGAACCGCAGGCGGAACAGCGCCGCACGCCCATGTCGAGATCGGCCGAACAATCCCGGCAGAAGCAACGAGGCCCGGCCGGGTCGGGAACGGTCACGGCACGTCGCGCTCCCAGGAGGGATCGCCGAGCGCGTCGCCGAGGACCTGTCGCGCCGCCGCGACGTTGGTCGGATGCAGTTCCGCGGTCGAGGCAAAGGCCTTCACAGTGGCGTCATCGCGCAGCACGAAATCGAGCACGCTGAGGAGGAAATTGGGGTCCGCGGCGGCATTGCGCAGGGTCTCCGGACCGACCCCTGTCTCGGCCAGAAACAGGCCCAGCCGCTCCGGATCGCTCGCAACGAAAGAGAGCGCCTGAATCGCAACGATTTCAGCGACTTCGCGGGGGTTGTGAACAGGCTTTTTCAAGGGGACGGTTTGCCTTTCCGTTAACTTTCGGTCTCTAATTTGGAATCATCATGCCCGAGTCTCGGCCCTGAGTCTTCCGACCCCAGGCAAGCAACTGGAAACCACATCGCAGAAAGTCGACCCTCGGGTTTAACGAAACTCAAGCGAATCTGAGGCTAGTTTGAATCCAGTTTTCGAAGCGCCGGCGAGCGGCGCCTGAGGCGTTACATGTATGGGTCCTTCGGACCAATCAGGAGGGCGGGATGGCTAAGACCGTCCTGATCGTGGAAGACAACGAGCTCAACATGAAGCTCTTCCGCGACCTGTTGGAGGCGCACGGCTACCAGACCTCCGGCACCAGCAACGGCTACGAGGCGCTCGACCTCGTTCGCAAGATGCGGCCCGACCTCGTGCTGATGGATATCCAATTGCCGCAGGTCTCCGGCCTCGAGGTGACGCGCTGGATCAAGGACGATCCGGAGCTGCGCGCCATTCCCGTCGTCGCGGTCACGGCGTTCGCGATGAAGGGCGACGAAGAGCGCATCCGCGAGGGCGGCTGCGAGGCCTATTTGTCCAAGCCGATCTCGGTCGGCAAATTCATTGAGACGGTCCGGCGTTTTATCGGATAGGAAGTGAGTTCACAGTGTCCGCGCGTATCCTGGTTGTCGATGACGTTCCTGCCAACGTCAAACTCCTCGAAGCCCGCCTGTCCGCCGAATATTTCGATGTGATGACCGCCTCGAACGGCACCGAGGCGCTGGCGATCTGTCATCGCGCTGAATGCGACATCATCCTGCTCGACGTGATGATGCCCGACATCGACGGTTTTGAAGTTTGCCGCCGCCTCAAGAGCGATCCGGCCACGCACCACATTCCCGTCGTGATGGTGACGGCGCTCGACAGTCCGTCCGACCGTAACCGGGGGCTGGAAGCGGGCGCCGACGACTTCCTGACCAAACCCGTCTCCGACGTCGTGCTGATCGCGCGGGTGCGCTCGCTGACGCGGCTGAAGATGATGACCGACGAGCTGCGCATGCGCGCCATCACTTCGCTCGAGATCGGCATGCAGGCGCCCGAGCGCAGCGCCGTGGCCGACACCGGCAAGGGCGGCCGCATCCTGCTGGTCGACGACCGTCCGTCCTCCTACGAGCGGCTGGCGACGATCCTCGCCGCCGAGCACACCATCGACGTCGAGCCGAACCCGACGGAAGCGCTGTTCCACGCCGCCGAGGGCAATTACGATTTGCTGATCGTCTCGCTCGACCTCAACAATTTCGACGGCCTCCGCCTGTGCAGCCAGGCGCGCTCGCTGGAGCGCACGCGCCATGTGCCGATCCTCGCGATTGCCGACCCCGAGAACTCGACGCGGCTGCTCCGCGGCCTCGAGATCGGCGTCAATGACTATCTGCTGCGTCCCATCGACAAGACCGAGCTGCTAGCGCGGGCCCGCACCCAGATCCGCCGCCGCCGCTATACCGACCATCTGCGCGACAATGTGCAGAACTCGATCGAGATGGCGATCACGGACGCGCTCACCGGCCTGCACAATCGCCGCTACATGGAGAGCCATCTGGCGACGCTCGCCGAGCAGGCTTCGACCCGCGGCAAGCCGCTGGCGCTGATGATCCTGGACATCGACTTCTTCAAGTCGATCAACGACAATTACGGCCACGACGCCGGCGACGACGTGCTGCGTGAATTCGCGGTGCGGGTGCGCAAGTCGATCCGCGGTATTGACCTTGCCTGCCGCTATGGCGGCGAGGAGTTCGTCATCGTGATGCCGGAGACCGATCTCCACGTCGCCGGCATGGTCGCCGAGCGCCTGCGCCGTTCGATCGCGGGCGAGCCGTTCGCGATCCACAAAGGCGCCAAGCGCATCGAGGTCACGATCTCGATCGGCCTGACCACGCTGGAGCAGAAGGGCGAGGCGGTCGCCGACGTCCTCAAGCGCGCCGATACTGCGCTGTATCGGGCCAAGCACGACGGGCGCAACCGCGTGGTATCGCAGGCGGCGTAAAGGCCGCCGGCAGCAAAATTCGCGAAAACAACCCCATGCACAGTAGCCGGCGCTAGTCGGATCAACGGGTTACGTGCGCGGCAAAGATAGCTTGCGCGGACCGTCGCGCCGTTTGACCCGTCGGGCAAAACAGGGAGGATGTTGGTAGCGTCGCGAAATGGTCTGACGTGTAGTCAGGCGTCCACGCTTCCTCCACAAACTCCGCTGTCATTCCCCGCGAAGCGGGGAATCCAGTACGCCGCGGCCTCTCGGTTCAATCACAGCTGCCTCTGGAATACTGGATCATCCGCTTTCGCGGGTGATGACACCGAACGATGCGGCAAGGGTTATTGTGGCGTCGGCTTGCGTCGCTTCTCCGCCGGCTTCCCCGCATCCCCCACATCCACCCCTGCATTCCGCAACAGCACCTTCGCCGCTTCCTTCGCAGCTCTTGCCATTGCCGGATCGTCCCGCACGAGGTCCTGCGCGATCGAGCCGTCGACCAGCAACACCAGCTGCGTTGCGAGCGCATCCGCCTCGGTCACACCAAGCTCGTTCAGGCGGTCGCGAAACCAGAGGCGGCGGCTTTCCTTGAAGGCGACCGCGATCTTCTTCACGGCGCGGTCGGCTGGGCCGAGCTCGGCGACCGCGTTCACGAACGGGCAGCCGCGAAAGTCCCTGGCTGCAAACCGCCGCTCCAGCGAATCGAAGGTGCCGAGGATCTGTTCGGCCGGCGGCTTGTCCGAGGGGGATGCGTGCACGAAGCGGCGCTCGAGGTATGCCGCGATCAGCGCGTCCTTGGACGGGAAGTGGTTGTAGAGCGTGCGCTTGGAGATGCCGATCTCGGCCGCGATGGTGTCAACGCCGACGGCGCGAATGCCCTGCAGATAGAACAGCTTGTCGGCGGTCTCAAGGATCCGCTCTTTCATCGTCTGTGGGGCGGGCGGGGGAGCCATGCAGCGACGCGCATCCTCTTGGCTTGACAGCTGGGGCGCAACATAGCCTAAGTACACAGGTCTGTGTAACCAAAATCAACCGATATTTCAGACGACGGCATTTGCGCCGTGCCCCCGAGGGAGACGAAAATGCCCCTGCTGCAGGTCCTGCGTCCGACATTGCCCATCCTGATCGGCGCCTCGATCATGCTGACGCTGAGCATGGGGCTGCGGCAGAGCCTCGGCATCTTCATGCAGCCGCTGACCCACGACATCCACATTTCGATCTCGGATTTCACGCTGGCGCTGGCGGTGCAGAACCTCGCCTGGGGCTTTCTCCAGCCGCTCGCCGGCGCGATGACGGTGCGCTACGGCTTCCGCCCGATCATGATCGTCGGCGCGCTGATGTACATCGTGGGCCTCATTCTGATGGCGACCGCGAACGGCCTCGTCAGCATCATGATCGGCGCGGGCGTGCTGATCGGGACGTCGCTGGCCTGCACTGCGGCCGCTATCGCGATGTCGGTGGCGGCGCGCGCGGTACCCGAAACGGTGCGCTCGACTGTGCTCGGCATTGTCTCCGGCGCGGGTTCGCTCGGCGCGCTGCTGTCGGCGCCGATCGGACAGATGCTCAATGAGGGTTTTGGCTGGCGCGTCGGACTTGCCGGCTTCGTCGTCATGTCGGTGCTGATGATTCCGGCCGCGTGGTACGCGGGGCGCGTCGACCAGGTCCCGCTGCCGAAGCCGGCTGCCGACGAGATCGACGATGCCACGGCTGCGACCGCGGCGAGGACCGCGTTCGGCAATGCCTCCTTCGTGGTGATGACCTGCGCCTATCTCGTCTGCGGCATGCAGCTCGTCTTCCTCACTACGCATCTGCCGTCCTACCTCGCGATCTGCGGCCTCGATCCGATGCTGAGCGCGCAGACGCTCGGCATGATCGGCGGCTTCAACGTCCTCGGCTCGCTGTTCTTCGGCTGGGCCGGCCAACGCTGGAACAAGCTGGCGCTGCTGGGCGCGATCTACATCCTGCGCTCGCTGGCGCTCGCCTGGTACTTCATGCTGCCGGCAACGCCGTTCTCGACGCTGCTGTTCGGCGCCATCATGGGCTTCCTCTGGATGGGCGTCGGGCCGCTGGTCGCGGGCGCGGTCGCCGAGATGTTCGGCCTGCGCTGGCAGGCGATGATCCAGGGCCTCGCCTTCATGAGCCACCAGATCGGCAGCTTCCTCGGCGCCTATGGAGGAGGAGTGCTCTACGACGCGCTCGGCTCCTACACCATGGCCTGGCGCATCGGCGTGGCGCTCGGACTTGCCGGAGGCATCGTGCAGGTGGCGTTCGCGCTTGTCAGGCCGTCGCAGCCGCCGACGCCAGTGTTGAAGGCGGCGTAGGCTTCTGGGATTAGCATCTCTCACCGTCACCCTGAGGTGCTCGCCTTCGGCGAGCCTCGAAGGGCGACGGCGCGGCTGCATCTCGACCGTTCATCCTTCGAGGCTCCCGGCGCGATGCTCTTGCATCGCGCCACTCGCACCTCAGGATGACGGATCGGGATAAGGGCTTGCAGCAATCGGCGAGCGGTATGGACTAGCGATGTCCTGAGCGCTTGAGATCGGCGACCTTGAACCTGTTGCCGGCCTGCAGGCTGCTGCAAAACCAGTGGGCTCTGTTTCGAAACTCGCCCAGGAACACCTTCGTCTCGACGCAATTCTCGTAGGATGAATGGGTGATGGTGTCTCGGCACGTTGGCGAGAAGGGTCCATAGTTCACATTGCCGCCCGACTCGCTGCATCCGATCCACGGCTCCTTGCCGTGCCGGAAGCTTGATGCACAGCCACCGTTGCAGCTGCTGGCGACTTTCTCCAGGCTGGCTATCCTCCCCATGACAGAACCCGGTGCATAGGAAGGCGTGCGCGCGGTTGCCGTTCGAGTGGTTGACGCAGTTCGACGCGGCGCCGTTGTGTTTGCTCCCCGCTCCGACACGTGCGGCTTTGCCACCTGTTTCGGCGCATCGACCGTAACAGGGGGAAGCGTGGCGGCGGAGCCTGTCGGGATTTGCGACGCTGCCGGGGCGCACAGCAGGACAGTCGACAAGGCAGCGATGGTTGAAGGCACGACAAGGCTCGATGACAATCTCATGACCATGTCCTTCCCAAATCCGGACGGAAACTCCGTGCCGGTAAGTGCACGGTAACAGACATTTAGGATTGAGCAACCGGGGGTTGAGGGATCGCTTAGCGATAAATTCGCCATCGCCATGGCAACCAACAAGAGAATGCGCTTGCTGGGCGGCTTGTCCACCGAAGCTCGAAGAACGAAGGCGGAAGCGAAGCGGTTGGGAACGACTCTGCAGCGCAGAGCGCCGATGTGGCGGCGGCTTGCGCTCTCTGACCGTCACCCTGAGGTGCTCGTCCTGCGGTTTCCCGCAGGGCGAGCCTCGAAGGGCGACAGCCCGGCCGCATCTCGGCCGTTCATCCTTCGAGGCTCTCCGCGCGATGCTCTGCATCGCACGGCTCGCGCCTCAGGATAACGGAGAAGGATAGGTAAAGAAAAACGGGGCCCGAAAGGGCCCCGCAAAACTCTTCAACGCTTGTCCGCGATCTTACTTGATCTTGGCTTCGCGGAATTCGACGTGCTTGCGCGCCACGGGATCGTACTTCTTCTTGACCAGCTTGTCGGTCATGGTGCGCGAATTCTTCTTGGCGACGTAGTAGAAGCCGGTGTCGGCCGAGGACACGAGCTTGACCTTGATGGTGACCGCTTTGGCCATGTTCAGAACCTCAGGAATGAAGGGAATCTGGAGCCGGCCAAACGGCCCGCGTTGGCCGGCAACCTAGCCAGAAACCGCCTGATGTCAAGGTTTCGAAGCGTTTTCAAGCGAAGTGGGCACCGGTTCGCGTCAAGAAAACGCGTCAAAAACAACAACCTAGAGCCCCCGTACGGGGCTCTAGCGGCAAAAGCCCCCCAAAACGGCCCGATTACCCCTCGAAGAACCGGTTTTTCGGCCGTGGCAAGCCCAGATTCTCCCTCAAAGTGGGCCCTTCATACTCTTTCCGGAAAATCCCGCGCTGCTGCAGCTCGGGAACGACCTTGTCGACGAAATCGTCGAGGCCTGCGGGCAGGAACGGGAACATGATGTTGAAGCCGTCGGAGCCGCGCCCGACCAGCCATTCCTCCATCTGGTCGGCGATGGTTCTGGCCGTGCCGACGAAGGACAGCCCGCCATAGCCGCCGACGCGCTGGGCGAGCTGGCGCACGGTGAGCTTGTCGCGCTTGGCAAGGTCGACCATGCGCTGGCGGCCGCTCTTGCTGGCATTGGTCTCGGGGATATCAGGCAGTTGTCCGTCGGGATCGAAGCCGGAGGCATCGGTGCCGAGGATGACCGAGAGCGAGGCGATGGCGCTGTCGTAATGCACGCGGCTATCGAGCAGCGCGCGCTTCTCCTTGGCTTCATCGACGCTGTCGCCAACCACGACGAAGGCGCCGGGCAGGATCTTCAGATGCTCGGGATCGCGGCCGATCCTCTCCATGCGGCCCTTGATGTCGGCATAGAGCTTTTGTCCGTCGGCGAGGCTGCCGCCGCCGGTGAACACGGCTTCCGCCGTCTCTGCCGCGAGCTGCTTGCCGTCTTCGGAGGCGCCGGCCTGCACGATCACCGGCCAGCCCTGCACGGGACGGGCAATGTTGAGGGGGCCGCGCACCTTCAGATATTTGCCGTCGTGGTCGAGCGTGTGCATCTTCGCGGGATCGAAAAATAGCCCGCTCTCGACATCGCGCACGAAGGCGTCGTCGGCGAAGGAATCCCACAGGCCCGTGACGACATCGTAGAACTCGCGGGCGCGCTTGTAGCGCTCGGCATGCTCCATGTGGTCGTCGAGGCCGAAATTCAGCGCGGCATCCGGGTTCGATGTCGTGACGATATTCCAGCCGGCGCGGCCGCCGCTGAGATGATCGAGCGAGGCGAAGCGGCGCGCGACGTGGTAGGGCTCGTCAAACGTGGTCGAGCCCGTCGCGATCAGGCCGATCCGCTCGGTGACCGCCGAGAGCGCCGACAGCAGCGTGAACGGCTCGAACGAGGTCACCGTGTGGCTGCGCTTGAGCGCATTGACCGGCATGTTCAGCACGGCGAGGTGATCGGCCATGAAGAAGGCGTCGAACCTGCCGGCCTCGAGCTTCTGGATCAGCGTCTTGATGTGCGAGAAGTTGAAATTGGCATCAGGCCAGGCCCCGGGATAGCGCCAGGCGCCGGTGTGGATGCTGATCGGGCGCATGAACGCGCCAAGCTTGAGTTGCCGTTGTGCCATCGACCGGTGTCCGTTCTTGGTGACGCTCGGGAAGACATAGGCATGCGGCGGAACTCCGCCATTGGGGGAGGTGGGAAGATTTTTTCGTTTTTCGATCAAACCTCAGCACGTTCGCGTCATTCCGGGGCGCACCCCATCGCGCGAGCTACGATGCGCAATTGCGCATTTGAGAATCCATCAAGCCGCAGATACCGAGGCGAGAGGGCTACTGCCCCCGGGCGGCCCTTTGATCGAAGGCGCTCAGCACGGCGAGCGTCATCGCGGTGACGCCGGTCTGGATGGTCGGTTTCGGCACCGGGGCGAATTGCGGCGAGTGATTGCCGGGAAGCGGCGGGCCGCTGCCATTGCGCGCGGCGGCGACGCGGTCGGGCTCATAAACGCCGATGTTGAAGAACATCGACGGCACGCCGGCGTTGACATATTCCGAGTAGTCTTCGCTGGTCGTGTTCGCAGGGCTGACGTTGAACTTGTCGCCGAAGGCCGCTTTCAGCACCCGCTCGGCCTGGCCGACCACAGCGGCATCGTTCACCACCGCCTTGGTCCCTTCGTCGATGTGGATTTCAGGCGCCGGTGCATCCGCCATCGCCGCCACCGCTTTCGCCGTCCGCTCGATCCCGGCCAGCATCCTCGCGCGCACCTGCGGCTTGAAGCTGCGGATCGTGCCGATCACCCTGGCCTCGTCGGGGATGATGTTGCCGGCGGTGCCGGCGTGGATCGCGCCGATGGTGACAAGGCCGAATTCGGTCGGGTCCTTCTCGCGGCTGATCACGCTCTGGACGTCGACGACGAAGCGCGATGCCATCATCACGGGATCGATCGTCGCCTGCGGGATCGCGCCATGGCCGCCGCGGCCGACGAATCTGATAAACAGACCGTCGACATTCGACGATCCGACCCCGACCCTGTAGGTGACGGAGCCGTAGGCTCCACTGCCGTCGTGCAGGGCAAACCCCGCATCGGGTTTCGGAAAGCGGGTGAACAGGCCATCGGCGATCATCGCCCTTGCGCCCGCGACCTCTTCCTCGGCGGGCTGCGCGATGAACATCAGCGTACCGTGCCACTGGTCCTTGATGCCGACCAGGGTCTTCGCCGTGCCGACCCAGCTCGCCATGTGGATGTCATGGCCGCAGCTATGGGCGACGAATGTCTCGCGGCCCTGCCAGATCTGCTTGTCGCGGCTGGCATAGGGCAGGCCGGTCTTCTCCTCCATGGGCAGCGCATCGAGCTCGGTGCGAACCATGATGGTGGGACCGTCACCGTTCCTGTAGATGGCAACAAGGCCCGTCTTGCCGACGTGCTCGGTGACTTCAAAACCAATCGCACGCATCTCGCCGGCGAGTTTCGCTGCGGTCTTCTCCTCCTGGAAGGCAATCTCGGGATGGGCGTGGATGTCCTTATAGAGCGCGTCGAGCTTCGGGTATTCGCTCTCGAAGGCGGTCTCGATGGTTTGCTTCAATCTGGCGACGTCGAGCTCCGCACGGGCGGGCGGCGAGAGCAGGCCGCACAACGCCACGGAAGCGAGCAGAGGCCTTACGAAGCGCATCATCCGATCCTCCGGTTGTTCAAGCGCTCTTTCCCTTCACCTAGCACATCTCGTCGCATCTTTCCGCCATAGAAATGGAAGAACGGCACCGGCGCATCGCGGCGGAGCGGGCTGTCGCGTTGAGCAGCTTGCGCGTCATCGGATGCAGATCGGCGAGCGGTTTTGAGCCGAGCTCGACCCAGAGCAGCTTGACCAGCCCCGCATCGAGGCGTCACGTCGAACCAATCCGCTGCTCGCGCCGACCAAGCCATGACCCCGCGAGGAGACGCTTCAATGGCCGGCGCAATGACCGTGGACGGCGGCATCGTCCGCATCGACCGGCCCATGCCATGGGTCGGCCGGCTGTTGTCGCTGCCGCTGCTGGCGGCAAGTGGCTATCTGCTGTGGAACGTTGCGCTCGGCCTGCGCCAGGACTTTTTCGGTTTTGGAAGGCTCGCCGACGATCTCGTGCCGGTGCTAGTGTTCACGGGGTTCGGGCTGCTCGTCGGCATCCCCGGCATCATCCTGCTGACGTTCCGCTACTTCGTCGTGCTCAACGAGACGCTGCGCCAGATCGTGATCACCAGGCAGTTCGGCCCGCTGAACATCCGCTCGTCGCGCAGTCTCGCCGACTATCACTTCATCAGCGTCACCGACGACTACGACACGGATCTGACGACGTACGACGTCAATCTCTGCTGCAACAAGGGCATCGAGCCGATCACGCTTCAGAGCTTCACGCGTCGTGAGGAGGCCGATCAGCTCGCAAGCGAGATCGGCCGCGTCCTCAAGCTGCCGGCGCGCGATTATGTCGGCACCGAGCCGGACGCGGACTGACTAGCCTAAAATATCCTTCTGCATCTTGCCGCCGTAAAAATGGAAGAACGGCACTGGCGCATCGTGGCGCAGCGGGCCGGTGGCAAGGCGGGTGTGGAGCTCGTTGAGCACGTTGCGCGTCATCGGATGCAAATCGGCCAGCGGCTTCGAGCCGAGCTCGACCCAGACCAGCTCGACCAGTTCGGCATCGGCATGGATCACGCCGTCGACGCGGTGGGTGATCGCGGAGGCGTCCGCGGTGAAGAAGCGCGTGTCGAACCGCTTGACGCGGCCGGGCGGAGTGATCGCGCGCGCGATCAGGAACAGGCTGGAGGGATCGGGCAGGAGGCCGGCATCGGCGAACGGCTTCCAGGGGCCGTCGAGCTTTGTCACTTTGCCCTCGGCCGTGCGCCCGAGGCAGAGACCGGTTTCTTCGCAGGCCTCGCGGATCGCGGCGATGGCGAGCGACTTCGCGCGCGAGGCCGGCGTCTTCGGGCTGCCCTTGGCGAGGTTGGCTTCCAGCTCGGCCGTGATGGGCGCAGCACAGGGCACGCGATAGTCGGCCTTGTCGACGCGCCCGCCGGGGAAGACGAACTTGCCGGGCATGAACACCACCTTGTCGTGGCGCTTGCCGACCAGCACCTTCGGAATGGCGCCGCTGCGGTCGACCAGGATCAGCGTTGCCGCATCCCTCGGACGGAAATAGGGATGATGATCGGCTTCCTTCTCCTCGTGGACCTTGGCCTTCTCCGCGACCTGCGCAATATCCGTCATGTCCTCACCCAAACGCTTTTTGCTTCTTGCTTACACAGGCGGAATACCATCCGGAGGGTTCTCGTCAAACCCGTGCATGCGCAGAGCCCATTGCAGGCCGACCACAGCTCCCTTGACCGGCTGCAGCAGCGCAAGCGAGGCGACGAAGGTGAAGGGCAGATAGGCCGCGAAGCTGAGCCAGACCGGCGTCGTGTAATTGGTCTCGATCCAGAGGATCGTGGGCACCACGATGTGACCGACGATGACGATGACGAGATAGGCGGGCAGATCGTCGGCGCGGTGCGGCGTGAAATCGAGGCCGCATTTGGCGCAATCGTCTGCGGTCTTCAGGAAGGCGCGGAACAGCTTGCCCTCGCCACAGCGCGGGCAGCGGCCGCGAAAGCCGCGCTTCATCGCCGTCCAGAGATCGCGCTTCTCGACGAGACCCGTCTCGCGCGTCCAGAGTTTTGGGGCCGTGCTCATCGTCACCATGCTTTGCCCTTTTTACCGCCGCCTTTTCCCTTGTTCTTTCCTTTATTCTTTCCCTGGCCCTTCTTCGGTTTGCCGGATTTTGGCTTCGGCGGCTTGCGTTTTCTATCCGGGCTGCGTCCGGGATGCGCCTTGAATGAGGGGCGGCGCTGCGGACCGGATGACCTGCGTTCGCGCGGCGCGGTCTCACTGGAGGACGACAGCAGCTCGAAGCGCAGCGCGCCCGCGATCGGCGCTGCTTCGATCAGGCGGACGTCGACCATGTCGCCGAGCTGATACATGGTGCGGCTGCGCGTGCCGACGAGGGCGTGTCGGCTCTCGTCATAGTTGAAATATTCCGTGCCGAGGGATCGGATCGGGATCAGGCCGTCGGCGCCGGTCTCAGCGAGCTTGACGAACAGGCCGGCGCGGGTGACGCCGGAGACCCGGCCCTGGAAACTCGCGCCGATGCGATCAGCCAGGTGATGGGCAATGAGCCGGTCGACGGTCTCGCGTTCCGCCTTCATCGCGCGCCGCTCGGTCACCGAGATGTGGGCTGCGACCTCGCTTAAGGTTTCCGGCGTCTCGCTGTCGGGCAGGGCGCCTTCGCCGAGGCCGAGCGCGCGGACCAGCGCGCGATGCACCACGAGGTCGGCATAGCGGCGGATCGGCGAAGTGAAATGCGCGTAGCGGCGCAAATTCAGGCCGAAGTGCCCGTAATTCTCCGAGGAGTATTCGGCCTGCGCCTGGGCGCGCAGCACCACTTCGCTGACCAAGGGGTAGTAATCGTGGCCCTCGAGCTGGGCCAGCACGCGGTTGAATGTGGTGGGACGCAGCGCGCCTGATTTGGCGAAGGGAACGTCGAGCGTCTCCAGGAATTCCGCGAGCGCGTGGACCTTCTCCAAGGTCGGCTCGTCGTGCACGCGGTAGATCAGCGGGAGCGATTTCTTCTCCAGCATCTCGGCGGCCGCGACGTTGGCGAGGATCATGAACTCCTCGATCAGCTTGTGCGCGTCGAGACGTTCGGGCACTACGACGCGGTCGACCGTGCCGTCGCTCTTCAAGAGGATCTTGCGCTCGGGCAGATCGAGATTGAGCGGATCGCGCTCGTCGCGCGCGCGCTTGGCGCAGGCATAGGCGGCGTAGAGCGGTTTCAAGATTGGATCGAGCAGGGGGCCGGTGGTGTCGTCGGGCCGTCCGTCGATCGCGGCCTGGGCCTGCGCGTAGCTCAGCTTTGCCGCCGAGCGCATGAGGATGCGGTGGAAGCTGTGCGAGCGCTTGCGGCCGTCGGAGCCGAGCACCATGCGCACCGCGAGCGCGCCACGCGGCTCGCCCGGCACCAGCGAGCAGAGATCGTTGGAGATGCGCTCGGGCAGCATCGGTACGACGCGGTCGGGGAAGTAGACCGAATTGCCGCGGTCGAGCGCGTCGCGGTCGAGCGCGCTGCCCGGCCGGACGTAGAAGCTGACATCGGCAATGGCGACGTTGACGATGAAGCCGCCCTTGTTGTTGGGATCGGGATCGGCCTCAGCATGCACCGCGTCGTCATGATCCTTGGCGTCGGGCGGATCGATGGTGAGAAGCGGCACGTCGCGCCAATCCTCGCGGCCCTTCAGGTTCGCGGGCTCAGCGGCTTCTGCCTCGCGCTCGGCGGCAGGCGAGAATTGCAGCGGGATGTCATGGGCGTAGATCGCGATCAGGCTGATCGCCTTCTCCGACTTGACCGAGCCGAGCTTCTCTTTCACGCGCCCGGAGGCCAGTCCAAAGCTGCGCGTGCGGACGATGTCGACGCTGACGAGATCGCCGTCCTGCGCGCCGTGTGTGTCGGCCGGGGCGATGTTCAACTCGCGGTCCGCGGACTTCTTGTCGACGGGGACGAGCCGTCCGCCGCCTTCGGGCAGACTGCGAAACACGCCGAGGATGCGGCTCTTGGCCTTGTCGAAAACCTTGATGATGTGGCCGCGATACGCCGGGCCTTCGGTGTCGTCCGTGCGCTCGACGCGCAGCAGCACGCGATCGCGGACGCCGGCGACGGTGCCTGGCTTCGGCCGGCGCGGCATCTGGATGCGGATTTTGGGGGGCTCGCCACTCTCGACCTCGTCCCATTCGGTGGGGGAGGCGATCAATTCGCCGTCGGCGTCGCGGCCGGTAATGTCGGCGACCAGCGTCGGCGGCAGCGCGTCCGGCTCGGACACCTTGTGGCGCTTCTTCTTGATGGTTCCGTCGTCGGCGAGCTCGCGCAATATGCGCTTGAGCTCGACGCGATCGGCGTTCTTCAGGCCGAACTCGCGCGCAATTTCGCGGGTCCCGACCTTTCCGGGATTTGCCTTGATGAAGGCGACGATGGCTTGCCTGTCGGGAAAGCCACGGTCATTCTTGCGTTTCACTTAACCTCTAATTCTTGATCTCAAGTCTTGCCGGCGCTCTTCTTGGCCGGAGCCTTGGGGGCGGCGGCCTTGGTCGGCGACGTTTTTGCGGTCGACGACACGGCTGCGCGCGCCTTGCTGGTGGATTCGGATTTGGTTTTGGCCGCCTTCTTCGCGGCGGCCTTTTTCGGTTTCGGTGCGGCGTCATCGCCGTCCGCAGCCTTCGCCGTAGTCTTCTTGGCCTTGGCCGGCTTCGCCGCCTTCTTCGGCTTCTTGCCGCCGCCTTTGGCTGCGCGCTCGTCGATCAGCGCAATCGCCTGGGCCAGCGTGACGGTGTCCTTTTCGAACTCGGCGGGGATCGTCGCGTTGACGCCGCCCGCAGTGACATAGGCGCCGTAGCGGCCGCTCTTCACGGTGACGGTGCCGAGCGAGGGATGATCGCCGATCGCCTTGCCGGGATCGGCGCCGAACCGGCGGCTCGGGCCCTTGGCGACCTTTTCCGCGATCAGCGTCACCGCGCGGTTGAGGCCGATGTCGAACACTTCGTCGCCGGCTTCCAGGCTGGCATAGGTCTTCTCATGCTTGACGAACGGCCCGAAGCGGCCGAGACCTGCGGTGATCGGCTGGCCGGTCTCCGGATGCTTGCCGATCTCGCGCGGCAGCGACAATAGCTTCAGCGCAAGCTCAAGCTCGACATCGCCTGGCGAGGTGCCCTTCGGAATGCCGGCGCGCTTCGGCTTCTCGCCTTCCTCATAATCCTTCTGCTCGCCGAGCTGGATATAGGGCCCGAAGCGGCCGGCCTTGACCCAGACATCGCGACCCGTCTCGGGATCCTGGCCGAGCGAACGGTCAGCGGTCGCTTCGCCATCGGCGGCGAGCTGACGAGTGTAGCGGCACTCCGGATAATTCGAGCAGCCGACGAAGGCGCCGAACTTGCCGGCCTTGAGATTCAGCCGGCCATTGCCGCAGCTCGGGCACTGCCTGATATCGCCGCCATCCGTGCGGGGCGGATAGATGTGCTGGCCCAGCATCTCGTCGAGCACGTCGAGCACCTGGGCTACGCGCAGATCCTTGATTTCGTCGACGGCGCCGATGAAGCCCGTCCAGAAATCCTTCAGCACCTGCTGCCAGGAGATCTCGTTGTTAGAGATGCGGTCGAGCTGCTCTTCGAGACCGGCCGTAAAATCGTATTCGACGTAGCGGGCGAAGAAGCTCTCGAGGAACGCGATCACGACGCGGCCCTTGTCCTCGCCGTGCAGGCGCTTCTTCTCCAGCTTGACGTAGCCGCGGTCCTTCAGCACCTGCAGGATCGAGGCATAGGTCGAGGGGCGGCCGATGCCGAGCTCTTCCATGCGCTTGACCAGCGAAGCCTCGGAGAAGCGCGGCGGCGGCTCGGTGAAATGCTGCGTGACGGACAGGCTCTGCCGCTTGAGCGCGTCGTTCGGGCTCATCGCGGGCAGGCGGCGGGAATCCTCGTCCTCCTCGTCGTCGCGGCCTTCCTGGTACAGCGCGAGGAAGCCGTCGAACTTGACCACCTGGCCGGTGGCGCGCAGCTCCAGCGTGCGGGAGCCTGCCTTGGCCGTGATGTCGACGGTGGTGCGCTCCAGCTCGGCCGATTCCATCTGGCTCGCGATGGTGCGCTTCCAGATCAGCTCATAAAGCCGCGCCTGATCGGCATCGAGCTTGCGGCTCATGCTGTCGGGGCGGCGCGACATGTCGGTCGGGCGGATCGCTTCGTGCGCTTCCTGGGCGTTCTTGGCCTTGGCTTGGTACTGGCGCGGCGCGTCCGGCACGTAGGCGTTGCCGTAATCCTCGCCGATCACCTTGCGCGCCTGGGTGATCGCCTCGGGGGCGATCTGCACGCCGTCGGTACGCATATAAGTAATGAGTCCGGTGGTCTCGCCGCCGATGTCGATGCCCTCATAAAGGCGCTGGGCGATGCGCATCGTGTGCGCCGGCGCAAAGCCGTATTTGCGGCTGGCTTCCTGCTGCAGCGTCGAGGTGGTGAAGGGCGCCTGCGGATTGCGCCGGGCCGGCTTCGCATCGACGGATGTCACGGTGTAGGCGGCCGTCTCCAGCGCCTTCTTGAAGTCTTCGGCTTCCGCGCCGGTTCCGATGTCGAGGCGCTGGATCTTCTTGCCGTCGGCGCCGACCAGGCGGGCCTCGAACGCATCGCCGCGCGGGGTGAGCAGGGTCGCGATCAGCGACCAATATTCGCGCGCGACGAACTTCTCGATCTCGAGCTCGCGGTCGCAGACGAGGCGCAGCGCCACCGACTGCACGCGGCCGGCGGAGCGGGCGCCCGGCAGCTTGCGCCACAGCACCGGGGAGAGGGTGAAGCCGACCAGATAGTCCAGCGCCCGGCGCGCCATATAGGCGTCGACCAGCGCGCCGTCGATCTGGCGCGGATGCTTCATGGCGTCCGAGACCGCCTGCTTGGTGATGGCGTTGAACACCACCCGCTCGATCTTCTGGTCCTTCAGCGCGCGCTTTTCCTTCAGCACCTCCAGCACGTGCCAGGAGATGGCCTCGCCCTCGCGATCAGGGTCGGTGGCGAGAATCAGGCGGTCGGCGTTCTTCAGGGACTTGGCGATGTCGTTGAGCCGGCCGGCCGCCTTGGGGTCGACCTCCCAGATCATCTTGAAATTGGCGTCGGGATCGACGGAGCCGTTCTTCGCGGGCAGGTCGCGGACATGGCCGAACGAGGCCAGAACCTCATAGGACGAGCCCAAATATTTGTTGATCGTCTTGGCTTTCGCCGGCGACTCCACAATGACGATATTCATGTAGTTCCAGTAACTTACGGGAAAATCTGAGGCCGAAAACGAAAGGACTCGGGTCGGCCGTTTCGCCCCGAACATGGGTGGTGAGGCCCTCGCTGTCAAATCGAGGGCTGTTGAAAGCCGCCCGGATGGGAAAAGTTTCATATCGAGAAAGTTGCAAAATACCACCTTGGAGTTGCGATCGCTATCGGCGTAATGTTTCCGCGGGGCATGGATTCGGGTGGGGTCTGGTGACTAGGCCGGGAAAGAAACGGGCGCGCGCCGCATCAGGCGCGCCGGGAGGCTCGCGTCACGAGGAACCGGGGGAGGGCGGCGTGGACGAGGCCGTCGCCTTCATCGCCGAGCAGGTCGGGGCCTTGCGCAAGCTCGCCGAGCGCCACAAGCTCGACGTGCTGCATTATCTCCTGGGCATGACCAAGCTCGAGGCCGACGAGCATGTGAGGCTGCGGAGCAAGCGCAAGCTGTCGTGAGGGGGGCAGCCAACGTCAGCCCGTCATCCTGAGGCGCGAGTGGCGCGATGCAAGGCATCGCGCCGGGAGCCTCGAAGGATGCACGGCCGAGGTGTCAGCCGGGCCGTCGTCCTTCGAGGCTCGCCGAAGAGGCGAGCACCTCAGGGTGACGGTGCGAGATATGGGCGCCGTTCTATCCCCGTCATTTGCGAGCGCAGCGACTTGTCCGCCGAAGCCTTGGCGAAGGCGGAAGCAATCCAGAGTCTTTCCGCGGCGGCAGTCTGGATTGCTTCGCCGTGCTCAATGGACGGTGAGGTTAGCCGTTGCGGCTGGCCATTGTCACCAATCGCTGGCCGAGATATTCGGCCGTGCTGACGTCGCTTTGGGGTAACAAGCCGCCAACCAAGTGTGTGGCCAAGCCAAGTTGGCTGCCCAACCGATTCCGGCCGCTCGGATCCTCCCCGCCCGGAATATCCAGCCCGCACCAGAGCATGCCGTGCTGCGCAGCCAGAATGGAGAAGTAGGTCAAGGTGTGGAGTTGATCGCCCCCCGCGAGAGCCCCCGTGGTGAAGCCAGCTGCGAACTTGTTGGCCCATCGCTGCTGGGTCCACCGGTCGCTTGAGGCGTCTGCGAAGGCTTTGAATTGCGCCGCTGCTCCGCCCATGTAGGTCGGGCTGCCAAATGCGACCGCGCTGGCGCGGTCGATCGTGTTCAATAAGCTCTCATTCTGGAAGCGGCCCGACACGATATCGTCACCTGTGATGCGACAAAGCGCGACGTGCGCTATGCCATCCGCTCCGCGCGCCACTGCATGCGCCAGCGTCTCAGTGGTGCCGGAGATGGAAAAATAGACGATGGCGAGCAGGGGCATGGGATGACGCTTTGGGATGCCTAGCCATCTTTGACGTTGCCGAGACTTTGCACAAGTCCCGCCACCCCGTCATTGCGAGCGCAGCGACTTGTCCGCCGACGCCTTGGCGAAGGCGGAAGCAATCCAGAGTCTTTCCGCGGCGGCAGTCTGGATTGCTTCGTCGCAAGGGTTCCTCGCATTGACGGTGTGGCGAGAGCCGGGCTCGTCACGCCGACCGCCGTCGCGACGCCGGCCGTGGCTTCAGAGTCGTATCCGCCGGGCTAAGCAGCCGGCCATCCTCCGCGCGCATTTCCAGCTTCTTCACCGGGCGGCCCTTGGCGCGATCCACCAAAATGGTCGCGATCTCCTCAGGCGCGTCGTCGAACTCCTCGCTCCATTGCCTGAGCGCCACCAGGATCGGGAAGGTGCCGCGGCCCTTCGGCGTCAGCACATATTCCTGGTAGGCGCTGCCGTCGGAGGCGGGGGCGGTTGCCAGGATGCCGTGGTCGACCAGCGCGCGCAGCCGGACCGACAAAATATTCTTGGCCATGCCGAGCTTGCTCTGGAATTCGCCGAAGCGGCGCAGTCCGAACAGCGCCTCGCGGATGATCAGCAGCGACCACCAATCGCCGAGCGCGTCCAGCGACCTCGCGATTGGGCAGGCATCGCCCTCGAAGCTGGTTCGTTTCACCATCGTTCCGGTCTTGTCGCGTTCGCACGATCGGTGTGCCGATCACGCGCTTGTGTGGTTGCATGATAAAACCATGTGCCCTAGATGGCAACTTAGTTTTATGATGCAACCACTGGAGGCGAACGTGAGACTGAAGAACAAGACGGCCCTGATCACCGGCGGCAACAGCGGCATTGGCCTTGCGACCGCAAAACTGTTCGTGGCCGAAGGCGCCAAGGTGGTGATCACCGGACGCAACAAACAGACGCTGGAGGCGGCGGCCAAGGAGCTCGGGCCGAACGCCCTCGCGCTCGTCGCGGACGCCACCGACATCGCCGCGACGGAAGCTGCGATCAAGCAGGGCGCCGAGAAGTTCGGCAAGTTTGACATCGTGTTCGCCAACGCCGGCATCGCCGGCGGCACGCCGCTCGGCTCGGCCACGCTCGAGGTCTTCGAGAAGGTCATCAGCACGAACCTGACAAGCGTATTCTTCACGGTGCAGGCGGCACTGCCTTATCTCAGCGACAATGCCTCGATCATCCTCAACGGCTCGGTGATCTCAGTCCTCGGCATTCCCGGCTACTCGGCTTACGGCGCCGCGAAGGCCGGCGTGCGCGCGATGGCGCGGATCATGGCCTCGGAGCTGTCGCCGCGCGGCATCCGCGTCAACGTGGTCGCCCCCGGCGCGACCCGCACGCCGATCTGGGGACCTGCAACGGCAACACCGGAAGCCGAGAAGGCGTTCGAGAAGCGGATCGCGCTGTCGACGCCTCTGGGGCGCATCGGTGAAACCGATCACGTTGCGAAGACGGTGCTGTTCCTCGCCTCCGATGATTCCGCGCACGTACAGGGCCAGGAGATCTTCGTCGACGGCGGCGCGGTGGCCTCGCCGAGCGGCGCGCCGATCTATCGCGGTTGATCGCTCCTCCGAGCTTAAGTCGTCCGGCGCAGATCGTGTGTTGCGCCGGACGGTTCTGCGCTCGCGAGGACTATGCCGCGCGCAGGCTGGTGGCTGCCTGAAGGGCGCCGGCCAGCGACTTCTCGCGGTGGTCCGGGCCGACCTGGACTCCGTCGGCCGGAATGAATTCGACGCCGGTGATGCCCATGAAGCCGAACACCCAGCGCAGATAGGTTTCGAGATGCTCGCCGGCCGCATACGGCGTCTCCGCGCCATAATAGCCGCCGCGCGAGATCGCCACGATCACGCGCTTGCCCCCGGCGAGCCCCTCGGGCCCGGCCGCGCCGTATTTGAAAGTCTTCCCCACCACCAGGATGCGATCGATCCAGGCCTTGAGCTGGCTGGGAATGGTGAAGTTGTACATGGGCGCGCCGATCACGACGATGTCAGCGGCCAGGAACTCATCCAGCGCAGCTGCGCTCGCGGCGAGGTCGGGTCCGAGTTCCGCCGGCGCGGGCGCGCCTTGCGCGGCGGCGAGGTGCGATCCCGAGAGGTGGGCCAGCGGGGTCTGGGTCAGGTCGCGATAAGTGATGTCCAGTGAGGGCGTCGCCTGCCGGAGCCGGTCGACGATGGCGGCAGAGACCTGCCTGGAGACGGAGTGGGGGCCGAGCACGCTGGAGTCGAGATGAAGCAGTTTCATTTGGGGTCACCCTGGTATAAGTTTGTAACCAGAGCTACATGAGTGACTATCGAAAACCTCGCAAGAACGCACTTTTTTGAGCCATGGGCACATCTTTGAAACCTAAGAACACCGGTTTTCCTGCGACGCCGAGGCCCGATCCAATGCCGCATCCCGACCATGCGGACTGCCGTGGGGTCGCCTCCGTGCTTTCTCGCGTCGGTGACAAATGGAGCGTGTTCGTCATCATGATGCTGAGCGACGGGCCGAAGCGCTTCAACGAGCTGAAGCGCATGATCAACGGCATCTCGCAGCGCATGCTGACATTGACGCTGCGGGGGCTGGAGCGCGACGGCCTCGTTACGCGCACGATCTTCCCCACCATCCCGCCGCGGGTCGACTATGAGTTGACCGATCTCGGCCGTGGTCTCCAACAGCCGGTGAAGGCGCTCGGCGAGTGGGCGATCGCGCATCAGCAGCAGATCGCGGCGGCGCGGACGAAGTTCGACGAGCGCAACGAGAGCTAAAGCAGCGACACCAGCCCGCCGCCGTGACGCTCCAGCTTGCCGGCGAGCTCGAGCTCCAGCAGCACGGTGCGCACGATCGCAGGTGAGGCGCCGCACATCCGCACGAGATCGTCGATCGAGATCGGGGTGGGGCCGAGCAGGCCGGTGATCTGGTTGCGGTCATGGCTTTGCGGATCGCTCTCGAACGGCTCGCTGTCGGGCTCGCTGACGGGGTGCATCAGCGGCCGCTCCATGATCGGTGCAACCGCGTTGATGATGTCGGAAGCTTCCGTGACGAGGGTCGCGCCCTGCTTGATCAGATCATTGGCGCCGGCGGCACGCGGATCGAGTGGCGAGCCCGGCACCGCGAACACCTCGCGGCCCTGTTCGGCCGCCATGCGCGCGGTGATCAGCGAGCCCGAGCGGTGCGCCGCTTCCACCACGACGACGCCGAGCGAGGCGCCCGAGATCAGGCGGTTGCGGCGGGGAAAGTCGCGGGCGCGCGGCTCGTGGCCGAGTGGCATCTCGGAAATCGCAGCGCCGGCGTGGTCGAGGATCGCTGCGAGCAGGTCGCCATGCTCGGGCGGATAGATGCAATCATGTCCACCGGCGAGCACCGCGATCGTGCCGCTTGCGACGCTGGCGCGATGGGCGGCCTGATCGACGCCGCGGGCGAGCCCTGAGATGACGATGAATCCGGCTTCGCCGAGCTCGCGCGCCAGCAGGCCTGCGAATTTCAGCCCGGCGCCGGAGGCGTTGCGCGAGCCGACGATGGCGATCATCGGCCGCATCAAGGTCTTCGTATCGCCGCGCACCGCGAGCAGCGGCGGCGCATCGTCGATCATCGCCAGCCGGGCCGGATAGCCGTCCTCGCCGGGTGCGCGCCAGGCGATGCCGAATTTGCGGCTGGCGGCGAGCTCGGCCTTGGCCTCGTCCGCGCTATAGATGCGCCCAGACCGCTGCGCGCCGCCGCGGCGCGCCAGATCAGGCAGCCGCTCCAGTGCGGCGCGCGGGCTGCCGAAATGATCGACCAGCGAACGGAAGGTGCGCGGTCCGACATTGTCGGAGCGGATCAGCCGCATGCGGTCGATCCGCTCAGCTTCGGTCAGCTCCACGCTCGGATTGATGGCGTCCACGGCGTCTCCTTGTGGCCGCAGCATGGAACAACCTGAGGGCGTTGCGCAACAGCGGCGTGCGCTTGCGTGGCCTCGCCCCGATGCTAAAAGCGATCCCAATAAGAAGGGTATTGCCATGATCTCACTCGCCGACCTCCAGCGCCGCATCGAAGCGGGCGAGCTCTCGCCCGATGCCGCCATCGCCCAGTCGCATGCGGCGATCGAGGCCAAAGAGAAGGACGTTCGCGCCTTCGTCCGCCACGACAAATCCGCGAAGGCGCAGGCCTCCGGCCCGCTGCGGGGCATCGCGGTCGGCATCAAGGACATCATCGACACCGCCAATATGCCGACCGAGATGGGCTCGGAGATCTATCGCGGCTGGCAGCCGCGCAGCGATGCGCCTGTTGTCATGATGCTGAAGCGGGCAGGCGCCACCATCATCGGCAAGACCACGACCACGGCATTCGCGTCGCGCGATCCCACCCCGACGCTCAATCCGCATAATCTCGGCCATTCGCCGGGCGGCTCGTCCTCGGGCTCGGCGGCGGCGGTCGGTGCCGGCATGATCCCGCTGGCACTGGGCACCCAGACCGGCGGCTCGGTGATCCGGCCCGCGGCCTATTGCGGGACTGCCGCGATCAAGCCGTCGTTCCGCATGCTGCCGACGGTTGGCGTGAAGTGCTATTCGTGGGCGCTCGACACGGTCGGCCTGTTCGGCGCGCGTGCGGAGGATCTTGCGCGCGGACTTTTGGCGATGACGGGCCGCACCGAGTTTTCCGGCATCGTCCCGGCCAAGGCGCCACGCATTGCCGTCGTCCGGCAGGAATTTGCCGGTGCTGTGGAGCCGGCGGCCGAAGAAGGCTTGCAGGCCGCGATCAAGGCGGCGGAGCGCGCCGGTGCCAGCGTGCAGGCCATTGATCTGCCCGAGGCGGTGCGGGAGGCCTGGCGCATCCATCCCATCGTCCAGGATTTCGAGGCGCATCGCGCGCTGGCCTGGGAGTTTTCGGAGCGTCACGACGAGATCGCGCCGATGCTGCGGGCAAGCCTCGATGCCACCGCCCATCTGACGCCGAGGGACTATGACGAGGCACGCCGGATCAGCCGTCGTGGCCGCCGCGAGCTCGGCGAATTGTTCGAGGGCGTCGACGTGCTCTTGACCTATTCGGCGCCCGGCACGGCACCGGCCAAGGAGCTCGCGACGACAGGCGATCCTCGCTACAACCGGCTGTGGACGCTGATGGGCAATCCTTGCGTCAACGTGCCGGTGCTGAAGGCGGGCGGCCTGCCGATCGGCGTGCAGGTGATCGCGCGCTTCGGCAACGATCCGGTCGCACTCGCGGCGGCATGGTTCCTGGAGAACGCGCTGGCGAAGTCAGGCTAGCGCGGGTTCGGACGCGACAAGGGACTGTGCGGGCGCAGAGAGCGGTGCGCCGATCTTTGCATCTTGCCCGAGCCAGCGCTCTGCGGCTGCGCGACCGCTTCGGTGCAGCAGGCGAATGAAGCCGCGGCCGAGATCGGCGGACGAACGTTGTGCCAGGCCGTCAACGGAATCTTCCGCCGCGATCCTGGTGAGGCGCAGCGACGGCGCGGCACGCGCTTGCGCCCATTCGATCGCCGCGATCTCGGCATTGAGGGCGGCGTTGGCCGCGATCTGGTCCAGCCGGCGATCGATCGCGGCAAGCGTGATCGGCACGTAGCTGTCGCGCGCCGGCGTGATCTGAACGAGCAGGACATCGGACGTCGTCGTGTCCTGCGCCAGCCGCAGCAAGGGCGGGTTGCCGCCAAAGCCGCCGTCCCAATAGGCTTCGCCCTCGATCTCGACGGCGCAGTGAACCAGGGGCGGACAGGTCGAGGCCAGCGCGACGTCGGCGGTGATGGCGTCGTTGCGGAAGATGTGCTGCTGCCCGTCGCGGATCCGTGTCGCCGCGATCAAGAGCTTCGGGCAGTCCGGATTGAGCAGCGCGGCGAAATTGATGTCGCGCGACAGCGCCTGTCGCAGCGGATCGAGATCGAAAGGATCGAACTGGCCGGAGCGCAGCGTCGGACCGAACGCGACCGAGCTTCCCGCCGGCGAGAAGCCACCGACCAGCATCAGCGAGCGGAACGAGGCCTCGTGCAGCAGGCGGAGCCAGAACCGGCTCAGTCGTGCCCGTGCCGCTTCGCGGCCGCCTTCGGCAAGGCCGGAGGCGAGCAGGAGCGCATTGATGGCGCCGGCACTGGCGCCGCTGATGGTGTCGATCTCGATCGGCTCTTCCAGCAGCCGCTCCAGCACGCCCCAGGTGAAGGCGGCAAAGGTGCCGCCGCCCTGCAGCGCCAGCGAGAGCTTTCGCGGCGGCCAGGGGGTGGCGCGAGCCTGCGCCGATGCAACCTGGGCAGCCGCAGGTCGGACCTCGACTACAACAGGAGCGGGAGCGACGGGGGCAGGTGGCGGAGCCGGCGGCGAAACGGCAGTGAGCTTTGGCGCAGGCGGCGGTGCGGGCGCATCGGACCAGATGCTGGTCATCGACAGCAGTCGGCTTGCCGCAGTGCCCTGCGAGCTACCGTCATCGTGCGTGCCGTCAATCTTCTCGCTCATTCTGAGCAACCGTGTAACGCCATTTGCTCTGTCAGGATGACAGGCATGGAACCCGTTCGCTACGGCTGGCTGCGGGTCGGCGGCGAGTTGCGAACAGGATTTGACATATAATGCAGAAGGTCGCTTCGATATCCGTAGATGTCCGGCTTCAAGCCTTCTCGCCGAT
The DNA here is from genome assembly GCF_014198295.1 of Bradyrhizobium sp. CIR18. NCBI lineage: Bacteria > Pseudomonadati > Pseudomonadota > Alphaproteobacteria > Hyphomicrobiales > Nitrobacteraceae > Bradyrhizobium > Bradyrhizobium sp. CIR18. The sequence continues at coordinate 938,251 of NZ_JACIHF010000001.1, read as the reverse complement.
CCGGCTCTCCTTGCCGGTCTGCAAGCGCTTGATGTTCTCGCGGTGCGCGTAGAACAGCAGCAGCGTCAGCAGTGCCGTCAGCGCCGACAAGGCGAGATGCCCGAACCACCACAGGAACATCGGCGTGACGAACGCCGCCACCAGCGCGGAGAGCGAGGAGTAGCGGGTGGTGAAGGCGGTCGCCAGCCAGATCAGGCAGAACACGACGGCGCCGGGCCAGAACAGGCCGATCAGGATGCCGATATAAACGGCCACGCCCTTGCCGCCCCGGAACTTGAGCCAGACCGGGAACAGATGGCCGAGGAACGCGCCGAGCCCGGCGACCATGGCGGCATTGGGTCCTGCGATGTAGCCGGCGATCACCACGGCCACGGTGCCCTTGAGGGCGTCGAACAGCAGGGTGCCTGCGGCAAGGCTCTTGCGTCCCGTGCGCAGCACATTGGTGGCGCCGATGCTGCCGGAGCCGATCGAGCGAATATCCTGGGTGCCGGCGAGCCGGGTCAGGACCAGCCCGAACGGGATCGAGCCGAGGAGGTAGCCGATGACGAAGGCCACCGGCAAAAATGCTTCAAGCCCCATGGCGGCAGCTCCAAAGGCCCGACTTTCGAGCCGAACGATTGCACAGGTCAGACATGCTCGTAAACCGTGCGTCCGCCGACAATGGTGCGCACCACGCGGCCTGTAAAGCGGGCCTCGTCGAACGGAGTGTTCTTGCAGGGCGATTTGAGGTCGGCGGGATCGACCACCCAGGGCACGTCGGGATCGATCACGATGACGTCGGCCGGGCTGCCTGCGCGCAGGGTTCCGCCGGGCAGGCCGAGCAATTCGGCCGGCCGGGTCGACATCGCGCGGATCAGCGTCTTCAGTTCCATCTCGCCATTATGCACGAGGCGGAGGCCGGCGGGCAGCATGGTCTCGAGTCCAACGGCGCCGGGAGCGGCTTCGGCGAACGGCAGGCGCTTGACCTCGACGTCCTGCGGATTGTGGTCGGACATGATGACGTCGAGGAGGCCGGAGGCGATCGCGGCCACCAGCGCGCGGCGGTCGTCCTCGGTCCGCAACGGCGGCGACAGTTTCAGGAATGAACGGTAGGGGCCGATGTCGTTCTCGTTCAGCGCAAGATGGTTGATCGAGACCGAGGCGCTGACGGCGAGCCCGGCGTCGCGCGCGCGCTGAAGGATCTCGAGCGAGTCGATGCAGGTCAGCGAGGCCGCGTGATAGCGGCCGCCGGTCAAGGCCACGAGGCGCATGTCGCGTTCGAGGATCACGGCCTCGGCGGCATTCGGGATGCCCATCAGGCCGAGCCGCGATGCGAACTCGCCCTCGTTCATCACGCCTTCGCCGACGAGATCGGGGTCCTCGGTGTAGTGGACGATCAGCGCGTCGAAATCGCGGGCGTAGGTCAGCGCGCGGCGCATCACCTGCGCATTGGTCACGCTTCTGACGCCATCGCTGAAGGCGACGGCGCCCGCGGCCTTGAGCAGACCGAACTCGGTCATCTCATCGCCGTGCATGCCCTTTGTGAGCGCCGCCATCGGCTGGATGTTGACGATCGCGGTGTCGCGGGCGCGGCGCATCACGAAGTCGACGGTCGCCGAATTATCGATCACCGGAGAGGTGTCGGGCTGGCAGATGATGGTGGTGATGCCGCCGGTCGCGGCCGCCTGGCTCGCGGTGGCAAAGGTCTCGCGATGGCTGAAGCCGGGCTCGCCGACGAAGGCGCGCATGTCGATCAGGCCGGGCGCGACGATCTTGCCGGAGCAGTTGACGATGTCGGTGCCTTCGGGGACGCCGGCCGCGCCGATGCCGCGGCGGGTCTCGCGGATGGCGCCGTCGGCGATCAGGACGTCGCCGACACCGTCGAAATCCCGGGAGGGATCGACGACGCGGGCGTTGGCGAGCAGGATGGGGCGGCGATCGGTCAACATCGGCATCACGCGTTCGGCAGGTTACGGGCGAGCGCTTCCAGCACGGCCATGCGCACGGCCACCCCCATCTCCACCTGTTCGCGGATCAGGGACTGCGCGCCGTCGGCCACAATCGAGTCGATCTCCACGCCGCGGTTCATGGGGCCCGGATGCATCACGAGTGCGTCCGGCTTGGCGTAGGCGAGCTTCTTCTGGTCGAGCCCGAAATAGTTGAAGTACTCGCTGGAGGACGGCACGAAGGAGCCGTTCATGCGCTCGCGCTGCAGCCGCAGCATCATGACGATGTCGGCGCCGTTGAGCCCCTCGCGCATGTCGCGCGCGACCTCGACGCCCATCCGCTCGATGCCCGGCGGCAGCAACGTGGTGGGGCCGACCACGCGGACGCGGGCGCCCATCGTGTTGAGCAGGATGATGTTCGAGCGGGCGACGCGCGAATGCAGAACATCGCCGCAGATCGCGACCACGAGCCCCTCGATCCGGCCCTTGTTGCGGCGGATGGTGAGCGCGTCGAGCAGGGCCTGGGTCGGATGCTCATGGGCGCCGTCGCCGGCATTGATCACGGAACCGTCAACCTTGCGCGCCAGCAGTTCCACCGCGCCGGAGGCGTGATGGCGCATCACCAGGATATCCGGGTGCATCGCGTTCAGCGTCATCGCGGTGTCGATCAGCGTCTCGCCCTTCTTCATGGACGAGGAGGAGACCGACATGTTCATGACGTCGGCACCGAGCCGCTTGCCCGCAAGCTCGAACGAGGATTGGGTCCGGGTGGAGGCCTCGAAGAAGAGGTTCACCTGCGTCCGTCCCCGCAGGACGGTGCGCTTCTTGTCAACCTGCCGGTTGAGCTCGACATATTCTTCGGACAGGTCGAGGAGGCCGGTGATGTCGGCCGCGGAAAGGCCCTCGATGCCCAGCAAGTGCCGGTGGCCGAGGACGAAGGTCGATTTCGATGTCATTAAAACGAGAGCTATAGGCGCGGATGGATGGGGGGGCAAGGGGCAAAGCCGGGGCGGTGAGTTATCCCCTGATCTGTCGGTCCCGACGCTGCGGCGTGGCCTCGACGTCATGCCCGGGCTTGTCCCGGGCATCCACGTTCTTCTATCGCATTTGACGCAAAAAGAACGTGGATGGCCGGGATAAACCCGGCCATGACGATGTGGGGGCATTTCGTGAAAACAATCCTGACTGTGCTCTTGGCTGCAGCAACAATCAGCGCGGCCCACGCCCAATCGCTCCCCGGCGGCTTCGTCTATCTGCGTGACATCGTTCCCGGCATCATCCAGGACATCCGCTACGCCACCGCGAACAATTTCGTCGGCCGGCCGCTCGCCGGCTACAACGCCGGCGAGTGCGTGGTGAAGCGCGAAGTCGGGCTGCGGCTCAAGGCGGTGCAGCAGGAGCTGGCGGCGCAAGACCTCTCGCTCAAGATGTTCGACTGCTACCGGCCGGCGCGGGCCTCGCTCGACATGGTCAAGTGGTCGCAGAACGGTCACGAGAGCGCCGCCGAGCGGCGCTACAATCCCAAAATTCCCAAGACCGAGCTGTTCCGCCTCGGCTACATCGCGAGCCGGTCGCAGCATTCGACGGGCGCCGCGCTCGATCTCACTTTGGTCGATCTGAAGGCTGACAACTCCGCCAAATACGACCCATCAAGAGCCTATGCGGATTGCACCGCGCCGGTCGAAGCGCGCGCGCCGGAAGGCAGCGTCGACATGGGCACCGGCTACGACTGTACCGATGCGAAGGGCCATACCGCGGCACCGGCGATTACGTCCGAGCAGCGCATCTGGCGCAGGCGGCTGGTGGCTGCGATGGCCAGGCAAGGCTTTGTGAACTATTCGAAGGAGTGGTGGCATTTTTCCCTGCCGGGGGCCGGCGGGGCGGCCTATGATTTCCCGATCCAGCCGCGCCGGAACTGATTCCGCGCCGAGGAAGCACCATGACCCAGCCGAGCTTCGCGACCCACGAGGTCTTCAACCAGTCGCCGCCGTTCGAGGATGTCGACCTGTTCGCCGCGGATCGGCCGCTGGTCGATGCGGTGAAGGCCAATGGCGGTGCGGCGGCGGAACGCGAGCTGTCCGAGTTTGGCAAGCAGTGGGGCTCGGCCGCGATGGCCGATCGCGGGCGTGTCGCGAACGAGAATACGCCGAAGCTGCGCAGCTTCGACGCAAAAGGCAACCGCCGCGACCAGGTCGAGTTTCACCCGGCCTATCACGAGCTGATGGCGCACAGCGCCCATGCCGGCGTGCACAATTCGACCTGGACGGCAGACGGAAAGCCGGCGGGCGATGCCGCCGAGGTCATCCGCGCGGCGAAATTCTACATGGCCGCACAGGTCGAGACCGGCCATCTCTGTCCGATCACGATGACGCGCGCCTCGGTCGGCGCGTTGGCGATGCAGCCGGACCTGCTCGGCAGGGTGATGCCGGTGCTGTCGACCCGGAGCTACGACCCGAGCTTTGCGCCGTGGTGGCAGAAGCGCGGCATGACGCTCGGCATGGGCATGACCGAGAAGCAGGGCGGCACCGACGTGCGTGCCAACATGACGCGCGCGGTGCGCGAGGGCGAGGCCTACCGCATCACCGGCCACAAATGGTTCATGTCGGCGCCGATGTGCGATGCCTTCCTGGTACTGGCGCAGGCGAACAGCGGGCTGACCTGCTTCTTCATGCCGCGCTTCGCGCCGGATGGTTCGGTGAATGCGATCCAGTTCCAGCGGTTGAAGGACAAGCTCGGCAATCGCTCCAATGCCTCGTCCGAGGTCGAGTTCGTCGGTGCCTATGCGGAGCGGGTCGGCGAGGAAGGCAAGGGCATCCGCACCATCATCCAGATGGTGCAGCTGACGCGGCAGGATTGCGCGATCGCCTCCGTCGGCCTGATGCGCTCGGGGCTTGCGCATGCGCTGCATCACGCCCGACACCGCAGCGTGTTCCAGAAACATCTCGCCGATCAGCCGCTGATGCAGGCCGTGCTGTCGGACATGGCGCTGCATGTCGAGGCGAGCACGGCCCTGGTCATGCGGCTCTGCCGCGCCTTCGACCGCACGCCGCACGATGCGGCGGAGGCCGCGTATATGCGGCTCTTGACGCCCGCGATCAAATACTGGACCTGCAAGAGTGCGCCGCCGTTCCTCTATGAGTCCATGGAATGCCTCGGCGGCAACGGCTATGTCGAGGACGGCATTCTGGCGCGGCACTACCGGGAGTCGCCGGTCAACGCGATCTGGGAGGGCTCGGGCAATGTGATGTGCCTCGACGTGCTCCGCGCGCTCTCGCGCGAGCCGGAGCCGGCGACGGCTGTGCTGCAATCGCTTGCGGCCGAGACGAAGGGCTTGCCCGGGGCAGGAGACGCGGCCGCGTTCATCGGCAAGACTTTCCGCCGCGCCGATGGCGAGCGCGTCGCGCGTCTCGCCGTCGAGAAGCTGGCGCTGCTGGCCGCTGCTGCGGCATTGAACGGCGTGTCGCCGCGTAATGCCGAACTGTTCGCGAGCACACGCCTTGCGGCCAATCACGCCAGCATGTACGGCGCCGTCGAGCTGGAGAGCGGCGAGGCCCGCGCGCTGCTGGAGCGGGCGCTGCCGTGAGTCTTCCCAACGAAAGCCTTCTGATGGACTCCCTCAATCCCGACCATCCGCCGCTGACTATGACGCCAGCGCCGCCGCGCGTCTGGATGTTCTGGGGCACCGCGTTGTGGGGCCTTTTTATCTTCGCCGCGATGTTCGTCGGGCAGATCGGCGCCGTCGTCCTGCTGGTGGCGCAGCGTGGTCTTCCCATGGACTTCGCCTCGCTCCAGGCGGTCGGCCACGATCCGCAGGCGCTCGCGCTGTCGGTCATCATGGGCCTGCCGGCGACGCTTTTGGCGGTGTGGCTCGCCATTGCCATCAAGAAAGCCTCCTTCGTCGACTATCTCGCGCTGCATTGGCCGTCCTGGAAGCAGCTCCTGTTCGGTGCGGTCGGCCTCATCCTGCTGGTGCTGGTCTGGGAGACGATGTCGCGTGCGCTCGGCCGCGAGGCGACGCCGGGCTTCATGACTGATCTGTTGAAATCGGGCCGCGACAAGGGCGCGGCGCTGTTGCTGCTATTCGCCTTCAGCGTGGCTGCGCCGATGTCGGAAGAGATCCTGGCGCGCGGCTTCCTCTATCGCGGCTGGTCGGCGAGCTTCTTGCGCGTGCCGGGCGCGATCCTGCTGTCGTCGCTGGTCTGGACCATCGTGCACCTGCAATACGACATGTACTTCCTCGCCGAAGTCTTCACCATCGGCCTGTGGTTCGGCTATATGCGCTATCGGGCGAATTCGCTCTGGCTCACCATCGTGCTGCACGCGCTGAACAATCTGACCGCGGTGGTGCTGACGATGTGGCTGGGGAGCTAAGCCGCCAGCGCGATCGCGACCGGCATCGTGATGGCCGCCAGAATCGTCTGCAGCGTGATGATCTGCGCCAGCAACGGCGCGTCGCCGCCCATCTGGCGCGCCATCACATAGGCGCTGGACGAGGTCGGCACCGCCGCGCAGATCGCCACGATCGCGCGGCTGTCGCCTGATAGCCCGAACCAGAGGGCCAGCGCCAGCGCCAGCGCAGGCATCAGCGCGAGCTTGAAGACGACGCCGATGGCCGCGGCCAGGCTTGGACGCAAGAGGCCTTCGAGATGCAGGCCCGCGCCGGTGACGAGCAGGCCGATCGCGAGCGAGGAGCGGCTGAGCGCGTCCGCCACGTCGTGCCAGAGTTTTGGCAACGGCAGGTGGGTGACATTGACGAAGAGCCCGATCGCGCAGGCCCAGATCAGCGGATTGCGGATCACCGTCATGACGATCGTGCCTGCGGACTGCTTCTCGGGCGCGGCGTAATGAGCGAGCACCACGACGCTCAATACGTTGACGAGGGGAATGATCGCGACCATCGCCACGGAGGCGAGCGCCAGCCCGACATCGCCGAACATGTTGGCGGCGACCGACAGCCCGACGAAGGTCTGCCAGCGCGTCGCGCCCTGGAAGATCGAGGTGAAGGCGGGGCCGTCGATATCGAGCCGGGCCAGGGCAGGGCGCAGCGCGAGGCAGAGCAGCGACATCGCCAGTGCCGACAGCAGCAGCGCACCGCCGACGCCGGCGACCGGCACCTTGGAGAGGTCGGCCTTCACCAGCGTCTGGATCAGCAGCATCGGAAACAGCACGAAATAGGTCAGTCGCTCCAGCCCGTGCCATTGCGTGTCGAGCCGCATCAGGCTGCGCTTCAGCACGATTCCGAGCACGATGAGGATGAAGACCGGCAGCAGCGCCGCGATCACGACGGCCATCGGTCAGGCGGTCCCTGGACGCAGATTGGCGAGGCGGTCGAGCGCGCCCTGCAGGATGAAGATCGCGGCGTGCTCGTCGATCACCTCGGCGCGCTTGGCGCGGCTGACGTCCATGCCGATCAGCTCGCGTTCGACGGCCGCGGTCGAGAGGCGCTCGTCCCACAGGCCGATGGGGAGGGCGGTCAGGCCGGCGAGATTGCGGGCGAAGGCGCGGGTAGATTGAGCGCGCGGACCCTCGCTGCCGTCCATGTTGATGGGCAGGCCGAGCACGAAGCCGACCACTCTGCGCTCGGCCGCGATCGCGAGCAGCCGGGCGGCGTCCTGCTTGAACTGCTTGCGCTGGATCGTCTCGACGCCGGTCGCAAGCCGCCGGTCCGGGTCGGACACCGCAACGCCGATGGTCTTGGTGCCGAGGTCGAGCCCGACCAGCGCGCCGCGGGCGGGCCAGTGGGTTGCAGCATCGATGAGGGGCAGGATAAGAGCCGGCATGCGTAGCGCATATCATGCGTCGCGCCGCGGAGTGAACCCGGAACAATGGACGCGCTGACATTATTCGGCCTGTTCGCCGTCACGGCGATGCTGGTCACTTACGCCCTGGAAGATCGCAGCCATTGGTTCGTGCTGCTGTTCGCCGCGTCCTGCGCGCTCGGCTCGGCCTACGGCTTTCTCCAGGGCGCCTGGCCGTTCGGCCTGGTCGAAGCGATCTGGGCCGTCGTGGCGCTGCGGCGGTGGCAGCTGAAGCCGTAGATGATCCAGCGGCAGCAAGCAGCGCGCGAAATCGTGATGCGCGGGCGCTTCGATCAAATGTGGGAAATCTCACACTGGTGACATTGCAGACCATGGCATGATGCCGGTGGTTGCGTGGCAGGAGATGTACAGGTCTAAAGTAGTGTGGGGCGGAGCCCCGATTTCCAGAACGATCGGCAGCGATCGGCCATCCGGCCCGCGCTGCAACTTCGCGCAGATTTTTTCAGGCGCTCACCAGGTCCAATATTCGCCAGTCATTTGAGAGGTCACCGATGCTCATCAAGCCAAGCCTGATCGCGGGCTCAGAAAGGCGATTCAAGCAAGCCGAGTTCTCACCCGAAGCCTTGAACCGGAAACTGGGCGACGGTCCGATCGAGATGACGGTCGAGAAGATGCGCGTGCGCCAGCGCCAGCTGCTGGCCGAGACGCAGGACGTGGAGAAGGCCGAGATCGGCCTGGAGCGGATCATCCAGGGCAATGATCTCGACAGCATCAACTATCTCGCCAAGGGGACCGCGGCCGCGCGCTCGGTCTGCCGCATTCAGCTCAGGGATCTCAAGTCGAACCTGCTCGGCTACGGCTCGGGCTTTCTGATCGGGCCGGGCCTGCTGCTGACAAACCATCATGTCTTCGGCAAGCCGGCCGACGCCGCCAATTCGATCGCCGATTTCAACTACGAGCTCGACGTCTCCGGACAAGAGCGTGTGCCTGTGCGGTTCGGTTTCGAGCCGGGCAAGTTCTTCTACACCAATGACAGGCTGGATTTCTCGGTCGTCGCGGTGGCGCCGACCTCGCTGTCGGGCCACGAGGAGCTCGAGGATTGGGGATGGTTGCCGCTCAGCGGCGCGCCCGGCAAGGCAGACCCCGGCGAGTACCTCACCATCGTCCAGCACCCCAGCGGGCAGATGAAGCAGGTCTGCGTCCGCGAGAACAAGCTGCTCAAATATGTCGGCGACTTCCTCTGGTACAACACCGATACGACGGCGGGATCGTCGGGCTCGCCGGCGTTCAACCGCTTCTGGCAGGTGGTCGCGCTGCACCACAGTGGCGTTCCCCGGAAGGATGCGCAGGGCCGCACCCTGGCCAAGGATGGCAAGGTCTGGAAGCCGTCGATGGATGAATCTCTGATCGACTGGATCGCCAATGAAGGCATCCGGATCAGCGCGATCGTCGCCGATCTCAAGGTCGCCGTTGGCTCCCATCCCCTGATCAAGCCGGTGCTGGACGAGGAAGAGCCGCCGATCCGGCTCGAGGTCGAGAAGGCCCGCGCGCCGGTCGCCGCGCCTGCGTTCAGCGCCAATGTCTGGGTCGAGCAGTCGCTCGACGGCACCTCGCTGGTGGTTCCGATCCGCGTGCCATTGCCGATGTTCCGGAAGGAGATTCCGTTCGCGCCGCTGGCACCCGAGCCGGGCCCGGCTGGGGGCAACGGAGGGGCGCAGAACGGCGGTATGCCGAACGGTGGCAAGCCGTTGATCGCTCCGCCGGCCGGCCTCCTGCCTCGCATCAGTGCGAACGGCCTGCCCATGGAGGCCGTGCATATCGATCAGAGCACGCTGAAATCGCGTCCCGGATACAAGGCAAATTTTCTCGGCACCGGTAAATTCTCGGTGGCCCTGCCGAAGATTCCGGCCGCGCTCAAGTCCAGAATCGCGACGCTCAAGGGAAGCTCCAGGCAGTCCGAGCTGAAATATTTCAACTACAGCGTCGTCATGAACAAGGAGCGCCGGCTCGCCTTCTTCAGCTGTGTCAATATCGACGGCGGGCAGCAACAGGACGTCGGCAAGCGCGAAGGCGATTCCTGGTTGCGCGATCCGCGCATCGACGACGATGCCCAGATCGGCGACGAATTCTACCGCAAGCAGGCCACGTTCGAAGCGGACCGCAGCAAGAATCCGTTCGATCGCGGTCATCTCGTGCGCCGCCTCGATGCGACCTGGGGCGACACCGTCGCCGCGGCCAAGCAGCATGGCGACGATTCCTTCCACTTCACCAATTGCTCGCCGCAATTCTTCTCGTTCAACCAGGGTAAGCAGCTCTGGGCGGGCCTGGAAGATTACACGCGCGATGTCCTGCTTGAAGGCGAGGAGAAGGGCATCGTCATGAACGGTCCGGTGTTCGACGGGCCGGATGCCGATGGATCCGATCTGCCCAATCCGGCCGGGCGGCCGCACAAGGATCCGAGCTTCGGCGGCGTTCAGATCCCGAAATATTTCTGGAAGATTCTGATCCGACGCAACGAGGATGACGACGCTCTCAAGGCGGCGGCGTTCCTGATGAGCCAGCGGAAGCTGGTCATGGAGATCGATCGCATCCAGGAGGCGGATCTGCGCGAAAAGATGTCGGAGGAGGATGTCAGTGTCTTCCAGGTCTCGATCGCGGACCTCGCGAAATTGACCAAGCTCGATTTCGGCAATCTCACTGATGCGGATTCGCACGAGGCGACCTCGGTCGGCCCGCGGCGGATCGAGTCCTATGAGGACATTCGACTCTGATGAGCGCTTCGGTTCGCGAGGCAGCGAAACCGAGGCGACGTTCGGGTGAGGGCAGCGGTGCGCTCTATCGAGGCACTGCAAGTCCTCACCCGGCTTCTTTCGCCAGACGCGCGTCCGACGTCAGCGGATCGCGATCGGGTTGATCATTGCCTGTACGCCGCCGGTCCAGCGCGGCTGGCCCAGCACGAACAGGAATTCATAGCCCTTGTCGCGCGCGAGCGCCGCGGTGTCCATGTTCTCGAGGATATAGGTCCCATTCATCGCAAGCAGGATCTGGTGCACCTCGAACACGTTCTTGGATTCGAACGGCAGCACCTCGAGGGCCCAGGTATCGGCACCCACTGCGACGACGCCCTTGCCGGTCAAATACTTCGCGCCTTCGACGCCGAGGCCGGGCTCGCCGGCGGAATAGCGCTTGTCGTCCTTGCCGATCAGGCTGAGCCAGCCGGTGTGGAAGATCACGACGTCGCCCTGGCGGATCTCGACGTTCTGCTGCTTGGCGGCTTCCTCGATCTCCTTGACGTTGAAGGCGGTTCCTTCCTTCACCACGTCGGTCTTGAAATAGGCGGCCATGTCGAGCAGCACGCCGCGCGTGACCATCGGCGGCACCTTTTCGATGCCGAGCTTCTTCAATCCGTTCGGATCGGCGAAGTCGGCGAGCTTGTTGCCGTTGTAATAGACGTGCTCGACGCCGAGATGACCGAGCCCGTCGAGCTGGCTGCCGATGCCGACCCAGGTGTCGAGGATGTCGTCGTTATAGGTGGCCTTGTTGGGACCGAGGCCTGGAATGCCGGCCTGTCCGGGCTGCACGATGGTGAGCTTGAAGGCGCGCGGCGGATAGGCCGGCGTCTGCGGCGTGACGGGAATACCGAGTGCGTAGGTCTTGCCGGTCTTCACCAGAGAGGCGGCTTTCACCACGAGCTCCGGCGTCATGTAGTTGGCGGCGCCGATTTCGTCGTTCGGCCCCCATTTCGATTTGGTCCAGTCCTGTGCGTTTGCTGTTTGGATCGTCGCCGACAACGCGGCGACACAGCACAACACGAACGTATTGCGCATCGATAGTCCTCCCGATGTTTTGGCTTCGTTATGGTAATTTGCGCTGGCAGTGCCGCATCCTAACGTCAAAGGCGTCTGCGCTTCAAAATATTTCAGCGCGCGGTGCTGCGGCCGCCGAACGCAGCGCGACGTCGACCGATTCAAGTACGGCAGATTTGTGACGTTGAATTTCGTGCGATGGAACGTCTCAACGCGTCAGGCCGCGATGACGTCCTCATCGGACTTCAGGCAAGCGGCAAATCCGCTCAGCGCGCTGGATTGATGTCCGGCGCGGCGCTGGATGAAGAGTGTCTCGACGCGCGCGTGCGAGGTGCTCAGCGTGTGCATCGAGACGCTGCCGTTCATTGCGCTGCGCTCGACCACGGCACGCGGCAGCAACGTCACGCCCATGTCGGCGGCGACGCAGCCGATCATGCCGTCAAGCGTGCCGAGCTCGAAGCGCGTGGCTGAGGGCCAGCCGAACTCGACGAACACCTGCTCGAGCCGCTGGCGGTAGGTGCAGCCGGTGCGAAACACCAGTGCCGTCGGGCCGGACTCCGGCGTGCCGGCGCGCAGCTCGGCGAGGGAGGTCCAGCGCCGCGCGCTGACCAGCACCAGCTCCTCGCGGAAGGCGCTCGTCGCAGTGAGGTCGTCGTGCGCGATCGGACCTGCGACGAAGGCACCATCGAGCGCGCCTTCGAGCACGCTCGCGACGAGGTCGGCGGTCGGCGCGGTACGCAAGGACAGGCGCACCGCGGGAAAGCGGCGATGGAAGTCGGCGAGCAGCGGCGGCAGCCGCACCGCCGCCGTGGTCTCCATCGAACCGATCGCGAGCGGTCCCTTCGGCTCGCCATCGTCGCGCGCGGCAAGCACGGCCTCGCGCGACAGCGCGGCCATCCGCTGAGCATAGGGCAGGAGGCGCTTGCCGGCGCCGGTCAGCGTCATGCCGCGGCTATGGCGTTCGAACAGCTGCGTGCCGATCTCCGCCTCCAGCGCTTTCACGCGCTGGGTGACGTTGGATTGCACGGTGTTCAGCTCTTCCGCGGCACGGGTGATGCCGCCGCTGCGGGCGACGGCCGCAAAGGTCTGGAGATCGCTGAGTTCCATCGTACCGTTTCGCGTTTGAGATGGTAGCGTTCGCAACAATTCAATTTTCGAGAATGCTAATCGCACTTACTCTCGCTGTCCAGATCGGGGAAGGACCATGCCCATTGCGACACCGCTGACCACGCTGCTTGAGATCAGCCATCCCGTCCTGCTGGCGCCGATGGATGTCATCGCGGGCAGCCGTCTGGTCGCGGCCGTGAGCGGCGCCGGCGGGTTTGGCATTCTGGGCGGCGGCTATGGCGAGAGGACGTGGCTGGAGCGGGAGACCGCGAAGCTCGCTTCGCTGTCCGCGCCGTTCGGGATCGGCTTCATTACATGGAGCCTCGCCAAGCGGCCCGAGCTTCTCGACATCGCGCTCGGCGCAAGACCATCCGCGATCATGCTATCGTTCGGAGATCCTGCGCCGTTCGCGAACAAGATCAAGTCGGCCGGGGCGCGTCTGATCTGCCAGGTACAGGACGAGGCGATGGCGCGGCAGGCGCTCGAAGCCGGCGCCGATATCCTGATCGCGCAGGGGACGGAGGCGGGCGGTCACGGCGCCTCCCGCACCACGGTCGATCTCGTGCCCGCAATCGTAGATCTTGCCGCGGGCGTGCCCGTGGTTGCGGCCGGCGGCATCGCCGATGGGCGTGGGCTTGCTGCGATGATGATGCTGGGCGCGAGTGGCGTGCTGCTTGGCACGCGCTTCTATGCGAGTGAGGAGGCCGACGGTGCACAGGAGGCCAAGCGGCGCATTTGCGCGGCAAGCAGCGGCTCGACTGTGCGCGGCATCATCTTCGATCTCTCCCGCAACAATGTCTGGCCGGCGCCGTTTACCGGGCGGTGTCTAGTCAATGATCATGCCCGGCGCTGGAGTGGTCGCGAAGTCGAGTTGATGCAGAATGTCGCTGGGGTCGCGGCGGATTATGCCGCGGCCAAGGCAGCCGGCAATTTCGACGTCGCCGCCGTGATCGCAGGCGAGGCGGTCGGCCTGATCCATGATATTCCACCGGCAGCCGAGATCGTCGAGCGGATTGCGATTGAGGCCGGGCAGCTTCTTGCCGGGCGGCGGAACTCGGTAGTCGCGGGGTAGGATTCTTCACCCTCCCCCTCCAGGGGAGGGTAAGAGAAACGAGAGAGAACAACGATGTGGCCTGACCGTCGACTGATCGACCTCTTCAACACCGAATTTCCGATCGTGCTGGCGCCGATGGCGGGTGTGATGGATGCGGAGCTGGTGATCGCCGTGGCAGAGGGCGGTGGGCTCGGCTCGTTGCCGAGCGCGATGCTGTCGCCGGAGAAGGCGCGCGAGCAGGTCAACATCATCCGCCAGCGCGTGAAGGCGCCGGTCAACATGAACTTCTTCTGCCACACGCCGGTTGACCTTTCGACAGAGGCTGAAGCGCGCTGGAAGCAGCGGCTCACAGGCTATTACATCGAGCATGGTCTCGATCCCGCGGCGCCGGTCGCTGCGGCGAACCGCGCGCCGTTCGATGCCGCCTTCTGCGAGGTCGTCGAGGAACTGAAGCCCGAGATCGTCAGCTTCCATTTCGGTCTCCCGGAGCAGGCGCTGCTCAAGCGCGTCAAGGCCGCTGGCTGCCTCGTCATCTCGTCGGCGACGACGGTGAAGGAGGCGGTCTGGCTCGAACAGCGCGGCGTCGATGCCGTCATTGCGCAAGGCGCCGAGGCCGGCGGCCATCGCGGCATGTTCCTGACCGACAAGATCTCCGAGCAGCCCGGCACGTTCGCGCTGGTGCCGCAGGTCGCCGATGCCGTGAAGGTGCCGGTGATCGCGGCCGGTGGCATCGCGGACGGGCGCGGCATCGCCGCCGCCTTCGCGCTCGGTGCCTCGGGCGTGCAGATCGGCAGCGCCTATCTGCGCTGTCCGGAGTCCAAGGTCAGCGCCGGCGGCCGCAAGGCGCTGGCTGAAGCGCGGGACGATTCCACCGTGATCACCAATGTCATGACCGGCCGGCCGGCGCGCGGCGTCCAGAACCGCCTGATGCGCGAGGCTGGCCCGATCTCGCCGGACGCCCCGCCGTTTCCTCATGCCGCGACCGCGCTGGGACCATTGAAGACGGCTGCGGAAAAGCAGGGCAGGGTGGATTTCACCAATCTCTGGGCCGGACAGGCTGTGGCGCTGGGCCGCGAGGTCCCTGCGGCCGAATTGACCCGGAATTTTGCCAAATCGGCGCTGGCCCGCATGAAAGCGCTGGCCAGCTAAGCGCTTTAGGTTCTTGTTTGCGCATGATCTTTTCGGAAAACCGCTTCACACTTTTCCGGATCATGCGCTAGCGCCGGTTGCGGCGCAAAACCGGCCTCTGCTATACGGCACATAGGTTTTGCCGTGAGAGGCCTTATATAATGTCCGTCGACGCCGCTACCGTCCGCCGCATCGCGCATCTGGCGCGCATCGCGGTTTCCGAGGGCGAGGTTCCGCATCTGCAGGGCGAGCTCAACGCCATGCTCGCCTTTGTCGAGCAGCTCTCGGAGGTCAATGTCGAGGGCGTGGAGCCGATGACCTCGGTCACCCCGATGCAGATGAAGAAGCGGCAGGACGTGGTCGATGACGGCGAGATCGCCGACGATATCGTTGCCAACGCGCCCGCGACCGAAGGTCACTTCTTCCTGGTGCCCAAGGTCGTTGAATAAACAGGTTAGATCCGATGTGCCTGCTTTGCGACGATGAGAAGGCCTATCAGGCCTACATGAACTATCTCGACAAGATGGAGCGGCAGGGCAAGGCTGCCGATCCCAACGTCGCCGTCAATGCCGTGCTCGACGAGATCGAGGCCGCTGCGAATGCGGCCGCCAAAAAAGACGACCCGGCCAACGACAAGACCCTGTCTCCGTTCTTCTGCAGCCCGATCAATAAATGACCGATTTGACATCGCTGACGCTCGCCGAGGCCCGCAAGGGTCTCGCCGACAAGACTTTCACGTCCCTCGAGCTGACCGACGCGCATCTGAGCGCCATCGAAGCCGCGCGCGTGCTCAACGCCTTCGTGATGGAGACGCCGGAGCAGGCCCGCGACATGGCCAAGGCCGTGGACGAGAAGATCGCCAAGGGCGATGCCGGCCCGCTCGCCGGCATTCCGCTCGGCATCAAGGATTTGTTCGCGACCAAGGGCGTGCGCACCACGGCATGCTCGAAGATCCTCGGCAATTTCGTGCCGACCTACGAGTCCACCATTACCTCGCAGCTGTGGCGCGACGGTGCGGTGATGCTCGGCAAGCTCAACAATGACGAGTTCGCGATGGGCTCGGCGAACGAGACCTCGTGCTTCGGTCCCGTGGGCAATCCCTGGCGGCGCGAGGGCAGCAACACCACGCTGGTGCCGGGCGGCTCGTCCGGCGGCTCGGCCTCGGCCGTGGCGGCACTGCTGTGCATGGGCGCCACCGCGACCGACACCGGCGGTTCGATCCGCCAGCCGGCGGCGTTCACCGCGACCGTCGGCATCAAGCCGACCTATGGCCGCTGCTCGCGCTGGGGCATTGTCGCCTTTGCCTCTTCGCTCGACCAGGCAGGCCCGATCGCGCGCAGCGTGCGCGATGCCGCGATGCTGCTGCGCTCGATGGCCGGCCATGACCCCAAGGACACGACCTCGGTCGACATCGCCGTGCCGGATTACGAGGCCGCGATCGGCAAGTCCGTGAAGGGCATGAAGATCGGCATCCCCAAGGAGTATCGTCTCGACGGCATGCCGGCCGAGATCGAGAAACTCTGGAGCGAAGGCGCGGCCTGGCTGAAGGCGGCCGGCGCCGAACTGGTCGAGGTGTCGCTGCCGCACACCAAATACGCGCTGCCGGCCTATTACATCGTGGCGCCGGCGGAGGCATCCTCCAACCTCGCGCGCTATGACGGGGTCCGCTATGGCCTGCGCGAGCAGGCCAAGAACATCGTCGAGCTCTACGAGAACACCCGCGCCGAAGGTTTCGGCGCAGAGGTTCGCCGCCGCGTCATGATCGGCACCTATGTGCTCTCGGCCGGCTACTACGACGCCTATTATCTGCGCGCGCAAAAGGTGCGCACGCTGATCAAGAAGGATTTCGAGGATTGCTTCGCGCGGGGCGTCGACGCGATCCTGACGCCGGCGACGCCGTCGGCGGCCTTCGGCATCGGCGAGAAGGGCGGCGCGGATCCGGTCGAGATGTATCTCAACGACATCTTCACGGTGACCGTGAACATGGCGGGCCTGCCCGGCATCGCGGTGCCCGCCGGCAAGGACGCGCAAGGCCTGCCGCTCGGCCTGCAGCTGATCGGCCGTCCGTTCGAGGAGGAGACGCTGTTCTCGCTCGGCGAGGTGATCGAGCAGGCGGCCGGCCGCTTCACGCCCGCGAGGTGGTGGTGAATGTCGCCGCGTTCATCGCGAGCCTCGACAGCGCGGCGCCCGCGCGACACCTGAGCGCGCCGCTCGCCGGCCTGTGGTGGGCCGCGAAGGGCGATTGGGATCAGGCGCACAAGATCGTCCAGGACGACAACGGCCGTGACGCGGCCTGGGTGCACGCCTATCTGCACCGCGTCGAGGGCGATCTCGGCAATGCCGGCTACTGGTACCGCCAGGCCGGCCAGCCCGCGGCAAAGGATTCATTGGAAGCGGAGTGGGAGCGGATCGCTGTCACGCTGCTCGGGAGCACGACATGAGCACGGCCACGCACAAGCTTCTCAAGGGCGCCACCGGTGATTGGGAGGTGGTCATCGGCATGGAGATTCACGCCCAGGTGACGTCGAACTCAAAGCTGTTCTCGGGCGCCTCGACCGCGTTCGGCGGCGAGCCGAACACGCAGGTGTCGCTGGTCGATGCCGCGATGCCGGGCATGCTGCCCGTCATCAACGAGGAATGCGTCAGGCAGGCTGTCCGGACCGGGCTCGGTCTCAACGCGCAGATCAATCTGCGTTCGGTGTTCGACCGGAAGAACTACTTCTATCCCGACCTGCCGCAGGGCTACCAGATCAGCCAGTACAAGTCGCCTGTCGTGGGCGAGGGCGAGGTGATTGTCGATCTCGACGGCGGCCGCAGTGTCTCCATCGGCATCGAGCGGCTGCATCTGGAGCAGGATCCCGGCAAAATGCTGCACGACCGGTCTCCGTCGCTGTCCTACATCGATTTCAACCGCTGTGGCGTGGCGCTGATGGAGATTGTCTCGAAACCGGACATCCGCGACGCCGAGCAGGCCAAGGCCTATGTGACCAAGCTACGCTCGATCATGCGCTACCTCGGCACCTGTGACGGTGACATGGAGAAGGGAAGCCTGCGCGCCGACGTCAACGTCTCCGTGCGCAAGCCCGGTGGGCCGCTCGGCACCCGCTGCGAAATCAAGAACATGAACTCGATCACCTTCATCGGCCAGGCGATCGAGTATGAAGCGCGGCGCCAGATCGAGATCCTGGAGGACGGCGGTCAGATCGAGCAGGAGACACGCCGGTTCGATCCCAACAAGGGCGAGACCCGCTCGATGCGGTCCAAGGAGGAGGCGCATGACTATCGCTACTTCCCCGATCCCGACCTGCTGCCGCTGGAGTTCAGCCAGGAATTCGTCGACGAGCTGAAGGCGAAGCTGCCGGAGCTGCCGGACCAGAAGAAGACACGCTTCGTCGCCGATCTCGGCCTGTCGCCCTATGACGCGAGCGTGCTGGTCGCCGAGCGCGAGAGCGCGGTGTTCTACGAGACCGTGCTCGAGAAGCTCGGCAACCGCGCGCGCGACGGCAAGATGGCGGCGAACTGGGTGATCAACGAACTGTTCGGCCGTCTCAACAAGGAAGGCCGGGATATTACGGGCTCTCCGGTCAGCGCCGAGCAGCTCTCGGGCATCATCGACCTGATCGGAGAGGGCACGATCTCGGGCAAGATCGCCAAGGATCTGTTCGAGATCGTCTGGCAGGAGGGCGGCGATCCCCGCGCGCTGGTGGAAAGCCGCGGCATGAAGCAGGTCACGGATCTTTCGGCGATCGAAAAGGTTGTCGACGACATCATCGCGGCCAATCCCGACAAGGCCGCGCAGGTCAAGGACAAGCCGCAGTCGCTCGGCTGGTTCGTCGGTCAGGTGATGAAGGCGTCCGGCGGCAAGGCCAACCCGCAGAGCGTCAACGACGTGCTCAAGTCGAAGCTCGGCCTCTAACCTCGCGCGTTCGAACGAGGTGACGGACACGCTCCGTCACCTCGCTGTCGGTTTTCGATGCGACGCTCGCGCGCACCCTCGGCGGTAAACTTCATCCCGACCAGACGCGATGCAACGGCCGAATCGCCGTCACGCGATTCGCGCAAAACGGCGGCTCGCACACGCTCCGGCGAGCGTTCGCGCCGTTAAGCATGAAAATATTTTCGTTGCCAAAAATCGCGACTCAGAGTCCGCGAAGCGCCCTTGCGAGGTGATCGCGGGATCGGCGATGCGCATCATCGCGATGATCGCGCGCGATGCGTACGCAAAGAAAAATACTTGCTGCATAGTGTTTTTCTGCAATCGCATCCGCCGCGAACGTCGATGCTGCGCGTACGCTCTGCGGTCGCTCGCACCCGTCGTTCGGTGCGCTTGCATCGCGTTCGCAAAGCGCACGCGCGTTGCGTCGTCAACACTTCTTTAAGCGAGACGCTGTTTTTTTCGTTGTGTTGGTGTATTCGGGATGAGTGTGCATTCGATCCCCGACTGCACGCAGCGATTAAAGCCATCTCACACATCGGAGGGCAACATGGCCAAGAAAGCGAAGAAGGCGAAGAAGGCGAAGAGCGCAGTGAAGAAGACTGCGAAGAAGACCCGCAAGGTCGCGAAGAAGAAGAAGTAACTTCGCTTCTGAAGTTGCCGGCTCCAGCAGCCGGCACGTCATCAGCGCCTCCTAGAGGTTCTGGTCGACGATAGAGGGTGTCGGCGAGACATCAGGTCAACGGTCGGACCGTTCTCTTTGCGGTCCGGCAGAAGAAACTAGTTTTCTTCGTTCGGTGCGGGGCCGGTTCTCCGGTTCTGCAATTTCACGAGTGGCCTCGCGGTCAAAGTGGAATCTGGTCCTGACGTGTTCGCCGACGCCCTCGTTCTCCTGAGGCCGGGGTATTGCCGGCATTTCCTTTTCCCCACATTGCTGATCTGACCACGGCGTCATCGTTGCGCTGGCCGCTCCACCTTGGGCAGGCGAGGGCTGGGGCCTGATTGCGCGCTGCTCGCACGCCGCTTTCGCCATTCGCGGTGTCATCGCCGCGCTCCGGCCGGGCGATCCAGTACGCCGGGCTGCTCGTGCGACATTGCCGTCTCTGGAGTGCCGGTCACCCTTCTGCCGCCTTCGCCGAAGCTTCGGCGCTCAAGGACGACGGGGCCCGGCGAAGCCTTGGCGATAGCCCGGGCGCGGGCGACGATAGCGAGTGGGGACGCCGCAGGATGCGTCCACCGCGCGCGATGGTTATCGATGTCCCAAAATCCCAGGGTAAACCAAATCTGACGAAACGCAGAAGTGCCTGCAAATCAGCGATTTCTTGAATTCTGCGCGCCGGCGCCGCGCGCTCGCGTTTACGTCTGCTTCATCGCGATACTTAAATTGCCATTCAAATTTGCCCGCCATCATCGCCTCCAACAAGCCGGCAAACGGCGTTGGGCAAGAAGCCCAAGGGATGAGTTGAACAGTGCGCGGTCCCAGCAAGGGTCATGCACATCAGAGTTGGACGGGAGCCGCGCTCGGGGGAGCAAGGCACAAGAAAAAAAGGGGATGCGTTATGTTTCAGGGTACTTTCGATCTGGAGACGGCAACGCCGATCGACGCGACCGCGCTGTCGGACGTGCTGTTCGAGCGCGGGATCTATTGGGCGAGCGGCCGTTCCGGGCTCGTCGATCTCGTCGCCGCGCACAAATGGTTCAACCTCGCCGCCCTGAAGGGCCGCAAGGACGCCGTGACGCTGCGCCAGGAAGTCGCCGGGCAGATGTCGGATGCCGAGATCTCGGCCGCACAGCGCGAGGCGAGGGCGTGGGTCTCCACGCACTGAACCGAGAATCGCATCCGCACCCGTGTTCGCACGGGTGGGCCTGGTTGCGCTGAATCAAGTTTCTTCGTCGTGCCGCCACATAAGACCCGTGCGGCATGAGCGAGCCCGATACCAATGGACGATGGCTGCCGATTCAGATCGCTCCCGATGAGTGCGATCTGGAACTCGGACGTCCGCACAAGACTGGGATTCTGCCCTGGTCGTTTCCGTGCCGGCGCAGGTCCGGCGTCTGGTACAATGTCTGGGCCGGCGAGGCGGTGCTGATTTCGCCCTCGCATTGGCGGATCTGGCGGTTCCACCGCTAGGTGCGGACCACACGCATACCCACACATATAAGACATATAAGATGGTGCGAATCGAGCTGAACGGCCGCGTCGATCCTTGCGCCGGGCTTTCGCGCCGGTCACACGAGCGCTTTCAGCTGAAAGAACGCCCAGACCTTGATTGATTCTGCCGCTGGGTGGCGGAGAGGGAGGGATTCGAACCCTCGATACAGCTTGAGACCGTATGACGCTTTAGCAAAGCGTTGCCTTCAGCCACTCGGCCACCTCTCCGGTGCGAGCCTTATGCATCTAATTACTTGGGCGGGTCAATTTGGAAGCGTGTGTTTTCGCTCGAATATTCCCAGCGATTTTCGCGACAAAGCACTTTGCTCCCGGGGCGTGACCATAACGTTGCGAGAATGAGGCACAGAGTTGGAGCGTCCGGCGCATCTCGAAGATGGTTTTTGCCTATGAGAACGTCCTTGGTCGCGTAAGAGACTGAGTTTACTGGAAAAATCAATGCGGCGCGGGGAGCGGGCGGCTGAAGGTTCGATTCGTGTCATCCGCCAACCGGCCCAATAACGGTCGCTATCCATAAAGGGTGCTCGTCCACCCCTTAAAGCCGTGCCTGCATCAGGTTGGGAGGTGCGGAGCAGGGCGATGCGTTCTCCTTGAGTCTCCCTGCGATTCCACGATTCGAGTGCGTCAAAGCCCCTCCAGGCCGAGATCTCGCTTGCCGTGCCTTAAGTGGGGAACTTTGATGGCAGGAGGAACCGTCTCTAAAACGTCAATGAAAACAATTGGTTGCGAGGGCGCTTCGATCACATCTGCGTGTTATTTGTGCAACACCCGTCGGAAAACAAGCTTCATAGGCCCGTTTCCAAGCGTTCTCTTGTTGTGTGTGCAAGGACGTTCGGTAATTGTGACTGAGCGACGGAGGGGGGCATCCCGAGGTCGTCCCGTTTAGGTCATTTCGCTTAAGTCCCTCGCGTTCATGCGGGTGTGTCCGAAGACGCGAAGGAGCCCGGAGCGGTGATTTAGAGGGGGTTGGGGAATTGGCCGTCCGGTCAGTGACCTTCCCTGAAGAGCAACTTGGAGGTTTAACATGAAGTTGGTTAAGAGCCTTTTGCTCGGCTCAGCGGCGGGTCTGATCGCCGTGGGCGGAGCTCAAGCAGCCGATCTGCCCGTGAAGGCCAAGGCGGTCGAATACGTGAAGATCTGCTCGCTGTACGGCGCGGGCTTCTACTACATCCCGGGCACCGACACCTGCATCAAGCTGGGTGGTTATCTGCGCGCTGAAGTCGCGCTGAACACCAACTCGAGCTTCAGCGGTCAGCTCACGTCGAACAACGGCGCGCGTAACCGTCTGACGAACTACTACACCATGCGCGCTCGTGAAGATCTCAACATCGACACGCGCACCGCGACCGAGTACGGCGTCGTCCGTACCTTCTTCGACGGCGTGTTCTCCTGGACCACCGGCAACTACGCCGGCACCGGCAGCGCGACGGGCACGACCGCCTACAGCGGCACGCTGGCGCTCAACACCTCCGGCGCCACCCCGGCGCTCGTTGGTTCGTCGATCAACGGCACCGACGGCAACACCTCGGGCGGTTCGCTCGGCGTGTACTACGCCTTCATCCAGTTCGCTGGCTTCACCATGGGTAAGGCCGTGTCGCAGTTCGACGCGCCCTGGACCAACTATCCCGGCAACAACTTCGACAGCCTCGTCGGCGGTTCCGGCACGGTCACTGGTGTCAACCAGTTCACCTACACCGCTGACTTCGGTCAGGGCGTGACGGCGTCGTTCTCGGCGGAAGACGCGACGGCTTACTACCAGGCCGGCAACCTCAACATGACCGGCGCTACGGCGGCTGGCATGATCGGCGGTTCGTATGGCTCGAACGCCATCGGCGGTTCGCGCTCGCCGAACCTCGTCGGTATGGTTCGTGTCGACCAGGCTTGGGGTCTGTTCCAGGCGTCGGTCGCTGCGCACGACAACCACGTTGCCTACTACGGCGCCACCGAGCCGACTGGCCACCCCGACGACAAGTGGGGTTGGGCTGTTCAGCTCGCTCTGTCCATCAAGAACATCCCGACTGGTGCGGGTGACGTGATCAACATTTCGGGCGTCTACACCGACGGCGCGTCCCGCTACAACTTCCAGAACCTCGCGGGCGGCAGCTACTCGATGTTCGGCAGCTCGGGCGTTGCTTACCAGAGCGTCGGCTTCGCCATCGCTCCGGACACCGTGTTCGTGACCGGCAGCTCGCAGGAAACCGTCAAGACCTGGGGCTTCCGCGGCGCTTACACCCATAACTGGGATCCCTACTGGAACACCGCGCTGTACGGTGCCTACGCTCAGGCGCAGTTCGGCTCGCTCGCCAAGACCACGCTTTGCGGCGCTGGCGGTGCAGGCGGCGTGTTCGGTGGCCTGGTCGGTGTGACGGGTTGTAATCCTGACTTCGCCGTTGCGCAGGTCGGTGTCATCACCCGCTGGACTCCCGTCAAGAACCTCACGTTCTCGGCTGACCTGAACTGGACCCATCTCGACCAGAAGTACTCCGGTACGGTTGGTTACGCTGGTGCCGGCACGACGGCCAAGCCGGCTGCCGTGTACGAGCTCAAGGATCAGGACACCATCACCCTGCTCCTCCGCGCTCAGCGCAACTGGTAAGTTCGGTCTAACGACCTGACAGAGAGCCCCGGCGGGAAACCGCCGGAGCTTTTCTTTTGCCCCGGTGCTTGCCTTCTCGCTTGGCGCAATGGGCCAAGTTTGGCGCATCGCTCTCCATTGATCGGGCTTCGTTGCGATCTGATGGAAGCCGTGGTGGGAGAGCAGGCAATCGCTTATGCATTTTCCGCTGGCTGAGCGCGCGCCTCGTCCCTCCAGACGACTGCGAAGCCTGTCATCGGGCCGCGCTTGCGCGGACCCGGCGGCGGTCTCCTAGAGGCCAAGCGGCATCGATGCCCGTCAAGACAGCTGCCGACACTCGGTCCTCATCCTGAGGGCCCGCCAACGGCGGGCGTCTCGAAGGATAGCCACAGAGGGGTCGCTTCCAAATGCGATTGCTCTGGGGTGGGAGAGGGAAGCTCCGCGCTTCCCATCCTGATAGTGGCGCGCAGGGTGCACTGCTGTTGGCCGGCTGGCCTCGCAAACGCCTCGCTAATCTGCCTTTGCAGCGGTGGCGACAGGCGCCTTCATCTGCACGCGAGGCAACGGCGGCGCTTGCCACCCATGCTCGCGGCTGAATCGAAAGAGCGGATCGCTATTCCACGCTGCCGGCGCCGCGGCGCAAATCGGCCTCGATCTGCAGCCGCGTGCCGCCGCCGAAGCGGGCACGGTAGACTTGCAGGTTCTCCATGATCCGCTGCACGTAGTTGCGCGTCTCGGAGAACGGAATCAGCTCGACCCAGTCGACCGCATCGACCTTGGGATCGCGCGGATCGCCGTAGCGCTCGACCCACTTCTTCACGCTGCCGCGGCCGGCATTGTAGGCGGCGAAGGTCATGATGTAGGAGCCGCGATAATCCTCGAGCAGTCCGCCGAGCTCGGCCGAGCCGAGCGTGGCGTTGTAGACCGAATCGTTCTTCAGCCGTCCCAGATCGTAGGTCGCGCCGTGGCGCTTGCAGACATAGCGCGCGGCGTCGGGCGTCACCTGCATCAGGCCGTAGGCCTGGGCCGGCGAGACCACTGACGGATTGAATGCGCTCTCCTGCCGCGCGATCGCATAGACGATGCTGCGCTCGACTTCGGGACCGATCGGCGTGAACTGCGGAATGCCGTTGACTGGATAGGCATAGAAGTCGAATGGCAGGCCGCGATTGAGCGCGGCCTTGCCGAGCAGCAGCATGCCGCGCGCATCGTTGTAGCGCTGGGTCAGCTCGCCGAGGCCGGCGAGCGCTTCGGGATCGCCGTTCTCGCCCATGTCGGCCAGCAGCGGTATCGCCATCTCGCGCTCGTCGAGCTCGTAGAGCAGGTGCGCGGCGCGCACGATCTCCAGCCGTTCGGCGCCGCGGCCGCGCGGCTGGCTGTTGAGCTCGATCTGCGGCAGGCCGAGCTTGGCCCGGGCGAGCTGGCCGTAATAGCTGGTCGACTGTTCGGCGGCGCGGGCATAGGCGTTGCGCGCCTCCTGCTGGCGCCCCGCCGCTTCCGCGGCGCGGCCCTGCCAATAGCCGGCACGCGCCAGCGCGGTCGGATTGACGCTCCCGACGCCGATGCGGGCGAAATGCTGGGTGGCGGCCGCGGGGTCGTTGAGGAAGCGCAGCGCGATCCACCCGGCCGTGAATTCCTGCTCGGTCTTGTAGATGTCGCGCGAGGGCAGTGCGGCGTCGCGCGCGATCAGATAGGCGCTGCGGAATTCCTCGGTGTCGATCATCTTGCGCGCCAAAAGACGCCGCTCGATCCACCATTCGTCGAGATTGTGGAGCCGGTTCGGATCCTTCGGCGCCGACAGCATGAGCTGGGCTGCTTCGGCGAATTTCTCCTCGCGGCGTAGCAGCTGGATCTTGCTGAAGGTGAAGCCGGGGTCGTTGTGCAGCTCGCGGGGCACGGCGTCGAGCAGCGCGCGCGCGTTCGGCGCCTTCTTGACGGCGGCGATGCGGGCCTTGGCAAGTGCGACATAGCCGGCGCCCAGGCGCTTTGCGGCGCGCAACGCCGCCTCGTTCTCGCTGCCATAGAGCAGCGTGTCCATCCGCGCCTTCTGGTCGCCCGGCGACAGCAGGGCGCCGAACTGGTCGAGCGCGTTGTTTTCGGTATCCTCGGACATCGGATCGCTGCGCCAGGCCTCGCGCACCAGCCGCTCGGCATTGGCGCGGTCGCCGCGCGCCAGCATCGCCTTGGCGAGCGTGAAGCGGCCCTTGGCGGAGATCGGAGATTCGTTTTCGAACCACGACCACGCGACGGAATCGTCGCGCCTGTCGTCCCACATCGCGGCCTCGAGGCGTCGGCGCAGGAAGGTCTGCGACGGCCAGCTCGGATTGGCGGAGAGGAAGGCGCGGTAGCGCTCCACGGTCGCGCCATTGTCCTCGCTGCGCAGGATGATCCATTCCGCGAGTTTTCGCGCGACCGGATCCGAGATGCCCGCTGCGACGTTGCTGGCCTCACCCGCCTTGCGCTTGCGCACGAGCTC
Source organism: Bradyrhizobium sp. CIR18 (assembly GCF_014198295.1). Classification (NCBI taxonomy): domain Bacteria; kingdom Pseudomonadati; phylum Pseudomonadota; class Alphaproteobacteria; order Hyphomicrobiales; family Nitrobacteraceae; genus Bradyrhizobium; species Bradyrhizobium sp. CIR18. Next base: position 912,317 of record NZ_JACIHF010000001.1, on the reverse strand, counting down.
GATGACGCTATCGAGGGCGTCCTTGTCACCCTGGGGCGTCGACGACGTCGCAGCGACCGCGGCCGGTATGACCGGCTTGCGCGGCGCGGCGTGCTGGCGCGTCGCCGGGGCCAGCACCGGCGCTGCGGCCGGTCTGGCGACGGGGGCGGAAGGCCTGACGGTAGCCGTCACGGCCGGCGCGGGGGCCGTTTTCGGCGGCGAACCGCTGGCGGCCGGATGCGATTTCGGCGCAGGTGCCGCTGCGGCGGGCTTGGGCTTGTCCTTGGCTGGCTCTTTTCCGGCGCTCTTGCCGGCGTCCTTGCCTGCCTCCTTGGCCGGTTTCTTCGCAGCGTCCTTGGCCGGGGCAGGAGCTGCACCCTTGCTTGCGCCTTTGTTTGCTCCCTGGCTTGCTCCTTTGGCCGCGTCCTTCGAAGTTTCCTTGCCGGTTCCCTTGGACGAGCCCTTCGCGCTGTCCTTGGCAGTGTCCTTGGCGGCTGGCTTCGCGGTGTCCTTGCCAGCTTCCGCCGTGGTCTCATTGGACTTGGCGAGGGCGGCGCAGCCGACCGATAGCCCTGCCATCAGGCACACGATGAGACCGGTGGATCGCCAGGCGGCATGAGGGAATGAGGTCACGGGTTTGGTCGCCCCGAATCAGTCAAGTGGCTCAAGATCTAGCTGTATTTGATTGAATATGCGGACAAAATACCAACAGCCGCTTACCGCGGGCCGATTTGCACCACTACCGCGGCAAAATCGCGGCCTAAACGGTGCGTCACACGGAAGCGGGCCTTTTACCGGCGGGGTAGACCCGATATGAAAGGGGCTTGCTCAAGAGATAGCCGCGTACGGAGGAAGTCCATGGCAGCCAAGACGAAATTCCGGGGGTCGTTCACCGCCTTGGTCACGCCGTTCAAGAACGGCTCGCTGGACGAGGCGGCATTCCGATCCCTGGTCAACTGGCAGATTTCGGAGGGCACCAACGGCCTGGTGCCGGTCGGCACCACCGGCGAGAGCCCGACGCTCAGCCATGACGAGCACAAGAAGGTGGTCGAATGGTGCATCGCTGAAGCCAAGGGCCGCGTGCCTGTGATCGCGGGTGCGGGCTCCAACTCGACCAAGGAGGCGATCGAGCTCGCTCAGCACGCCGAAAAGGCGGGCGCGGACGCCGTGCTGGTGGTGACGCCTTACTACAACAAGCCGACCCAGGAAGGCATGTACCAGCACTTCAAGGCGATCAACGACGCAATCGGCATTCCGATCATCATCTACAACATCCCGCCGCGCTCGGTGATCGACATGTCCGTCGACACCATGAAGCGGTTATGGGAGCTGAAGAACATCGCCGGCGTGAAGGACGCCACCGCCAGCATGGTGCGCGTGTCGCAGCAGCGTGCGGCGATGGGCGAGGACTTCAACCAGCTCTCGGGCGAGGACGCGACCATCATCGGCTACATGGCGCATGGCGGCCACGGCTGCATCTCGGTGACCTCGAACGTCGCGCCGCGCCTGTGCTCGGAGTTCCAGGCCGCCTGGGCCAAGGGCGACCATGCCACCGCGCTGAAGATCCACGACAAGCTGATGCCGCTGCACAACAACCTCTTCATCGAGAGCAACCCGGCGCCGATCAAGTACGCGATGTCGCTGCTCGGCAAGCTCGACGAGACGCTGCGGCTGCCGATGGTGCCGGTCTCCGAGCCGACCCGCGTTGCCGTGCGCAGCGCCATGGTGCACGCTGGCCTGATCAACTGATGGGTTGACCTATCGGGGAGGCCGTTCATGAGCGTCGACGAAAAGGGCAGGCGGATGCTCACGGAGTTCCGTGAGTTCGCCATGAAGGGCAACGTCGTCGATCTCGCGGTCGGCGTCATCATCGGCGCGGCCTTCGGCGCCATCGTCACCTCGCTTGTCGGTGACATCATCATGCCGATCATCGGCGCTGCGACCGGCGGCCTCGACTTCTCGAACTACTTCGCCCCCTTGTCGAAGTCGGTGACCGCCACCAACTTAGCGGATGCGAAAAAGCAAGGCGCCGTACTTGCTTACGGTAGCTTCCTGACGCTGACGATCAACTTCATCATCGTCGCCTTCGTGCTGTTCCTGGTGATCCGCGCCATGAACACGCTGAAGCGGAAGGAAGAGACCAAGCCCGCGGAGCCGTCGAAGCCGTCGGAGGAGGTCGTGCTGCTGACCGAGATCCGCGATCTCCTCAAGAAGTGACGCGCGCGCTTCATCCAAACTGTTAGCATCGCTGCGCATCGCGCTCAGGTTTCGTCGCCATGGCTGAAAAGAACGAACGTCCGATCAAGGTCATGGCGGAAAATCGCAAGGCCCGCTTCAACTATGCGATCGAGGATACGATCGAGGCGGGGATTGCGCTGACCGGCACCGAGGTCAAGTCGATCCGCAACGGCAAGAGCACGATCGCGGAGTCCTATGCCGATTCCAAGGACGGCGAGATCTGGCTGATCAACGCCACCATTCCCGAATATCTGCAAGGAAACCGCTTCAATCACGAGCCGAAGCGGCCGCGAAAGCTGCTGCTGCATCGCCGGCAGATCAACAAGCTGATGGGCGCCGTCGACCGCGAGGGCATGACGCTGATCCCGCTCAAGCTCTATTTCAATGAGCGTGGGCGCGCCAAGTTGCAGCTTGCGGTTGCAAAAGGCAAGAAGCTCCACGACAAGCGCGAGACCGAGAAGAAGCGCGACTGGAGCCGGGAGAAGGGCCGCCTGATGCGGGCGAGGGGATAGCGAGATGAATCAACGGAACCTGCTCGAGGTCGATTGGAGCCAGATTCCCGCACCTGAAGACGACGGCGCCGCCGCGCATCTGACCGGCATGACGCTGCCGCCAATCGGCCTGCTCGCGACCAACGACACCTCGGTGACGCTGTCGGCGCTGCGCGGCCGGACCGTGGTGTTCGCTTATCCCCGCACCGGCGAACCCGGCAAGATTTCGTTGGTCGACGATTGGGACATGATCCCGGGTGCACGCGGGTGCACGCCGCAGACTTGCGCGTTTCGCGATCTGTTCGCCGAGCTGAAGGGCGCCGGCGCCTCCCACGTGTTCGGCCTCTCGACCCAGAGCAACGAGTACCAGACCGAGATGGCGTCACGGCTGCATCTGCCGTTCCCCGTGCTGTCGGACGAGAAGCTGGCGCTGACGCGCGCGCTCAATCTGCCGACGATGGAGGTCGCGGGCCTGACGCTGATCAAGCGTCTTGCGCTGATCATCGACGACGCCAGGATCACGCGTGTGTTCTACCCGGTGTTTCCGCCCGACCGGAACGCCGGCGACGTCCTGGACTGGCTGAAGGCCAATCCGGCCAAGGCCTGAACCAGGGCGCTAATCGAGATCCGCCTTCACCTTCGCGAACACCGACCGGAACATGTCCGGCGTCAGCACGCCGGTGTTCGTGTTGTAGCGCGAGCAATGATAGCTGTCGTAGAGCCTGAACGCGCCGGCCTGATGCACGGCGCCGTGGCCGAAGGGGGCCTGCGAGGCCTTCAGGTTCAGCGGCTTGAGCACGCTGTCGTGCGCAATCCGCCCGAGCGCGATGATCGCGCGCAGCTTCGGCATCGTCTCGAGATTCGCCACGAGGAACTGGCGGCAGGTGTTGATCTCGAGGGGCAGCGGCTTGTTCTGTGGCGGAACGCAATGCACGGCATTGGCGATCCGGCAGTCGACCAGCTTCAGGCCGTCATCGGGACGCGCCTGATAGGTGCCCTTGGCAAATCCATATTCGAGCAGGGTGGCGTAGAGCAGGTCACCGGCGTAATCGCCGGTGAACGGCCGTCCCGTGCGGTTGGCGCCCTGCATCCCCGGCGCGAGGCCGACGATCAACAGGCGGGCCTTGATGTCGCCGAAGGGCGCAACCGGCGCATTGTGCCACAACGGCTCACGCGCCCGGTTCGCCTCGCGAAAGGCGACCAAGCGCGGACAGAGCGGACAATTGCGGTCGGGAACGAGGGTGGGAGGCTGGCGGCTTGACCGGGCCGCCTCACTCCTCGAAGTCGTCATCGCCCCTCGGCGCCATCGTGGTTGCGCGCTGGAGGAATTGCGGGGCGTGGTGGCGGGCCTCGCGATCACCGCGGTCGCGCGGGGCGGGGCGTTCGGAGGGATCGCGGCCGAGCTTGGATTGCAGCTCGACGAGGTCGGTGAAGACGTCGGCCTGGCGGCGCAGCTCGTCGGCGATCATCGGCGGCTGGCTGGCGATGGTGGAGATCACCGTGACCCGAACGCCGCGGCGCTGCACGGCCTCGACCAGGGAGCGGAAGTCACCGTCACCGGAGAACAGCACCATCTGGTCGATGTGCTCGGCAAGCTCCATGGCGTCCACGGCGAGCTCGATGTCCATGTTGCCCTTGACCTTGCGGCGGCCGGAGGCGTCGATGAACTCCTTGGTCGCCTTGGTGACGACGGTGTAGCCGTTGTAATCCAGCCAGTCGATCAGCGGGCGGATCGAGGAGTATTCCTGATCCTCGATGATGGCGGTGTAGTAGAACGCCCGAAGCAACGTTCCGCGGCTCTGAAACTCCTTCAGCAGGCGCTTGTAGTCGATGTCGAAGCCCAGAGTTTTCGCCGTCGCGTAGAGATTGGCTCCGTCGATGAAGAGCGCGATCTTGTCGGTGGAGGAAGGTGACATTCAGTTTGCTCGCGTAGTGTTCGTGATTGATCGTTTATTGTTGGCGCGGCGGCAGCAGGCCGCGCAGTTCTAGGGTGCCGCCGAAATCCGTCGAAGCCGCAAATCCGGAGAAGTCGGGGCAAACAAGGTATAGTTATGGCGGACTTTCATAGACCCGGCGCCGCCCTCGATGGCCGCCCGGGTAACCGCCCATCCCAGCCCCAATGTGGGGGTAGCAGAGCCGTTTGGCGAGGCCAAATCACAAATTGGCCTTGCGAAACGGCCCCAGCCCCTATAACTAGCCCCAATCATCCACATATTTCGTCCCACCCACAACGGAGCGACAGTCCATGGCTCGCGTCACCGTAGAAGATTGTATCGACAAGGTCGACAACCGGTTTGACCTGGTCCTGCTGGCCGCCCACCGTGCCCGCATGATTTCGTCCGGTTCACAACTAACGGTTGACCGCGATAACGACAAGAACCCTGTTGTGTCTTTGCGCGAAATTGCTGACACGACCATTTCGCCCGAGGACCTGCGCGAGGAGCTGGTGCACTCGCTCCAGAAGTTCGTCGAGGTCGACGAGCCCGAGCCCGATACGGTGCCGCTGATCGGTTCCGCGGGCGCGAGCGTCGATGCGGACGATACCGAAGTCGCCGTCGAGCGCATGACCGAAGAGGAGCTCCTGAAGGGTCTCGAAGGCCTCGCGCCGCCCGAGGAGCAGCCCGAGGAAGACGAGTAAATCGTCCGTCGCGATCGTCGATTTCTTGTGATTTTATCAAAGGCCCGAACCGGTGTTCGGGCCTTTGCTTTTGTTGACGTTTTCGTGGTTACCATGCGTTGCAGTTGGCGATGCGTCCTGTCACTGAATTGATCGGACACAAGCGCGATCGGAGCTAAGATGTATACAGCGGGCCGGCTCGGGTTCGTTTGAAGGCAGGACGGGATGGTATATCGGCGCCGCAGATCCACGCAGATGCAGGCCGCAACCGAGTCGGTTGCCGTGGCCCCGACTGCGCCGGTCGCGCGCCCGGCCAAGCCGCGCGCGCGCATGATGCGTCAATATGACCTCGTCGAGCGCGTCAGGTCCTACAATCCCAACACCAACGAAGACCTGCTGAACCGCGCCTATGTCTACGCCATGAAGGCGCACGGCTCGCAGACCCGCGCCTCGGGCGATCCGTATTTTTCGCACCCGCTCGAAGTGGCAGCGATTCTCACCGACCTCAAGCTCGACGACGCCACCATCGTGGCCGCGCTGCTCCACGACACCATCGAGGACACCGAAGCGACGCGAGCCGAGATCGACCAGATCTTCGGGCCGGAGATCGGCGCGCTGGTCGAGGGTCTGACCAAGCTGAAGCGGCTCGAGCTGGTGTCGCGGGAGGCCAAGCAGGCCGAGAACCTGCGCAAATTGTTGCTGGCCATTGCTGACGATGTCCGTGTGCTCCTGGTCAAGCTCGCCGATCGCCTGCACAACATGCGCACGCTGGATTTCGTGCCGACGGAATCGCGCAGGCGCATCGCCGAGGAGACACTCGACATCTATGCGCCGCTGGCGGGCCGCATGGGCATGCAGGAAATGCGCGAGGAGCTGGAGGATCTGTCCTTCCGCACCCTCGATCCCGAAGCCTATTCGGTGGTGATGCAGCGGCTCGACGCGCTCGCCGAGCGCAACCGCAATCTGATCGGCGAGATCGAGGACCAGCTCTCCAACAATCTGCGCCACCGGGGCTTAGGGGCGCGGGTCTATGGCCGCCGCAAGAAGCCGTTCTCGATCTGGACCAAGATGGAGCGCAAGTCGGTCGGCTTCGAGCAATTGTCCGACATCTTCGGCTTCCGTCTCGTCGTCAACGACATCGAGGCCTGCTATCGCGCGCTCGGCATCGTCCACACCACCTGGCCGGTCGTGCCGGGACGCTTCAAGGACTACATCTCGACGCCGAAGCAGAACGACTATCGCTCGATCCACACCACGGTGATCGGCCCCGGCAACCAGCGCGTCGAGCTGCAGATCCGCACGGAGGCGATGGACCAGATCGCCGAGCGCGGCATCGCCGCGCATGTGTTCTACAAGGAGGGCGTCGGCTCGCCGACCGAATTCCTCAAGCGCGAATCCAATGCGTTCGCCTGGCTGCGCCACACCATCGGCATCCTCTCGGAGAGTGCCAACCCGGAGGAATTCCTCGAGCACACCAAGCTCGAGCTGTTCCACGACCAGGTGTTCTGCTTCACCCCGAAGGGCAAGCTGATCGCGCTGCCGCGCCATGCCAACGTGATCGACTTCGCCTATGCCGTGCACACCGACGTCGGCAACAGCGCGGTCGGCTGCAAGATCAACGGCCAGTTCGCGCCGCTGTCCTCGGAGCTGCAGAACGGCGACGAGGTCGAGGTGCTGACCTCGGAAGCGCAATCGGCGCCGCCCTCGGCCTGGGAGACGCTTGCGGTCACCGGCAAGGCGCGCGCCGCGATCCGCCGCGCCACCCGGACTGCGGTGCGCGATCAATACGCCGGTCTCGGCCGGCGCATCGTGGAGCGCCTGTTCGAGCGCGCCAAGATCGAATACGCCGACGACAAGCTCAAGGGCGCGCTGCCGCGGCTCGCGCGCACCTCGATCGAGGACGTCATGGCGGCGGTGGGGCGCGGCGAGATCAAGGCCTCCCACGTCGCGCGTGCGATGTACCCCGACTACAAGGAGGAGCGCATCGCGCGCTACGGCGTGAAGAAGGGACTTGCCGCCAAGCTCAAGGAGAAGTCGTCGGAGCCGCCGCGCAGCCCGGTCGCGATCCCGATCCGCGGCATCAATTCCGACCTGCCGATCAAGTTCGCACCGAATGGCGGCGCCGTGCCGGGCGATCGCATCGTCGGAATCGTGACGCCGGGCGAGGGCATCACGATCTACCCGATCCAGGCGCCGGCGCTGAAGGATTTCGAGGAGGAGCCGGAGCGCTGGCTCGACGTCCGTTGGGACATCGAGGACTCCGCGCCGCAGCGCTTTCCGGCCCGCATCAAGGTCGAGAACGTCAACGAGCCCGGCGCGCTGGCGCAGATCGCGACCGTGATCGCCGAGCACGACGGCAATATCGACAACATCAGCATGCAGCGCCGCTCGCCTGATTTCACGGAGACGACGATCGATCTCGAAGTCTACGATCTCAAGCACCTCAGCGCGATCCTGGCCCAGCTGCGCGCGAAGGCGGTCGTCGCCAAAGTCGAACGTGTTAATGGATAGGCGTCCTCCGCAGCCGTCCATCCCTCCGATTTCGTGAGTTCTGAAATGCCCGCTTCGAAGCTTCGCCTCGGCGTCAATATCGATCACGTCGCAACCGTGCGTAACGCGCGGGGCGGCCGCCATCCCGATCCGGTGCGCGCGGCGCTGCTGGCGATCGAAGCCGGCGCCGATGGCATCACCGCCCATTTGCGGGAGGATCGCCGCCACATCCGCGACGAGGACATGGCGCGGCTGAAGGCCGAGATCTCCAAGCCGCTCAATTTCGAGATGGCGGCGACCGACGACATGATGCGCATCTCGCTCGCCACCAAGCCGCACGCGGTGTGCCTGGTGCCGGAGCGGCGGCAGGAAGTGACCACTGAAGGTGGGCTGGATGTGGTCGGCCAGCACAACGCGCTCGCGCCCTATATCGCGCGACTGAACGATGCCGGCATTCGGGTCTCTTTGTTCATCGCCGCCGATCCCGCCCAGATCGAGATGGCGGCGCGGCTGCGCGCGCCTGTTATCGAGATTCATACCGGCGCCTGGTGCGATGCCGTCGTCGACGGCCACTCCGCCAAGGCCGAGGCCGAATGGCAGCGGATCGTGGCGGGCGTGAAGCTGGCGAAGGCGGCCGGGCTCGAGGTTCATGCCGGGCACGGGCTCGATTATGCGACGGCGGAGACGATTGCCGCCCTTCCAGAGATCATGGAGCTCAACATCGGCTACTACATGATCGGCGAAGCACTGTTCGTCGGTCTTGCCGAGACGGTGCGCAGCATGCGCGCGGCGATGGACCGCGGCCGGAGCCGGGCATGATCATCGGCGTCGGCTCCGACCTGATCGACATCACCCGCGTCGCCAAGGTGATCGAGCGCCACGGCGAGCGTTTCCTCGACCGCATCTTCACCGCGGCCGAGCGGGCCAAGGCGGAGCGGCGGGCCAAGAACGAGAAGATGGTGGTTGCGACCTACGCCAAGCGCTTCGCCGCCAAGGAGGCCTGCTCCAAGGCGCTCGGCACCGGGATCCGGCGCGGCGTCTGGTGGCGCGACATGGGGGTGGTCAACCTGCCGGGCGGGCGGCCGACCATGCAGCTGACCGGCGGGGCGCTGGCCCGGCTCCAGACCCTGACCCCGGAGGGGTTCGAGGCGCGGATCGACCTGTCGATCACCGACGACTGGCCGTTGGCGCAGGCCTTCGTGATCATTTCGGCCGTCCCGCTGCCGAAACCCTGAGGGGTCCCGGCGATTTTATGATTTGTGTTATAAATCAATACCTTATTCAGTTTTGATGCGATCCTTGATTGCGTGGCCTCCGACAACCGTCTAAAAGTCCGCGGACGCAAATCAGCTTGGGCGAATTCGGCTTTACGCCGGAATTGGCCCTCACTATCAGAATCAGGACAATCTCCTTGCGCCGCGAACCGGTGGGCCGTTCGCGGGAGGAGGGCGCTCTGTGATCGCCGGCCGGAATTGAGAGAGCAATGAGCGTGACTTCAGGAACGAAAACTGAGAGCGGCGTCGGTGAGACGATCCGGGTCGTGATCCACGCTCTCCTGATCGCGCTGGTGATCCGCACGTTCCTGTTCCAGCCCTTCAATATCCCGTCCGGCTCGATGAAGGCGACGCTGCTGGTCGGCGACTATCTGTTCGTCTCGAAATATTCCTACGGCTACAGCCACTATTCGATTCCGTTCTCGCCGCCGCTGTTCTCCGGGCGGATCTGGGGCTCCGATCCGAACCGCGGCGACATCGTCGTGTTTCGGCTGCCGAAGGACGATTCCACCGATTACATCAAGCGGGTGATCGGCCTTCCAGGCGACCGCATCCAGATGCGGGACGGGCTGCTCTACATCAACGACACGCCGGTCGAGCGGCAGCGCATGAGCGAATATGTCGGCGAGGAGCCCTGCGGCTCGGAAGGTGGCGGTATCTCCCGCGTGAAGCGCTGGAAGGAAACGCTGCCGAACGGCGTGTCCTATGAGACGCTCGACTGTGCCGACAACGGTTACGTGGACAACACCAACGTCTACACCGTGCCGGCCGGCCATTTCTTCATGATGGGCGACAACCGCGACAATTCCACCGACAGCCGCTTCCTCGGCCAGGTCGGCTATGTGCCGCAGGAGAATCTGATCGGCCGCGCCCAGATGATCTTCTTCTCCATCGCCGAAGGCGAGCATGCCTGGATGTTCTGGCGCTGGCCGTGGGCGGTGCGCTGGAATCGGTTCTTCAAAATCGTCCGATGAAAGACGAAGCCAAGGACATCGCGATCCAACCGACCGAGGCGCAAGCCGCTCCCGAGAGCGAAGCTGCAGCGAAGACGCCTGCAAAGAAGAAGCGGACGCGGAGCAGCAAGGCCAAGGGCACCGATGCCAACGCGGCGCTCGAGGCGCGCATCGGCCATAGCTTCGCTGACCCGAATATGCTGATGCAGGCGATCACGCATGTCTCGGCGCTGAAGTCCGGGCGCAAGCGCGGCGACAGCTATCAGCGCCTGGAATTCCTCGGCGACCACGTGCTCGGGCTCGTCGTCTCCGACATGCTCTATCACGCGTTCCCGAACGCCGATGAGGGCGAGCTGTCCAAGCGTCTTGCCGAGCTCGTGCGCAAGGAAAGCTGCGCCGACGTCGCCAAGTCGCTCGGTCTGCTCGACGACATCAAGCTCGGCTCGGTCGGCTCCAGCGCCGACGCGCGCCTGCGCAAGTCCATCCTCGGCGACATCTGCGAGGCCGTGATCGGCGCCATCTTCCTTGACGGCGGCCATGCGGCGGCCGCCGAGTTCGTCAAGCGCAACTGGACCGAGCGCATGCACAAGCCGCGCCGTCCCTTGCGCGATCCCAAGACCGTGCTGCAGGAATGGGCGCAGGGCAAAGGGCTGCCGACGCCGGTTTACCGCGAGGTCGAGCGCACCGGCCCGCACCACGATCCGCAATTCCGCGTAGCGGTGGACCTGCCGGGGCTCGCGCCGGCCGAGGGCATCGGCGGCAGCAAGCGCGCGGCAGAGAAAGTAGCAGCTTCAGTGATGATCGAACGTGAAGGCGTTGGCGGCGGCAATGACGGCTGAAACAAGCGGCGAGGCGCCCACTGCCACGCGCTGCGGCTTCGTTGCGCTGATCGGCGCGCCGAACGTCGGCAAGTCCACGCTGGTCAACGCGCTGGTTGGCGCCAAGGTCACGATCGTTTCGCGCAAGGTGCAGACCACGCGCGCGCTGATCCGCGGCATCGTGATCGAGAACAACGCGCAGATCATCCTGGTCGACACGCCCGGCATCTTCCTCCCCAAGCGCCGGCTCGACCGCGCCATGGTCTCGACCGCCTGGAGCGGGGCGCATGACGCCGATCTCGTCTGCGTGCTGCTCGACGCCAAGACCGGGATCGACGAGGAAGCCGAGGCGATCCTCACCAAGGCGGCCAGCGTCAATCACGAGAAGATCCTCGTCATCAACAAGGTCGATCTGGTCCAGCGCGAGAAATTGCTGGCGCTGGCACAGGCCGCCAACGAGCGCATGAAGTTCGCGCGGACCTTCATGATCGCGGCGATCTCGGGCGACGGCGTCGACGATATCCGCAAGACGCTGTCCGAGATGGTGCCGCTGGGTCCGTTCCTCTATCCCGAGGACCAGATGTCGGACGCGCCGATGCGGCAGCTGGCGGCCGAGATCACGCGCGAAAAGATCTATCAGAAGCTGCACCAGGAATTGCCCTACCAGTCCACGGTCGAGACCGACAAGTGGGAGGAGCGCAAGGACAAGTCGGTGCGGATCGAGCAAACGATCTTCGTCGAGCGCGAGAGCCAGCGCAAGATCGTGCTCGGCAAGGGCGGCGCCACCATCAAGTCGATCGGCGCGGACTCGCGCAAGGAGCTGATGCAGATCCTGGACGTGCCGGTGCATCTGTTCCTGTTCGTCAAAGTGCGCGAGAACTGGGGCGACGATCCCGATCGCTACCGCGAGATGGGCCTGGACTTTCCGAGAGAATAACCAAGAACAGATCGGTATCCGATGAGCGTGCCCAGCAATGTCCGGCGCTTCGAAGCGCTGCTCTATGCATCGTTGATGCTGGATGCCTTGTCCGTTGCGGTGCAGGACCGCACGCCCAATGCGGAGGTGACCGAGCAGATGATCATGACGGGGACCTTGCTCGCCGGCGGCATGATCCTGCTGCTGGTCTACTTCGTCAGGCTCGCCGCGCATGAGCGGAAGAACTGGCCGCGCTGGGTGCTGGCGGCGGCGCTCGTGCTGTCGGTGATCTCGCTTGGCCAGATCATCGGCCAGAAGGGCCTGGAGCTCGACAGCGCCATCGAGATCGTTTCCTGCGCGCTGACGACAATAGGCCTGTATTTCTCCTTCAGCGGCGACGCGCAGGGCTGGTTCAACGCGTGAGGTTTCGCGCGGTGCCGTAGGGTGGGCAAAGGTGCGCCCTTGCGCGCCGTGCCCACCATCTCGCGCCGTCGATCAAATTGGTGGGCACGCTTCGCTTTGCCCACCCTACGGCAGCTTTAAATGCGCTAAACTTCCTTCATGGAATGGACCGACGAAGGCATCGTGCTGGGCGTGCGGCGGCATGGCGAAAGCAGCGCCATCGTCGAGCTGTTGACGCGCGCGCACGGCCGCCATCTCGGCCTCGTCCGCGGCGGCGCCGGCTCGCGGATGCGGCCCTTGCTGCAGCCGGGGAACAGCGTCAGCGCGGTATGGCGAGCGCGGCTCGACGAGCATCTCGGCACCTACGCCATCGAAGGGCTTAAGCTGCGCGCGGCGGCGCTGTTGGGTTCGTCCCATGGCGTCTACGGCGTCACCCATCTCGCCTCGATTGCGCGCCTCTTGCCGGAGCGCGATCCGCATGAGGAGATCTTCGCGCTGCTCGAGCATTCGCTCGACGATTTCGAGGATATCGGTGGTGCAGCCGTGCACCTCATCCATTTCGAGCTGGCGATGCTCGCCGAGCTCGGCTTTGGGCTGGCGCTGGAAAACTGCGCGGTGACCGGCGAGACCACGGACCTGATCTATGTCTCGCCGAAATCCGGCGGCGCGGTGTCGCGCGGCGCTGGCGAGCCGTGGCGTGACCGCCTGTTGCGCCTGCCGCCGTTTCTGCGCCAAGGCGAAACCGCAAGCGACCTCACCGAGCAGGATCTTCAGGACGGTTTTCGGCTCACCGGCCTATTCCTGCTGCGCCACGTGCTGGAGCCGCGCGGGCAGGGCCATTCCGACGCGCGCGCGGGCTTCATCAACGCCTTGATCCGCCAGCAGGCGAAGGCGGCGATTCCCGCGCCATGAGCGTAGCGGGACTCTGCCTTGCCTCCGGATATGGAGTTCCGGCGGAACGAAGTAGAGCTGGTTGAGTTCGCTTCCTCAGGTTCCATAGCGGGGACAGCCTAAATGTTGATCAGAGGATTCGCCTTGTCCGCGGCGCTGCTCACGTTTGCGCCTGATGCAATGGCCGGCGAGCCGCAACCCGGCGTGTTTCGCCGGGCGTCCTGCACGGTCGTCCGGTATTATGTGGCGAAATATTCTGCTGCGGCCGCAGAGACATGGGCGCGGTCGAAGGGAGCGACGGAGGCCGAAATCGAGGCCGCCCGGCGCTGCCTGACCAATGCGCCGGCGCCTGCCCAAACGCCTGGTGGGACCCAGACCCAGACCGTGACAGCTGGCTGGGCGGGGCATTAGGCGCCCACAGGGAACCAATCCATCCTTGCCCGATTCGCTTCCACGGTTTAACCGGGCGGCATGGGAAAACGAATCGTTCCGCCGGAAGAACCGGCCGAAATTCACGAGGTGCCGCTGCGTGAAGCGCTCGAGGAGCGTTATCTCGCCTATGCGCTCTCCACCATCATGCACCGCGCGCTGCCCGACGCGCGCGACGGCCTGAAGCCGGTTCACCGGCGCATCCTCTACGGCATGCGCCTGCTCAGGCTCGACCCCGGCACGGCCTTCAAGAAATCCGCCAAAATCGTCGGCGACGTGATGGGCTCGTTCCATCCGCACGGCGACCAGGCGATCTACGACGCCATGGTGCGCCTCGCGCAGGACTTCTCCTCGCGCTACCCGCTGGTCGACGGCCAGGGCAATTTCGGCAATATCGACGGCGATAATCCCGCCGCCTACCGCTACACCGAAGCGCGCATGACCGACGTCGCGCGGCTTCTGCTCGACGGCATCGACGAGGACGGCGTCGAGTTCCGCGCCAATTACGACGGCCAGTCGAAGGAGCCGGTCGTGCTGCCCGGCGGCTTCCCGAACCTGCTCGCCAACGGTGCGCAGGGCATCGCGGTCGGCATGGCGACCTCGATCCCGCCGCACAACGCGGCCGAGCTTTGCGAAGCCGCGCTGCATCTGATCGAGAAGCCCGACGCCAAGTCCAAGGCGCTGATGCGTTGGGTCAAGGGGCCCGATTTCCCGACCGGCGGCATCTGCGTCGATTCCAAGCAGGCCATCGCCGAAGCCTACACCACCGGCCGCGGCTCGTTCCGCGTTCGCGCGCGGTGGGAGCAGGAGGAGGGGGCGCGAGGCGCCTGGGTCGTCGTCGTCACCGAGATTCCCTTCCTGGTGCAGAAGTCGCGGCTGATCGAGAAGGTCGCCGAGCTGCTCGACCAGAAAAAGCTGCCGCTGGTCGGCGACATCAGGGACGAGTCGGCTGAAGACGTCCGCATCGTCATCGAACCGAAATCGAAGAACGTCGATCCCGCGCTGATGATGGAATCGCTGTTCCGTCTCACCGAGCTCGAAAACAAGATTCCGCTGAACCTCAACGTGCTGATCAAGGGCCGCGTGCCCAAGGTGGTGGGTCTTGCGGAGTGCCTGCGCGAATGGCTCGACCATCTGCGCGACGTCCTGATCCGCCGCAGCAACTACCGCAAGGCGCAGATCGAGCACCGGCTGGAAGTCCTCGGCGGCTTCCTGATCGCCTATCTGAACATCGACAAGGTCATCAAGATCATCCGCACCGAGGATGAGCCGAAGCCGGCCTTGATGAAGGAGTTCAAGCTCACCGAGGTGCAGGCCGAAGCCATCCTCAACATGCGCCTGCGCTCCTTGCGCAAGCTCGAGGAGATGGAGATCCGCACCGAGGACAAGAACCTCCGTGCCGAGCTCAAGGGCATCAACGCAGTGCTCGCTTCGGAGGCCGAGCAGTGGAAGAAGGTCGGCGAGCAGGTCGGCAAGGTCCGCGACATGTTCGGACCGAAGACGCCGCTCGGCAAGCGCCGCACCACCTTTGCCGATGCGCCCGAGCACGATCTCGCCGCGATCGAGGAGGCCTTCGTCGAACGCGAGCCGGTGACGGTCGTCGTCTCCGACAAGGGCTGGATCCGCACCATGAAGGGCCATGTCGAGGATCTCTCGGGCCTTGCCTTCAAGCAGGACGACAAGCTCGGCTTCGCCTTCTTCGCCGAGACGACCTCGAAGCTGCTGCTGTTCGCCACCAACGGCAAATTCTACTCGCTCGACGTCGCCAAGCTTCCGGGCGGCCGCGGCCACGGCGAGCCGATCCGCCTGTTCATCGACCTCGAGCAGGAGGCCGCGCCGGTCGCGCTGTTCGTCAACAAGGGTGGGCGCAAATTCCTGGTCGCGAGCCACGAGGGCCAGGGCTTTGTCGTCAACGAGGACGATTGCGTCGGCACCACCAAGAAGGGCAAGCAGGTCCTCAACGTCGACATGCCGAACGAGGCGCGCACGGTCACCGAGGTGATCGGCGACACCGTTGCGGTCATCGGCGAGAACCGCAAGATGCTGATCTTCCCGCTCGACCAGGTGCCGGAGATGGCCCGCGGCCGCGGCGTCCGCCTGCAGAAGTACAAGGACGGCGGTCTCTCCGACGTTGCCGTGTTCGAGGCCAAGGCGGGTCTGACCTGGAAGGACTCCGCGGGCCGCGAATTCTCGGCGACCATGAAGGAGCTCAGCGAGTGGCAAGGCACCCGCGCCGACGCCGGCCGCCTGCCGCCGAAGGGTTTCCCGAAGTCGAACAAGTTCGGCAAGGTGATCGGGTAGGGCTCGTGTCCCGGACGCGCTGCAGCGTGCAACGCTGCTGCGCAGAGCTGGGATCCACGCCACACGGATTGCTCGGAGACATGGGCCCCGGCTCTGCAGCGCACCGCTGAAGTAGCGTTGCGCTGCGTCCGGGGCACAGGCGTGTGTGTTGCGCACATCTCTTTTCACACCGTCATTGCGGAAAGATTCTGGATTGCTTCGCTGCGCTCGCAATGACGGGCTTGCGACGGCGCCGCTCTCCAATTCGCATTCCACCACTCCGCGCGGTCTGATACCGTTCGCCAGGCCGGTGTTCTGGAATGTCGAGAAATAGCGCGATGTACGATGTCATTGTTGTCGGCGGCGGCTCCGCTGGCGCGGCTGTTGCGGCGCGGCTGTCCGAGGATCCCGCCCGGCGCGTCCTGCTGCTGGAGGCGGGGCGCGACTGGCGCGCCGATGAGGCGCCCTGGGAGGTGCGGACGCCGAACCCGATCCCGATCATCCACAAGCGCGAGTACCAGGAGAAATGGCAGTGGCCAGATCTCTTGTCGCGTCGCGTCGCCGGGCAGGAGCCGCGCTTCTACTGGCGCGGCAAGGGGCTCGGCGGCTCCTCGATGATGAACGGCCAGATCGCGATCCGCGGCGTTGCCGATGCGTTCGACGAATGGGCCGCCCATGGCTGCACCGGCTGGTCGGCCAGCGAGGTGATGCCGCTCTTCTCGGTGATCGAGGACGATTTTGAATTCGGCGCCGCCGAAGGCCATGGCCGCGGCGGACCGCTGCCGGTCTATCGCGCGCCGCCCGAGACCTGGGGCGCGATCGATCGCGGCTTGCGCGATGCCGCGCTCGCCAGCGGCTATCCCTGGTGCGCCGACCTCAACGGCCCCGACGGCGAGGGCGTCGCCTGCTATCCCATCAACAGCCGCGATGGTCGCCGCATCAGCACCAATGAGGGTTATCTCGAGCCGGCGCGAGGCCGCGCCAATCTGGAAATCCGCGGTTATGCGCTGGTCGATCGCATCCTGATCAGCGATGGCCGCGCCACCGGCGTCCGTGTCCATATCGAAGGGCAGGGCACTCACGAGATCAGTGCGCGGCAGATCGTGCTGTGCGCCGGCGCGATCCACAGCCCGGCGATCCTGCTGCGCTCGGGCATTGGCCCTGCCGAGGAATTGAAGGCGATGGGAATTGGCGTCGCGCGCGACCTGCCGGTCGGCCGCCACTACTTCGATCACCCGCTGTTTCGCACCACGATTCAGCTTCGTGAGGAGCTGCGTCCCACCGACCCCGACACCCGTCACACCAATTGCTGCGTGACCTATTCCTCGGGCCTCGCCGAGGGCGGCAAGCGCGACATGATCCTGATCGCCTTCAATCATCGCGGCATCGGCAATCCCGGGGCGATCGGCGCGGGCCTGTTCAACGCCTATTCGCGCGGCACGCTGAAGCTGGCCTCGACCGATCCGGCGATCGATCCCGTCGTCGAGGAGAACATGCTTGCCGATCCCCGCGATATGTTGCGCATGATGGACGCGGTGAGGCGGCTCGCCGTGATCACGTCGCAGCCGGCGCTCTCAGGCATTGCCGACTGGATTCGGCTCGCCGACACCGATCTGACGCTGCCGCAGGCGGCAGCGCTGCCGGATCATGAGCTCGATGCGGTGCTGCGCCGTGAGACCGGCGACATCCAGCACGCCGCCGGCAGTTGTCGCATGACCGGCGCTGGCGACCCCGACGGCGTGGTCAATCCTGACGGCAGCGTGAAAGGAATTGCGGGCCTGCGCGTCGCCGACGCCTCGATCATGCCGTCCGACTGCCGCGCCAACACGCATTTCACCACGGTGGTGATCGGCGAAGCGATCGCGCGGATGATGATGCGGTAGTTTCTGCCGCGCCAGATTCCACTTATTCCGTCATCCTGAGGTGCGAGTGGCGCGATGCAAGAGCATCGCGCCGGGAGCCTCGAAGGATGAACGGCCGAGATGCTTCGATATCTTGGCAGCGCCAGCCGGGCCGTCGCCCTTCGAGGGCCGCTGAAGAAGCGGCCACCTCCGGGTGACGGTGATGGATGGGAACGCACCGCTTGTTTCGCTACGCTCGCAACGACCGAGCAAGTGGCGGGACCTTGCTCACCAGTTCACAGACCGACCGCACTTCCCTATCTCTCGAGGTCGCGAATGCACAATCCACGATCTTGAGATTGTCGACGACACGATCTCTGGTTACGAGAGTCGAGTTTCGCGAGCGCCAGGGAGCCGCAGAACCTGTTGCGCGTTTCGCACCAGACTAGGTCTGGATCGCTGCTACACCATTGTTCATCACCGGCGTATAACCGCCTCAAGCACTTCACGTGCGGTGAGCACGCTTCAATACCCATTTGCCTACGATGCAAGATTCCAGTTGCGCAGTGCTTTATTTTGGTTGTGAGGGTCCCACTCATGACAAGGCACCTTTCGAAGCGCATTGTGACCGATGTGCTTGTCGTCGCCCTATCTTTGGTGACCATCACGATTGCAGCGACATCGTTGGGCAAGTCCGTTGTTGCTGGGATTGCCGCTTCTATTCCGGGTCCATTTCATCTTGCGTCGGAAAGGATGCTTGCCGGTGCCGGGCCGAGCAAGCCGAAACTCGCTCGCGCGCAGACAGGTTGTCGGCTTCGATCTGCGCCTTTCCAATGGAACGCGGACGAGCTTTTCGCGCCGCCTGCCGCTCCCACACGATGAATTGCCATCCCGATTGAGCGGGTGGCAAGAAGGAAGCGGCCCGTGTCGAACCCTGGCAGCACGCAGGCATGCGGCGAGTGCCCTCGGCCATGTCGAAGATCTTGGCTGACTGTGAGGTAGCTTACAGCCTTCGCTCTTGGTGCGGGATAGGTTTGAGAGGCTCTAAAACTCTGACGGAGGCATCAAGCAGGCGCACCATCGCCTTCTCGCGGCGCGTCTCGCCCGAGTCTTGCTCCAGGTGCCGCCCTCGACAAAGACAAGGGCGCAGGGAAGGCCGGGCGCCGGCTGGCACCCGTAAGTCCGTGCGCCAGAAGAGATGCACACGGGGTGGACTACAGGTCTCGCCGGATCGCCCGGCCTTCCCTGCGCGAATGGTTTTAACGGTGTCCTTCGTGCTCTCCTCGGGGAGCGTTGCACTATTGCCCCCGTCGCCTTGCGGATAATCGATGCGCGTGCCGGTCGGCCACACATCACCGCCAAGGCTTGACGCCAGAACCCCGGGCGCCGGGACCACACGACTTCTCCGTCCGCGCACGTCCTCGCTGGGAATCCGAGGGGTGGCGTGTGCTCGCCCCCGAAGCCATACGAAGACGCTGTCGGCGCCGTGTCGTTTGCGCGAAGCCATTGCTCACGGTGTCCCGCCCTGCAATGCCCGCTCGCGCCCGACGCCGTCGCGTCCATCGCTACCCAGCCCGCGGTTCGTGACGATCGCGATCCGCCCCTTGTCTCGGGCCAGGGTGAGCAGTGTGTACGACAAATCCGAATTTCGGTAAAGTGGAATATTTTGCGAGGTAGGGCTTGACAGGCGGCTTGGTCAAACTGACCGGGCTGTTTTGCCCGACGGGCGCGCTGCGACGAGCTTTTCCTTGAGGACGGGTGCTCGTGAATGACAGCTTCCAAGAGCAAGACGGAAGTCGCCCAGCTTGGTCATCATCGACGGCTTATGACCCATTGCTGCCGTCAGCCATCTACTTGCGCGCAAGAAAAACGTTAGAGGGTTCGACCTCGATCAGGAAAGCGTCGTTGGCGAGGCTCGGCACCCCGATCCAGGTTGCGCAGGGCGGGTTCTCGCCGAACGCCGTCCTGAGAGCGGTGGTGATCGCTCCACTTTCATGCATGTGACTTAGCTTGATGTAGAGTCGGAGTGAGCCGACGTCATCGAGCGTCGCGCCAACCGATGCCAATGCGACAGCCAGGTTTTCTAGGCTCTTTTCAAGTTGACGCCCGATGTCACCGGCACCGACGATGTTTCGATCGGCATCCCAAGCGACCTGGCCGGACACATTTACCACGTCACCGAACGGCGTCCGAATGACTGTAACCTGAGCAAAACCATACGGCCGGCTATCAAAGAGTCCCGCAGCAACATGGACGGATCGGGTCATTGGGGCTCCTTGTTTTTTGCCGCGGTCAACGGCGCAACTACGACGAATAGAACATACGAAGGCGACAAGCGACACTTCGGCTCCTGGCTCGACTGAGAAATCCTCACGGCCGAATCGATGTCTGCCATCTGCGGTAGTGCAGACCAGATTTGCTTTCAGCGAGACTTTCGGCCTTTGACCTGTAGCCGTCTTGCACGATGCCCCGCAATTGCGACGCAGCAATTGCCGCCTCAGCAGGTGCGACGACCATCGATGCGTGATACGCTGCGTCACCTCGTCCTCAAGCTGCGATGAGGATCGAATGAAGCGGCGGGAGTTCATAGCGGGTACTGCGGCGCTGCTCGTTTCGCCGAGACGTTCGTGGGCGCAGGGTAGACACCATCGACTTGGCTTCCTTGCTATAGGTGATGGGAGCGGGCGGGCCCTCAATCAAGCCGAGCTTGCGTTATTTGATGGGCTGCAAAAGCACGGCTGGATCGATGGAAGAAACCTGATTGTCGAGTATCGTTTTTCCCAACCCCCAGACCGACTGCCAGCTTCAGTTGCCGACCTGATTGCTCTCAGTCCCGATGTGCTCGTCGCTGCGGCGCCGCGGGCAACCACAGCCCTGAAATCCGCAACTGCCACCATCCCAATCGTATTCGTGGCAGTGTTCGATCCCGTGGGGCTTGGCCTCGTGCAAAGCCTATCGCGTCCAGGCGGCAATATAACGGGTCTCGCGACCTCCGCAGGGGTAACAATCGGAAAGCAAATCGAAATCCTCCGCGAACTAGTGCCCGGCGCTTCGAAAATCGCGCTCTTAGTCAATCCGGGCAATCCGATGCACAGGCTGATATTAGTCGAGGAGGTTCCTCCCACAGCCCGGAACCTGGGCGTGGCTCTGCCGATAGTGGAGGCGACCTCGGCTGAGCAGCTCGATACCGCCTTTGCCTCGGCCGCCGCCCAGCGCCCCGATGCAATGATCGTTCTTGGCGACCCTCTGACTGTAGTCCAGGGCCCCCGAATTGTTGCGCTCGCGGCGAAACATCGTTTGCCCGCTATTCATCTCTCACGAGAATTCGCGAATGGCGGATTGGTCGTTTATGGCCCCGATATAGCCGATCTGTTCCGCCGTGCAGGCGGTTACGTCAATAAGATCCTCAAAGGCACGAAGCCTTCCGATCTGCCGGTCGAGCAGCCGACCAAATTCCAGCTAGTGATCAACATGAAGACTGCCAAAGCGCTCGGCGTCACCGTGCCGACCTCGTTGCTCCTTCGCGCGGATGAAGTGATTGAATAGAGTTTGCTGCGCTGCATGAGTCCGGATATGGCCCTTAGCAGCTGATGGCTCGAACCCGTGTCAGTTCGGCTTTCAGAGGCAATCCCGACAGCAATCCAGGATGGCGTTTATTGCTGCTTTTGGCCCGTTGCGTCCCACCAGCATCTAGCCTGCGGGCGGGTGCAGTTTATGCCATTTTTCACGCGCGGTTTCCGCTGATCCGCCGCGCCGTACTTCATCTTCTCTAAAATCTTTCCAATACCGATAGGTGCAAAACAGCCCGTACAGCCAAAGGAAAACGAGCACCAGAACAAGCGGACCAATCAAGCCTTTCGCGAACTCGGTTGGATCGAGAATCTTCAGCAAGAAAATCAAGGCGAGACATAGGGCTCCAGCAACCGCAAAGACTCGCGCTCGTAACCGCCAAACTCGGACTTCCTCTGAAACAGTCATCCCTCTTCCTTAGGCGTACGTACGCTCTCGCGCCGAGCCGGTAGGGCGAAAGCTAGGAGGCTCATTGGGGAGACCGAAAGCAACCAGCCGACCATTCCAAATGGCACTCGTGACCCGAACGGGACATCGGGGGGCCCACAGTGCGGCTGGCAAGGCAGCGCCAATGGATCAGGAACAGACCAGAGCTTCGCTCGACAATGCGGCAGCGAACGTCATCCAAGCTTGAGACCTCGCCGCCATTGGCGACCGGATTGGGGTTCCTAACCTTGGGACGAAATCAAAAGCTGCCAGATCTGATCCGACCGCGTGGGGGCCGGCCGATCAGTTCAGCTGGCACTCACGATCGGATTTCGCTGATCTAGTCGGCGTTATAGGCCACCTCGCCCTTCCCAGTAGGTGGGCGTCCCGTAATACCGGTGGGTTCGGGTTTCCCAATTTCGATCTTCCCAGGAGTCATCGCTAAACTCAGGCGCGTCCCTCAGCTGTTGCTCCGTGATATTGGTTCGGAAGCCTTCAAGTGACGTATCATACGTCAGAGCGCCCCAGGGAATGGGGTAATGGCTGTGACCCAAGCCGACAAATCCGCCGAAGCTCATAACGGCATAAGCCACGCGACCTGACACCTTGTCGATAATTAGGTGATCAATCTCACCGATATTCTTTCCATCTGCTCCATACACCTCGGTTCCTTGAATGTCTTCGCTTGAGATGCAGTGATGATCCGGATGGGCTGTTGCGCGGGCCATGACTTTTTCTCCTTCATGGGGTAGGTGGTTTGTCGGCTTAACTCTGCCGCTCCGAGGGTGTTCCTGCGTTAGGCGTAACGGTCGCAGCGCCGATCACCAGCCTAGCGACGCTGACATGGACTTTAAGAGCTCAAACAGAGAGACGACGATGAGGCGCAGATCTGGCGACGACCGGCCGGGTCGCTTCGCGCCGCTCTGCGACGCAATATTTCGTAGCAAAGCGAATAGAAATCCTCCGGGAATTGGTGCCCGGGGCCTCGCAAATCGCGATCCTGGTCAATCCCGACAACCCGATGCATAAGCTGTTGGTAGCCGATGAGGTGCCCAGTACGGCGCGCAACCTCGGCGTGGCTCTACCGATAGTTCAGGCGACCACGGCCGAGTGCGATGCGCGAGTCTCTTGCTGGCCCAAAGCCGCCATGCAGCCCCGTCGGCTTCGATGTTGCCTTCCAACAGCAAACCGGACCAACGAACCGACGAGTACGTGCCTCAAATCACCCCCGCCAGCCTTAGCGCCACGCCCGCCGCGCAGCTGCCCGCCAGCACCGTCAGCATGCCCAGCTTGAGCCGGAAGATCGCCGTTGCTGCTGCGATCGCCAGCAGCAGCGCCGGCACATCGACGCTTCTCAGCACCGGCATGTCGAAGTTCAGCGGAAACGCATGCACCGGCACGGTCTCGCGGAACAGCGTGTGGAGCGCGAACCAGATCGAGAGGTTGAGGATCACGCCGACGACGGCGGCGGTGATCGCACTGAGCGCGCCGGCGAGGCCGGTGTTGCCGCGCAGGCGCTCGATATAGGGCGCGCCGACGAAGATCCAGAGGAAGCAGGGCGTGAACGTGACCCAGGTGGCGAGCAATCCACCCAGGGTCGCCGCCAGCATCGGCGACAGGCCGCTCGGGTCCCGATAGGCCGCCATGAAACCGACGAACTGCAGCACCATGATCAGCGGGCCCGGCGTGGTCTCGGCCATGCCGAGACCGTCCAGCATCTCGTGCGGCTTCAGCCAGTGATAGTGCTCGACGGCCTGCTGGGCGACATAGGCCAGCACCGCATAGGCGCCGCCGAAGGTGACCAGCGACATCTTCGAGAAGAACAGCGCGATCTGGCTGAAGACGTTGCCTTGCCCGAGTACCAGGAGCAGTGCGATGACAGGCACCAGCCAGAGCGCCAGCCACAGTGCGCCGACGCGGATCGCGCGCGCGATGTTGGGTTTGACGTGGTCGGGCACGGCTTCGCCGAGCATGCTGTCGATCGCGGCGCCGCTAGCGCCATGGCCGTGACCGGCCGGCGCGAATTCGGCGCGGCCGCTTCGCGCGCCGGCATAACCGATAAGGCCTGCCGCGATGATGATGATCGGGAAGGGCACTGCGAAGAAGAAGATCGCGACGAAGGCGATTGCCGCGAGCGCGATCATGATGCGGTTCTTCAGCGCGCGCTTGCCGACGCGTACCACGGCCTCGATGACGATGGCGAGCACGGCGGCCTTGAGTCCGAAGAACAGCGCCTCGACGAAGCTGACGTTGCCGAAAGCCGCGTAGATGTAGCTGAGGCCCATGATGGCGATGATGCCGGGCAGGATGAACAGCCCCCCCGCCATCAGCCCGCCGGCGGTGCGATGCATCAGCCAGCCGACATAGGTGGCGAGCTGCTGGGCCTCCGGTCCCGGCAACAGCATGCAGTAATTCAGGGCATGCAGGAAACGGCCTTCGGAGATCCACTTCTTCTCCTCGACCAGGATGCGGTGCATCACCGCGATCTGGCCCGCGGGCCCGCCGAAACTCAGGCAGGCGACGCGAAGCCAGACGCGGAACGCTTCGTTGAAGCTGATGCCGTGACCGGCATCAGCTCCTGCTTGAACATTCCGCGTGTCCATTACGCCTTCACCCTGTTGGTCGGCCAGTTGTGGGTCTCGGTGGTGGCGTCGCGGCACCAGCGGTAGAAGGCATCGTAGAGCGTCATGCCGGCTTCGAGCTGCGCGAGGTCGTCGTCATACATCCGCGACAGCCCGAGCGAGGCCGCGAGCAGGCCGGGCGCCTCCGGGGCGAGGTCGGGCCGCGCGGTGTCGGCGCCGCGCACCAGCGTGGCCAGCCGCAGCAAAGGCGGCGTCGCAATGCCGAACTCCTCGATCATCACGTCGAAGGTACAGAGTTCGCCGCGGTGGCTCCAGAACACGTTCTCGATGTCGAACGGCGCGGCGTTGAACCGCTCGCCGACCGCGACCACCTCGGACGGGGCCACATACAGGAACACCGCATTGGGATCGACGAAGCGGCGGATCAGCCAGGGGCAGGCGATGCGGTCGACCTTCGGCCGCGCCCGCGTGACCCAGACCGTGCGCCCCTTGGCATCGCGCGGCGGCAGCTTGCGGGCGTCGACCAGCGGCAGCTTGGCCGCCTTCCAGCCCTCGAAGCCGCCCTCGAGAGTCTCGGCCTCCACGCCGAGCTGGCGGAGCCAGGCCGCCGTGCCCTGCGCGAGCTTCTCGCCGCGGAAGCACGAGACGACAGCCCGGCGGCCGGCGAAGTCGCCGCCCCAGTCAGTCACATTCTCGTGGCTGAGCTTGATAGAGCCGGGGATCAGCCGCCGGTCGGCGGCAAAATCCTCTTCAGTCCGCACGTCGATCAGGACAGGCGTGTTCGCCGTGCCGATCAACCGTGCCAATTTGTCAGACGATATGGTCGTGAATGTAGACATGATGCGTCCTCGCAAGAACCGAACGGGACGCGATGCTTGGGCGTGTCGCCTCGTGGGGAGATCGCTCAAATCCCCATGGCGCAGATTACATCGAAACTAAGAAGCACTGTCAATCCGCGGGACGATTGGACCTTCGAAAAGTGCTGCCCGCCGGTCTATACTGAACCCCAGCAGACCTGAATCCCCTGGAGAATTCGATGCATTCCCATTCCATCGAACAATGGACCCATGACCACGCCTTTCTCGGCCAGAAGCACGACGAGAACGAGCGGCGCACCTGGTTCGTGGTCGTCCTGACGCTGGTCATGATGGTCGGTGAGATTGTCGCCGGCTCGCTGTTCGGTTCGATGGCGCTGCTCGCCGACGGCTGGCACATGGGCACGCATGCGGCCGCGCTCGGCATCGCCGCCTTCGCCTATCGTTTCGCGCGGCGGCATCTGGGCAATGCGCATTTCACCTTCGGCACCGGCAAGTTCGGCGATCTCGCCGCCTTCGCCAGCGCGATCATTTTGGGATTGATCGCGGTCGAGATCGCCTATGAGAGCGTGCTGCGGCTGATCAATCCGGTGCCGATCGTGTATGGCGAGGCGATCGCGGTGGCCGTCCTCGGACTTTGCGTCAACCTCGCCAGCGCGTGGCTGCTGCAGGGCAGCCACGATCATCACCATCACGGCCATGATCACGGCCACAGCCATGCGCATGATGCCCACGGGGATCACGACCATGATCATCACGGCCATCACCATCATCACGACAACAACCTTCGAGCGGCCTACGTCCATGTCATGGCCGATGCCGCGACCTCGGTGCTGGCGATCGCAGCTCTTGCCGTCGCCATGTATTCGGGCTGGGTCTGGGCCGATCCGGCGGTCGGCCTGATCGGCAGCGTGGTGATCGCGGCCTGGGCGTTCGGCCTGATCAAGTCGTCAGGCGCGGTGCTGCTCGACGTACGCGCCGATGAGAAGCTGGAGCGGGTGATCCGGGCGCGCATGGAGGTCGGCGACGACCGCGTCACTGACCTGCATCTGTGGCAGGTCGGTCCCGGCCATTGCGCCGTGCTGCTCTCGGTGGTGTCCGACAAGCCGAAGCAGCCGGCCGTCTACAAGCGGCGGCTCGCCGGATTGAAGGGCCTCAGTCACGTCACGGTGGAGGTCGAGACCTGCCTGCATTGACGTGAACCACGCGAGCGGAATTCTGCGATGCGGCCGGGGTTGATCCTCGGTCGCAGCCCGCATGGCTGTATCGGAGGAACAATGATGCCCAGGATCACGTTCGCCGTCGCCCTCGCTGCGCTCGCTCTGTCCGGCCCCGCGGCGCTGGCGCAATCGGAAAAGGCCGGCGTCGAGAAGCTCTATGTGCTCAACTGCGGCGAGGGCACCGCAGGGGATATCTCGCGCTGGACGCCCGGCCTGAACGAAGGCAAGTCGATGGACTTCGTCGACACCTGCTACCTCGTCAAGCACAGCAAGGGCTGGTTCCTGTGGGACACCGGCATCGCCGATTCCGTCGCGAGCATGCCGAATGGTCTCGTGCCCGCCGATCCCAAGGCTACCACCTGGCGCCGGCCGAAGACGCTTGCCGCCCAGCTCGAACAGCTTGGGCTGAAGCCCGATGACGTCAAGGCGATGGCGGTCTCGCACACGCACCCCGACCACACCGGCAATGTCGAGCTGTTCCCGCAGGCCACGCTCTACGTGCAGAAGGCCGAATATGACTGGCCCGGCGCCAACAACCAGCCGCGCTTCAAGCCATCGCACCCGGTCGAGCTGCTCAACGGCGACAAGGACGTCTTCGGCGATGGCAGCGTGACCATCCTGTCGACGCCCGGCCACACGCCCGGGCATCAGTCGCTGCTGGTGAAACTGCCGAAGACCGGCGCGGTGGTGCTGTCGGGCGACGCCGTCCATTTTAGGGATAATTGGGAGAACCGCCGCGTGCCCAGCATGAACGTCGACAAGGACCAGACCGCGGCCTCGATGCAGAAGATCGCCGACACGCTGGCCAAGGAGAAGGCGCAGCTCTGGATCAACCACGACAAGGCCCAGCGCGACAGCCAGAAAATGGCGCCGGAGTTTTACGACTAAGGCGGATCAGCCCTTTGGTGCCGTCACTATGGGCGGGCTCGCGTCCGGCGTCTTCTTCGGCTTGAGGGTGCCGGCGTAGAACGAGACCAGCCAGATCAAGAGAATGGCGAGGAGGTAGACGCCCCAGGCCTGCGGCGGGGTGGTGGCCCAGCGCAGGAAGCTTTTGAATGTGCGGGGCGGGCCAGCGTCCTCGGTCATGGCCCGCTTGTGCGCGAAACCTCGGGCATGGTCAATCCGGTCGCGGCTTGGTGCGGATCAGGAACAACGCCGCCAGCGCCGAGAGGCTGAGCGCGGACGAGACGATCAGCACCTTGGCGCCCATGAGGTCGATCAGCAGGCCGAAGGTCAGCGGCGCCACCGCCTGCGCCATGCGTGCCGGGGCGCCGATGATGCCGAGGCGATAGCCGAAATCCTTCGGGCCGAAGATCGACAGCGGCAGCGTGCCGCGCGCGATCGTCAGAATGCCGTTGCCCGAGCCGTGGAACAGCGCGAACGCGCTCGCCGCCGCGCCGCCGAAGATCGCCACGATCACCGCGCCGATCGGATGGGTCAGGCAGGCGAGCCGGGTCGACCACAGCGGATGGAAGCGGCTGAGGAAGCCGGCTTCCAGGATGCGCGCGCCGACCTGCGCCGGGCCGATCAGCGCGCCGGCCGCGATCGCCTCGACCGGCGTTGCGCCTGTCGTCTCGAGGATGCGCGGGAAATGCGCGGCCATGGCGCCGGTGACGGTCCAGACCGCCGCGAAGATGAAGGCGAGCAGGACCATGGTGCGGTCGAGCGGCAGATGCGGCTTCTCGGCCGCCGCCGCCTGCCTGGCGCCCTTGATCGTCGGCAGCATGAAGAAGTTGAGCGGCAGGCCGATCAGGATGTTGGCAGCGGCCCAGGCAAAGCAGGTCTCGCGCCAGCCGATATGGGACAGGCCCCAGGCTGTGAGCGGCCAGCCGACGGTGGAGGCGAAGCCCGCCATCAGCGTGATGCCGGTGATGGGCCTGCGCGCCTCGGTGCCGTAGATGCGCCCCAGCGCGGCGAAGGCGGCGTCGTAGAGCCCCATCGCCATGCCGATGCCGAGCACGAGCCAGGCGAATACCATCACCGGGACGGAATGTGCGAAGCCAAGCAGCGCGAGGCCGGTGGCAATGGTCAGGTTCGAAGCCGACAGCACCTGCCGGCCGCCGACGAGATCGATCTGACGGCCGATGCGCGGGCCGAGCATCGCCGAGATCACCAGCGAGGCCGAGAACGCGCCAAAGATCCAGTTGGAGGAGACGCCGAGGTCACGCGCCATGGGATCGGCGATCAGCGCCGGCAGATAATAGCTGGACGCCCAGGCCAGGGTCTGCGTGGTGCCGAGCGCCAGGATGATCGGAAGCTGGCGCTGGCTCATATTCCTGTATTTCTGGTCGGCAGTGACATCGGTTCCATTTGCAGCCGGCACGACAGCGCGTCAACCGCGCCTATGGCATATTCGACCTGCTGCGGGCGGGAGCCTCGTTGCGCACGTTCGCGCGCGGCCTTTCGCCCGTCACGAATGCACGCCATAATGGCGCATGCAATTGACCTCGCGCCTTGCGCTGATGAACTGGCTGACCGGCCAGGGGCTCACGGGCCTTCCCGAAAACGAACTGCTCCGCGGCTTCTGCGAGCGCTGCCGCGCCGAGGGGCTGGAGCTGTCGCGTGCGCTGGTCGTGATCGACACGCTGCATCCGATCTATGAGGGCCGCGGCTTCCGCTGGAGCGACCGTCCCAGCAACGAGAGCGACGCGTTCGAATACCGCTCGACCGCCGAGGGCGATGCCGCCGCAAGCTGGCGCCGCTCGGTGTTCTTCCACATGCTGGAGCATGGCCACGACGAGATGGTGATCGATCTGGCCGACGCGCCGTCGATGGATTTCTCCCAGATCGGCGAACTCGCAGAAAAAGGCCACAAGCACTATCTCGCCTTCGTGCATCGCTTCGGCGAGAACGGCGCGCTCGGCCTGATGGACTGCCTCTATTCCTGCTGGACCACGCGCCGCGACAGCGGCTTCTCCGGCGGCGAGCTCGAGGCGCTGCGCGATCTCGTGCCGGTGCTGGGGCTCGCGATCAAATCGGCCCAGCAGGTCGACATCGCGCGCACGCTCGGGCGCGTCTATCTCGGCCGCGACGCCTCCGAGCAGGTGCTGCGCGGCCGCATCTCGCGCGGCGTCACCGAGCGCATCAACGCCGTGCTCTGGTACTCGGATCTGCGCGGCTCGACCGGAATCAGCGAGAGCATCGGCCCCGACGAGATCATCCCGTTCCTCAACGACTACGCGCAGGCCGTGATCGACGCGATCCACGAGGCCGGCGGCGACGTGCTCAAGCTGATCGGGGACGGCGTGCTCGCGATGTTCTGGGGTGAGGACATGGCGGATGCGCGGCGCGCTGCGCTCCGCGCCGAGCATCTGTTCCGCAAGAACGTCGCGGCGTTGAACAAGCGGCGCGAGGCCGACGGCCGTCCCACCACCTCGGCCTATATCGGCCTGCATGTCGGCGAGGTCTTCTATGGCAATATCGGCAGCGAGGACCGGCTCGACTTCACGGTGGTCGGGCCGACCGTCAACGAGGTCAGCCGCATCGCCTCGATGAGCCGCTCGGTCGACCGCGAGCTGTTGGCATCGGCGGAATTCTACAAGGGCCTGGATGCCGCCGGCCGGCGCTATCTGGTCTCCACCGGCCGCTACGCGCTGCGTGGCATCGGCCGTGCGCAGGATCTCTACACGCTCGATCCCGAGGTCGACGCCAGCGAGCCGGTGACGGGGAGCTACGAGCGGTATCTGGCGAATTAGCACCGCGCCGCGACTTCATCCCCCACCATGTCCGGCTGCCGATCCAGTGCCACGGCCGGCGACAGCCAGATCACCAGCGCCTGCGCGCCGAACACGGCGGCCGCGAGATAAAGGCAGGCTTCGGCGCTCCAGAGGCCGCCGACGACCGCGCCCAGCGCCGAGCCGAGCGGGCGCGCGCCGTAGCTCATGATGTTGATGGCGGAGACGCGGCCCAAGAGGCGCGGCGGCGTCACGGACTGGCGAAGCGTCGTGGTCGAGATCACCCAGAGGATCGGCCCGACGCCGAGCAGGAAGAAGCTCAACGCCGCGAGCCAGGGCGAGGGGACCAGCACCGTCAGCGCCATCACCACAGCTGCAACGAAGCCCGTCACCGGGCCGAGACCGACGACGGTGCCGAAAGCCACGCGCTGCATCACGCGCGTCGCGAACAGCGCGCCGATCACCATGCCGACGCCGTACATGGTCAACACCGTGCCGACGCCGGCGGCGGTGAGGCCGAGATGGCGCACGGCATAGGGCACGAACACCGCGATCTGCAGGAACCAGCCGGTGTTGAAGATGAACTGGGTGATGAACACCGGCCGCAGCAGCGGATGATAGAATACGAAGGCCGCGCCTTCGCGGATCTCCTGGAACGGATGGCGCCGCGGGGCGGGTGCGCGCGCCGGTTCGAAGATGCCCGAGAGCAGCACCACCGCAATCGCCGAGAGCGCCGCGGCGAAGCCGAACGCCGGGCTCGCGCCCCACCATCCTACCAGCGCGCCGCCGAGGGCGGGTCCGCTGGCGAAGGCGACGGTGCGCGCCAGCTCGATCCGGGCATTCGCCGCCGGCAGGAGGTCGGAGCTCACCAACGACGGCACCAGCGCCGGCGCGGCCACGCTGTAGACGACGGTGCCGCACACGGCTGCGAAGCCGAGCAGCGCCAGCAGCGGAAGATTGAGGGCGCCGAGCGCGAGCAGCAGCACGATTGTCCCGAGGGCCACCGCCCGCAGCGCCTCGGCCCCGGCCATCAGCGAGCGGCGCGAGATGCGGTCGGCGAGCAGGCCGGCCGGAATCGCGAACAGCACGAAGGGCAGGGTCAGTGCGGTCTGCAGCAGGCCGGTCTGGCCTTCCGCGACCCCGAGCGTGAGCACGGCGACGATGGGAGCTGCGGCCAGCGCGATCTGCTCGGCCGACTGCGCCGCGAGGTTAGACCAGGCGAGGCGGCCAAAGGTGTCGGGGAGGCGAGGCGGGTTTGACATGGCTCATTTCCTGCAAAGTCGGGTTGGCGCCAGTATCCGGCGCCAACGGCCGCCAAACCCACCCGCTTCCCGACACGGCGGCGAATAACGGCCGGAGCGGGAACCCATGCCGCTAGATGCAGTTGCAAATGAGTTGCAATAAGACTCGATTTCGGTATTCTCGCCGCATGGATGCCCGATCGCCTGATTTGAGTCCCGACGCCGCCGGCTGGCGCGCTGATGCGCCCGTCACCAAAAGTCTCGCCGAGGTCAACGCCACGGTCGCCATTCCGGCCGCGGGCCGCTGGTGGCGCCGGCTGCTCGCCTTTGTCGGCCCGGGCTATCTGGTCTCAGTCGGCTACATGGACCCCGGCAATTGGGCGACCGACCTCGCCGGTGGCTCCAAGTTCGGCTACACGCTGCTGTCGGTCATCCTGCTTTCGAATTTGATGGCGATCCTGCTGCAGTCGCTGGCGGCACGGCTCGGCATCGTCACCGACCGCGACCTCGCGCAGGCCTGCCGCGCCACCTATTCGCCGGGGGTGAATTTCCTGCTCTGGCTCGCCTGCGAGGCGGCGATCATCGCCTGCGATCTCGCCGAGGTCATCGGCACCGCGATCGCGCTGAAGCTGCTGTTCGGCATTCCCCTGATCGGCGGGGCGCTGCTCACGGCCCTCGATGCCTTCCTGCTGCTGCTGCTGATGAACCGCGGCTTCCGTTTCCTCGAAGCCTTCGTCATCGCGCTGCTGGCGGTGATCGCGGTTTGTTTCGCGGTCCAGATCGTGGCTGCGGCGCCGCCGGTGGCGGAGGTCCTGCACGGCTTCATGCCGAAGAGCGAGATCTTCACCAACCCCGAGATGCTCTACATCGCGATCGGGATCATCGGCGCGACGGTGATGCCGCATAATCTCTATTTGCATTCCTCGATCGTGCAGACGCGCGCCTATGAGCGCAACGACGCCGGCCGGCGCGAGGCCATCAAATGGGCGACGACGGACTCGACCATCGCCCTGATGCTGGCGCTGTTCATCAACGCCGCGATCCTGGTGGTCGCAGCCGCAACCTTCCACAAGAGCGGCCATTCCGACGTTGCCGAGATCGGCCAGGCCTTCGAGCTGCTCTCGCCGCTGCTCGGCCTCGGCATCGCTTCGACGCTGTTCGCCGTGGCGCTGCTCGCCTCCGGCCTGAACTCGACGGTGACGGCGACGCTCGCCGGCCAGATCGTGATGGAAGGCTTTCTCGACCTGCGCCTGCCGAGCTGGGCGCGCCGCCTGCTCACCCGCGGCATCGCCATCGTTCCGGTGATCGTGGTGACGGCGATCTATGGCGAGCGCGGCACCGCTGATCTGCTGGTGTTCAGCCAGGTCGTGCTGTCGATGCAGCTGCCCTTTGCGGTGATCCCGCTGGTCCGCTTCGTCTCCGACCGTCGCAAGATGGGGCAGTTCGCGATTCCAGGCTATGTCGCGACGATCGCGTGGATCGTCGCGGGCGTCATCGTGATTTTGAACGTGAAGCTGCTGGTGGATACGCTGTTCGGGTGAGGGCGGCGGCTATCTATCCGGCCGGTTGAAGTGGGCCTTGCTCGGACGGCCCCCGATCAGGCAGCGAGCGTGACCTTCCCGAAAGCGAGCGTCTGCCCGGATAGATGTCTTGGCTGGCGACTTTGCTTTCGATTTCGCGCGCAGGGGTTGCAAAACCTGGCGTCGGAACTCGATTTGGCAAACTGTCACTTTTCAATTTGTGCGGCGCGCGTATACTAGTTGCAATTGCTGACCGGGCGTACAATAATAACCCCTGTTTCAGCATTGATTTTGCTTCCGGCGGGATGATCGGCGGATCCTGCGCCGGACCAAGAGCGGCCACTGCAATTCTCCGGACTCATCTATCGGTTGTGCGCGAATAGAGTTGGCGCACGAAATTTTTGATTTGATCGTTTGGATTGATCGACAGCTTGTTTTTCTGCTGAGCGGGTTCACGCCCCGAAGGGGCGATGTTCAAGCCAGAACGCGTTGGTAATTTCGTTCAAGTCATTGATGAGTGTGTGCTGCCGTGACCAGGTGTCCCGCTTGTTCAGCCCGTATTTCCCGCGAGCATCGCTTCTGCTCTCAATGTGGTGCGAGTCTCAATCGTAACGCGGAGGAGCCGGGCGCCCCGGACCGCGATGCGCACGTCGTCCAGCTGCACCATCATCTTCCCGTTCGCTCGCAGATGCTGACTGAAAACAAGCAGGTCAGCGTGCTGTTCGTCGACGTCTGCAATTCGACCTCCCTGTTGCAGCATGTCGACCCCGAGGAAGCCCGCGCCTATCTCGGTAGGGCATTGGACCGGTTGGCTGACGCGGTCGAGACCTATGGAGGCACGGTCAGCCAGTTGCTCGGCGATGGCCTCGTCGCCTTGTTCGGCGCGCCCGTGGCGCAGGAAGACCACGCCCTGCGGGCGTGCCTTGCCGCTCTCAAGATGCAGAGAGCATCCATTCCAGCCCAAGATATCGGAGGCGTTGTCAGCCCGACGCTACGCATCGGTATCAATTCGGGCGAGGTGCTGGTCGGTATCGTCGGACAGTACCGGTGGTCGCACTACGGCGCGGACGGAAAGACAATCCATCTCGCTTCGCGACTTGAAAAGATGGCGCCGCCCGGCGGCATCCTGATCAGCGCCGCGACGCAGCGGCTGGTCGCGCAGCAGATCGACACGCGTACGGCGGGCGTGCGGATCGTGCGCGGACTGGATGTTCCGATCGAAGTGCATGAAGTCGTGGTGGAGACCGAAAGTTCGGCGGCCGCGCCATTGACGCGGAAGCCGCGCTGGGCGCCTCTGATCGGACGCGAAGACACCTTGAGGATCCTGGAAGGGACCCTGGAGACCGTTCAAAAGTCCGGAATGCGAACCATCGGGTTGTGTGGCGATGCCGGGATCGGCAAGTCGCGCCTGATCGTCGACTGGATGGACAGCCTCGCGCAAGAGGGCGTGGACGTCTGCTTTTCGCAGGCGAGAGGGTATGCGAGCACGCGGGCCTATAGCACCGCCACCGATCTGACTGCAAGTTTGGTCGGGCTTGCGCAAACCAGCGCGGCAGACATTCGGCATTCCGCCAAGCAGGCGTTGATTGCGAAATGGCCCGATGACGGCGCCGAGCATCTGGCGGCGGTCAATGATCTCTTGGGACTTGCGGCACCGGATGAGGCCTGGCTGGCGCTGAACCCGGCGCAACGACGGCGCCGGATCGGCGAGGCGTTGCTCTGGCTCGTGCGCAGACGCGTGCGGTCCGGCGCTTTCCTGCTCGTGCTCGAGGACGTCTTCCTGGCCGACCGCGAGAGCCGGCGGCTGTTCGAGGGCCTGCTTCCAAAACTTCAGGCGCTGCCGGTCCTGATTTGCGTCACCTATCGACCGGATTTCGACCATCAGTGGCGTCGGGCGTCCTGGTTTTCCGAGCGCGTGATCGAGCCGCTGGGCGACGGAGAAATGCTCCAGCTCGCGCGCGCCTGTCTCGGCGATGATCCGTCCGTGCTTGGCGTCATGACCGAACTGGTCGCGCGTGCCGACGGCAATCCCTTCTTCCTGGAGCAACTGGTTTTCACGCTGATCGATGACGGGTCGCTGGAAGGGACCCCTGGCGCCTACCGTTTGCAGAGGCCCCTCGGAGAGCTGCGGGTGCCGGGCTCCATCGCGGCGGTGATCGGGGCGCGGGTCGACAGGCTGCCCGAAGCCGCAAAGTCGGCGCTCGAGGCTGCGGCCATCCTTGGTGATCCCATCACGCGCGATCTGGTTGCCGCGATGCAGGCCGTGGACCTCGATCGCGCCGAAGAATTGCTAGGCCTTTGTGTCGCATCCGGATTGCTGACGAGTCCGGACCAGGCGAGGGGATCGCACGCCTTCGCGTTCCGCCATGCCTTGGTCCGTGACGTCGTGCTCGGGGTGCTCACGCGCGCCAGGCTCAAGGCGCTGCATCGCCAAGCCTTCCTGGCGCTGCACGCCCAGCCCGGGGCCGCCGATGTCGATGCCGCGCCGGCACTGGCGCATCATGCCTTCGGGGGCGAGGAATGGGAGCAGGCGGCAAGATTCGCCGTCAAGTCGATGGCGCGTGCCATCTCGCGCTCGGCCAATCGGGAGGCCGTCCAATTGCTGGAGAAGGGCATCCAGGCGGCACGGCGCGTCGAGGGCGCGACGACCGCCCAGACCCTGGAGCTCGCGCTCCGACTGGAGGCCATTGGCGCAATGCTGGCTCTCGGGCAGATCGACGAGATCTTCGACAACATGGAGCGGGCTGAAGCCATCGCCGTGCAGCTGAACGATCAGCGTGCACGAGCGGCGGTTTCGACCGAGACAGCAGTGTTTCTGTGGATGCGCGGACGTTTCGAGCAAGGTCTGGGCTACGCTTCGCAGGGACTGGAAGCGGCTCGCCTCGCACAGCGTCGTCACATGATGATGGCGGCGCATCAGACCCGCCTCATGCATCTGCATGCGCTCGGGCGGTACGCGGACGCGGCGGCCGAGGGCCGGATCCTGCTGTCGGACTACGAACCGGAATTGTCGGCGCATTATGTCCAACCGGGCTGGGCGGCGATTCCGATCATCAACCTGTACGCATTTCATGCCAGCACGCTGTGGCGCCTCGGGGATGGCGGCGCGGCGGACGATTTCTTCGCCAAGAGCTATGAGATTCTGTCGAACATCGATCACCCATATTCCCGTCTGTTGATCGACACGGTCCAATCGCAGATCTGGGTCGAACGCGAGGAGCTCGACCGCGCCGAGTCCCTGATGCGCACGGGTGTGCAGCAATGCATGACGCACAACGTGCCGACCATGCTGTCCGTCTGCACCGGCGTTCTCGGCAGCGCGCTGGCGCGCAATGGCAAGGCCGCCGAAGCGGTGCCCATGCTGGAGAAGGGGTTCGCCGATCGCATCTACGAGGCGGCCGGCCCCTATGGCAGGACGTTCATGCGCGTGAGCCTGGGTGTCGCCTATCGCAAGCTCGGCCGACTGGACGATGCGATCGCCGTCGGACGCAAAGCGGTCGAGCAAGCCGCCGAGGAATACGGACACCAGACCGAAGCCCTGTATGAGCTCGCCGAAACGCTGCGGCAGGCCGGCGATCAGGCCGGGGCCGAAGCGCATTTCAAGCGAACCGCCGAGGCGGCGGAGCGTCTGGGCATGCCTCACTACCGGATGCGGGCCGCCGCGGCGCTCACAGATTGGCGGAAGGACGGGTACGCAGCATGAAAATCTCAGCTGGCACTCCTGATGCAATGCCGCCGGGGCTCCGCAGCCTCTCCTATGGGATCTTCTGTTGGGCCAATCGCCGTCCGAGGGCGTTGCGAGCCGTCGGTGCGGTGCTTCGGCTTTGGCCGTTCGCGGGTGGCTGGTTCGGCATGGCGGCGCGCGCCAGTGCGGTCAAGGGTGTCCTGACCAGGCCGCAGAGTTTCTCGAACTCTGCCCATGCGGCCAATCTGGCCGCCGGCGATTACCTGATTGGCATGGATCCGGGCCCTACCTACCACGACGACCGGCGTCTGCTCGATGCCCGGTTGGCTTTGCTGGCTGCGAGCTTGCCGGCTGCGGCCGATCAGGAGGTTCAGCGACTCGTCGAGCAGCTTGGGCAACTCGGCACGAACAAGTCGTTCGACCTCATTGACGACTACCTGATGTGGATCGTGTTTCGAGCGATGGATCCGCTGTTCGGAGCGGCAACGGGCAAGGTGGTGGCGGGCGCGCATGGCAATTTCAACGACCCGGGGCTACAACGGCAATATCTCCTGGAAATCAGATATGTCGCAGGCCAGCTCCTTGCCGGAAGCACTGCGACGCTGAGGGTTCAGCGACGGGCAGAACTCTGCTCGGATGCGTTGCGGGCACGTATCGCCGCCGTGAGCCGCGACATCGAACAGGCTTGGGGTGTCCACAGCACCGCCAGCGAGATCACGCGGAATGCCGCCGGTCTTGCCTGGATTTCGCATCCGGTCACGGTGCAATCGGGGGCACTGGCCGTGCAGGAGTTGCTCGGGCGCTCCGGGGTTCACCGGGCCTTGCGGGCGGAAGCCGAGCGGCTCGGGCCGGCCCGCGTTTGGCAAGACGCCAAGTTCCGCGATCTGGTGCGCGAGCACGTGCTCGAGCTGATGCGCTTTCGGCCCATCTTTCCGCTGCTCGCGCGCGACGTGCCGCGCGATACGGAATTCGAGACCGGGGCGCGGCACAACGCGCCGTGCTCCGCTGGCGGCAAGATGGCGATCTGGTCGATTGCCGCCCTGTTCGATTCCAGGGTGGTCAAGAAGAGCCGTCAGTTCTGTCCCGCCCGCAATTGGGGGCCGCATCAGGATTTGCGCTGGCTGATGTTCGGATACGGCACCCGCCAATGTCCTGCCAAGGATTACGCGGTCGAAATCCTGACCAGCGCGCTGATCGGTCTGCTGATCCTGCCCGAGCTGCGACTGACGCGGGGCGAGGGCAAGGCCATCGCCTATGACGGCCCATTGATGTCTCGCATGCGCGTGAACTTCGTCTGACGGATCGTGGAAGGACAGTCCATGCTCAAAATGGTCCGGCAGCAGATGATCTGCATCATTGCGCCAGGCTGGCGCGGCGCGGTGGATTTTTCCGACTCGGGAGACATGCAGTCCGCGCTGAATGCACTGTTTGACGATGTTGCTGTCATTCAGTTCGCGTCCATCGCACTGTTGCCGGCGCGCACGGACGCAGAGGACCAGGCGCCGCTGCTGATGCTCGAGCTTGCCGTCGAGGAAGGCATCGGTCCCAAGGACATGCTGTACCGGCTGGTCCATCATCCCAGCGGCGCGATGTGGTCGCTCTTCAGCTCTTACTGGCCCGGCGGCGGGCCTGCGCTGGTGAGCGCGCGCAACGGACAATTGTTCGACAAGCTGATCGGGTGGCTCAGTCTCGCCGATGGCGGTTTCGTCGGTCCTCGCGACCGAACGGCCCGCCAGATCAGGAAGGAGCACGACCTCCTGATATGGACCCGGGACGAGGGACGCAAGTTGAGAGCCATGTACGGCGATGACCGTGCATCGTTCGCGCTTGCGCTGGCGCAGCGGGCATTCCAGGACCCGCGCTTCGACTGGGCGATGCAGCCTGCACCGCGGTCCTATTGGCGCGGGAAGGGTGCGAGCATCTCGGCAAAGGTAGGCTATGGGCTCGTTGTTTTCGGCTTGTGGCTGGCCTTGGTCTGGCTCGTGGGTGCGCTGCCGAAAGGATTGTTCGGCGCGATCACCTGGTTCGTCGGCGCATCCTATCCCCCGATGCAGTCCGTGGTGGACGTCATAAGCACTGTGAGCATGGAGATCGTGTGGGCGAGCGTCAGGGCGCTTCTCGCCTTTGTCGCGCTGCTGTTCCTGGGGTGGCTGCTCCTGGTCGCGCTGCCGGCCCTGTTCGCGCCCTGGCGGCGATGGGTGGACAGCGTCCGCCGCGAACTCGAACGGCCGACCGAGACGTGGTCGTCATTCTCCACCCGTGTGGTCGGCTGGATCGTGGTCGTGCCGTTGCTCGTTGCCATTTTGGTGTGCGCGGTGGTCTTCGTCTTCTATCCCAAGCCGATCATGGAAGGGATCACGGCTTTGACTGCGCGGGTTCCGGGATGGAAGCTCGCCCTCTTCGGCGTGCTTGCGATCGTCGCGCTGCTCTGCATCGGGACCTTCTTCTCCTGGATCAATCGCCGGTTTGAGGCCTTGAGCAAGTGGTTCTTTCATCCCTACGAAGACGATGTTGCCCGGGCCCAGCAGGTTCATCCGTCAATCGACCAGTGCGAAGCGCTGTTGGCCAGTGGGACCGCGCACATGGTCAGCCTGACTGATATCCGCAGCCCGAACGGATGGAGTGCCTGGTGGATCCGTGTGTCCCTGCGTGTCGTGACCTTCTTTGGGCGGGTGTTCTTCACCGAGGGGCGGCTCGGTGATGCACCGGGTATCCATTTCGGCCATTGGCACATTATCGAGGACGGCCGGCGCTTTCTATTCTGCTCGAACTATGACGGCAATTTCGGCGGTTACCTCGACGATTTCATCAACGGCGCGACGATCGGGACCACGTTGGCCTGGCGATGGACGACGCTGAGGCCGCGGGGATCGGCGGCGGTCGGGCAGCCGGACATCAAGGTGCCGCGCGATTTTCCGCCGACGCGTTTCGTGCTTTTTCGCGGTGTGAAGTGCGAGTTGAAATTCAAGTCCTACGCCCGCGACAGCATGCTTCCGCACATGTATCGCTTCGACGCGTGCAAAGCGACGATCGAGGAGATCGACCTCGCGACCGGGCTGCGCGATGCCCTGTTCGGCGAGCGCAACGACAGGAACGACGACTTCATCATGAGGGCGATCGAAACATGAAGGCTTCGCATCTCTCCGAACAGCTCGAGGACATTCAGGGAATGCTCGGAAGCGGCTTTGGCTGGTTGAAGACCAGCCGCTTCTGGCTGCTGACGATCAAGGCGGGCCGCGAGGACGATGCCCGGGCGTGGCTCGCAGGGCTCGTCGACAAGAAGCTGGTCGTCAGTGCCGCCGATGTCAGGAAATCGAGGACCCACCCCGTCGACGATGCCGTCGCGATCGCTTTCAGCTATTTGGGGCTGGCAAAGCTCGGATGCGACGAGACTGCTGCGCATCCGTTCCCGTCCCCGTTCAGCAGCGGCATGGGCTGCGACCTGCGCGCGTTGCTGTTGAGGGACGGCCCGCGAGAATGGCGCTGGTCCGATGTTGAAGGCGGTGCCGGCGACCCCGTGCATGTCCTGGTTGGCGAATGGAGAATGCGACGGAGCGCTGCCGAGATGGCGAGCGCGCCGGAGAAGTCAGCAGAACTGGATCCTGATCCCAGCGTGTTCGATGTCATCAAGATCGACAACGATCCCTGCGCCTTCCAGCAGAAGGCGGGCGACGAAGAAGAGAGATTGTACGAGTCCTTCGGGTTTCGCGATGGCCTCGCGCAGCCTGTAATCAGCGAGCTCAGGGAAGAGCGCGGCGCCGAGCGCAGGAAGATCAGGCGGGATGCCGGCATCCTGTACGAGGATCGCGTCGTCGCCCCGGGGGAATTCATTCTGGGCTATCGCAACGAATATGACGAGCTGACCTATTGCCCCAACGTCAAGCGATGGCCGGGCGATGCCACGTATACGAGCGGCCGCTTCGCGCTGAACGGAACCTATCTCGCGGTTCGCCAGATCGAGCAGGATGTCGACGCGTTCGCGAGATTTGAAGCGGTCTACGGCCAGGCCGTCTGCGAGAAGGTGATGGGCCGTCGAAAGAATGGAAAGCCATTGTCGTGGCAGGGCGATCCCGACGTTTCGATTTCGGATTCGAAAGCCGATGCATTTCGCTTTCGTGTCGACGACGCGAACGGCTTTGGCTGTCCGAAGGGAGCCCATATCCGCCGGGTCAATCCGAGGGATACGCTCGGTATCGATGTGCAATCGAGCATCAAGTCGGTCAAGCTGCACCGGCTGCTGCGCCGAGGTCGGCCCTATCGCGAGGAGGTTGCGAACGATAAGCCGCGCAAGGGCATCTTCTTCATCGCGTGCAACGCCGATCTCGAGCGGCAGTTCGAGTTCATCTACCAGCGCTGGTTGCGAAATCCCCGGTTCGTCTGCCTCAACGACCAGGACGACCCTCTCGTCGGCAAGCCGGCTGCCACCAGGAGCTTCTCCATGCCGGGATTGGCAAGCGGCGAGGAAGTGTCGCTGGCTGCTTTTACGCGGACGCTGGGGGGAGGCTATTTCTTCCTTCCCGGAATCTCTGCGCTCAAATTCATCCTCGGCCGCGAGGGCATCTCCAAAGCGGTCGGCTCAGAGGCCGTCGCAGCCTTGGCGCCCTGAAAGCCGGCGCGAGGTCGGAAGGGGCAACCGTGAGGGTCAATCCTGCGGCTCGGATGCCGCATCGCCCTGTGCATCGATGCGCAGCCAGCCCGAGGGCGCGAGGCGCTGCTGCGGCAGGAAGCGGGCCTTGTAGTCCATCTTCTTCGAGCCCTCGATCCAGTAGCCGAGATAGACGTAGGGCAACCCTTGCCGGCGGGCGCGGGCGATGTGGTCGAGGATCATGAAGGTGCCCATCGAGCGGCTGACCTGGCCCGGCTCGAAGAATGAATAGACCATCGACAGGCCGTCGCTGAGCACATCGGTGAGTGCGACCGCGATCAGCTCCTCGCCACGGCCGGTGATGCCGCTGTCGGGGCCGCGCTTGCGGTATTCGATGATGCGGGTCTCGACATGGCTATCCTCGACCATCATGGCGTAGTCGAGCACGGTCATGTCGGCCATGCCGCCATGGCGGTGGCGGGCGTCGAGATAGGCACGGAACACCGAATATTGCTCGGAGGTCGGCACCGCGTTGCGCTGCTCGCCGATGATGTCCGCGTTGCGCGCCATCACCTTGCGGAAGTTGCGGGAGGGGCGGAACTCGTTGGCGATGACCCGGACCGAGACGCAGGCGCGGCACTGGTCGCAGGCCGGGCGGTAGGCGATCGACTGGCTGCGGCGGAAGCCGCCATGGGTCAGGAGGTCGTTGAGGTCACCGGCGCGCTCCCCAACGAGGTGCGTGAACACCTTGCGCTCATGCCGACCCGGCAGATACGGGCAGGGGGACGGCGCCGTAAGGTAAAATTGGGGGGTATCGCGCGAGTGCTGGGTCAAGGGACGTCGTGGGCCTCCGAAGTGAGTATCAGCATCGCGCTACGGAAGCCCCCGGTCAATTGGTCAGCTCGGCAGGTCAGGTCAGCAGTCACCTTAGTGGATCCCGGTTAGTAAGCGGTTGATCACCAGGTCCTTGCCGCCTGCGGCACCGGCGCGCGGACGGAATTGTTGATCACGACCGTTCCCAGCACGAAATCGTGCAGTAAGCGCCGGCGGCCGTTGAACAGGCCGAGCAGCACGACGAAAGGCGTCAGGAAGCAGACCGTCACATAGAACAGCACGGCATGGGTGGCGCCGAGCACGAAGTAACCGGGTGCGCCGTACCAGGTGCGTAGCTCCAGATCCATCACCCGCATGCCGATCGTCGCGGAGGAGGGGCCGCCAATGCAGGCGCCGTAATAGACGATGGCCCAGATCACGGAGGCCGGCCAGGCCAGCCAGAACAGCGCCCAGCCGATGCCGAGCGTGACCACGCCAAACAATGCGATGAAGATGTAGCCGAGGATCACCGGCACCGAGATAACTACCATGTCGATCAGGAAGGCGAACACGCGCCGCGTCGCAACGCCGCGGAACAGCTCCGGGTGCAGATAGGGGTCGTAGGCGTGCGGCTGCGCCCCGCCGTCATTGCGCCAGGCGCCCGAATTGCCCGAGTCGTACGACATGATCCGTCCTCCCAGAGGGAAACAGAAGGAAAACCCTCAAGGCAGGACATGGGAACAGGCTCTTCCCCTGCCAAGGGCGCAGGGACGTTAACAAGCCGACATATTCCGGCGATTCGGGGGCGGATGGGGCGCGGCGCTGACGCGCAGGAAACCGGTGACGTAGGGTGGGCAAAGGCGCGTAGCGCCGTGCCCACCATTGCCCGCTCTGAAGGAGTGCCCTTAGAGCCGTGAGACCCCGTAGCGTCCTAGAAGCGTGCCGTATCTTGCGCGATGGATGGATTGGTGGGCACGCTTCGCTTTGCCCACCCTACCGCACCTTACCCCTGCGCGCGCAGCTTCTCCGCTGCCTTCGGCGCAAAATAGCTCAGCACGCCATCGGCGCCGGCGCGCTTGAAGGCGAGCAGGCTTTCCATCATGGCGCGCTCGCCGTCGAGCCAGCCGTTGTTCGCGGCGGCTGCGATCATCGCGTATTCGCCCGAGACCTGGTAGGCGAAGGTCGGCATCGCAAACGTGTCCTTCACGCGGCGGACGACATCGAGATAGGGCATTCCGGGCTTCACCATCACCATGTCGGCGCCTTCGGCGATGTCGAGCTCGACCTCGCGCAGCGCTTCGTCGGTGTTGGCGCTGTCCATCTGATAGGTGCGCTTGTCGCCGGTCAGCGTCTTGGCCGAACCGATGGCGTCGCGGAACGGGCCGTAGAAGGCTGAGGCGTATTTCGCGGCGTAAGCCATGATCTGCACGTCGAGCAGGCCGGTGCGGTCCAGGCCTTCGCGGATCGCGGCGACGCGGCCGTCCATCATGTCGGAGGGCGCGATGATGTCGCAGCCGGCTTCGGCCTGCACCAGCGCCTGGCGCACCAGCACGGCGACCGTCTCGTCGTTCAAGATCCTGCCGTCCGAGGTCAGGCCGTCATGGCCGTGGCTGGTGAAGGGGTCGAGCGCGACGTCGCAGAGGACGCCGATCTCCGGAAACTCCTTCTTGATCGCGCGCACTGCCTGGCAGACCAGATTGTTCGGATTGGTGGCTTCAGAGCCTTCCTCGTCGCGCAAGGAGGGCTCGGTGTAGGGAAACAGCGCAAGGCAGGGGATGGTGAGCTTCATGGCGCGCTCGGCCTCGCGCACGGCCTGGTCGACGCTGAGGCGCTCGACGCCGGGCATCGAGGCGACCTGCTCGCGCTTGTTGGTGCCGTCGATCAGGAACAGGGGCCAGATCAGATCGTCGGTGGTGAGGACGTTCTCGCGCACCATCCGCCGGGCCCATTCGGCCTTGCGGTTGCGGCGCGGGCGGACGGTCAGATCGAGGGCATGGGGCACCGCCGCTCCCTCGCGGCGCGAAACCTCGCGCAATTCGATCGGACGTCCGTATTTGATCGCCATCACTCTTCCTCCGGCTGGAATTATTCTTATACCAGCTCGCATGGTTCCCGCCACCGCAGCTTGACCTGCCGCAAGGCAGAATTGAGCTGACCTTGGCAGTCGAGCTTGGGCGCCGATTGATTTTGCGGGCCGAAGCAGCCAGAAGGGGGCCATGTCCGAGATTTCCACCCGCGATGCGGCCCGTGACGGCAGCCCCAGGGACGCCGTCAGAGACAGCGCCAGAGACAGCGCGATGTCGGTGGCTGCGATCTCGTCGGAGCGCTCGGAGTCCGACGACAATGTCTGG
Organism: Bradyrhizobium sp. CIR18; assembly: GCF_014198295.1. Classification (NCBI taxonomy): domain Bacteria; kingdom Pseudomonadati; phylum Pseudomonadota; class Alphaproteobacteria; order Hyphomicrobiales; family Nitrobacteraceae; genus Bradyrhizobium; species Bradyrhizobium sp. CIR18. Next base: position 868,216 of record NZ_JACIHF010000001.1, on the reverse strand, counting down.
ACGCGCCGCCTCGTGCTGTTCCTGCGGGTGATGGCGCTGCTCTCGATCCTGAAGGGCCTCTATCACTGGGCGCAGGTGACGGGCTTCGTCGGCGGCGAGGACGAGGCGTTCGAGAACCAGTCGATGGCCTGGCAGGCCGCGACCGTCTATTTCGCGGTGATCGAACTCGTCGCCGCTGTCGGCCTGTGGCTGGCAACGCCGTGGGGCGCCGTGGTGTGGCTCACCACCGTGGTGTCGATGGCGGTGATCGAGCTGATGTTCCCGGGCATCTACGGCGGCAGCCTGATCGTCGTCGGCGTCGAAGTTTTCATGCTCGCCGCCTATCTCGCGCTCGCCTGGATGGCCGCGCGCGAACGGCCGCCGTAGCGCGCGGACAACGCGCACTCTCGTGCCCCGGACGCAACGCAGCGCGCCGCGCTTGTGGCGTGATGCGTTGCAGAGCCGGGGCCCATCTCTCCGCGATCTCGTTTGTGGCTTTCTGGGTCCCGGCTCTGCGCTCCGCTTCGCTGCGCTTGTCCGGGACACGAGAGCGGAGGCGCGGAGTTGTGCCGGATTGGTTGACCGTTGGTTGCCTAAAATTTGCGGTAAGTTTTCGTTGACCAGCCGGTTCCGCCACAGCCGTTACGCGCCCGTTTCGAAACGGAGCGGGGCTGTTCTGGAATGCGACAGTTGCAGCGGACGGAGGGTGAACAGGACCTTGCGAAGGTCAACAGAGGCTTTCGAAAAGTGCTTGTGGCACAGGCTTAATCCGCAATTCACTGTCTTAAATTCATGATCTCTTTATTCTCTTATTTAAGCCGATCTTCAAACGAGCCCCTTAAGTTGCACCTATCAGACGGGACACAAGTTTCGTCGAATAAGTGTCGATAAAAACGACAACAGGGGAAGTGTCATGATGAAAGCCGTCGCAACTGCGGCAGATACCGCAGAGCGCGTCTCCGGCCAGCAGGGTTCGGTGCAGTCGCTCTATCTGGAAGCTTTGACGCTGGTGGAGCGGCTGCATCGCCGGCTCCTCGACGTGATCAAGGACGAATTCGATCGCCGCGGCCGCGCGGACATCAACTCGGTGCAGGCTCTCCTGCTCTACAACATCGGCGACAAGGAGCTGACCGCGGGCGAGCTGCGCACGCGCGGTTACTATCTCGGCTCCAACGTCTCCTACAATCTGAAGAAGCTCGTCGAGCTCGGCTTCCTCGACCATCAGCGCTCGCGCGTTGATCGCCGCTCGGTGCGCATTCGCCTGACCCCGCAGGGCCAGGAAGTCCGCCGCATCGTCGATGCGCTCTACCAGAAGCACGTCAAGACGGTGGAGCAGGTCGGCGGCATCTCGGGCGAGGAATTCTCGACCCTCAACAAGTCACTGCACCGCCTCGAGCGGTTCTGGACCGACCAGATCCTGTATCGGCTCTGAGTTTCCAAGGGATAAGGCCAAGCCGGCCCGCAACAAGACCGGCAAGCCGCCCGAACGTGCCTAACTTCCCCAGCGCGCCGGCCCGGAGTTGCCCCGGACCGGTGCGTTTTGCATTTTGCACCTGCGAAGAAAATTTTGCGACCCGAGGAACCAGTTCCGGGCCTGGCGCTTATCTCCTTCGGATCGGAGAAAGGTCGATGCTGGTCGAGCGCGGGCTGCAGGCGATGAACGTGGAACTCGTGAGCGAGGCCTACGCCATCGCCGCGAACTACCTTCGCCGTTCCGGCGCGATCCCCGATACGCTCGTCACCGACGAACGTCTGCTCGGGATCATCGTCAAGCTGCTCCAGAACGGGGAGTTCAACAAAATCCGGCTCGCCAACACGGCGATCGCCCGGTTCCAGGCGCAGGCCGAGGCCCGCGCGGTTGCCTGATCAACAGTCCCAAAATACCGACGAACCCAGAACTATCGCACGAACCAGAGGGTGCCATGGAAGCCGCCATCGACCGCATCATGCAGACCTATGACCTGCTCGCCAACCGCACCGCCGCGGCCAGCGAGGAGGCGAGGGAGAAGGTCACGAACTATCTCAACATCCTGATGGAGGCCGGCGAGAAGGACACCCACCGATTGACGGTCTGCGGCCTGACCTATCTGCGCCAGCTCGACGGCAGCGTGGACCCGGTGAAGGCGGGGTATACCGGGCTGTGACAGGCAGCCGGCGGCTCCACGGATGAGGAGTTAGGACCCAAAGCGGCCCCATTCGGGAGGGGGTGGACGGGCGGCTCCCCAGAGCCGGCCCAAGTGCCGAAAACCGCCACCCTCCACCATATCTTGCATAAATATCAGGCCCGACCCGCAAATGCTTGGCCTGTTGCGGGCGATGTGGTAGATCGCGCTCGCCGCTTCCGATCGCCACACCAGACCGCCCGTAGCCCGCCAAAAGGCTGCGGCGGTGGAGATATTCGCAAGATGACCGCACCCAAAACCGCCTCCGCGCCCGATTCGTTTTTCACCGCTCCGCTCGAGCAGGCCGACCCGGAAATCGCCGCCGCCATCAAGGGCGAGCTCGGCCGGCAGCGCCACGAGGTCGAGCTGATCGCCTCCGAGAACATCGTCAGCCGGGCCGTGCTGGAAGCGCAGGGTTCGGTGATGACCAACAAATACGCGGAAGGCTATCCGGGCGCGCGCTACTATGGCGGTTGTGAGTGGGTCGATGTCGCCGAGAACCTCGCGATCGACCGCGCCAAGAAGCTGTTCGGCGCCAAATTCGCCAACGTGCAGCCGAACTCCGGCAGCCAGATGAACCAGGCGGTGTTCCTGGCGCTGCTGCAGCCCGGCGACACCTTTATGGGTCTTGACCTCGCGGCGGGCGGCCATCTCACCCACGGCTCGCCCGTCAACATGAGCGGCAAGTGGTTCAAGGCCGCGCACTACACCGTGCGCCGCGAGGACCAGATCATCGACATGGATGCGGTTGCCAAGCAGGCCGAACAGGTCAAGCCGAAGCTGATCGTCGCCGGCGGCTCGGCCTATTCGCGCGCCTGGGACTTCAAGCGCTTCCGCGAGATCGCGGACAGCGTCGGCGCGTACCTCCTGGTCGACATGGCGCACTTCGCGGGCCTCGTCGCCGGCGGCGTGCATGCCTCGCCGGTGCCGCACGCCCACATCACCACGACGACGACGCACAAATCGCTGCGCGGTCCGCGCGGCGGCCTGATGTTGTGGAATGACGAGACGCTGACCAAGAAGTTCAACTCGGCGATCTTCCCGGGGCTGCAGGGCGGCCCCCTGATGCACGTGATCGCGGCCAAGGCGGTCGCCTTCGGCGAGGCGCTGCGTCCGGACTTCAAGGTCTACGCCAAGAACGTCGTCGAGAACGCCAAGGCGCTGGCCGAGGCGATGAAGAGCCATGGCTTCGACATCGTCTCCGGCGGCACCGACAACCATCTGATGCTGGTCGATCTCAGGCCGAAGGGCCTGAAGGGCAACGCCTCGGAGAAGGCGCTGGTCCGCGCCGCCATCACCTGCAACAAGAACGGCATTCCATTCGACCCCGAGTCGCCGTTTGTGACCTCCGGTATTCGTCTGGGCACGCCGGCGGCGACCACCCGTGGCTTCGGCGTCGCGGAATTCCAGCAGGTCGGCGGCATGATCGCCGAGGTCCTCAACGCGATCGCGCAGTCGGACGACGGCAAGGCGCCGCTGGTGGAAGCCGCGATCAAGGAACGCGTCAAGGCGCTCACCGATCGGTTCCCGATCTATCAGTAAGGCTGGGTCACGCGGATGCGCTGTCCGAACTGCAACAGTCTCGATACGCAGGTAAAGGACTCGCGTCCGACCGAGGACTCTTCCGTGATCCGCAGGCGGCGCGTGTGCGTCGCCTGCAATTTCCGCTTCACCACCTTCGAGCGCGTGCAATTGCGCGAGCTCACGGTGATCAAGCGCAACGGCCGCCGCGTGCCGTTCGACCGTGACAAGCTGATGCGCTCGGTGCAGATCTCTTTGCGCAAGCGGCAGGTCGAGCCGGAGCGGGTGGAGAAGATGGTCTCCACCATCGTGCGCGAGCTCGAGACCGGAGGCGAGGCCGAGATCTCCTCCGAGGTGATCGGCGAGACCGTGATGGAGCATCTGCGCACGCTCGACGACGTCGCCTATGTGCGCTTCGCGTCGGTCTACCGCAATTTCCGCGAGGCCAAGGATTTCGCCGACGTGCTCGGCGAGCTCTCCGGTGAGGAGGAAGCGCGGCTCGCCGCGATCCGCAAATGATCTTCCGCATCCTGGAAGATCAGTTCGCGCAGAAAGCCCGCGAGGCCAAGGACGCCGACCTTCGTTTCATGCAGCTGGCGCTGGCGCTGGGCCGGCGCGGGCAGGGACGCACTTGGCCCAACCCGGCCGTCGGCGCCGTCATCGTCAAGGACGGTGTCATCGTCGGCCGCGGCTGGACCCAGCCGGGCGGACGGCCGCATGGCGAGCCCGAAGCCCTGCGGCGCGCCGGTGAAGCCGCACGCGGCGCCACGCTCTACGTCACGCTCGAGCCTTGCTCGCATTTCGGCAAGTCGCCGCCTTGCGCCGACGCGGTGATCGCTGCCGGCATCAAGCGGGTGGTGGCGGCGATCGAGGATCCCAATCCTGAGGTCGCGGGGCAGGGGCACGCGCGGCTGCGCGCGGCCGGGATCAATGTGGACGTGGGCCTGTGCGCGGCGGAAGCCGCCTTCGACCATGCCGGGCATTTCCGCCGCATCCGGGACAAGCGCCCGCATGTGATCCTGAAGCTCGCGGTCTCGCCCGACGGCAAGATCGGCGCCGCCGGCGGCAAGCCGGTCGCGATCACGGGGGAGGGGGCGCGCAATCGCGTGCATCTCCTGCGCGCGCAGAGTGATGCCATCCTGGTCGGCATCGGCACGGTGCTGGCGGACGATCCGCTTCTCACCTGCCGGCTGCCGGGCATGGCGGCGCGCTCGCCGGTGCGCGTGGTGCTCGACCAGAGCCTGCGTATTCCCGGGGCGAGCAAGCTTGTGGCCTCCGCGCGCGAGACGCCGCTCTGGGTGATGGGCTGCGACCTTGCGGAAGCCGCAGCAGCAACACGTCTCGGCGCGACCGGCGCGCAAGTGATCCGCGTCCCGCCGGCAAGCGCCTCCGGGCTCGATTTGCCGGCCGTGCTGCAGGCGCTGGCCGGGAAGGGCATCACCCGCCTGATGGTCGAGGGCGGCAGCCGGGTGGCGTCCTCGTTCGTCGCCGCCGACCTCGTCGACGAGATCTGGCTGTTCCGCGGCGCGGAAGCGGTGGGCAGTGGCGGCGTCGATGCGCTCGATGCATTGCCCCTGTCGAAAATCACGCAGTCGCAGGCCTACAAGGTTCATGCTAGCGAAACATTCGACAAGGATACTCTCACCATCTACGAGCGCGCGTAATGTTCACCGGCATTGTCACCGATATCGGCGAGATCGTCAGCTTCACGCCCGTGGCACAGGGCCAGCTGCACCGGCTGCGCATCGCCTGCCGCTACGATCAGACCACCATCGCCGACGGTGCCTCGATCGCCAGCAACGGCGTGTGCCTGACTGTGGTTGCGTCCGGCGTCGCAGGCGGCAAGGACTCCCAGCAAAGGACCTGGTATGACGTCGATGCTGCGGCGGAGACGCTGGCACTCACGACGGCCAAGCACTGGAAGGTCGGCACCAGGCTCAACCTCGAGCGCGCGCTCAAGATCGGTGACGAGCTCGGCGGGCATATCGTCGCCGGCCACGCCGACGGTATCGCGACCCTCGTCAGCCGCGAGGATCTGCCCGACATGGCGCGGTTCGAGCTCTCGACCACGCGGGAGCTGGCGCGGTTCATCGCGACCAAGGGCTCGATCACGCTCGACGGCGTCTCGCTCACGGTCAATACGGTCAAGGACGTGACTTTTTCGGTGCTGATCATCCCGCACACGCTCTCGGTCACGACGATCGGTGGCTGGAAGGCGGGGGACGAGGTCAATATCGAGGTCGACTTGATGGCCCGCTATGCGGCGCGGTTGACGGAAATGAAGTGACGGCAGAGCCGTCATTCCGGGATGGTCCGCAGGACCAGGCCCGGAATCTCGAGATTCCGGGTTTGATGCTTCGCATCGCCCCGGAATGACAGTGTCTTTAAAACTTGGCTTACGTGCCTGCGGCGACTACATAACGCGCCGACCCCAGTAAACGGATTGAGACGATGGCAGACGCGCGGCGCGCACCCCTGAAGGACCAGACTGACATTTCCGGCGCGCGCGCGCTGATTGTCGAGGCGCGGTTCTATGACGATCTCCAGGACGCGCTTCTGGACGGCGCGATCGCCGAGCTGAAGGCGGCGGGCCTGACCCACGACGTCATCACGGTTCCCGGCGCGCTGGAGATTCCGGCCGCGGTGGCGATCGCCATCGACGCGGCGGCGGCGAACGGCAAGCCCTATGACGCTGTGATCGCGCTTGGCTGCGTGATCCGCGGCGACACCATTCACTTCGAGATCGTGTCGCAGGAATCCTCGCGCGCGCTGATGGATCTTGCCGTGGCGCGAAAGCTGCCGCTCGGCAACGGCATCCTCACCGTCAATAATGAGGCGCAGGCCTGGGCGCGGGCGCGCGCCAGCGAGCTCAACAAGGGCGGCGATGCCGCGCGTGCGGCGCTTGCGATGCTGCGCATCAAACGCCGCATGGCGCGGGCCTGAGCCATGGCTGATCCCACCAAGAAGCCGGCAGGGCTTAACGAGAAGAAGGCAAACCGGCGCGGCGCGGCGCGGCTCGCGGCCGTGCAGGCGCTGTACCAGATGGATATCGCCGGCGCCGGCATCAACGACATCTTTGCCGAGTTCGAGAGCCATTGGCTCGGCAACGAGGTCGAGGGCGACACCTACCTGCCGGCCGAAGCGGCGTTCTTCCGCGACGTCGTCTCGGGCGTCGTGCGCGACCAGAAGAAGCTCGATCCCCTGATCGACGAGGCGCTGTCGAAGGGCTGGCCCTTGAAGCGGATCGAGGCGATCCTGCGCGCGGTGCTGCGGGCAGGGGCCTATGAGCTGGAGCACCGCAAGGACGTGCCGGGCCGCGTCGTCGTCTCCGAATATGTCGACGTCGCCAACGCCTTCGTCGACCGCGAGGAGACCGGCATGGTCAACGCCGTGCTCGACCAGATCGGCCGCCAGTTTCGCGGCGACGAGTTCGGGCGGGGGTAATTTACGGCGAGGGCGGTTAATTCATGCGAGACGGCTGCCCCATACTCCGCTGTCATCACCCGCGAAGGCGGGTGATCCAGTGCGCCGCGGCCTGTCGATGTCACACGATCGTCTCTGGAATACTGGATCGCCCGGTCGAGCCGGGCGATGACAGCGGTGGGTGTGGCTGACGCTGATGGCAAACAATCCCTCCCCCGAAGACTCCCTCATCGCGCGCTATTTCAAGCCGCTGGCGACCGATCCCGGTGCGTTCGGTCTGGTAGATGACGCGGCGGTGCTGTCGTCGTCCGGCGACGACATCGTCGTCACCACTGACGCCGTCGTCGAAGGCGTGCACTATCTTGCCACCGATCCCCCTGACACCATCGCGCGCAAGGCGCTGCGGGTGAACCTGTCCGATCTCGCCGCCAAGGGCGCGACGCCGGCGGGATTCGTGCTGACACTGGCGCTGCGGAGCCAGGAGGATGCCTGGCTCCGGCCCTTTGCGGACGCGCTGGGCGAGGATGCAAAGGAATTCGCTTGTCCGCTGCTCGGCGGCGACACGGTCTCGACGCCGGGCCCGCAGATGATCTCGATCACGGCCTTTGGCCGCGTGCCGCAGGGGCGGATGGTCGGCCGGACCGGCGCGAGGCCAGGCGATCGCATCCTGGTGAGCGGCACGATCGGCGACGCTGCGCTCGGCCTCGACGTGCTCACGGGCGGTGCTGCCGCGGCTGCGCTCACGACCGATCCCGCTGCAAGGGAAGCCCTGATCTCACGCTATCGCGTGCCGCAGCCGCGCAACCCGTTGGCACGGGCCGTGCGCGATCATGCGACCGCAGCGATGGACGTCTCCGACGGGCTCGCCGGCGATCTGACCAAACTCTGTGCGGCGTCCGGGGTCTCGGCCACGGTCGACGTGACGAGCGTGCCGCTTTCGGCCGCGGCAGCAAGCCTGGTTGCCCGCAACGTGGTTTGCGTCGAGACGCTGCTTGCGGGGGGCGACGACTACGAGGTGCTGTGCACCGTCCCGCCGGCGCAGGGCGATGCGCTGATGGCCGCGGGGCGGGCGGCCGGCCTTGCCGTCACCGCGATCGGCACGATCGTCGCGGGCAAGCAGGGGCCGCGTTTCCTGGACGGGCAGGGCCAGGAATTGGTTTTGAAGCGGCTGTCCTACAGCCACTTCTAGGAATTGCTCCAAACCGGCATCTTAGTTCGCTGCACTTGGCCTAAATACCTGCCGAGATCGGCGTTTTCGGCCTTATCCGGCGTTGCACCCTCAATTTGATTTTGGCAAGCTTGCTACCGACTAAGGCCGCCCCTTTTGGGCAAGGGGCGGCTTTGTTCGAAATCAAGGCGCCGCACCGCTCGACGGACAACAAAAGGCGCCGGGGGTACATCAAGGATCTGAGGCAAAAATCACATGACAGCATTATGGTTGATAGTGCTCTGCGGAGTGCTTTCCGTCGTCTACGCGATTTGGGCGACGTCTTCGGTGTTAAGCGCGGATGCGGGGTCGCCGCGCATGCAGGAGATCGCGGGAGCGGTCGCTGAGGGTGCACAGGCGTATCTGCGGCGCCAGTACACGACGATCGGCATCGTCGGCGTGGTCATCTTCCTCTTGCTTGTCTATTTCCTCGGAATCTACGTCGCCATCGGCTTTCTGATCGGCGCCGTCCTGTCGGGGGCGGCCGGCTTCATCGGCATGAATGTCTCGGTCCGCGCCAACGTGCGCACCGCGCAAGCCGCGACCACCTCGCTCGCCGGCGGCCTCGAACTGGCCTTCAAGGCCGGCGCGATCACCGGCTTGCTGGTCGCGGGTCTGGCATTGCTCGGCGTGACGCTCTATTTCGGCTTCCTGGTGCATTCGCTGAAGCTTGCGCCTGACAGCCGTACCGTCATCGACGCCATGGTGGCGCTCGGCTTCGGCGCCTCGCTGATCTCGATCTTCGCCCGTCTCGGCGGCGGCATCTTCACCAAGGGTGCGGACGTCGGCGGCGACCTCGTCGGCAAGGTCGAGGCCGGCATTCCCGAGGACGATCCGCGCAACCCGGCCACCATCGCCGACAACGTCGGCGACAATGTCGGCGATTGCGCCGGCATGGCTGCCGATTTGTTCGAGACCTATGCGGTGACCGCGGTCGCCACCATGGTGCTCGCCGCGATCTTCTTCGCCAAGACGCCGATCCTCGCCAACATGATGACGCTGCCGCTCGCGATCGGCGGCATCTGCATCATCACCTCGATCATCGGCACCTTCTTCGTCAAGCTCGGGCCGAGCCAGTCGATCATGGGTGCGCTCTACAAGGGCCTGATCGCAACCGGCGTCCTGTCGCTGATCGGCATCGCGCTGGTGATCTACTACCTGATCGGCTTCGGCAAGCTCGATGGCGTCGACTATACCGGCATGGCGCTGTTCCAATGCGGCGTGGTCGGCCTCGTCGTCACCGCGCTGATCATCTGGATCACCGAATACTACACCGGCACCGACTATCGGCCGGTGAAGTCGATCGCCCAGGCCTCGGTGACCGGCCACGGCACCAACGTGATCCAGGGCCTTGCCGTCTCGATGGAAGCGACCGCGCTCCCCGCGATCGTGATCATCGCCGGCATCCTGGTCACCTATAGCCTCGCCGGCCTGTTCGGCATCGCGATCGCGACTGCCACCATGCTGGCGCTGGCCGGCATGGTCGTCGCGCTCGACGCGTTCGGCCCCGTCACCGACAACGCGGGCGGCATCGCCGAGATGGCGGGCTTGCCGAAGGAGGTGCGCAAGTCGACCGACGCGCTCGACGCGGTCGGCAACACCACCAAGGCGGTCACCAAGGGCTACGCGATCGGCTCGGCCGGTCTCGGTGCGCTCGTGCTGTTTGCGGCCTACAACCAGGACCTCAAGTTCTTCGTTGCAGACTCCGCGCGCCATCCCTACTTCGCCGGCGTCAATCCGGACTTCTCGCTCAACAACCCGTATGTGGTGGTGGGCCTGCTGTTCGGCGGCCTGCTGCCGTATCTGTTCGGCGCGATGGGCATGACCGCGGTGGGCCGTGCCGCCGGCGCGATCGTCGAGGAGGTCCGGCGTCAGTTCCGCGAGAAGCCGGGCATCATGCAGGGCACCGACAAGCCGGATTACGGCAAGGCGGTCGACCTGCTGACCCGGGCGGCGATCAAGGAGATGATCATCCCCTCGCTGCTTCCGGTGCTGTCACCGATCGTCGTCTACTTCCTGATCTACGCGATCGCGGGCGGCGGCGTGGCCGGCAAGTCGGCCGCGTTCTCCGCCGTCGGTGCCATGCTGCTCGGCGTCATCGTGACGGGCTTGTTCGTCGCGATCTCCATGACCTCGGGCGGCGGCGCCTGGGACAACGCCAAGAAGTACATCGAGGACGGTCATTTCGGCGGCAAGGGCTCTGACGCCCACAAGTCGGCGGTGACCGGCGATACCGTCGGCGATCCCTACAAGGACACGGCGGGTCCCGCGGTGAACCCGATGATCAAGATCACCAACATCGTGGCCCTGCTGCTGCTGGCGATCCTGGCGCACTGAGCGGCGGGAGACGAGACAAGACAAAACCCCGCGGCGCGAGCCGCGGGGTTTTTGTTTGTAGTGACGGTGCGTAGGGCGGATTAGATTAGCGAAGCGTAATCCGCCATCGCCCGAACCGCATCGAAGGCGGATTACGCTTTCGCTAATCCGCCCTACAGATCGCGGCCGTGCGTCACTGCACGTCCATCTGCAGCCCTTCCTTCTGGATGATGCCGGCGAACTTCTTCGTCTCGGCATCCACGAACGCGGCGAACTGCTCGGGCGTGCCGTAGTCGGCGCGGGCGCCCATGGCCGCGATCTGCTTCTTGATGTCGTCGCGCTCCAGCATCGCCTTGACCTGGAGATTGAGCGCGCTCAGCACCTCGGGCGAGACGCCCTTCGGCAGGAAGACCGAGAACCACGACGAGACGTCGAAATTCGCCAGCTCCGGCGCGCTCTCGCGCATGGTCGGCAGGTCTTTCGCAAGGTCGCTGCGCTCGGTGGTGGTGACGCAGAGGCCGTTGAGCGTGCCGTTCTGCACCTGCGGCAGGCTCGGATAGAGGTTGTCGAACAGGATCTGGATGTCGCCCGCCAGCGCCGCCTGGAGCGCGGGTCCGGCGCCACGGAACGGGATGTGCGTCATCTTGAGGCCGGTGAGCTGGAGGAACCAGGCGCCGGTGAGGTGAGGGCTCTGGCCGACACCGGAGGAGGCGTAGCTGAGCTTGTCCGGATTGGCCTTGAGAAAGGCGATCAGCTCGGCGACCGACTTGATGCCGGTCTTCGGATGCGCCGACACGATGTTCGGGATCCGGATCATGTTGGAGACCGGCTGGAGCTGGTCCGGCTTGTAGGTCAGATTCTTGAAGATGCTATAGGCGATCGCGTTCGGACCGGGATTGCCGACCAGGATGGTGTGGCCATCGGGCTTGGCACGAACCACCTCGGCGGTGCCGATGGTGCCGCCGCCGCCCGAGCGGTTTTCCACGACGGCCGACTGACCCCAGGCGGTTTGCAGATGCGCGGCCAGGAGCCGGCCCAACACGTCGGTCGAACCGCCGGCCGCAGCCGGCACCACGAGGCGGACGTTTTCGGTCGGCTTCCAGTCGGCAAGGCTCGATCGCGGCAGGATCGCTGCGGCCGAAAGGCCGGCCACACCGGTGAGCACGCGACGTCGGGACAAAGTCTTAGGCACGAATCCACTCCCTGCTTCTTTCTTTGCAGGAAGCGTAGGAAACCGCAGATGCGACGGCAAGTCGCGCGCGGCGGTCAGTGCCGCGCGGAGGGCGGCACGACGCCGCAGGCGAGGGGCATATACCTTCCGGCGGAATTGGAAGGCGTTCTGGATGCTTGTCTTGAAGGTTTTCCTGAAGCGAGCCGGTCGCCGGCTTCGCCCGAAAACGCTCCGGGACTCAGTTAAAGCTGAGCAGCTTGAACAGCGGCGTGAGGTAGCTCATCTCCTGGCCCGACGTCGGCGTGGTGCGGCTGATGAAGTCGAAAATCTTGCCGTCCTGCAGGCCGTAATTCGCGAGGCGCCGCACGCGCCGGTTCTTGTCGAAATAGATCGCGATGACGCGCTGGTCGACCACCTTCTGGTTCATGAAGGCGACCATGCGCTCCGAGCGCTGGGAGATGTAGTAGAACACTTCGCCGTCGAGGGTCGCCACCGTGGAGGGCGTGCCCATCACGATCAGCACCTGGTCCTGGCTCGCGCCGATCGGAATCTGCTCCAGCGCACCGGGCGGCAGGATATAACCCTTCTGGAATTGCTCGCCGGTGCAGCCCGTGAGCGCGGCGCCGACCAGGGCGACGGCGGCGAGCATGCGCAAGCCGCGCCAGCGTGCGTGAAGGCCGCGCCGCGTACCCGCGCGCAGGCTGATCTGGTTCGTTGTCGTCATAGCGGAACTGATTCCGTCCCCTTGCGTCGCGCGAGGCGCTGAAGTACCGGGCTGGGCGTCTGAATGCAACTCGCGCGCGCCCGCTTGCGGAAACCACAATGCTTTGGCCGTTCAATCACTTCAGGAAACCCCGGCTAACCCCGTCGGGCACCATTGAAGCCATCTATGGCATGATCGTGACGCAGGCGCGAGAACCCATATTTTACCGCGACTTGGGCGTGCCCGATACGGTTAACGGGCGTTTCGACCTGTTGCTGCTGCATCTGTGGCTGCTGCTGCGGCGCCTGCGTACGGTCCAGGGCGCCACCGCAGGAGCCTCGGAGCTGTCGCAGGCGCTGTTCGACCGCTTCTGCGAGGACATGGACGACAATCTGCGCGAGATGGGGGTCGGCGACCAGACCGTGCCGAAGCGGATGCGGGCGTTCGGCGAGGCGTTTTACGGCCGCGTGCAGGCCTATGACCAGGCCATCGAGGCCGGCGGCGAGGCCCTGGCAGAGGCGATCTGCAAGAATATCTTGAATGGGACCGGCCCGGACCAGGCGAGGCGGCTCGCGGCCTATGCCCGGGCCACCGAGGCCGATCTCGGCCGGGCAGACGAGGCTGCGCTGCTGCGCGCCTCCTTCAGGTTTCCTCCAGCGCTTCTCGAGGGCGACACGCCATGAGCCGACCCAATACCGGATCCGAGCCCGATCCCTGGCGGGCCCCCGTCATCGTCGCGCAAATCCCCGACACCGGCCTGCACCGCAAACTCGAGGCCTCGGCCGTCGAGCGGCAGGCGATGGCGGAGGTCGCTGGCCTCCGTGAGGTCCTGTCCGCCCAGGCCGACTTCGACGTGGTGCCCAGGAGTGGCGGCCGGGTCCAGGTGACCGGCACCGTCCGGGCCCGAATCGGCCAGACCTGCGTGGTCACGCTCGATCCGATCGAAAGCGAGATCGAGGAGGAGGTGGACCTGGTGTTCGCCCCCGAGGCCGAGGCGCGCCGTCTGGCCGACCTGATCGCGGAGGGGCAGGACGAGGAGGCGGCGCCTGAGGTCGCCGACCCGCCCGAGGCGATCGTGGGTGGCATCATCGACCTTGGCCGGCTCGCCACCGACGCCCTGTTCCTGGCAATCGATCCCTATCCGCGCAAGGAGGGGGTCGTGTTCGAGCCGGAGGTCACCGCCCCCGATCCCGAGGACCATCCATTCGCGGCCCTGAAGGCGCTGCAGGACAACAAGAAGGGCCAATAGCCGGGCATTTCCCCCAGGGATCGTCTTGCGGCGGTGCGCGAGGCATTTGCCGGGATGGTTTCAAAGCCTTCTTTATCTGGCTGATTTCAGTGCATTTCTTGCAGATTCAGGAGTTCGCGGCCGGATCGCCCCGGATGCAAAAGGCTGGGGGCAAGAGGTTGTTTCGGGGGTACAAAACGCTATTGTCGCGCCCCGGCCCGGGTGCGGCGTGGCGCTTGGCCGGCCGCCATGTCCGTGGCGAACTCATTTTGCGGTCCCGCTGATCCAAGACCGCACCAGACCAGGTTTCCAGGACTTTTATGCCAAGCAAGGTTCGCATCGCGCTGGACGCCATGGGGGGCGACGCCGGCGCCGCCGTGGTCATTCCCGGCGCCGCCATCTCGCTTCAGAGGCATCGCGAGACCGAGTTCCTGCTGGTCGGGGACCGCGCCAGGATTGAGCCCGAGCTCGAGAAGCATCCCGCCCTCAAAGCGGCTTCGAAGATCATCCACACCGACGTGGCCGTCAGCGGCTCGGACAAGCCGAGCCAGGCGCTGCGGCGCGGCCGCAAGACCTCCTCGATGTGGCTTGCCATCGACGCCGTGAAGAAGGGTGAGGCGGATGTCGCGGTCTCCGCCGGCAATACCGGCGCGCTGATGGCGATGTCGCGCTTCCACCTGCGCACGCTGCCCGGGATCGACCGTCCCGCGATCACGGGGATATGGCCGACCAGGCGCGGCGAGTCCGTCGTGCTCGACCTCGGCGCCACCATCGGCGGTGACGCGCACCATCTGGTGTCGCTCGCGGTGATGGGCGCGGCGATGGCGAGCGTGCTGTTCGACAAGAAGCGCCCCACGGTCGGGCTGCTCAATATCGGGGCCGAAGAGATCAAGGGGCACGAGGAGATCCGCGAGGCCAGCGAGATCCTGCGTGCGAGGAACCTGCCGGAGCTCGACTATATCGGCTTCGTCGAGGGCGACGGCATCGGCAAGGGGCTGGCCGACGTCATTGTGACCGAAGGTTTCAGCGGCAACATCGCGCTCAAGGCCGCCGAGGGAACCGCGCGGCAGATGGCGGACTTACTCCGCAACGAGATGCGGCGGAGCTGGCTGTCGAAGCTCGGATATCTCTTTGCGCGCAGCGCCTTCCAGGCCCTGCGCGACAAGATGGACCCGAACAAGTCCAATGGCGGCGTGTTCCTGGGTTTGAACGGATTAGTGGTCAAGAGCCACGGCGGAACCAGCGCCGAAGGCTTTGCCTATGCGATCGATGTTGGCTATGAGATGGCTCACTACGATCTCCTGAACAAGATCAATCAGATGCTCAACCGCGAGGGCGGTGCACTCAATTCCGTGCAGGCCGCGCAGGAGGCTGTTTCGTGACTCAAATTCGTTCGGTCGTGCTGGGCTGCGGCTCCTATCTGCCGGAGCAGGTGGTGACCAACGCCCAATTGGCGGCGCGTATCGACACCTCCGACGAGTGGATCGTGCAGCGCACCGGCATTCGCGAGCGCCACATCGCGGCCGAGGGCGAGTTCACCTCGCATTTGGCGATCAAGGCGGCGCAGGCCGCGCTCACCGATGCCGGCATGGACGCGCAGTCGATCGACCTGATCGTGCTCGCGACCTCGACGCCGGACAACACCTTCCCGGCGACGGCCGTTGCCGTGCAGCACGGGCTCGGCATCACCCACGGCGCGGCCTTCGACCTCCAGGCGGTATGCTCCGGCTTCGTGTTCGCGCTCGCCACCGCCGACAATTTCCTGCGCACCGGCGCGTTCAAGCGCGCGCTGGTGATCGGCGCCGAGACCTTCTCGCGCATCCTCGACTGGAACGACCGCGGCACCTGCGTGCTGTTCGGCGACGGCGCCGGCGCGGTGGTGCTGGAGGCGCAGGAGCAGCCGGGCAAGGCCGCGACCGACCGCGGCATCGTCACCACGCATCTGCGTTCCGACGGCCGCCACAAGGCAAAGCTGTTCGTCGACGGCGGGCCGTCCTCGACCCAGACCGTCGGCCATCTGCGCATGGAGGGCCGCGAGGTCTTCAAGCACGCGGTCGGCATGATCACCGACGTCATCGTCGATGCCTTCCAGGCGACCGGGCTCAATGCCGAGACCATCGACTGGTTCGTGCCGCACCAGGCCAACAAGCGAATCATCGACGCTTCCGCCCACAAGCTCCACATCGCGCCGGAGAAGGTGGTGCTGACGGTGGACCGTCACGGCAACACCTCGGCCGCCTCGATTCCGCTGGCGCTGTCGGTGGCCCGCAAGGACGGCCGCATCAAGAAGGGCGACATGGTCCTGCTGGAGGCCATGGGAGGCGGCTTCACCTGGGGCTCCGCGCTCGTGCGCTGGTAGGGCCACAGTCGATAAAATTTTGCCGGAATCAGCGCCGATTATCGATGCGTGTGCATTGATGAGCGCTGTTGACCGCCGTATCGTAACCTCATAATTTCAGACAACAATTGTTCGCCGTGATGTGGGGCAGGGCGATGACCGATCAAAGTAAAACCGTAACGCGTGTCGATCTGTGCGAAGCCGTCTACCAGAAGGTGGGCCTGTCGCGCACGGAATCGTCCGCCTTCGTGGAACTCGTGCTGAAGGAGATCACCGACTGCCTGGAAAAGGGCGAGACGGTGAAACTGTCCTCGTTCGGGTCCTTCATGGTCCGCAAGAAGGGTCAGCGCATCGGCCGCAACCCGAAGACCGGCACCGAGGTGCCGATCTCGCCGCGCCGCGTCATGGTGTTCAAGCCGTCGGCGATCCTGAAGCAGCGGATCAACGGCCAGCACCGCGCCAACGGTGACGCCAGCAAGGCTCCACAAGAGGCGTAACGCCTCTCGCAAAGGATTTGGCATTTGGACAAGGCGCCGGATGCGTTCCGAACCATCAGCGAAGTAGCGCAGGAGCTCGACATTCCGCAGCACGTGCTGCGGTTCTGGGAAACCCGATTCTCCCAGATCAAGCCGATGAAGCGCAGCGGCGGCCGCCGCTATTACCGCCCCGACGACGTCGACCTGCTCAAGGGCATCCGCCGTCTCCTCTACGGGGAGGGCTACACCATCCGCGGGGTGCAGCGGATCCTGAAGGAGCACGGCGTCAAATCGGTGCAGGGCCTTGCCGACAGCGCCGCCGCGGTCTCGTTCGGCGCCATCGAGGACGCCATCGGCGCCAGCTTGATGGAGCCCGACGACGAGGAGGCGCCCATCAAGGGCGTCACCGACACCGACGATGACGACTACCAGGGCGATGAGGAGGAAGGCATCGACTTCCGCTTCACCGAGGTCGACGACGAGGAAATCCTCACCACCTTCCGCAAGGGCGGCACCGCCGCTGCGGCCCCGGCCGGCCCCAGCGCGCTGGACCGGGAACGGCTCGGGCGCGTCCTTGCCGACCTCGTCGCCTGCCGCGAGATGCTGGATCAGGCGCTGAAGGACGGGTAGGGGCGGGCTTCGCCGGCTTGCGGGCAGTTCCGGGGACTTTGGCCCGGACGGCAAAATGCTGCGTCCTCGCCTTGCGCATCGCGCCGATCCTAGCTAATGGAACGACGTTCGGAGCGTGGCGCAGCCCGGTTAGCGCACTAGTCTGGGAGACTAGGGGTCGGAGGTTCAAATCCTCTCGCTCCGACCAAATTCTTCAAATATTTCAATGGTCCCGTGGGCCGGCCGATTATTAAAGAGCCGCCGCTTTACAGGCAGTTTACAATAATCGTTCTGGCGCTGTTCTTCAGTCGTGCATAGGGGAGCAGCATTTAGGACGCGTCCTAAAGAAACATGAGAACGAGTTAGCCACTAAGAACTCAGAGGCGCGCCTTCTGGTGTCGGTTGTCAAACCCGGCAGTATCGACATCAACTTAGTACCCGACCTCGTCTCAACCGTGGCAATGGCCGGCCCCTTGCTGGCACCACTAATCGACAAGGTCGAGCTGATCGAAAAGTTCGGCAAGCATCTTAAGTCTCTGATCGACCTTTTTGCTAAGAAGCGAGAGGCGACAGCAGCCGACAATATCTCCATTAAAGACTGCGACGATGCAACGAACATAGTGAAACCGATCGCAAGTCACGGCGGATCGCAGACATTCAATGTGATCAACGGTCCGGTTACCGTTCAATTGTTGACTGTCACAGCTCAGGAAGCGTCATCGATTATTGAAACCGCTGCGCTCGAAAAGACGCTACTTCAGAATCCGAAGGCGGAGGTTTTGCAGCGCGTACCTATGGTTTGGAAAAGGTTGGACAGAGACTCCGTGAAGTCGGAAGCCAAAACAACTCCAGACCGTGCTTTGATAGAGGAAATAGATGAAAAGCCGCATGCAGTGTTTTTCACTGACGAGATGAGCCATAAAAGCAAATGATCGGGGACGAAGAAAATCCTTATCAAGCAATCTATTTTGTGGATGTTGTTGTATCGCGGTCATCGGGCAAAGTCGCTCCTACCGCGTGATTGGCTATTACGGCAAGGAAGAGCTCGAGCCGCTACCTCCGGCATAATTCGCGGGCGAAGAATCGGAAGAGAATATCAGGGACTTCTTCCAGCGTGTATTGCGACACTAAAACTCGAAGCGATAGCATGGGATGGAATCGCAACTGGGGGGACTATGCCACGTTCTTGGCGTTCATGGATGCTTGCTGCTGCCAGAGAATGGAATTTCACGCCGACGCCAAGACCGGCGCGATCACGTCCGAAAAGCTCGATGACTAGTCCGTGTACTCATTAAGCGGCTGGCCGCCGCTAATGTCCGCTTAAGCCCGAACAGCGGCGGAGAAGCAGCAATCTTCCAATGTCGCTGAAGGGCCAAAAGCGGTCCTTCGGTGCTCTGACCACATGGCGGGGTGAAAGCGGGCTAGGTAATCACCGCACGGAACAGACGCCATTCGTCAGGCACGCCTTTGAGAGTGTGACGGCCGCGCTCTTCAAACGTCAATCCGGAGCCTGCTACGAGGTCGCGAACCGTCTGTGAGACCAGAACTTCACCCGGCGCAGCTAGCGCCGCCACGCGCGCGCCAATATGCACGGCAATGCCAACGATATCGTGCGCGACGAATTCGCACTCACCGGTATGCAAACCGCAACGGACCTTCAGATCGAGCGAGCGCACCGCATCGCGGATTGCGCTGGCGCAGCGTACGGCGCGCGCAGGTCCGTCGAACGTGGCAAGGAAACCGTCGCCGGCGGTGTTGATTTCGCGCCCGCGATACTGGCCGAGCACGCCCCGCGCTTTGGCATAGAACGCGTCGAGCAGTACGTGCCAGGCGCCGTCGCCGAGCATGGCGGCGCGTTCCGTCGATCCCGCAATGTCGACAAACAGCACAGTCGCAAGCACTCTATCTGGCTGGGCTGCCTGCCGATGCCCAGTGACGAATTCTTCGACCTCATCAAGGATTGCGTCCTGACTGCCTACCCAGACCACATGGTCCTGACCACCGAGCTCAATCAGTTTGGCGGAAGGAATCATCTGCGCCATGTAGCGCGCATGCTTCACGTCGATGACGCGCTCATCGGTGCGATGCAAAATTAAGGTCGGTACACGCGTGACGGGGAGGATATTTCTGACATCAATTTCCCGGTTCATGCGCATGATCGCGGATGCCGCCCCTGGGCTTGCTGAGGCCCTGAAGTAGGCAGCAACTTGCTCAAGTGCCTGCGTATTGCCGGCAAGGCTGGGCGCCCACATCAGCAAACTCATTGCATCTGTCGTGCCCCAGTGGTGCTCAATGTCATCGAGGAAAGTGCTCCACTGCGCATCAGTCCATCCGAATGTGTAGTCAGGAGCCCACGCGCGTCGCGCATAAGTGCCACAAAGAACCAGAGCGGACGTGCGTTCGGGATACGTCGCGGCATAGAGCAGCGACATCGGACCGCCCTCGGATACGCCAAACAAGGTGGCCCGCTGGGAACCGACTTGGTCCAGCACCGCCTGCACATCGTGCATCCGCTGTTCAAGTGTGAAGATCTGGGAACCGCGATCAGACATTCCGGTGCCGCGCTTGTCGAAAATGATGACTCGCGCAAACGTTGCAAGCCTGCGGAAAAAATAGGCGCGACCCGGCGATTGCCAAAGCGCTTCAACATTGGAGACAAAACCGGGGACGAACAGCAGGTCGCGTGGACCGTCGCCAATCACCTGATAGGCAATATGGACGTCATCACTTTTGACGTAGTGAGTGGTCGGGATGTCAGCCATGTTGGCCTACTGCGCGACAAACCACGCTGCGCGAGTGTCGTATCACATTCCGCGTCAGGCTAGTGGGACTTTTGACGGGCTTGACTGCCGCCTACCCGTAGGTACCGGCAAAAACTGGGGAAACCAGAGTGATGCCACGGCAAGCGCGCCAGGTTGCTCTTGCGCAGCGAGAGGGGCAGGGGCCGCAGATCTTCGCCGCCGCGCACAAGGATATCGAAGGCGTAAAGCTGCACCTCGTCATCATGCCGACGCGAATGCAGGGCGTTGAAGTCGGAGACGCCGTCGACGCCGAGCACCACGGCCTCTCCGTCGACGACGAAGTGCCGCTCGCGGTTCTTCAGCGCGGCCTGGACGATCCAAGGGTAGCGCTTGGTCCAATCCGTACCGTTGCGAGAGAGGAGGCGCACCCGCTCGTTCTGCCGAATGACCAGCATTCGGTAGCCGTCGTACTTTACCTCGTGGATCCAGTCAGTCCCTGAAGGGACGTGCTTGGCGGCGGTAGCCAAGCAGAGCTCGTACGTCATACGCATGGACCGAAAATAAGACTTCCCGCTCAATTTGCGAGATCGGGAACAAGTGGCAATCGGGCGAATTGTCTCTCTGCTCCGGCCATCCTAAGCCCCCTGAAGCCGGAGCAGACCCCAATGGCCTCAGCTGCCGCCCCAGCTGAGGCCGCCCTTTTGAGGCCGCTCCGGTATCGCGCTAGCGTGGGCCTCGGTCGGTTGCAGAAAGTGGCTTCTCCGCGGCCGAAGAAGTAAGCGAGCGTAGGATTTGTTCGGCTTGCTCCTTTGTCAAATTGGCTGCCCAGGCGGTCCCTATCAGTGTCGGGCCCTTGCGTACTCGATCGTAAACCATCCAACCCTTGCCGCCCATTCGAACGAAATATCGGCTCTGCGCCGGAATGTTATCAGTCAATGCAGCATGCTCCCAACCAATATGCCCAGCAAGCTAAGGGAGGGCATTCACCTTTGTACCTTCATTCGCAAATGTGAATCTCGTCGGGAGAAAGTGGCAGTGTCTCGTTTTTGTCGCTAACCTTGTACGATACGTGAGTCGGGGGGATTCATGGATCGGAAGCCTCTTGAGAGCATGTCTCTCGAAGAGCTGTGGCGACTCCACACCGTCGTCAATGATGTTTTGGCGGAGAAGCTTGCGGCGAAGAAGCAAGAGCTAGAACGACGACTGGAGCTGCTCAACCGAGAAGGCAAAGCTCCCCATTAAGGCGGTCGCAATCGGCTCGCCGTTTCACGCTGGCGGACCTAGCCGGCTGGGAGAGTCATTGCCGGCGCGAACCGTTCTGAGAATGTTGCGGCCTTTGCATCCCTCGCGGCAGAAAGGGCAGCGGAAATAAACGTGGAACATCCGATGGTCGCCAGCGCTAGGAGAGCCGTACCGAAAATCAGGCTACGCATTTGAGCCTCCCGCAACGGTCGTTACCGTCGCAGTATCGGATTGCATTGTTTCAGCTTCGCTTCGTTGGAGGCCTCAATTGGCTTCGTACACGCGGCCGTGAATGGCATGTTCGCCCCGCGCGCCGGCCGGCCGCGGCGCATTTCGCCGAGCCCACAGGCCTGCCTTCAGATGTCATCGGGCAGCGCCGCGCAGGGGCAGGGCGAGCTGCAGGTCAAATCGTCGCGTCGCGTTGGCGTTGATGAAATCCTGCAGAGCCGGCGAGATCTGGGCGTCGGAGTTGGCGGCGCGCTCGGCCAGCGCGTCGGCAAGGTCGGACGTCGCGTCGCGGGACCAGCCCTCGATCGAATTGAAGCGCACGATCCGAAGCGGATAGGCATATTGGCCGGAGAGGATGTCCTGTAGGACGGTCTCGAGATCGGTGTCGGCCTCGTCGGTCTCACGCCATGCGCACCCGGCACCCGCGCCGAAATCCTCAAGCACCAGGTAGATGTCGCGGTCGAGGCGATCGGCCGGCACGATCGAGGGCGAGGAACGCATACGCATACTCCGATACAAAAGCAGCGGAGAGACGGCCCCGGCTCGCAGGGGCGCTAGGGGGGTATGGGCCGGGGTCCGCTCCGCCAGCTCGGCGGCAAGCCAGCGAGACTCATAATCTCATCCCCGGGCCTTCGTTCCTGGAAAGCTAGCGCGATCGGCTCGTCGAACTCGCCGGCGCTCCCGTCATGCGCCCTTATGCCAGGGACGGCTGCGGTCGGCGTCGGTCACGCGCGCCTGCTTGATCTCGTCGTAACTGAGGGTCCGATTGCAAAGCCGCCCAAGCGGATCGGAACGCCATCTTGGCCGCGTCCAGGCTGGCGGCGTGGCCGCGATGGGCACTCCGCTGCGGCACGTTGGGCAGAAAGCATGACCAGGACCAATCGGCGCCGCCGCCGACGGCAGTGGTTCTGAAAATGCGGCCGATGTGAAGATCGTCCCAGATCACGACATAGTCGTCAGGCGCGGTTTTACCGCCTATCACGGCGCGGCGCAGGGAGAGTTCGTCGGTCATGGGCGGCGTTATGGCATGAGAACACAGAGAGGACAAATTCCCGGCGATGTGTAGCAAAGTGTGTATCAAGCACAGCCACGCTCGGCCGTTCGCTGGCGCCGTGTGCAGCCTCCCGATCGGTTTACAATTTCGGTAAAAGACCCTGTCTTTGCAAACCGAAGCCGCTCAGTCGTTTCCAAAAATTCTCCCGTAGAAGCAACGATCTGCCGTCGCCTGGGAGACTAGGGGTCGGAGGTTCAAATCCTCTCGCTCCGACCATTTTTCAAAGAATCAAATTCCTTTTCGGCCGGGTTTACCGCGGGCCGCACGTTTCCGCTTGGGTTGCAACGTTCCGCGAGTGTTGCCCTGGCGTCACAGCGTGCAGCGTCAACATGATTTAAGAATTTCGGGCGCGTTGGAATCGCGGAGGGGGCGTCCCGTGAGAAGAGCACTGGCTGCTGTAGCAGTCTTGGCGAGTGTCGCGTCGGGGGCGGAAGCTGCTGACCAAAGCCCCGCACTTTTCACGAAAGCGCGCACGGCTGACTCCAGCCCAAGCTGGACGGGATTTTATGCTGGCGGCAACGTTGGCGGCGCATGGGCAGACCGGACCGTGAATTTCACCGGTGACGCGGCCTCCGCTTTCATCTTCAATCCTGGAGTTCCGATTGCGCCTCCGTTTGCGGGGCAGGTTGCTCCCAGCCCTCACGATTTTTCGATGAGTGGTGTCACGGGGGGCCTGCAAGCGGGGTACAATTGGCAGCTGGGTGGCAAATGGCTCGTCGGCGTTGAAGGTGACTTAAGCGCATCCAGCTTGCGCGGAAGCGGTCGCGAAACAACGCCGATTCTGCCCCCAGCTTTCGCGCAGACCATCTCGGCCGAGCAAAAGATTGACTGGTGGGGGAGCATTCGTGGGCGTCTGGGGGCGCTGGTCACGCCTAACGTTCTTCTGTATGGGACCGGCGGCTTTGCTTTTGGTCGAGTGGCGACATTCGACGACTACATCGCGAACGGACCGGGTGGCGCTTTCAGTGTCTCCGTCGGCGGCACTTCATTCAGTTGTACGATCGGATCGACTTGCTTCACGGGCACCGATTCCCGCATTCAGGCTGGCTGGACGGTGGGTGGAGGGGGCGAATGGCGCTTTGCGCCTCGTTGGAGCTTCAAGGCCGAATATCTCTACGTCGACCTCGGCAAATCGTCAGTGACGGCCACCGCACTCGCAACGGGCATTGGCCCGACTCTGTCCAGATACACGGCGAATTTCGGCCGGGCGGATTTCCACGTGGCGCGAGTGGGCGTGAACTATCACTTTTGAGCCTGGATCAGATCTCTCTAAGGGCCGCCTACCTCAAATACCCCACCACCATCCGCGTCGTCTCGTCCACCAGCGTCCGCACCATCTTCTCCGACAGCATTTCGGGTCCGTTCAGCACCGTGTTGTGCGCGACCGCCTCGATCGAACTGACGCAGACGAAGGTTGCGACGTCGAGATCGATCTTGCGCATCTCCTTGCGGCGGCTTTCGAGATAGGTACGCACGAGGTCATGGACCTCGCGGTTGAAGGCTTCGACGTCTTTGAGCTGGCCGGTGCGGGGGATCTGCTCGGCGAGCACGCGGTGCAGTTTCGGGTCGATGCGGTGGGCTTCGATTGCGACGGTGACGAGCTTTCGCACCGCCTTGTCGATCGGCAGGTCGGCGACTTCCGCGAGCGCGGTGCGGACAATGCCCATGATCTCCTCGTTGTGACGGTCGATCACGGCGGCGACGAGCGCTTCCTTGCTCGGAAAATACTGGTAGAGCGAGCCGACGCTGACGCCGGCGATCTCGGCGATGCGGTTGGTGCTGGCCTTCTCGAAACCGTCGCGGACCAGAATGCGAGCAGTCGCCTCGACCAGCGCGTCGACGGTGGCGCGTGATCGCGCCTGCAAGGCGTTTTTCCGGGGTTTTGTCGGCGGCGTGCGCGCCATGGGCTTTGCGCGCCGAATGCGAGTAGGAAAAGCGAGCGAATGCTCGCATTATACGCGCATATGGCGACCTGTCGGCAAGCCTCTTCGTCGCCATATGGATGCCCAGCCAGGCGGAGAACTGACCATGAGCGTCGCAAGGATCGTGTCGGCC
Organism: Bradyrhizobium sp. CIR18; assembly: GCF_014198295.1. Lineage (NCBI taxonomy): Bacteria > Pseudomonadati > Pseudomonadota > Alphaproteobacteria > Hyphomicrobiales > Nitrobacteraceae > Bradyrhizobium > Bradyrhizobium sp. CIR18. Next base: position 843,763 of record NZ_JACIHF010000001.1, on the reverse strand, counting down.
CTGCAGTTTTGTCCAGATCTTTGCGCGCCTCGGAGCCGTGAGCCCGGGCCGAGCCTGCAGAGCCGCGGCTTCAACGCGCTGCTCGCCCTGCTGCCCTACAAGCAGCAGCTGGCATCAGCCGAAGCGGTGCAGGCGCATGTGCAGAAGCTCGCATTGCAACCGGCTTCGTTCGAGCCGCCGAACCTGGGGCGTGACGTCGAGGTGACACTGACGAAGATGGGCGGCTGGCCGGTCTATTACACCGCGCCGGCGTCGGGACATGAGGGCTGCAACTTCGTGATGTTCCTGCACGGCGGCGGCTACATCAACGAGATCGTGCCGGCGCATTGGCGCCTCATAGGCCAGATGACGCGCAAGGCGAACGTCGTGTGCGTCGTGCCGATCTATCCGCTGGCGCCGCGCGCCACCGCGAAGGATGTCGTGCCGGCGACGGCCGAGCTGTTGCGCATGCTGCTGGAAGACGCCGGGTCTGCGAAGGTCACGGTAGCAGGCAACTCGGCCGGCGCAGGGCTCGCACTCGCGGCGTGCCAATGGCTGCGCGATCGCGGGCATCGGCAGCCGGACCAGATGGTGCTGATCTCGCCCGCGGCCGATGCCTCGGTCAGCCGTCCGGAGCAGATCGAGATCGCAAAGCGCGATCCGATCCAGGACATTCCGGGGATCGTCGAGGCCGGGCGGCTCTACGCCGGCGGGCTCGATATCGGCCATCCCTTCGTCAGCCCGCTCAACGGTGCCTTCCGTGCACTGGCGCCGATGACGATCTTCGCAGGGACGCGCGATCTGCTTTACCCCGACAGCGTCGATCTCGCCGAGCGGGCGAGGGCGGTGGGCGTGCCGGTCGAGCTGCATCTGCTGCGTGACCAGCCGCACAATTACGCGCTGATGCCGACCCCGGAGGGGCGCAAGGCGCGGGCGCTCATCATGCGCGCGGTGGCGTGATGGGAGAAGCGTGTGACCGTGGTCACAGGGCGCGCCGCCTCGCTGGGGCTTGGCGCTGGCAGTGCCCGCGAAGGGACAAGCGGCCCCCGGGCGTTTCCTCGTATCCGTCGTCTTCGGATCAGTAGTTTTGCGGGGCCTTAGGCGTGGCCCTTGATCTCGTAATGGCCGGGCACGCATTTGTACCGATCCAGGCGCCAATTGGCGTGATAGATCGGATGCTCACCCATCCATTTCGCCAACGGCGCCTGTGCGCCGATCGCACATTGCATCAACGACATCTCGGGCGTCATGTTGCTGTCGGTCACGATTTCCTCGATGCAACTGCCTGAGCTGGCTGCACTCAGCCGGCAGAGCACGGCAACGACGGTCACGAACATTCCTGTCACCTCATCGGTAGTTTCAGACCACGAAGAGGATGCAAGCGGAGTGCCAGAGCCTGTGACACGCAAACAACACGCTGGCCTGGCCGACTCGACCCAGCGTCCGGAGTCCATTTGACGATTCGGATTGTAAAAAAATTACCCATAAACCGAAGCCGGACAAATACGGGAACCGGGCACTTTTGCCCCAACTGTGGCAGCAGCTCCGCGGACGCTCCCGCGCAACGGCCGGGCTATCGCCTGTGCTTCCGGCGACGATTGAGCAAGCGCCTCGTCCTTCGAGACGACCGCTTCGCGGTCTCCTCTCATCTGCAACGACCGCGTGGCGACTGCAGGCCAATAGTCCGCACGCCGAAATAATTGATGCCGAAGATTGCTTCGCCGATCCGCTTTCATTTGCGGATGCGGCGCTGCTACATTTCGTGCGCGCGTCCGGCAAGCGGCGCTGTGAAGAAACATACCGACAAGGGAGGGGCCGAAAGTCCCATGAAGGATTTCGCAGGAAAGATCGCGGTCATCACCGGCGGCGGCACGGGAATGGGGCGCGAGCTCGCGCGGCAACTCGTTGCCGAGGGCTGCAATGTCGCGATGTGCGACGTCTCGCAAGCCGCGATGGCAGAGACCAAGCGGCTCTGCGAGATCGAGAAGCTGCCGCAAGGCCTGCGCGTCACGACGCATGTCGCCGACGTGTCGATCGAGGATCATCTGAAGCGTTTTCGCGACGAGCTCGCCGAGCAGCAGAAGACCGACAGGATCCATCTCCTGTTCAACAACGCCGGCATCGGTGGCGGCGGCAGCCTGTTCACCAACACGCGCGAGCAGTGGGAGCGCACCTTCAACATCTGCTGGGGCGGCGTCTATCTCGGCGTGCGCACCTTCCTGCCGATGCTGGTCGCGGCGGACGAGGCCCACATCGTCAACACCGCGAGCGTCAACGGCTTCTGGGCCTCGATCGGCATGGGCCAGGCGCACACCGCCTACAGTTCGGCCAAATTCGCGGTGAAGGGATTTACCGAAGCGTTGATCAACGACCTTCGCCTGCACGCCCCGCACGTCAAATGCTCGGTGGTGATGCCCGGTCACATCGGCACCTCGATCGTCTCCAACTCGCGCAAGGTGCAGAGCGCCGACGGGTCGGAGCGGCTCAACGCGGACGAGGTCGCGCTGACCCGCAAGCGCATGGTCGCGGCCGGCGTGCCGGATGCCGACAAGATGTCGGACGAGGACATCCAGGCGGCGTTCGCCGAGCGCGCCCGCAGCTTCCTGGAGGATGCGCCGACGACGGCGGCACAGGCCGCGAAGATCATTCTCGACGGGGTCAAGGCGGAGCGATGGCGCATCCTCGTCGGCGAGGACGCCAAGCGTCTCGACGAACGCGTGCGCGCTACGCCGGAGCAGGCCTACGACCGCGCCTTCTACGATAGCTTTACGCAGGAGGTCGGCTGGCGGCTCGGTTGAGATCGCCTCGAAAGGCGCGGATATAGGTATGATAATCATCATGGCAAGAGGCGCGCAGGTAATTGTACGTGCCACCTCCTGCCAATGTTCATCGCCTCATGACGAATTGGAATGTCACGCATGCGAGGGGGCCGTTTCGTTCAAGCGATGGTGATCTCGAACGGCTCTCATTCGGTGCACGGCTGCTTGGTCGGTAAACTGAAATAGTTTAGTCAATCAGGGATAACGCGATGATAGAGCGTAGCTCCGATGATTCCCGCATGCCTCTCCGACGACTGGATCCTTTGCCCGGAGCGGGAGGACATCTCCGCTGAATTTACGCGGCTCTTGACCGCGGCCCAGGAGGGCGGCGCCACGATCGCCGAATGCCTGATGATCGCGCGGCAGCTGAAGCGCGGCGACGACCGGTCATGGCATCGCGAATGGAAGAAGCTCGCGCAGGCCAATCGGCAGCGCGCCGAGGCCGCGTTCGCGGAAGGCCACATGGCGAGCGCGCAGCGCAACTGGCTGCGCGCCATGAACTACTACGGTGCGGCGGCGATGCCGCTCGACCCGGCCGACGAGCGCCGCTGGGTCGCGGTGCTCGCGATGCAGGAATGTGCCCGCCGCTACCTCGCGGCGCGCGGCCCGGCCGGCGAAGTCGTGACGATCCCCTGGCTCGACGGACATGCGTTGCAGGGCTATTTCCTTCCCGCGCCGTCGGAAAGCGGACGGGCTCCGACCGTGATCTGCATCGGCGAGCCCGGCCATCGCAAGGAGGAATTCCTGTTCAAGCTCGTGCCGCATGCGCGCGAGCGTGGATTCTCGATGCTGGCGCTCGACCTGTTCGGCGACCAGCGCGACGACTATCTCGACGCGCTGTTGCGGCGCCGGGATCTCGAGAGCGCGATTCCCGGCGTCATGGACTATCTGGAGACGCGCGGCGACATCGATTTCGCCCGGGTCGGGATCATCGCCGACGGCTGGGGCTCGTCCTTCGTGGCGCGCGCGGTGTTGCAGGAGCCGCGGCTTGCCGCCGCCGTCTGCGACGGCGGCCTGTGGGACCTGCACGAGCGGGCCTTCTTTGCCAGCCGATTTGCGATGAGCGACGTCAGCATCGTGCCGGTGCCGCATGCGCCGCTGATGGCCTCCAGCGCCGACTGTCCGGTGCTGATCACGCTCGGCGAGGACGGCTGGCTCAAGGCCGACCGGGCGCGTCAGATCGTTGAGAGCTCCCGGCTCGCCACCTCGGATGTCATGCTGAAGGTGTTCACCGCGGCCGAAACCGGCGCGGCGCAGGCCCATGCGGACAATCCGAGCCTTGCCAACGAATACATCTTCGACTGGCTCGAATCGCGGCTCGGCACCGCCGCGCGGCGGATCTGAGCGCGGGGCCCTAGGACCCTAGAAGTCGAGCGAGATCCGGACGCAGGCTTTCTGAAGGCGGTTCTTCAACGTCGCGAGCTTGCCGGTGAATTCCGTCAATTCGTTCTCGTCGAACTCCTGGAAGACGAACTCGCGGATCGTCTTGTACTGCTCATTGAGGCTTGCGATGTGCTTCTGGGTCTTGTCGGTCAGGGACAGCCGGACCACCCTGGCGTCGGTCGGCGAGGGGCGACGGCGCAGCAGGCCCTTCTTTTCGAGCAGCTTGGACTGGGTGGTGACGAAGGACGGATCGACGTGGAGGAGCTTGGAGACGACGTTGACCGGGATGCCATCGTCCTTGTCGAGATCGGAGATGGCCATCAGGATCAGCCATTGCGGGCCGCTGATGCCGAGCGTCTTCGCCCAGAACTGACGCAGCTCCTCCAGATACATGTTGATCGACGATATCTCCCAGGTGAAGCGCCTGATGATATCCAGATTGCCGATCGAGCGCAGGCGCGCTCCTTCTTTCCTCGTCGCGGACACAGCGTCACTCCCGTGAACCGATTGTTCAGGCCGGTGTTCGTGGAGGGCCATAGTCCACGCAAGCCTGCTCTGACGCAAGTGCAGGGCAGGGTAATTTCGTCACTAAAACTACAAAGATGATCAGGTCAGCGATTGGCCCGGCCCCGGTGTTGCGCGCGGGGCACAGGCTTAGCGAAAACCGGAAAGCTGACTTAATAAAGTATTTTGATTAGTGAACGACGCAGGCATATTGGTCCGTGACGGTGGGGGGTTCTCGATCGTCCCGTTGCAGGTGGTTCGCTCACGTTGCTCGCGTCGAAAGCGGGTGTGTCCGAAAGCGGCCGAGCGGATTGATGGAGACGGGGATCTTGGGGGGCCTCACGGTCCGGTCTCCGTAAAATGAGCAACTTGGAGGTTTTTGAGATGAAAGTGGTGAAGAGCCTTTTGCTCGGCACTGCGGCGGGTCTGATCGCCGTCGCTGGAGCCCAGGCGGCCGATCTTCCGGTCAAGGCCAAGGCAGTCGAGTACGTCAAGATCTGCACGCTGTACGGCGCGGGTTTCTACTACATCCCGGGCAGCGACACCTGCATCAAGCTCGGCGGCTATGTGCGTGCCGAAGTGGCGCTCAACGCCGGCGGCAATTACAGCGCCCAGTACAACGGCGTGTTCGCGGCCAACAACCGCCTCACCAACTACTACTCGATGCGCGCTCGTGAAGATCTCAACATCGACACGCGCACCGCGACCGAGTACGGCGTGGTCCGCACCTATTTCGACGCGGTCTTCACCTGGACGACCGGCAGCTATGGCGGGACCGGTTCGGGCACGGGTGCGACCCAGTACAGCGGCACGATCGGCCTCAACGCGGCCGGCACCGGCCTTACCGGCTCGAGCGGCGGCAACATCAACGGCACCGACGGCAATCTCTCCGGCGGCGCGCTCGGCGTCTACTACGCCTTCGTCCAGTTCGCCGGCTTCACCATGGGTAAGGCCGTGTCGCAGTTCGACGCGCCCTGGATCAACTATCCCGGCAACAATTTCGACCAGCTCGTCGGCGGCAGCGGCACCACCAACGGCGTGACCCAGTTCACCTACACCGCCGATTTCGGCCAGGGTGTGACGGCGGCGTTCTCGGCGCAGGACCAGACGCAGGTGTTTCAGACCAACATCTGGAACACCGCGGGCATGTCCACCACCGGCGTTCTCGGCGGTGCCTACGGCTCCAACGACCTCGGCGGCACCCGCTCGCCCGACCTCGTCGCCATGGTTCGCGTCGACCAGGCCTGGGGCCTGTTCCAGGCGTCGGTCGCCGCGCATGACAACCATGTCGGCTATTACGGTGCGACCGAAGCCACCGGTCATCCCGAAGACAAATGGGGCTGGGCCGTTCAGCTCGCGTTGGGCATCAAGAACATCCCGACCGGCGCCGGCGACGTGATCAACATCTCGGGCGTCTACACCGAAGGCGCGAGCCGCTACAACTTCCAGGAGCTGGCCGCGACCAGCTACTCGATGTTCGGCAGCTCGAACGCCGCCTATCAGAGCATCGGCTTCGCCGGCGTGTCCGACGCGGTGTTCGGACCGGGCGGCCAGCTCGAGCTGACCAAGACCTACGGCTTCCGGGGTGCCTTCACCCACAACTGGAGCCCGTACTGGAACACGGCGCTGTACGGCGCGTGGGCTGCGGTCAATTACAGCGGCACGGCGAAGAGCATGATCTGCGGCAGCGCGGCGTTCGCAACCCTGACCGGCTCCTGCAACCCGGACTTCAACATCGGCCAGGTCGGTGTCATCACCCGCTGGACGCCGGTGAAGAACCTGACCTTCTCGGCTGACTTCACCTACAGCCATCTCGACCAGAAGTACTCGGGCGTGATCACGACCGGAGCACTGACGGGCGTCGCCAAGCCGGCGGCGACCTACGAGCTGAAGGACCAGGACACCTACAGCATGCTGCTGCGCGCCCAGCGCAACTGGTAAGCTTGACGTCCCTCGATGCGACAGGGCCCCGGCGGGAGACCGCCGGGGCTTTTTATTTGCGGAGATCTTCGCAATCTGACCGTCCGTGCGGCGGACGAAGACGAGCTATGCGATTCAATCGCCTCAGATTTATTTACTTACATGAGTTACTAAGCTATATATCTCCAAGCCAAATACGAAAGTTGCGGCTCTTAGCTTCACGCTAAGCCTCCAGAAACCTCCGGCGATGCCCCGCCGGAGGTTTTTCGTTTTTGGGAGGCACAGCGTTTTCGAGCAAAGTGGATACCAGTTCGCGTCAAGAAAACGCGTCAAGCAGATGCTAACTGCGCATCACGCGGGCGCGTCCGTTCGGTCGGTAGGCGAGGCGGCTGTGGCCGGCGCAATAGGGCTGAGCGTCGGGCGCGGCATTGCCGCAGAAGCAGAAATCCTCGGCGCCCGGCGTCGAGATCGGCCAACGGCAGCGGTTCTCGGCCAGCTCCATCAGCGAGCAGCGATTGGCGTCGTCGATCGGACCTGCGGCCACGGGTGCGTCGGTGTCGCCATAGATCGTGGCGAGCATCTCATATTGCAGCCGCGGCACGGCTCTCGGCGCCCGCGCCGGCCGGTCCTGAACCTTGCGCTCGTCGATGGTGCGGCCGCGCGTGAGATTGAGGCGGGACAGCTTGCCGATCACCGCGTTGCGGCTGACGCCGATATCGGCGGCGATCTCGCGGCAGGAGAGGCCGGCCTCGAAATGCCGCTTCAGAAGTTCGATGCGATCGTCGGTCCAGGTGGGTGAAAGAACAGGCATGTGTCACGGTCCCAGGTTGCAGATGTAGCCATCCGCCTTCCGAGATCCGTCCGCCTCACGTTCGGCGCGCGCTCACGTCCTGCCATTGTCGCGAATCGACAAAAGCCCGTCCTTGATGGCGAGACGGATGCCTTCCTCGATCAGGGTACGTGCGACGCCGGGAACGCTGGTGCCGTGGGTGCCCTGTCTCACCAGCTTCTCCAAATAGGTGATGGTCGAGAGCGCCAAGGTTACGGGAATACGGTCAGTCTCGGCTTTTTCGGTGGCCATGGCCCGAACGCTAGCCTCTTACTCGGGTACATAAAAGTAACGATTAAGACTCTATTTAGGTTCGGGGGTGGAAGTCAAATGCGGGCTGAGCTTGATGCTCAGCATGTTGGAATCGCACGGGAAATTAGACGCGACGAGGCGCGCCGCGCGAGAGTCCCGGCGGCGGCGTGGCGTCGATAGGTCGGGAGGAGCGGGCCGGCTCAGCCGTGCACGATCGCCTTTTCGATCATGCAGTGGATGCCCTTGGCGCCGTTGACGGTCTGGGTTACGCGCAGATCGGCCGCCAGGCTGCACAGCGTGTAGGCATCCTCGCGCGACAGGTTTCGCGTCTCGCCGAGCAGCGCGATCATGTCCCGCAGCGCGCGCACGACGCACTGGTCGAGGTCGGGATCCATCGCCATGGTCATGTAGTGGGTCGCCGTCTCGGCGCGGGGATAGTCGAACTTCAGGTCCTTGCGCAGCGTCAGGCGGAAGCGGCCCTGCAGCGCGGTCTCGATCGCGGTGACGCAGACCTCGCCGTCGCCCTGCACGCCGTGGCCGTCGCCGCAGGAGAACATCGCGCCCGGCACGAACACCGGCAAATAGAGCGTCGCGCCGGCGCCGAGCTCCTTGTTGTCGAGATTGCCGCCCATGGCGCGCGGGATCAGCGAGGAGATGCGGCCCCAGCCAGGTGGCGGCGACACGCCCATCACGCCGAAGAACGGCTTCAGCGGCAGATCGAGGCCCCACGGCATGCGGCCGACCATCCGCGCCCGGTCGAGCGGGATGTTGAGGATGCGGGTCTCGTGGAAATCGTCGGGGAGAGTGCCGGACAGCGGCTTGATCATGTTCCAGCCCCAATCCTGCCGGAGCTGGACATCGAGGATCTCGACCGCGAGCACGTCGCCGGGCTGGGCGCCTTCGACCGCGATCGGGCCGGTGAGAATGTGGCCGGGCAGCATGCGCTCGTTATTGGCATGAACCTCGAACATCTCCGGCGGAATGTGAAACTTGTCGCGATCGGGCAGCATGTCGGCGCCGCCGCTGATGGTGTCGACCGTCACCTCGTCGCCGCTTTTGATCGTCAGCACGGGCTTGAGCGCCGCTTCGAAGAAGCCCCAATGGCAGGTTTTGGGGCTGGAATGCAGGTGGTGATGGGTCATTTGCCGCGTCCGGTCGCTTTCATCAGGCCGGGCTTGACCCGGCGATCGATCCTCTTTCAAGAAGATTTCTGAAGATCGCCGGGCAGGTCAAGCCCCGCGCGGACCGGCCAGTTCATTCCAGCGAGGCTCCCCTGTTTTTCGTGCTTTCCAAGACGCTTGGCACCGCGCTGCTGCCGATCAACTTCATGGTCGAGCTCGGTATCCTGTCGCTGGTGCTGATGGCGACGCGCTTTGCCGCGCTCGGCCGCAAGCTTGCGGTGACCACGCTGGTGCTGCTGGCGCTGGCGGCGTTCTCGCCGCTCGGCAATCTCCTGATCTACCCGCTGGAGTCGCGCTTTCCGGCGTGGGATCCCTCGCGTGGCGCGCCCGACGGCATCATCGTGCTGGGCGGCTCGGTCGACACCGATCTGTCGGCGGCGCATCGCGCGCCGGTGGTCGCGCACGCCGCCGATCGTCTGTTTGCGCCGGCCGAGCTCGCGCGCCGCTATCCGAATGCGCGCATCGTCTTTACCGGGGGGACCGCGAACCTGGTCGCGACCGACGCGCGGGAGGCCGACTACTCCGCGCCGATCATGGAAAATCTCGGCATACCGAAGCAGCGCCTCATCCTGGAGCGCAGCTCCCGCAACACCTGGGAGAATGCGATCTTCACGAAAGAGCTGGTGGCGCCGAAGCCGGGCGAGCGCTGGCTGCTGGTGACGTCGGCCTTTCATATGCCGCGCTCGATGGGAATCTTCCGCAAGGCCGGATTTGACGTCGAGGCCTATCCCGTGGACTGGCGGATGGGCGGCCGTGACGATCTCTTCTCCTTCACCAATATGGGCGCGGACGGGCTGGGCCGAACCGAAGTTGCTGTGCGCGAGTGGATCGGCCTGGTGGCCTACCGTCTGATGGGCCGGACCGGCGAGTTGCTTCCGGGACCCGGCAAGGACTAGAACGAGAGCCGTAAAACAAGAACACACGGCGCACGATCGCCGGGCCGGAGGAAGCCATGCAAAAGCAGAGTGCAGACAGCATCGATCTTGGTGGCCTTGTCGCCGATCTCAACAGCCTGCTGCGGCTGAAGACGAATGTGATCGGCATGAAGCTGTTCGCCCGCGCCGCAGACATGGAGGCGATCCCGAAAATCCGGCGGCCGAATGCGATCCACACCACCGACCAGATCGTCAGCATGGCCGCCCGGCTCGGCTGGACCGTCGGCATCACCGCTGTCGACCTTGTCGGCGCACAGTGCCGCGCGGTGATCGGCCTTGCGCCGCAGGACGACAAATGGCTCGCCGGCGAGAACTATGTCGGGGTCTGGCACGGCACCGCGGAGGACGCGCGCAAGCGCCAGGAGGCGCTGGACGTGGTTCCGTTCGGACACTATGAGGCGCTTGCCGTCAGTCCGCTCGCGAGCGGACGGCTCGATCCGCCGGACATCTGCCTCGTCTATGCGACCCCCGGTCAGATGATCATCCTGATCAACGGGCTGCAATATACCGGCTACAAGAAGTTCGAATGGGGCGTCGTCGGCGAGACAGCCTGCGCGGATTCCTGGGGCCGGGCGCTCAAGACCGGGGAGCCCAGCCTGTCCTTGCCATGCTATGCCGAACGGCGCTATGGCGGCGTGCCGGACGAGGAGATGCTGATGGCCTTGAAGCCTTCGCATCTCGCCAAGGCAATTGAAGGCATGAAGGCGCTGGCCAAGAACGGCCTGCGCTATCCGATCCCGCCCTATGGCATTCAAAGCGACGTCCGTGCCGGCATGGGCGTAAGTTACGCGAAAAAGTAAAGGCCAGTCATGAGCTCTGCGAAATTCGACATCGTCGTCTACGGTGCGACCGGTTTCACCGGCCAGCTCGTCGCCGAGTATCTGGCGGCGAATTACAAGGACGACAAGGCGCTGACATGGGCGATGGCAGGCCGTAGCCTCGACAAGCTCAAATCGGTGCGCGACGCGATCGGTGCGCCCGCGGATACGCCGCTGATCGTGGCGGATGCATCGGACGCGGCCTCGCTGAAGGCGATGGTGGCGCAGACCAGATCGGTGATCACGACGGTCGGTCCGTACCAATTCTATGGCGAGGACCTGCTCGCGGCCTGCATCGCTGCGGGCACAGACTATTTCGATCTCTGCGGCGAGCCGGTCTGGATGCGGCAGATGATCGACAAGTACGATGCGGCGGCCAAGGCGAGCGGCGCGCGCATCGTGTTTTCCTGCGGCTATGATTCCGTGCCGTTCGAGCTCGGCACGTTCTTCGTGCAGGAAGAGGCCAGGCGCGTGTTCGGTGCGCCGGCTGCGCGCGTCAAGGGCCGCGTGCGCGACATGCGCGGCACCCTGTCGGGCGGCACCGCGGCGAGCGCGAAAGCGACCTTCGATGCCGTCGCCAAGGATCTCAGCCTCGTCGCCATTCTCAACGACCATTTTGCGTTGACCCCCGGATTTACCGGTCCGAAGCAGCCGAAAGGCAACAGAGCGGCCTACGAGGAGGATCTGCAATCCTGGGCCGCGCCGTTCATGATGGCACTGATCAACACGCGCAACGTCCATCGCTCCAACATGCTGATGGGCTTTCCCTACGGCCAGGACTTCGTCTACGACGAGATGGTTCTGACCGGTCCCGGCGAGAAGGGCGAGGCCAACGCCAAGCGCGTGATGGCGGTCAATGCCGAGAAGACCGGCCCGAACGCGCCGAAGCCGGGCGAGGGGCCGTCGAAGGAAGAGCGCGACAACGGACTCTTCAATTTGCTTTATGTCGCGATCGCGCCGGACGGCCGCCAGGTCCGCGCCGGCGTCACCGGCGACCGCGATCCCGGCTACGGCTCGACCTCGAAGATGATTTCCGAATGCGCGATCTGCCTGCTCCGCGACGCCGCGGACGTTCCGGCCGGGTTCTGGACCCCGGGCGCAGCGATGCAGCACAAGCTGATCAAGCGGCTGCAGGACAATGCGGGGCTGACGTTCACTGTGGAGAGCTAGCTGGGCTCTCATAGGGTGGGCAAAGCGAAGCGTGCCCACCATTGTCGCGATTAGGACGAGATCGTGGGCACGGCGCTTTGCGCCTTTGCCCACCCTACGGCAGCGTTCGTGCCGCTACGCTGCCCGCGCGTCATATGCGTACATGAAATCCATGCTCTTTGATCCCAACGGCAACAACAATTTGATCATCTGATTCCTGATCCACGCGCTGGTGGCGCTGAGTTCGCGCTTGCTGTTGCCGTTGCGGCGCGCCATGGCGACGATCTTCTCGGTGCGCGGACGACGCTCGGCCTCGAAGGCCTGGAAGGTGGCGCCGAGCTCCTGGCCCTCCTGCATCAGGCGGGCAAGCCGCATCGCGTCCTCAAGCGCCAGCGAGGCGCCCTGGCCGGCATGGGGGCTGGTCGCATGCGCGGCGTCGCCGATCAGTAGCGAGCGCTTGCGCGACCAGGTCGGAAGGGTCGCGACGTCGAGCGTGTCGGTGACCACGATGTTCTCGGCGGCCTCGATGATATCAGGGATCGGATCGTGCCAGCCGCGGTGGAAGCCGCGCAGATGCTGCTTCAGCGTCGACGGGTCGAGCGCGCGGAACATAGCCGCGTCCATGCCCTGCGCGGGCTGCGTGCTCCACCACATCACGCCGTCCGTGGGATCTGGGCTGCAATAGCCATAGCCGAAGAAGCCGCTCTGGCCGAACGTGGTCTCGACGTGCCGGCCGATCGGCCTGCCGTCGAGCACGGCGTGCGGCACGAAGCCGCCGAAGCCGATCAGTCCGGTATTGAACGGCTGCGGTCCGTCCGGCACCACCTGCCGACGTGTGATCGAGTGCACGCCGTCGGCGCCGATCAGGAAGTCACCCTCGGCCGTGGTGCCGTCGGCGAAATAGGCGATGATCGGCTGGTCGCCGCGGTCCTCGATCTTGATCAAGCGCTTCTCGAAATAGAGCGAAACGCAGGCGCACCAGGCCTTGTCGATCAGGATCTCGTTCAGCGTGGCGCGGCAGACGTTCACCGCGGGCTGCCCGAAGCGCCGCTCCATGTCGCGGTTGATCGAGCCGAGCCTCGCGCCGCCCTGCGAATAGAAGTCGAAGGATTCGGCGATCGAGCCTCGGCTGATCAATTCATTCGCCAGCCCGATCTCGTCCAGCACATGCATGCCGTTCGGCGCGATCTGCAGCCCGCCGCCGATGCCCTTGGAATAGGGCCAGGCCTCGTAGATCGCGGACTCGATGCCGGCGCGGCGCAGCAGGATCGCGGCCACGGGGCCGGCAATGCCGGCGCCGATGATCAGGGCCTTGCGGGGACGATAGGACATGGCTTGCTCCCGACGTTTCCGTGGTGCTAGGAGGAATTACGGTCGCTAAATCTCTTAGTGACTAAGATATATATCGCCTAAGATATGAGGTCGGCCTTGTCAAGGACGAAGGCGCGCAACGCGCTGCTGCAGGAGCTCGAGGAAGCGATGCGCCGGTCGTCGGCGCAGGGCGTGCTCTATGGGCAAACCGTTGCCAACGTTGCCGGAATTGCCAATTCCGATCTCGAATGCATGGACATCCTGTATCTCGAGGGACGCGTCACCGCAGGAAGGCTCGCCGAGGTCACGGGCCTGACGACGGGCGCCATCACCGGCGTGGTCGACCGGCTCGAAAAGGCCGGCCTAGTGCGCCGTGAGCGGGATGAGAAAGACCGCCGCAAGGTCTTCATCGCCGTCGTGCCGGACGCGGCGATGAAGATCGGCCAATTCTACGTGCCGATGCAGCAGGCGATGGAGAAGGTATTCGGCGGCTATTCCGACGAGGAATTGCGGCTGCTGCTGCGTTTCGCCAACGAAGGCTACAAGGGTGTGCTCGCAGCGACCGAGGCGCTGAAGGGCCTGCTCGACACGCCACCGGAAAAGCGTCCGGCTCTCAAGTTGAAGAAGCGTCGTCCCTGATCTTGTAGATCTGCGCGGCGGCGATCATGCCCCACATCGCGCCCAGCATCATCCAGAAGTGCCGCCAGTGGTCGGTGTCGATCACGAAGCTCTCGCCGACGGTGCCGACGAAGGCGGAGAACACTGCGAGATAAGCGCGCTGCCAGGGCACCGGGACGAAGATGTGCCTGAAGCCCATGATGACGGTGGTGAAGACCAGCGCGGGATAGCACACGCCGGAGAGCCAGCCGCCAGACATGAAGGCGTTGAGATAGGAATTGTGGGTGTCCTCGGGGAAGAAGCGGTGGAATTGCAGCGGGCCGATGCCGAACGGCAGGTCGAGCGCCATCTCCGCACCCAGGATGTGGCGGCCGAACCGGCCGAAGCGGCCCTCGTCGTAGCTCTGGTCGAAGCTCGCGCGCTGCTTGAACATCTCGGCGGTGGAATCGAACGACAGCAGCACCGCGATCAGCGCGAGCCCCAGCACCGCGGCCACGATCGCCATGATGATGATGCGCGAGCGCTGCGCGTTGGTGCGGCTGGTCAGCACCATCAGCGCCAGCATGAAGGCGGAGGTCAGCACCAGGCCGCCCCAGGCGGCGCGTGAGAAGGCGAGCAGGATCGCCAGCGACATGATGCCGAAGGCGATGACGTTGCGGAACGCCTTCCCCAGTCTGTCCGAAACCACGCTCTGCAGCGCAAACAGCGCGGGCAGGATCAGGAAGGCGCCGAGCACGTTCGGGTCCTTGAACGTGCCGCGCGCGCGGCCGTAGAGTGTGAGAAGGTCGTTGCCGCCGGGCACCAGGTGGAAATAGCCGGCGACCGCCAGCAGCGAGGCGATCATTCCGCCGACCACGAGGCCTCGGCGGAGCATGTCGAGCCGGGCTGCGGTATCCTCGGACGTGACCATGGCGAAGAACACCACGGTCACCGCCATGTACCAGGAGGTCGCGATCCAGCTCACCACCTCGGACTGCTCGAACAGCGGGATGGCGCTGATCGTGTAGCCGACATTGAGCAGGACCAGCATCAGCACCAGCGGCATCAGCGCGAGCCGCAGCCGCAGGCCGGTGGCGAAGAACGTGACCGCCGCGAGCAGCGTCATGATCTCGTAGGGGCTCGGCTCGATGAAGACGACCGCGCCGGAGGCGCCGACCAGCCACACCAGCGCACGCTGCAGCGCCAGCACGCCGGGCGCAGCCGGTACGGCAACGTTCACTCCACAGGCTGTCGCCGCATACGCCATCACATGCTCATACGCTTACGCTACTCACACGCCACAAACACCGCTGTCATCGCCCGGCTCGACCGGGCGATCCAGTACTCCGCGGCGGCGCTGCGGCGTACTGGATGCCCCGTTCCAGTGCGCAAGCGCGCACAAGCCGGGGCATGACGGAAGCTCAATACGCGTTCTCGTTCTTGGTCAGCAGCGAGATCGGCGTCTTCAGGAGAATGTAGAGGTCGAACAGCACCGACCAGTTCTCGATGTAATAGAGGTCGAACTCGACGCGCTTCTGGATCTTCTCTTCGTTGTCGATCTCGCCGCGCCAGCCGTTGATCTGGGCCCAGCCGGTGATACCGGGCTTGACGCGATGGCGGGCGAAATAGCCGTCGACGGCTTCGTCGAACAGCCGGCTCTGCAGCTTGCCCTGCACCGCATGCGGGCGCGGGCCGACCAGGGAGAGGTTGCCGGAGAACACCACGTTGAAGAGCTGCGGCAGCTCGTCGAGGCTGGTCTTGCGGATGAAGCGGCCGACGCGGGTGACGCGCGGATCGTTCTTGGTCACGACCTTGGAGGCGGTCGGATCGGCCTGATGGTGGTACATCGAGCGGAATTTGTAGACGTCGATGCGCTCGTTGTTGAAGCCGAAGCGCTTCTGGCGGAATAGCGCCGGACCGGGGCTGTCGAGCTTCACCGCCAGCGCCACCAGGCCCATCACCGGCAGGGCCGCGAGCAGCGCGAGGCTGCCGACGACGCGGTCGAACAGCCATTTCATCACCAGATCCCAGTCGGTGATCGGCGCCTCGAACACGTCGAGCGTCGGCACCTCGCCGAGGTAGGAATAGGAGCGGGGCCGGAAGCGCAGCTTGTTGGTGTGCGCGGAGAGGCGGATGTCGACCGGCAGCACCCAGAGCTTCTTCAGCATTTCCAGGATGCGCGTTTCCGCCGAGATCGGCAGCGCGAACAGCACGAGATCGACGCGGGTGCGGCGGGCGAATTCGACGATGTCGTCGACCTTGCCGAGCTTGCGCGCGCCGGCGCAGGTGTCGAGCGCGCGGCTGTCGTTGCGGTCGTCGAACACGCCGAGCACGTGGATGTCGGAATCCTCCTGCGCCTTCAGCGCTTCGACCAGCTGCTCGCCATTGCTGTCGGAGCCAACGATGATGGTGCGGCGGTCGAGCCGGCCCTGGCGCGCCCAGCCACGCACCAGCGAGCGCAGCACCAGGCGTTCGGCGAGCAGCGCGGCGAGACCGAGGAAGTAAAAGGCGGCAAGCCACAGCCGCGAGATTTCGCTGCCGTATTTGGCGAAGAAGGAGATGCCGATGAACAGCAGGAAGACGAACGACCAGGACGAGATCATCCGTGTCATCTGCCGGAGCTGACCGCGGAACAGCTGCACCTGATAGATGTCGGCGGCCTGGAAGCAGACTACGGCGGCGATCGATACGGCGATGACCTCCGCGGGATAGACCCAGCTGAAGCCGGAGAGCGGCATGACATAGCCGACATAGAGCGCGATACCGACGAGGCTGAGCAGCGCGAAGTCGGCCACGCGCACGAAGCCGGCGATCACGATCGGCGAATAGGCGCGAGCGACCTTCTGGTTGACGACGTCGAGGGCTGCGGGTGAGAGCCGGCGGCGGCGCTCTACAAAGGGTTGGTCAGCGGGTTTAGCCGCGGCGCTGGTCGCGGCATCGAGCATCGAGCGTGCGTTGAGCGGTTCCACGGGCTTCCACGTCCATTTCAAGCACCCGCGGGCCAATAGCGTTGGCGCCCCGGGCGGCATCCCCTGGTCCTTCGATTATCGAACAAATCGGAAGATTTTCTAAAGCGGGCTTAAGGATGGTTAATGATTGGCAAATGCGTCGCGATAGCCGGCGATCACGCCGTCGACCATGGCGGCTTGCGAGAAATGCGCCGAGATGCGTTCGCGCAAGGACACGGCGCGCTGCGCGGTGGTCTGGGGATCATCGAGCGCCGCGGCGATCGCCTCGGCCATCGCCTCGGAATTGCTCGGCGCGAACAGGGCCGGACTGTCGGAGCCGAAGATCTCGGGAATGCCGCCGATGCGGGAAGCGATCATGGGAATGCCGGCGGCGCCGGCCTCGATCACGACATAGGGCATGGAATCGCCGCGCGAGGGGACGACCAGCAGCCGCCCCTTGGAGAAGCCGTAGCGCGCCTTGACGTGACCGATGAAGCGGATCGCATGGGTGAGGCCGAGCTTCTCGACCTGCGCCTTCAGCGCCGCGGTTTCCTCGCCGTCGCCGCCAAGCGTCAGCGTGATCTTCTTGCCGCCCTCGTGCAGGCGCGCCACGGCATCGACCAGGAGATCGGCGCCCTTGATGTGCCTGAACTCGCCGACATAGGCGAGGTCGGTGGCATCGTCGGTGGTCACGACGGGCTCGAACTCCTCGGGCGTGACGCCGTTGAAGACGCAATGCACCACGCCCTTGGGCGTGCCGACGATGCGTTGATAGGTGTCGCGGGCGAACGCGCTCTCGAACAGGAACAGATCGGTCGCGTCCATCAGCGCCCGTTCCAGCCGCGCGTAAAACTCGCCTTTGAAGGTGTTGAGGGGATAGTGCAGCGAGCCACCATGCGGCGTGTAGATGCGGATAGTGTCGTCGGAGCGTCGCCGCATGCGGATGAAGGCGCCGGCCTTGGCACCGTGGCCATGCATGACGTCGGGCTTGAGCGTGGCGATCAGGCGCCGCATGCGCAACCACACAAGAACGTCGTCCGGCGACGGTTCGCGGCGGATCGCGAGCCGGTGCACGCCGAGCTTCAGCCGCGGCGCGAGCTCGGCAAGGGCCTTGTCGGCGCGCTCGCCGCCGGTGAGACTGTCGGCGAGAATGCCGACATGATGGCCGCGGTCGACCTGGCCGTTGGCGACGTCGAGGATGTGGCGGAAGATGCCGCCGACCGGAGCACGCACGGCGTGCAGGATACGAAGCGGCCGGTCAGGAGAGGGGGGCATGAGTCAAAACCAGCGCGCGACGGCGAATGCCGAACAAATCCTAGGAAAATATCGAGACGGATTAAGGGGCCTCGTGGTTAACAAACGGTGACGAGTGCGCCTGCGCACGTCGCCGCATGCCGCGATTAACCCAGCGGCAACCTTAATGGAGTGTAATCGCCACGGTTGAGGTAGCTTAGTGGCGTTGCCCCTGCGGGAGTGTTCGATGCGTTTAGCGTTCTGGCGTGCCGGCAAGGACAAGGCCGTGGTTGCGCGAGCCGTCTCTAAGGCCAAACCCGAAGTCGCGCCCAAGGCTGAGACCAAGCCTGAGACCAAGGTCGAGACCAAGACTGAAGTCAGGCTGGAAGCAAAGCCTGCGCCGATCGTCACCAAGCAGGCACAAGTCGAATCCGGCGATATCGATCTGCACGCGCTCGGCGCGGCATTGGCGCGCAAGCGCGGCTGGATCATCGTGCCGACGGTGCTGGCGCTCGTCGCCTCCGTTGCCGTCGTCAATCTCGTCACGCCGCGCTACAAGTCCGAATCGCGCATCCTGATCGATGGCCGCGAGAACGTGTTCCTGCGTCCGAGCAGCGACCGCACCGAGGAGCGGCAGGCGCTCGACGCCGAGGCCGTCACCAGCCAGGTGCAGCTGGTGCTGTCGCGCGATCTGGCCCGGGAAATCATCAAGAAGAACAAGCTCGCCGAACGCCCCGAATTCGATCCCGTGCTGCAAGGCATCTCGCCGCTGAAGTCGCTGGCCGCGATGATCGGTATCGGCCGCGATCCGTTCTCGATGACGCCGGAAGAGCGCGTGCTCGATGCCTATTACGATCGTCTCCAGGCCTACGCCGTCGACAAGTCGCGCGTGATCGTGGTCGAATTCCAGTCCGCCGATCCGGACCTTGCCGCGCGCGTCGCCAATTCGATCGCCGACGGCTATCTCGTGCTCCAGCAGGGCGCCCGCCAGGAGCAGGCCAAGAACGCCAGCCAGTGGCTCGCCGGCGAGATCGAGAGCCTGCGCAAGAAGGTCTCCGACGCCGAGGCCAGGGTCGAGGACTTCCGCTCCAAGTCGAGCCTGTTCGTCGGTACCAACAACACCACGCTGTCGAACCAGCAGATGGGCGAGGTCAACACCCAGCTCAACAATGCGCGCGCGCTGAAGGCAGACGCGGAATCCAAGGCGCGCCTGATCCGCGAGATGCTCCAGAGCGGCAAGCCGATCGAGGCCTCCGAGGTCGTGAACTCCGAATTAATGCGGCGGTTGTCCGAGCAGCGCGTCACGCTGCGTGCGCAGCTCGCCGAGCAGTCGTCGACCCTGCTTGGCAATCACCCGCGGATCAAGGAGCTGAAGGCGCAGCTGGGCGATCTCGACAATCAAATCCGCGACGAGGCGGCCAAAATCTCCCGCTCGCTCGAAAGCGACGCGCGGATCGCCGGCGGCCGGGTCGATGGCCTGACCGTGAGCCTCGAGCAGCTCAAGAAGCAGGCGACCTCGACCAACGGCCAGGACGTCCAGCTCCGCGCGCTGGAGCGCGAGGCCAAGGCGCAGCGCGATCTGCTCGAGACCTATCTGGCCAAGTACCGCGAGGCCAATACCCGCGAGACCATCGACACGGCGCCGACCGACGGCCGCATCATCTCGCGCGCCATCGTCTCGAACACGCCGGCCTATCCGAAGAAGCTGCCGATCGTGCTGATCGCGACGATCGCCACGCTGCTGCTCTCGTCCGGCGTCGTCGTCACCGGCGAGCTGTTGCGCCAGACCGCGCCCCGCACGGTGGCCGCGTTCAGCCCGGTGCAAACGCAGGCACCGGTGCGCCAGGAACCGGCTGTCCAGCCGGTCGTCCAGCCGGTTGTCCGGCCCGAGGTCGAGCCGATCACCGATGCGGTCATGGCAGAGCCCGCGCCGCTTCAGCCGGAGATGCCTGATGATGCCGACGTCACAGAATTCACCGAGATCGAACATCTGGCCGGCAGCCTGCGCGCCGCGGGCGCTGCGGCGAGGAAGGTCACGGTGCTCGGCACCGCTTCCGGTGAAGCCATCACGCTGTCGACGCTGACGCTCGCCCGGCATCTGGCCCGCGAGACGCGCGTCGTCGTGGTCGATCTCGCCGCGTCCTCGCCGACGATTGCCGCGGTGTCGGTCGACGCTTCGGCGCCCGGCCTTGCCGAGCTGATGCAGGGCGAGGCGTCGTTCGCGCAAATCATCACCCGGGACAAGCTATCGCGGCTGCATCTCGTCATGGCCGGCCGTCCCGGCTTCGACCGCAGCGTGCTGCAATCGCCGCGGGTGACGCTGGCCATCGACGCGCTGCTGCGCGCCTATGATCACGTGCTGATCGACGCCGGCAGCGCCTCCGACCTTCCGGCCGAGCTGCTGACGGCGCATGCCCGCGCCGTCGTGGTGCCCGATGCGTCGATGACGGCGGACGCGCGTACGTTGATGTGCGAGCAGCTGAGGGCGGTCGGCTTCAGCGAGGTGACGATGCTGAGCAAGCCGGTGCAGGCTTCGGATGCGGTGGATGCGCCCCGCGTGGTGGCGGCGTAGGCTTCTTCTTTCTCTCTCCGCACACGCGAAATCGTAGGGTGGGCAAAGGCGCACTTGCGCCGTGCCCACGGCGTGTCCAAGACAGCCGCAAAAGACGTGGGCACGCTTCGCTTTGCCCACCCTACGATATCGGCGTTCGCGGAGAGATATTACCCGAACGCCTGCCGCAGCCGCCTGGCCAGATCAAACAGCATCTGGTTCTGCTTCACCAGGCGCTTGCCATGGCTGAGCGATGACATCGCCATCGCCGCGAGCTTGCCGCGCGAGGTCAGCGGAACAAAACTGTCGAAGATATCTTCGTCGTCCTTGCAGAACATCCGCTTGTAGTCGTCCGAACCGATGCCGAGGTCGAGCGAGCGGTAGCCGCGCTCGCCGTAGCGATCGATGATGTAGCGCATCAGGATCAGGCCGGGGCTGTAGCGGGCGTGCTCGGACATCGTGTAGGTGTTGAACATCATCGAGAAGCGCTCGCCGTCGGCGACGCCGGCATAGATCGCGATCACCTCGTCGTCGCATTCGAGCGCGTGGATATCGATGACGCGGCCTTCGCCGCGCGGCGCGAGGCAGGCGCTGCGGATGAACTGTTCGACCCCGGGCTCGGCGAAGACGTTCGGGAGCTTCTGTTCGGCCATCCGCGCCGGCTTGACGCGGAAGAACCAGTCGAGCAGGCGGGTGACGTCGGCATCGGACGTCGCCAGATGATAGCGATAGCCGGCGAGGTGCTGGAGCTTCTTTTCCTTGCTCTTGAGGCGGCGGCGGAACGAATTGCTGATCCGCGATGGCGGCGGGCCGCCGGGCTCCATCACCAGCTGCGGGCAGCCGTTGATCGCGCTCTGTCGCGGCAGCAGCGCAAACGGGTTCCGCTGGTCGCGCCAGCGCAGCGGTTGCTGTGTCAGCGCGAGCACGTCGGCATGTTCGCGCAGCGGCGCCAGCAGTGCTTCGAGATCGGCGGCGCTGGTCTGTGCGGCGCACGCGGCATCCCACAGGCCCATGTTGAAGGTCGTGTGCTTGCCGCCCATGAAAGCGGCCGTGCGCACGCCGTGGCTCTGGCGCAGCGAGAGCGGCAGCAGCAGCACCGGCTTGCGATCGGCGTCGCGACCGATCACGACGAAGGGCCGCGCGCCCTCGCGCTCGCCGACCAGTCGCTGCCAGGGGCTCAGCAGATCAAACCGCTGATAGGGCGTGAAGAGATGGCCGGGCTCCTCGAAGGCGCGCCAGACCGCCTCGGCGGCGCCGAGATCGGTGACGATATCGACATGCGCGATACGGCTCGCTTTCGACCGCGCTGGCGCTTCTGCCGTCCGGCTTTGCATCGCCGCAGCCATGGTCATTCGCGAAACCTGTCGAGAAATCAAAATAGACGTAATTCGGCCTGTGGCCGACCTTTGCAAAGAAATGTCAACAAAGGGTAAGGACAATGGAGAGGGAACGGCGCCCTGGGGGCGCGAAGGTGGGATCTTGGCATCCGACGACAGATGGCTGGAACGGCTGCGCCTCGAGCTGGCCTGGTTCACCGGCCAGGCCGCGCTGCGCAGCCGAGGTGCCGGCGCCATCCTGCGCTTCGCGCGGGTGCGGCCACGGCGGGGCGGCGGGTTTCAGCCGCTGCGCGCGAACGAGATCACGCCGCAATTTCTCGACCGTGCCATTCGCGCGTTGAAGCGCTGGAACTACGATTTTCTCGGCATGGACGAGGTCTGCCGGCGCGCGGTGACACTGCCGGAGAAACGGCGTTTCGTGGCGCTGTCCTTCGATGGTGCCAACAAGGATCTCATCGACTTCGCCTATCCGGTGCTGACGCACCATGCCGTGCCCTTCACGGTCTACGTGCCCACCGCGTTTCCCGATGGTGTCGGGGAGGCCTGGTGGCTCGGGCTCGAACAGGTGATCGCGCGCGAGAGCCGCATCAGCCTGATGATGGGCGAGAGGGAGCAGCGCTTCACCGTCACCGGCAATGCCGAGAAGCAGGCGCTGTTCTCGCATCTCGAGAGCTGGCTGCGCTCGCTGTCACCGGCGGATCTATCGGCCGCGATCGCCGATCTCTGTACGCGCTACCGCATTGATCTTGCCACGCTCTCGCGCGAGGCGTCGATGGATTGGGAGGATCTGGCGAAGCTGGCTGCCGATCCACTCGTCACGATCGGCAGCGCGACCGTGAACTATCCCGTTCTCGCCAACATGAAGGACAGTGCGGCGCTGCGCGAGATGGCGATGGGCAGGGCCGTTGCCGAAGCCGCTTTCGGCCGCGATGTCAGGCATCTCGCCTTTCCGTTCGGCGACCGCACCTCGTTCCGGCGCAGCCACGTCGTGATGGCGGAGGAGGCCGGCTTTGCCAGCGCGGTGTCGACGATCCCGGGCATCGTGGACGCGGAGGGGCGGACCAATCTGCGCGCGCTGCCGCGGATTTCCTGGGATGGCCGCGTGCGCTCGCTGCGCATGTTGCGCGTACTGGTGTCGGGTGTTGCGTTTGCGCCGGTGAGGCCGACCGCTACAAGCCAGACTTAACGCGATCAGGTCGCTGCATCCAGCTCACGATCGGCATCGCCGGCAGCACCCAGCCCATGCCCACGACCACGTAGTAGATCGCCTGCCGCCAGCCGGACTCGGCGATCCACGGAATCTGCGCCGCCGCCATGCCGAGCAGGGCCCAGACGGTGGCCAGCACGAGGAGCAGGATGGCGCCGAGGAACTTGCGGGTGCGGATCGTCATGACGGACTACTAGCGGCTTTCGCGTAACTTGCGCTGCGGGAGCGGGGGACTATAAGGGGCACGCAGTCCGGTTCAAGCCCTGGTTTTAACCTCTGAAATGACGACGAATTTTGTCCCAACCAACCCGCATCGCGCCGTGCGCTGGTGGCTGATCTCGGTCGCCGCACTGATCGCGCTGATGGTGCTGGTCGGCGGCGCGACGCGGCTGACGGAATCCGGCCTTTCGATCGTCGAATGGAAGCCGGTTACGGGCAGCGTGCCGCCACTGTCGCAGGCGCAGTGGACCGAGGCGTTCGAGGCCTACAAGAAGATCCCGCAATATCGCGAGCTCAATGCGGGGATGAGCCTGTCCGAGTTCAAGCAGATCTTCTGGTGGGAGTGGAGCCATCGGCTGCTCGGTCGTTTCATCGGCGTCGCCTATCTCTTGCCGTTCCTGTTCTTCCTGTGGCGCGGTGGCCTGTCCGGTGAATTGAAGCGCAGGCTATGGCTGCTGTTCGCGCTTGGCGGGCTCCAGGGCGCGGTCGGCTGGTGGATGGTGGCCTCGGGCCTGACGGGACGGGTCGAGGTGTCGCAATATCGGCTGGCGACGCATCTCGTGCTCGCGCTGCTGATCTTCGCCGGCATTGTCTGGACGGTGCGGCGGCTCAAGGAGCGGCCGCAGATCGCAGCACCGGCGCGGCTGCGCTTCACGAGCGCGCTGCTGCTCGTCGTGACGTTCGTGCAGATCTATTTCGGCGCACTGGTTGCGGGCCTGCGCGCGGGGCGCGCCTACAACACCTGGCCCCAGATCGACGGCGCGTTCATTCCCTCGGCCGAGCGGCTGTGGTTCGAGACGCCGTGGTGGCGCAACATGTTCGACAATGTGCTGACGGTGCAGTTCGAGCACCGCATGACCGCCTATGCGCTGTTCGCGCTGGCCGCGCTCCACGCGTTCGACGCGGTGCGCTCGCGCGCAGGTGCGGCGGCAAGCGGCGCGCTCTGGCTGCTCGCGGCGGTGAGCCTGCAGGCGGTGCTCGGCATTCTCACGCTGCTCAACCAGGTGCCGATTGATCTCGCGCTGTCGCACCAGGCGGTCGCAATCGTCGTGCTGACGCTTGCGGTGATGCAGGTGGAGCGGCTCGCTTCGCGGCGACCTGCGGAGGCGCAGCCGCGCGCGGTTCCAGTTGGCCAGCCCGGCTGATCAGCAATAGCCGTAGATGCCGCACGAATAGGGCAGGCGCCAGAAATAATCGACCTGCTTCCCGCCGTAATACGCACCCTGATAGTCGTAGCTCCAGGGCCGGCCGTAATAGCCCGGCAGGGTGTGCGAGCCCGGCAGCAGCGGTGTGCCCGGCAGGTTGCGGATGTAGCTGCCGACGCCATAGGCCGGCGAGATCAGCGCATCCGGATCGGTATCGACATAGACCTGCGGCGGCTCCTGCGGGGGAGCTGCGGCCCGCCGCTTCGGCGTGGCCGGCAAGTCGGCGGCAACGGCGGCTGAAACCGTCAGCATCGCCGCAAGGGCAGGCACCATCCAGCGCAGCATCGTCGGCTCCGAATCAAAAGGGCGATCCAAAGACGATGTATGGGGTAGATATGGTTAATGATCGTTAACTGACGGTCGCCAAAGCGACCGTCATTCGGGGGCGGTGCAAAGCACCGAACCGGGCGTCGAGAATCCGGGCTCGCGCTGCCGCGCGCCCCGGAATGACGGCGGTGACTACGCCCCCAGCGCCTGTTCCAGATCGGCGATCAGGTCTTCCTTGTCCTCGATGCCGATCGAGAGCCGCACCACGTCGGGGCCGGCGCCGGACTTCACCTTGGCGGCGTCGTCGAGCTGGCTGTGCGTGGTCGAGGCCGGATGGATCACCAGTGAGCGGGTGTCGCCGACATTGGCCAGGTGCGAGAACAGCTGCAGTTTCGACACCAGGCTGACGCCGGCGTCATAGCCGCCCTTCAGGCTGAAGGTGAACACGGCGCCCGCGCCCTTCGGCGCGTATTTGCGCGCGAGCTGGTTGTACTTGTCGCTCGCAAGGCCGGCATAGCTGACCGACGCCACCGCCGGATGGCCGGCGAGGAATTCGGCGATCGCTTTCGCATTGTCGCATTGCTTCTGCATGCGCAGCGGCAGCGTCTCGATGCCGGTCAGGATCATGAAGGCGTTGAACGGCGACAGCGCGGGGCCGAGGTCGCGCAAGCCCAGCACGCGGCAGGCGATCGCGAAGGCGAAATTGCCAAAGGTCTCCTGCAGCCGGATGCCGTGATATTCCGGTCGCGGCTCCGACAGCATCGGATATTTGCCGCCGGTCGACCAGTCGAAGGTGCCGGCATCGACGATGATGCCGCCGAGCGAATTGCCGTGACCGCCCAGAAACTTCGTCAGCGAGTGCACGACGATGTCGGCGCCGTGGTCGATCGGGCGGATCAGGTAGGGCGAGGCCAGCGTGTTGTCCACGATCAGCGGCACGCCCGCCTTCCGGGCCACCGTCGAGATTGCCTCGATGTCGGTGATGCTGCCGGCGGGATTGGCAATAGACTCGATGAAGATCGCCTTGGTGCGCGGCGTCACCGCGCGCTCGAAGCTCGCGACGTCGTCGGGATCGGCCCACACCACGTTCCAGCCGAAGCTCTTGAAGGCGTGCGTGAACTGGTTGATCGAGCCGCCATAGAGTTTTCGCGCAGCGATGAACTCGTCGCCGGGCTGCATCAATTGCTGCAACACCACGACCTGCGCGGCATGGCCCGAGGCCACCGCAAGCGCGGCCGTGCCGCCTTCGAGCGCGGCGACGCGCTCTTCCAGCACGGCGTTGGTGGGATTGCCGATACGGGTATAAATGTTGCCGAACGCCTGCAGACCGAACAGCGAGGCGGCGTGGTCGGCATCGTTGAACACGAACGAGGTGGTTTGATAAATCGGCGTCGCGCGCGCACCGGTGGTGGGGTCGGGCTGTGCACCGGCATGCACGGCGAGGGTTGAAAATCCCGGAAGGCGATCGCTCATTGAGGGCGTCCTGTTCTCTTGGTCTGAAATCGCGCGGCATGCTGATGGGCGCCGCGCTCGCCGTCAAGGCGCCGCTTCACGTCAAGATCATTTGGGAATGATCTTGCTACGCATTGTCGCGTTGGCAAAATGAACCCCTCGCAATTGCGTCAGCTTTGCTCGGTCTTGTTTTTGGCCGCGCGATCGGAGGCCGCAGTGTCGCCGCCGCCGACACTCATCCGATTGAGGGATAGCCGCATGCCTTGCGTCGGTGCCGGCGCGCGCTTGGAGCTGAGCGTGCGCGAATTCACGCCCATCCAGGAGATCTCGGATGACAGGCGGCCATATTCGATCTTGGGGCAGCGATTCATCACCACCTTGATACCGACCGATTCCGCCTTCGCCGCCGCTACGTCATCGCGCGCGCCGAGCTGCATCCAGATCACCTTCGGCAGCGGGTCGAGCGTGAGCGCCTCTTCGACGACAGGCATGATGTGGCTGGAATTGCGGAAGATGTCGATCATGTCGATGGGACGGCCGATGTCGGAGAGCGAGGCGATAAAGGGTTTGCCGAGCAACTCCTTGCCGACATGGCCGGGATTGACCGGGATCATGTCGTAGCCGCGCTGCGCCAGATATTTGAACGCGAAATAGCTCGGTCGCACGTTGACCGGCGAGGCGCCGACCATCGCGATCGACTTCACGCTGTTGAGGATGGCGCGGATGTAATTGTCGGAATAGGTGTCGTGGTTCATCTTTTTCTTTCTCTGACCCTCATGGTGAGGAGCGCGGCACGCGCGTCTCGAACCATCAAGCCACAGTCGGGCCTCTATCCTTCGAGACGCCGCGTTCCGCGGCTCCTCAGGATGAGGAGTTGACTATTCGTCCCGCCATGTCGGCGCGCGCTTCTCGATGAAGGCGCCGATGCCTTCCTCGGCGTCGCGCGCCATCATGTTCTCGGTCATCACCTCTGCGGCATAGCGATAGGCATCCGCAAGGCTCATCTCGGCCTGGCGGTAGAATGCTTCCTTGCCGAGCTTGACGGTGTAGGCGGATTTCAGCGCGACCTGTTGCGCGAGCTCGATCGCGGCGTCGCGTTCAGTGCCGGCGGGCACCACGCGGTTGATGAGCCCGATCTCGCGGGCGCGGGTCGCCGGGATCGGCTCGCCCGTCAGCAACATCTCCATCGCCTGCTTGCGCGGCACGTTGCGCGACAGTGCCACCATTGGTGTCGAGCAGAACAGGCCGATGTCGACGCCGGGCGTGGCGAAGTGTGCTGCCTCCGAGGCGATGGCGAGATCGCAGCTTGCCACGAGCTGGCAGCCAGCCGCGGTCGCGATGCCCTGGACGGCAGCGACCACAGGCTTTGGCAGGTGCACGACCGCCTGCATCATCGCGCTGCAGGCGGTCATCATCTCGGCAAAGAAGGCGCGGCCGCGATCGGCGTCAGTGCGGCGCGCGGTCAGCTCCTTCATGTCGTGGCCGGCGGAGAAGGCCGGACCGTTGGCCGCGATCACGACGCCGCGGACGGCCTTGTCATCGCGGATCTCGTTGAGCTCCGCATGCAGGCTGGCGATCATCGCCGCCGACAGGCTGTTGCGCGCGGCGGGGCGGTTCAGCGTCAGCACGGCGATCGGGCCTACGGTCTCGCGCAGCAGGATCGGCGGTTGCGGGGAGGGGGCGCGGGCAGCCTGGGCGGACATCGAAGCGTTTCCGTTGGATTATTGCATTTGAATGACGCAGATAACTTAATGTAACAGGGCAAGTGAAGCGAGGGTGGGGAACAGCATGGCGTCAGCGAAAATGAGCGTGGCAGAGGTCGAGCAGTTCCTCCGTCACGAGTTTCCCCAGGCCTTCAGCGGCGACGACATCACGATCGAAAGCGCGGACGGCCAGACCTGCCTTTTGCGCCAGCGCTACAGTGAAAGGATGCTGCGGCCGGGCGGAACCGTGTCCGGCCCGACGCTAATGGCACTGGCCGATTTCGCGATGTACGTGGTGCTGCTGTCCGCGATCGGGCCGGTCGGGCTCGCCGTGACCACCAATCTCAACATCAACTTCCTGCGCAAGGGCCAGCCCGGTCAGGACGTGCTGGCGGAGGCTCGGCTGCTCAAGCTCGGCAAGCGGCTGGCGGTCGGGGAGGTGAAACTGCTGTCCGGCAGCTCGCCCGATCCGATCGCCCATGTCACCTCGACCTATTCCATTCCAAATGTTTGAGCTTTTCGTAGGTAATATAGCACCATATTTTCAAGCCATTGATATTGCGATGCTAATTTCGGTCCATGGGCATTGACCGTTGCGCGTCTCTTCTCTAGAAAACCGCGCAGTCCGGCGCGGTGTTCGCGCCGATGCTCCCCGTCCACGGAAACTCTGACATGAAAACCTTTTCGGCAAAGCCGGCTGAGGTGACGAAGAAGTGGGTGCTGATCGACGCCAAGGGTCTGGTCGTCGGCCGCCTCGCCACCATCGTCGCCATGCGCCTGCGCGGCAAGCACCTCCCGACCTACACCCCGCACGTTGATTGCGGCGACAACGTCATCATCATCAATGCGCAGCATGCGGTCCTCACGGGGCGCAAGCGCGAGCAGAAGACCTATTACAAGCACACCGGCTATGTCGGCCACGTCAAGGAGCGCACCGCGCGCCAGATCCTCGAGGGCAAGCATCCCGAGCGCGTGCTCGAGAAGGCCGTCGAGCGCATGATCCCGCGTGGCCCGCTCGGTCGCGTGCAGATGGGCAACCTCCGTGTCTACGGCGGCGCCGATCATCCGCACGAGGCGCAGCAGCCCGAGAAGATCGACATCGCCAAGTTGAACCGCAAGAACACGAGGGCCGCATAACATGGCCGAATCCATCCAGTCGCTCGACCAGCTCTCGCAGCTCAAGACGGCGGCGGCGCCCGATGCGCCCAAGCACGAGAAGAAGGTCGACAAGTTCAACCGCGCCTATGCCACCGGCAAGCGCAAGGACGCGGTCGCCCGCGTCTGGATCAAGCCGGGCGCCGGCAAGGTCACCGTCAATTCGCGCGAGGTCGAGGTCTATTTCGCCCGTCCCGTGCTGCGCATGATGATCGAGCAGCCGTTCTCGGTGGCCCAGCGTTCCGGCCAGTACGACGTGATCTGCACGGTTGCCGGCGGCGGCCTGTCCGGCCAGGCCGGCGCGGTCCGTCACGGCATCTCGAAGGCGCTGACCTATTTCGAGCCGGAGCTGCGCTCCGTGCTCAAGAAGGGCGGCTTCCTGACCCGCGACTCCCGCGTGGTCGAGCGCAAGAAGTACGGCAAGGCCAAGGCCCGCCGGTCCTTCCAGTTCTCGAAGCGTTAATCGCTTCGGTCACATTCGCCGCGAAAGCGGCTTCAATGAGATGCAAAAGGGCGCTGATTTCAGCGCCCTTTTTGTTGTTCGTTTGTATGCAAATTGATGGCGTGTTTCCCGAAAACTTGGCCTCCCGCGAAAACCTGAATGGAACCCGCGCGACCTAGCGTCGCATTCGGAAGGGCGCGCAAACGGCTGGGGCCGGTCGCGTAACTGCTATGTCTTAAAGGGGGCCGACATGATGTCGCTCGATAGCATCACGCTCTATTTGGTCGCCACCATGGTTGCCGCACTGCTCGGCGCCATGATGGTGTTTTTCGGCAGGCAGGAGAACAGCCCTGCACTGAAATGGTGGGGCACCGCGTATCTGCTCGGTGCCGCCTCCGTCGCGCTGTGGACCGCAGCCGGCGACAGGCTGGGCCCGCATCTTTACCTTGCGCTGAACGCGGTCGGCTTCGTCGCCTGCGGCATGGTGTGGAATGCGGCGCGCGTCTTCCACGGCCGCAAGCCGAACTGGCCGGGCCTCGTGCTCGGTGCGCTCGCCTGGGTCGCCGCCGTCACGCTGCTCGCCCCCGAGGCATCCATGTTGCGGATGATCGTCGGCGCCGGCATCGTCTCGGTTTATGCGGCACTGACCGCCAGCGAGCTCTGGACCGAACGGCGCAAGAGCCTGCAGCGGCGCTGGCCCGCCTTCGTGATGCCGGTGATGCATGGCTGCGTGTTGATGCTGCCGGTCCTGATCGGCAGCTTCCTGCGTCCGCACGATGCCGGATTCTCCCAGAGCATCTGGGTCAAGGTGTTCGCGGTCGAACTGATCCTCTATGCCGTCGGCACCGTGTTCGTGATCTTCATGCTGGTGTCCGAGCGCACCGTGACTGCGCACCGCACCGCCGCGTCGACCGATCCCCTGACCGGCATGCTCAACCGCCGCGGCTTCTCGGAAGCCTGCGGCCGCGTGATCGAGCGCGAGGCCAAGGCCGGACGTCCCGTGACCGTGATGATCTTCGACATCGACCACTTCAAGTCGATCAACGACCGCTTCGGCCACCCCGCCGGCGACGAGATGCTGAAACTGTTCTCGACCGTCGTCGTCAGCAATTTGCGCATCACCGACATGTCGGGCCGCATCGGCGGCGAGGAATTCGCAGCGCTGCTGCCGTGTTCGCTGGAGGAGGGCGTGCTGGTCGCCGAGCGCGTGCGCGAGGCGTTCGAGACTTCCGGCGTCGTGGTCGACGAAGGCCCGGTCGACACCACCGTCAGCATCGGCGTCGCCGGCGGACCTGCCGGCACCGAGCTCGAGGTGCTGCTGGCATCCGCCGACACCGCGCTCTACCAGGCCAAGCGCGGCGGCCGTAACCGCGTCGAGGCGGCGGAGGAGCTGCCGCTGTCGCTGGAGAACTGGCGCCGCCAGAGCGCCGCGCGGATCAGTGCGCCGCAGCCGCGGCCGGCCACCGCCTGAGACGCAGGGCAGCATCGCGGTAATCCTCTGTTTACCATTCGATCCCTACCATTGCGGTCATGGAATCGATCCGTCGACAGAATCCGCAAGCTGCCCTGATGTCGCTCGAAGCGGCTGCGGCCTCGGCACGCAGCGGTTTCGCCTGTCTGTTCTCCACTGCGGATGAATACGAGAGCGCGCTGATCACCGAGCGCCGCGCGCAGGGGCGTTACACGCAAGGCCGCCGCAGTTACTGGCCGCTCGCGCTGTTCATCGGCTGCGCCCTGATCGTGGCGGGCAGCGTTCTGCTGCTCATCTGAGAGACCTGCATTTTTGGACCGACCAGGGCGCCGTTTCGGCGCCTTTTTCTTTTTCGCCGGCTGCGCTAGACACGCCTATCGAACAAAAAACGGGTGGAAACCGATGATCACCGAGATCGCGCAAATCGATGTCAAGCCGGGCAGCGAGAAGGACTTTGAGGCCGCCGTCGCCAAGGCCAAGGCCGCCTTCGGCCGCTCCAAGGGCTTTCACGGCTTCGAGCTGCACAAATCGATCGAAAAGCCGCAGCGCTACCGGCTGATGGTGAAATGGGCGACGCTGGAAAACCACACCGTCGATTTCCGCGGCTCTGAGAATTTCACCGAATGGCGCGGCCTCGTTGGCCTGTACTTTGCCTCGCCGCCCGAGGTCGAGCACACCGAGACTGTGCTCACGACCTGAGGGCTTATTTCTGGAGCATGATCTTATCGGAAAACCGCTGCACACTTTTCCGGATCATGCTCTAGGCCGCTTCTGCCAGAGGCGCCGCCTCATAGGTCTTGAAATGGTCGATCATGACCTTGGCGATGGCCACTAGCGGCAGTGCCAGCGCCAGGCCCCAGATGCCGAACACGACGCCGAGCAGGATCTGGAACGCGAACAGGGTGGCCGGCGGGATGTCCAGCGCCTGCCGCTGCAGGATCGGCGTCAGCACGTAACTCTCCATGGCGTGCACGCCCATGAAGAGCAGAAAGGCCGATAGCGCCGGGATCCAGCCCGAGGCGAGGCTCGCCAGCACCACGACGACGCCGGCGATGATGGCCCCGATGGTCGGGATGAAGGCGAGCAGGCCGGCCTGAATTCCCAGGATGAACGAGCTGGGGATGCCGATGACGGCAAGCCCGATCCAGGTCACCACGCCGACCGCGAGCATGACGATGATCTGCGCGATCAGCCAGCGCTCCAGCGTCTCGGCTGTGCGGTCGATGATCAGGGCGACGCGAGTGCGGTGCCTCGCCGGCGCCAGGAACAGCAGACCATCGTGATAGACGGCCGGCTGGGCGGCGAAGGCGAAGCCCAGGAACAGCACGATGAAGATGTTGCCGACACCGTGGATGGTGCCGAGCAGCAGCTTGAAGGTCTGGCTCACGATCGCGCCACCGCTGGAGGCCAGCGCGCCGGCGCCGGGCAGGGGACCGCGCGAGGGCGCTGCTGGTGCGGGCGCCGTCTCCGAGGGCGCAGTGGCCGAGGCGTCGGTCGCGCCGTTGCCGAAATCGAAGAAGCTGGTGTCGATGCCGTGGTTGTCCAGGAACGACTTCACGTTCCCGATCTGCGACTTGATGGTCTTGCTCAGCAGCGAAGCCTGTTCGGCGATGGTGGCGCCGCCGAGATAGGCGATGCCGGCGAGCATCAAAGCGAGCGCGGTGCAGACGATCGCGAGCCGCACCGGATGCGGCAGGGGCACGCGGCGGCCGAGCGCGCCCGTCAGCGCGTTGAGGCCGAGACCGAGCAGCATGCCGGTGAAGATCAGCAGCAGGGTGGCGGCGAAATACCAGGTGAAGGCGAGCAGCGCGGTGAACAGCACGACGCCGATGCCCCCGACCGAGATCGCCCAAGCGAGGTCGCCGCGGGTCCGGGAGCGTTCATCTTTGGACGACATGGTCACATCGGGTCCTTTTCAGCGCAATGCGCGCTGCACTCTCTCGACAAACGCGCTTCGGATCAAGACCGCGTCAACGCGCTGGTTTGACGTCGACGCGCCGACGGTGCAGAGCGATGAGGAAAGAACAATGGGGGCGGTTTGAGCTTCATCAGCAAATGGGCCGGTCTGCTCGGGCTTCTGGCCGTGATCGTGGTCGGCGACCAGATCCGGATCAACCGGCCCGGCCACAAATTTCGTCTCACGGTCGAGGTCACGACACCTGACGGCATCAAGACCGGATCCGGCGTTCTGGCCGTCGTGCCCGACCGCAACTATAACCGCGGCGGCCGCACCACCACGCGCGGGGAGGCCGTGTTCGTCGACCTCGGCCAGGCCGGCGCCAAAGGCAAGAATCTGGTGGCATTGTTGGCACACCGGCAGGACGCGAAGCTGGACTTCGACGACATCAATTATAATTATGTCGCGCTCCGTGCCTATGGCGCCGCGCGCGGCAACCGCGTCTCGTTCAACGATATCCACCGGCAGGCCGGCGTTGTCCCGGTGCAGGGAGACCTCGTGCCGGTGCTCGTCAGCTTTGGCGATCCCAAGGATCCCAAGACGGCGCGCCTTGTCGCCGCCGACCACGCGGAGGCGGTTCTGGGCGAGGGTTATGCGATCCGTGGCATCACGGTCGAAGTCGTGCCCAACGGGTTCTGGCCGGTTGATTTCGGTGGGGCGCTCGGAGAGCCCGTGACGCGCGGCATCGACGCGAAACTGCCATGGCTGGCCGCGCCGGGCGATCCGGCGGCAACTGCACTGCAGGCCGCCGGGCTGCCCGCCGGGGGCGAGGCCCGGGAGGCATTTGCGCGAAAATAGCATTGCCGTCCCGCGATCCCTTCTGTTGAATTTGTTCCAGGCCAAGGGCATGTTTGGAGAATCTTCTTATCGGAGAGGCGCGGAACGACAGATGAGAAAGCCGGTCGTCGGCGTGATCGGGAATGCCCATCGCGTCGAAAATCGATTTCAGGTCCAGATGGTCGGCGAGCGCAATTTGCGCGCCGTGGCCGAGGTTTCCGGTGGCCTGCCGATGATGTTCGCAGGTGCGCCCGATATCACCGATATCGGCGCGCTGCTCGACGTGGTCGACGGGATCGTGCTCACCGGCGCCCGCGCCAATGTCCATCCGACCCGCTTCAATGTCGACCCGTGTGAGCGGCACGAGCCGTACGATATCCATCGCGACGAGGTGGCGCTGGCGCTTTCGGTCGCCTGCGTCGCCCGCGGTGTGCCGCTGTTCGGCATCTGCCGCGGCCTGCAGGAGATGAACGTCGCCTTCGGCGGCTCGCTGCATCCGGAGATCCGCGAAATTCCCGGCCGCATGAACCATCGCATGCCCCGGCTCGAGAACGGCGAGATCCACCCCGATCCGACCGTGGTGTTCGCCGACCGTCACGACGTCGAGCTGACGCCGGGCGGGGCGTTCGCAAAACTGCTCGGCTGCGAGAAGATCAGGGTCAATTCGCTGCACGGCCAGGGCATCCTCGAGCCTGGCAAGCGCGTGCTGGTCGAGGGCGTCGCCGAGGACGGCACCATCGAGGCGATCCGCATCGCGGAAGCCCCGACCTTCGCGCTCGGCGTGCAATGGCACGCCGAATACGATCCGCAGCACAATCCGATCAACCGCAAGCTGTTCGAAGCCTTCGGTGAAGCGCTGGCCGCGCGGCAGCGCGCGGCGGCGTAGGGCACGAGAGCGAAATCTGGCGCACAGCTGCGTTAAGCTCGTCATTGCGAGTGCAGCGACTTGTCCGCCGAAGCATTGGCGAAGGCGGAAGCAATCCAGAGTCTTTCCGCGGAGACGGTCTGGATTGCTTCGTCGCAAGAGCTCCTCGCAATGACAGAGAGTGGGCCGGCAGTGTGCTTCTCCAAATGACACTGTCATTCCCCGCCTTGTGCGCATTTGCGCACTGGGGCGGGGAATCCAGTACGCTGCGGCTTCTCGGTTCAATCACGATGGCCTCTGGAATACTGGATCGCCCGCCTGCGCGGGCGATGACAGGGAGTGTGTGGTGGCAGACGCGCGCTCGCATTCTCGCGGCGCGTCTCGCCCGAGGCTTGCTGTCGTTCGCGCTCCTTGAAAGCCAAAGGGCGCAGGGAAGGCCGGGCGCCGGCGGCACCCGCAAGTCCGTGCGCGACGAAGATGCACACGGGGTGGACCACAGGTGATGCCGGTCGCCCGGCCTTCCCTGCGCGGCTGGTTTTAACGGTGTCCTTCGTGCTCTCCTCGGGGAGCGATGCACTATTGCCCCCGTCGCCTTGCGGGAATGATCGATGCACGTGCCCGGTCGGACCGCCGCATCACCGCAAGCCTTGACGCACAGACCCCGGGCGTCAGGACCACACGACTTCTCCGTCCGCGGACGATCCCGCCGGAATATCCGGAGGCTTGCGTGTGCTCGCCCCCAGGCATCGACGAAACCGCTGTGACCGCGCCGGGTCGTATCGCGTCGCCTGAGGACTCACGGTTGCCCGCCCTGTCATCAGGCTGATCGCGCCGGCGCTACCGCGTCCACCGCCACCCGGCCCGCATTTCGTGACGATCGCGAAGCGCCCCTTTGGCAGGGCCGGGATGAGGCGTCTATGCCACAAATCCGAAATTCGGGAAAGAGGAATATTTTTCCGCGGAGGGCTTGACCGGGTGTTTTGCCCGACGCCTCTCGGGAGGGGCCCTGGCAGGGACGCATTGCGCTATCCCAATGCCGGGAGCCGCTTTATCGGAAAGACTTGCTTGGTGGGTTTGGCAGATACACCTTAAGTTCTGTCCCGGGACGGAGGATGACTTTCATGAGCAGACCTGTGAAGACTGAAAGCGAGCTGATCGCCATGGCCAAGGCCGAGTTGAAGGTTCATGCCGATTGTCCCGATGGAATGACGATTTCGATCCTCCGTGATGGCAATTCCTGGGAGTTTCGAGCCAGCGCAGACCGGGCCACCTCGGATCGGCCCGGCTACCCCGAATGCGTCGCCATGCTTGTCCAGATCGGCGATCATCTCTGCAAGCAGTACGACGTCGAGGGTTAGGCGGGTCCGAGAGCCGGATTGCCGGCTGCCCCGTGCATCGACCAAATTAGGCACAGTGACCCATTTTTGCGATCGCTGCGGCAAACTGTCCATTTTCCAGTTGACCACGAAATTGCTGACGGTAAAGGTGCCGTGCTTCACGCGCGGCCGAGACCCGAACACATCTCGGCGAAAACCGACAACAAGAACGAGCGGAAGCATCAGGAGGGTGAACTAGCTCCCGCGCAGACCTGGACGGTCGCTGATACAGCGCCATGGTCCTGCGCGTTCGGGGGTAGCACTCAGCGAGGGGGACCAGGCATCGATGCGCCCATTGTTGGCGGTGAGTACGGCTATCGACTGGCTGAACGAAAAGGTCGGTAGCGTCTGCAATATTCTGGTGCTCGCGGCCTGCGTGGTCAGCGCCGCAAATGCGATGATCCGGTATGCCTTCAGCTACAGCTCCAACAGCTGGCTCGAGACGCAGTGGTACATGTTCGCCGTCATCGTGATGTTCGGCTCGTCCTATACTTTCAAGCGCAACGAGCATGTGCGCGTCGAAATCCTCTACCTCATGCTGTCCGAACGCGGCCAGCTGTGGCTCGACCTGATCGGGACATTGGTCTTCCTCGTCCCGGCGTGCCTGCTCCTCAGCTACCTCTCATGGGCGATGTTCTACAATTCGTTCATCATCGGAGAGATGTCCAACAACGCGGGCGGCCTCCTGCGGTGGCCGATCAAGTTCGTGCTGCCGGCCGGGTTCTTCATGGTCGCTCTGCAGGGCGTCTCGGAGGCCATCAAACGCGCCGCCGCCTTGCGCGGTGAAGTCACGATCGACGCAAAATATGAGCGGCCGACCCAATGATCACGATTGAGATGATGCCGCCGCTGATGTTCGGCGGGCTGGTCCTGGCCATGCTGATCGGATTTCCGGTCGCCTTCACGCTGGCCG
The DNA here is from genome assembly GCF_014198295.1 of Bradyrhizobium sp. CIR18. Classification (NCBI taxonomy): domain Bacteria; kingdom Pseudomonadati; phylum Pseudomonadota; class Alphaproteobacteria; order Hyphomicrobiales; family Nitrobacteraceae; genus Bradyrhizobium; species Bradyrhizobium sp. CIR18. Next base: position 807,008 of record NZ_JACIHF010000001.1, on the reverse strand, counting down.
CTCTCGGGCTTTCGTTCGGATTTCTCGCGATTCACGAGGGATTTTTCGGATTCAGCTTCCTCCAGGCCATTCCGGAGCGCATCTACGGCAGCGTTCTCGCCAACGAGCTGCTGCTGGCAATTCCGTTCTTCACGTTCATGGGCGCGATCCTCGAACGATGCGGCCTCGCCGAGGATATGCTGGATTCAATGGGGCAGCTGTTCGGCCCGGTTCGCGGCGGTCTCGGCTATTCCGTGATTATCGTCGGCTTCATCCTCGGTGCGATCACGGGGACGGTGGCGGCGCAGGTCATTGCGATGGCGCTGATCTCGATGCCGGTGATGATCCGCTACGGCTACAACATGCGCTACATCACCGGCGTGCTCGCAGCCTCCGGCACCATTACCCAGCTGGTGCCTCCCTCGCTGGTTCTGATCGTGCTCGCGGACCAGCTCGGGAAGTCGGTCGGCGACATGTATCTGGGCGCCTGGGGCCCATCGATCCTCCAGATCGCACTCTTCGCCGGCTACACGTTTGCGCTGAGCGTGATCAAGCCGGGGCACGTTCCGGCAGTGCCCAAGGAAGCAAGGACGCTCACGGGCTGGGCGCTCTGGCGCAAATGCCTTTTGGGCATCATCCCGTCCGCCGTCCTGATCTTCGTGGTGCTCGGCACGATGATGCTTGGCCTTGCCACCCCGACCGAAGCAGGCGCGATGGGCGCCGTCGGCGCCATCGTCCTTGCAGTCATCCATCACAAGGATTTCAGCTCGGCTGGTCACAAGGTGCTGCTGGTCGGCGTTGCGGCGGCGGGCGCCGGCACGATCATCGGCATCTACCTCACGCCGAATCTGCCGTTCAAGATCGCCTTCGCGATTGCCTATCTCGCCGTCGCCTGGGTTTGCATCGAGGCGATCAGGATTCCGGACCTGCGCATGCTGGTCAAGCAGGGCTACGAGACCACGATGCGCATCACCTGCATGGTGACGTTCATCCTGATCGGATCGACCTGCTTCTCAATCGTCTTTCTCGGTTGCAACGGTGGGGTCTGGCTGGAGCACATGCTGACATCGCTGCCGGGCGGGGTCTGGGGCTTCCTGATCTTCATGAACCTGTTCATCTTCTTCATCGCCTTCTTCCTCGACTTCTTCGAGATCGCCTTCATCATCATCCCGATGATCGCGCCGATCGCGCAGAAGCTGCTCACCCCCATCGTCGGGGCGGACGCTGCCTTGATCTGGTTCGGTGTCATGCTCTGCGTCAACATGCAGACCTCCTTCCTGCATCCTCCCTTCGGCTTCGCCTTGTTCTACCTGCGCGGCGTGGCGCCGAAGGAGGTCAAGAGCTCGGACATCTATTGGGGCGCGATGCCCTGGATCGGCCTGCAGGCGATCATGGTTGCGGTCGTCATCGCATTCCCGATCACGGTCACCGGGCTGCTGGATGCTCCCATCAAGGTGGATCTGGACAAGATCAAGATCGAAATTCCCGACGTCGAGCTGCCGCCGCCGCTCGATTTCGGCCAGCCGAAGAATTGAGGAAGTATCCCCGCGATGACGGGGAAGCGCGCTCCCGGGTCCAGCTCACAGCCCGCAGCGCGGATCGACGTTCGCAATCTCACCGATGCTTTCGAGTTGTGTCGGATGAGCCGTGCGCGCTACGTTTCAACCCGTTCTCGAAATGGGATTGCCTTTCGATGATGCGCAGCGTCACTGCCACACTTCTTCTCCTGCTCGCATCCTCCGCATTCGCTCAAAGTGCACCGTAGGGCGGATTAGCCGAAGGCGTAATCCGCCATCTTGTCTTGATGGGGCAGCTTCAATGCCAAACTATCGCCGTGCATTTGTTCCGGGTGGTTGCTGGTTCTTCACGGTCAATCTTCTCGACCGCAAGCAGCGGCTGCTCGTCGAGCACATCGCAGCGCTGCGCGCGGCTGTTGCAGCGACGCGTCGGGACTATGCTTTCGCGATCGATGCGTTTGTCGTTCTTCCGGACCACCTTCATGCAGTCTGGACGCTTCCGGACGGCGATGCCGATTTTTCCATGCGGTGGAGATTGATCAAGACGCGCTTCGCGAAGACCTTGCCGAAGACGGAGCCTTTGACCGCGGTACAGATCGCAGGACGGGAACGTGGCATATGGCAGAACCGGTTCTGGGAGCACCTTATCCGCGACGAAACCGACTACGCACGCCATGTCGAGTATTGTTACATCAATCCCGTGAAGCATGGTTATGTGACCCGCGTGTTGGACTGGCCGCATTCGTCGTTCCACCGAGATGTCGAGGCGGGCCTGTTTCCTGAAGATTGGGCAGGAGATAGCAGCACGGACGGTGCCTTTGGCGAACGTGCGTGAGCGTCACCAGCAGTCGGCGGATTACGCCTTCGGCTAATCCGCCCTACGAGGACTGGTGAAATGGGCGCCTGTGGTGACCGCAATCGGTGTGAATTTTCCGGACGAGTGACGACGCGCGCTGGTGTGTAGGGCGGATTAGCCGAAGGCGTAATCCGCCATCTTGTCTTGATGGGGCAGCTTCAATGCCCCGAGACGTACAGTCCGGATTATTTCCGGAGGGCTGGGCAAGAGACGGCAGCACGGATGGCGACTTTGGAGAGCGCGTGACGTCACCAGCAGTCGGCGGATTACGCCTTCGGCTAATCCGCCCTGCGTAAACCAATCAGTAGGAATTGGTCCGCCCCGATTTTTGCGGCTCTGATTTGTTCTTTGAGAACGAAGTGGAGTCAGATGCGGAACGAAAGTGGATGGCTTGAAGCCGCCTCACATCGTCCGCTCCATCCGTCGCGCGCGATAGGCCTGCGGCGACATCAAGGTGAGCTTGCGGAACGCCTTGCGAAAGCTGCTCTCGTCCTCATGGCCGGTCGTGCGCGCGATCGCCTTGATCGGCTGCGTTACCGACCTCCTGGTCGAGGTCGAAGGGCAGGGCAGCCCGGATTTCCGCCGCAACGTCTGGGTCGGGATCGATGAGCAGGAGTCCTCGCACTGGTCGCTCGGCGGCCTGCAGCCGACCGCTGAGATCATCGCGAGCACGTTCGGCGCGATCGGGACGGACGGGGTGCGGATCGCGCGGCGCTAGCAGCACGGAATGCGTGGGCGGATCAGCTCAAGGCATGGTCCGCCCGCCGTCGCCCCGTGCTCAACCGATCTACGGGGCGGTTTCCATTGCATCGCACAATCAGACAGGGGCCTGCACCAGCGCACGGCTGCATTGAGGTTCGAGATACCAACACCATATGCTCTGCAAGGGAGCCCTGCCGTGCAGACCATGAAGGCGGCCCTCGTTGCGGCGATTGGCGTCGTTGCTTTGATCTGCTGCCTCCTTCCCAGCTCAGCGGAGGAGAACAGCCGCCTTGCACTGATTGTGTCGATCGAAGGGGCCATTGGCCCTGCGTCGGCCAGTTACGTGAAGGAGGCCTTGGCCAAGGCAAGCGAACGGCGCGCCGAGGTCGTGCTTCTGAGAATCAACACGCCCGGCGGTCTCAATTCCAGCATGCGCGAGATCATTGCGGATGTGCTGGCCTCGCCCGTCCCTGTCGTCGGTTACGTCGCTCCCTCCGGCGCCCACGCGGCGAGCGCGGGGACCTATATCCTTTATGCGACCCACATCGCGGCGATGGCGCCGGGCACCAATATCGGTGCGGCAACGCCGGTGCAGATTGGCGGACCGCTGCCGGGGCTGCCGGGCGGTACACCGGACAAGGGCGGCAAGGACAAGAAGGACGGCGACCAGCAGAGCGAGCCCAAGGATCAGTCCAAGGATCAGTTCAAGGATGCGATGACGGCAAAGGTGACCAATGACGCGGTTGCCTTCATCCGCAGCCTTGCGGAGCTGCGTGGCCGCAATGCGGATTGGGCGGAGAAGGCGGTCCGTGAGGCCGCCACTCTCTCTGCCAACGGCGCGCTGCAGTCCCATGCCATCGAACTCGTCGCGCGCGATCAGGCTGAGTTGCTGAGGCAGCTCGATGGCCGCGAGGTCGAGGTTGCAGGCGGCAAGACGCAGCGTCTCGCGACGAAGGATGCGGTCGTCGAAGCCATCGACCCCGGATGGATATCCCGCTTCCTGGCGGTCATCACCGATCCGAATGTGGCGTTCATTCTCCTGATGGTCGGCATCTACGGCCTGATCTTCGAGTTCATGTCTCCCGGGGCCGTCGCTCCCGGCGTGGTCGGCGCGATCTGCCTGCTGATCGGTCTCTATGCGCTCAATTTGCTGCCGATCAACTATGCCGGCCTTGCCCTGATGCTGGTTGGCATCGTTCTTCTCACCGTCGAAGCCTTCAATCCGACGGTGGTGATCGGTCTCGGGGGGATCATCGCTTTCGTGCTGGGAGCGCTGATGCTCTTCAGGGTCGAGGCGCCCGGTTACCACCTGTCGTGGTGGGTGATCGGCATCACGGCAGCCGTGTTCGCCGGCTTTGCTCTGGTCGTGCTTGGTTCGCTTCGGCGTGCCGCCCGGGCTCCGGAGCGGGTCGGCGCGCAGGCGATGCGAGGCTTGCCCGCCGAGGTTCTCGACTGGAGTGGGAGCGAAGGTCACGTCTTCGCCCATGGTGAACGCTGGCAGGCGCGTGGCGCCGAAACGTTCAAGCCCGGAGAGACGGTCGAAGTCGCGAACGTCGTCGACCTGACGCTGCTGATACGGCGCGCACCGGCCAGGACCGGTGAGGGAGGTACATCATGATGCTGGAATATCTGACTTATGCGGCGCTTCTGCTGCTTGTCATCATGTTTCTATCCCAGGCCATTCGAATCCTGCGCGAATACGAGCGTGGCGTCATCTTCACGCTCGGCCGTTTTACCGGCGTGAAGGGCCCGGGCCTCATCATCCTCATTCCGGTCGTGCAGCAACTCGTCAAGGTCGACCTCCGGGTGATGGTGCAGGTCGTGCCGCCGCAGGACGTGATTTCGCGCGACAACGTGTCCGTCAAGGTCAACGCCGTTCTGTACTTCCGCATCGTCGATCCCGAACGTGCCATCATCAAGGTCGGCGATTACATGGCCGCCACCAGCCAGCTCGCGCAGACGACGTTGCGCTCGGTGCTCGGCAAGCACGAGCTCGACGAGATGCTGGCCGAGCGCGACAGGTTGAACGCCGATATCCAGGAGATCCTCGACAAGCAGACCGACGTCTGGGGCATCAAGGTGACCGGCATCGAGATCAAGGACGTCGATATCAACGAAACCATGGTGCGCGCGATTGCCAAACAGGCCGAGGCGGAGCGCCTGCGGCGTGCCAAGGTGATCAATGCGATGGGCGAGCAGCAGGCTGCCGAAAAGCTCGTCGAGGCCGGCCGGATTCTCGCGCAGGAGCCTCAGGCGATGCAGCTGCGTTACTTCGCGGCCCTGCACGATATCGCGGGCGAACGGTCATCGACCGTGGTCTTTCCGCTGCCGACGGGCTTGCTCGACCATTTTATGCCGCGGCGGGATAATCCTTAGCGACAAGCATTGGGCTGACCCATCTTCGGCCCCATTGGGCGTGTCGAATATCGCTCCCAACTTGAACGGGAGGAGAATTCGATGACGAAGCATGCCGCCAGACCCGCAATCCACCGCCGAAATCGGCCATTGATCCTCGCCGTTCCGCTGATCGCCTTCGCACTTTGGTCGTGGGGCATCGCCACGGCGCAGGCCGCGGAATCGGGCAGCCTGCCGCGCATTCTCGTGCTTGCGACCGGCGGCACCATCGCAGGCCAGGCCGACGCGCGAGCGACCGGCGCCTACAAATCCGGCCAGATCTCGGGCGAGCAACTGATGCAATCGGTGCCGGGCCTGGACAAGCTCGCAAAGCTGAATGCCGAGCAGATCTCGTCGATCGGATCCCAGGACATGAACGACAAGGTCTGGTTTGCGCTGGCCCGCCGCATCCAGGAGGCCTTCGACAAGAACGAGGCGGATGCAGTCGTCATCACCCACGGCACCGACACGCTGGAGGAGACCGCGTTCTTTCTCGACAACGTGGTGCGGGGCGACAAGCCGGTGGTGATCGTCGGCTCAATGCGGCCGGCCACGGCGGTGAGCGCGGACGGCCCCGGCAATCTCTACGAGGCGGTGCAGGTGGCGGCCGACCCGCGCTCGCGCGGGCGCGGCGTGATGGCGGTGCTGAACGACAAGATTCAGGGCGCGCGCTCGGTCACCAAGACCAACACCACCAGCATCGAGACGTTCAGTTCCGCCAATGACGGCCCGGTCGGCTATGTCGACACCGCCGGCGGCATTCGCTTCATGGCGCAGGCTCAAGGTCTCAAGCGCGCGACCTATCAGCTTCCGGCCGGCGAGCAATTGCCGCGCGTCGCGATCGTCTACTCGCACGCCAACATGGACGCCGTTCCGATCGAGGATGCCATTTCGCACGGCGCCAAGGGCATCGTGCTGGCCGGCGTCGGCGACGGCAACACCTCGAAGCCGGCGCTCGACGCGCTCGAAGCGGCGGCGAAGAAGGGCATCATCGTGGTGCGCTCGACGCGGGTTCGCTCCGGCTTCGTGACGCGCAACGTCGAGGTCGACGACGACAAGAACGGCTTCGTCGTGTCCGAGGACCTCAATCCGCAGAAGGCGCGCGTGCTCACGCAATTGCTGATCGCGGGCGGCGTGACGGCGCCGGCCGAGCTGCAGAAGGCTTTTACGGCGACCTGGTAGTGGGCAGGTCGTACACGCTACGATTCAAACGAAAAGGCGCTCCTTGCGGAGCGCCTTTTGCTTGTCGCAGACGTCCGGGCTGCTTAGCCCGAATAGTACATCTCGAACTCGACCGGATGCGGGGTCATTTCGAAGCGGGCGACTTCGGTCATCTTCAGCTCGATATAGGCGTCGATGAAGTCGTCGTCGAACACGCCGCCGGCCTTGAGGAAGCCGCGGTCCTTGTCGAGGTTTTCCAGCGCCTCGCGGAGCGAGCCGCACACGGTCGGGATCTGCTTCAGCTCTTCCTTCGGCAGGTCGTAGAGGTCCTTGTCCATCGCCGGACCCGGATCGATCTTGTTCTTGATGCCGTCGAGGCCGGCCATCAGCATCGCGGCGAAGCCGAGATACGGGTTGGCCATCGGATCGGGGAAGCGCACCTCGACGCGCTTGGCCTTCGGCGAAGCGGTGTAAGGGATGCGGCAGGAGGCCGAGCGGTTGCGCGCGGAGTAGGCGAGCAGCACCGGGGCCTCATAGCCCGGGACCAGACGCTTGTAGGAGTTGGTCGACGGGTTGGTGAAGGCGTTGATCGCCTTGGCGTGCTTGATGATGCCGCCGATGTAATGCAGGCAGGTCTCCGACAGGTCGGCGTATTTGTTGCCGGCGAACACCGGTTTGCCGTCCTTCCAGATCGACTGGTGCACGTGCATGCCCGAGCCGTTGTCGCCGAAGATCGGCTTCGGCATGAAGGTGGCGGTCTTGCCGTAGATGTGCGCGACCTGGTGGATGCAGTACTTGTAGATCTGCATGTGGTCGGCCATCAGCGTCAGCGTGTCGAACTTCATGCCGAGCTCGTGCTGGGCGGACGCGACCTCGTGGTGATGCTTCTCGACCTTGACGCCCATCTTGGCCATGGCGCCGAGCATCTCCGAGCGCATGTCCTGCACCGAGTCCTGCGGCGGCACGGGGAAGTAGCCGCCCTTGGTGCGGATGCGGTGGCCGAGATTGCCGCCTTCATATTCGGTGTCGGAGTTGGTCGGCAACTCCGAGGAGTCGAGCCGGAAACCGGTCTTGTAGGGCTCGGCCGAATAGCGCACGTCGTCGAACACGAAGAACTCGGCCTCGGGGCCGACGAACACGCTGTCGCCCACGCCCATCGACTTCACCATGGCCTCGGCCTTCTTGGCGATGCCGCGGGGGTCGCGGTTGTAGGGCTCACCGGTGGTCGGCTCGAGCACGTCGCAGGTGATGACCATGGTGGTCTCGGCGAAGAACGGGTCGATCGTCGCGGTGACCGGATCGGGCATCAGGCACATGTCGGACTCGTTGATCGCCTTCCAGCCGGCGATCGAGGAGCCGTCGAACATCGTTCCTTCGGCGAAGATGTCATCGTCGATCATGCTGACGTCGAACGTCACATGCTGCCACTTGCCGCGCGGATCGGTGAAGCGCAGGTCGACGTACTTGACGTCGTTGTCCTTGATCGATTTCAGGACGTCTTTGGCGGTCTTCATGCATACCCCTTTTGGCTCTGCGGGTCGGTTTCCAGATGAGCAAAATTATTCTCGCTCGGGCGAGTTTTGCGCGACCGCACAAACGAAATCAGGCCGCCGAAGCAGCCTTCTTTCTAGTCGGAGTGTCGCAAAATTCGGGATAGCACCCGGCTCAGATAGCGTCCAGCCCGGATTCGCCGGTTCGGATGCGGATCGCCTCTTCGATGTTGGAGACGAAGATCTTACCATCGCCGATGCGACCGGTCTGCGCTGCGCGGCGGATGGCGTCGATGGCGCGCTCGACCAGATCGTCGCCGATCACGATCTCGATCTTCACCTTGGGCAGGAAGTCGACGATGTATTCTGCGCCGCGGTAGAGCTCGGCGTGCCCCTTCTGCCGGCCAAAGCCCTTGGCTTCGGTGACGGTGATGCCCTGAAGGCCGACTTCCTGAAGCGCTTCCTTCACCTCGTCGAGCTTGAATGGCTTGATGATGGCTTCGATTTTCTTCACTGCGCGCCTCCCGGCCTTTCGATCAAATAGCAACGTCTTCGTCAGGATGCGCTTTTCTTAACGCACGATCTTGTCTTCGCTATGCCGGGATCCCTGACCAATCCGGCAACAACGGCCGGCCACACTTTGATAAATGCCAGTGAGCACGACAAACCGAAGCGGCTTCCTCGAAAGCAGGGTCTATGCCAAGTTGCAAATGCCCTGATTATTGGAGCGTTATCAGCCTTTTAACGAGCATCTCTGAGTAGTGGTGCCGACCTGCACAAAATACCGAAGACTACGAAATAGGCAAACGGTTCAATATGTGTGCAGATCGATGTTCCCGAGGGTGGGGCGGAACGGAACGTGCCTGTTGAAAAGGCGTTTGGACCAGGGAAGTGGCATGGAAGTTCTGACCACCGCTGAAATGCAGCGCGCCGACCAGCTCACCATCGCGGCCGGCACGCCCGGTTTCAAGTTGATGCTGAGCGCGGGCCAGGCCGTCACTGATGCCGCCCAGGCGCTGGTGGAGGAGGGGCCGATTCTGATCGTGGCCGGCCCCGGCAACAATGGCGGTGATGGTTTTGTCGCAGCCGCCGAGCTCGCCGCGCAGGGGCGGGAGGTCTCAGTCATCCTGATGTGCGAGCGCGACCAGCTCCAGGGCGACGCGGCCTCCGCCGCGCGCGGCTGGAAGCACCCGGTGCTCCCGTTCAATCCGCAGGCGATCGGACGGCCGGCGCTGATCATCGATGCGCTGTTCGGCGCAGGCCTCAGCCGTCCCGTCGGTGGCGAGGCGCGCGCGATGATCGAGGCGATCAACGCCAACGGCGCCCCCGTGCTCGCGGTCGACCTGCCGAGCGGCATCAACGGCACCAGCGCGGCGGTGATGGGCGTGGCGGTGAACGCCACCGAGACCGTCACCTTCTTTCGCAAGAAGCCGGCGCATCTCTTGCTCCCCGGCCGGATGCATTGCGGCCGCGTGCGCGTCGCCGACATCGGCATCGACGCGCAGGTGCTCGACGAGATCGCGCCGCAGACGTTCGAGGACGATCCGGATGTCTGGGGCGCCGCTTTTCCGGTACCGCGTATCGACGGCCACAAATACGCGCGGGGGCATGTGTTGGCGGTCTCCGGCGATGCGGCGGCGACCGGCGCTGCGCGGCTGGCCGCGCGCGGCGCACTGCGGGCAGGGGCGGGCCTCGTGACATTGGCGAGCCCGCGCGATGCGCTCGCGATCAATGCGGCCGCGCTCACGGCCGTCATGGTTCGCCCCGTCGATACCGTCGTCGAGTTCGGCGAGCTGCTCGGCGACAAGCGCTACAACACCTGCATGATCGGCCCCGGCGCGGGTATCGGAGAGCGCACCTGCGATCTCGTTCACACCGCGCTCAGTGCGCAGCGTCGTCTGGTGCTCGATGCCGATGCCCTGACGAGCTTTGCCGCAACCCCCGAGCGCCTGTTCGAATCGATCAAGTCCTCGCAAGACAATGCGGTGGTGCTGACCCCGCACGAGGGCGAATTTCCGCGCCTGTTCTCCGACCTCAGCAACAAATTTCCGGGCCGCTCCAAGCTGGAGCGCGTGCGCGATGCCGCCGAGCGCTCCGGCGCCGTCGTGCTCCTGAAGGGCCCGGACACCACCATCGCCGCCCCCGACGGCCGCGCCACCATCGCCGCCAACGCGCCGCCCTGGCTCGCTACCGCGGGCGCCGGCGACGTCCTCGCCGGCATCATCGCAGGGCTGCTGGCGCAAGGCGTGCCGGCGTTCGAGGCCGCCAGCATCGGCGTCTGGATGCATGGCGAGGCGGGACGCGAAGCCGGGCCGGGCCTGATCGCGGAGGACCTGACCGAGACGCTGCCGGCCGTGCACCGGCGGATTTATGATGCGCTGGGGGTGGAGTACTAGTGCTCAGACAGCTCGCGCTCGCCGACATGGGCGCAGCGGCGCAAGTCCATCGGATCGCGTTTGACCAGGCGATGCCATGGCTCGCCGGGCTGCACACGCCGGACGAGGACCGCTGGTTCTATCGCGAGCGTGTCTTTCCGACGTGCCGGGTGTGGGGATGTTTTGACGGCGACGTGCTCAGCGGGATCATCGCGTTCCGCGAGGGCTGGATCGAGCAGCTCTACGTGCTCCCCCCAGCCCAGGGCCGCAGCGCCGGCAGTGAGCTCCTCGACGTCGCCAAAGGCGCCTACGACCGGCTCGAGCTCTGGACCTTCCAGCGTAATGCGCCGGCGCGGCGCTTCTATGAGGCGCGTGGGTTCGAGTTGGTCGATGAATCCGACGGCTCGAGGAACGAGGAGAGGGAGCCCGATGCTCGCTACCTCTGGGAGCGAAGACCACTTGATCGGAGATCGATTGTAGTCTAAAAACTACAGGTGGTCGAACTCAAGCAGACTGAGACGTTCCGAAAGTGGCGATCGCGTCTGCGGGATGAGCGCGCCAGAGCGTTGATCGCGTCGCGGTTGGATCGGCTAGCTCAAGGCCACGCGGGCGACGTTGAGCCGGTCGGCGATGGGGTGAGCGAACTGCGTATCCACCACGGCCCCGGCTATCGGATCTATTTTCAGCAGCGGGGCAAGACGATCATCATTTTGCTGTGTGGGGGCGACAAGGCCACGCAGGCGAAAGACATCAAGGAGGCCAAGCGCCTTGCCGAGATGTGGAGCGAATAAAGATGGGCAAGAAGCTGACGACTTACGATCCGGCCGAGGACCTTCAATCCGATGAAGCCATTGCCGTGTTCATGGAAGAGGCGTTCAAAACCGAGGACGCTGCCTATATCGCGCATGCGCTTGGCGTCGTCGCCCGTGCGAAGGGGATGGCGCAGATTGCCAAGGAAACCGGTCTTTCTCGCGAGCAGCTCTATCGCTCGTTCAGTACCGACGGCAATCCGACGCTCAAAACGACCATCGCAGTGATGAAGGCGCTCGGCATCGAACTGACGGCCAAACCGCACGCATAGCCGCAACCTCACTCCACCCCATACCAGCGCACCAGCCGCGGCGCGGCCCAGTCCGTGACGACGGATTCGAGCAGCCATTGTCCGGATGCGGTCGCCGCAAAGGCGATGCGCTGGGTCTGGCCGGGCTCGACCGCGAGCGTGTCGAGCCAGTACGGCTTCCAGCCGTCGTCGAGCTTGTCGAGCAGGCGGAAGTGGTGGCCGTGCAGATGGAAGACGGTCGACATTGGGCCGGGGTTCTTGAGGGCCAGCACGACGGTGCGGCCGGGCTTGGCGCGGAAGGCCGAGGCGGAGGATCTGGAGAAGTCGGCACACCGTGCCCACCCAGCATCGGCCGCGCCGAGCGCGACATCGAACCGCAGGGCTCCTCTGAGATCGAGCTTGTCGGGCAGGTCGTTGGAAGGAAGCGGCTGCGGCGGCAACAGCGGCGCGCGGCGCTCCAGCCTGCCGGAGACGGCAAGCGAGCCGATCGGATGCGCCTCCTTGCCGTCATGGAGCAGAATCGGGGCCGAGCTGGCCGCATCCACGATGGCATCGGCACGCCCGCCCGGGGCCAGGACCAGAGCGCCATTGCGCGCCGGAAACGGTTCGGCTGGTTGTCCGTCCAGGGCCATCACCCGGACGTCGTGGTTTTCTAATTTGATCGCCAGAACAGTGCGTTGGGAGCCGTTGATAAAGCGCAGCCGCAAACGCTCGCCAGCTGCAGCTGAGAGTTCAAATGAAGTCTGCCCGTTAAGCGTATAGAGCGGCGTCGCGTCCTTTGGAGCGCGTCCCGGGGGGAGTGCGGTGCCGTCTGACCGCAGCCGCCATTCCTCGATCAGCAGGACCTCGTCGCGATCGACGATGCCAGTGTTTGCCTCCTGCGCGATGACCGGAAGCGGGCGCGCAGGCCGCGTCAGGACGTCCTCGAACAGGCGGAAGTCCGCCAGCAGGGTTCCCGCGCTTGGTACTGAAATAATTGAGGTTTCGGTCGTCCCGGGCGGGGCGGGCGCGCGCCCGCGCAGCGGGTCGGCCGCGGCTGGGCCATTGAGGCCGTACCAGGTTGGGGCAAGCGGGACAGGCAGGTCGTTGCGAAACACCACCTCGCAGCGATCGCCGCGCTTGAGACGGACGTTCCCGAGGTGGCTTACGGCGGCCAGCTCCCAGATTGGTGTAGCGGGCTGCCCCGGCCTGAGAGCCAGGGTTTGCGGCCTTGCCTGAAGGGAAAGCTGGGCGGTCAGGGCCGGCGCGGCACTGCTGGCGACCAACCCGGCCGCCGAGGCGCCAAGCCCGGTGCCAAGCCCGGCGGCAAGGCTGGCCAAAAGCTCACGTCGGGTCGGGTCAAAGAACCGCGTTTTCATGGGCCGATCCGGACCACGCCACGCTGGATAAGTCCAGCGATCGTGCCTACGTAAAGCCTGCCTCCATCGGGCCATTTTTTTGCTGCGAACAGTCAGGCACATGTTATAAGCCCGGCCGCCCGCGGCATCGCGGCCGGTTTGGATGCAAATTCACGCGGGCGTGGCGGAACTGGTAGACGCGCTGGATTTAGGTTCCAGTGACGAAAGTTGTGGGGGTTCGAGTCCCTCCGCCCGCACCAAGCGCTTATCGCGTTTGCACGGATTACGAGACCTGCTTTCGCGCGGAGTTTGTCCGCCGGGAGCCGGTTCGATGAAGCACCGGCGTTGAGGCGTTTGCCTCGCGCCGGATCGATTGATGACAGCGTCCCGATGCATGCGCGCCGGGACCGAACGAGAAGAAGATTGGACGCCATGCAGGTCACAGAGACCCTCTCGGAAGGTTTGAAGCACGAGTTCAAGATCAGCGTTCCCGCGTCTGATCTCGACGCCAAGGCTGGTGCCAAGCTCGTTGACCTCAAGGACAAGGTCCGCATCAACGGCTTCCGTCCCGGCAAGGTGCCGGTTGCTCACCTGAAGAAGGTCTACGGCCGCTCGGTGATGGCCGAGACCATCGACCAGACCATCCGCGACACCAACACGCAGCTGTTCTCCGAGCGCGGCTTCCGCCTTGCGACCGAGCCCAAGATCACCATGCCGAGCGAGCAGGCCGAGGTCGAGGAGCTCCTGAGCGGCAAGACCGATCTCACCTACACGGTTGCGATCGAGGTGGTGCCGGCAATCGCGCTCGCCGACTTCAAGTCCTTCCAGGTCGAGAAGCCCGTCGCCGATGTCACCGACGCCGATGTCGACGAGGCGATCAAGCGCATCGCCGACACCAACCGCGGCTATGCCGCGAAGGCCGAGGGCGAAAAGGCCGCCTCCGGCGACCGCGTCACCATCAACTTCAAGGGCTCCATCAACGGCGAAGTCTTCGAGGGCGGCACCGGCGAAGGCATCCAGGTCGTGATCGGCTCCAACACCTTCATTCCCGGCTTCGAGGAGCAACTGATCGGCATCGGCGCGGGCGAGACCCGCACGCTGAAGGTGTCGTTCCCGAAGAACTACATGAACGACAAGCTCGCCGGCCAGCCGGCCGAGTTCGAGACCACCGCGACCTCGATCGAGGCGCCGCAGGACATCGCGATCGACGACGAGTTCGCCAAGACGCTTGGCCTGGAATCGCTGGACAAGCTCAAGGAAGCCGCGCGCGAGCGTCTGAACGTCGAGTTCGCCGGCGCTACGCGTCAGCGCGTCAAGCGCGCGCTGCTCGACCGCCTCGACGAAGCCCATCGCTTCGAGGCGCCGCCCTCGCTGGTCGACGAGGAGTTCAATCTGATGTGGAACTCGGTCAAGGCCGAGATGGACTCCGCCGGCAAGACCTTTGCCGACGAGGACACCACTGAAGACAAGGCCAAGGAGGAGTACCGCAAGATCGCCGACCGCCGCGTGCGGCTCGGTCTCGTGCTCTCCGAGATCGGCGAGAAGAACAAGATCACCGTGACCGACGACGAGGTCGGCCGCGCCGTGATCGAGCGCGCCCGCTCGATGCCCGGCCGCGAGAAGGAGGTCTGGGACTATTACCGCAGCAACGCCCAGGCGTTGGCCCAGCTCCGTGCACCGATCTATGAGGACAAGGTCGTCGACTTCATCCTCGAGCTCGCCAACGTGACCGAGAAGAAGGTCTCGCGCGAGGACCTCTACAAGGACGACGAAGCGGAAAAGACCGCGGCCTGAGGCCCGTTCCGATATCATCGGAATGGGGCTCTGAGGCAGCCATCCATTAAGGATGATCAGCAAAGAGGCCCAGCTAGCCAGATGGCCGGCTGGGCCTCTTTGTGCGAATCAGCTTCAACTGCCCGACGGATTAAGCCTTAATGCGCTCCGCACTTGTCAGGCGCGAATTGGGCTATATCTGTCGGTACGCCTTCTACCTCTACCAAGTTCCTGCATCACGGGACGTCCATCGGCCTTCAGCAGATCCAGCTCAAACTGGCAGTCAAGCCTGGCGATGTCCGCCTCTTAAAAACCCTAGGTGACTCATGCGCGATCCGGTTGAAACCTACATGAACCTCGTGCCCATGGTGGTCGAGCAGACCAACCGTGGCGAGCGCGCCTACGACATCTTCTCGCGCCTCTTGAAGGAGCGCATCATCTTCCTGACCGGTCCGGTCGAGGATGGCATGTCGACGCTGGTCGTCGCACAGCTGTTGTTCCTCGAGGCGGAAAATCCGAAGAAGGAAATCTCGATGTACATAAATTCGCCGGGCGGCGTGGTGACGTCGGGCCTTGCGATCTACGACACCATGCAGTTCATCCGCCCGCCGGTCTCGACGCTGTGCACGGGGCAGGCGGCCTCGATGGGCTCGCTGCTGCTCGCCGCCGGCGAGAAGGACATGCGCTTCTCGCTGCCGAACGCGCGCATCATGGTGCATCAACCCTCCGGCGGCTTCCAGGGCCAGGCCACCGACATCATGCTGCACGCGCAGGAAATCCTGAACCTGAAGAAGCGGCTCAACGAGATCTACGTGAAGCACACCGGCCAGACCTACAAGGCGATTGAGGACGCGCTGGAACGCGACAAGTTCCTGACCGCGAACGACGCCAAGGAGTTCGGCCTGGTCGACAAGGTCATCGACAAGCGTGCCGAGGAACCGGCGGCGGCGAAGACCCCGTAGCACTACTGGGGCTCTGCGGCGATCCCTTGTTCAGCCCTTGGGCAACTCCTTGGGATCGCCTCATACCGTCAGTTGGCGTTCACGCTATGGACGCGTGCGCGCGTCGCAAAACGGTATTTGCGCCCTGCGACAAGCAGAAAGTTCCGCTTTCGTGCTTGTTTTTCGTGGTAATCCAGCAACGCCGGGGTGATTTCGATCACTTCGCCCGTGCCAAGACCGGAAATCACGGTATTGTCACGGGTAGCCGGCGACCCCCGATTAGCGAATTCTTGATAGTCGGGTGACAGCATGGTTGGCTACGATTGATCGGCTATGATCGCGGAGAATCGAGTGACCGTGATTCGCACGGGATGTAACGCGTAGGGTCTTTTTTGGTACGGGATTTGCTCTACTTAAGCTTCATGCCGACCATCGTGTCGGAATGGAGCGATCGAGCGGAACGGGATCGAACCGCGGACGGAGACATGAATGAGTAAGGTCGGCACGAGCGACTCCAAGAACACGCTATATTGCTCGTTCTGCGGCAAGAGCCAGCACGAAGTCCGCAAACTGATCGCGGGTCCCACGGTCTTCATCTGCGACGAGTGCGTCGAGCTCTGCATGGACATCATCCGCGAGGAAAACAAATCCTCGCTGGTCAAGTCGCGCGACGGCATTCCGACGCCGAAGGAAATCTGCAAGGTCCTGGACGACTACGTGATCGGCCAGAGCCATGCGAAGAAGGTCCTGTCGGTCGCGGTGCACAACCACTACAAGCGCCTCAACCATCAGACCAAGCACAACGACGTCGAGCTCGCGAAGTCGAACATCCTGCTGATCGGTCCGACCGGCTCGGGCAAGACGCTGCTTGCGCAGACGCTCGCCCGCATCCTGGACGTGCCGTTCACTATGGCCGATGCGACGACGCTGACCGAGGCCGGCTATGTCGGCGAGGACGTCGAGAACATCATCCTGAAGCTGCTCCAGGCCGCCGACTACAACGTCGAGCGCGCCCAGCGCGGCATCGTCTACATCGACGAAATCGACAAGATCAGCCGCAAGTCCGACAACCCCTCGATCACGCGCGACGTGTCGGGTGAGGGCGTGCAGCAGGCGCTGCTCAAGATCATGGAAGGTACGGTGGCTTCGGTCCCGCCGCAGGGCGGCCGCAAGCATCCGCAGCAGGAATTCCTGCAGGTGGATACCACCAACATCCTGTTCATCTGCGGCGGTGCCTTCGCCGGCCTCGAGAAGATCATCTCGGCGCGCGGACGGTCGACCTCGATCGGCTTCGCGGCCCAGGTGATGGCGCCGGAAGACCGCCGGACCGGCGAGATCTTCCGTCACGTCGAGCCTGAGGACCTCCTGAAGTACGGCCTCATCCCCGAGTTCGTCGGCCGTCTGCCGGTCGTGGCGACGCTCGAGGACCTCGATGAGACCTCGCTGAAGAAGATCCTCACCGAGCCGAAGAACGCGCTGGTGAAACAGTACCAGCGGCTGTTCGAGATGGAGAACATCGAGCTGACCTTCGCCGACGAGGCGCTTGGCGCGGTTGCCCGCAAGGCGATCGAGCGCAAGACCGGTGCGCGGGGCCTTCGTTCGATCCTCGAGGCGATCCTGCTCGAGACCATGTTCGATCTGCCGGGCCTGGAAGGTGTGGAAGAGGTCGTGATTTCGCGCGAAGTCGTGGAAGGAACGGCGCGTCCGCTCTACATCTACGCCGATCGGTCCGATCGCGCCGTCGAGAACGCCAGCGCCTGATCTTTCGGCGCTGGAACGCTCCAATTGTATCCTCAAACTGGGCTGCGGAAATGTATCTCCGCAGCCGGTGTTGCGTCGCTTACCGCGTTGCGTAAGCGCCTGATGGCGCGCGTTTTTCAATGACTTGACACCCCCCGGGTCGATAGCCACCTAATGTCGGCGGCGAGCGAAAATTCTCTTCCAGATTCGCCTCAGTTCCGATCCGGCGAGCCGGTCCAACGCGAAAAACGGACCGATCGGTTTTGCGGATCACCTCGGCACCTTGTGGCGGTTGCGCATGAGCATGGCGGGCTGCGTGCAAGGGGGCAAAGCAAAAGGAAAAGGCCATGACTAATCCAAAACCCAGGCCAACCATCGTTCATGGCGAAACGCACGCCTATCCCGTGCTGCCGCTGCGCGACATCGTCGTCTTCCCGCACATGATCGTTCCGCTCTTCGTCGGTCGCGAGAAGTCGATCCGCGCGCTCGAAGAGGTGATGAAGAACGACGCGCTGATCATGCTCGCGACGCAGAAGAACGCGTCCGACGATGATCCGGCGCCCGACGCCATTTACGAGACCGGTACGCTTGCCAGCGTGCTGCAGCTCTTGAAGCTTCCCGACGGCACCGTGAAGGTGCTGGTCGAAGGGCTCGAGCGTGCGCGCGTGCAGAAATACACCGATCGCGCCGACTATTACGAAGCGACCGCCATTGCGCTGGCCGATACCGATGCGAAGTCGGTCGAGGCGGAAGCGCTGGCGCGCTCGGTCGTGTCCGACTTCGAGAGCTATGTGAAGCTCAACAAGAAGATCTCGGCCGAGGTCGTCGGCGTCGTGCAGGCGATCACCGATTTCGCCAAGCTCGCCGACACCGTTGCCTCGCATCTCGCGGTCAAGATCGCCGATCGCCAGGGTATCCTGGAGACTCTGTCCGTCACCACGCGCCTGGAGAAGGTGCTGGGTCTGATGGAGAGCGAGATCTCGGTGCTGCAGGTCGAGAAGCGCATCCGCTCACGCGTCAAGCGCCAGATGGAGAAGACCCAGCGCGAGTATTATCTCAACGAGCAGATGAAGGCGATCCAGAAGGAACTCGGCGACGACGACGGTCGCGACGAGCTCGCCGATCTCGAAGAGAAGATCGCCAAGACCAAGCTCTCCAAGGAAGCGCGCGAGAAGGCGCAGCATGAATTGAAGAAGCTGCGCCAGATGTCGCCGATGTCCGCGGAAGCGACCGTCGTGCGCAACTATCTGGATTGGCTGCTGTCGATCCCGTGGAACAAGAAGTCCAAGGTGAAGAAGGACCTGGAGGCCGCGCAGGCCATCCTGGACTCCGATCACTATGGTCTGGAGAAGGTCAAGGAACGTATCGTCGAGTACCTCGCGGTGCAGTCGCGCGCCAACAAGCTCACGGGCCCGATCCTGTGCCTCGTCGGTCCTCCCGGCGTCGGCAAGACCTCGCTCGGCAAGTCGATCGCGAAGGCGACGGGGCGTGAGTTCGTGCGCGTCTCGCTCGGCGGCGTGCGTGACGAGGCCGAGATCCGCGGTCACCGCCGCACCTATATCGGCTCGATGCCCGGCAAGATCATCCAGTCGATGCGGAAGGCGAAGTCGTCCAATCCGCTGTTCCTGCTGGACGAGATCGACAAGATGGGCGCCGATTTCCGCGGCGATCCGTCCTCGGCTCTGCTCGAGGTCCTCGACCCCGAGCAGAACGGGACCTTCAACGACCACTATCTCGAGGTCGACTACGATCTGTCCAACGTGATGTTCATCACGACCGCGAATACGCTCAATATTCCGGGCCCGCTGATGGACCGCATGGAGATCATCCGGATCGCCGGCTACACCGAGAACGAGAAGGTCGAGATCGCGCGCAAGCATTTGATCCCGAACGCGGTGTCCAAGCACGGCCTGGACTCCAAGGAGTTCTCGATCGACGACGACGCGCTGCTGCTTCTGATCCGCCGCTACACCCGCGAAGCGGGCGTGCGTAACCTGGAGCGTGAGCTCTCCACACTCGCCCGCAAGGCGGTGAAGGAGCTGATGATCTCCAAGAAGAAGTCGGTCAAGGTCACCGAGAAGACTCTGGAAGAGTTGCTCGGCGTGCCGAAGTACCGCTTCGGCGAGATCGAGAGCGAGCCGCAGGTCGGCATCGTCACCGGCCTTGCCTGGACCGATGTCGGCGGCGAGCTGCTGACCATCGAAGGCGTCATGATGCCGGGCAAGGGCAAGATGACGGTCACGGGCAATCTGCGTGACGTGATGAAGGAGTCGATCTCGGCGGCGGCGTCCTACGTCCGCTCGCGGGCCATCAACTACGGCATCGAGCCGCCGATGTTCGATCGCCGCGACATCCACGTGCACGTGCCGGAGGGCGCGACGCCGAAGGACGGTCCGTCCGCGGGCGTCGCCATGGCCACCGCGATCATCTCGGTCATGACCGGCATCCCGGTCCGCCACGATGTCGCGATGACCGGCGAGATCACGCTGCGCGGCCGCGTGCTGCCGATCGGCGGCCTCAAGGAGAAGCTGCTGGCTGCGGCCCGCGGCGGCATCAAGACGGTGCTAATCCCCGAGGACAACGCCAAGGATCTCACGGAGATTTCCGATGCGATCAAGGGCGGCATGGAGATCATCCCGGTCTCGCGCCTCGACGACGTCGTCGCCAAGGCGCTGGTGAAGAAGCCGGTGCCGATCGTCTGGGAAGAGGACACCAAGGTGACGGTGAAGCCGGATGGCGATGAAGCCGCCGGCGGCCTGACCGCTCACTGAGGCTTAGCGAAAAGATGATAAAACGGCGCCTTCGGGCGCCGTTTTTGTTTTGGGGGCAGGGGGAGGAGGCCGATGCAGATCGACGGGCAATGCCATTGCGGGACGATCACCTTCGAGGCCGAGGTCGATCCGGAGGCCGTCTCGGTCTGTCACTGCACCGATTGCCAGACGCTGACCGGCTCGCCGTTCCGGGTGACCGCCGTCTGTGCCGGCGCTGATGTCCGCCTGACCGGCGGCGCGCCCAAGATCTACGGCAAGCGTGGTGACAACGGCCGGATGCGCTTCCAGCACTTCTGCGCCGATTGCGGTTCCCCGCTGTTCACCAGCGGCGAGGGCGACCAGGCCGACGATTGGGGCATCCGTTGGGGCTCTATCCGTCAGCGCGACAAATTGCGCCCCGTCAGGCAGATCTGGTGCCAGTCGGCGGCGGTGTGGATCGACGCGGTGCCGCTGCTGCCGGGGAGGCCGCAGGATTGAGGTTGGCTTGTCGAGCCGAAGCTCGCGGCTCAGAGCCCGCCTTCACCACGAGCACCAATGCCGGCCTGCCGAGCCGAAGCTCGCGAAGCGAGCGAAGGCTGGTGGGCGGTCACGGATTCGAACCGCGGACCCTCTCGGTGTAAACGAGATGCTCTAACCAGCTGAGCTAACCGCCCCACGGCGCCTCTTTAGCGCCTCGGCGGGTGTCGGAGCAAGGGCCGAGCGCGCCCGAGGAGGCGGCGATCGTGTTCGCCGCCGCTGCGCAACGCCTCGGCCCGGAACCCCGCCTGATTGTCAGGCTGTCTTGGTGAACATCGTCAGGACGCCGTCGGCGATGTTGATCGCGACGACTTGTGACGAGCTCAAGCCCTTGGCCTTGAGCACGGAGGCTGCTTGCGGTGTGGCGTCGATGGACTGCCGGAGCGACTGGATGTCCTTGTCGCTTGTGTGCGCCACGAGTTCATCGACCTTCGCGCGCACGGCCGGCTGCAATTCCTTGACGTCCACAACCTGTATGCTCCGGATTTCCGTGCTGGACTGCGTGGACGGCTGTTCCGCGCCGGGTTGCGACGATGCGCCCTGTGCCTGCACCAGAGCCGGTGTTCCGAGACAGAGAGCTGCAACGATGACGGATGCCGTGAAGCTGCGCATGGTCATGCCTTTTCCAGTTTGAGGAATGGCGAAACCTATCGACGAAATCTGGTTGGCATCTGATTCCGATGTGGCCATTCGGTGAAACCAATGCGGCCGTAATGCGCGCGGATGAGACCGGCTACGTCGGGTCCGGAGCCCAAAGCGAAACTCAGTTGCAGACTTCCACGTTTGTGTATCCGCCCATATTCCCCTTCGCAAAGAGCGCCGGCGAATTGCCTTCGAGGCGGCAGCCGGGCCGGACCGGACGGCAGCCGGCCTGTCCGCACACGATCTGCCCGCTCGATTGCGGTTTGGACGGAGCAGCGTCGGTCTTCTTGCGTTCCGTGTCCCGTGCGGGCGCGTCGTCGCGCTTGGCGACCGGCTTCTTGTCCTGCACCTTCTCGCATTCGTTGTCGTCATTGACGCGGTAGCCAGCGCGACAGGTGATCTTCACGCAGGCATCGCCGTCGGCCTTGAAGCCATGGTCGCAGACCAGCGGGCAGACGCGTCCCGGCTTGGCCTTGATCGCATCCAGCGCATCGAAGCTCGCGAGCTTGGCATCGAACTTCGTGCCGGCGTATTTGTTGAACAGCGTCAGCGAACGTTGAGACGGAGCATTCCAGTCCCCATCCGCGGAGGCGGAGAGACAGCCGACGCGGCGCAGCTCCGACTGAACCAGCTTCGTCGTTTCCTGCGGCGACATTGTCGGCGGGGAAGAGGGCGCTATCGCTGCGACCTTCTGCTCCGCGCTGGCAGAGGCCTGTTTCTCCGCGGCCAGCTTTGCGGCCGTCTCGGCGGCGGCCTTGTCGTTCGCCAGCTTCTCGGCGAGCACCTTCTCCGCGGCCTGCTTCTCGGCCAGGGCCTTCGCGACTGCCGCCTCGGCGTCCTTCCGTCGTTGCTCCGCAGCGGCGGCCTTGGCCTCCTCGATCTGCTTGGCCTTCTCGGCAGCGAGACGCTTCTCCTCGGCCACCTTGGCCGCGGCTGCCGCCTTCTCCTGTTCGGCCTTGTTGGCGCGCTCGGCGGCGAGGCGGGCCTTCTCCTCTTCCGCCTGCCGGGCCTTGTCTGCCGTGGTCGCACGGGTTTCCTCGGCGGCGATCTTGTTCAACTGGCCTTTGGCGAGATCGGTATAGAAGCCGCTCGGAAAGCGGTTGAGGAAGGCGGTCCATCCGTCGCGTGTCCCAAGCTGAAGCGCCAATTCGTAGTCGCGCCGAATCTCGCTATCGGGATTTGCTTGGGGCCCGGCGACGACAGGCTTCGCCGCGATCAGCGGCATGTCGTCGCCGCCGAGCGAGCCGTAGACATAGGGCTCCTGCTTGTAACCGGTGCTCTTGAGCACGTCGTCACGGACGAAGCCGAACGCCTTGCGCAGGTCGAGCCCCGGCGTCGGCAGCCGCTCGACCAGGGCTGCGGCAAACGGGCTGTTCTTGGAGTCGCCGTCCGAGGCCGTTGAGCCGGCCTTGGCGGCGAAGGCGATCATGGTGTTCGGGCTGGTCGGCTCGACCTTGGCAAGGCCGCGGCCGATGGCGCGTGCGGCCACCGTCCGTTTCATCGTCTTGGCGAAGGGATTGTCGCGACAGGCATCGAGAATGACGAGGCGAAGCTGCTTGGCCGGCTCGATGGCGAACAACAGCCGATCGAGCGGGAAAGCCTCGTCGAAGACATCGGTATCGGTTTCCAGCGCGGCGTCGGTCGGAATGAGATAATTGTTGCCGTCCAGCTCGATCCCGTGGCCGGCATAATAGATGACGGCGACCTCGGCCTCGCGCGCCTTGCTGCCGAACTCGCGCAGGGCCTTGCGCATGTCGACGACGCTCAGGTCGAGCTTGACGTCCACGGTGTCGAAGCCGGCCTTCCTGAACATGCCGCCGACCAGCGAGGCGTCGTTCACCGGATTGGTCAGCCGGGGCACGCTCTTGTAGGCGGAATTGCCGATGACGAGAGCTACGCGCTTTTCAGCGCGCGCCGAGCCGCAGCCGAGACACAAGACCGTCAATAAAAATAGAAAAATCCGAAATGCGCCCATTGCAGCCCCAAATCGCAATGTGATCAGAGTAGTCGCAGTGTGCTCTGGAGGCAAAGGCGCCTAATGTGACGAACATCACAGGCGCCAGTACCGGCATAGGCCAATGTCCGCCCGCAAGTCACAACGGAGGGTTGGCCAATGTGTGCTCTGCTCGATCTCATCTACCGACATGTCTGTCGGGCGTGCCTGCGGCAAGCGCGACGCATCAGCCAGGACCGTTCGACCAGCGTAATCTCGTAATTCCGGGTCCGGAGCGCGGCCCGCCTTGACTCCTTGAAGGGTGCGCCTGCCATCCCGACGTGGTATCGCCCCTGAGTGGTTGCAAAACCGCGACGGGATGGGCATCGCGAATGGGAATGACCGGGAATACCATGCAGCAGCCAAGCGGCCACGAGCAAAACGCCGACCAGATCGCCTATTGGAACGGCCCGAGCGGCCAGCGCTGGGCCGATCGCCACGCGGCCCAGGAGAGCCTGCTCGGACCGATTGCTGACGCGCTGATCGAACGCGCCAAGCCGAGACCCGGTGAGCGCGTCCTCGATGTCGGCTGCGGCTCCGGCGCGACAACCTTTGCATTTGCCAAGGCGGTGGCGCCCGACGGTTTTGCGCTCGGCCTCGACGTGTCCGAGCCGATGCTGTCACAGGCGCGCGCGTTTGCGCCAAAGGGCCTGCCGCTCGATTTCGTGCTGGCCGACGCCACCGTGCATCCGTTCGAGCCGGCGAGCTTCGATCTCTTGGCCTCGCGCTTCGGCGTGATGTTCTTTGCCGATCCCATTGCCTCCTTCACCAATCTGCGGCGAGCGCTGAAGCCGACCGGGCGGCTCGCCTTCGTATGCTGGCGCGAGCCAAAGGAAAATCCGTGGATGATGGCGCCGCTGATGGCGGTCTACAAACACGTGCCGAAGATGCCGCCGGTCGGGCCGGAGGAGCCGGGCCCGTTCGCTTTCGCCTCGGAAGAGCGCGTGATGCGCATCCTGAAGGGAGCGGGTTTCGTCGACATGGCGATGGAGCCGCGCAATCTGGCGATGGATGTGGCGATCGGCGGCGGCCTCGATGCCGCGGTTGATGGCGCCTTGCAGATCGGCCCCGCCAGCCGCGCGCTGCAGGGACATCCGCCGGAGACGTACGCAGCTGCGAAGGCGTCGATCCGCGAGATGCTCGCGCCGTTCCTGAAGGGGCAATCGGTTTCGCTGCAGGGCGCGATCTGGATCGTGACCGCGAAGGCGGGGTAGTCGCCCGTCATCGGAGCCGCTTTAGGCGTGAACCTGCTCGGGCCGTGTGACATTGCACAGGGCCGGGGGCGCTGCTAGGTTGTGTGCGGGATGGGAGATGTTCAACTTCAGGGTCGGCTGCCCGGCGTGCAGCTCGGGCGGGCGGTCGCTGCTCTGGCAGTGTTTTATTTTCACACGCATCTAGCGCTGAACCACTTCGATGCATCCCAACTCGTTACTTGGAGGTTCCTGGCAAATCGAGGCGCCGACGGGGTCGACCTCTTCTTTGCCATTTCCGGGTTCATTGTCTGCTACGTCTCGACGGCGCCCGGCTACACACCGTTCAGTTTCCTCGCCAAACGCTTCTTTCGCATCTATCCCCTCAATGCGCTCGCAACGCTGGTCATGATTGTGTTCTTCAGCCGCAGCATCGGCGGGCCACCGCAGGAGATCGAGCTGGGCCGGATAGTGCGTTCGCTCCTGATCGTTCCGCAGCCCGCCCCCATGAACGCGGTTGGCTGGACACTCGAATACGAGGTGATTTTCTATCTCGTCTCCGCAGTGCTCATCCCGCTTGGCGGACCCCGACTGTTGTTCGTCTGGTGCATCGCCGCCACGTGGATCGGACGCGGCATCGAGCCGCAGCCGCCGATCATCTCTCGTTTTGCCGACGGTCACTATGCCGACTTCGCCGCCGGCGTGTTCGCCTACATGATGGTCGCGCGGTTTTCGCCGCGCTGGATCTCCAGTCTGGCGTTTCTGGTCTTGGCGGTCGTCGCCTACGTTGTTGGCCCGCAGCTGACGATATGGTCGACGCCGCTGGCGTGCTGCCTGGCCGTTGCCGCCTTGACGCTGCTACCATATGCGCCGCGCTTGCTCGTCAGACTCGGCGATATCTCTTACGGCATTTATGTGTGGCACTGGCCGGTGTTCATGTTCTTGCCGTGGCTGGCGGCATGGAGGCACTTCGACAAGGCGAATGGCGAGATCTGGCGCTGGGGTCTGCTCGTGCTCGTCATCGCGATCTCATCGGCGTCCTGGATGATGTTCGAACGCCCGATCAATCGTTGGGCGGCGCGATGGTTGGCGGGGCGCTCACAGACCGCGTCGGCGCCGACGAGCCAGGCTTCGACGTGACATCGCGGTTCGAACATGACCATCTGCGGGCATTGAAAATGGATCGAGCACTGGACCAGCGCACTGGTTCTTCATGGGGGGTGCTCGGGTGGGTGAACTCCATCGCGTGGTTCTGGGTCTGGGTTTGCGCAATCGGCCTGGCCTTGATGGTCCACCTTGCTTTCCTGGCGGCCTGGCCGGATCACTTCATCCACGAAGACAGCGCGGCCTATATCATCCAGGCCGAATCCATCCTGAGAGGACAATATCTTGAGGATATGATGAAGCGGCCGTACGGCGTGGCCGCCTTCCTTGTGCTGCTGTCAAAACTGTTCGGCCCGCACATCCTCGTCTTCGTCATCGCGCAGCACCTGATGAGCGTCGGCACTGCGCTTTTCGTCGCGGCCATCGTGCGCTTTGCCGGCGCGCCACGTTTCTTCGCGCTCGTGGCGTTTTGTCTGGCGGCGTTGCACGGCCGCATCGTCCACTACGACAATACAATCGGTGCCGAGACGATCTCCAACTTCCTGGTCAGTCTTGCGGCATTCATCGCCGCGGGCGCCGCCTTCAGGAAATGGCCAGCGTTGCCGGCCGCAGCGGCCGTTGGCTTGACGCTCGGCGCCTTGCTGACCTGCCGGTCGGCGGCGATAGGACAGGCTGCAATCATTCTGTTGTGGCTGGTGGTGGTGCTGGATGCGGGACTGCTGCGCCGGCTCGGCGTACTTGCGCTGGCAGGCTTTGTCGCATCAGTCGTCTACCTGACGCCGGCGGCGATCAATTTGGCGATCGGCAAGCGCCCCGCGGGCAACGAGACCCTGGCCGTGATGGCCTTCGTGGTCGGCTATTCCGGCGATTTCGAGCATGGTGTTCATCTCGACCGGAAGGCGCAGGCGCGGGGGTACGTCGAGCAGATGCGGGCTGAGGACACGCCTCGGGGATGGCCCGACATCGGTGTCTACCAGTGGCCGTTCGGCGCGATGCACCGGCTGGCGAAGACCGGCGACAGCGAGGCGGATCTCGAGAGGGTCGTGCGTGACATCTTCATCGAAACGCTGACGACGCCGTCGACGCTCTATCGCCACCTTACGAAGCACTTTCTGCGGGAAATGTTCTTCCTGCTGTTCGACGCAAATTCGGTGGCGCGGCGGACGCCCAGTCCGCAGGGTTATGAGTTCTTCATGGACCGCGACAGGTTCCCGTTCTTCGGCAGTCCGACCGGATTGAAGTCCGGACAGTTGGTTCAGGACTATTACAAGCCCTGGTGGCCATTGTCGCGGCTGCTGCCGACCGCGGATCAGCTTCAGCTCAATCTGAACCGTCTCTTTGCGCGTGGTTACGCGCCGAGCTCGGATCTGGTCGTGCTGTGCTGCGGGGTGAAAGTCTCGACCGAATACGACGATCGTCCGGGTGCGATGCTGTGGCTGTCCTCGGCGGCACTCTGCCTTGCGCTCGTGCTCCTGATCGGCGTCCCCGCGAGCCGTGCGGGTTGGGTCCGGCGGTCTTCCGGCCGCCTGGTTGCCGGCGGCACCTTGATGATCCTGCTGGCAATGGTCAGCGCCGCGTTTCCGACCTTCCTCGTTTATGGGCTCAATCGCTACGCGTACTACGTCATTCCCTTCCTCGCCGGCTCGAGCGCGATCCTCGGGAGTGTGCTGTTCGATTGGCTCAGGGCCAGGGCCGGCCGGGCCGGCGGCAGCGAGGCATAGACGCGGTCACACCACATCATCCGGCGCCAGCGCGCAGCCATTGTCGGGATGGGTCTCGACCTGAAGCGTGGTGTGGCCGATGCGATGGGTCGCCTTCAGGAGCTGCGCCGTCTCCATCAGGAAGGCATCGCCGGCCCCAGCGGGCATGACGAGGTGGCAGGTCAGTGCCGTCTCGGTGGTCGAGATCGGCCAGACGTGGAGATCATGGATCGCCGACACGCCGGGACGCGCGAGCAGGAAAGCTCTGATCGCGGCGAGGTCGGTGCCCTTGGGCGCTGCCGCCATCGACATGTCGATCGAGCCGCGCAAGAGGCTGGTCGTGCTCCACAGGATGGTGGCGCAGATGACGAGGCTGGTGACGGGATCGAGCCAGAGCCAGCCGGTCCAGATGATCAGCGCGGCCGAGACGACGACGCCGAGCGAGACCGCAGCGTCGGCGGCCATGTGTAGATAGGCGCCTTCAATATTGATGTCGTCCTTGCGTCCGCTTGCGAACAGCAGGGCGGTAAAACCGTTGATGAGGATGCCGATGCCGGCGACCACCATCACGGTGACGCCCGCGACCGGCTCCGGCTCGCGCAGGCGCAGGATCGCCTCCCAGCCGATTGCGCCGGTCGCGACCAGCAGGAACACCGCGTTGGCCAGCGCCGCCAGGATGGTGGAGGCGCGAAAACCGTAGGTGAAGCGGCCGCTCGGCGCGCGCCGTGCCGCGATCGAGGCGCCCCAGGCCACGACCAGACCGAGGACGTCGGACAGATTATGGCCGGCGTCCGCGAGCAGGGCGGTGGAGTTGCCGAGATAGCCGTAGACCGCCTCGGCCACGACCAGCGCGGTGTTGAGCGTGATACCGAGCGCGAACGCCTTGCCGAAATTGGCGGGGGCATGGACATGGCTGTGACCGTGGTCGTGACCATGGTCGCCATGATCATGGTGGTGATGACCGTGATGGTCGAGGCTGCCCAATTCTAGCGCTCCCCGGACGTCGCCAAATCAGGCGCCATTGTAGGCGTTTCGTTTGCGGCGTCACGGCGGAACAGCACGTAGAGCGCCGGCAGCACCAGCAATGTCAGCACGGTCGAGGAGATGATGCCGCCGATCACCACGGTCGCCAGCGGCCGCTGCACCTCGGCGCCGGCACCGGTCGCAAGCGCCATCGGCACGAAGCCGAGCGAGGCGACCAGCGCCGTCATCAGCACCGGGCGCAGCCGCGTCAGCGCGCCTTCGCGCACGGCCTCCACGAGGGGCCGCCCCTCGCTGCGCAGCCGCTCGATGAAGGCGATGATGACGAGGCCGTTGAGGACGGCGACGCCCGACAGCGCGATGAAGCCGACACCGGCGCTGATGGACAGGGGAATGCCGCGCAGCAAGAGCGCGGCGACGCCGCCGGTCAGCGCCAGCGGCACGCCGGAAAACACCAGCGCCGCGTCCGCCGCCGATCCCATGCCCATGAACAGCAGCAGGAACACCAGCAGAAGCGCCACCGGCACCACGATCATCAGTCGTTTTGTCGCGGAGACCAACTGCTCGAATTGGCCGCCCCAGCCGATCCAGTAGCCCGGAGGTAGCTTGACCTTCTCGGCGACGGCCGTCTCGGCTTCGGTGACGAAGGAGCCGAGGTCGCGCGCGCGGACGTTGGCGGTGACGACGATGCGCCGCTTGCCGTTCTCGCGGCTGATCTGGTTCGGGCCGGGCGTCGCATCGACGGTTGCGACCGACGACAGCGGCACATAGCGCATCTGGGTGAGCGGGGAGGCGGACAGCGCGGTGCGAACGGCCGTGCCGGTTGCTGCGTCCTCGCCGGGCGGCAGCGGGATCGGGATCGCCCGGATCGCCTCGAGATTGCCACGCAAATGCTCCGGCAGGCGAACCACGATGTCGAAGCGGCGATCGCCCTCGAACAGCTTGCCGGCCGATTTGCCGCCGACCGCGATCTCGACGATGCCCTGCACCTCACTGACGCTGAGGCCGTAGCGGGCGAGCGCCTGGCGATCGAGACGGACGGTGAGGATCGGAAGCCCTGCGACCTGCTCGATCTTGACGTCGCTGGCGCCGCGGATGCCGCGGATCGCGGCCTCGACCTGCTTGGCCGCGCCTTGCAGGATGTCGAGGTCATCGCCGAAGATCTTGACGCCGACGTCGCTGCGCACCCCCGAGATCAGCTCGTTGACACGGAACTGGATCGGCTGGGAGATCTCATAGGCACTGCCGGGAATGTCGTCGGCGGCCTTGTCTATGGCTTCGATCAGCTCCGATTTCGATTTCTCCGGGTCAGGCCATTCGCTGCGCGGCTTCAGCATGATGTAGCCGTCGGTCTGCGCCGGCGACATCGGATCGGTGGCGATCTCGGCGGTGCCGATGCGGGTGAAGAACTCCTTCACCTCCGGAATCTGCGTGATGCGCTTTTCCAGCGCCTTCTGCAGGTCCAGCGATTGCGTCAGACTGGTGCCGGGAATCCGGATCGAGGCCAGCGCCACGTCGCCTTCGTCCAGGCTTGGAATGAACTCGCCGCCCATCCGCGAAGCGGCGATGCCGCTTGCCACCACGATGAATGCAGCCATGACGGCGACCGCGAGCCGGTTGTCGATGGCAAAGCGGAGCAGGGGAAGATAGGCGCGCTTGGCGATCCGCATGAACAGGTTTTCGTGCTCGGACACCTTGCCGGTGACGAAGATGGCGACGGCCGCCGGCACGAAGGTGATCGAGAACAGCACGGCTGCGCCCAGCGCCATCAGCACGGTCAACGCCATCGGCGTGAACATCTTGCCCTCGACGCCCGTCAGCGTCAGCACGGGCAGATAGACCACGGCGATGATCAGCGTTCCGAACAGGCTCGGCTTGATCACCTCGCTCGACCCGCGCAGGATCGCGCGCAGCCGCTCGGAGGTCGTGAGCAGGCCGCCTTTCTCGCGTTGGGCCGCGGCCAGCATGCGCAGGCAATTCTCGACGATGATCACGGCACCGTCGACGATGATGCCGAAGTCGATCGCCCCGAGGCTCATCAGGTTCGCGCTGACCTTTGTCTCGACCATGCCGGTGATCGTCATCGCCATGGACAGCGGAATGACGCAGGCCACCACGAGGGCGGCGCGGATGTTGCCGAGGATCAGGAACAGCACGGCCACCACCAGCGCCGCGCCCTCGAGGAGGTTGTTCTTGACCGTGCGGATGGTGGCTTCGACCAGATCGGTGCGGTCATAGACGGTTCGCGTCACGACGCCATCGGGCAGCGATTTGGCGATGTCCTCCAGACGGGCCGCGACGCGGCGGGCCACGGTGCGGCTGTTCTCGCCGATCAGCAGCATGGCGGTGCCGAGCACGGTCTCCTCGCCATCGCGCGTCGCGGCGCCCGTGCGCAGATCGCGGCCTTCCGTGACGGTCGCGACGTCCCTGATCCGGACGGGATTGCCGCCGCGCGAGCCGATGACGATGTCCTGAATTTCGCTGATATTGCCGACCTGGCCCGGCGAGCGAACCAGATATTGCTCGCCGTTGCGCTCGATATAGCCGGCGCCGACATTGGCGTTGTTGGCGGCGAGCGCCGTCATGACGTCGCGAAAGCCGAGCCGGTAGGCCATCAGCTTGCCCGGGTCCGGCAGCACGTGGAATTGCCGCTCGAAGCCGCCGATGGTGTTGACCTCGATCACCCCTGGCACGTTGCGAAGCTGCGGCTTGATGATCCAGTCCTGCACCGTGCGCAAATCGGTCAGCGAATAGTCGTGACCGCTTTGCGTCTTGGCGCCCGCTTTCGCTTCGACGGTGTACATGAAGATCTCGCCGAGCCCGGTCGAGACCGGACCCATCGCGACCTCGACGCCGGCCGGAAGCTGGTCCTTGACCTGCTGGATGCGTTCGCCGACGAGCTGGCGGGCGAAAAAGATGTCGGTGCCGTCCTTGAAGACGACCGTCACCTGGCTGAGGCCGTAGCGCGACAGCGAGCGGGTATAGTCGAGCTTGGGCAGTCCGCCCATCGCGGTCTCGACGGGGAAGGTGATGCGCTGCTCGGTCTCGAGCGGCGAATAACCGGGCGCGCGGGTGTTGATCTGGACCTGGACGTTGGTGATGTCAGGCACCGCGTCGATCGGGAGGCGCTGGAAATTCCAGGTCCCGAAAGCGATGGCGCCGAGCGCGAACAGCAGGACCAGCCAGCGCTGATGCAGCGAGACGGCGATCAGGCGCTCAATCATGCTCGGCCTCGCCCTTGCCCATCTCCGCCTTCACGACGAAGCTGTTCTCGGCAACGTAGTGCTCGCCTGCCGACAGGCCCGCCTTGATCTCGACATGGCGCGGATCGGAATCGCCTGTTTCGACCGGGCGTGCCTCGATCTTGTCGCCGTCCTCGCGAACGAACACGATGGTCCGGTTCTCCAGCGTCTGGATCGCGCTCCTGCGCACGGCGACCGCGACGTTGCGTGCGGCGAGGATCAGCCGCGCCGTGACGAACAGGCCGGGGCGCAAGCGGCCGTCCGGATTTTGCAGCACCACGCGTGCAAGCGCGGTCTGGGTCTCGCTGGAGCCGATCGGCGCCATGTAGGAGATCGTGCCCTTGATTTCGCCGCGGCCATCGTCGGGATCGATCAGCACCTCGTCGTTGAGGTGGACGCGCCGGAGGTCCTGCCGGTAGATCGACAGGTCGACCCAGATGGTGGAGAGGTCGGCGACGACGAAGGCCGGCTTCTGCTCGGAGGCGTATTCGCCGAGCGAGATCTGCCGTTCGATGATGGTTCCGGCTATGGGCGCCTTCAGCTCGTAGACGGTGAGGCTCTGGTTGCTCTCGATCGCGGCGAGCAGATCGTCCTTGCCGACCTTGTCGCCGATGCGCTTCTGGATCGATTTGGCGAGGCCCGGAAAGCGCGGCGTCACCTGCACCACGGCTTCCTGATTGGCGCGCAGAATGCCGTTGAAGGCGAGCGTGTCGGTCAGGGTCGCGCTCGCGGCTTCGGCCAGCGTGACGCCTGCGGCTGCCAGCTTGACGTCGGAGATGCGGATGCGGTCGGCGCCGTGCTCATCCTGCTCGACATGGTCGTTCGGCTTCTTTTCGGAATGCTCAGTGTGCTCGGTATGCGCGGGCGTGGCCGGCGCGAGCACGGAATAGCCGTAAGCGCCGAGCGCGGCGGCAACGATGGCGACGAGAATGGTGGAGGACGTCTTCATCGTGCGCTCTCCCGCGCCAGCGTGAAGGGATTGCCGACGAGGCCTTCGATGGTCGCAACGCCTGCGTGGAAATTCTGAAGCGCCTCCTGCTCGCGCAGCCGCGCCTGGGTGACGCTCGCCTGCGCGTCGAGGACCTCGAGCAGGGTGAAGCGGCCCTGGCCGTAGCCTTGCGAGATCGCCTCGGACGCCTCGACGGCCTTGGGGATCGCGGTCTCGCGCAGCACCGCGAGCTCGCGCAGCGAGCCCTGGAGCGAGTCGTAGGCGCGGCCGGCAATCACGATCAGCGCGTTGCGGTTGGCCTCGCGCTCGGCCTTGGTCTTGGCGAGGCTTTCCTGCGCCGAGAGGATGTTGCCCTGGTTCTGGTCGAACACGGGGATCGGCACCGAGAGGGAGAGCCGCACCGCATCGTCATTGGTCTCGTTATAGTGACGCCATCCGGCCGCGATCCGCACGTCCGGATAGGGCTTGAGCCGTGCCAGCAAGAGCTCGGCATTGCGCTGGGCGAAGACCGCGGTCCAGCGCACCAGCTGCGGATTGGCGTCGATGGCGGCGACCACCGACTGGAACGTCGGCGGCTTGCCCATGGTGTCGAGCCGGCCGGAGACCTCGCCGAATTTCGCGGATGCCTCGCCCATCAGCACCGCAAGCTCGCGCCGGGCGCTGGCCAGCGTTGCCTTGAAGCGCTCGCGGTCGGCCTTCACCAGGGCGGAGGCGACTTCAGCGCGGCCGGTCTCGGCCGGCGAGGAGGCGCCGGCATCGACGCGGCGGCGCAAGAGCGGCGTCAGGCGGTCGATCGCGGCAATCTGCTCGTCGAGGATCTGGATGCGCCGCTGCGCGCCGAGCACGCTGAGGAAGGCGATCGCAGTCTCCGACAGCACCTCCAGCCTGGCCGCCTTGCGCTGGATCGCGGCGACCTCGATACCGGCCGCGCCGGCGGCGATCCGCGCGTCGCGCTTGCCGAACAGCTCGAAGGCCTGGCTGATCTGGAGCGTGGTCTCGGCCGAACGCGTCCCGCGGTACTTGCCGGAACCGAATGAATCGTCCTGCTCGTAAGACAGTTCCGGATTGAACAGGGCGCCGGCCTGGATCCGTTGGCCCGTGGCGATGCCGACGTCGCGCTCCGCCGCCGTCAGCCGCGGGCTCGCGGCCAGCGCGCGCGACAGCGCGCTTCGCATCGTCAAAGTCTGGGCGTGCGACGGCGCAATCGCCGATCCGGCAATCAGACACGCCACCGCGCACGCCAGGCGCGCGGCCATTCTCCTGCGAAACATAAAACCGACCTGTGAAGGATGAACCTAATGGGCGCGGACGCCCGACCAATCCGTTCAGGCAATATGTTTGGGAGGCGGAGAATCGGTATCGGGGGTAATTCCGGCGAGCCGGGGCGCATGCTGCGGGCTCGATGCAGCTGCAAGCGCGACCGATGCGGCCGCAGGCGCCGGCTGTGTCACGGTCAGCGAGAAGCAGCCATGGCAATGATGTCCGCCGATGGCCTTGTGGTCACCATGGCCGGTAGGGCCATCAAGGACCGCGGCGATCTCCGAGCCGCCGCCGGGCGTGGTGACGTCGATGTCGTGCGAGCCATGCAGCGCGCCCGCGAGCAGATAGACGACCGCGATCAGCACAGACAGGAGCCCGCGCCAATTGCGCCGGCGGCAAGTTCCTGAGGGCTGGCGGTTCGCGGGCACGACGTCACTCTGGTTGCGGTCTGTGCCCGGCCTAGCATGGGGGCGGGAATAGTGTCGACCCGCAACATTGTTACGTCCCTTGAAGAATTGCCGCAGTGCTGGCCGCAAATGCCAGCGCTTCTCATTGGCGCGTGATCAGGCCCAGTTGAGCGTCGGCTGCCGCTTCTGGAACATCGCCGGTGTCGCCGTCCTCGGCCGGGTCGATTGCGCAACGGCCGGCTTCCATCGCCCGCTCCAGCCATTTGATGGCTTCATCGATCCATCTGTCGTGCTGCTCGGGATCGGCGATCGCCTTTTCCCGAAATGCATCTGCCTGATGAAGGCACGCCGTTCTGCGGTCCACGCGGCTCTCCCCGATCCGGAGGTTCCGCCCCGGTGGCATCCTTTATGATCGCAGAGCCGGCGTCGTTAACATAGGACAGGAAACGCAAAAGGAAGGCCCCAGCCCGGGGCTGACCGGCTGAGGCCTTCGTGCTCACAATCTTCATCCTTGGGACTTGAGCAGACAATGCGCATCGGGCCGGTTCGTTCCGCACTTCGATGCCGAATTAGGAACGTTCCTCATTCGTCCCGATTAGCGATCAGGAATGTTTGAGGAGGATGGGACTATGGACGGACTGATTTATCTGATCGGCCTGATCGTCGTGATCATGGCGATCCTGTCGTTCTTCGGCCTGCGCTGAGAGAACGGCAATGGAAACGCTCGTACGGGAAGACATGATGGAGGGCGGCGGGGCGGCGTCCGACAACCGCCGGACCATCCAGTGGAGCTCGGTGTTCGCAGGCGCTCTCGCCGCCGGTGCAATGTCGTTCATCCTGATCGGCTTTGGCGTCGCGGTCGGCCTGGGTGTCAGTTCAGCCTCGCCGACATGGCGCGATGCCTCGGCGGCGCTGGCGCTGCTGTCCGGGCTGTACCTGATCATCCAGGCGATCATCAGCTTCGGGTTCGGCGGCTACATCG
The DNA here is from genome assembly GCF_014198295.1 of Bradyrhizobium sp. CIR18. Taxonomy (NCBI): domain Bacteria; kingdom Pseudomonadati; phylum Pseudomonadota; class Alphaproteobacteria; order Hyphomicrobiales; family Nitrobacteraceae; genus Bradyrhizobium; species Bradyrhizobium sp. CIR18. Next base: position 771,946 of record NZ_JACIHF010000001.1, on the reverse strand, counting down.
CCGGCCGGACGACGCGACCGGCGCCCGCGCTGGCGACGATCGAAGACGATGGCGAACGACGGGACGGCCTGCACGGGCTGACCTCCTGGGCCCTGGCCGTGCTGGCTGGCGCGGCTCTGCTCGCGCTGCTCGGCGCTGCCGCGATCGACCGTTCGCCGATGCGCAGCTCGGCAAGCAATACGTCCGCGGCCGAGCCGCTGCTCAGCTATGAGCTCGACAAGTTGTTCCGCGCGCCGCGTCGCGCCCCAAACATCGATCTGAGGGAGGCACGCGCTGAGGCGGGACGGATTCTGATGACGTCGTCCAGCCATAGCGGAGTCAGCACCGACGACCGAGCCTATCTGGTGCAGCAGGTTGCTGGTCTGACGGGGCTGCAGGCCCCCGACGCCGAACGGCGGGTCGATGCGCTGATCGCGGACTCCAAGACCGCCATCAACCGTGCGCGGCGCAACTCGATCATCGTGGCGTTCTCGGTCGCGGCCGCGACCCTGATCGGTGCCGCGGTGGCGTGGGCGGCGGCGGTGGCCGGTGGGCGGCACCGCGATGGAGAACCATTGCCGAATTGGATGGCGAGCTCAAATCGCTTCCATCGCAATCCGCGCGCAATGCCGGTGCCGTAGCTCCAAAGCAAATGGCCGAGCGGCAAGCCCGGCCATTTCGGCATGCATAACAATGGGAGGCGTCAGGCCTTCTCCTCCCAGATCATCGCCAGATGCACGATGGTCTGTACGGCCTTTTCCATGTCCTGCCGGCTGACCCATTCGAGCCGCGAATGAAACGCGTGCTCGCCGGCAAAAATGTTGGGGCAGGGCAGGCCCATGAAGGACAGGCGCGAGCCGTCGGTGCCGCCGCGGATCGCGGTGCGCATCGGGCGCAGGCCGGCGCGGCGGATCGCCTCGATGGCGTATTCGAGCACGTGCGGGTGACGGTCGATCACCTGCTTCATGTTGCGGTACTGCTCCCGCACCTCGAACGTGTAGGTCGAGCGCGGATAGTCCTTCATCACGTCCTTGACGATGGTCTCGAGCAGGACCTCCTTCTCCTTCAGTCCTTCCTCGGTGAAGTCGCGGACGATGAAGGAGAGCCTTGCCTGCTCCAGCGCGCCCTCGATGCCGATCGGATGCAGAAAGCCCTGCTTGCCTGAGGTCGTCTCCGGCGAGCAGCCTTCCTTCGGCAGCCGTTCGACGATGGCGGCCGCGATCTTGATCGCGTGCTCCATCTTGCCCTTGGCGTAGCCGGGATGGGCGCTGACGCCGTTGATGGTGATGGTGGCGCCGTCGGCCGAGAAGGTCTCGTCCTCGACGCAGCCGGCGCTTTCGCCGTCCATGGTGTAGCCGAAATCGGCGCCGAGCTTCTTCAGATCGACATTGTCGACGCCGCGGCCGATCTCCTCGTCCGGCGTGAACAGGATCTTGATGGTGCCGTGCTTCACATCGGGGTTGTTGATGAAGAAGTGCGCGGCATCCATGATCTCGGCAACGCCCGCCTTGTTGTCGGCGCCCAGCAGCGTGGTGCCGTCGGTGGTGATGATGTCGTTGCCGATCTGGTTCTTCAGCGCAGGGTGCTCATTGAAGCGGATCACCTGGCTGGCATCGCCCGGCAGGGTGATGTCACCGCCGCGATAGTTCTTCAGAACTTGCGGCTTGACGTCCTTGCCGGTGACGTCGGGCGAAGTGTCCATGTGCGAGCAGAAGCAGATCACCGGCACCTTCTTGTCCGTGGTGGCCGGGATCGTTCCGTAGACGTAGCCGTAATCGTCGAGATGCGCGTCGGCGACGCCCATGGCCTTCAGCTCGGCGGCGAGCACGCGGCCGAGATCCTTCTGCTTCTCGGTCGAGGGCGAGCGAGGGGATTCCGGATCGGACTGGGTGTCGATGGTGACGTAGCGCAGGAAGCGCTCGGTCACGGTATGCGAAAAGGTGAGGGAGGACATTTCTGGTCAAACCGCCGGGGTCAGGGGAGCAGCCGGTATACCAGAAAAGCGGGCCGCGTTGCGGCAGGAAGGAGGTGGGATCAGGCTTAACGAAGCGTAGCCTCAGATCGCCTCTTTCAGTTCCTTGACCGGGCGGAAGGTAACCTTCTTGCTGGCCTTGATGTGGATCGGCTCGCCGGTGGCGGGATTGCGGCCGGTGCGGGCGGCGCGCTTGCGGACCTGGAGGATGCCGAGCCCGACGATGCGGACCCGGTCGCCCTTCCTAAGGTGCTTGGCGATCAAATCGACCATGTCGGTCAGGACCGCCTCGGCGCGCTTTTTCGACAGCTCCTGGCTCTCGGCGATATCCGCGGCGAGGTGCTTGAGCGTAATGGTGGCGGGAGCGGCTGCCTTCTTTGTCGAATCCTTCTTGGCCGGATCCTTCTTAGCCATGACTGGCCTCCTCGGTTGTCCAATGACAGGGTATCCCTGGAAAGGCCGAGAATGGGTGGGGATCCCTCTAAGTCCTTTGAGACGTAGACGATTCGGGCGCGGGCTGACTATGCCGAGAGTTCCCGCCAGCGGCAGGCAATCGCCGGCGCAGATGCGGCGGAAGTCGAGAAGTTCAAGCTAAGACTATGAAGGGATTGCCAAAATGGCGCGAGAGACGGGGCTCGAACCCGCGACCTCCGGCGTGACAGGCCGGCGCTCTAACCAACTGAGCTACTCCCGCGTGGTTCGCTCGATGCGCGCGGAACGAGGGGGGAATTAAAGGCGGGGCTGAGTGAAGTCAAGGACGTTGCGCTTCACCGGTGCAACTCGGCTAAGCATTGCTCTGGAAAACGAAAAAGGCCGCCCGGAGGCGGCCATCGGTCAGCCCGGAAGAGGACGTATCAGCGAATCTCGGACGTGCCCGCGCTCGTCACCACCACCGGCTTGCCGGCCTTGATGACGTGGGTGGACTGGGCGGTCTGGCTGTAATCGGCATTGGTGCGGGCTGCGATGCCGAAGGCCGCCACTGTGATGCCAGCCACCAGCGCCACCACCACGATCTTCAGGTGGGTCGCACGATCAGCAGAGTGAATTGAGTGGTTCATCTGAGCCTCCCGACGGGCTTTGCCGCCGTCTGTAGGCTCATGTCTTAAGGACCATCTGTTTCCGGATGGTTTCGCGGGTTCCGCAAAATGGTTTCATCTCGCCGCCCGGCTGGTTTCGCCGGGCGGGCTCACCGGGTCGGTCTCAGGCCGCGGCACGGCCGATGTCGTCCCGGATCGCGCGGGCGGCCCAGATGAACAACAGGGCGCCGAGCGTGGTCGTGACCGCCGCCGAGAGCAGGGAATAGCGCACGGCCTCTGCGCCATAACCGCCCTTCAGCGCGTCATTGACCATGCCGACTGCGAGCGGGCCGACGCCCTGGCCAAAGCAGGTGGCGGTGAGCGCGATCAGCGCGGAGGCGAGCGCGCGCATGCTGGGCTTGGCCACCGTCTGCGCGATCGCGAAGATCGGGCCGAGATGGAAGCCGACAAGGAACGAGGTCAGCGCCAGCATGGCGACCATCATCGCGAAATCCTGCGTCAGCATGCACAGCGCGAACACCGGCCCGGCGAGGCCCGAGGTGATCGCAGGCGCCCACAGCTTCCAGCGGTCGTCGCGGCGGCTGACTTGCGCCACCACGAAGCCGCCGAGCAGGGTACCGGCCATGCCGGCGAGGCCCTTGAAGGTGCCGGCATAGGTGCCGATCTCCGCGCTCGACAGATGGTGCACGCGCGCCAGGAACGGCGGGATCCAGGCCGCGGTGGCGTAGTTCGTGTAGGTGGTGAGGCAGAAGCCGATCAGGACGATGATGAAGCTGCGCTGCGACGCCAGGAAACGTAGCGTTGGCCCGAGCGGCTCGGGCACGAAGCTCTCCTGCATCGCGCCGCGCTTCGGCTCGGAGATCGTCAGCCACAGCACCAGTGCGAGCAGGATGCCGGGCAGGCCGGCGACATAGAAGGCCATCCGCCAGCCATAGTGCTGGTTGACGTAGCCGCCGACGAAATAGCCGAGGAAGACGCCGAGATAGGTGCCGATGGCGTAGATGCCGAGCGCGCGCGGGCGCTCGTTCTTGGCGAAGAGATCGGCGACGATCGACTGCGAGGCGGGTGAGCCGGCGGATTCGCCGATGCCGACGCCGATGCGCGCCAGTGCCAGCGAGGTTACGCTGGTGGCCGCGCCGCACAGCGCCGTCATGGCGCTCCAGAATGCAAAGGCGACGGCCACGATGTTGCGCCGGTTGAGCCGGTCGGCGACGCGCGCGATGGGAATGCCGAGCAGGGAATAGAACAGCGCAAAGCCGAAGCCCGCGAGCAGGCCCATCATGGTGTCGCTGAGCGCAAACTCCTTCTTGATCGGCTCGATCAGCACGTTGAAGATCGTGCGGTCGAGGAAGTTCAGCGCGTAGATGATGGTGAGCAGCCCCAGCACGTAATAGCGCCGCGCCGGGGGCTTTGCCGCGGCAGCCGTTTGCACCGACATCTGTGACGTCACATCGACCATCGCTTCCCCCAATTTGTGTTTATTGTCGTTAATGGTCCAGCCCGGAAGTAGCGGCTGGAAGGTCAGCCTTCGCGGATGTAATTCCCCGCTTCGAATTCGACCGGCGGCGCGCTGGCATCGAACGAGACGCCGATCGGGTCGCGGCCTGCGGCGAGTGCGTCGAGCTGGTCGCTCAGCATGCGCCGGATCATGAGGATCCCGCGGTCGCTCTGGCCGAAATGCTCCTCGGAGTGGATCGTCACCTCGCCCTGGCCGACCTGGGCCTCATAGTCGCCCGGAAATTGCTGGTGCTCTTGCTCGGTCATGTCCCACCAGAACTTGCCGTTGAACTTCGAGCGCATGCGGCTGATGTCGCCGGAGTTCTTGACGCGGCCGGCGACGTAGATCCGGAAGGAGCCATCGTCGATCGGAAGCACCCAGCCGATCGACTCGACGCGCGCGAACTGCGCGACGCGCGGATTCGGCACGACGCGTAAGGTCGGCAGCGCAGCCTCGCTGACGCGATAGAACACCTTGCCGTCGTCCTGCTTGCGCTCGGAGCGCACGAGGACGCCGCGCGGCGATTTCTCGAACTTCACCTCCGGGATCGACGCCATCATGTTGGTGAATTGCGGTCCGGAGAACGAGCCGTGCAGCACCGGCACGTGATAGGGATCGACCACGTTCTCGAAATGCTGCAGCCAGTTGCAGGGGATGATGGCGGGGCCACCGCCGCCGATCGAGGAATCATCGGCCTCGACCAGCTCACCGTCGTCCATTGTCTCCAGGCATTCGTAAGCCGGCAGCACCGGGCGTTTCCCGGCCGGGCCCATATAGGCGAAGATCAGGCCGTAGCGTTCCTCGACCGGATACCAGGGCTGGCGCACCTTGTCCTTGAACTGGCCGCCGTCGGGCTCGCAGGGCTGCTCCAGGCAGTGGCCCTCGGTGTCGAACTTCCAGCCGTGATAGCAGCAACGGATGCCGTCCTCCTCGACCTTGCCATAGTAGAGCGTGGTGCCGCGGTGGCAGCATCGGGCGTGCAACAGGCCGGCGCGGCCATGCTTGTCACGGAACAGCACCAGATCCTCGCCGAGCGCGCGCACCTTCTTCGGTGTGTCGGTGGCGTCACCGACGAGCCCGACCGGGTGCCAGTAACGGCGCAGCAGCTCGCCCATCGGCGTGCCGCGCGCGACCGAGGTGAGCTCGGTGCGGGTGTGCGCCGGCTTCATCGCATAGGCCGTGCCGAGGTCACGATCCCGCTGGGTGATGGTCATACCTGGTTCCTCCCGCTTTGGCCGGCCCTTTTCGGCACTTGGATCCAGTGAAAGATAATTCGATGACAATGTCAACGATCTTCCAAATGCCTCTTAATCGCATTTGAGGAAGCGTCCGGCCGGACTTGGCAGGCTCGGACTTGGCAGGCCCGGACTTGGCAGCGTCGGGCTTGGCAGGCTTGGGCTTTCTTGGCAGAGGTGGATGATGAGCCAGACCGAGAGCAGGGGCGGGGCGACGTCGCCCGCAGCGGACGAGAGCGAACCGTCGGCCCCGATCACCGTGATGCTGTCGTCGCGACTGATGGTGCTTGCCAATCTGCTCAAGCGCGGCGCGATCCTGCGCTACAAGCGCCTTACCGGATTGTCCTCGGTCGAGTTCGGTCTCGTCGCCTCGCTGGGCCGCCGGCCGCCGATGAGCGTGGCGCGGCTTGCCGAAGCCGTCGGCCAGGACAAGGGGCAGATCAGCCGCGCGCTGGCCAATCTGCTCTCGCGCAAGCTGATCGCGAAAACCGCGAATCCGAAAGATAGCCGCGAGGTGCTGATCTCGCTGACCCCAGCGGGGCTCGCCGCGCATGATGCGATCGTCGAGGGCGCGCAGGAGCGCAATCGGCGCCTGCTGGAACAGCTGAGCGAAGCCGAGTTCCACACGCTGCTGGGACAGGTCGACCAGCTCACGGCGATCGCCGCCGAGATGCTCGAGAGCGAGAAGAACGCGCGCTGATCATCCAGCAATCTCTGAACATGTTGGATCGCTTCTAAGAGTCTTTCTAAGAAGCTTTCAATTAGGGAATTCTCGCGCGCTCCCATAAGCGTCACCTCCAGGCGCATGCCGTCCGGGGACAGGCGGCATGACGCATCGAACATGCAGCTTTGGGGTGGCGCGTTGAACAGTCTTGGAATGCTGCGGTCGGCCGTGTTGGCGACCGCGTCCGCTTGGGTTTTGATGCCGCAGGCATCGCTTGCACAATCGTCCGCGCAGGGTGGCGCAGCGAGCCTGCCGCCGGTGACCGTCACCGCACCGGACGCGCGCCGCCGCGCGACCACGACCCCTCAGCGCCGTGCGCCGCGGTCGTCGGAGCAGATCGCCAACAGGAACAGGCCGCAGCCGCAGCGCAACGTCGGCTTCGTCGAGACGCCGCGCGGCCCAGTGAACGGCTACGTCGCGGGTCGCAGTTCGTCCGGCACCAAGACCAACACGCCGATCATCGAGACGCCGCAGTCAGTGTCCGTCATCGGCGCCGAGCAGATCCGCGACCAGAAGCCCAACAAGCTCGATGAGGTCCTGCGCTACACCGCCGGCGTGCGCGCAGGGACTTTCGGCACGGATACCCGCAACGACTGGTGGTTGATCCGCGGCTTCAAGTCCGAGGACATCGGACTGTTTCTCGACGGCATGCAGCTGTTCTACACGTCCTATGCCAGCTGGAAACTGCAGACCCCCAACATGGAGCGGGTCGAGGTATTGCGCGGTCCGTCGGCGGTGCTTTACGGGGGATCAAGCCCGAGCGGCATCGTCAACGTCATCAGCAAGATGCCGCCGGCCGAGCCGATCCGCTACATCGAGGCCGGCGTCAATAATTTCGGCAATGCCTATGTCAGTTTCGACATGGGCGGTCCGGTCGCGACGAGCCCCGAGAACGGCAAACTGTTCGCGCGCGTGGTCGGCCAGGTCCAGAACGGCGGCACGCAGGTCAACTTCACGCCGGACAACAACTACTTCATCGCACCGTCGTTCACGTGGAAGCCGGATGCCGACACGAGCTTCACAGTGCTTGCGTCTGCCTCGAAGCAGGACACCCGCGGCATCAACTTCCTGCCCTACCAGGGCACGGTGACGAACGCGCCGTTCGGCAAGATTCCCACGAGCTTCTTCGTCGGAGATCCAAGCGTGGACAAATTCACGCGCGAGCAGGAGATGCTGGGCTATCGGTTCGAGCGCAATCTTACCGAGGACCTGACGTTCCGCCAGAACGCCCGCTTTGCGCATGTCGACATCAGCTACCGCGGCTATGTCGGCAACGGTTGGGACAGCATCAACACCGCCACGATGGGACGATATAATTGGTACGCGAAGAACACCGCCAACGAGGCCAATCTCGATAATCAGCTCGAGTATCGCTTCAACACCGGTCCGGTCAGACACACAATGCTGTTCGGCGTCGATCTGAGAGGCTACCAGATCGACGATTATCAAGCCTTCGGATTCGGCGTACCCTCGATCAACGTTTTCAATCCGGCCTATGGGGGAGCCGAGGTTGCGTTGCCGAGCGCGCCGTTCCGTAACTTCCTCATCACACAGAAGCAGGCCGGCACCTATCTCCAGGACCAGATGAAGCTCGGCAACTTCACGCTGGTGCTGAGCGGCCGCAATGACTGGGTCGAAACGACGCAAGAAGCGCGGGACACCGGCGCAACCGTTGCCAGCCGTGACGACAGCAGGTTCAGCGGCCGCGCCGGACTGATCTACAATTTCGACAACGGCATCGCGCCCTACGTCTCGTATTCGACGAGCTACAATCCGATCATCGGCCTCAATGCGACGAACCAGCTGTTCCTGCCGGAGACCGGCAAGCAGGCCGAAATCGGCGTGAAGGTCGCGCCAAAAGGCTTCGATGGCTATTTCACGGTTTCGGCTTTCGATTTGGTCCGTCAAAACGTCGCGACGACATTACCGGGCAGCGTTCCGGTCTTGCAGAACCAGACCGGCGAGGTGACCTCGCGCGGCATTGAGCTGGAAGCGGTGGCCAATGCCACGAAGGAGCTGAAGTTCATCGGCGCCTTCACGTCCTATCATCTCTTCAACAGCAAAGACCTCGACCCGACCCTCGTCGGCAAGACGCCGACCAATACGCCCCAGCTTCTGGTGTCGGGATGGGCCGACTACACCTTCAAGGATGGACCGTTGGAAGGGTTCGGCTTTGGCGGTGGCGTGCGTTACATCGGCCCGTCCTGGGCGGATGCTGCAAACACCCTCGAAGTTCCCGCAGTCGTGCTCGGCGATCTCGCGCTCCACTATGAATGGCAGAACTGGCGTACGGCGCTGAACGTGATCAACCTGACCGACAAGATCTATGTCGCGAGCTGCGCGTCGGCCACGTCGTGCTTCTACGGCGATCGCCGGCGTGTCACCGCCAGCGTCTCCTACAAATGGTGAGGGCGGGATAAGGGGGGCGCCATCTGGCGCCGCCGCTCTTCCTCACGAGATAGATGAGCTCCCGGGCTATGCCCCCCAGCCCGAAGCTCATCCGAGCGCGGCGCGCGCGACGGCCCAGGATGTCGCCGTCGCCGCGCTCGCGGCTGGACCCCGGCCGGACTGCAATATATCGCCTGAGGCGGGGCTCGCCCCCCGCGCGATGCATGGCTCGTGCCTGCCTTGCCTGTGGATAGGCTGCTCGGAGCGGCTGCGGGCTTGGTGGGTGGGAATGCGGCCGACCAGCGGCAATCGTCGTTTTAATGTGTATTTTGCCGCGCCGCGGCCTACATAAAGTGGGCCTTCCCAAACAGCAGACGCCACGGCCGCGGGCCCGAACCGCCCTTGCTGGCCTTGGCGATCTGCTCCATACCAACGCGGGGTGATTCCGGGATTTTCACCGTTCTGGGGGCGGCAAAGGGCCTAAAAAGAGCGTGTCTTGCGCCCATTGGTGCACTGCGCTAAGGCTCAGAATAATTCCAAATCGGACGAATCCGTGGCTGTCCCGAGGCTGCGGGAAAAAGGGCTCGCCATGAGCGGCATTCTGCAGAACTATCTTCCACTCGTCGTCTTTATAGGGGTAGCGGGCCTCATTGGCCTCGTGCTGCTGATCGCGCCCTTCGTCGTGGCGTTCCAGCAGCCGGACCCGGAAAAGCTGTCGGCGTATGAGTGCGGTTTCAACGCCTTCGACGACGCGCGCATGAAGTTCGACGTCCGCTTCTATCTCGTCGCCATTCTCTTCATCATCTTCGATCTCGAGGTGGCGTTCCTGTTTCCCTGGGCGGTGGCGTTCGGCAAGCTTGGCGCGACCGGCTTCTGGTCCATGGTGGTGTTCCTCGCCGTGCTGACGGTCGGGTTCGCCTATGAATGGAAGAAGGGAGCACTCGAATGGGATTGAACCCCGTGTCGTCCACAGGTCCGGCTATCGCGCCGGCCCCCAAGGGCATCCTGGATCCGTCGACCGGCCGGCCGGTCGGGGCCAATGATCCGTTCTTTCTCGAGGTCAATTCCGAGCTGTCCGACAAGGGCTTCTTCGTGGCTGCGACCGACGACCTCATCACCTGGGCCCGCACCGGCTCCTTGATGTGGATGACCTTCGGTCTCGCCTGCTGCGCGGTCGAGATGATGCAGGTGTCGATGCCGCGCTACGACGTCGAGCGCTTCGGCTTCGCGCCGCGTGCCTCACCGCGCCAGTCCGACGTGATGATCGTCGCCGGCACGCTGACCAACAAGATGGCGCCTGCGCTGCGCAAGGTCTACGACCAGATGCCCGAGCCGCGCTACGTCATCTCGATGGGCTCCTGCGCCAATGGCGGCGGCTATTATCACTATTCCTACTCTGTCGTGCGCGGCTGCGACCGCATCGTGCCGATCGACATCTATGTGCCGGGCTGCCCGCCCACGGCGGAAGCGCTGCTCTACGGCGTGCTGCTGCTGCAGAAGAAGATCCGGCGCACCGGCACCATCGAACGCTAAGGTTTTACGTCATGGACGACGCCAAGCTCGACGCACTGGGGCAGACGATCGTTAGCGCGCTTCCGGGCGCCGCGATCGGTCATTCGGTGGCCTTCAACCAGCTCACGGTTGATGTCGAAGCCAGCAAGATCGTCGAGGTGGTCAAGTACCTCCGCGACGACCCGAGCTGCCGCTTCGTCAACTTCACCGACATCACGGCCGCGGACTATCCCTCGCGCGAGAAGCGCTTCGACGTGATCTATCACTTCCTGTCACCGACCCTGAACGCGCGGATCCGCCTCAAGGCCCAGGCCGACGAGACCACGCAGGTGCCGTCGCTGATCGAATTGTTCCCCGGCGCCGACTGGTTCGAGCGCGAGGCCTACGACCTCTACGGCGTGTTCTTCGTCGGCCATCCCGACATGCGCCGCATCCTCACCGATTACGGCTTCGAGGGCCATCCGCTGCGCAAGGATTTCCCGACCACCGGTTTCGTCGAGGTCCGCTACGACGACCAGGAGAAGCGGGTGGTGTACGAGCCCGTCCGGCTCAACCAGGAATTCCGCAAGTTCGACTTTTTGTCTCCGTGGGAGGGGGCCGATTATCCGGTGCTTCCGGGAGATGAAAAAGCGGGACCGAAGGTCTGATCATGAACGAGCAACCCGAAAACCTTCGCAACTTCACCATCAATTTCGGTCCGCAGCATCCGGCCGCGCACGGCGTGCTGCGTCTGGTGCTGGAGCTGGACGGCGAAGTCGTCGCGCGCGTCGATCCGCATATCGGCCTGCTTCACCGTGGCACCGAGAAGCTGATCGAGCAGAAGACCTACCTCCAGGCGATCCCTTACTTCGATCGGCTCGACTACGTCGCGCCGATGAACCAGGAACACGCCTTCTGCATGGCGGCCGAAAAGCTGCTCGGCATCGAGGTGCCGCGCCGCGGCCAGCTGATCCGCGTGCTCTATTGCGAGATCGGCCGCATCCTGTCGCATCTGCTCAACGTCACCACGCAGGCGATGGACGTCGGCGCCCTGACCCCGCCGCTGTGGGGCTTCGAAGAGCGCGAGAAGCTGATGGTGTTCTACGAGCGCGCCTCGGGCAGCCGCATGCATGCGGCTTACTTCCGCGTCGGCGGCGTGCATCAGGATTTGCCGCAGAAGCTGGTCGACGACATCGAGGCCTGGTGCGATCCGTTCCTGAAAGTCGTGGACGATCTCGACCGCCTGCTCACCGCCAACCGCATCTTCAAGCAGCGCAACGTCGACATCGGCGTGGTGCCGCTGAAGGAGGCCTGGGAGTGGGGCTTCTCGGGCGTGATGGTGCGCGGCTCGGGCGCGGCCTGGGACCTGCGCAAGTCGCAGCCCTATGAATGCTATGCCGAGATGGATTTCGACATTCCGATCGGCAAGAACGGTGACTGCTACGACCGCTATCTGATCCGCATGGAAGAGATGCGCCAGTCCATCCGCATCATGAAACAGTGCATCCAGAAGCTGAACGCGCCCGACGGGAAGGGCCCCGTTGTCGTCGCCGACAACAAGGTCGCGCCGCCGCGCCGTGGCGAGATGAAGCGCTCGATGGAAGCGCTGATCCACCACTTCAAGCTCTACACCGAAGGCGTCCACGTGCCGGCCGGCGAAGTCTACGCCGCGGTCGAGGCGCCCAAGGGCGAGTTCGGCGTCTATCTGATCTCCGACGGCACCAACAAGCCGTACAAGTGCAAGATCCGCGCGCCGGGCTTTGCGCATCTGCAGGCGATGGATCACATCTGCCGCGGCCATCTGCTCGCCGACGTCTCGGCCATTCTCGGTTCGCTCGACATCGTGTTCGGAGAGGTCGATCGGTGATGGGGCAGCAGGCGCCAATCCAGTTTGACCGCGCCTCGGGGGCCCTTGAAGGGGCCAACCTGTGGGAGCGGACGGCTGCCTTGGCGCTGGTGACGGGATCGAAGATCTCCTCGCACTTCTCGCATATGGGCTACATCGCCTGCGCGAATTTGCTGCGGAAGACGCTGCCCGAGCGCAACATCGCGATCAGGCTCAATCCCGACGCCGTGTTCGAGTTCCCTTACGGCGACGGCTATTGGAGCAAGCTGCTCAACCGCTCCTACAACTATGAGGACGAGCTCGAGCTGCTGTTCGCCGATAGCGTCGACGTCGACTACACGTTGCTCGATTGCGGTGCCAATTACGGCTATTGGTCGGTGCTGGTGTCGAGCAAGCCGTTCGGCTCGCACAAGGCGATCGCGATCGAGCCGTCGGGGCAGAACTATCCGAAGCTCGCCAACAACGCCCGCGTCAACGGCAATCGCTTCGAGGCCATGAAATGCGCGATCGGCGCCACCCGCGGCACCGCGCGTCTCTCAGGCACCAAGCACGAAGCCTTCAGCATCGCCGGCGATCCCTCCGCGGGCGGTGAGGACGTGCCGGTCATCGCTCTCGACAATCTGATCGAGGACGGCAAGGTGGCAAGCGCCGGCAAATACCTGATCAAGCTCGACGTCGAGGGCGTCGAGATCGAGGCGATCAAGGGCGGCGCGCGTCTGCTCCAGGCCGACAGCGTCATCATGTGCGAGGAGCACGGCAGCGACCGCTCTCATGCAGTGTCGCGCTTCATCCTCGAACAGACCCCGCTGAAGCTGATCGTGTTCGATCCGCGCAGCAACCGGATGGAGACCGTGACCGAGCTGTCGATCCTCGACCGCATCAAGGTCTCGACCCATGTCGGCTACAACGTTTTCGGCACCGCAAGCGCATTTTGGCAGGACAGGATCGAAGCCCTGAATGCGAAAACAGCGCGCCGCATGCAGTGAGAGATTGAAGAGATGTCCGTTCGCCGATTAGCACCGAAGGAAGTCCAGCCCGCGAGCTTTGCGTTCACGGAGGAGAACCTCGCATTCGCCAAGCAGCAGATCGCGAAATATCCGGCGGGACGTCAGGCCTCCGCCGTCATCGCCATCCTCTGGCGTGCCCAGGAGCAGCACGACGGCTGGGTCTCGGAAGCCGCGATCCGCGTCATCGCCGACATGCTCGACATGCCCTACATCCGCGTGCTGGAGGTGGCGACCTTCTACACGATGTTCCAGCTCGCCCCCGTCGGCAAGAAGGCCCATGTCCAGGTTTGCGGCACCACGCCGTGCCGGCTGCGGGGCGCCGAGGACCTGATCCACGTCTGCGAGCACCGCATCCATCACGAGCCCTTCCATCTCTCCAAGGACGGCAATTTCAGCTGGGAAGAGGTCGAGTGCCTGGGCGCCTGCGTGAACGCGCCGATGGTGCTGATCGGCAAGGACACCTATGAGGACCTGACCAAGGAAAGCTTCGGCAAGGTGCTCGACGGTTTCGCCTCGGGCAATCCGCCCAAGCCCGGTCCGCAGAACGGCCGCCAGTTCTCGGCGCCGATCACCGGGCCGACCACGCTGAAGGAGAGCACCTGATGGGTGATCTCTCGCAGCCTTCCGTGCAGGAGAGCGATGCCATGAAAAAGTGGGGCTTCATCGCGATGCATGCCGCCGTGGCGGCCGCTTTCATTTTCCTGCTGCAGCGCTTCGGCCTGAGCGCGTCGCTGGAATCCTCTCTGCTCTGGGCGCTGACCTTCGCCGTCTGCGCCGCCGGACTTGCCTACAAGCAGACCATTCGTTGATCGGAAAGCACTGATATGCTCGAGGACAAGGACCGCATCTTCAAGAACCTCTACGGCCTCCACGATTGGGGGCTCGAGGGTGCGCGGCGCCGCGGCGCCTGGGATGGCACCAAGAACATCATCGACAAGGGCCGCGACTGGATCATCAACGAGATGAAGGCGTCAGGCCTGCGCGGCCGCGGCGGCGCCGGCTTCCCGACCGGTCTGAAATGGTCGTTCATGCCGAAGGAATCGACCGACGGCCGGCCGAGCTATCTCGTCGTCAACGCCGACGAATCCGAGCCCGGCACCTGCAAGGATCGCGAGATCATGCGGCACGATCCGCATCTCCTGATCGAGGGCTGCCTGATCGCGAGCTGCGCGATGAACGCGCATGCCTGCTACATCTATGTCCGCGGCGAGTTCATCCGCGAGCGCGAGCACCTGCAGGCCGCGATCGACCAGGCCTATGAAGCCAAGCTGGTCGGCAAGGACAACGTCAACGGCTGGCCGTTCGACATCTACGTCGCCCACGGCGCCGGCGCTTACATCTGCGGCGAAGAGACCGCGCTGCTCGAAAGCCTCGAAGGCAAGAAGGGCCAGCCGCGCCTGAAGCCGCCGTTCCCGGCCAATGTCGGCCTGTTCGGCTGTCCGACCACCGTCAACAACGTCGAGTCCATCGCGGTTGCGCCGGACATCCTGCGCCGCGGCGCGGCCTGGTTCGCCGGCATCGGTCGTCCGAACAATGTCGGCACCAAGCTCTTCTGCATCTCCGGCCATGTCGAGCGGCCCTGCAACGTCGAAGAGGCGATGGGCATCCCGTTCCGTGAGCTGATCGACAAGCATTGCGGCGGCATCCGCGGCGGCTGGGACAACCTCAAGGCCGTGATCCCCGGCGGTTCGTCGGTGCGCATGGTGCCGGCCGAGCAGATCATCGACACGCCGATGGATTTCGACAGCCTGAGCAAGCTGCGCTCGGGCCTCGGCACCGCGGCCGTGATCGTGATGGACAAGTCCACCGACCTGATCCGCGCCATTGCCCGCATCTCCTATTTCTACAAGCACGAGAGCTGCGGCCAGTGCACGCCGTGCCGCGAGGGTACGGGCTGGATGTGGCGCGTGCTCACCCGCATGGCCGAAGGCCGCGCCCACAAGCGCGAGATCGACATGCTGCTCGAAGTCACCAAGCAGGTCGAAGGCCACACCATCTGCGCGCTCGGCGATGCCGCGGCATGGCCGATCCAGGGCCTGATCGCGCATTTCCGTCACGAGATCGAAGCGCGCATCGACCAGTATTCGCATAAGGCCGATGTCGACGATATCGGCGTCCGCGATCCCGTGAACATGGTCGCGGCGGAGTAAGAAGAATGACCAAGCTCATCATCGACGGCAAAGAGATCGATGTCCCCGCCGAGTACACGCTGCTTCAGGCGTGCGAGGCGGCCGGCGCCGAGATTCCGCGCTTCTGCTATCACGAGCGGCTGTCGATCGCCGGCAATTGCCGGATGTGCCTCGTCGAGGTGAAGGGCGGCCCCAAGCCGGTCGCGAGCTGCGCCTGGGGCGTGCGCGATTGCCGTCCGGGCCCCAAGGGCGAGCCGCCGGAGATCTCGACGCGTTCGCCGATGGTGAAGAAGGCACGCGAAGGCGTGATGGAGTTCCTTCTGATCAACCATCCGCTGGATTGCCCGATCTGCGACCAGGGCGGCGAGTGCGACCTGCAGGACCAGGCGATGGGCTATGGTGTCGACACCAGCCGCTTCGCCGAGAACAAGCGCGCGGTCGAGGACAAATATCTCGGTGCGCTGGTCAAGACCTCGATGAACCGCTGCATCCAGTGCACGCGCTGCGTCCGCTTCTCGGCGGAAGTCGCAGGCGCCCCCGAGATGGGCGCGACGGGGCGCGGCGAGGACATGGAGATCACGACCTATCTCGAGCACGCGCTGACCTCGGAGCTTCAAGGCAATCTCGTCGACATCTGCCCGGTCGGCGCGCTGACCTCGAAGCCTTATGCCTTTGCGGCGCGTCCCTGGGAGCTGGGCAAGACCCAGTCGATCGACGTGATGGACGGCGTCGGGTCGGCGATCCGCGTCGACACCCGCGGCCGCGAAGTCATGCGCGTGCTGCCGCGCATCAACGAGGCCGTGAACGAGGAGTGGATCTCCGACAAGACCCGCCATGTCGTCGACGGCCTGCGCACCCAGCGCCTGGACCGGCCCTACATCCGCGAAGCCGGCAAGCTGCGCGCGGCGAGCTGGACCGAGGCGTTCGCCGCGATCGCTGCGAAAGCGGCCCGCACTGACGGCAAGCGCATCGGCGCGATTGCCGGCGATCTCGCCGGCGTCGAGGAGATGTTCGCGCTGAAGGACCTTCTCGCCAAATACGGCTCGGGCAATCTGGCGGTGCAGGGCGGCGACGCCTTTGACCCCGCGCTCGGCCGCGGCTCCTACATCTTCAACCCGACGCTGGTGGGTGTGGAGCAGGCGGATGCGCTGCTCATCATCGGCGCGAACCCGCGGAAAGAGGCGGCCGTGTTCAACGCCCGCATCCGCAAGCGCTGGCGCGCCGGCGGCTTCAAGGTCGGTGTGATCGGCCCGAAGGTCGATCTGACCTACGACTACGATCACCTCGGTGCGGGCACCGAGACGCTCGGTGAGCTCGCGGCCGGCAAGCACTCCTTCATGGACGTGCTGAAGAACGCCAAGAATCCGATCATCCTGGTCGGCGCGGGCGCGGCCTCGCGTCACGACGGCGCCGCCATTCTCGCGGCCGCTGCCAAGCTCGCGCTCGATGTCGGTGCGGTCAAGGACGGCTGGAACGGCTTTGGCGTGCTGCACGAGACCGCTTCGCGCGTCGGCGCGCTCGATATCGGCTTCTCTGCCACCGGCGGCGGCCTGAACGCCGCGCAGATGACGACGTTCGGCACGCTGGACTTGCTGTTCCTGCTCGGGGCCGACGAGATCAACGCGCCTGATGGTACCTTCGTCGTCTATATCGGCACCCATGGCGACCGCGGCGCGCATCGCGCCGACGTGATCCTGCCGGCGGCCGCCTATACCGAGAAGTCCGCGATCTACGTCAACACCGAAGGCCGCGTGCAGATGACGGGCCGCGCCGCGTTCCCGCCGGGCGAAGCCCGCGAGGACTGGGCGATCGTCCGCGCGCTGTCGGAGGCGCTCGGCAAGAAGCTCGGCTATGACTCGCTGGCCGCCTTGCGCCAGGCGATCTTCAAGGCCGTGCCGCATTTGATCCGCCTCGACCAGATCGAGCCCGGCTCGGCCGACCAGATCAAAAAGCTGGCGGGGAAGGGCGGTTCGCCCGAGAAGGCGCCGTTCAAGCCGCTGGTCGAGGACTTCTATTTGACCAACCCAATCGCGCGTGCGTCCGCCGTAATGGCGGAATGTTCGCGCCTCGCCTCCGGGCACATGCTGACCGCAGCGGAGTGAGCGTGATCTGATGGAATTCTTCGAAAGCGCATTCTGGACCGGGTTCCTCTGGCCGCTGATCATCATGGTCGCGCAGAGCGTCCTGGTGCTCGTCGTCCTGCTCGTGGCGATCGCCTACATCCTGCTCGCCGACCGCAAGATCTGGGCGGCGGTGCAGATCCGGCGCGGCCCGAACGTGGTCGGCCCCTGGGGCCTGCTGCAGTCCTTCGCCGACCTGCTGAAGTTCGTGCTGAAGGAGCCGATCATTCCGGCCGGCGCCAACAAGGGCGTGTTTCTCCTTGCGCCGCTGGTCTCATGCGTGCTCGCGCTCGCGGCCTGGGCGGTGATTCCGACCAGCCTCGGCTGGGTGATCTCCGACATCAATGTCGGCATCCTCTTCATCTTCGCGATCTCGTCGCTGTCGATCTACGGCATCATCATGGCCGGCTGGTCGTCGAACTCGAAATACCCGTTCCTGGCCGCGCTGCGCTCGGCGGCGCAGATGGTGTCTTATGAAGTCTCGATCGGCTTCGTCATCATCACGGTGCTGCTCTGCGCCGGCACGCTGAACCTGTCGGCCGTGGTCGAGGCCCAGCATGTCCGCGGTCTCGCCAGCCTGATCGGACTGCCGCAGCTCACCATCCTGAACTGGTACGTCTGGCCGCTGTTCCCGATGTTCGTGGTGTTCTACGTCTCGGCGCTGGCGGAGACCAACCGCCCGCCGTTCGACCTCGTGGAAGCCGAATCCGAGCTCGTCGCCGGCTTCATGGTCGAGTACGGCTCGACGCCGTATCTGCTGTTCATGCTCGGCGAGTATGTCGCGATCGTCACGATGTGCGCGATGGCAACGATCCTGTTCCTCGGAGGCTGGCTGCCGCCGGTCGACCTGCCGCCCTTCAACTGGGTGCCGGGGATCATCTGGTTCTCGCTCAAAGTCTTCTTCATGTTCTTCCTGTTCGCGATGGCAAAGGCGATCGTGCCGCGCTACCGCTACGATCAATTGATGCGCCTCGGCTGGAAGGTGTTCCTGCCGCTGTCGCTGGCGATGGTGATCGTGGTGGCCGGCGTGCTGCATTTCGCCGGCATCGCGCCGAAGTGAGGGCCGTCATGGGTATCAACGTCAACGCCACTGCACGCTCGCTTCTGCTGTCGGAATTCGTCTCGGCGTTCTTCCTCGCCATGCGCTATTTCTTCCAGCCGAAGCCGACCCTGAACTATCCGTTCGAGAAGGGCCCGATCTCGCCGCGCTTCCGCGGCGAGCATGCGCTGCGCCGCTATCCGAACGGCGAAGAGCGCTGCATCGCCTGCAAGCTCTGCGAAGCCGTCTGCCCGGCACAGGCCATCACCATCGAGGCCGGCCCGCGCCGCAACGACGGGACCCGCCGCACCGTTCGCTACGACATCGACATGGTGAAGTGCATCTATTGCGGCCTCTGCCAGGAGGCCTGCCCGGTCGACGCCATCGTCGAAGGTCCGAACTTCGAGTTCGCGACCGAGACCCGCGAGGAACTGTTCTATGACAAGGCCAAGCTGCTCGCCAACGGCGACCGCTGGGAACGCGAGATCGCGAAAGCGATCGAGCTCGACGCGCCGTACCGGTGAGGTGAGGGCATGATCCTTCCCGCGCTGTTCTTCTATCTCTTCGCCGGCGTCTGTGTCGCCTCGGCCGTGATGGTGATTGTCTCGCGCAATCCCGTGCACTCCGTGCTGTACCTGATCCTGGCCTTCGTCAACGCCTCCGGCCTGTTCGTGCTGATGGGCGCCGAATTCCTGGCGATGATCCTGATCGTCGTCTATGTCGGCGCGGTCGCGGTGCTGTTCCTGTTCGTGATCATGATGCTCGACGTGGACTTCACCGAGCTGCGCGAGGGCTTCATCGAGTACCTGCCGGTCGGCCTGGTGATCGGCGGCATCTTCCTGTTCGAGCTGCTGCTCACCGTCGGCTTCTGGGTCATCAATCCCGGCGTTGCCAAGACGATTACGGCGGCGATCCCGGCCAACGTTTCGAACACCGAGGCGCTCGGGCTGGTGCTCTATACGAAGTACATCCACTACTTCCAGCTCTCGGGCATGGTGCTGCTGGTCGCCATGATCGGCGCCATCGTGCTGACGCTGCGGCACAAGGCGAGCGTGAAGCGGCAGGACATCAACGTTCAGAACGCGCGCACGCCCGATATGGCGATGGCGATGCGCAAGGTGGCGCCGGGGCAGGGGCTCCAGGACGCTGACGCGGCGGAGTGGGTGAAATGACGATCGGGCTCGGACACTATCTGGCGGTCGGCGCGATCCTGTTCACGCTCGGCATCCTCGGCATCTTCCTGAACCGCAAGAACATCATCGTCATCTTGATGTCGATCGAGCTGATCCTGCTCTCGGTCAACATCAACCTCGTCGCGTTCTCGACCTTCCTCGGCGACATCGTCGGCCAGGTCTTCGCGCTTCTGGTGCTGACCGTCGCTGCCGCTGAAGCCGCGATCGGTCTCGCCATCCTGGTGGTCTATTTCCGCAACCGCGGCTCGATCGCGGTTGAGGACGTCAATCTGATGAAGGGCTGAGCTCAGTCATGGTTCAGGCAATTGTCTTTCTGCCTCTGCTGGGCGCCATTCTGGCCGGCCTGATCGCGCTGTTCGGCGCGCATGCCCGCAACCCCTCGGGCGACGAGGTCGAGCATCATGGCGACCACGGCCACGCGCACGCCCATGCGTCCGATACGATCAACGAGGATGCGTCCGTCATCCACGAGAGCCATCACGACGACGCCCACGATGATCACGGCCACGGCCCGGTCGAGCCGGCCGCGGCAGGCTCGCGCGGTGCCGAGCTGATCACCACCGCGTTGCTGTTCGTCTCGGCCGCGCTGTCCTGGATGACGCTGGTCGATGTCGGCTTCGTGCACCACGACATCAGGGTCCAGCTGCTGCCCTGGATCTTCTCCGGCGATCTTCAGGTCTGGTGGACCTTGCGGGTCGACACGCTCACGGCCGTGATGCTGGTGGTGGTGACTACCGTGTCCTCGCTCGTGCACCTCTATTCCATCGGCTACATGGACGAGGACCCGAACCGGCCGCGCTTCTTCGGCTATCTCAGCCTGTTCACCTTCGCCATGCTGATGCTGGTGACGGCGGACAACCTCGTGCAACTGTTCTTCGGCTGGGAAGGCGTGGGCCTGGCGAGCTATCTGCTGATCGGATTCTGGTACCAGAAGCCGTCGGCGAATGCGGCCGCGATCAAGGCCTTCGTGGTCAACCGCGTCGGCGACTTTGGTTTCGCGCTCGGCATCTTCGCGATCTTCATGCTGACCAGCTCGACCGATTTCGAGACGATCTTCCACGCCGCGCCGGGCCTTACCGGCAAGACCATCAACTTCCTCGGCTGGCACGCCGATGCGCTGACCCTGACCTGCCTGTTGCTGTTCATGGGCGCGATGGGCAAGTCGGCGCAGTTCCTGCTGCACACCTGGTTGCCGGACGCGATGGAGGGCCCGACGCCTGTGTCGGCGCTGATCCACGCCGCGACCATGGTCACCGCGGGCGTCTTCATGGTGGCGCGCCTGTCGCCGCTGTTCGAACTCGCCCCGAATGCGCAGGCCGTCGTGATGTTCTTCGGCGCGACCACAGCGTTCTTCGCCGCGACCATCGGCCTCGTCCAGAACGACATCAAGCGCATCGTCGCTTACTCGACCTGTTCGCAGCTCGGCTACATGTTCGTGGCGATGGGAGCAGGGGCCTATTCGGTCGGCATGTTCCATCTATTCACGCATGCCTTCTTCAAGGCGCTGCTGTTCTTGGGCTCCGGCTCGGTGATCTACGCGATGCACCACGAGCAGGACATCCGCAACATGGGCGGGCTCTGGAAGAAGATCCCCTACACCTATGCGGTGATGGTGGTCGGCACGCTGGCGCTCACGGGATTCCCGCTCACCGCCGGCTACTTCTCCAAGGACGCGATCATCGAGTCCGCCTACGCCTCGCACATTCCGTTTGCGATGTACGGCTTCCTGATGACGGTCGTCGCCGCCGGCCTGACCTCGTTCTACTCCTGGCGCCTGATCTTCAAGACCTTCCATGGCGAGCCGCATGACGAGCATCACTATGAGGCCGCGCATGAGGCTCCGATCTGGATGCTGATCCCGATCGGCGTGCTCGCAGTCGGCTCCATCGTCGCCGGTTTCCCGTTCAAGGAGCTGTTCGCCGGTCACGGCATCGAGGAGTTCTTCCGCGAATCCGTGAAGATGAACCCGCACATCATCGAGGAGATGCACCACATCCCCGAGACCATCGCCTTCCTGCCGACGGTGATGATGGTGCTGGGCTTCCTCGTCTCGTACCTGTTCTACATCCGCCGGCCGTACATCCCTGTGCAGCTCGCTAAAGAGCAGCCGATGCTGTACCAGTTCCTGCTCAACAAATGGTACTTCGACGAGCTCTACGACATCATCTTCGTCCGTCCGGCGAAGTGGATCGGCTATCAGCTCTGGAAGAAGGGCGACGGCTTCATCATCGACGGCCTCGGCCCCGACGGCGTCTCGGCTCGCGTCCTGGACGTCACCCGCAACGTCGTGAAGATCCAGACCGGCTATCTCTATCACTACGCATTCGCCATGCTGATCGGCGCCGCCGGCCTGATCACCTGGTTCATGTTCGGCTTTGGAGGCCAGTAAATGACAACCTGGCCCATCCTATCGGTCACGACGTTCCTGCCGCTGGTCGGCGCGCTGATCGTCTATCTCAGCCGCGGCGATGACGAGGCGGCCAAGCGCAACTCGCGCTGGATCGCGCTCTGGACCACGCTGATCACCTTCGCGGTGTCGGTGATCCTGGTCATGCGGTTCGACCCGGCCAATCCCGACTTCCAGTTCGTCGAGAAGGCGAACTGGCTCGCCACCGGCATCACCTACCACATGGGCGTCGACGGCATCTCGCTGCCGCTGGTGATCCTCACCACCGCCGTGATGCCGTTCTGCATCATCGCGAGCTGGAAGGCGATCACCAACCGCGTCCGCGAATACATGATGGCGTTCCTGATCCTGGAAACGCTGATGGTCGGCACCTTCTCGGCGCTCGATCTCGTGCTGTTCTACCTGTTCTTCGAAGGCGGCCTGATCCCGATGTTCCTGATCATCGGCGTCTGGGGCGGTCCGCGCCGGGTCTACGCATCGTTCAAGTTCTTCCTCTACACGCTGCTCGGCTCGGTCCTGATGCTGCTCGCCATCATGGCGCTGTACTGGAATGGTGGCACCACCGACATTCCGACGCTGATGCACACTGCCGTGCCGAGGTCGCTGCAGACCTGGGCCTGGCTCGCCTTCTTCGCTTCCTTCGCGGTGAAGATGCCGATGTGGCCGGTGCACACCTGGCTCCCCGACGCGCACGTCGAAGCGCCGACGGCGGGCTCCGTGGTCCTCGCCGCGATCCTGCTGAAGATGGGCGGCTACGGCTTCCTGCGCTTCTCGCTGCCAATGTTCCCGCTGGCCTCGCATGACTTCGCGCCGCTGATCTTCACACTCTCGGCCATCGCCATCATCTACACCTCGCTGGTGGCCCTGATGCAGGAGGACATGAAGAAGCTGATCGCGTACTCCTCGGTCGCGCATATGGGCTTCGTCACCATGGGCATCTTCGCCGGCACCATGCAGGGCGTCGCCGGCGGCATGTTCCAGATGATCTCGCACGGCATCGTCTCCGGGGCGCTGTTCCTCTGCGTCGGCGTCGTCTACGACCGCCTGCACACCCGCGAGATCGCGGCCTATGGCGGCCTCGTCAACCGGATGCCGCTCTACGCGCTGACCTTCATGGTCTTCACCATGGCCAATGTCGGTCTGCCCGGCACATCAGGCTTCGTCGGCGAGTTCATGACGTTGCTCGGCACCTTCAAGGTCTCGATCCCGACCGCGTTCTTCGCCACTTTCGGCGTGATCCTCTCGGCCGGCTACGCGCTGTGGCTCTACCGCAAGGTCGTGTTCGGGGCGCTGGTCAAGCCATCGCTGGCGAGCCTGAAGGATCTCACCTTCCGGGAGTGCCTGACGCTGTTCCCGATGATCGCGCTGACGATCCTGTTCGGCGTCTATCCGAAGCCGGTGCTCGACATGTCGGCCGCCTCGGTCCAGCAACTCGTCAACAACTACAACACCGCTGTGACGGCCGTGAAGGCCGCCGCACTGCTCCAGTGATCGGGCAGGTCAGGATATCGCCATGAGCTTTGAGACTGCAGGTTATCAACTGGCGCCGGTGCTGCCCGAGATCGTGCTCGCGGTCGGCGCCATGGCTCTGCTGATGCTGGGCGCCTATCGCGGGCAGGGGACGACCGGTGCGGTCACCTCGCTGGCGGTCGTGCTCCTGGTCGTGGTCGGCGTGCTCGAATACATGCTGCCCGCGGGCAAGCAGGTGACCTTCGGCGGCAGCTTCATCGTCGATGACTTCGCCCGCTTCATGAAGATCCTGGCCCTGATCGGCTCGGCGGTGACGCTGGTGCTGTCGACCGAGTTCCTGTCCGACCCCTCGCGCCGCATCTTCGAATACGCCATCCTGGTGCTGCTCTCGACGCTCGGCATGATGGTGCTGATCTCGGCCGGCGACCTGATCTCGCTCTATCTCGGCCTCGAACTGATGTCGCTGGCGCTCTATGTCGTCGCGGCCTCGAACCGCGACAACGCCAAGTCGACCGAAGCCGGCCTGAAGTATTTCGTGCTCGGCGCACTGTCCTCGGGCATGCTGCTGTACGGCGCCTCGCTGATCTACGGCTTCACTGGCACGGTCAGCTTCACCGGCATCGCGGCGGCCGCGACGATCTCGAATGTCGGCCTCGTGTTCGGTCTGGTCTTCCTGCTCGTCGGCCTCTGCTTCAAGGTTTCGGCCGTGCCGTTCCACATGTGGACGCCTGACGTGTACGAGGGGGCGCCGACCCCGGTCACCGCCTTCTTCGCGTCGGCGCCGAAGGTCGCCGCGCTTGCCGTGTTCACCCGCGTCACGCTCACCGCTTTCCCGGGCATCGTCTCGCAGTGGCAGCAGATCCTGGTGTTCGTGGCGATCGCCTCGATGGCGCTCGGCTCCTTCGCCGCGATCGGCCAGAGCAACATCAAGCGCCTGATGGCCTATTCCTCGATCGGCCACATGGGCTTCGCGCTAGTCGGCCTTGCCTCCGGCACCGTCGAAGGCGCGCAGGGCGTGTTGATGTACATCGTGATCTATGTCGCGATGACGCTGGGCTCGTTCTCGATCATCCTCGCCATGCGCCGCAACGGCCAGGCGGTCGAGCAGATCAGCGATTTCGCCGGCCTGTCGCGGACCAATCCGCTGCTCGCCTTCATGTTCGCGATGCTGCTGTTCTCGCTGGCGGGCATTCCGCCGCTCGCCGGCTTCTTCGCCAAATGGTACGTCTTCGTCGCCGCCATCAAGGCGAACCTGTTTACGCTCGCGGTCGTCGGCGTGCTGACCAGCGTGGTCGGCGCCTACTACTACCTCGCCATCGTCAAGACGATGTATTTCGACGAGCCGGCCGGCCAGGTCGATCCGGTGCGCGTCGAGGTGAAGACGGTGCTGGCGGTTTTCGGCCTGTTCAATATCCTGTTCGCGCTGTTCGCAGGTCCCGTGGTGAGCGTCGCCTCCGCCGCGGCAAAGTCGCTGTTCTAGGATGGGTTTCGCGCTCGGTCCTCGCGCATCGTCCGCGGGCTACAGGCTCGCGGCGTTCGAGCGGACCGGCTCGACCAATACCGAGGCGATCGAACGTGCGAGGGCCGGAGAGCGCGGCCCAATGTGGTTCGTCACGTCGGAGCAGACCGCCGGCCGCGGCCGCCGTCAACGCGCCTGGATCGCGCCCCGCGGCAATCTCGCCGCCAGCATCCTCGAGGTCATGGACGTCGCGCCGGCCGTCGCCGCCACCCTCGGCTTTGCCGCCGGGCTAGCCGAGGAGGCCGCGCTGGAGAAGGTCAGCCTCGAGGCCGCAATCCGCCTCGGCCCTGATCGTCCGCGCTACGCCCTGAAATGGCCGAACGACGTTTTGGCCGGAGGCAAGAAGCTCGTCGGCATTGGCCTCGAAGCCGAAGCCATCGGCGACCGCCTGGCCGTCGTCGTCGGCATCGGCACCAATGTCGTTGCAGCGCCCGAGGGCGTGCCGACGCCCGCGGTGTCGTTGGCGGCGCTCGGGGTGCAGATCAGTGCCGAGGAGCTGTTCTCGGCACTATCCGACGCCTGGGTCGAGTTCCGCGGCATCTGGGACAATGGAAGCGGCTTTGCCGAGATCCGCAAGCTGTGGCTGGAGCGCGCCGCCGGCCTCGGCGAGCGGGTCGCAATCCACACGGGGACGATGACGCTGGAAGGCATTTTTGACACCATCGACGACACCGGCTGTCTGATCGTCCGCACCGCGGAGGGCCGCCGGGTACCGGTCGCCGCGGGTGAGGTGTTCTTCGGCTCGGCCGCCTCCGTGGGAGCTGCGTGATGGCCAAGCCCGACGAACTGGTGTTTGCGCCGCTCGGCGGCGTCGGCGAGATCGGCATGAACCTGTCGATCTATGGCCTCGGCAACCGCCAGCAGCGCGCCTGGATGGCGGTCGATCTCGGCGTCTCCTTCGGCGACGAGGAGCATCTGCCGGGCATCGACCTGATCATGCCCGACATCAGCTTCCTGGAGAAGGAGCGCAAGAACTTGATGGGCCTGGTGCTGACCCACGCCCACGAGGACCATTTCGGCGCCATCATCGATCTCTGGCCGAAGCTGAAATGCCCGATCTATGCGACGCAGTTCAGTGCTGCCCTGTTCGAGGCCAAATGCGCCGCCGAGCGCAACGCGCCGAAGATCCCGGTGACGGTGGTGCCGTCCGGCGGCCGCGTCGACGTCGGCCCGTTCAACGTCGAGTTCATTCCCGTCGCGCATTCGATTCCGGAGGCGCATGCGCTGGCGATCCACACCGAAGCCGGCACGGTGCTGCACACCGGCGACTGGAAGATCGACCCCACCCCGACGCTTGGCGCGCCCACCGACGAGAAGCGGCTGCGCGAGCTCGGTGAGGAAGGCGTGCTCGCCTTGATCGGCGATTCCACCAACGCAGTGCGCGACGGCCGTTCGCCCTCGGAAGCCGAGGTCGCCCGCACCATCATCGACCTGGTGAAATCAGCCAAGGGCCGCGTTGCGGTCACGACCTTCGCCTCCAACGTCGCGCGCATCAAGGCCGTCGCTGCTGCTGCCAGGGCCGCCGACCGCGAGGTCGTCGTGGTTGGCCGCGCCATGGAGCGCGTGGTGCAGGTCGCGCGCGAATGCGGCTATCTCGATGGCGTGCAGAATTTCCGCTCGCCCGAGGTTTACGGCCATCTGCCGCAGGACAAGGTGCTGGCGCTGTGCACCGGCAGCCAGGGCGAGCCGCGCGCGGCGCTGGCGCGCATCGCCAATGACGACCATCCCGAGATCACGCTCAACCGCGGCGACAGCGTCATCTTTTCCTCGCGGACCATCCCGGGCAACGAGAAGGCGGTCGGTTCGATCATCAACAACCTCGTGCTGCAGGGCGTCGAGATCATCACCGACCGCGACCATCTGGTCCACGTCTCCGGCCATCCCCGCCGCGACGAATTGCGCGACATGATTGGCTGGGTGAAGCCGCAGCTCCTGATCCCCGTCCACGGCGAGGCGCTGCACCTGAACGAGCACGCCAAGCTCGCGCGCGCCGCCGGCGTGCCGCGCGTGCTGGTGGTCCGCAACGGCGACCTGATCAAGCTCGGCCC
The DNA here is from genome assembly GCF_014198295.1 of Bradyrhizobium sp. CIR18. NCBI lineage: Bacteria > Pseudomonadati > Pseudomonadota > Alphaproteobacteria > Hyphomicrobiales > Nitrobacteraceae > Bradyrhizobium > Bradyrhizobium sp. CIR18. Next base: position 744,844 of record NZ_JACIHF010000001.1, on the reverse strand, counting down.
GGGCGATCCCGGCATCATTGGCGAAGTGCCTTCCGGCCGCCTCTACAAGGACGGCACGATCCTGGAGGACTCCAAGTCCCGCGCCGTGGTCGAGCGGCGGCGCATGGCGTTTTCCGGCTGTGCCTTCGTCGCCATTGCCATGACCGAGCAGGGCGAGCTGGCCGACGATCCCGAGGTCGATCTGGTCGGCATCCCCGAGAAGAACAGGGCAGGCGAGCCCTTCGACGACCTCGTCTTCGATGCCGTGGTCTCCACCATCGAGGGCCTGCCGAAGGTGCGCCGCCGCGACCCCGACGCATTGGGCGAGTCGGTGCGACGTGCTGTCCGGGCCGTGATCAACGAACATTGGGGCAAAAAGCCCCCCTGTCTGGTACACGTACTGACAGTGTAAGGGGAGAAGACAAATGCTGGGCCGGCTCAACCATGTCGCGATCGCGACCAAGGACGCCGTCAAGGCCGCCAGGATCTATGGCGCCGCGTTCGGCGCTCAGATCTCGGAAGCCGTGCCGCTGCCCGAGCACGGCGTCATCACCGTGTTCGCGACGCTGCCCAACACCAAGATCGAATTCATCGAACCGCTCGGCGAGGCCTCGCCGATCGCAAAATTCGTCGAGCGTAACCCCGACGGCGGCATCCACCATGTCTGCTACGAGGTCGTCGACATCATCGCCTCGCGCGACACGCTGGTGAAGGAGGGCGCGCGGGTGCTCGGCGACGGCGTGCCGAAGATCGGCGCCCATGGCAAGCCGGTGCTGTTCCTGCACCCGAAGGATTTTTCCGGCGCGCTGGTCGAGATCGAGCAGGCATAAGGCCGAACCATGGCCATCCAGATCTCAACCGCGATCGCAATCTACTTCGTCATCTGGTGGGTCGCGCTGTTCCTGACGCTGCCGTTCGGCGTACGCAGCCAGCACGAGGATGGCGTCGGTGCGCCCGGCACCGACCCTGGTGCGCCGATCCTGACGCGGATGGGCCGCAAGCTGATCTGGACCACCATCATCTCGGCGATCATCTACGGCCTCGGCATGGTCGCCTATCACGCCGGCTATCTCTCGATCGAGCGCCTGTCGAAATTGATGGGAATGCCTTTCTAGACGTTTTTGCTAGACGTTTTTGCTGACGACATTGTTTGGGGGACCGAATGACTTTTCAGAGGATCGTCATTGCACTTCTGGTGCTGATCGTCGCCGGCATCGGTGCCATCGGCTATTTCGAATGGCGGATGGCCGCGCAGGTGCGTACCCTGAAGGCGTTCGTCGAGGGCTATGTCTTCAACGAGGCCGTGATGGCCTGCGAGCAGGCCAAGAGCTCCACGCCGTTCAAATGGAACGGGGGCAAGAGCACCTCGGTGATCGGCCTGAACTCCGCCAAGCTCGACAAATACACGGTCAGCGCCAGCTACACGCTGGTGGCGGACAGCGTCTATTGCGATTACGATCCGATCAAAAGAAAGGCCGAGATCGGGTCGAGCTTCCTGGAGCGGGAGTAACGATCCGGCGCTCGCAGGCATGCGCGCGCCGCCGCCTGCTCGATGCGGCGCAAGTTCGCGCACGCCCGATCAGCCGCTCGCGCAGGCGGGCTAGATCGCTCGGCGTTGTCGGCCGGCGAAGAGCCCGTAGACGAACAGCACGATGATCGCGCCGACGACCGCACCGATCAGTCCGGCACCTTCTTCGGCACGATACCATCCGAGCGCCTGTCCGAGGTAAGTCGCAACGAAGGCGCCGACGATCCCCAAGATGGTCGTCAGGATGAAGCCGGACGGCTCGTTGTCGCCAGGCATGATGAACTTGGCGATCACGCCGGCGACGAAGCCGATGATGATTGTCCAGAGAATACCCATTTCCACACCTCTTCCAGATTAAGCGGCAACAGCTATGCCTCAGGCAGACGTCCGTCCGGCGTGTACTTGTCGACCGCCGAGGGCAATTCCCGGGTTAGCCTTGTGAGGATCTCGTCTTGCGAGAGCCCCGTCTGCTGTTCGAGCTTCTCCAGAACGTCGGAGCCGATCGCATTCCTCAGCTCAGGCGACGAGATCTCCTTGTTGGGTCCGGGCTTCACCCATGAATCGGCGACCTCGCCCTGGCCGTTCTGGTTGAACCGCTCCAGGAGCTCGCCAATGCCGCCATTGAGCAGGCCCCCGATCCCGCCCGCGCCGAGCATGCCGCCGAGATTACCAAGCACTCCCCCAGGCGGCTGCTGACCGCCCGCGGATGAGCCGCCGGTCGCACCTTTCAGCAGCTCTGCCAACTTGTCGCGGTTCTGATAGCCGGCCATGGCCAGCATCGCCAGAAGGGCAGTCATGGAGGGCATTCCGCGGCTCATCGCTAACTCCTTCAAAATCTCAGACACGCAAAACTGCCTCAGCCCGCTTGTGTTCCAAAAATCGGCAAATGGTGGGCTCGCGACCCCCGGCTTGGTCGTCCGACACGAAGAACTTTCGGTGCAACTGGTCCCGGGGTGTGCCGGCGATACACGGGTGGCGGACCGCTTTGATTGCGATTACGATCCGACCAAAAGAATGGCCGGGATCGCCCAAGCTTGCCAGAAGCGGGAGTAACGACCAGGCCATGCCAAGCATGGGGTGGGATCGTCATGACCGGGGACCGGGCGGGGGACTATCGAATTCTGCATGAAGCGGCGCTGCGGGATTATCTCGCAGGCCTTCCCGATATCGCCGCACTCCTCGGCGGCGAGCCGGCCTCATGGGAGATCACCGAGGTCGGCGACGGCAATCTCAATCTCGTCTTCATCATGAAGGGCGGGCGCGGCGGCGTCGCCGTCAAGCAGGCGCTGCCTTATGTCCGCCTCGTCGGCGAAAGCTGGCCGTTGCCGCTGTCGCGGGCCCATTACGAATATCTGGCTCTGTCCCGGCAGGCCCAGCTCGCGCCCGGCCTCGTGCCGGCTTTGCTGCATCACAACGAGGCCCTGGCGCTGACGGTGATGGAGCTGCTCGAACCCCACATCATCATGCGCAAGGGGCTGGTTGCGGGAATGCAATATCCGGGCTTCGTCGGTGACATCACCACCTTCATGGCGCGAACGCTGTTCTTCACCTCCGACCTTGCGCTGTCCGCGGCCGAGAAGAAGGAGGGCATTGCGGCCTTCGCCGGCAATCATGCGCTCTGCAAGATCACCGAGGATCTGATCTTCACCGATCCCTACCGCATCGCCGAGCAAAACCGCTGGACTGCGCCGTATCTCGATGCGCTCGCTGCAAGCCTGCGCGATGACATGGAGCTGCATGTCGCGATCTCCCGGCTGAAGCTGAAGTTCATGGCAAGCCCCGAGGCGCTGCTCCACGGCGACCTCCACACCGGCTCGATCATGGTGACGAACAACCAGACGCGGGTGATCGATCCGGAATTCGCATTCTATGGCCCGATGGGGTTCGACGTCGGCGCCGTGCTGGCCAACCTTGTGATGGCCTATTTTGCCTCCGCCGGCCACGAGCGCGCACCGGGCGAGCGGGTCGCGTTCGAGGCCTGGGTGCTGGAGACGATCGAGCAGGTCTGGAACGAGTTCGCCGGCAAATTCCTCGACCTCTGGCGGGCGAATGGCACTGGCGATGCCTATCCAGTCTCACTCTTTGCCGGCGCGCAGGGCGCTGCGCGTTTGGAGGCCGAGCGCCAAGCCTATATGCAGCGCCTGTTCGCCGACACGGTCGGCTTCGCGGCCGCAAAGACCATCCGCCGCATCTTCGGCCTCGCCCACAACATCGATTTCGAGTTGATCGAAGATCCGAAAAAGCGCGCCGTCAGCGAAGCCCGCGCGGTGCGGCTGGCGAGGGCGATGATGGTGGAGACAGGGACGTTTCGGACGATTAGCAATGTAACGGGTGCTGCGCGAAAACTGCGGGACTGGAGGCCGGAGCTAACGGGTTGAGAGAGTTCATGGCGAGGAGCGCGCCTCCGCGCTCGCAATGACAAAGCGGTGCAACAGGCGCCAATGTTTCATCGTCACCCTGAGGTGCCGGAGCGTAGCGAAGGCCTCGAAGGGCGACAGCCCAACTGCATCGCGGCCGTTCATCTTCGAGGCTCAGCACGCGCTGCGTTCGCATCGCATGCTTCGCACCTCAGGATGACGGTCCAAGACGCCAGCGCGCCCTCAATACAACCGCATCGGCAGCGGCGCGCCTTCGGGGCCGACCAGCAGACCCCAGGTCTCGTTGACCGCGACCTCGAACTCACGCGTCTGGGCCGCGCTGCCCTTGAGCTTCAGGGTGACCTTGTACTGGCCCGGCGGCAGATCAATTTTCTGGCTATCAGGCAACTCATCCGCAGCGGCGTCAAAATCGATCAGTTCTTCTCCGGCGTGAGCCGCCAGTCTGATGGTTCGCTCATTGACGGTGATGTCGGCCGCTTCATCCGTTTTGTTGCCGAGCAACAACATCACTTGTCCCGGCGCCGGCCGGATTTTGGCCGTGGCGGCCAACGGCTTGCGCAGCGCAAGGTCGGCGATCGTTGTGTTGCCCTGACGGACGAGCCGGAGCAGCGCCGGCCCGTCTGACGTCGTGAAGGCGACGACGGCTCTGTCGGGCGCGACGACCGCTCCGTCGTTCTCGGTCCAGCCGCGCTTTTCGAGTGCAGCGCGATAGAAGCCGAGCACGTCCTCGAGACTGAGCGGCGTCTCGACGTGAGCCGACCTCATGAAAGGCGAATTCTTCGCGGTCATCAGGGTCCAACGGTCGACCAGCGGCAGGCCCATGTCGTCGGACATCTTGGCCTCGAATGTCCGGCTCGCGGCTTGTGTCAGAAGCCCGACAGTGTCGCAGAGCAGGCGCTCGCCAAGATAGTCCGGGGCGCAACGGCCCCTGAGTGCCCACCATGTATCGTCGACAAACCCGTTTGACCGCTTGGTGTGGGACCAATTGATTTGAATGTTTTTCGTCGGGCCGTCGCGGGCAGGGTCCGGCGTGACGGGGATCGCCATCGCCGCTGTCGCGGCGACCAGACTGCCGGCGAGCAGGATACCTAGCGTTCGGCGGGTCATTTTTTTGCGCGATCCTTGTTTTCCGCGATCCCTGGGGCTCAGATAACGGTCCTGAGCTTGGTCGCGCCGATCGCGAGAAATGTTCACTATTCCCGTTGCTCGATGACGCACCGCGTCAATCGAGGGCTTGCATCGCCGGGCGGATGCAACCGGCCCCGAAGGCATCGCCGGACGGCCGCCTTCCGGAACTGACATTGGTCTCCATCAAAAACGAAGCTTGCATTCGACAGGCCGCGAATGATCAAATCCCTGATCGGAATACCTGCGTTGGTGGGGGACACATGATGTTCAGGATGATGGCGATCGTCGCGGGCTTGGGACTGGCGCTCGCTGGATCTGCGGAGGCCCAGACGCCGCGCAAGGGCGGAACCATCCGGATGACCGCGCCCTATGGCTCGAGTTTCACCAGCCTGGACATTCACACCACGCAGCGCGCCCAGGACGAGATCTACGCCAAGGCGCTGCACCGCTCGCTGTACATCTGGAATTCCGCGGAGGGCAAGCCGGTCCTGGAGCTTGCCAAGGAGGATGTGGTCTCGGGCGGCGGTCTCGTTCACACCTTCAAGCTGCGCGACGACGCCTATTTCCACAATGGCCGCAAGATGACGGCCGAGGATGTCATCTGGTCCTACACCCGCATCATGGACGGCACCAAGGCCTATCCCGGCGCGCGGTTTGTCCGCGTGATCGAGGGCGCGGCCGCGGTCGAGAAGGGCCAGGCCAAGGAAATCTCCGGGCTGAAGAAGATCGACGACTTCACCGTCGAGATGAAGCTGACCGAGAAGGTCGATCCCGGCTTCTACTTCTTCACCGCGCTGACCTCGATCTATCCCGCCGACGAGGGCGCCAAGGAGAGTTTTATCCAGAAGCCGATCGGTCTCGGGCCCTTCAAATTCGTCGAGCACGTACCGGGATCGCGCATTGTCCTGGAGCGGTGGGATCGGTTCTACAAGCCCGGGAAGCCCTATGCCGACAAGATCGTCGTGTCGATCATGGGCGAGGCCGCGGCGCGCGATGTTGCCTTCCGCAACAAGGAGGTCGACACCTCGGTGCTCGGACCCGCGCAATATGTGGCCTATCAGTCCGACGCCAATCTCAAGGGCACCATCGTCGAGGTCGCAGAGGTCTTCACCCGCTACATGGGGATGAATCCGTCATTCAAGCCGTTCGCCGACAAGCGCGTGAGACAGGCGATCAACTACGCGATCGATACCGACTTGATCATCAACAAGCTGGTCAAGGGCAAGGCCTATCGCGCCACCAGCTGGCTGCCGCTGACCTCGCCCGCCTACGACAAGGCGATGAAGCCCTACGCTTACGATCCCGCCAAGGCCAAGCAGTTGCTTAACGAGGCCGGCTATCCCAACGGCTTCGAGTTCGAATGGACCACCAGCCAGAACGAGAGCTGGGGCTTGCCGATCGTCTCGGCCGTGATCCCGATGCTGGACAAGGTCGGCATCAAGGCGAAGGTCAAGCAGGTCGAGACCGCGGTGCTGGCGGAGGTGGTTCGCACCGGCGACTACCAGGCCTTCATCTATTCCCAGGCGAGCGGCCCGGATCCGCAGGCGGCCCTCAAATGCTTCCACTCGTCGACGCCGCAGCCAGCCTGCAACTACATGATCTTCAAGAACGCCGACTTCGACAAGATCGTCGACGAGGCCGGGCAGGCCGACGACCCGGCAAAGCGCGCCCAACTGCTGCAAAAGGCCAATGCGCTGCTCTATGAGGAGGCACCGGTCTGGTTCTTCAACTACAACAAGGCGGTCATGGCGGTGCAGCCGTGGCTCAAGGGGATTCAGCTCAACGCCACGGAGCTGACCCATCAGAACGTCGAAGACCTCTGGGTCGACGAGACCTCGCCCGCGAAGTGACATACGCTCTCGCGCTCCCTCCGTCGCCACAGACGATGGAGGGAGAGAGGAAAAGTGCCGATGCTCTCCTTCCTGTTCCGTCGCCTGCTGCAGACCATTCCGACCGTGCTTGCCGTCGTGCTGCTGGTCTTCGTGCTGTTCAGCGTCGTTCCCGGCAGCATCGTCTCCTCCATGAGCGACGACAGCGATCCGCAGGTCGAGCTGCGCATGAAGAAGCAGCTCGGCCTCGACGATCCCGTTTACGTGCGTTTCGGCGCCTACATTGCCAAGCTCGCGACCGGTGATTTCGGCACCTCGTTCCGGACCCGCGAGCCTGTCACCACCATGATCGCCAAGCGGGCATGGCCGACGCTGCAACTGATCTTCGCAGCCATGGCGTTCTCGGTCGTGATCGGCGTGCCGCTTGGCTTCATCGCGGCACTGCGACCGGGCGGAATCGTCGATACGCTTGCCATGGTCGTCGCGGTATCGGGCCTTTCCATCGCAAAATTCTGGCTCGGACTGGTTCTGATGTACCTGTTCGCGTTGAAGCTCGGCTGGCTGCCGAGTTTCGGCTATGGCGATGGCGGACTGAAATATCTGCTCCTGCCGGCGGTGACGCTCGGCGTCTCGCCGATGGCGCTGTTTGCCCGGACGACGCGCGCCGCGGTCCTCGAGATCATGACCGCCGATTTCGTCCGCACCGCGCGATCCAAGGGCATGAGCGAGACGCGGGTGGTGAAGTGGCATGTGATGCGCAACGCGCTCGTCATCATTCTCACCACCGTCGGCCTGCAATTCGGTGGCCTGATGGGGCAGGCGGTCGTGGTCGAGAAACTGTTCTCATGGCCGGGCATCGGCTCATTGCTGGTCGACAGTGTCTTGCAGCGCGACATTCCGGCGGTCCAGGGCTCCATTCTCGTCGTCGTGCTGGCCTTTCTCGCGATCAATCTGCTGATCGACGTACTCTACGGCGTGATCGATCCCAGGATCAGATACGCATGAGCGCGGGCGGGCTCCATCACGCTTGGACGGGAAGGCAATCGCATACGAGGCGCGCGGTGTGGCGTCACGGGTGCTGCGCCCCCTCTCCCGCTTGCGGGGGAGGGTTGGGGTGGGGGTGTCTCCGCATCGGGGTTCCCTGTGTGGCGAGAGCCCCCACCCGCCGCGCTCTCCGAGCGCGTCGGCCTCCCCCGCAAGCGCGAGAGGCGAAACGTGCCCGCGGCGAGTTCTCGCTAAAGCCACACACGATTATCCTTTTCGCGGTCGAGCGCTTGCAATGAAGCTCCGCGCCAATCTCGTCATCGGTGGGGTGTTGTTCGCGCTGGCGATCCTGGTCGGTTTGCTCGCGCCCTGGCTGGCGCACACCGATCCCGTCATGGACGCCAATTTGATGAATGCGGAGGAGCCCCCGAGCTGGACCTGGTGGTTCGGGACCGACGACCAGGGCCGCGACATCTATTCCCGCGTCGTGTATGGCGCGCGGGTCTCGCTGACGGTCGGTATCATCTCGCAGCTCATCAACAGCGTCATCGGCGTGGCCTTGGGGCTGAGCGCTGGCTATTTTGGCGGCTGGTGGGACGATGTCGTCAACGCCCTGACCAATCTCATGCTCGCGATCCCCTCGCTGATCTTCGCGCTGGCGATTATGGCGGTGCTCGGACCTGGCCTGACCAGCCTGCTGATCGCACTCGGGCTGACCAACTGGTCCTTTACGTGCCGGATAGCGCGGGCCTCGGCGCTGTCGCTGAGGAGCCAGGGCTACGTGCAGGCTGCGACCGTGCTGGGCTACGGCGATCTGCGCATCATGATCACGGAGCTGCTGCCGAACATGCTGGGCCCCATCATCGTCATCGGCACGCTGGGCATGGGCAGCGCGGTGTTGTCCGAAGCCGCATTGTCGTTCCTCGGCCTCGGCGTCCGACCGCCGTTTCCCAGCTGGGGCAGCATGCTGTCGGAGGCCCGCGAGCAGATCACGACGGCGCCGTGGCTCTCGGTATTTCCGGGCCTCGCCATCTTCCTGACCGTGCTTGGCCTCAACCTGCTCGGCGATGGCCTGCGCGACATTCTCGATCCCCAATCGCGGAGCCGGCGGACATGACCGGCGCGCCGCTGATCGAGGTTGAGGATTTGCGCATCGATCTCGACGACGGATCGAGGCGCGTCGCGGCGGCCGAGGGCATTTCGTTCCGCATCTCGCGCGGCGAGACGTTCGGCCTCGTCGGTGAATCCGGCTGCGGCAAGAGCATCACGGCGCTCGCCTTGATCGGGCTGTTGCGGCCGCCGCTCTCGATCGGCGGCGGCGTCATCCGGTTCGAGGGACAGGAGATCCAGCACCTCTCCGCCGCCAGGCAGCGGGAGCTGCGCGGCAATCGCATTGCCATGATCTTCCAGGAGCCGATGACGGCACTGAACCCGGTCTCGCCCGTGGGCCGGCAGATCGCCGAGATGTTCGTGCTCCACAAGGGCAAGAGCTGGCGGGAAGCGAGCCGGCTGGCGGTCGAGGCGCTGGCGAGCGTCCGCGTTCCCGCGCCTGAGCGCCGCGTCAACGATTACCCGCACCAGCTCTCCGGCGGCATGCGCCAGCGCGTGATGATCGCGATTGCGCTCGCCTGCGGTCCGGATCTCCTGATCGCCGACGAGCCGACCACGGCGCTCGACGTGACCGTGCAGGCCGAGATCATCGAGCTGATGCGGAATTTGTGCGCCGAGCGTGGAACGGCCATCCTGATGATCAGCCACGACCTCGGCCTGGTCGCAAACGTCTGCCGCCGCGTTGCCGTGATGTATGCCGGCCGGATCGTCGAGGAGCGCGGCTCGGCCGATATTTTTCGAGCGCCCTCGCACCCCTATACGCAAGGCCTGGTCGCCTCGCTGCCGCGGCTCGGCAGCCGCGCTGCGCTCGGCCGCACCAGGCTCAAGGAGATCGCCGGCGTCGTCCCGGCGATCACGCATTTCCCTGAGGGGTGCCGGTTCAATCCGCGCTGCGCGCAGGCGACGGATATTTGCCGAAGAGTCGCGCCGGAGACGGATCTGCTGGCGGCGGGCGGTCTGGTCAGGTGTCATCACCATGCATGAGCCGCAAAACATGCTGGGTGAGCGAAGGCCGGACGATGACCTCATCCTCAGCGTCGAGGATCTCGCGGTTCACTTTCCGCTAGGCGGCGGCCTGCTGGGCCGCGGCAAGCGGATGCTGCGTGCCGTGGATGGCGTCGATCTCAAGCTGAAGCGCGGCGAATGCCTCGGCCTCGTCGGCGAGTCCGGCTCCGGCAAGTCGACGGTCGCGTTGTCGATCCTTGGCCTGCTGACGCCGACGCGCGGCCGCATCGTGCTGGACGGGCAGGTCGTGAGGAGCAGGCAATCCGGCGATCGGAAGGCGTTGGCGCGCACCGTGCAGATGGTGTTTCAGGACCCTTACGCCTCGCTCAATCCCCGTCAGACCGTTCGCCGCACGCTGGAAGATCCCCTGCGGGTGCACGGCGTCACCGCGAAAAGCGAGATCGAGGATCGCGTCGCAATCATGCTGCGGCATGTCGGCTTGCGGCCCGAGCAGTCGGGCCGCTACCCGCATGAATTCTCGGGCGGTCAGCGCCAGCGCATCGGCATTGCCCGCGCGCTGATCCTCAACCCCAAAATCGTCATCTGCGACGAGCCGGTCTCAGCACTCGACGTCTCGATCCGCGCCCAGATCATCAATCTGCTGCTGGAACTGAAGGACACGCTCGGCCTGTCCTACATCATGATCAGCCACGACCTCGGCGTCGTCGAGCACATGAGCGACCGCGTCGCGGTGATGTATCTCGGCCGCATCGTCGAGAACGGCCACTGGCGCGAGATCTTCGAGCGCCCGGCGCATCCCTATACGCAAGCCCTGATCGCCGCGATTCCTGATCCGTTACACCATGCCCCGCTGGCGACCACAGGCGGCGACCTTCCCAACCCGCTCAATCCCCCAAACGGCTGCGCCTTCAGCCCGCGCTGCCGTTATGCGGAGGCGGTGTGCCGGCACGAGCCGGGGCCGCTGCTGGAGACGCGAGCCGATGGACACGCGGTGAGGTGTTGGCGGGCGGATGAGATCGGTGCAGCGAGCCTTGCCCTATCACCGTCACCCTGAGGTGGCCGCTTCTTCGGCGGCCCTCGAAGGGCGACGGCCCGGCTGGCACCTCGGCCGTTCATCCTTCGAGGCTCCGCATGTGATGCCTTCGCATCGCCTGCTCCGCACCTTAGGGATGACGGGATCATTGTTGCTTCTGCTTCTGTTTTGCCCGACGGGTCAATCCCGGTGCGGTGGGCTCACGCACTTGCGGCTTCGATAAGCGGCTGAACTTCCTCACAGTTTCTACTGTGCATGGGGTTGTTTTCGCAGTTTTTGTTTTGAGGACTGTCTAGTCCGCCGCCTTTTCCCGCAAGCGCTGCGCATAGACGTTGATGACCAGTGCGGCCAGCAGGATCAGGCCGCGGATCAGGATCTTCAGGAAGCTGTCGATGTTGACGTGGTCAAGGCCGTTATTGAGAACACCGAGAACGAAAAGCCCAACGATGGTGTTGCCGATGCCGCCGCGGCCACCGAACAGGCTGGTGCCGCCGACCACGACGGCGGCGATGGAGTCGAGCAGATAGGTGTCGAACTCGTTCTGCTGCGCGCTGCCGAAATGGGCGACGCCGAGCATGCCGCCGATGCCCGAGCACACCGCCGAGATCACCATCACCGCGCCTAGGATGAGCTTGACGTTGAGGCCGGAATATTCGGCCGCCTCGCGATTGCCCCCGACCATGTAGACGTAGCGGCCGAAGCGCGTGTAGGTCAGCACCAGATGCCCGCCGAGCAGCATTAGCGCGGCGATGATGACGAGCCAGGGGATGCCGCCGATCGAGCCGGAGCCGAGCGTGGTGATCAGGCTCGGCACCTTGTAGGCGATCTGGCCGCGCACCAGCAGCGCCGAGATGCCGGCGGCGATCTGCATCATCGCCAGCGTCATGATGAAAGTGGGGATGCCGATCACCGTCAGCCCCAGCGCATTGACGAGGCCGAGCAAGGCGCAGAGCAGGATCGATAGCAGGATGGCGACCGCGCCGGGGAGGGGAATGTTGGCGATGTTGACGTAGGATTCCTGCAGCGTGAAGTAGGCGACCGCGATGCCCGTGACATTGGCGATGCTGGCGATCGAGAGGTCGATCTCGGCGCACAGGATCACGAAGGTGAGGCCGACGGCGATGATGCCGGTGACCGACACTTGCGTGAGGATGTTGCCGAGATTGTCGAGCGTCGCGAAGGAGGGGCTGGCAAAGGCGAAGAAGCCGGACAGGAAGATCAGGGTGAGGAACGGGGCGATGTTGCGCATCTGCGAGCGCAGGAAGGGCGCCAGCCCGCGCGCCCGCTGCCCCGCCGCCAAAGCCGTCTCACTGCTCGCCATTGTGCTTCTCCGTCACGCCGCTTCCAGCAGGCGGTCCTTGCTGACCGGCTCGTTCCTGAATTCCCGCACCAGTGCGCCGCGCTTGAGCACGAGGATGCGGTCGGCCAGCGACAGCACCGTTTCCGGCTCGGTCGACAGCACGATGATCGCAAGCCCCTTGGCGCGGAGGTCGCGAACGATGTTGATGACGTCGTTCTTGGCGCCGACATCCATGCCGCGGGTTGGCTCGCACAGCACCAGGAGCTTGGGCGGATAGGTCAGCCATTTTGCCAGCGCCACCTTCTGCTGGTTGCCGCCGGAGAGCATGCCGAGATCGAGGCCGACCACCGGGGGCCGGATCTGCAATTGCTCGACCTGACGCTTCGCGATATCGCGCTCCTGCGCCGGCTTGAGCAGCAAAGACGAGATGCGGTCGAGAATGCTGATCGAGATGTTCTTGTAGACCGGCTCCTGGTGAAACAACATGTCGCGGCGACTCTCGGGCACCAGAGCCACGCCGGCGCGCCGCGCCGCCGCTGTGCTGGCAAAGGTTCTTGGCTGACCCTCGACGAGAAGCGCGCCGCTATCAGGCTTCAGCTTGCCGAACAGGATGCGCGACAGCTCCTGCTGGCCGCAGCCCATGAAGCCGTAGATGCCCAGCACCTCGCCAGCGCGCGCCTCGAAGGAGATGTCCTTCAGGCTGCGGGCGAGCGTCAGCTGGTCGACCTTCAGAACCACCGCGCTGTCGCTCGGTTGCGGCAACAGCAGGTCGTCGGTGTAGCTGTGCTCGAGCGCTTCGCCGCCGCGGCCGATCATGGCCTCGATCAGCGCGCCCTTGCTGGTGGCGGCGCTGGCCGTCTCCGCGACTTTCCGCCCGTTGCGGAACACGGTCACCGTGTCGGACACGCGCAGGATGTCTTCGATGAAATGCGAAATGAAGACGATGCTGGTGCCTTCTTCACGCAGCCGCCGCAGCGTCGCGAACAACCGCTCGACCTCGGGCGGGGAGAGGGCGGAGGTCGGCTCGTCCAGGATCACGATGCGGGCGCCGGAGAACAGCACGCGCGCGATCTCGATCAGCTGCTGCAGCCCGATGGGCAAATCACCCAGCCTGCTCATCGGATCGACGTCGATGCCGAAGCGGGCGAGCTGCTCGCCGGCCTCGCGCGCCATCCGCCGCCATTGCACGAGGCCAAGGGCGTTGGTTGGCTGGTTGCCGAGGAAAACGTTCTCGGCGACCGTCAGATCAGGCGCGACACTGAGCTCCTGGTGCACCATGGCAATGCCGGCCGCATGCGCATCGCGCGCCGAGCGGAAATGCGTCTCCTTCCCATCGATCAGGAAGCGGCCGGAGAATTCGGTGTGCACGCCGGCGATGATCTTCATCAGCGTGCTTTTTCCCGCGCCGTTCTCGCCGACGAGACCGTGGATCTCGCCGGGATGGAGCGCGAAGTCGACACCACGAAGCGCTTCGACGCCGCCGAAGCTCTTCGTGATGCCCTGCAGTTCAAGGATGGGCGAACGCACCTCGGGCATGAAAGCTCAGATCAGGAAGTGATCCTGCATCCACTGCATCCCGGCGGCATTGGCCTTGGTCACGACCGGGCCGTCGGTGACGACGTTCTTGGGAATGCCCTGTCCGCTCTTCTCGCCGCCGACCACGGCGGAGACGCCCGCGATGATGGCGCCGCCATGGATGCGGCAGGACGGATTGCGGACGGTCGCGAACATGCGTCCTTCGCTCACCGCCTGAATCGCCGGCGGCATGGCATCGACGCCGCCGATCAGGATGTTGGTGCGGCCGCGTGCCTTCATGATGTTGGCGGCGGCGAGCGCCATGTCGTCATTGTGGAAGAACGCCGCGTCGATCTGCGGATACTTGGTCAGATATGTTTCCCAGAGGCGCGCGGTCTTGGAGACGTCCCAGTCGGCCGGCTGGGTGTCGAGCACCTCGATCCCCGGGAATTGCTTCACCGTGTTGGTGAAGCCCTTTGCGCGCCCTTGCGCGCCGGTGTGGCCGAGCGCGCCCTGCGTCATGATGATCTTGCCCTTGCCGCCCATCGCGTTGCACAGCGCCTGGGTCACCGAGGCGCCCATGAACTCGTTGTCGGGAGCGAGGAAGGAGTGGACGTTGATCTGGTCGAGCGGCGCAATCAGCGTGTCCATGTCGATCACGGGCGTGCCGGCGTCGATCATCTTCTGCACGGGCTGGGTGAGGGTGCCGATACCGAAGGCCTGGATCGCGACGAAGTCCCATTTCTGCGAGGCCATGTTGTCGATGGCCGCGCGCTGCTTCACGGCGTCGAGCTGGCCGTCGAACCAGGTGACCTCGACGTTGAACAGCTTGCCCCAGAATTCGGCGGCCTGCTTTCCTTGCGCGCACCATGTAGCCTGCAGGCCCGCATTGGAGAACGCCGCCTTCAACGGCTTCTCGCTTCGCCCGACCTCGGCGGCCAATGCGGGGTTTATGCCCATGCTGCCGAGGAGGGCAGCTCCGGCGCCGGCGGTCGCAGCCGCCTGAAGAAGATCGCGCCTCGTCGTCGAGAAATCTTTCGTCCCGGACATCGCTCGCTCCCATAAATTTTATCGTCGGCGCGTCATTGATTGCGCAACCGATGTCGAAAGTGTCTCACAAGAGTTGATGCCACTCAATCTGCAATCACACGCGCCATCGCAGCACGCCGCGTTGGTGCAGCGCAAAGCGTCAGGCCGTCGTGCCGGCGAGTGCGTCGATGTCGACGAGCAATGTGTCCCAGGCTTGCGCGATCTCGATCGACCATTCATCGCCGAGCAGATCGCGCAGCGTATCCCTGATAATGGTGAAGAAGGCGGAGAACAGCTGGGGCGACGTGCCATAGGCGTCGTGTGAGGCAACCTCGCAGGCGATCAGCCGGAAATGCCCATGACGCATCCCGGCGAAATCGAGAATCGCCTCGATCGTCAGCGCGAGCATCGATCCCTTCACGAGGTCGGAGCCCTCCGAGCGGAACATCGCCTGCGTTTCGGGATGCTCGTCGAACAGGCGCTGGTAGACGAGGGGCGTGAGATCGGCGCAGCGCGAGGCCGCGAGTTCAAAGCTGAGTTCGACTGGATTGGAGGGCATATTCATCGGCGAAAGTGCCATGCGGACAAAAAAAGAGCGGGGCCCTGGCCCCGCTCAAAAATTGTGTCGACCCTATTATCCCCGATTCTAAGATTTGCTCTTGATTGACGGGGCGACGCTGCGTTTTGCGCGCCAGGGGCTCCTCCCGAGACTTGGACCACCAGACTTCGACCTCACGGCCAGCCTGAGCAAGGGGATGCTAGATCAACTTTTCTCACTTGTCATCATTTTCGGCAACGAATGTTCAAAATTCGAGCAATAGACGAAATGATCGGGCTTCCGACCCCGCAAGTATATGACAAATATAAGAAATCTGTGGATGTCGGGCCGTTTGATCTGGCTCAAATGCCGGCCCCCGAGCCCATGATGGGGTAGCCCGACCATGGTTTTCCGACAAATTTGCGCTGGGCCAAGAAGGCGGCGGAACTGATCTCGACTTGGGCCCGGCGCGGTGTTTAGTTAGCAGACGAACGAACGGTTCGGCGGATGCGCGCGCGGTTACAGAAATTCCTACCCCTGGTCCTGCTCGCCTTGGTGATGCAGGTGCTGGCGCCGATTGCCGCGTGCTGGGCGACGGGCCAAGCCATCGCCGATCCGCTGTCTGCCGCCGTCATCTGCCACAGCGTGAGCGAGCAGGGCGGCCTCGACGATCGGACGGGGACCCCGACCGCGCATGCGGGCGCGTGCGCCCTGTGTTGCCTGGCCCAGGCGGGCGCGTCGCTCGATTCGCCGACGCACGCGGCACTCTCGATTCCCTTCCGCCATGCCGCGCGCGTGGTGTGGCAGCCGGCGGATGCGTCCGCCATCGCCGCTCCCAGGGGTTCGAGCGCCCAGGCCCGCGCCCCACCTCAATTTTCCTGACGTAGCGACAAACCGAACCATTGGCGCGCGCCGTTGCTGTGCCGATGGGCGTGCTCAATGGACCGGTCGAGGTACCGGATGTCAGGAATTCAAGAGATGTTACGCATTCGTGCGATGGGGCGCGCGGGCTTGCCTGTGCTTTTCGGACTGGTGTCCCCGATCGGTTCAGACGCGCTCGCCCAAGCTGCCTCGGAAGCGATTCCCGCGGTGACGGTCGAGGCGCCCAAGACGTCCCGTCCCAAGCCAATCACCCGGTCAACGCGGCAGCGCTCCGCTTCGGCGACACGGGCAGCGAGGCCGGTCGCGCCGAACGCGACCGATGGCGCCCAGGGGCAGAACAACACAATGTCCGCCGGCGCAGTGCGGGCCGGTCTCAATCAGGCGCCGGCCGGTCAGACCGCGACGACCATCGATCGCAGCCAGTTCGACAACCGGCCCTCGTTTTCGGTCAGCGACGTCTTGCGGGACAGTCCGGGCATTTCGATCAAGCAGGGTAATGGTCCGCGCGATTTTGGTATCTCGATTCGCGGATCCAATGCCCGAAACGGTTTCGGCATCCGCAATCTCGTGATCTTCGACGACGGTTTCCCCGTCACGCAGCCGGACGGACTGTCGCGTAGCGACCTGATCGATCCCCATGCCTATGGCGCGATCGACGTGATCCGCGGCCCCTCATCGGCGCTCTACGGCAATTATGCGACCGGCGGCGCGCTCAATTTCCGCACACGGCCGGGCGGCACGATCGACGGCGTCGAATACGGCGTCGACGGCGGCAGCTATGGCTACCTCAACAATTACCTTGAGGCCGGCAAGAAGGTCGGGAATTTCGAGGGTTCTCTGTTTGCGAGCGACACAAGAGGCGACGGCTATATCGGCAATAGTTGGTTCAATACGCAGACCGTCAACTTCCTCGGCACGCTCAAGGCGACGCCGGACGACCGCTTCACGGTCAAGATCATCAACAACGATCTCAGCGCGCGGCTGCCGCTTCGACAGTCGCTGAACCAATTCTACACCAATCCCTTCCAGCAGGGCTGTGCGACCGGTGCCACGGCGGCGCCCGGATGCGGTACGGTCAGGCTGTTCAACAATGGCTTCAACGCGACCGCCGGGACCGATACGGAGACGGCCGTACAGGCCGGGCTCGGCCGCAACGACCGCCGCACCATCGTCGGGGGCCGGTGGGAGCACGATTTCGACAACAATACGACCTGGCGCAACCAGTTCGTGTTCGACGACCGGAACATCAGTCAGCCAACTGGCTCCACCAGCTCGATCGGCGACTTCCCGTCCTACAACTACATGAGTGATCTCACCAAGCGCGGAGAGATTCTCGGCCTGGAGTCCACCGCGTTCTTCGGCGCCTTCTACAACACCCTGACGGCATCGAGCGATACGCGAAACGTGATGCCGGGAGGCAACGCGACGCTCGGCAGGCTGTCGAGCAATCTGTACAGCGAGACGACCAATTATGGTGTTCGTGCCAGGGAAGAGCTCAAGCTCACATCGTCGCTAACGGCCGTTGCGGGCATCGGTTGGGAGACGACCTTGCTCAAGGGCACCAACACGGCCTATTCATATGCTGGTCCCACCGGCATCACCACGACGACGCCGACGACCGCGGACCGGCAGTTTCAAAATACTGCGCCAGAGTTGGCGTTGCTCTACAACCTCAACAACGAATGGCTGTTCCGGGCACGCGTTGCCACGGGGTATGGCACACCGCAGGTCTCAAATCTTTTCGTCGCTCAGACGGGATTGCCGGGCAACAATACCCAGCTCCAGGCCCAGAAGAATCTTGGCTACGATCTCGGTTTCGATTGGACGCCGAACAGCGCGTTCAAGCTCAGCGCGACCGGCTTTTACGAGTTTTTCCGTAACGAGATCGTCAACCAGGCGACGTCGGTCGCGGGTGTAAACTACTCGTTCAACGCGCCGCGATCGGAGCATCGGGGCATCGAGCTTGCCGCCGACTGGAAGTTCTATCCGGGCTGGCGGTTCATGGCGGCGTACACCTATCTCGACGAGGTCTACACCGAATATGTCGAGAACATCACCAATGGCGCCGTCTTCAGCTTCAACCGTGCGGGCAACAAAATTCCCGGTATCTCGCCCAACGAGCTGACGGCTCGAATTGGCTACGACGAGTTCGCCGGCCCGCTGGCAGGTCTCGGTGGCTTCGTCGAGGTCCAGTGGAAGGACTCTTTCTACATGGACAACGCGAATCTGCTGAAGGCGCCGGGCTACGAGCTGGTCAACGTGAACGTCCACTACAAGACCGACCTGATGTCCGACACCTTCAGGTCGCTTAATCTCTTCCTCGAAGTCAGGAACGTATTCGATCGCACCTATGTTGCGTCGGCAAACAACATCGCAAACACCGTGACGGCGGCCGGCCTGCAAATTCCAGGGAACACGCTCGCAAGCACGGCACCGGGGTCGATCTATGCGGGCTCGCCACGCCTGTTCGTTGCAGGTATGAAGGTGGCCTTCAAATGATCCGGGCTCTCGAAGGGAATAGGGCCATGATCCGAACTGGCTTGCTCGCGATAGCCGCTCTCGCATGCCTGCAAGGTGCGGCGCTGGGGCAGATGCACGGCAAGCACGCGTCCGAAGCTGCGTGCGAGGAGCCGACGCTGCGCTGTGCGACCAAGGCGACGCCCGCCTTCGGTCCGGACGGGACGCTGTGGCTGGTCTGGATGGCGGGAGGGCAGGTCTCGGTCGCAAGTTCGCAGGACGAGGGCCGAAGTTTCTCGACGCCCACTCAGGTCACGACGAAGCGGCTGAACCTCGATTGGGGGCCGGATGCGCGGCCGAAGATCGTGGTCGACCGCAAGGGGGGCATCGCGCTCGCGTTCTCGACCTTCAGGGACGAGGCCTTCAACGGTCAGGTGTTCACCACGCGCTCGGCCGACGGCGGGAAAAGTTTCGCGCAGCTGAAGCCGATCACCGCCAGCAACGAGAGCCAACGTTTCGAGGCGCTGGCGCTCGATCAGGATGGAACAGTATTTGCGGCGTGGCTGGACAAGCGCAATCGCATTTTTGCGAAGGAAGCGGGACAGAAATACGAGGGGGCCGGGCTGTTCTTCACGTCGTCCAGCGACGGCGGCACCACCTACGCAGACGCGAAGCTGGCGCGTGAGGGCACCTGCGAATGCTGCCGGTTGGGGCTGGCATTCGCTGCGTCCGGGCGGCCGGTCGCAATCTTCAGGAACATTTTTGAGGGCGGCGTGCGCGACCACGCGGTGATGACCTTCACCGACGTCGCGACGCCAGGCGAAGTCCGCCGGGTCAGCAACGACGACTGGCAGATCAATGCCTGCCCACACCATGGGCCGAGCCTCACCGTTGCGCCGAACGGCACCTATCACGTCGCCTGGTACACCAACGGAAAGGCGCGGAAGGGACTGTACTACGCCCACTCGCGCGACGAAGGCCGCACGTTCTCTTCGCCGATGGCGTTGGGGCGGCCGGATCGCAATCCGACTCGCCCCTTCGTGCTCGCGGGCGCGCCGGGAACGGTGATGGTCTGGAAGGAGTTCGACGGCGAGAAGACCTCCGTCCAGATGACGATCTCCCGCGACGATGGCGAGACGTGGTCGCCGCCGAAGACGATATCGAGCACGACCGACACGTCCGACCATCCTTTGCTGGTCTCCAACGGCAAGCAGACCTACCTGTCGTGGATGACGAAGGCGGATGGCTATCGGCTCAGGGCTATCGAGGACCAACCATGAGATTTCGATTTGTAGGCATTGCGGGTCTTGTCGTTCTGATCGCTTCAGTGGCTGCGCTTGCCGCATCTCCCGCTTTGAAGCCATTCGAACGCGGCACTTGGCAAAGCGTCCTTAGGGGGCACGCCGGCCGCCCCGTGCTCGTGCATTTCTGGGGCGTGACCTGTGGCCCCTGCAAGGTCGAGCTGCCGCTGCTCGGCCAGTTTGCCAAGGATCATCCTGACGTCGACGTCGTCACTGTCAGCGCCGATCTCGTGCCGAACCTGCCGGCTGCCACGCAATCGATGCTCGACAAGGCGGGTCTGTCGTCGACCGAAAATTTCATCTTCAACGACGGCTTTGTCGAGCGTTTGCGGTTCGAGATCGATCCGGCTTGGCAGGGCGACATCCCCAGGACCATGCTCATCTCCCCGGAAGGGACCGTCACGACGATCGAAGGCTCGGCTGAGATTGCCGATCTCGAAAAATGGTCAGCGCAACAACGCTCCAAACACTGAAGTTCAGTCTGCAAAGGGAATACCGATATGAAGACAATCTCGAAAAACGTGCTGCTCGCTGCGTTCGCTCTCGCGATCTCTGCAGCACCGGCCGTCGCCGACGACGTCAAGGCCGGCGATCTCGTCGTCTCGCAGGCCTGGAGCCGGGCGACGCCGGGCGGCGCGAAGGTCGCCGGCGGCTATCTGACCATCGAGAACAAGGGCACGGCGGCCGACAGACTGGTCAGCGTGTCCGCCGATATCGCGGGCAAGGCTGAGATCCACGAGATGGCGATGGACAATGGCGTGATGAAGATGCGCCCGCTCGACAAGGGGCTGGTGGTCGATGCCGGCAAGACGGTGAAGCTCGCGCCCGGCGGCAATCATTTGATGCTCCAGGAGCTGAAGGGCGCGTTCAAGCAGGGCGACAAGGTGCCGGTGACGCTGCAATTCGAGAAGGCCGGCAAGGTCGCGGTGTCCCTCGACGTCCAGGGCGTCGGCGCGCAGGCGCCTGGCGATGCCGGGCATTCAGGTCATATGGACATGAAGAAAATGCCGGATCACTCAGGAATGAAGATGAAATGAGACGGATCTGGACTCTCGGGAGACCGAACATGTCGAAGCAATCCTGCCTGATCCTGGTTGCCGCGCTCGCCGCCTCGCCGGCGGCGGCGCATGTGTCGATCGAGACCAAGCAAGCCACGGTCGGTACGTCCTACAAGGCCGTCTTCACCGTGCCGCATGGCTGCGCGGGCTCGCCGACGGTGAAGATCCGGGTGCAGATTCCGGAAGGTGTGATCGCGGTGAAGCCGATGCCGAAGGCCGGCTGGACCATCGATGTCGTCGAGGGCAAATATGCCGGTGAATACGACTATCACGGCAACAAGCTCTCCTCCGGCGTCAAGGAGGTGGCGTGGTCCGGCGGCAAGCTGCCAGACAAGAACTATGACGAATTTGTCCTCAGCACGTTCCTGACCGACAGCCTGAAGCCGAACACGGTTCTGTACTTCCCCGTCGTTCAGGAATGCGAGGCCGGCGTCAGCCGCTGGATCGAAATTCCGGCGGCGGGGGCAGGGCATTCACATGAGGGCAAGTCCGAGGGCAAGTCGCCGGCGCCGGGCGTGAAACTGCTGCCAAAACCCTGATGCGCCTCTTCGCCACGCTTGCGACGCTGCTCCTCGTTGCCGGCTTCGCGAGCGGTGCGTTGGCGCATGCGGCGCTGGTCTCGGTCGAGCCGGCGAGCGGCAGCATGCTTGCGACCGCGCCGAAGGCGGTGGAGCTGCGCTTCAACGAGACGGTAACGCCGGGCGCGATCCGGCTGATCGATGGTAGGGGCAGGGCGCGGGATGATGCGCGCGTCAGCGCATCGGGCGAGACCATTTCGGTCGCGATGCCGGCGGATCTGCCTGAGGGGACCGCGGTCGTCAGCTATCGCGTGATCTCGCAGGACGGTCATCCCGTCACCGGATCGGTGATCTTCTCGATTGGCATGCCGACCGCGACGAAGCCTGCCGCCGCTGAGGATAGCGGGTTGAACGCGCTGATCTGGCTGGCGCGCGTCGGCCTGTACGTTGGGCTGTTCATCGGCGTCGGCGGCGTGTTCTTCGCGCGCTGGGTTGCTTGGTCGATGACCGGCATGGCCGTGCCGCGCATGGCGCTCGCGCTCGGTCTCCCGAGCGCGGTGGCGTCCGTCGGCGCGTTGGGCCTCGATCTCCTCGGGCTGCCGCTGGCAGCCCTCGCGACCGCTGCTCCCTGGAAAGTCGCGCTCGCGACCAGCGCCGGCCCTGCGCTGCTGGTTGCCCTGCTTGCAATGCTACTCGCGTTGATGGCGCTGCGCAGTGCGTGGTACGCGCGTGCTCTTGCGATCATGGCGTTGGTCGGCGTCGGTCTGTCGCTCGCCATGACCGGGCACGCCGCAACGGCCCCGCCTGAGGCGTTGACCCGGCCTGCAATCTTTCTTCATGGCCTCGGTGTCACCATCTGGATCGGTGCTCTCGCGCCGCTCGTGGCGCTGGTATCGAAGCCGACGATTGCGACGCTCGCGATTGTGAACCGCTTTTCCCGCATTGCTGCGCTCGCGGTCGGCGTGTTGGCCTTGACCGGTCTCGCACTCGCGATCGTGCAGCTCGAAAAGCCTGGAGCGCTGGTCGAGACTCGCTACGGGCTGATCCTCTCGGTCAAGCTAGTTCTGGTCACGGGATTGCTGGCGCTGGCCGCGCTCAATCGGTTCCGGTTGACTCCGGCTCTGGCCCGGAACGAGACAGGGACGCCCGCGCTCAAGCGCTCGATCGTGCTGGAAGGTACGATTGCTCTCGCCATCCTGGCGGTGGTCGCCGGCTGGCGCTTCACGCCGCCGCCGCGGACGATCGTGCCGGAGACGCCTTTGGCGATCCACATCCATAGCGACAAGGCGATGTTCCAGGTCCTGGTCTCGCCAGGCAAGGCGGGGGCCAATGATGTGGTGCTCCAGCTCATGACCGGCGAGGGGACGCCGCTGGCGGCCAAGGAGGCGACGTTGACCCTGAGCCTGCCCGAGCGCGGCATCGAGCCGATGGAGCGAAGGGCCTCGCTCGGGCCCGATGGTTATTGGCATGTGCGCAAGGTCGAGCTGCCCTTTGCCGGCCGCTGGCACTTGCGGATCGACGCGCTGGTGACCGACTTCGAGCAGATCACGCTCGAAGATGAACTCGACGTCACGCCGCCGTGAGACGCAGCTCTGCTGAACCTGAAGTCCGACGGAAAAATGACAGGAATTCCGCTGCGTTAGCGGCTTTTCCTCATTCCCGGTCTTGTGTTTTCGCTCTCAATCCGGTTTCACTGCAACCCATCACTGATTCCCAGAGTATTACCATGCGGTTGTCGCGGTTCTTTCTGCCCATCCTGAAGGAAAATCCGAAAGAGGCGGAGATCGTCTCGCATCGGCTGATGCTGCGCGCCGGCATGATCCGGCAGGAGGCCGCTGGTATCTATGCCTGGCTGCCGCTCGGCTTCCGCGTGCTGAAGAAGATCGAGCAGATCGTGCGCGAGGAGCAGGACCGCTCCGGCGCGCTGGAACTGTTGATGCCGACGCTCCAGCTTGCCGATCTCTGGCGCGAGAGCGGCCGCTATGACGCCTATGGTCCGGAGATGTTGCGCATCGCCGACCGCCACAAGCGCGAGCTCTTGTACGGGCCGACCAACGAGGAAATGATCACCGAGATCTTCCGCGCCTATGTGAAGTCCTACAAGAACCTGCCGCTGAATCTCTATCATATCCAATGGAAATTCCGCGACGAGCAGCGTCCGCGTTTCGGCGTGATGCGCGGCCGCGAGTTCCTGATGAAGGACGCTTATTCGTTCGACCTCAACGAAGCCGCGGCGCGCGTCGCCTACAACAAGATGTTCGTGGCGTATTTGCGCACCTTTGCGCGGATGGGGCTGAAGGCGATCCCGATGCGCGCCGAGACCGGCCCGATCGGCGGCGATCTCAGCCACGAGTTCATCGTGCTGGCCGAAACCGGCGAATCCGGCGTCTTCATCAATCGCGACGTGCTGGACCTGCCGGTGCCGGGCGAGGACGTCGACTACGACAGCGACCTGACGCCGATCATCAAGCAATGGACCTCGGTCTACGCCGCGACGGAGGACGTCCACGACGCCGCGCGCTTCGAGCAGGAAGTGCCCGCGGACAAGCGGGTGAACACCCGCGGCATCGAGGTCGGCCAGATCTTCTATTTCGGGACCAAATATTCCGACGCGATGAAGGCCCTGGTGGCGGGACCTGACGGCGTCGATGTGCCGATCCATGGCGGTTCCTACGGCGTCGGCGTCTCGCGCCTGCTCGGCGCGATCATCGAGGCCTGCCATGACGATGCCGGCATCAAATGGCCGGAGGCTGTCGCGCCGTTCCGCGTGTCGATTCTCAATCTCAAGCAGGGCGATGCCGCCGTCGATGCGGCCTGCGAGAAGCTTTATGCCGAGCTCACCGCCAAGGGCGTCGACGTGCTCTATGACGACACCGACCAGCGCGCCGGCGCCAAATTCGCCGCCGCCGATCTGATCGGTATCCCCTGGCAGATCATGATCGGCCCGAAGGGGCTCGCTGACGGCAAGGTCGAGATCAAGCGGCGAGCCGACGGCTCCCGCGAGACCATGTCGCCTGCGGACGCGGTCGCAAGACTTGTGGGCTGATAAGCCTGGTCGGCTGAATATTGTTCATCGCCCGATATCGCGGCCGCCAATCCGGCCACAATTGACCCCGAATCATGGGATTATCGAGCGATGGATGAGACCATGACCGAAACCGTGCAAACCGCGCCTTTTGCGCCATTCGAGTGGATGCTGTCGGCGCGCTATTTGCGGGCGCGCCGCAAGGAGGGATTCATCTCGGTCATCGCCGGGTTCTCCTTCCTCGGCATCATGCTGGGCGTGGCGACGCTGATCATCGTCATGGCCGTGATGAACGGCTTCCGCAAAGAGCTGCTCGACAAGATCCTGGGGCTGAACGGGCACATCCTGGTCCAGCCGCTGGAATCGCCGCTGACCGACTGGAAGGACGTCGCCGACCGCCTCAGCCAGGTCAAAGGCATCCGGCTTGCAGCGCCCGTGGTCGACGGCCAGGCGCTGGCGTCCTCGCCCTGGAACGCCTCGGGCGTGCTGGTGCGTGGCATCCGCTCCGACGACCTCAACAACCTCACCTCGATCGCCAAGAACATCAAGCAGGGCTCGCTCGAGGGCTTTGACGACGGGCAGGGCGTCGCGATCGGCCGGCGCCTCGCCGACCAGCTGTCGCTGCATGCCGGCGACAGCATCACGCTGGTGGCGCCGAAAGGCGCGGTGACGCCCATGGGCACGACGCCGCGCATCAAGCCGTACAAGATCGTCGCCGTGTTCGAGATCGGCATGTCCGAGTACGATCTCGGCTTCGTGTTCATGCCGCTCGCGGAAGCGCAGGCCTATTTCAACCGCAGCAACGACGTCACCTCGATCGAGGTGTTCACCACCAATCCCGATCAGATCGTCGCCTTCCGTCAGGCCGTGACCGAGGCTGCGGGCAGGCCGGTGTTCCTGGTGGATTGGCGGCAACGCAATTCGACCTTCTTCAACGCGCTCCAGGTCGAGCGCAACGTGATGTTCCTGATCCTGACCATGATCGTGCTGGTCGCAGCGCTCAACATCGTCTCCGGCCTGATCATGCTGGTGAAGGACAAGGGCAGCGACATCGCGATCCTGCGCACGATGGGGGCCTCGCAAGGCTCGATCATGCGCATCTTCCTGATCACGGGCGCCTCGATCGGCGTGGTCGGCACGCTGGTCGGCTTTGTCGTCGGCCTCGTGATCTGCCTCAACATCGAATCCATCCGGCAATTCCTGTCATGGCTGACCAGCACCGAGCTGTTCTCGCCAGAACTCTATTTCCTGTCGAAACTGCCCGCCGAGATCGACGTCGGCGAGACCACGGCCGTCGTCATCATGGCGCTGACGCTGTCGTTCCTGGCGACGCTGTACCCGTCGTGGCGCGCCGCGCGCCTCGATCCCGTCGAAGCGCTGCGGTACGAGTGAGGGGTTGATGGAGCAGCAGCAGGGGGCGGAAGACGTTCCGGTCATTTATCTCCACGAGATAAAGCGGCAGTACTTGCAGGGCGAGGTGCCGCTGACGATCCTCGATGGCGCCAAGCTCGCGCTGTGGGCCGGCCAGTCGGTGGCGCTGGTGGCGCCGTCAGGCTCGGGCAAATCGACGCTGCTGCACATCGCGGGGCTATTGGAAGCGCCCGATTCCGGCGAGGTCTATGTCTCGGGCGCGCCGACTTCGCAGCTGCCCGACATCGAGCGCACCCAGCTGCGCCGCACCGATATCGGCTTCGTCTACCAGTCGCACCGGCTATTGCCTGAGTTCTCGGCGCTGGAGAATGTCATGATGCCGCAGATGATCCGCGGTCTGAAGAAGTCCGAGAGCGTCAAGCGCGCCAAGGAGATATTGGGCTATCTCGGCCTCGGCGACCGCATCACCCATCGCCCGGCCGAGCTGTCCGGCGGCGAGCAGCAGCGCGTCGCGATCGCGCGCGCGGTGGCCAACGCGCCACGGGTGCTGTTTGCGGACGAGCCGACCGGCAACCTCGATCCGCACACGGCGGATCACGTGTTCCAGGCGCTGATGCAGCTGGTCAAGGCGACCAAGGTGTCGATGCTGATCGCGACCCACAACATGGAGCTCGCCGGGCGCATGGACCGGCGCGTCTCGCTGTCGAACGGCCAGGTGATCGAGCTCGAATAGAAAATCGCGAAAACAACCCCATGCACAGTAGCCAAGTGCTTGGCGGGGCTCGCGAAAAAAATCGCCATTTCGCCGCACCCTGAGACTCAAGGCCGGATCACCGTCAGCTTGAATGGCCCGCCATTGGCCGCGGCGTGCGCCACCGCCTCGTTGGCGTGGTCGAGGTCGAAGGCCGTCGTCTCATATTCCTCCAGCCTGAGCAGCCCCGCGCGCACCAGCGCGATCAGACGGCTCGCGGCATCGGGCGGGTACATCCAGACGCCGTGGATACTGATGCAGTTGCGCATGATCCAGGGATAGGGCAGCTCGAGGCCCGCGCCGCCGGCCATGCCGACGCCGCCCATCAGCACGACGCGTCCATAGGGGCGCACCGTCATGATCGCCGCGCGCACGACCTCCGTGCTCACCGAGGGCGGCATGATGTCGAACACGCAATCGATCGGGCCTGATGCAGCGCGCTTCATCGCCTCGCGGTCGTGATCTTCATTGCCCGTAAGCCTGACCGGTTGCACGCGGCTGCCGAAGCGGCGGACGAGGTCGGCGAGGATTTTCTCGTTGCGGCCGGGCGCGACCACGCCGGCTGCGCCCATCGCGAGCGCGACCGAAACGGCGGCGCTGCCGAAATTGCCGGTGGCCCCGCTCACCAGCACGGTCTCGCCTGGTCTAAGGTTGGCGGCGAGAAAGCCTCCGTAAGGCACCAGCAGCGTGCCGAGCGCGCACCATTGTGTGGCTTCCTCCGGCGTGATCGCGCCGAGCCGCTTCACGTTCTCGGTCGGCACCATCATTTGCTCGGCGAAAGAGCCGTGGCGAAAGTGCTTCTGCAGAAGCATGCCGCCGGGGCCGGCGGCGGTGAGCCCTTGCAGGGCGATATCGGGCGCAACGTTGTCGTCGCGCGAGCGCACCGTCGGGTCGCAAAACACCCAGTCGCCGACGCTGAGCTTGGTGGCATCCGGGCCGATCGCGCGGACCCGGCCGATGCCGCCGGGACCGGGGATAACAGGCAGATCGAGCGCGTAATTGCGCGTCCCGTCAAATACCTCGTTCATGTAGGACAGCACGCGCGTGGCGACGACGTCGACGACAACCTCACCGGTTCCGATGATTGGCTCCGGGACATGCTCGATCACCAGCGGCGATCCAAAGGATTTGAGTACGGCTGCTTTCATGGATGTTCACCTCAAAGTCGCGGTGAAACCCATATGCGCCGCCTTGGAGAGGGCAAGAAGGCCTGGTATTATCCTAGTATTCCCGGGGCCCTCCATGTGGGAGTGACATCATGGCCGATCCGCGCCGCGTTGAATTCGGCGACTTCCTGAGGTCTCGCCGCGAAAAGCTATCGCCGAAGACCGTCGGGCTTCCGATCGGCGGGCGCCGGCGCACCGCGGGGCTACGCCGCGAGGAGGTCGCGCAGCTCGCCGGCATCGGCGTCGACTGGTACATCCGCCTCGAGCAGGGCCGCACCGTCAGCCCTTCGCTCACCACCGTCGACGCGCTGGCCCGCGCGCTGCGCCTCAGCAAGACCGAGCACGCGCATCTGAAGGCGTTGGCGCGCGACGGCGCCAGGGGGGCGTTCACGCGCGAGATCGTGCCGCCGCCCATTCGGCGGATGATCGAGAGCCTGCACCAGCCGGCCTATATCACCGGGCGCCGCTGGGATGTGCTGGCCTGGAACGCGGCGGCCGAGGAGGTCTTCGGCTTCGGGCAGTTGCCCGAGCAGGATCGCAACACGCTGCTGCTGGTGATGACCAACAAGCAGACGCGAAAATTCTACGGCGCGAGTTGGACCGACGTCGCCAGGAGCATGGTCGCGATGTTCCGCGCCAATCACGACGTCTGGGCCGGCGATCCCGCTTTCACGGAGCTGCTGACGCGGCTGCGCCAGGGCAGTCCGGAATTCGTCAAATGGTGGGAAGCCCACGACATCCGCAACACCGCCGCGGGTCTCAAGACCATGAACCACCCGACCAGGGGCGTGCTCCGGTTCGAGCACACCAGCTTCCAGGCCAACGACGATCCCGCGCTGAAGCTCGTGATCTACACGCCGGTCGAGAACTGAGGGAGGGGCAGGCTCCAGCTCTTGAAGACTGCTTTGCAAGCCTGCGCGCTACGGCAACTGCGTGGCCGCGGGCGTTGCGCGGGCGTTCGGCAGGGTACCGCCTGCTGTCCATGGACTGTCCGTCCAGGGTGTCGGCTGCAGAGAATTCGCCGGCCAGGGTTTTGCCGGGCCTGTCGCCACCGAGGTGCACGATGTCCCGAGCTGCGTCCATACCGAGGCCAAACCGGTCGTGTCGATGTTGAAGCTCGTGACGTCAGCCCGTCCCTCTGGTTCCGGCGTGGTTTCCTGGACCTGCAGGGAGTGCGAGGCCAGTACCGCCTTGACCATGTCGGGGTCGACGGCGCCGTTCCAGACCTCGTACTTCCCGAACCGCACCGGAGGCCCTCCGGCTTGCTTGCTCATGTCGGCGCTGGCTGCGATGAGAATCGTTTTCTTGCCGGCGGCCGATGCGTCGATCTCACCCGCGAACATCAGCGGCACGCGCTTCTTGTTTTCGCAGTACAGGCGCCATTCCATGGTCCGGAACGAGGCGTCGCTCTCCTTCTTCACCGCGGCGATCTTGCTGATGAAGGGCCGCGCTCCCTTTTCCAGCCGCCACATCGTCTCGGCCAACGGTCGCGTGTCGATCCCGAACCGGTAGAGCTCGGGCCGCGTCAGCACGTGCAGGCTTTCGAACTTCACGGTGCTGATCAGCGCATCGAGCTCGCGGCTGATTCCCATCGCCGCAATGAACGCGGCGCGGTCGCGGTCGGCGCCGGCGATCCGGCGCCGCCGCGCTTCGGCGACCACTTCCGGAGGCGGATCGCCTCGAAACCGGAGGATCAGCCTGGAGTTATGGACCGCCAGCGCGGCATCGGGCGCAACCTCGCGAGAGGTCGCTCCGAGAAACAGGTAGCCGCAGGCCGAGTTGCACATCGCATGATAGGTGGTGAGTTCGGCCTCGACCTCGCCGGTCGCGTTCTTGATCTTCAGGCATGCGGCGTCGATCTGCGTGCCCGCGGCGCACGCCGTCGCGATCGTCCGGCCAACCCGGGCGATCGCCTTGCGGCTGCGCAGCAGCCGGGCGATGGCATAGGACTGCTCAACGTTTCCACCGGGCGAATGGAGGTAAATCGGACGCTGCAGGTCCTTGACGCCGGCGAGGAAGCGGCGAATGCGGGACGCTGCGTCCTGATCGATCTGGCCCTCGATCGCGATCCAGCGGTCGCAGCCCGGCCCGCACGCGTCGGGCGCGCCTTTGGCGAGATAGATCGTCAGCCTGGAGGCAAAGCCGGGTTTCTCGGCCGGGGTTCCTTCGGCACGCAATGCGCCGGGAAGCGACAGCAAGGCCAGCAGAAGCAATATTCGGGCGAGCATGGAGCGATCGACTACGTATGGTGAGGGACCGTGACTGACGCTATACGACGATCGGCGTGGTCACAACTTGCGGTGGCATGGCGGTCCACGTTTTTTTCGCCGGGATCCGGAGTGGACATCTCGAACGGCACAGGGACGCGGATCAAGGATTTGACCGTAACCATTCCGAAAAGGCGCGGATGGTTCTCTCGCGCGGATGGCCTGCCTTGCTGACCACATGGAAGCCGTAGCCAGGCAAGCTCAACTTGAACGCCTTCACGAGCGTACCGGCGGCGAGGTCGTGTGCCGTGAGCACATCACTGAACACTCCGATTCCTTGTCCCGCGATCACCGCCTCGATGGCGTGCAATTCCTCGCGGAAACTCAGATGCTGCATGTCCTTGAACGGGGGCACAGCACGCCATCTGCGCTGAGCCGCGGAGAGCCATCGCTGCCAGGTGGGCGGCTCACGATCGGCCGGCGACCAGTAAGAGTGGATCAGGACGTGATTTGCGAGGTCGACCGGTCGCTTCAGGCGCCCCGTTGCAAGCAGGCGCGGACTGCAGACGGCCCAGAATGTATCGGTGAAGAGATCTTCGACGATGCCGTCTGTCGGCCGTACTCGGCTGGTCGCGTAGCGAATGGCGACGTCGCCGTCTCCGGCCTGCAGATCGAGCACCGTGTCGGTGCCGATGACCTCTAGCGGCACGTCGGGATGCAACTTGCGCCACAGGGGCAGGCGGGGCACGAGCCAGCGGCTGGCGAATGCGTTGGTTGTCGTCACCCGGAGAGGCTGTTGGGCGCCTTCCTGCTTGACGCTCGCAATGGCCGCGGCAAACACCTCGAGCCCGCCGCGTATGGCGGGGAAAAGCCGCGCTCCGGCATCGGTCAACGAGAGCGGCCTTGGTCTGCGGCGGAACAGAGCGCGACCGCAATAAAGCTCGAGCAATCCGATCTGGTGGCTGATCGCCGTTGGCGTCACGCCGAGTTCTGCCGCTGCCTTCTTGAAGCTCAGATGGCGGGCGGCGGCTTCAAAAGCCCGAAGCTCGATCAGGGGCGGGAGCTTGTGCATGCCGTCCAGTCTAGGTGAAACTAATTCATCGTCACCTGAATTCTTCGGATTTGCGCGGAGATAGTGCGCGGTCAAGGATATGGCGGGTCAAGCTGAGGAGATCAGGTCATGTCGTCCATCGCATCTGTCGCAAGCGCTGCCGCCGATCTTGGCACCTCCTTTGGAGGGCAACTCCTCAAACCGGCGGACGAGGGCTATGAGGAGGCGCGAAAGGTCCATAACGGGCTGGTCGACAAGCGGCCGGCATTGATCGCCAGGTGCCGCAGCGTGGCCGACGTCGTCGACGCCGTCGCTCTTGCGACCAAGCTCGGCCTCGAGGTCGCCGTTCGCGGCGGCGGCCACAATGTAGCAGGACGCGCGACCATCGACGGGGGGATCATGATTGACCTCTCGCCCATGAAGGGTGTCCGGGTCGACCCTGTTGGCAAGACCGTTTGGGCGCAGGGCGGGGCCACCTGGGGCGAGGTCAATCGCGAAACGCAACTTCACGGACTTGCGGTCACCGGCGGCGTGGTCTCGACCACCGGGATTGCCGGCCTGACCCTCGGCGGAGGACTGGGCTGGCTGATGGGCAAGTACGGTCTGGCACTGGATAATCTGCGGGCCGTCGAACTCGTCGCCGCCGATGGCAAGGTTTTGCGCGCCAGCAGGCAGGAGGAGCCCGATCTGTTCTGGGCCCTCCGCGGCGGCGGCGGAAACTTCGGGATCGCCACCAGTCTCGAATACGATCTTCATACGGTCGGACCGATCATGACCGGCGGTCCGATCGTCCATCCCATCGAACGCTCCCGTGAGGTGCTCGAATTCTTCCGGACCAGCACACGGTCGCTCGCGGACGAGCACATGCTGTTTGCGTCCCTGACGCATGCGCCGGACGGCTCCGGCACGGAGGTCGCGGTCCTGGTCACCAGTCACTGCGGACGGCTGGCGGATGCCGAACGAGCGGTGCGGCCGCTGAAACAGTTCGGGACTCCGATCCTGGATGCAGTCGGGCCGATTCCCTATTGCGACCTCAACCGCATGCTCGACGCCAACTATCCGAAAGGCGCCTTCAACTATTGGAAATCGAACTTCCTCGCGGAGCTCAGTGATGGCGCGATTGCGACCATGATCGAATGCTTCGCGCGCTGCCCGACTCCCATGGGGCAGTTCCTGGTCGAACACGTCCACGGCGCGGCGGCCCGCGTCGATGCCGGGGATACGGCATTCCCGCATCGGCAGGAGGGCTATAATTTCCTGATTCTCGCGCAGTGGATGCAGGCCAGCGATACCAGCCGCTGCATGTCCTGGGCGCGCGACACCTACGAAAGGATGCGACCTTTCTTCGCCTCCGGCCGATATGTCAATTATCTCGACGATGACGAGACGGGCGATCCTGTCGCGGCCGCCTATGGACCGAACTACCGGCGCCTGCAGCGGATCAAGGCGAAATACGACCCGACGAATTTCTTTCGGATGAACCAGAACATCCGGCCCCTGGCCTGATGGCCGGTTGAGGATTTCGTCGCTCTCATGGCCGTCTTCGGGAGAATTCGAGAATGGCTGTCGTGTGCCGACCCGCTTGTAGCGACGATTTGGCGAGAGCCGACGAACTCGTGGTCGCCAGCATCAACGAACTCACGGAACGGCGGGGGTTCGGCAAGATGGCGTCCTCCCGCCCGCAGCATTTTCAAGCCTTCTCGCTTGCGGATGATCCCGAAGGTCTATGGGTTGCGGAGGATGACGGAGACATTGTCGGCTTCGCGTGGAGTTGGGTGTGTGGCGAGCTTTGGTTCTTGGCGCAGCTGTTCGTGGCGCCTGATCGGCAGAGCGACGGCATTGGCAATCAATTGCTCGGCAAGTCATTCGCTCACGCGGCAACGCGCGGAGCATCCGTCAAAGCGTTGATCACCTTCGCCTTCAACAACGTGTCGCAGGGCCTCTACATCCGTCACGGACTATTCCCGCGCTGTCTGATCTACATGGTCAGCGTGCCCAGCAAGCGCTTGGCGTCGCGGCTGGCCGAGCCGCTGCTCCGTCTTGAACCACTTGCCGCCGGGACGGCCCGGTTCGAAAACCTGGTGCCGATCGATGTCAGCGCTCTCGGCGTCTCCAGAGCGAAGCATCATCGATATCTCATCGGCGACAGCACGACGAACGGGTTCACCATTCACGCCGGCCGCGAGTGCGTCGGGTATGTCTATATTTCGGATGGTCACATTGGTCCGCTCGCGGTCCGCCGGCCGGATCTGGTTGGCCCCGCCTTTGCGGCTGCGCTTTCGTTGGCGGCGCGGAGCGATGTTGCAACCATCTCGGCCTTCCTGCCGGGTTCGAGCGAGCCGGCGCTCAAGGTGGCGACCGACCACGGCATGCATCTGACGTTCCCGATGCTGCTGATGTCCAATCGACAGTTCGGAGATTGGGTTAGTTACCTTCCGCGCAATCCGGGCTTCATGTAGGTCTGGCAGGACTTGCGATCCCGCGTTGGCGGAACGCTGACGCGGCTGCGCGAACGATTCTGGCGTACCTGCTGCGTTTGCAAGCCGACCTTGCAGGGGCTATGTCCGGGCCTCCCGGACAAGAGCCCTGACATGACAATCTCCGATGACAACGACCTGACGCGCCTGAAAGAGATCGGTCGCATCGTCGCCAATGTGCTGGAGGCGATGGGGAAGGCGATTGAGCCGGGCATGAGCACCTCCGAGCTCGACCAGATCGGACGAAAGTTGCTGGAGGCCGCTGGCGCGCGTTCGGCGCCGGAGCTGGCCTATGATTTTCCCGGGGCGACCTGCATCAGCGTGAACGAGGAGATCGCTCACGGCATTCCGGGCGAACGGCGGATCGCGCGCGGCGACCTCGTGAACATCGACGTGTCAGCCGAGAAGAACGGCTTCTTTGCCGATACGGGAGCCTCGTTCGCCGTTCCCCCCGTAAACCGCGCGATCGAACGTCTTTGCCGGGACGGCCGGCGGGCGATGTGGACCGGCCTGCAGCAGGTTGGCGCCGGCAGGCCGATTGCCGGCATCGGCCAGGCGATCGGGACATTTGCGCGAAAGAACGGCTACAGCCTGGTCAGGAATCTGGCCAGTCACGGCGTCGGCCTGTCGCTCCATGAGGAGCCGACGGAGATCGCAACCTGGCCCGACCGCTCCGAACGCCGCATCATGAAGGATGGCCTCGTGTTCACCGTCGAGCCGTTCCTCTCCATGGGTGCCGAATGGGCGGAGAATGGCGACGACCCATGGACGCTCTACAGCAGCCCCGAGGCGCCGACCGTTCAATACGAGCACACGGTTGTCGCCACCCGCAACGGACCTTTGATCGTGACGAGGGCGGGTTAAGGCCGCCGAGGTCGGAGTCGGATCATGTCAGACGGTCGATGATCTGAAGGAGCCGGTCGCAGGACGCGTCGATCCTTTTGAGTGGAGACGTCGCGACGCCCAGCATCAGTCCCGGACGCGCCGAAGCCTTCGAGGCATACCAGAGCGAGAGCGGCGTGGGCCCCAGTCCGAACGATGCAGCTTGCCTGGCGATGGCGAGATCAGGCGCTCCGTCCGGCAAGCGCAGGACCGCGGCCAGTCCTGCAATCGCAACGTTCGTGGTGCGCGTTCGAAGCTGCTTCAGCAATGCATCGCCTTGCGCGGTGTAGGCGCGCTTGGTGCGCCGCAGATGCCGCAGATAATGGCCTTCGCGGATGAAGTCTGCCGTGGCGAGCTGCACCGCTGGTCCGGGTGCCGGCGCGAGGCACGCCGCAGTCTCGGCAAATCGCGACGCCAGAGCGGCCGGTGCAACGACAAAGCCAAGCCGTAGGGCAGGCGTTACGGTCTTGCTGAAGGAGCCAATGTGAATGACGCGGCCGGCGCGATCGAGCGAGGCGAGCGCCGGCGTGGCCCGGCCCTTGAGCTGAAGTTCGCTGAGATAGTCATCCTCGATCACCCACGCGTTGTTTTGGGTTGCCCAGTCGAGCAGGCGCGATCGACGTGCCAGTGACAGCGTGGATCCGAGCGGCGCCTGCTGCCCCGGTGTCACGACAACCAGCGCGGCGTCGGGCGCTTGTTGCAGGCCGTCGTCGACATCGATCCCATCTGCGTCAACCTTGATTGGCACGATCGACAATCCCGCAAGTTCGAGGCCGTGCCGGGTGAAGGGAAAGCCGGGATCCTCCATCCAGACTTTCTTCCTTTGCCCGACGTCGAGGACACGGAGCGCCAGGCCGAGGCCGCCGCTGAAGCCGCTGGTGATGATGATCTGGGACGGTGCGCATTCGATCCCGCGCGCCAGCGCAAGATAGGCCGCGATCTCGCGGCGCAAGTCCAGCTCGCCGCGCGGATCGGGGTAGATCGCAGGTGCGCTCATCTCGACGCGAATTGCCCGTGCGCGCATTCGCGCGAGCAGCGTCGCAGGAAAGGTCTCCTGCGAAGGCACGCCCATCTGGAAGATCGCCGGCCCCGCCGTGAGCTCCTGGTACATCTCCATGAACGAGCCGGGGTCCGGCGCCTTGTCCCGCCGCACGGGAATGGACGGTCGGTCGGCGACGTGCGTGCCTGTCGCGCGGGCCGCGATGATCAGTTGGGCCGATGAGAGCTTTTCATAGGCTGAGCGCACGGTGCCGCGCGCGACGCCAAGCTGGGCCGCCAAATCCTGCCATGAGGGCAGGCGCGCGCCCGGGGCGAGCACGCCGCGCTCGATGGCGGCCCTGATCCCCCTGTGGATTTGCTCCGCCAGCGGCGTCTTCGCC
Source organism: Bradyrhizobium sp. CIR18 (assembly GCF_014198295.1). Taxonomy (NCBI): domain Bacteria; kingdom Pseudomonadati; phylum Pseudomonadota; class Alphaproteobacteria; order Hyphomicrobiales; family Nitrobacteraceae; genus Bradyrhizobium; species Bradyrhizobium sp. CIR18. Next base: position 709,002 of record NZ_JACIHF010000001.1, on the reverse strand, counting down.
GACCGGTCGAGCTTCAACCGCAGCGATCTGGTCATGATCCTTGGTACACGATTTTCTCGCGTTCTTGGTTCTTTTTTATAGACCACGACAGGGGCATCTGAGGGAGGAAAGAGGGGCTTCCTCGATGATCAAGGAGAAAGCGGATGAGTGAACGTCTCAACTACAACCACATTGCGCCGGCAGGCGCGAAGGCACTCGGCGGCGTCTATGGCTACGTGATGCAGAGCGGGCTTCCCGCGACGCTGGTGACCCTCACTTACCTGCGCATCTCGCAGATCAACAACTGCGCCTACTGCCTCGACATGCACACGCGGGATCTGCTGAAGAGCGGTGTGAAGGTCGAAAAGCTCGCGCTGCTGCAGGCTTGGGCCGAGGGCGGCGATCTCTTCGACGACCGCGAGCGCGCGGCTCTCGCCTGGGCCGAGACTGTCACCCGCGTCGCCGAGACCAACGTGCCCGATGAGGCCTATCAAGCCGCCCGCAAGGTCTTCAGCGAGCGCGAGCTTGTCGATCTTACGATCGCAATCAGCCTGATGAATGCGTACAATCGCATGTCGATCAGCTTCCGAAATACTCCGCAGGCCGCGCTCGAGAAGGCGGCCTGACGGATCGCGCGGCATCAGCCGAAACGCAAAGCAGGAGCTTGAAGATGATGAGTGTGATTTCCGGCGTCAAAATCCCCGACAGCAAGCTGGCGCGCGAGGCGGCTGAACTGGTGCGCAGCTACGAAGACGACATGCTTTTCAACCATTCCGTCCGGGTCTACGTCTTCGGCGCCGTGAAGGGGTTGCGTCAGCAGCTGAAATTCGATCCCGAACTTCTCTATGTCGCGGCGTTGTTTCACGATCTCGGCCTCGTCGACCATTACCACACGCAGACAAAGCGATTTGAGGTTGACGGAGCCGACGCTGCGCGTGAGTTCTTGCGGGCGCGCGGCATCGCCGAGCCGCAAGCCGATCTGGTGTGGGAGGCAATCGCGCTGCACACCACGCCCGGCATTCCGCAATTCATGCGGCCGGAAATCGCGCTCACCAACGCGGGTGTCCTGGTGGACGTCGTCGGCATTGGGTATGACGACTACACGCCGGAGCAGCGCGGCCAGGTGATCTCGGCGTTTCCGCGCGGTGACTTCAAGAACGAGTTCCTGAAGGTGCAGACCTGCTCGGCGCTGAAGAAGCCGCAGACGACGTTCGGGACGGTCAATTTCGACTACATCGAGGATCACGATCCCAGCTTCCGCAAGCCGAATGCGTGCACGCGCATCCGCAGCACGCCCTGGCAGAGCTGAGCCGATCGCCGCACGCCTACGCCGCCCTATCTCCGCCGGAAACTGGACGGTTAGGATCCGGGGCGAGGCGGCGGGCTCGAGCGGCGAGGGCGCGTTGGTTTCTTCAGCGGAAAATACGGGTTCATCACGCATGTCGCCGAACGCCCGACGGCGAGATATCGGCACTGCTCGAACGAGCCGTAGCGGCAGTCGAAATAGCCGACCTGGCCGTAGATCTGCATGCACACGGGATAGCTCGGATCATAGGTCTGCGCGCATGCAGATCCGCCCGCGAGAAGCAGGCCGATCACGGCCAGTGCGAGGCGAGCGCAGCGCATCTCAGCGCGGCAGGAAGTAGCCCGGTGAATAGCCCTGCGTCTGCGCGCGCGGACGATTCTGATAGGCGTAGGGGTCGTCGCTCTGTCCGACGAAATACGGATTGGCGATGCAGGTCAGCGCGCGTCCCGATGCGCTCGCCTGACATTGCGCATAGGTGTCGAACCTGCAATTGCTCAGGCCCGGCCATTCATCGCCGGTGAGGCAGAATGGATGATGCGTGCCGAACGCGCGCGCGGGTGTGGATGCGCTCGACACGAATGCGAATGTGGCGAGTGCGAGCGAAAGTGTGGCGACAATGGGGGGGGCAATTCGTCTGCGCATCTTCAATTCTCCATCACGCGAATGTGCGCGCGACGTTGTTACGCGCGCATGCAATTTATCTCGTGTCGCCGACAATGGAACTACAGAAAACACTTATTTCAAAGGGTTTCCAGAACGCGCTGATAAATCTTCATTAATGAAGCGCGGGCCTTTGGAGCGAACTGTTGCGTCGAGGTTACAGCAATTCCGTCGATCACTGTTATGACCACGCTGCGGCCAGGGGGCCTAACGACGAAACTGGAACGGGACTCAAATGAAGAAGAATTTGTTGCTTGCCGCTGTGAGCCTTGTCGCGCTGAGCGCGACTGCGCCGGCGCTGGCTGCTGACCTCGCAGCTCGGCCGTACACCAAGGCACCGCCGGCGGCGATCGCCGCGGTCTATGACTGGAGCGGCTTCTATATCGGCGTCAACGGCGGCGGCGGTTCGGCGGACACGTCGTGGAACCTGGTTAACTTCGGTGCGGAAGGCTCGCACAACTCGACCGGCGGCACGGTCGGTGGTCAGGTCGGTTACCGCTGGCAGTCCGGCCAGTTCGTGTTCGGCCTCGAAGGCCAGGGCAACTGGGCCGACTTCTCGGGTGACAACATCAGTGGCATCACCGGATTCCGGAATCGTACGCGCGTCGACTCGTTCGGTCTGATCACCGGCCAGGTTGGCTACGCCTGGAACAACGTCCTGCTCTACGCAAAGGGCGGTGCGGCTGTCGTCAGCAACAAGTACGACGTCTACAGCACTGTTACGGGTGCAAACCTCGACCGGGCTGACGAGACCCGCTGGGGTGCCACGGTTGGCGCGGGCCTGGAGTATGGCTTTGCTCCGAACTGGACGGTCGGCGTCGAGTACAACCACATCTTCCTCGGCGACCACGACATCACCTTTGCCAGCGGCGCTGTCGAGCGCGTCAAGCAGGACGTCGACATGGGTCTCGTCCGCCTGAACTACAAGTTCGGCGGCCCGATCCTCGGCCGTTACTGAGACTGATCGCTCGTCATCGAGCGGTCCTCGAAAAGCCCCGGCTTAGGCCGGGGCTTTTTTATTGCGTGAATTCAGCGAGTTAACCATTGCCTTTGGAGGTCGTCCGCCAGGCTTGACTCTTGAGAACGAAATGAGAACAATGTTCTGCATACGTTCCAACAAGGGAGCAAGCCATGTTCAGGGTTTTCGTGGAAGAGGCCGCCGCACTGGCGTCGATCACGCTGTTCGTCGGGATGATCGCGATCTGGGCGCAGGTCATACCGCAGCTCTAGGGGCAGCGGTTTTGTAAACCGATGCTCTCCCGACCGGTGCCCCTTGGGGAAAAGCGGGACGACGCGGCCAATTGGCCGCTCCGGCGTGGACTCTGAAGCTGCGACACCTCACCATCGCGAGGCGAGTCGGCAAGCGAAGGCAAATGGCGAGTGCATGATGCCTTTGAGGAGCCGGCGACCGCTCCATTCCATCTGCAAGAGGCCGTCACGCGACCATGCCGAGCGCCGGATTTGTCCACCTTCACGTTCACTCGGCCTATTCGCTGCTCAAGGGCTCGATCAAGATCGCCAAGCTCGCCGAGCTTGCCAAGAAGGACCACCAGCCGGCGCTGGCGCTGACCGACACCGACAATCTGTTCGGTGCGCTGGAGTTCTCCGACAAGATGGCGGGCTCCGGCATCCAGCCGATCGTCGGCTGCGAGCTGGCGATCGATTTCGGCGACCAGGATCCGAATGCGCGCAACGCGATGGGGCCGTCGCGCGTGGTGCTGCTGGCCGCGCAGGAGCGCGGCTATCGCAGCCTGATGCGGCTCAACTCGCGCGCCTTCCTCGAGTCGCCGGATAGCCACGCGCCGTTCGTCAAGCTCGACTGGTTCGAGGGCGAGACCGAAGGGCTGATCGCGCTGACGGGCGGACCCGACGGGCCGATCTCGCTGGCGCTTGCCGGCGGTCATGCCGAGCTTGCCGCCCTGCGCTGCGAGCGTCTGGCCGGCCTGTTCGGCGACCGCCTCTACATCGAATTGCAACGCCACAACACCGAGAAGGAGCGGCGCGTCGAAAGCGGCCTGATCGACATCGCCTACGCCAAGGGACTGCCGCTGGTCGCGACCAACGAGCCATATTTCGCCGCGACCGACGATTACGAAGCGCATGACGCGCTGCTGTGCATTGCCGGCGGGCGGCTGATCGCCGAGACCGAGCGCGAGCAGCTGACGCCGGATCATCGCTTCAAGACCCGCGCCGAGATGGCGGTGCTGTTCGCCGACATTCCAGAGGCGCTGGCCTCGACGGTGGAGATCGCCGAGCGCTGCTCGTTCCGCCCGATGACGCGCAAGCCGATCCTGCCGTTCTTCACCGTCGGCGCCGCGTCGAGCTCGGACGCCGCCGCAGTCGAGGCGGTGGAGCTGAAGCGCCAGGCGGAGGAGGGGCTCGCCAATCGCCTGCGGGTCCACGGCCTGTCGCAGGGCACGACGGATGAGGATTACAGCAAGCGCCTGGCGTTCGAGCTCGACGTCATCATGCGCATGAAATACGCGGGCTACTTCCTGATCGTGTCCGACTTCATCAAATGGGCGAAGGGCCAGGGCATTCCGGTCGGGCCGGGCCGCGGTTCCGGCGCAGGCTCGCTGGTGGCGTGGGCGCTGACCATCACCGACCTCGACCCGATCAAGTTCGGCCTGCTGTTCGAGCGCTTCCTCAATCCCGAACGTGTCTCGATGCCGGACTTCGACATCGACTTCTGCCAGGACCGCCGCGGCGAGGTGATCAGGTACGTCCAGGAGCGCTACGGCCGCGACCAGGTCGCGCAGATCATCACCTTCGGAACGCTGCAGGCGCGCGGCGTGCTGCGCGACGTCGGCCGCGTGCTGCAGATGCCCTATGGCCAGGTCGACAAGCTGACCAAGCTGGTGCCGCAGAATCCGGCCGCGCCCGTCACGCTCGCGGCCGCAATCGAAAGCGAGCCAAAACTCCAGGCGTTCCGCGACGAAGATCCGATCGTGGCGCGCGCCTTCGACATCGCCCAGCGCCTCGAAGGCCTCACCCGCCACGCCTCGACCCATGCCGCCGGCATCGTGATCGGCGATCGCCCCTTGAGCGAGCTCGTGCCGCTCTACCGCGATCCCAAATCCGACATGCCGGTGACCCAGTTCAACATGAAATGGGTCGAGCCCGCGGGCCTCGTCAAATTCGACTTCCTCGGCCTGAAGACGCTGACGGTGCTCGATGTCGCCTGCAAGCTGCTCAAGCCGCGCAACATCGACGTCGATCTCGCGACGCTGCCGATCGACGATGCCGAGAGCTACCAGATGCTGGCGCGCGGCGAGGTGGTCGGCGTGTTCCAGGTTGAAAGCCAGGGCATGCGGCGCGCGCTCGTCGACATGCGCCCCGACCGTTTCGAGGACATCATCGCGCTGGTGGCGCTGTATCGCCCGGGTCCGATGGCGAACATCCCGACCTATTGCGCGCGCAAGCACGGCGACGAGGAGCCGGAATATCTGCATCCCGTGCTGGAGCCGATCCTGAAGGAGACCTTCGGCGTCATCATCTACCAGGAACAGGTGATGCAGATCGCGCAGGTGATGTCGGGCTATTCGCTCGGCGACGCTGACCTCTTGCGCCGCGCCATGGGCAAGAAGATCCGCGCCGAGATGGACAAGCAGCGCGACATCTTCGTTGCGGGCGCGGTGAAGAACGGCGTGCCGAAGGGGCAGGCCGAGACCATCTTCGAGCTCCTGGCGAAGTTCGCCGACTACGGCTTCAACAAGAGCCACGCGGCGGCCTATGCGCTGGTGTCCTATCACACCGCCTACATGAAGGCGCATTATCCGGTGGAGTTCATCGCGGCGTCGATGACGCTCGACCTGAACAACACCGACAAGCTCTCGGAATTCCGCTCCGAGGCGCAGCGCCTCGGCATCAAGGTCGAGCCGCCGAACATCAACCGCTCCGGCGCGACCTTCGAGGTCGGCGACAAGGTCATTTACTACGCGCTCGCAGCGCTCAAGGGCGTCGGCATCCAGGCGATCGAGCAGATCATCGAGGAGCGCACCAAGCGCGGGCTGTTTACCTCGCTCGCCGACTTCGCCGCGCGGGTCAATCCGCGCGCGATCAACAAGCGCATCATCGAAAGTCTTGCCGCCGCCGGCGCGTTCGACACGCTGGAGCCGAACCGCGCCCGCGTCTTCGCCGGCGCGGACTCGATCCTGGCCGCCTGCCAACGCGCGCATCAGGCCGAGACCATCGGCCAGAACGACATGTTCGGCATGTCGGCGGATGCGCCGACCATCATGCTGCCGCAGATCGAGCCCTGGCTGCCGGCCGAAAAGCTCCGCCGCGAATACGACGCCGTCGGTTTCTTCCTGTCGGGCCATCCGCTCGACGATTACGCCACCGTGCTGAAGCGGCTGCGGGTGCAGTCATGGGCCGAGTTCTCGCGCGCGGTGAAGATCGGTGCCACCGCCGGCAAGGTCGCGGCCACCGTGGTCTCGCGCATGGAGCGGCGCACCAAGACCGGCAACAAGATGGGCATCATGGGGCTCTCCGATCCCACGGGCCACTTCGAGGCGGTGCTGTTCTCCGAAGGTCTCGCGCAATATCGCGACGTGCTGGAGCCGGGCGCTGCCGTGCTGCTGCAGCTCGGCGCCGAGCTGCAGGGCGAGGACGTCCGCGCCCGCGTGCTGCATGCCGAGCCGCTGGATGACGCCGCAGCCAAGACGCAGAAGGGCCTGCGCATCTTCCTGCGCGACACCAAGCCGCTGGAATCGATCGCCAAGCGCTTGGCCGGTCCCGACATGGCCGCCTCGAACGGCGCCGCGCCGAAGGTCGGCAGTCCCGGTATCGCGCCGCGCTCGAATGGCGACGGCGAGGTCTCGCTGGTGATGATGCTCGACCTCGAGACCGAGGTGGAGATGAAGCTGCCAGGCCGTTTCAAGGTCTCGCCGCAGATTGCCGGCGCGATCAAGGCGGTCGCGGGCGTGGTGGACGTGCAGCAGCTCTGACATTGCCGGCGCCCCCGCAAACCAAAGCTTAACTATTTGGCTCCCGCCCGGTTTCGAAGTCGCTCGCACGCAGCTATTAGTTGTTGTTCCGAGAATCTCGATTGGCGAAGCCAGGAAGAACAACAGCCATGTGCGACAAATGCTCTGAAAATCTGCATCAATCGGTTGCCCCCTCCCGGCGCTCGATGATGCTTCTTGCCGCTTCGGCACTCGGAGTGGCGGCGTTTGGCGGGACCGCATTAGCCAAGGAGGCGAAGGCGCCGCCCAAACCCCAGAACGTGCTTTCGCCCGATGCGGCGCTCAAGCGGCTGATGGAGGGCAATTCGCGCTATGTGTCGGGTGTGTCGCGCCGCCACGACTTCACGCATGAGCGCGAAGCGCTGGTCGGCGGTCAGAATCCCTACGCCGCCGTCTTGAGCTGCGCCGATTCGCGCATCGCGCCCGAATATGCGTTCGACAGCGGACGCGGCGATCTGTTCGTGTGCCGCGTTGCCGGAAACTTTGCCGGCGACGAGACGGTTGCGAGCATGGAATACACCGTCGCCGTGCTGGGCACGCCCCTGATCCTGGTGCTCGGCCACGACAATTGCGGCGCGGTCGATGCGACCATCAAGTCGCTGAAGGACGACAAGCCGCTGCCGGGACACATCCCCACGCTGGTCTCCGCGATCGCACCTTCGGTGAAGACGGCCGCCAAGCAGAGCGGGAACGCGCTCGACAACGCCATTCGCCAGAACGTCATCGACAACGTTGCCAAGCTGAAATCGGCCGCCCCGCTTCTCAACGCAGCGGTCGAACAGGGCAAGCTCAAGGTGGTCGGCGGCATCTACCGGCTGAGCACGGGGACCGTCGAGCTGATCGCCCAGGGCTAGAGCCCGGCGTTTGGAGCATCGGGCGTCGTGTGCAGCAGCTCCGACGCCCGGCCCGCGCCATCCACGCGATGGTTGCCGGGCGTTGTTGCAACCTGTCGCTGATTCCAGCTAGCATGAATCCCGGGGAATGGACTGGGGTGTGCGATGCTGCGACGGGGCGCGTTGTTGTTGGCCGTTGGTGTGATGCTGGTGGGCTGTGTCAGCGATCAGGTCGGGACCGACTTTGCCTCTGTGTCAAGAAAGGTCGGGCCTCCGCGCGCCGGGCACTCGCGCGTCGTCCTGCTCCAGGACAAGAGGAATGGCCTCAGCATGGCGATCTGCGCCTGCGAGGTGAAGCTCGACGGTGCTGCACTCGGCAAAATCGTCGCCGGGAAATATGCCTATGCCGATCGTCCCGCGGGTCGCCATGAATTGCTGGTGACGGAGCTGATGTTTCCGGGCGACACCAAGCGCGAGATCGTGATGGAAGCCGGCCGGACGCATTTCTATCTCATCAAGAGCAGCCCCAGGCACGACGCCGCGACGGGCGGCGCGGTCCTCGGCGGCCTGGTCGGGCTTGCGGCTGTTTCCATCGCGACGGCAGGAGAGGCGAATCCGGGGCCGGCCGAACTCATTGCGCTGGACGAGGCGACCGCGCGAACGAAGCTCGCCGAGCTGCAAGCTGTGGAGTAAGGTGAGGCTGACCTGAAGCTGACGCCAGCAGCGGCGTGGCCACGCCACTGCCTCAATCCGAGCTTTTCGTTCAACCGCCGTTCAGCCGGCCGCGCGCCTCATGCGTGGTGGCACCTCAACTACAGTAGCGGGCAAGCAAGCCATGCGTGGGACGTTCCGAGTCTTCATTTGCCTTCTCCTGCCGATCGTGGCCCTTGCCGCCGGTACGCCAGGAGCAGCAAACGCGCAGCAGCAGGAGAAGCGCATCGCGCTCGTGGTTGGCAACGGCGCCTATGCCAAGTCGCCGCTGGCAACGACTGCGAACGACGCCGGCCTGATCGCGCAGACGCTGCAGGCGGCCGGCTTCGACGTCGTCGGTGCCCGAGATCTCGACGGCGACACGCTGCGCAAGAGTTTTCGCGACTTCATCCAGAAGGCCCAGGCCTCGGGGCCGGGCACGGTCGCGATGATCTATCTCGGCGGCTACGGCGTGCAGCTTGCCGGCGAGAACTATTTCATCCCGGTCGATTCCAACATCACCCGCGACACCGACGTTCCGACCGAGGCGTTGCGGATCAGCGACTATGTGCGCCAGCTCGCCTCGATCCCGCTCAAGGCCAACATCGTCGTGCTCGATGCGGCCCGCGCGCAGCCCTTCATCGAGGGCGGCCAGCCGATCGCGAGCGGTCTGGCGCTGGTCGAGCCCGAGCCGAACATGCTGATCGCGTTCAACGCCGCGCCCGGCACGGTCGCGCCGGAGGAGCCGGGGCCCTACGGCATCTACGCCCAGTCGCTGGCCGAGATGATCCGGACCGGCGGCCTGCCGCTGCCTGAGGTGTTCGACCGCGTTCGCCTGCGCGTCAACGAGGCCTCCAAGGGCGCGCAGGTACCCTGGAACGAGCAGAAGATCTCGGCGCCGTTCTCGTTCTTCGAGCGCGGGCCTGACGCGCCGCCGCCGGAGGCCGCGCCCGACCAGGTCGCCGCGATCCGGAGCAAGCCGATCCGCGATCTCGGCGTGCGGGATGCCTATGCCGCCGCGCTCGAGCGCGACACGCTGCCGGCCTATGAGGAGTTTCTCGCCGCCTATCCCGGTGATCCCTTGGCGAAGCGCGTGATGGCGATCGTCGCGGCGCGCCGCGAAGCGATCACCTGGCGACGCACTTACCGGAACGACACGCCGGAAGCCTATTGGTCGTATCTGCGCCGCTATCCGCGCGGGCCGCATGCGGCGGACGCGCGCCGGCGCCTCGCGATCCTCACGGCGCCGGCCGAGCCGCCGCCGAGCTTTGCGATGATCGACTACGACGTGCCGCCACCGCCGCCGGAGGAGGTGGTCTATGTCGACCGTCCGGTGCTGTATTTCAGCGATCCCGATTTCGGCTTCGCGCCGCCACCGCCGCCTCCGGTCTATTATCTGCCGCCGCCGCCGCCGGATTTCGTCGTGTTGCCGCCGCCGCTGCCCGTGGTCGGCCTGTTCGTGCTGCCGCAGCCGGTGTTCGTGCCGATCCCGGTGTTCGTCAGGCCGCCGGTCTATGTCGCGCCGCCGCCGAACAACATCATCTACCAGAACATCCATAATACGACGGTGATCAACACCGTGATCAACCGCCTGCCGGCACCAGCACCGGCTACCGGGGCAGGGGCCGGACCGGGCAATCTGGCGCCAGCGATTGCCGGCCGTGCCAACCCAGCCGGGCCTGCCGTTCCGCAGGCGGTCGTGCAGCGCGCCGCGCTGATCCAGCAGGGCAAGGCGCCGATGCCCCCAAGCGCGACGATCCAGCCGACGGCGAGGCCCGGCGCGCCTCCGGTGACGCCGACGACGGCAGTCGCGCCGACCGCAGCGCCGACCGCAGCGCCAACGGCTGCGCCGCAGACGGCGCCGACACTTGCTCCGCAGACCAGGCTGCCCCAGGCCAACACGCTGCCGGTTCCTGGTGCCCATGGCGGCCCGCCGCCACCGCCAGCGGGGGCAGGGCCTCTGCCGGGCGGAAGGCCCGTACCGCCGACGGCGACCGCACCCGGTGTGACACCGCCGGCTCGTCCGGCGGCGCCGACCACAGCTGCTCCCGGCACAACGGCCGGTCCCGGCACAACACTGCCTGCTCATTCCAATGCGCCAACGGCTGCCGCGCCGGCAACCGCTGCGCCCGCCGTGACCAACCCGACTGCTGTGCCCGGCCAGCCCCCCAGGCCGCCGGTGGCGCAGACGCCGCCCGGCACCGGGCCTGCGGATCGCGCCAAGTCTGCGACCCGTGAGCCTGCTGGCTCGCCGCCCGCCGCTGCAGGCGCGCCGGCGACACCTCCGGCCGCGGCCGGGAGGCCGATCGCGCCGCCGCCTTCAGCGGCACGTGAGCCGATCAGGCCGCAGCATCTGCCATCTGCGGCCCCGCCGCAGGCGGCCAGGCCGGCTGCCCCGCCGCCGCGGCCGCAGGCCGTGGCGCGGCCCACGCCACCACCCCCGCCGCATGTGTCGGCGCCGCCACCGAGGATGGCCGCACCTCCGCCGCCACGCCCGGCTCCTCCGGTTGCCGTCGCGCGGCCGGCGCCTCCGCCCATGGCGCGGCCCGCTCCACCGCCGCCGGTGGCCCGACCGGCACCCCCGCCGCCGCCGCGTATGGCCGTTGCGCCACCACCCCCGCCGCGCCCGGCCGCGCCTCCGCCGCGTCCCGCACCTCCGCCGCCGGCGGCCAAGAAATGCCCGCCGAACCAGCCCAGATGCTAGTCGGGCGCTAGGGAGCGGCCCGGTCTCCAGGGAAAGGGCCTCTCGCGGGCGAAAACCGCCTCTGAACGGCCCTTATTTCCTTGCTTCTGGCCGAAATGGCGCTATATAGCGCGCCATCTCACACGGAAACATGGCTCACAAGGCCGTCCGGTGGCAACCGGGGCGAGGACGCTCCGTTTTGCTCACACGTTTCCGGAGGAACCAACCGGAGAATTAGAACGATGGCGCTACCCGATTTCACCATGCGTCAGCTGCTTGAAGCTGGCGTGCACTTTGGTCACCAGTCTCACCGCTGGAATCCGAAAATGGCTCCGTTCATTTTCGGCGCTCGCAACAACATTCACATCGTCGACCTCGCGCAGACCGTGCCGATGCTGCACAACGCCTTGCAGGCGGTCAGCGACACCGTCGCCAAGGGCGGCCGCATCCTGTTCGTCGGCACCAAGCGCCAGGCGCAGGACGGCGTCGCGGACGCTGCCAAGCGCTGCGCGCAGTATTTCGTCAATTCGCGCTGGCTCGGCGGCACGCTGACCAACTGGAAGACGATCTCGGCCTCGATCAAGCGTCTGCGTCACCTCGACGACGTGCTCTCGGGCGGCGATGCCAGCTCCTACACCAAGAAGGAGCGCCTGACGCTTCAGCGCGAGCGCGACAAGCTCGACCGCTCGCTCGGCGGCATCAAGGACATGGGCGGTCTGCCCGACCTGATCTTCGTGATCGACACCAACAAGGAAGACATCGCGATCCAGGAAGCCCAGCGGCTCAACATCCCGGTCGCTGCGATCGTCGACACCAATTCGGACCCGAAGGGCATCACTTATGTGGTGCCGGGCAATGACGACGCCGGTCGTGCGATCGCGCTCTATTGCGACCTGATCGCGCGTGCCGCGATCGACGGCATCTCCCGCGCCCAGGGCGATTCGGGTATCGACGTCGGCGCTTCGGCCCGTCCGCTCGCTGAAGAGCTGCCGGCGGCTTCGTCGAGCGGCTTCCAGGGCCTCGCAGGTCCGCGCGGCACCGCCGACGACCTCAAGAAGCTCCCGGGCGTGTCGGGTGCGATCGAGAAGAAGTTCAACGACCTCGGCATCTTCCACTTCTGGCAGCTCGCCGAGCTCGATCACGACACCGCGCACACGATCGGCGAAGAAGTCGGTCTGCCGAGCCGTGCGGACGCCTGGGTGGCCAAGGCCAAGGCGCTGACCGCGGAAGCGGAATAGTCAAGAGAGCGATGGGTTGGCCGGACAAGATCCGGCCACCATTTCAGTTGACGCGAATCCCTGAGATGGACCGCGGCGGGGCGCTTCGATGCCACGCCGCGGCGAACCAGCAGGCACAAAGGATTTTCAACGATGGCAACGATCACAGCTGCGATGGTCAAGGACCTGCGCGAGTCGACTGGCGCGGGCATGATGGACTGCAAGGCCGCGCTGACCGAAAACGACGGTAACATGGAAGCGGCGCAGGATTGGCTGCGCAAGAAGGGCCTGTCCAAGGCCGCCAAGAAGTCGGGCCGCGTCGCGGCCGAGGGCCTGATCGGCGCCCTGACCAAGGGCACCAAGGGTGTCGTGGTCGAGGTCAACTCCGAAACCGACTTCGTCGCGCGCAATGGCCAGTTCCAGGGCCTCGTCAAAATGGTCGCCCAGGTCGCATTCGACGCCGGCTCCGATGTCGAGAAAATCAAGGCCGCCAAGGTCGGCGACGTCACGGTCGAGGCCGCCATCAATGACGCGATCGCCACCATCGGCGAGAACATGACGCTGCGCCGCGCAGCTTCGCTCGAAGTGGGCCAGGGCGTGGTGTCGAACTACGTCCACGGCGCGGTCGTCGAGGGCGCCGGCAAGATGGGCGTGATCGTGGCGCTGGAATCGCCCGGCAAGGCCGATGAGCTCGCAACGCTCGGCCGCCAGATCGCGATGCACATTGCCGCCGCGAATCCGCTGGCGCTCGATCCGTCCGGCCTCGATCCGGCGGTCGTCAAGCGCGAGAAGGACGTGCTCGCCGACAAATATCGCCAGCAGGGCAAGCCCGAGAACGTGATCGAGAAGATCGTCGAGTCCGGCCTCAAGACCTACTACAAGGAAGTCTGCCTGCTCGAGCAGGCCTTCATCCACGACACCGGCAAGTCGGTGGCGCAGGCGTTGAAGGAAGCCGAAGGCAAGGTCGGCGGCGCTGTGAAGATCGCCGGCTTTGTGCGCTATGCTCTCGGTGAGGGAATCGAGAAGCAGGAAAGCGACTTCGCGGCCGAGGTCGCTGCGGCCAGCGGCAAGAAGTAAGCGCCGGAACGTTCCTTCCGGCGTGCCGCCGGAAGCGGCGCCCGGACAAGGAAAGTGCTCATGTCTGATCCGGTCTATCGTCGCGTCGTGATCAAGCTGTCCGGCGAATATCTCGCGGGACAGCAAGGCTTTGGCATCGATCAGCCGACCGTCGACCGGGTTGCGGACGATCTGATCGCGGCCCGCAAGCTCGGCACCGAGGTTGCAGTCGTGATCGGCGGCGGCAACATCGTGCGCGGCGTCGAGGTCTCCTCCCGCGGTGTGTCGCGCCCGACCGGCGATACCATGGGCATGCTCGCCACCATGATGAACTGCCTCGCGCTGGAAGCGGCGATCGAGCGCAAGGGCACGCCGGCGCGCACGCTGTCGGCCTTCGTCATGCCCGAGATTTCCGAGCTGTTCACCCGCACTGCGGCGCACAAATATCTCGCCGAGGGCCGGATCGTGCTGCTCGGCGGCGGAACCGGCAATCCGTTCTTCACCACCGATACGACCGCGGTGCTGCGCGCCGCCGAAATCGGCGCCCAGGCGGTGCTGAAAGCGACCAATGTCGACGGCGTCTACTCGGCCGATCCGAAGAAGGATCCGTCCGCCACGCGGTTTGACCGGCTGACCCATTCGCAGGCGATCGAGGGCGGCTACAAGGTGATGGATGCGACCGCCTTCGCGCTTGCTCGCGAGACGTCTCTGCCTATCATCGTATTCTCGATCGCGGAGCCGGGTTCGATCGGCGCGATTCTACGTGGCGTCGGCCACGGAACCATTGTCGCCGGCTGACCGCTCATCCGTCGCGTGCCTTTAGGGAAGGTCGCGGAGCGGTCGCCGGGATCTTGAAGGAGAAACGTGATGCCCACGGGTACTTTCGACCTCAACGAAGTGAAGCGCCGCATGCAGGGCGCCGTCCAGTCCCTCAAGCACGAGCTCGGCGGCCTGCGTACGGGGCGCGCCTCCGCCTCGATGCTCGATCCGGTGCAGGTCGACGCCTATGGCAGCCACATGCCGCTCAATCAGCTCGCCACCGTCAGCGTGCCGGAGCCCCGCCTGATTTCGGTGCAGGTCTGGGACAAGTCGATGGTCAAGGCGGTGGAGAAGGCGATCGTCGATTCCAACCTCGGCCTGTCGCCCGCGACCGAAGGCCAGGTGCTGCGCCTGCGCATCCCCGAGCTGAACGAGGAACGGCGCAAGGAACTGGTGAAGGTCGCGCATAAATATGCGGAAGCCGCCAAGGTCGCCGCGCGCCACGTCCGCCGCGATGGCCTCGACGTCCTCAAGAAGCTCGAGAAGAACCACGAAATGTCCGAGGACGACCAGAAGCGCCACGCCGACGAGGTGCAGAAGGCGACCGACGGTACGATCACCGAAATCGACCAGTTGCTGGCCGCCAAGGAAAAAGAAATCCTCACCGTCTGAAGCGCGATGAATGTCATCGCGCTTCAGGTTATTGTAAGCGCATGATCTTTTCGGAAAACCGCTTCGCACTTTTCCGGATCATGCTTTAAGGCCACCTTCAATGTCGAACGCCGCCGCGCCCGCAACGGAAGGACCCGATCGGTCCGAGGCGCCCGCGCATGTCGCCATCATCATGGATGGCAACGGGCGTTGGGCGGCCGCGCGCGGTCTGCCGCGTGCGGAAGGGCATCGCCGCGGCGTCGAGGCCTTGCGTCGCGTCGTGCGTGCCTCGCACGAGCTCGGCATCCGCTACCTCACCATCTTCTCCTTCTCGTCGGAGAACTGGTCGCGTCCGGCGAGCGAGATCGGCGATCTCTTCGGTCTGCTCCGCCGCTTCATCCGCAACGACTTGGCGAGCCTGCATCGCGACGGCGTCAAGGTCCGCATCATCGGCGAACGCGATGGGCTCGAGAGCGACATCTGCGCGCTGCTTAACGAGGCCGAGGAATTGACGCGCGACAACACGCGCCTGACGCTCGTCGTCGCCTTCAATTACGGCTCGCGGCAGGAGATCGCGAAGGCGGCGCAGAAGCTGGCGCGCGAGGTCGCGGAAGGTAAGCGCGATCCTGCCACGATCGACGCCGAAACGCTGGGCGCGCATCTCGATGCGCCCGACATTCCCGATCCCGATCTCATCATCCGCACCAGCGGCGAGCAGCGCCTGTCCAATTTCCTGATGTGGCAGGCCGCCTATAGCGAGCTCGTGTTCGTGCCGATCCACTGGCCCGATTTCGACAAGGCGGCGCTGGAAAGCGCGATCGCCGAATTCGCCAGGCGCGAGCGCCGTTTCGGCGGCCTGGTCGCGAAAACCGCCTCGTGAGCGAACAAGACGCCGCACCGGCGGGCGCCAAGCCTGCCCCGAACAATCTGGTGATGCGGGTCCTCGCAGCGCTGGTGCTGGCGCCGCTGACCATCGCGGTCGCTTATGCCGGCGGCTGGCTGTGGGCGCTGCTCGTCACCCTGGTGTCGATCGGGCTGTTCGCGGAATGGCTGACGGTGGTGGGCGCGGGCTCGGCCGCGCTGACCGGGGCGGGGACGATCGTCATCGCGATGATGGGGGCCGCCGTCGCTTTTGGCGGGCTGAAGACCTCAATCATCGTCGGCCTCGTCGGCGGCGCGATCGTGACGCTGATCGCGCGCGGCAAGTTCCTCTGGGCGGCGACCGGATTCGCTTATGCAGCGGCAGCGCTGCTGGCCTCGATCCTGGTGCGGAAGGATCTCGTCAACGGCTTCTCTGCGCTGATGTTCGTGCTGCTGGTGGTTTGGGCGACCGATATCGGCGGCTATTTTGCCGGTCGCAGCATCGGCGGGCCGAAGCTCTGGCCGCGGGTGAGCCCGAAAAAGACGTGGTCCGGGGCGCTGGGCGGCTTCGCCGCAAGCCTTCTGGTTGCGGTGGGCTTTGCGACTTGCGGGTTCGGAAAGATGGGACCATTGCTGCTCGTCAGCGCCATCCTTTCGGTGGTGTCGGCACTGGGTGATCTGTTCGAATCCGCGGTGAAGCGGCGCTTCGGTGTCAAGGATTCCAGTCACTTAATTCCCGGCCATGGCGGGCTTATGGACCGCCTGGACGGTTTTGTCGCCGCCATCCTGGCGGCATGGATTATCGGCTTTCTCCGCCATGGTGTGCATAGCGCCGGAAGCGGTCTTATGGTTTGGTGAGGATATGAGCGCTGTTCCATTGCGTAATAACAAGGCTGCGGCGTCCAGCGTCCGCAGCGTCACGGTTCTCGGCGCCACCGGCTCGATCGGCGACAGCACGATGGATCTGCTGCGCGCCTCGCCCGAGCGCTATCGCGTCGAGGCGCTGACGGCGAACGGCAATGTCGAAGCGCTGGCCAAGCTCGCCAAGGAATTCTCCGCGCGCTACGTCGCGATCGCCGACACCTCCAAGCTCGCCGAGCTCAAGGCCGCGCTCGCCCGGACCAGCACCGAATGCGGCGCCGGCGAAAGCGCGGTGATCGAAGCCGGCGCGCGTCCGGCCGATTGGGTGATGGCGGCGGTGAGCGGCGCTGCCGGATTGAAGCCGGCACTCGCCGCGGTCGACCGCGGCGCGCATGTGGCATTGGCCAACAAGGAATGTTTGGTCTGCGCCGGGGATTTCTTCATGCAGCGCGCCGCCAAGGCCGGCGCCTGCATCCTGCCGGCCGATTCCGAGCACAATGCGCTGTTCCAGGCGCTTGCCTCGGGTAATCGGGACGAACTCGTCCGCGTCATCATCACCGCGTCGGGCGGCCCGTTCCGCACCTGGAAGCCGGCCGACATCGAGCAGGCGACGCTCGAGCAGGCCCTGAAGCACCCGAACTGGAGCATGGGCCAGAAGATCACGATCGATTCGGCGTCGATGATGAACAAGGGGCTCGAGGTGATCGAAGCGTCGTACCTGTTCGCGCTGTCGCCCGACGAGATCGACGTCCTCGTGCATCCGCAGTCGATCATTCACGGCATGGTCGAGTTCTCCGACCGTTCGGTGATGGCCCAGCTCGGCGCGCCCGACATGCGCACCCCCATCGCGCACTGCCTGGGCTGGCCCGACCGGATCAAAGGGCCGGCGGCCAAGCTGGACCTCGCCAAGATCGGCCAGCTGACCTTCGAGGCGCCCGATTTCGAGCGCTTCCCCGGGCTACGGCTGGCTTTCGACTCGCTCCGGACCGGGAAGGGGGCGACCACCGTCTACAACGCGGCCAATGAGGTCGCGGTCGCCGCGTTCATCGCCGGCAAGATCCGGTTCGGCGCGATCGCCCGGCTGGTGGAGGCAACACTGGACGACTGGATCCGCAGCGGGAACCAGGCGCCCCTGACGTCCGCCGATGATGCAATCTCTGTTGACCATGTTGCTCGAAATAGAGCTGCCGCCCTATTGCCTCAAATTGCCTTAAAGGCATCCTAGATGGTTCGGGGCCAGGGCCTTGCGGCGCTGGATGAGGGAATTCGATGATCGACTTTTTTGTCCATAGTTTCAATACGTTGAGCCATGGGCTCCTCGGCTACGCGGTTCCCTTCCTGTTTGTCCTGACGATCGTCGTGTTCTTCCATGAACTCGGCCATTTCCTGGTCGCGCGCTGGGCGGGCGTTCGCGTGTTGACCTTCTCGCTCGGCTTCGGACCTGAGCTGGTCGGTTTCAATGACCGCCACGGCACCCGCTGGAAGATCTCGGCCATCCCGCTCGGCGGCTACGTCAAGTTCTTCGGCGACGAGAGCGAGGCCTCGACCCCTTCGGCCCAGACGCTCGCGGCCATGACGACCGAGGAGCGCGCCGGCAGCTTCCACCACAAGAAGGTCGGCCCGCGCGCGGCCATCGTCGCGGCCGGACCCATCGCCAATTTCATCCTGGGCGCGCTGATCTTCGCGGGCATGGCGCTGTATTACGGCAAGCCGAGCACGATCGCGCGGGTCGATGGCGTCGTCGCCGATGGCGCCGCGGCCGCGGCCGGCTTCAAGATCGGGGACGTCGTCGTCCAGATCGACGGCAAGCCGATCGAAAGCTTTGCCGACATGCAGCGAATCGTTGCGATGAATGCGGGTTCGGCGCTTGCCTTCCAGGTGAAGCGGGACGGCGCCATCGTGTCGCTGACCGCAACGCCGGCCCTGCTTGAGCGCAAGGATCCGTTCGGCAACAGCCACCGTCTCGGCGTGCTCGGCGTCGAGCACAAATCGCAGGCCGGCGAGGCCTCGACCGCCCCGGTGGGCATCGGTGAGGCGCTCAAGATCGGGGTCGAGCAGGTCTGGTTCATCATCACCAGCACCTTCAAGTTCCTGGGCTCTCTGTTCGTCGGAAATGGCAATCCCAACGAGGTCAGCGGCGTCCTAGGCATCGCGAAAATGTCGGGGCAGGCGGCCAGCGCCGGGTTCCAGTTCGTGATCAATCTGTGCGCGGTGCTGTCGGTGTCGATCGGCCTGCTGAACCTGTTCCCGATCCCGCTGCTCGATGGCGGCCACCTGATGTTCTATGCGGCGGAGGTCGTCCGTGGCCGACCCCTGTCCGAGCGGACTCAGGAGATGGGGTTCCGAATCGGGCTCGGTTTGGTGCTGATGTTGATGGTGTTTGCGACCTATAACGACATCCTGCGGATGGCGGCATCTTGATGGAGGCTTTTTTGTGGCGTTGCTGATGAGCAACGTCTTGGAATGAAATTGAAATTACGGCGCTTTCGGCCGTTTGCGGCGTCGGTGAAATTGGCTACAAGCGGCCTGAACTTGGGGAATCTTCCAGACCGGCGTTGGGGTTGGGTCTGGCTCGGAATGATAAGGGCGCGTTGCGCGATGAAGTTTGGACTGCGACTCCGGGGGGGCTTGCTCGCAACCCTGATCATGTTCGGCGCGCCGGTGATTGCCCCGGTCGGGGCTGTTTTTGTGTCTTCGTCTGCGCTCGCTCAGACCGTGCAGTCGATTTCCGTCGAAGGAAATCGCCGGGTCGAGGTGGAGACGATCCGCTCCTATTTCAAGCCGGGTCCGGGCGGCCGCCTGGATCAAGGCGCCATCGACGACGGCCTCAAGGCCCTGATCGAGACCGGCCTGTTCCAGGACGTGAGAATCAACCGCGGCGGCGGCGGTCAGATCGTCGTCTCCGTGGTGGAAAACCCGGTAATCGGCCGCATCGCCTTCGAGGGCAACAAGAAGATCAAGGACGAGCAGCTCACCACTGAGGTCCAGTCCAAGGCGCGCGGCACCTTCTCCCGCGCCATGGTGCAGTCCGACACGCTGCGAATCGCTGAAATCTACCGCCGGTCCGGCCGCTACGACGTGCGCGTCACGCCCGAGGTCATCGAGCAGCCGAACAACCGCGTCGATCTCATCTTCACGATCGAGGAGGGCGCCAAGACCGGCGTCAAGTCGATCGAGTTCATCGGCAATGTCGCATTCTCGTCCTATCGCCTCAGGGACGTCATCAAGACCCGCGAATCGAACCTGCTGAGCTTCCTGGCCAGCGGCGACATCTATGATCCCGACCGCGTCGAAGCCGACCGCGACCTGATCCGCCGCTTCTATCTCAAGAACGGTTTCGCCGACGTCCAGGTGGTGGCCGCGCTCACCGAATACGATCCGGAGAAGAAGGGCTTCAACGTCACCTTCAAGATCGAGGAAGGATCGCAGTACCGCGTCGGCGCGATCGACTTCCGCTCCAGCATTCCGAACTTCGATCCCTCGTCGATGCGCGCCTATTCGCGCGTCAATGTCGGCTCGCTCTACAACGTCGAATCGGTCGAGAAGTCGGTCGAGGAGATGCAGATCGAGGCCTCGCGCCGCGGCTATGCCTTCGCCGTGGTCCGGCCCGGCGGCGACCGCAATTTCGAGGCGCACACCGTTTCCGTCGTGTTCAACATCGACGAAGGTCCGCGCATCTATATCGAGCGCATCAACCTGCGCGGCAACACGCGTACCCGCGATTACGTGATCCGCCGCGAGTTTGATATCTCCGAGGGCGACGCCTACAACCGCGCCCTGGTCGACCGTGCCGAGCGGCGCCTGAAGAACCTCGACTATTTCAAGAGCGTGAAGATCACGACGGAGCCCGGCTCGTCGAGCGATCGCGTCATCCTGATCGTCGACATGGAAGAGAAATCGACCGGCGACTTCTCGATCTCGGGCGGTTACTCCACCACCGACGGCGCGCTGGCCGAAGTCTCGATCTCCGAGCGCAACCTGCTTGGCCGCGGTCTGTTCGCCAAGGCGTCGGTGACCTATGGCCAATACGCACGCGGCTACTCGCTGTCGTTCGTCGAGCCGTATCTGCTCGACTACCGCGTCGCGCTCGGCCTCGACCTCTATCAGCGCCAGCAGCTGTCCAACAGCTACATCTCCTACGGCACCAAGACGCTCGGCTTCTCGCCGCGCCTCGGCTTCTCCTTGCGTGAAGATCTGGCGCTCCAGCTGCGCTACTCGATCTACCAGCAGGAAATCACCCTGCCGAACTACTTGGCGAACTGTAACAACGTTGCCGGCTCCGCGGCATTCAATCCAAGCCCGGCTTACGCCGCCGCTAACGGCATCAGTCTTGTCTCCACCAACGGCCTCGGCTGCTACAGCGACGGTGAAGCCTCGCTGCCGGTGCGCAAGGAGCTTGCCAACGGCAAGACTTTGACCTCGGCGCTCGGCTACACGCTGACCTACAACACGCTGGACAACAACAAGAACCCCACCGACGGTCTGCTCATCGACTTCCGTCAGGATTTCGCCGGCGTCGGCGGCGACGTCTCCTACATGAAATCGGTCATCGATGCGAAGTACTACACTCCGCTGGTGTCGGACATCGTCGGCCTCGTCCGCCTGCAGAGCGGCATGCTGAACAAGATGGGCAGCGATCTGCGCATGCTCGATCACTTCCAGATGGGTTCGAACCTCGTCCGCGGCTTTGCTCCGAACGGCATCGGCCCGCGCGATTTGAATCCGTTCGGTACGCAGGACGCCCTCGGCGGCACCAAGTACTGGGGCGCTTCGCTCGAATTGCAGATGCCGTTCTGGTTCCTGCCGAAGGAAGTGGGTCTGAAGGGTGCGGTTTATGCCGACGCCGGCGGCCTCTACGACTACCAAGGACCAACCAGCTGGGCGTTTAACGGCGTCTCAGGCACCAACGAAGTCAATGCACCTGGTTGTATCCCGTCGTCGATCAATCCATCGAGCGCCGGAACCTGTACCGGCCTCGTGTATGACGACAGCAAGGTGGTCCGCTCGTCGGTTGGTGTCGGCCTGATCTGGCAGTCGCCGTTCGGTCCGCTGCGCTTCGACTACGCCGTGCCGCTCAGCAAGGGCAAGTACGATCGCACGCAGGAGTTCCGGTTCGGCGGCGGCACCACGTTCTAATTCGATCAGCACGGCACGATCCGGATCACTGGAACCGGTTTCCGAAAGGGATCGTGCCGATCCAAGAGATGGAGCATGATGCGGCTCGACCGCTTCATGCCGAAGCCGGACCGCGACGGGGTGGAATGGCGCAGCCGACCTTCTTCACAAAGCCGCCTGCCTCAACGCTGGCTGACATCGCCACGCTGACCAAGGCGCAGCTGGTCGATCCCGCCAGGGGCGGCCACATCATCACGGGACTCGCTTCGCTTGACGAAGCGGGCCCGATGCATCTGGCGTTCTTCGACAACCTCAAATACGCCGATGAGCTCAAGGCGACCAAGGCTGGCGCTTGCCTGGTGAGCCCGCGCTTCGAGCCCCAAGTGCCCGCGCACGTGGCCGTGCTGCGGGCGGCGCAGCCGTTCCGGGCCTTTGTCAGGATCGCGCGGGAATGGCACGGCGAAGCGCTGAGGCCGCAATCCTGGGTCGGCAATGACGGCATCGCGCCGTCGGCGATCATCGATCCCTCGGCCCGGCTCGAGGACGGCGTGATCGTCGATCCCCTGGCCGTGATCGGCCCGGACGTGGAGATCGGCAGCGGCACGGTGGTCGGCGTCGGGGCAGTGATCGGGCCCGGCGTCAAGATCGGCCGGGACTGCAATGTCGGCGCGCGCACCGCGATCCAGTGCGCCCTGATCGGCAACAATGTGCTGATCCATCCCGGCTGCTCGATCGGCCAGGACGGCTACGGCTTCATCTTCTTCGGCCCCGAGGGCCATCTGAAGGTGCCCCAGACCGGGCGGGTGCTGATTCAGAACGACGTCGAGGTCGGCGCCGGGACCACGATCGACCGCGGCAGCTTGCGCGACACCGTGATCGGCGAGGGGACGAAAATCGACAATCAGGTCCAGATCGGTCACAATGTTACGATCGGACGGCACTGCCTGTTGGCTGCCCAGATCGGGCTCGCCGGCAGCCTGTCCATTGGCGACAACGTGGCACTCGGAGCGAAGGTTGGCATCAACAACCACCTCAAGATCGGGGACGGGGCCCAGGTGACCGCGATGAGCGGCGTCAAGGACGACATCCCGCCGGGCGGACGCTGGGGTGGCTTTTTCGCCAAGCCGACCAAACAATGGTTCAAGGAGATCATCGCGGTGGAGCGCTTGGTACGCGACAGCAGGGCTGATCCGAAGGATGAGGGACGGGAATGACGGCGGAATCACCTGTTAAGTTCGAGCTGGTGGACATCAATGCCATCCTCCAGACGCTGCCGCACCGCTTTCCGATGCTGCTGATCGACCGCGTGATCAACATCCGCGCCGACTATAGCGGCATCGGCATCAAGAACGTCACCTTCAACGAGCCGGCCTTCCAGGGGCATTTCCCCGAGCGCCCGGTCTATCCCGGCGTCATGATGATCGAGGCGATGGCGCAGACCGCGGGCGTGATCGGTATCAAGTCCGTCGAAGGGACCGAGAAGCCGCGGGCGGTCTATTTCCTCACCATCGACAAGTGCAAATTCCGCAAGCCCGTGCTGCCCGGCGATACCATCGAGTATCACATGCGCTCGGTCGGCCGCCGCAAGGCCATGTGGTGGTTTCACGGCGACGCCAAGGTCAACGGGCAGGTGGTCGCGGAAGCCGACGTCGGCGCCATGCTGACGGACTGAGCGGCACGCGGGCCGCGCTGGACGGATTCCTCACGCGCCGCAATCGTAGCGGCCGCCGGGTGCCTCGCGCTTAATGTTTTGGTTGAAGAACTGGCCCATGGACGGTGCGCCCAGGAGACGGTCGGCTGTCTCGGCCGCGACGCCGCAATAGCGCGTATAGCTGCCGCCAGTCGCGACGACGAGGTCGCGCTGCGTACGGTCGTAGCAGACACGCTGAAGCACCGTGCTGCGGTTGATGTCGCGGCATTCGAATGTCGCGAGGTCGATAGGGTGGCGTTCGCCGGTCTCGACCGTCTCGGACACGATCGGTGCGGCCGCGAGCTGTGCGAGCAGAAGTGCCAGGGCCCTGACCATGAAAGCTGAAGCTCCGCATGAAGTTGTTGAGGAGCCGGGAAGGCACCTCATCCGGTACTTGAAACAGGCAGAGATGATACGTCACTGGACAGATCGGGCATAGTCGCGCTAACCACCGGAAAACTGAGCGACTTCAATGCATAACCAGACCTTCTTGACGAGTAAGATTGCTTGATGAGCAAGATTGATCCCACCGCACGGGTCGAGGACGGCGCCGTGATCGGCGAGGGCACCGAGATCGGGCCGTATTGCATCATCGGCTCAAATGTCGTGATCGGCGCGAACTGTAAGCTGATTGGGCATGTTACCGTCATCGGCCATACATCGATCGGGGACGGCGGCGTGATCTCGCCGTTCGCGGTGCTCGGCGGCGCGCCCCAGGATCTCAGCTACAAGGGCGAGCCGACGAGGCTCGAGATCGGCTCTGGCTGCGTCATCCGCGAAGGCGCGACGATGAACGTCGGCACCATCAAGGGCGGCGGCCTGACGCGCGTCGGCAACGGCGGCTACTTCATGAACAACAGCCATGTCGGCCATGACTGCATAGTCGGCAACAACGTGATCTTTGCGACCTCGGCGACGCTCGGCGGCCACTGCGAGATCGGCGACGCCGTCTATATCGGCGGCCTCTCCGCAGTGCACCAGTTCACGCGCATCGGTCCATATGTGATGGTCGGAGGGGTCTGCGGCGTGCGCGACGATGTCATCCCGTATGGGCTCGTTAACGGCCAGTATGCGGTGCTCGAAAGCCTCAACCTGATCGGCATGAAGCGGCGCAAGTTCACCAAGCAGCGACTGGCGACGGTGCGCGGGTTCTATCAAAAGCTCTTCCATGGGCCCGGTACCTTCGCCGAGCGGCTGGAATCGGCGCGCCCGCTCGCGGGCGAAGATCCGGCGATCGCCGAAATCCTCGACTTCATCGGCAAGGGCAAGCGCCCGCTCTGTCTTCCCGCCATTGCGAAGTGATTTCGGGATGGCCGCGGACATGACATCGGCGGCGTCGGACATCTCATCGCCGGTCGGCATCGTCGCCGGCGGAGGCGCGATGCCGTTTGCGGTTGCCGACTCGCTTGCCGCCCGCGGCATCACGCCGGTGCTGTTTCCGCTGCGCGGGGCCTGCGATCCTGCGCGGGTGGAGAAATTCCGCCATCGCTGGATCTCGGTCGGCCAGCTTGGTCGCGCAATGCGGCTGTTCCGCGAGGAGGGCTGCCGCGACCTGATCTTCATCGGCACATTGGTGCGGCCCTCGCTCTCCGAGATCCGGTTCGACGTCAAGACGATGCGGCTGCTCGGCAATGTCATCCGCGCCTTTCGCGGCGGCGACGATCATCTCCTGTCCGGCGTCGGCCGCATCCTCGAGCAGGACGGCTTTCGCATGGTCGGCATCAAGGACCTCGCACCCGATCTCCTGATGCCCGAAGGCTGCATCAGTCGCGCCTGGCCCAGCGATACCAGCAAGACCGACATCGCGCGCGGCCGCGCAGTGCTGACCGCGCTCGGCCCGTTCGACATCGGCCAGGCTGCGGTGGTGATCGACGGCCATGTGGTGGCGGTCGAGGACATCGAGGGCACCGACGCGCTGCTCGCGCGCGTCGCGCGGCTGCGCGAGGAGGGACGCATTCGCGCGGCCGCCGGCCGCGGCGTTCTGGTGAAGGCGCCCAAGAGCGGCCAGGATCTGCGCTTCGACCTGCCGACGATCGGCCCGCGCACCATCGAGGGCGTCGCGGCAGCCGGCCTTGCGGGCCTCGCCGTCATCGCCGGCAACACCATCGCCGCCGAACCGCAGGCGATGATCGGCCTCGCGGACGCCAAATATCTCTTCGTCATCGGACTGCCGGCGTGATGCAGTCGCGCGATCCCAAGCGCAAGATCTTCCTGATCGCCACGGAGGAATCCGGTGACCGGCTCGGCAGTGCCTTGATGAAGGTGCTGCGCCAGCGCCTCGGCGACGGCGTGCAGTTCGTCGGCGTCGGCGGACGTTCCATGGCGCGCGAGGGGCTGGAATCGCTGTTTCCGATCGAGGACCTGTCGATCGTCGGCTTCGCCGCGGTGGTGCAGCAATTGCCGAAAATTCTGCGGCTGATCCGTGAGACGGCCGACGCCGTGGCCGAGGCGGCGCCGGACGCGCTCGTCATCATCGACAGTCCCGACTTCACCCATCGCGTCGCCCGCCGCGTGCGCGCGAAGAATCCTGAGATCCCGGTTGTCGATTACGTCTCGCCCCAGCTCTGGGCGTGGCGGCCGGGGCGGGCGCGGACCATGCTCGGTTATGTCGACCATGTGCTCGGTCTGCTGCCGTTCGAGCCCGAGGAATACCGCAAGCTCGGCGGACCGCCATGCAGCTATGTCGGCCATCCCCTTATCGAGCAATTGCCCTCGCTGCGGCCGAACGCGGAGGAGCAGGCACGTCGCGACAGTGAGCCGCCGGTGCTGCTGGTGCTGCCCGGCAGCCGCCGCAGCGAGGTCAGGCACCATCTCGACGTGTTTGGCGGGGTGCTCGGCCGCTTGCAGGCGGAAGGCCGTGCCTTCGAACTGATACTGCCGACGATGCCGCATCTGGAAGCCACCATCCGCGAGGGCATCGCGAGCTGGCCGGTCAAGCCAAGGGTTGTGACCGGCGAGAACGAGAAGCGCGCCGTGTTCCGCATCGCTCGCGCGGCGCTGGCCAAATCCGGTACGGTGACGCTGGAGCTCGCACTGTCGGGTATTCCGATGGTGACAGCCTACCGTGTCGGTGCAATCGAGGCCTTCATCCTGCGCCGCGCGATCCGCGTCTCCTCGGTGATCCTCGCCAATCTCGTGATCGGCAGGGATGTGATTCCGGAGTACCTGCAGGAGGAGTGCACGCCGGAGAAACTGGCGCCGGCGCTCGCCGAGGTGCTGACGGATTCGCCGCTGCGCAAGCAGCAGGTCGAGGCCTTTGCCCAGCTCGATGAGATCATGTCGACCGGCAACAAGTCACCGAGCGTGCTCGCCGCCGACATCGTGCTGGCAACGATGCGCAAGGGCAGGCGGTAACGGAGGTCTCGCAGGGTGGGCAAAGGCGCGTCGCGCCGTGCCCACGATTCGTCGCGATGAGAAGAATTCGTGGGCACGCTTCGCTTTGCCCACCCTACGAGACCGTGAAAGTTGCGCCATTGTGGCCGGATCAAGTTCTACGCAAGTCCTGCATCTACCCGAAAACACTGGCTGGTGATGCGCTGGCTTTCGTCGGAGGCGAGGAATAGCGCCATGTTGGCGATGTCCTCCGGCGTCACCGCGTCGGGCACGGCCTGACGCGAGCGCATCTCGGTGATGACCTGCTCGTCCGGATACCACAGCCGGCGCTGGCGCTCGGTGATCACCATGCCCGGGGCAATCGCGTTGACGCGAATGCGGTCGGGGCCGACCAGCCGGGCCAGCGAGTTGGTGAAACCGACGATCGCCGCCTTGGCTCCGGCGTAGACCGGCAGCCCCGGCGCACCGCGCATCCAGGCGATCGACGACATGTTGATGATCGAGCCGCCGCCGCGCGCCTGCATCTGCGGCACCACCGCTTGCGCGGCAAAGAAGACGTGCTTGAGATTGACGCCGATCATCCAGTCGAACTCTGCCGGCGTCACTTCGGCCAGCACCTGGCGTTGATCATTAGCGGCGTTGTTGACGAGCACTGCGGCATCCCCGAGCGATCGCTGCACCTGTGCCATGGCGGCGCGCAAGGCCTCGATGTCCAGGAGGTCGCATGGCAAGAACAAGGGCGCGGTTTTGGACGCAGCGCTCACCTCCGCGACCAGAGCCCCGCCGGCTTCTTCATCCACATCGAGGAACGCAACGCGCGCTCCCTGCGCCACGAAGGCGCGCACGAAGGCGGCCCCGATGCCGCTGGCGCCGCCGGTGATCAGTACGACGCGGTCCGCAAGTCCGGCATAGCTCGTCTTTGTCATGCGATCAGTCGCTCCGTCTCGGGGTCGAACAGGCAGATGCGGCGCGTGTCGAGCGCGAAGGGGGCTGCCGTCCCCGGCGGGGGGCGGATGTCCGGCGTGATGCGCGCCAGCGCAGACTCGCCGCCGAGCCGCAGCAGCACGATGGTTTCGGCGCCGGTGGGCTCGACCATCTCCACCGGCGCGTGGACGACGATGGGTGCACCGCCGGAGAACACGCGGTTGCCCTCCGCGATGCATTCCGGCCTGATCCCGAACACCACCTCGCGGCCGAGATAAGGTGCCGCTGCATCGTATCCCTGCAGACGAAGGCGAACTTCGTCCGGCCGCCCGGCGCCAATCACGACCACAGGACCACCGGCGTCAGCCTCGAGCCGCGCCGGCATGGTGTTCATCGGCGGCGAGCCCATGAAGCGTGCGACGAACAGATTGGCGGGATAGCGGTACACGGTATCGGGATCGGCAAACTGCTGCACCACGCCGCGATGCATCACGGCGATCCGGGTCGCCATCGTCATCGCCTCGATCTGGTCGTGGGTGACGTAGATGATGGTCGCGCCGATGCGCTGGTGCAGCCGCTTGATCTCCATCCGCATCTCGACGCGCAGTTTTGCGTCGAGATTGGACAGCGGCTCGTCGAACAGGAAGAGCAGGGGATCGCGCACCAGCGCACGGCCCATCGCCACCCGCTGGCGCTGGCCGCCGGAGAGCTGCGATGGCTTGCGGCCGAGCAGTGCCTCGATCTGGAGCAGTTTCGCGACATTCGCGACCGCAGTGTCTTGCTCCGCTTTGGGTACGTGACGGCATTCCATGCCGAAGGTGATGTTCTGGCGTACCGTCATCGACGGGTAGAGCGCATAGGACTGGAACACCATGGCGATGTCCCGATCCTTGGGTGGGACGTCATTGACCACGCGTCCGCCTATCTCGACGGTCCCTGCGCTCGGATGATCGAGCCCGGCGACGATGTTGAGTAGCGTGGACTTACCGCAGCCGGATGGCCCGACCAGCACCGTGAACTCGCCGCTTTCGATGTCGAGATCCACGCCCTTCAGCACCTCCAGATTGGCGTAGCGCTTCGACAGGGTTCGAATGCTCAGTGCTGCCATGACAACTCCATCATTTCACGGCCCCGGCAGTCAGGCCGCGGACAAAGTATTTGCCACCAAGGAGATAGATCAACAGCGTCGGGAGCGCCGCGATGATCACCGCGGCGCTCTGCACGCCGTGCTGCGGGATGTCTGCGACTGCAGCGGACAGCGCGATGAGAGCGGCCGTGACGGGCTGCTGCTGGCCGCTCGTGAACGTCACGCCATAGAGGAACTCGTTCCAGATATGCGTGAACTGCCAGATCACGGTGACGATCAGGATCGGCGGCGAGAGCGGCAGGATGATGCGCCAGAAGATGCGGAAGAACCCGGCGCCGTCGATGCGCGCGGCCCTGATCAATTCATGGGGGATGGCGACATAATAGTTGCGGCAGAACAGCGTGGTGAAGGAGAGCCCCTGGATCGTGTGAATCAGCACGAGGCCCGCCAGCGTGTTGATGAGACCGATGTCGCGCAGCACGATGGTCCAGGGAAGCAGGCGCATCTGCTGGGGCAGGAAGAGGCCGAGGGTCACGATGCCGTAGATCCAGGTGTCGCCGCGAAAACGCCAGAGCGATACGGCGTAGCCGGCGACGGCACCGAGCAGGGTCGAGAAGATCGTCGCAGGAATCGTGACGAGGGCGGAGTTCAGCATGTACGGCCGGATGCCGGCGCAGGTCTCGGCGACGCAGAAGCCGCTCCAGGCAGCCAGGTAGTTGCTCCAGGCCCAGTGCTGCGGCCAGCCGATCATCGAGCCCTGCGCGATTTCCTCGTTGCTGCGGAGCGAGTTCAGCACGACAACAGCCAATGGCGCGAGCCATGCCGCAGCGATCAGCAGGACGATGAGGTAGATCAAGATCCGGCTTGGTGCGAAGGTCCGCTCACGCATGGGCGGCCCGCCGTCGCTGGACATATCGCCACGCCGCATACGGCAGCAGCACCGCGAGAAGAATGAGCAGCATGAGGACTGCCGCCGCCGCGCCCCGGCCGAGCAGGCTGCGCTGGAACATCAGGTCGTAGACGACCAGTGCCGGCAGCTGGGTCGCGATTCCCGGTCCGCCATTGGTGAGCGCGCGGACGAGGTCGAACGTCGAAATCGCGAATTGCAACTGGATCACGACGACGGTGATGGTGATCGGCCAAAGCGACGGCAGAATGATGCGCCGGTAGATTCGGATCGGTCCCGCGCCGTCGATCTGGGCGGCCTTGATGATGTCGGTGTCGACCGAGCGAAGGCCGGCAAGGAACAGCGCCATGGCGAAGCCCGAGGATTGCCAGATCGCGGCGATCACAATGGTCCAGATCGCCATGTCGCGGTCGATCAGCCAGTCGAACTTGAAGGAGGTCCAGCCGAGGTCGTGGACGAGCTTCTGGATTCCAAGGCCAGGATTGAGCA
Organism: Bradyrhizobium sp. CIR18; assembly: GCF_014198295.1. Taxonomy (NCBI): domain Bacteria; kingdom Pseudomonadati; phylum Pseudomonadota; class Alphaproteobacteria; order Hyphomicrobiales; family Nitrobacteraceae; genus Bradyrhizobium; species Bradyrhizobium sp. CIR18. Next base: position 678,934 of record NZ_JACIHF010000001.1, on the reverse strand, counting down.
GCCAACTCCAGACCGTGCCGGTGACCACGAACGACACAGCAAGGGGATAGAGGAAGATGGATCGCAGCAGGTTCTCGCCGCGAATGCGCTGATCGAGCAGGATCGCAAGGGCGAGGCCTGTCACCAAGCTCAGCAGCACGAAAGCGCTGCCAAACAGCAGCAGATTGTCGAAGGCGATCTGCCAATTCCGCGACGCCGCGACCGCCGAGTAGTTGCGCAAGCCCACCCAGCCCGAGACGGGGATCAGCGTCGATGGCGTGAACGAGATCCAGATCGTCCACAGCGAGAACGAGACGAGGTGCGCGGCCGACAGCAGCAGCGGCACCCAGATCATCAGATATTCGGGCAGCCGGCGCACCCATTCGGGAAGCGCCGGCCGGCCCGGTCTGATCGAGACGGCATTGGTCAACGCGCGCCCTCGACGGCCTCGGCGAGGCGGGTGGCCACCTGCTCGGGCTTGATCGTCTTGTTCTTCACGTACTCCGTGATCACGTCGATCATCGCGGCGGTCATGCCGTTTTCCTGCGCCATGTTGTGCGCAAGGCTCAGGACCGCCTGGTTGCTGGCGATCGCGTCCTTCAGGGCTGCCGCGGTCCGCCGCTGACCGTCCGACCAGCCTTCGCCGGACAGATCGACGTCGGTGCGCACGGGGATCGATCCCGTGATCTGCGAGTACATGGTCTGGATCGCCGGATCCATGACGAGCTGGGCCATCAGGGTCTGGCCGGCCTGCAGGTCAGGCTCCTTGCGCTGCCAGAAGATGAAGGCATCGGCATTCAACAGGAACACCGGCTTGCTGTTGTCGCTCGGACCTGGCGCGATCATGAAGTCCTCGAACTTGAAGCCGGCATTGCGCAACACGCCCTGCGCCCAGCCGCCCATGATCATCATGCCCATGTCGCCGTCGATAAAGCGCTTGAGGTTGGTCGAGAAGTGCTGGGCGCCGACATTGGGGTCCATCCAGTCGGCGATCTTGCGCACCTGCGCGAACGCAGCCTTGATCTCGGGGCCCTCCAGGGCCTTCTTCTCGAGATTCATGATGGCGGCGCGGTATGCGAGGGGACTAATGCCGGCCAGGGCGGCCTCGAATTTTTGCCCGTCGTCGGGGCGGGTGCCGCCGTTGGCGACGGGATAGGGGACGCCGCCCGCTTTCATCTTCTCGGCGAGGTCGTTGAAGTCAGCCCAGGTGACGGGGATCTTGTCGGCCTTGGCCTTGTCCATCGCGCGCTTGGACAAGAACAGCATGTTGGTGCTGTAGATCTGCAACGGCAGTGCGATCCATTTGCCGCCCGGCTTGTGCAATTTCGCAAGGTCCGGCGCGACAACTTTCTCGTAGCCGGCGGCCGCGACCACGGCGTCGAGATCGACAGTCGGGGCAATCTTCGACCAGGCTGCGATCTCGGGACCCTTGAGCTGCGAGCAGGCCGGCGGATCGCCGGCCATGATCTGGGCGCGCAGCTTGTTCATCATCTCGGTGGTGAAACCGGGGACGGGCGAGTGCTGCCAGACGCCGCCTTTCTCCTCGAACTTCTTGCCGAGCGCGGTGATGGCCGCCCCGTCGCTGCCCGCGGACCATTGCGAGATCGCAGTCAGGCGCGGCTTGACCGCGCTTTGCGCGCGAGCAAATGCCGGCAGTGCGAGCGTGGCAACGGATCCAGCGAGCAGACGGCGCCTTGTTGTCGTGATCGGCATGGCAGTTCCTCCCGGTGTGAACTCTCTTGCGCGCGAGCCGCGCAGCTTCAGGCCATCTCAGGCGGCCTCCGTCGACGCGGCCGGCATGCCGCCGCGGCAGGCGAGGCAGAACGCGGCGAAGGCCAGCGCGGCCCTGGGATCATTGCCGTTCGACGGCGGCACGAAAGCCAGCGACACCTGCGCATGCTTGCGGCCGCCGAGCAGGCAGGCATCGACGCCGTCGACCAGCGCTTTCCGATCGCCTTCCGCAAGGAGCGAAGGCCAGCCGGAGATGGCGACGCCGTGACAGGGCTTGACGTTCAGCGTGTTGCCGATCGCGAGCCCAAGGCGATACAGGCGATGCCGCAGCTCCTGGCGCACGCGCGAGGAGATCGGGATCGCAGTCACCCAATCGCTGCCGAGCTGGAGCAACTCCGGCTCGGGCACGCCGAGAAGCTCGGCCAGCGCCGGAAGCGAGGTATAGGCCTCGACACAGCCGAGGTGGCCGCAGCGACAGCGCGGTCCGCCTTCGCCAAACACCATGTGACCGAGCTCGATCGGCTGGAGCGCGTCGGTCTCGACGGGATCATCCATCCAGGCGCCCGCAACGCCATGGCTGACAAACACGAACAGGTGCGTGTCGTTGAACGGATAGTTTTCGGTGCGACAGCGATGGAATGTGGCGTGCGCCACGACCGAATTGGTGAATTCGACGGGCACGTCGGCGAACATCTCGCCGAACATGTCGCTGATGCGCCCGACGTCACAGGGAATGATGGGATTACCCGCGGCGCTGAGCCGGCCGAGGCCCGGAATGGAGACGCCGACCTGCGAAAGGACGACGCGGCGGCGCCGCGTCCAGTCGCGCAACAATGTCATCGCTTCGCGAAAGGCCCGGCCGACGGTCTCGACGGTCGCCGTCTTCGGCAGCGGTACGCGCTCGGTGTAGTGCAGCTCGCCCGACAGGCCGCCGACGCCGACGCTGAGGTGCTGAGCGGTCAACTCGAAGGCTGCGAGCGCGACCGCTCCATCCAGCGACACGAGGCCGGTCGGGCCGCCGACGTAAGGGGCAGGGCGCCGTACTTCCTCGATCAGGCCTTCGGCTTTCAGGTCAAGCAGGATGCGCGACAGGCTCGCTTCGGACAGGCGCACGGCCTTGGCCAGCGGCGGGCGAAACGAGCCGCCCGACTGAAGCAGATGGGTCAAAATGGCAGCGCGCGTCTGCCGCCGACTTCTCGGCTGCTCCGGCATTTCCATCCCTGTCGTCATTCTTACTTAGTGTAAGAATTTGCGCGCGGAGCGCTCCGACTGTCAAGGCGTTTGCAGCCGTAAGCGTGGACTTGTTGTTGTGCGCGGCAGCAAGAATGTCACGGCCCGATTGGTCTCGTAGGGGGGCAAAGCGAAGCGTGCCCACGACTTCGTATCTGTTGCGCTTTGCCCACCCTACGGCACCGCCACAAACAAAAACGGCGCCATCCTGCGATGGCGCCGCTTCGAAAGCCGTATCGGCTTGGAGCTTACTTGCGATCCTTGATCGCGACGTAGTCGCGGCGCGTGACGCCGGTGTAGAGCTGGCGCGGGCGGCCGATCTTCTGCTGCGGGTCCTCGATCATCTCGCTCCACTGGCTGATCCAGCCGACGGTGCGGGCGACCGCGAACAGCACGGTGAACATCGAGACCGGGAAGCCCATCGCCTTCAGCGTGATGCCCGAATAGAAGTCGACGTTCGGGTAGAGCTTGCGGTCGATGAAGTACTGGTCGCTGAGCGCGATCTTCTCGAGCTCGAGCGCCACCTTCAGCATCGGATCGTCGCCATGGCCGGTCTCCTTGAGCACGGCGTGACACATCTTCTGCATGATCTTGGCGCGCGGATCGTAGTTCTTGTAGACGCGATGACCGAAGCCCATCAGGCGGACTTCGGAGTTCTTGTCCTTCACCTTGGCGATGAATTCGGGAATCTTGTCCACGGAGCCGATCTCGGCGAGCATCGCGAGCGCTGCTTCGTTGGCGCCGCCATGCGCCGGCCCCCACAGGCAGGCGATGCCGGCGGCGATGCAGGCGAACGGGTTGGCGCCGGACGAGCCGGCGATGCGCACCGTCGAGGTCGAGGCGTTCTGCTCGTGGTCGGCGTGCAGGATGAAGATCTTGTCCAGCGCGTCAGCCAGCACCGGGTTGATCTTGTAGTCCTCGCACGGCACGGCGAAGCACATGTGCAGGAAGTTCTCGGCGAACTTGAGCGAGTTCTTCGGGTACACGAAGGGCTGGCCGACCGTGTACTTGTAGGCCATCGCCGCCAGGGTCGGGATCTTGGCGATCATGCGCATGGAAGCGATCATGCGCTGCTTCGGATCGTTGATGTCGGTGGAGTCGTGATAGAACGCGGCGAGCGCGCCGACCGCAGCCACCATGATCGCCATCGGATGCGCGTCGCGGCGGAAGCCCTGGAAGAAACGGGCCATCTGCTCGTGCACCATCGTGTGATGGGTCACGCGGTCGTCGAAATCCTTCTTCTGCGCGGCGGTCGGCAGATCCCCGAACAGCAGGAGATAGCAGGTCTCGAGGAAGTCACCGTTCTCGGCGAGCTGCTCGATCGGGTAGCCGCGGTATTCCAGCACGCCCGCGTCGCCGTCGATATAGGTGATCTTGGACTGGCAGCTCGCGGTGGAGGTGAAGCCGGGATCGTAGGTGAACAGGCCGGACTGGCCGTAGAGCTTGCCGATATCGATGACATCAGGCCCGACGCTGCCGCTGTGGATCGGGAGATCGTAGTTCTTGTTTCCGACCGTCAGCGTAGCGGTCTTATTGCTCGGTTTTGCGTCCATCGTAGGTCCCCGATGAAATGTGAAGCGGGCCGGAGCCGGAGGCCCCCTTTGCGAGATGATGGGGCAGGCCGGATGTTCCAGAAGGTACGGGGGAGATGGGTATATTATTGCTGTGTGCGCTGCAAGATCACCGCACGCATGCTCGACTTACGTCGTAGACTGATCTTTAAGCCGGCCGAGGCTTTCCTGGCGTCCCAGGACGTCCAAAACCTCAAATATACCAGGCGACGTCGTCCGTCCGGTCAGCGCGGCCCGCAAGGGTTGGGCGACCGCGCCGAGCTTGAGACTATTTTCCTCGGCAAAAGCGCGCAGCGCAGCTTCGGTGGTGGCGCCGCTCCACGTCTCGACTTTCTCCAGCGCGGAATGAAGCTGGCCGATCAGCTTGCGGTTCTCTGGCGTCAGCAGCGCTTGCGCCTTGGGATCGAGCTCCAGCGGCCGGTCGGCGAAGATGAAATAAGCGCTGTCGATCAGCTCGATCAGCGTCTTGGCGCGCTCCTTCAGGGCCGGCATGGCCTTGAGAAGCTGGGCGCGCGTGGTGTCGTTTAACTTGGCCTTAAGCTCGTCGCGCGCGGGCACGAGATGGTCGAGCACGTCCTCGAACATCTTCACGAGTGATTGATCGTCGGCGTGGCGGATGTAGTGGCCGTTGAGGTTTTCCAGCTTGGCGAAATCGAAGCGGGCGGCGGCACGGCCGACGCTGGCGAGGTCGAACGCCGCGATCATCTCCTCGGTCGAGAAGATCTCCTGGTCGCCGTGGCTCCAGCCGAGCCGGACGAGGTAATTGCGTAGCGCGGCCGGCAAATATCCCATGGCGCGGTAGGCATCGACGCCGAGCGCGCCGTGGCGCTTTGAGAGCTTCGAGCCGTCCGGGCCGTGGATCAGCGGGATGTGGGACATGCTCGGCAGAGCCCATCCCATCGCATCGTAGATCTGCTTCTGGCGCGCGGCGTTGATCAGATGATCGTCGCCGCGGATCACATGGGTGACGCCCATGTCGTGGTCGTCGACCACCACAGCGAGCATGTAGGTCGGGTTGCCATCGCCGCGCAAAAGCACGAGGTCGTCGAGGTTCTCGTTCTGCCAGACGACGCGGCCCTGGACCTGGTCCTCGATCACGGTCTCGCCAGTCTGCGGCGCGCGCAGGCGGATCGTCGGCTTGACGTCGGACGGGGCTGTCGCGGGATCGCGGTCGCGCCACATCCCGTCATAGAGGCGGGTGCGCCCTTCCGCGCGCGCCTTCTCGCGCATGGCGGCGAGTTCCTCGGCGGTGGCGTAGCAGCGATAGGCCTTGCCGTCGGCGAGCAGCTGCTCGGCGACCTCGCGGTGGCGCGCGGCGCGGCTGAACTGGTAGATGACCTCGCCGTCCCAGCCGAGCTCCAGCCATTTAAGGCCGTCGAGGATGGCACCGATCGCAGCCTCCGTGGAACGCTCCCGGTCGGTGTCCTCGATCCGGAGCAGCATCTTGCCGCCGTGCTTCTTCGCGTACAGCCAGTTGAACAGCGCGGTGCGGGCGCCCCCGATATGGAGGAAGCCGGTCGGAGAGGGCGCAAAGCGCGTGACGACGGAATCGGTCATTCTTGGCAGGGCCTATGCTTTGGAGGCGGTGGTGTATAGCAGGAACGGGACATAAACAAAGCCCGCTGGCGGACCTGCCAGGCCCTGCTGAGGGCCTTGCTTAAGCTCTTGGCTCAGCCTCCCGAATTTGGCAGAAGGACCGCTGATTTCCCTGCAGGATTTTCGTAATGACAGAACCGGTGGCGATTGAGGTTGGGCGCGATTTCATTCGTGACATCATCCAGGCCGACCTCGATCAGGGCAAATACAGGGAGATCGTGACCCGGTTCCCGCCGGAGCCGAACGGCTATTTGCATATCGGCCATGCCAAGTCGATCGCGCTCAATTTCGGCATCGCCCAGGAGTTTCCTGGCCGCTGCCATCTACGTTTCGACGACACCAACCCGGTCAAGGAAGAGCAGGAATATATCGATTCCATCCAGGCCGACGTGCGCTGGCTCGGCTTCGACTGGGGCGAGAACCTGTTCTTTGCCTCGGACTATTTCGAGCGCCTGTACGAATGGGCGGAGCAGCTGATCCGCGACGGGCTCGCCTATGTCGACGACCAGACGCAGGAGGAGATCCGCCTCGCGCGCGGCACGCTGACCGAGCCCGGCAAGAACTCGCCGTTCCGCGACCGCAGCGTGGACGAAAACCTCGACCTGTTCCGCCGCATGAAGGCCGGTGAATTCCCGAACGGCACGCGGGTGCTGCGGGCCAAGATCGACATGGCCGCGGGCAACATCAATCTGCGCGACCCCGTGCTGTACCGCATCCTGCATGCGCATCATCCGCGCACCGGCACCAAGTGGCACATCTATCCGAGCTACGATTACGCCCACGGCCAGTCGGACGCCATTGAAGGCATCACGCATTCGATCTGCACGCTGGAGTTCGAGGACCACCGGCCGCTCTACGACTGGTTCATCGAAAAACTGCCGGTGCCGTCGCAGCCGCACCAGTATGAATTCGCGCGGCTCAACCTGACCTATACGCTGCTGTCCAAGCGCGTGCTGACCCAGCTCGTCCGCGACGGCCATGTCGCAGGCTGGGACGATCCGCGCATGCCGACGATGGCGGGGATGCGCCGCCGCGGCGTGCCGCCGGCCGCGTTGCGTGAATTCGTCAAGCGCATCGGCGTTGCCAAGGCCAACAGCGTGGTCGACGTCGGCATGCTCGAGTTCTGCATCCGCGAGGAGCTGAACCGCACGTCGCAGCGACGCATGGGCGTGCTGCGCCCGCTGAAGGTGGTGATCGAGAACTATCCGGAAGGACAGACCGAGGAGCTCGAGGCGATCAACCATCCGGACGATCCCTCGGCGGGCACGCGGAAAATCACGTTCGGCCGCGAGCTCTATATCGAGCAGGACGACTTCATGGAGAATCCGCCGAAGAAGTTCTTCCGCCTGTCGCCGGGCAACGAGGTGCGGCTGCGCTACGCTTATTTCGTCAAGTGCACGGGCGTGACCAAGAACGATAAGGGCGAGGTGGTGGAACTGCGCTGCACCTACGATCCCGCGACCAAGGGCGGCAACGCGCCCGACGGCCGCAAGGTCAAGGCGACGATGCACTGGCTGCCGGCGGCGAATTCGGTGCCCGCGGAGATCCGCATCTACAACCAGCTGTTCGCCAATCCGAGCCCGGACGCCTCGAATTTCGCGGCGGATCTCAATCCGCAGTCGCTGGAGATCCTCGCGGACGCGCGGATCGAGGCATCGGTCGCACAGAGCAATTCGACCGAGCCGATGCAGTTCGAGCGCCAGGGCTATTTCGTGCGCGACAAGGACTCGACGCCCGGCAAGCCGGTGTTCTCACGCACCATCGGCCTGCGCGACACGTTCGCGAAGGAAGTCGCGAAAGGTTGAGGCGCACATGAGCAGCGAAGCCGACGCCATCGTTTCCGCCATCATCGCGAAATGGTGCGCCGGCTTCGCGACGCTCGATGCGGCCGCGCTCTCGTCGCTCTATTCGAAGAACGCGTTCTTCTTCGGCTCCAACCCAAGACTCTATCGGGGCAGGGACGGCGTTGCCGATTATTTCAACGGCCTGCCGCGCTGGCGCAAGCCAAGCGCTGTGTTTTCCGATGTGAACGCAGCGCAGGCCGGCTCTGATCTGATCAACATGGCCGCGACCATCTCGTTCGATCTCGCGGGCGAGCGGGACGATCTCATCGTCAAGATGAGCTGGGTGATCGTCCGCGAGGACGGCGACTGGAAGATCGTCAATCACCACGCCTCGTCGCGGACATCGCTGATCTAGCGGCAGCGGAACGTCCTGCGTCCTGACGCAAGGCGGTTGCTGGGGCCCTTTCCAGCGACATACGTGTCAGGATTGGCGCCCCGGATCAGCGCAGCGGCAACATAACGCAGGTTGGATGGATGCATTTTCATCGGTGCGCCCCATCTAATTGGAAGAGGGGAGGTGAGCATTATGCGCATCCAACATTGGCAAGATGCTGCCAGCCTGTTGGTCGGCGTATGGCTGGTCCTGTCGTCCTTCATCCTGGGCTTGTCCGGAGCGGCTGTCTGGATCACCATCGCGCTCGGGCTCGGCGTCGTGCTCTTTGCCGTAGAAGCGTTTGTCATCCCGTCATATCTGGAAGAGTGGGGAGAAATGCTGCTGGGTCTGGCTCTTGTGCTGGCGCCTTGGACCATTGGCTATGAGTCAGCGTCAGCCACGGTGAGCAGCGTATTGTCGGGCATATTGGTGATCTTGCTCGGCGGCTGGGAACTGATGACCGATCGTGACTTCACCGCCTGGTGGCACGATCGCTGGCATCATCCAGCCGGCTGACAAGAGCGGTTAGCCGAACTTCGCCGACCTCTATCCACTGACGGTCGGAGAGGGGGGATTTGGCTCCGGCATTCCGAAGGAAATGTGCGGTGCAGGGCCTCGCGGTCCTGCACTAGGTCATCCCATCACAAGCCATTACAATGCGGCTCTGGGCTCGATCGGTTGCCAGATGCTGATCTTGCGCGTCTCCGGCATCAGGAAGACAGCGAGCACGAAGCACACCGCGGGGACCACGATCGGGTAGATCAGTGCGTAGCCGATGCTGCCGGTCGCGGCGAATGCCGCCGAGGTGATGAACGGCACCAATCCGCCACCCCAGCCGTTGCCGATGTGGTACGGCACGGAGACCGACGTGTACCTGATCCTGGCGGGGAAGAATTCTGCCAGAAATGCGCCGACCGGCCCGTACACCATCCCGACGTAGCAAACGAGGATGAAGATGATGAAGATCGCGGTCGGATAGTTGATGTTTCCGGGCTGCGTGACCGATCCCAGCCACAGATACAGCGGATAGTACGTGATCGCGGCGAGCAGCATGCCTCCGAGGATCACCGGCTTGCGGCCGATCTGATCCGACAGCCAGCCAAAGAAGATCAGGCTCGGCGTTGCAATGAGCAATGCTGCTCCCACGATGTAGGCCGAGGTCAGCGGGTCCACCTTGGAGACCTGCTGCAGAAAGTATAGCGCCCAGAATTGACCACTGTACCAGACCACGCCCTGTCCGATCAGGACCACGATGGCGATCCCGATGTATTTGATGTTCGAGCTGAGGAAGGCCTCCTTCCACGGATTCCTCGTCATCTGTCCGCGGGCCTTGATCTCCTGGAAGATCGGCGTCTCCTGGAGCTGGAGGCGAATATAAATCGCGATGGCCACCAGCAGGAAGGACACCAGGAACGGAATGCGCCACGCCCATTCGTCGAAGGCCTGATTGCCGGCATAGGTTCGGGTCAGGATGATGACTGCCAGCGATACCACGATCCCGAGAGTCGGAGAGGTCTGTAGCCAGCCGGTGTAGTAGCCGCGCTTGTCGTCAGGCACATGCTCGGCAACATAGGTGATGGCGCCACCATATTCGCCGCCCAGGCACAGCCCCTGGATCATGCGCAAGCCGAAGAGAAGGATCGCAGCCGTCAGCCCGATCGACTGGTAGGTTGGGATCAATCCGATCGCTCCCGTGCCCAGTCCCATTCCGCTGAGCGTGACGAGAAACGTATATTTGCGGCCGACCCGGTCACCCATCCATCCGAACAGGAATGCTCCCACCGGACGGATCAGAAATCCTGCCGTGAACAGCGCGATCGTGCTGAGCAGGGCGGCGATGGGGTGGGACTGTTCAAAGAACTTGACCGATAGAACTGCGGCCAGGCTGCCAAAGATATAGAAATCATACCATTCGATGATGTTTCCTACCGACGCAGCGATGATCACGCGGCGAAAATCGCTCGGTACCTGCATGTGCGCCTCCTATGGTTTCAAAACGCCTCCTCGCTTGATTCAGCGTCGATCTTCTCGCGGAGAGCGTGATGCGCGGCGTTGCAGGCGCCAATTCAAAGAGTTGCGTCGGCAACGTCTGACCTCAGGCGCGTTTGGCGCCACCTGAGAAGAGCTCCGGCGGCCTTAGAGCCGCGAGCCACCACTGCCTGCCCGTCTGTCGGGGAGGCGGGGAACAGTAGTGTAATCCCACCACGGGCTGCCAACTTATGAGACTTTCGGCTCAATCGATCTGACACGGGGCGTTTTTGCGACAGAGATCGCAAGGACTCGAATTGTCCGCGACATCTGGTAATCAGCGAACGGAAAGGCGTCTCAGGCGTTGTGAGGGGGCCGGAAAAGGAACCCACCATGCAGAACATCGCAGAGCATATGGAAGTCATCGGCGCCGACGGCGTCCACGTCGGCACGGTCGATCGCGTCGAAGGCAATCGCATCAAGTTGACCAAGAAGGACAGCGGTGAGGGTAGCCACAAAGGCCATCATCATTTCATCGACAAGGGTCTCGTTGCCGATGTCGAGGGTAACAAGGTGCGGCTCTCTGCCAAGGCGTCGGTCGCCGTGACCATGGAAGAGGAAAAGTAGGGGCGCCTTCTCGCGTTCCCGATCTGTACCGCTATTCGCGCGGTCGCACGTTCCGGTAGCCTCTGTGCCAGTCGCGTCGCGTTAGGTGCAGGGATATGGCGGAGCCGGGCCGGCCAATACGCTCCCAGGGAGTTGCCGGGACGTGGCCGGTCGGCCGTGCTGCACCGGCTGGCGGCTTTGCCCCCGCGGGCTTTGGAGCCTGGCCGGCAATCGTCGAGACGCTGCGTGAATGGGCCCGCGCCGAGGCCGGCGCGGGGCGACTGTTGCCGTGGGTGCCGGTCGCCTTCGGCGGCGGCATCGCCCTTTATTTTGCCGCCGATCATGAGCCAGTGCTGTGGGTCGTTGCCGCGACGGCGATCGCGCTCACGTTTGGCGCGATCCTGTTGCGGCGGAGCCGGCTCTTTGCGCCTGCGATCATGATTGCGGCGGTCGCTTCCGGCTTTGCCGTGGCGACCTGGAAGACGGCGCGCATCGCCCATCCCGTGCTGGCCAAGCCGCTCTATTCGGTGTCGCTGTCGGGTTTCGTCGAGGCCCGCGATATCCGCGAGCGCACCGATCGTTTCGTGCTGCGCGTCACCGCGATGGAGGCGCAGCGCAGCGAGGTCAAGCTGGAGCGCGTCCGGCTGTCGGTGCGCAAGGGCACTGCACCCGAGGTCGGCAGCTTCGTGCAGCTCAAGGCGCGGCTGATGCCGCCGCTTTCGCCGGTGCGTCCCGGCAGCTACGACTTTTCGCGCGACATGTTCTTTCAGGGCATCGGCGCTTCCGGCTTCGTGATGGGCGCGATCACGGCCTCAATCCCGCCCGATGCCGGTGGCCTGCGGCTGCGCTATGCCGCCTTCATGCAAGGCCTGCGCGATACGATCGATGCGCGCATCCGGGCCACGCTCGGGGGCGATAACCGCGCGATCGCGACAGCGCTGCTCACCGGGCGGCGCGATGCGATTTCCACGCCGGTCAACGACGCGATGTTCATCTCGGGGCTCGGGCACGTGCTCTCGATCTCCGGCTATCACATGGCGGTCGTCGCCGGCGTGGTCTTCTTCGCGGTGCGCGCATTGCTGGCCTTGATCCCGGGACTTGCGGCCGGCTTTGCCATCAAGAAATGGTCGGCGGCCGCAGCGCTGGTCGCGGCTGCGTTTTATCTGCTGCTGTCGGGCGCGGAGGTCGCGACGCAGAGATCGTTCTTCATGACGGCGGTGGTGCTGATCGCAGTGATGGTCGATCGCCGCGCCATCACCTTCCGCACGCTCGCAGTGGCGGCGCTGATCGTGCTCGCAGTCGCACCGGAGGCGCTGGTGCATCCGAGTTTTCAGATGTCGTTCGCCGCGACGCTCGGACTTGTTGCGCTGGTGCAGATCGGCATGCCGAACCTGTTTGCGTCCCCCGATCATTCGGCGACAGCGCGGATCGCGCTGTGGGGCGGCCGCGAGATCGCGATGCTGTTCCTGGCCTCGCTGATCGCAGGGCTTGCGACCACGCCCTACGCCGCCTTCCACTTCCACCGCGTCACGCCCTACGGCGTGCTCGCCAACCTCGGCGCGATGCCGGTGGTCTCTGCGCTGGTGATGCCGGCGGGGCTGTTGGGCCTGCTCGCAGCGCCGTTCGGGCTCGACGGCGTGTTCTGGTGGCTGATGGGGATCGGGATCGACTGGATGGTTGCGGTCTCGCGCTGGGTGGCGGCACTGCCGGGCGCGGTCGGCCGCATCCCGGCGTTCGGCATCGCGCCGCTGATCGCAGCGAGCCTGGGGGTCATCGTGATGGGCCTGTTGCGCACGCCCCTGCGCTGGGGCGGTGCCGTGGTGCTGCTGGTTTCCATCGGCTGGGGGCTGTCGGTGCGGCAGCCCGATATCCTGATCGCCGGGGACGGCGCGAGCGTCGCGGTGCGGGGCGCGGACGGGCGTTTGCATCTGATCAGGGCAGGCAAGGACAATTTCCTGCTGAAGGAGTGGTTGTCTGCCGACGCTGATCCGCGCGATGCCGGCAGTAGCGCGCTGGCGAGCGGCATATCGTGCGACGAGTCCGGCTGCGTGACGCCGCTCGCCGACGGACGGCTGGTCGCGCTGGCCTCGCGCATCGACGCGTTGGCGGACGATTGCAGCCGCGCCGCGCTGGTGGTGACGTCGCGGCCCGCGCCGCCGGATTGTGCCGCGATGGTGGTGGATCGGCAGCGGCTCGCTCGCCAGGGCGCGCTGGCATTGACGCAGCGCGGCGACGGCTTTTCGGTTCAGGCGGTGAGGGCGAGCGGCACGAACCGCCCGTGGTCACCGGCCGGTGTCGGCGAAGGTGATTTCGACAGCAGCCTCGTGCCGAAGGCGGCTCCCCGCAGCCGCGATGCAACGCCATCGGAGACCGACTTGCAGGCCGACGATTGATCGGACCGGTTACAGGTGCCAGCCAGCACGGCGTCGAGTATCGCCGTACAGCCGGCAGTGAAGGGCCGACCGTGACGAAGATAGCCAAAAAACAGCGAAATCTCACGTAGGCGTTTGGGGAGCTCTGACGAATTCGAGAAAGCGTTGCCCGAGATCGGTTAGGCGTACGTGCGCACTTGCCGTCTGCTCTTGAATAGTTCTTTCGCCGATCATCGATTGGTTGTTGCGGATCAAGAACGTGGAATACATGTCTGTCAGCAGAGCGTGCTTAAATTCAAAAGCCGATTGATCGTCGTCGACCACGAAGTCTTCCAGAGGGCCTGGTCGACTTGCAATAGCCTGAAGTAGCCGAACGTGCGCAGGCGTCATCCTGGCGAGCACATCAACGAGCTTGAGTCTCAGGCTCTCATCTAAGCTTGCAATCGCTGAGTTGAGAACGGCGTTTTGCAGGATCGTCTTTCTATCCGCGGTAGCCGACGTTGCCGCTAGGCGCACGGCGTCAAGAAAGGTCGCCTGAAACTGCGCATTTACTCTCAAATTCTCGGCCCGTAGCTGATCGAACGCCACCTGCAACTGGGTCGCTTGCTCGAAAATCCCGCGGATGAAATCGTCCCGACGTTCTTGGGCTGGGTCGCCAATGGCAAAAGCAAGAAATTCTACGAGTGGATTACCGACGACAGGCAGCAGGCCGACTGCAGCCCGCAGACCTTTGTTGAGAAAATCTTCCGGTCGATTGGAAAACGTTTCGTTCATCGTGCTTTCAGATCACGCAAGCGAATATTGTTCAGATTAAAATGGATCCTGCTCAACCTGATTCGCATCGTTAGTCCCATCTTGCCTCACAAGCAGAAGACATGGGAGCGAGATAGGGCAAAACAACTGATGAGATCGCAATAATTTCGGCGCTGATCAAATCGCCGGGAGCGCCGCCGTCGGCGGCCAACCTGCAGGCAAAGGATTGAGCGGCTACAGATACCAGGCCAGCACGGCCTCGAGCCTTGCGTTGCCGATGACTGGCAGGCCCACCATCCGGTCCAGCCCGGCTGCGCAGGCCTCGGACCCGGCGACCGAGCCGTCGTGGGTGAGATCGTCGCTGAGCGCCGGCATGCCGGTGGCCCAGGCGCCGCCGATGCTGCCTTCGCCTCGGGCGATGGATTTGTCCGCATAGCGTGCGGCAAGGTCGGTCTGCGCGCTGCAATCGCCGGCGCGAAAGACCAGTGCCGAACGGGCCTCGTTCGGGACCCAGATCTCGAAGCGTCGCGCAATCGGCGTTGCCTGCGCCGAGAGGAATGTCAAAACCCAGGTCTGGTCGGTGCCGGTTCGGTAGGGTACGCCGACCCCCAGATTGATCCCGACCTTGGCGGCGTCCTCCCAGCGCAGGAAGCTCTTGGCGTCGTGCAGGTCCTTGATGATCAGCGGCAGGCCCGCCTTCCAGGTGCGTCCGGGCAGGCCGAAGCCGCGAGGAAACCTGGTGTGGCGGGAGTTGAATTCGAACATCTCCGCCGCGCCGTAATAGCCGTCGACGAGGCCCATCTCGTGGGAGAGATCAGGATCGTTGTGCCAGAGCTCGATCGCGCCGACATGCGCCTCGTCGTCGCCGCAGAACAGCACCATCACGGCTTGCAGGAATTCGCCTGCGAACACCGGCACCGCCACGCCGCAGGTGAGGCCGGCCGCGACGGCCTGATCGGTTCGCTTGAAATAGGAGTTGGCGAATTTCGTGAGGATGACGGGATGGCCGCAGGCCCAGGCCTTGCCTGGAAGCCCCTCGTCATATCCGAAGTGCAGCTCTTCGCTGACGGCCTTGAACGCGGACAGCCCTTCATCGTAGAGGCCGCCGCCAAATTCCAGCCGCATGCGCGTCCGGTCAGGCACCCAGAGTTCAACGACGCGAATGAAGGTTTTCATCGAGCGTGTCCGCCGCCTCAAACCACGACAGCATCGGTCATTTGGCTGCGGAGCGGACGTTTAAAATTCAGGCAGCACGGCTCAAACTTCGTGCGGCGACGAGGCGAGGCGGCGGCGCTCGCCGATCGAATTTCATGAAACAAAAACCCACCGGGCTCGCCGGCCTCGGCCGGCGACGGCATTTCAATCCTGGCCCTCGGCCTATCGGGCGGAGGGCGTCAGCCGATCGGCAGTCGTGTGACCGTCGGGCGACTGTCGGCGATGATCTGCGGCTTGTGCTCGCGCTCGCCGATCGGCTGGGTCACCGGCAGTTGCAGCACGGTTGCGCGCTGGCCTTCGACCAGTTGCGTCACCAGCACGGATTTGCCGTCCGGGAATTCGATCGCGTCATGATGGCGATCGGGAATGTGCGGATCGATCTTGCCGAACTTGCCGACGCGGGAGTTGACGGTGCGCGTCCAGATCCAGCGGTTGTCGTAACGGACGTCGTCGGCGAAGGCGAGCTCCGTCCCCGGCAGCAGGCAGACCGCGACGGAGAGATCGGCTTCGGAGGCGAAGCCGCGCGTCGAGGTGCCGCGGAATGTTGTCGTAACGATCGTCTCGCCGACTTCTGCGGGGCGCGTCGCGACGGCATGCAGGCTGTAGTCACACATCGGGTGCTCCTCAATGCAGAGATAGCGACCCGCACCTCTTTCGGAGGCGCAGGCCCCTACCAGAGTGGAAGCACGTGACGGTCTGCTCGGTTGTAGGCAAATCTGCGGCTGGGATCCGCGAGCCCCGATCACATTATCTTTTCCATCTTTTCCGAATTTGTTAGGAACAAAGTCGGCTTCCGTGCATTTGGCAGCCGCGTCTCGACAACCGCGCGTGTCAACGACCGGCGGAGTGATGCGGTTGCGCGGCAACGCGATGCTGGTGATGCGATCAGCGTTGCTGCGGCTGCACTCAAACGAGCTGCGCATTTGGGCCGTCCCCCCTCGAACTCGAAAGGCCGCGAAGCGATGTTGCGTCGCGCGGCCTGCCGAGGATGTCGCGAAAGGAGGAGGGGCCGGACAATCTGTGCGATACCAGAAAGACTATCCAGCCGGAGCGGACCGTTATCCGCTCCAATCTCTGATCGGCGAGGCCGATCGAAGGCGCGCGCGAGGCGCTAAAGACTTCGGTATCGAGTACTTCCGGTATCAGTACTTGCGATAAAGCCCGATCAGCTTGCCCTGAATCTTCACGCGGTTCGGCGGCAGGATGCGCACCTCATAAGCGGCATTGGCGGGCTCCAGCGCGATCGAGGCGCCGCGGCGGCGGAAGCGCTTGAGCGTGGCCTCCTCGTCGTCGATCAGTGCCACCACGATGTCGCCGGTATCGGCGCTCTCGTTGCGCTGGATCAGCGCCATGTCGCCGTCGAGGATGCCGGCCTCGACCATGGAATCACCGCGCACTTCGAGCGCGTAATGCTCGCCGGAGCCGAGCATGTCGGGCGGCACGCTGATCGTGTGGCTGCGGGTCTGCAAAGCCTCGATCGGAGTACCGGCCGCGATGCGGCCCATCACGGGCACCGCAACGGGTCGCTCGCCCTCGTCCGCGGACGGGCTGGAGCTCGCGCGTAGCTTGCCGAGATTGCCCTCGATGACGCTTGGCGTGAAGCCGCGTCGGTTGCCGGCGGCAGCCTGGAGCTCCGGCAGCTTGATCACTTCAATGGCCCGGGCGCGGTTGGGCAGGCGGCGGATGAAGCCGCGCTCCTCGAGCGCGGTGATCAGGCGATGGATGCCTGACTTCGAGCGTAGGTCGAGCGCATCCTTCATCTCGTCGAAGGACGGCGGCACGCCGCTTTCCTTCAAGCGCTCGCTGATGAACCGCAGAAGCTCGTATTGTTTGCGCGTTAACATCTCGAACAAAGTCCCCCGGTTGATGTCGTTCGATTCCGAGACGATGAGTTCAGCGATAAGCCGCTACATCTCGAAACAAATCATGAACGGACACTATATGTTCGATATGTGTTCCGCAACTGCTTAATTTACCGTGAACAGAACGAAACTCACGGAATGCGTGTGGCGGCGCAGTTCAGACGGGGAGCCGCAGCACCTCGCAGGGGCTGCCGGCCTCGGCCTTCAGCGCAAACGGTGCGCGCACGAGAAGTACCTGTGCTGCAGCAAGATTCGCAAGCAGAGAGGAGTCCTGATGGCTGACGGGAAGGGCGACGAGCGCGCCATCGTCGCGCTTTTCCAGGCGCGCGCGCAGATAATCCTCGCGCTGGTCGTTGGCGCCGAGATCGCGGCCCAGCACGACGCGCTCGCGATGATGATGAATCACCGAACGGCCTGATAGCGCGCGAATCAGCGGCACCATGAACAGGAAGGCGCAGACGTAGGACGACACGGGATTGCCGGGCAGGCCGATGACGCCCATCGCCCCTAACCGCCCGTGCATCATCGGCTTGCCGGGCCGCATCGCGATCTTCCAGAACGCCATCGCGATGCCTTCGTCCTTGAGCGCCTGCTGGACCAGATCGTGGTCGCCGACCGATGCGCCTCCGGTCGTGACCAGGATGTCGGCGCCGCTTTCGCGCGCGCGGCGGATGCCGGCGGTGGTGGCCTCCAGCGTATCGGCGGCGACACCGAGGTCGATGGTCTCGGCGCCTTCGCTGCGGGCGAGCGCGTGCAGGGCATAGCCGTTGGAATAGACGATCTGGCCGTGCCCGGGCGTTGAGCCCGGCATCACCAGTTCGTCGCCGGTGGCGAGAATCGCGACCTTCGGACGGCGGCAAACGGCGAGCTGCGGGTGGTTCATTCCGGCGGCGAGGGCGAGATCGCGCTCCGTCAGACGGGTTCCCTTGCGCAGGAGAACGTCGCCCTCGCGGAAATCGACGCCGGCGGGGCGGATGTGCCGACCCACGATCGCGGCTTCCTTGATCGTTATGTGCTTGCCTTCGGCGATCGTGTCCTCCTGGATCACGACCGCATCCGCGCCGTCCGGAACGACGCCGCCGGTGAAGATCCGCACGGCTTCGCCGGCGCCGACCTTTCCCGTGAACGGACGGCCCGCCGCGACCTCACCGATCATTGTCAGCGTGGAATCCATTGTTGCCGCATCGGCCGCGCGCACGGCATAGCCGTCCATCGCCGACATCGCCTGGGGCGGCTGGGTGCGCCGCGCAGCGACGTCCTGCGCGAGCACGCGATGGTAGGCTTCGTCGAGTGAAACCATCTCTGCAGGCAGCGGCTCTGCACCCGCCAGCACCGCAGCAAGGGCGTCGGAAACCGGCATCAAGGCCACGGCGAAACTCCTGCTCGGCACGTTCGGATGAAATGTTCCGACAGTCTTCTAGCCGAGCGCGGGGGCAGAGGCAAAATGGCGGAGCGGGCAGGATTTATCCTGCCGCTTCCAGCCCAGGATGGAAGGCAGGCTCAGGCTTGGCGTGGCATGATCCAAAGAACGAGACCGATCGGCAGGAGGGTGGCCATGGCGAGGACGAGAATGACGAGCGCCACAGCCAGCATCGCTCAACTCCCGCTCGGCCGGTCCGGCCCGGCGTCCAGCGCGACGTCAGGAGCCTTCGGCCCTTGATCCTTGTCGGGCAGCGGATCGGCCTGGGATTTCAGGTCGGCGGCCTTGCTGATCAGCTTGGCGGAAAGGTCCGAATCCGAGGTGGTTCTTGCGAATTCAAGCAGGAGAGAGGCTTGCTTGGTGAGATAGGTTTTGCCCAGCACGTGCATAAGTCCGGTGTAGAAGTCCCAACGGACTCAAGAGTCCGCAAGGGGCCATTCCGTTCCCGGAACTCCGTACAAAAATACACAAAGCGCTCTGGTTCCTCATTTTGGGCAAAATTGGTTCCGGAAGACTTGGGCGACGTTGGCGTCTCCCGCTGCGCGGAGATCGTCAGATGCCCAATGCCGTCAAGGCGTTCCCGACGTCGCGCGGCGACGTCACATGCACCGCTGTCAGTCCGCGCGACCGCGCGCCTTCAACATTCTCGGCGAGATCGTCGAAGAAAACGATACGTCCTGCGGGCACGCCGATGGCGGCGACGACATGGTCGAAGGCTTCCGCATCCGGTTTGCGCAGGCCGATGCTGGACGACAGATATAGCGCGCGGAAATGGCCGAGCAGTTCGCCGTATTCCTTCGAGAAATAGTCGACATGCGGCCGGTTGGTGTTGGAGAAGGCGTAGAGCGGCATCTGCTTCGCCGCGCGCGGCAGCAGCTCGGCGATGTCAGGCATCTCGCCGGCGAAGATCGCGTTCCAGCCTTCCAGGAACTGGGCGTCCGAAATGCCGATGCCGAGCGAAGCACGCAGCGAGGCGAAATAGTCCTCGTCGCTGATCCTGCCGACCTCGTGCAGCCGGTAAGCCTCGTCACGCACATAGCGCGCGACGATGGCCTCGGGCTGGCAGCCGGCATGTCCCGCCCAGCAGGCGATCGCCTTGGAGAAGTCGATGTCGAGCACCACGCGCCCGAGATCGAACAGCAACGCATCCGCGCTGCCGGGAGAAAGCGAGTTCACTTGCATCCTTTCACTCAGTATCGATAGGGATCGTGGTCGAATAGCGGGAATGCGCTGAACACGCTCGGCGCGTTGGTGGCGGTCGCCGGATGCAGGCAGGATTTGTCGACCTCGGCAAATGACGTGGCGCCCAAAAGGCCGAGGCAGCGCAGCACTTCGTCCTCCAGCAGCTCCAGCATCCGCGCGACGCCGGCCTCGCCAGCCGCCGCCAGCGCCCAGCATTGCAGCCGGCCGATCCCGACCATGTCCGCGCCCGCCGCGATCGCCTTGACGATGTCAGTGCCGCGACAGACACCGCCGTCGACCATGATCTTGGCGCGGCCCTTCACGGCCTCGACGATCTCGGGCAACACATGCATGGCGCCGCGGCCGTGGTCGAGCTGGCGGCCGCCATGGTTGGAGACGTAGATCCATTCGACGCCGTGATCGATCGCGATCAGGGCGTCCTCGGCGGTGGCGATGCCCTTCAGGATCAGCGGAATCCTGAACTTGTCCTTGATCATCTTCACGGTCCGCCACTCCAGGCCCTTCTGGAAATCGCCGCCGGTGGCACGCAGGCGGCTTTCGCGAACGTAGCGCTTGGCGATGTCACGCTCACGACGGCTGTAATGGGCGGTATCGACGGTCAGGCAGAAGGCGGCATAGGCGCTCTTCTCGGCCCGGCTGACGACATCGGCGACAAAGGCGTCGTCGCCGCGGACATAGAGCTGATAGAGCCGCAGCGCATCGGGTGCGGCTTCGGCGGTCTGCTCCAGGCCGGGCTCGGACACCGAGCTCAGCATGTGCGCTGCACCGAAGGTGCCGGCAGCGCGCGCGACGCTCGCCGCGCCATCCGGATCGAAGATCTCGAGCGCGCCGACGGGGGCGAGCACCACCGGCAGGCGCATCCTGCGACCGAACTGCTGAACCGAGCCGTCGACCTTGCGGACGTCGCGCAGCACGCGCGGGCGGAAGGCGATCTCGTCCAGCGCCATGCGGTTGCGGCGCATCGTGGTTTCGGTCTCGGCGGCGCCCACGATGTAGTCCCAGGCGTTCTGGTTGAGGTTGGCCCGCGCTTTCCGAATGAATTCGTGCAGGTTTTGGAACGGCTCGTTGCTGGCGCCGAGCTCGACGTTCCGTTCCGGCCGGATCCGGGGTGCTTCGTTCATTGTTATCCTCCCGAGAATTTGAAGCCTTGTGTCATCGCCTAACCCGTCCAGCGTTCCAAAACCATCCTAAAATGGCATGGCTGCGCGGCGTGGACGGGCGCACCGATTGCCCCTTTAGGTACCTTTGGGGGCGGGCCAGTCCTGCAACGTTGCCAAAAGTTTAGGCCCGAACGAAGCGATTTTTGCGGTGTACCGGTCGGCGGTGCATCCCGGCCTTGAAGAAACCAGAATGGTATTGTGAGAAGTGGATTGGATCGCCAATTGCATGGCGCTTCCCAAGTCTGCTTCCCAAGTCTCGAGAGACGAGCCCAAGCAAGCTCAAGCGAACCGCCAAGCAAAAAGGCAAGCCCATTCATGCGGAAAACCCTGCTGTTCCCTCTGGGCGCGCTCACCGGAGCGTGTCTCACCCTTCTGGTCGCCAGCCCGCACGGTGGTGTATGGGCGGCACGGGCGGCAGCGAGCGCGGACAATGCCTATTCCCAGCTCAACCTGTTCGGCACGGTGTTCGAGCGCGTCAAGGCGAGCTATGTCGAGAAGCCCGACAACGCCAAGATGATCGAAGGCGCGATCACGGGCATGGTGACCTCGCTCGACCCGCATTCGCGCTACATGAATGCGAAGGCCTGGACCGAGATGCAGGAGACCACCTCCGGCGAGTTCGGCGGCCTCGGCATCGAGGTCACGATGGAAGACGGCCTCGTCAAGGTCGTTTCGCCGATCGACGATACGCCCGCCTCGAAGGCAGGCCTGATGTCCGGCGACCTCATCAGCAAGATCGACGGCGAGGCCGTGCAGGGCATGACGCTCGAGCAGGCCGTCAACAAGATGAAGGGCCCGGTCGATACCAAGACCAAGCTCACCATCGTGCGCAAGGGCGCTGACGCGCCGCTCGACGTCGCGATCACGCGCGAGATCATCCATGTGCGCCCGGTGCGCTTCCACGTCGAGAACGGCGACATCGGTTATATCCGCGTCACCTCGTTCAACGAGCAGACCACCGACGGCCTGAAGAAGGCGATCGCCGCGATCTCCAAGCAGGTGCCGCAGGAGAAGCTCACCGGCTACGTGATGGACCTGCGCAACAATCCGGGTGGACTGCTCGACCAGGCTGTGTCCGTGTCGAGCGCCTTCCTCCAGCGCGGCGAGGTCGTCTCGACCCGCGGCCGCAGTCCGGAAGAGACCCAGCGCTTCACTGCGCATGGCGGCGACCTCACCAAGGGCAAGCCGCTGGTGGTCCTGGTCAATGGCGGCTCGGCCTCGGCTTCCGAGATCGTGGCCGGCGCGCTGCATGACCACAAGCGCGCGACCATCATCGGCACGCGCTCGTTCGGCAAGGGGTCGGTGCAGACGGTCATTCCGCTCGGTGCCGGCAATGGCGCGCTGGCGCTGACCACGGCGCGCTACTACACCCCGTCGGGCCGCTCGATCCAGGCCCAGGGCATCGCCCCCGACATCGAGATTTTGCAGGATGTGCCGCCGGAGCTGAAGGGCCGCATGGACACCATGGCGGAGTCCCAGATGCGCGGGCATCTCTCAGCCGGCGAGGGTGGCGAGCAGACCGGATCGCAGTCCTACGTTCCGCCGAAGGAGGAGGACGACAAGGCCCTGCATGCCGCGTACGACTTCCTGCACGGCGTGAGCGCGAATGCAGTGGCCGCAAAGCCCGCGTCGAAGGCTGCAGTGCCGAACTAGGTCTGGCGGCCTCCAGACATCGATCGCCCGGGAGTGGATGTCCGCTCCCGGGCGATTTCGTTTGGGACCTTAGCGGTGTCCGCAGCGGGCCTAACTCGCCTCGCGGCGGCGGGCTTTCGCGCCGCCGCGCTGGGCGAGCCGGCTGCGATGCAGCGCAAACAGCTCCAGCACCTTGTCGGCGGGCTTCGCGGCGCTGAACAGATAGCCCTGCATCTCGGAACAGCCGAGCGCGCGGAGCAGACGCTGCTGCTCCTCGGTCTCGACGCCCTCGGCCGTGGTGGTCATGCGGCGCGCGGCCGCCAGATTGACGACGGCCTGGACGATGCTGGCCGAGCCGTCGGGGCCGGCGATGTCGTCGACGAAGCAGCGGTCGATCTTGATCTTGTCGAACGGGAAACGGTGCAAATAGCTCAGCGACGAGTAGCCGGTGCCGAAATCGTCGAGCGCGATGCGCACGCCGATGGCGCGCAGCTGATGCAGGATCGCCAGCGCCGTGTCGTCGTCGCGGATCAGCACCGCCTCGGTGATCTCGAGCTCGAGCCGGCTCGCCGGCAGGTTGGAAGCAGCGAGCGCCGCCATGATCTTCAGTGCCAACGTGCCGCTCTTGAACTGCACCGGCGAGACGTTGACGGCGAGGCGGATATCGTCGGGCCAGTTCGCAGCGTCCCGGCAGGCGGTCGCCAGCACCCATTCGCCGATCTCGTTGATCAGGCCGGTATCTTCGGCGATCGGGATGAACTCTGCCGGCGAGACCATGCCGCGCGCGGGATGGCGCCAGCGCACCAACGCCTCGCAGCCGGTGATGCGATCGTCCTTCAGGCTGAGGCAGGGCTGGTAATAGACCTCGAGGCCGCCGTCGCGCCCCCCTTGGGCGATGGCGTGGCGCAGGTCGCTCTC
Organism: Bradyrhizobium sp. CIR18; assembly: GCF_014198295.1. Classification (NCBI taxonomy): domain Bacteria; kingdom Pseudomonadati; phylum Pseudomonadota; class Alphaproteobacteria; order Hyphomicrobiales; family Nitrobacteraceae; genus Bradyrhizobium; species Bradyrhizobium sp. CIR18. The sequence goes on along the minus strand of NZ_JACIHF010000001.1, from coordinate 655,501 downwards.
GAGCTGCCGGCGCTCGCGGACCTTGGCATCCATCTCCGGCTCGAAGAAGCGATAGGTGCGGCGTCCGGCGGACTTGGCGGCGTACATCGCCATGTCCGCGTTCTTGAGGACCTGGTCGAGCGCCGTGCCGTGTTCCGGCGCGAGCGCAATGCCAATGCTGGCGTCGGTGGTGAGATGGTGGCCCATGCAGTCGAACGGCGCGCGGATGGCGGCGAAGACCCGTGCGACGAGCTCGTTGACCTGGTCGAGCGATGCCACCGCGCTCTGGACGATGGCGAACTCGTCGCCGCCGAGCCGCGCCACGAAATCCGCCGGGCCGGCACAGCGGCGGAGGCTTGCGGCAATCGATTTCAGCAGCTCGTCGCCGACGAGATGGCCGAGCGCGTCGTTGACGCCCTTGAACTCGTCGATGTCGATGTAATGCACCGCGATCTGTTCGTCGTTGCCGACTGCGGCCAGCTCTTCGCGCAGATGCTCGTGGAACATGGTGCGGTTCGGCAGGTCGGTCAGCGCGTCGTAATGGGCGAGGTGGGTGATGCGCTCCTCGATCCGGCGGCGCTCGGTGACGTCCTCATGGGTTGCGACCCAGCCGCCGTCCGTGAGCGGCTCGTTGAGGATGTGGATCGAGCGGCCGTCGGAGGTGTCGACCACCATGGAATTGCGCGTATGGACGCCCTTCAGCACGCGCACGACATAGTCGTCGACGTCGCCCGTGAACGAGCCGGTCGCCTTGCGATGGGCGATGATGTCGTGGAAGCTCGAGCCGGGCTTCACGATCTCGGCCGACAATCCGTACATTTCGAGATAGCGCTGGTTGCAGACCACCAGCCGCTGCTCGGCGTCGAACAACAAGAGTCCCTGCGTCATGTTGTTGACGGCGCGGTCGAGCCGCTGCTTTTCCAGCGTCAGCCGTTCCCGCGAGAGGCGGTGCTGCTCCAGAAGCTTGCGCACGATCGCGATCAGCAAGCCTGCGATGGCGAGTGCGGAAGAGGCGGCGATCGAGATCAGCATGCCGATCTGCTCGCGCCAGTCCGTCAGGGCGGAGGCGCGCGTCGTGGTGGCCATCATCAGGATCGGGAAATGGGGCAGCGCGCGCGAGGAGATCAGCCGGTCTTCTCCGTCCACCGGGCTCGTGAAACGGCCGGCGAAGTGATCGAGGTCGAAAACCCTCTGATGCTGCACCGGACCAGTCTTGAAATTCCGCCCCATCAAGTCGCTGGAGTGGGGATAGCGGGCGAGCAGCGTCCCGTCGCGATGCAGCATCGAGATCGTCGCACCTTCGCCGAGCGCGACGGATGCGAAGAATTTCTCGAAATTGGCGGGCTCGATGCCGCGTCCAACGGTGCCAAGGAACTCGCCGTTCGGCCCGACGATCTTGCGCACGATCAGGACGGTCCAGGCGCCGGAGATGCGACTGTGCAGCGGCTCGATCAGGACATCCGGCGAATTGGGATCATCCTTGAAGGTGCGAAAATAGGCGCGATCGGCAACGCTCACCTTCGGAGCCGGCCATGCCGACGACGAATTGATCAGATTGCCTTCGGCATCGATGATGTTGACGCCCCCGATGTAGGGCAGCGCCTCGATCTTCGAGCGCAGCATCCGGTGGATGTCCTGGCCCGAAAGGCGCTTGCGATAGTCCTCGACGGTCGTGATTCCGGTCGTGCGGACGTGGTCGACGAAATCCTTCTGGATGACCGCGAAGTCCTGCAATTGCTGATCGAAATGATGGGTGAGCAGCAGCACGGTGTTTTCCAGCTCGCGGCTGGAGTTGCGTAGCGCCCGCTCGCGGAAATTCTGCGCCATCAGGACAGAGCCGACGGCGATGGCCGCGATCAGCAGCGTGCCGCCCACGACCAGCCAGCGGATCGGTCCGCTGCGCACGAAGGCCTGGTCAAAGAGGCGGCTGCCGAATCTCGTCATCATGCTGGATCGTTGCCGTGCACACGTCAGGATCAATTCTTGGCCCCAAAAACATCCGTTGGTTTACGGGAACGGTGTGGAGGCGAAGTTAGGAAGCGCGGTTAACGCTGTGTGAACGGCCGCGCAAATGCAACCGAGGTCCGCGATTACAGCGGGCAGGAATTGCCGAAGGCATTGGAGGGCGCCGGTCAATTCCTGCCGGCCACGCCACAATCAACCAAGCCCTAACCATCTAACGTGTTGGGGAGCCTCAAATCGGCGTTGGCACGTGATTTGCGACATGCCTGCTGACGACGACATGCCTGCTGACGACACAGAGAGGACGCAACGATGAAAAACACCCTGAAGAACTTCCTCGCCGACGAGCGTGGGGCAACCGCGATCGAGTACGGCCTGATCGCGGCCGGAATCGCGCTGGCCATCATCACCGTCGTGAACGGCATGGGCTCCAAGCTCAACAGCAAATTCACCGCGATCAGCGCGTCGCTGCGCTGATCGCGCGGGTTCCGCTGCGCGCCAGTATCGCCACCATGATCAGCGCCGCGAGGATGTTCGCGGCGGCACTGGTCAGAATCGGCATCGTGTAGCTGTGGTTGACGTCGTAGGCGAAGCCGGCCGCACTCGGGCCAATCAGCGTGCCGAACGCCACGCTGGTGTAGAGGATGCCGATGATTCCGCTGACATTGCGTCCGCCAAAATAGTCCATGACCACAGAGGGCAGCACCGCGACCCAGCCGCCGTAGAACACGCCGTAGATGAGGGCAAAAGCGGCGAGGGTCCAGACCTCAGCGGCAATGGCCCAGATCGCCATCGCGAGCGCCATTCCGGTCAGGACCATGATCAGCGAGCGGTCGCGGCCCATCCGGTCGGCGAGTGCGCCGAGAAAGAAGCGGCCTGCGGTGCTGCCGGCCCCGATCACGCCGAGCAGCAGCACTGCAGAGGACGCCGCGACCCCGTGATCGCGCGCGTAGGGCACGAGATGGACGAACGGGACGAAGGCTCCGAACGAGCAGACCAGACACGATAAATAGAGGGCGACAAATCGCGTCGACCGGACCGCCTCGCGCACGGATGCGCCGCCGGCGTTGCTGGCGCCCGCGGCATCGCGAGGCGGATCGCCGTCGGGTCCGAGGCCGCGGTGCTTCGGATCGTTCTCGATGAGCAGCGACATCCCGCCGCCCAGCACCAGCGCAATCGCGCCCAGCACCAGATAGGCTCCGCGCCAGCCCACCGAGGCGATCAGCAATGAGGCGAGCGGCGGCATCGCCAGCGTACCGAGCCCGATGCCGCTCACCGCGAGCCCGGAGGCAAAGCCGCGGCGCCTGACGAACCAGCGTTGCACGGCGCCGATGGCCGGAACATAGGCGCATCCGACGCCGAGGCCGACGCCGAGCCCGTAGGCGAGATAGACCTCGACGACGGACCGGGCAGCGCTAGCGGCCGCGAGCCCGACCGCGACCAGGATCATGCCGGCGACGGCCAACGGACGCGAGCCAAACCGGTCGGCGAGGGGACCGCTGACGAGGCCGAGCGCGAAGTACAGAAAGCCCGCGATCGAGAACACCAGCGAGATCGAACCGCGCGAGGCGCCGAAATCGCGCTGGAGCGGCTCGAGGAATGCGCTGAACGTGTAGGCGGAGCCGAAGCCGACGAACATGACGGCAAACGCCGCCGCGACGACGAACCAGCCATGGAAAATACCTCGCTGAGCGAGCGTGGATTGAATGGTCAATGCTGCCTCCGCGAGGTGAGGGAAGGATGGCGACGGTGCCAGGACGTGGCCCGCTGGAAGGCCGCGCCGGCGCGCACGAGCGTGGCCTCGTCCAGATGGGCGGCGACGAGTTGGAACGCGATCGGCAGCCCGTCCGTCGACGCACCGCCTGGCAGCGTGATGGTGGGATGACCGGTCATGTCGAACGGGCAGGTGTAGCGCTGCAGCTTCGCGATCAGATCCGGCTGTTCGCCGAGCGTCTGGATCATGGCAAGCGTCACTGGCGGGAACGGGTGCACCGGGATCAGCAGCAGGTCGATGGTCTCGAACAGCGCAGTCACCCGGCCGCGTAGCGCCAGCCGCCGCAGCAGGATCTTCTGATAGTCGAGAGCAGATAGAGCGCGGCCGGTCTCGAGCACGGAGGCGAGGATCGGACCATACTCATCCTTGCGAGCGGGATAGGTCGCCTCATGAGCGACCGCAGCTTCCACCGCACAGTTCGGCGTCCAGTCGGCGATCGCCTGCGTGACGTCGGGAAATCGGACATTAACGGTGTCGGCGCCAAGCGCGCGGAAGGCATCGATGGCGTCCGCCAGCACGCGCTGGGTCGCAACGTCCACGTCGTCGCTGTTCCAGGCGGAATCGACGCCGATCCGCAGCCCCGCACGTCCTGTGCGGCGGCGGCCAGATAGTCGGGCACCGGATCGACCAGCGACGTCGGGTCGTTCGGATCGTGTCCGGCGATGACGCCGAGCAGCGCACCGACGTCGGCCGCGCTGCGGCCGATCGGTCCGACATGGTCGAGCGTCGCGGCAAGCTCGAACGTGCCGTGGCGGCTGACGCGGCCCCAGCTCGGCTTCAATCCGGTCAGGCCGTTGGCGGCGCAGGGCCAGCGGATCGAACCGCCGGTGTCGGAGCCGAGCGAGCCGAAGCAAAGTCCGGCAGCCGTCGCGACCGCCGAGCCGCTGGACGAGATACCCGGCCAGTAGCTCGCATTCCACGGATTCTTCGGCGGTTTCACCAGCGGATGGTGATCGGCATAGGCGCCCTCGGTGAGTTGCACCTTGCCGAGGATGACGGCGCCCGCGTTCTTGAGCCGGCGCACGACGGTTGCATCTGCACTGGGACGAAAGTCGCGATGAAGCGTGGTGCCTGCCGCCGTCGGAATGCCCTCGGTCCAGAACAGGTCCTTGAGCGCAATCGGCACGCCATGCAGGGGCCCCCGATACCGGCCCTGCGCGATGTCGGCGTCCGCGGCTTCCGCCTCGGCCATGGCCGTTTCCGCCATCACGTGAACGTAGCTGCCGAGATCGCGGTCGATGGAGTCGATCCGGTCGAGTTGCGCGCGCGTCACCTCCAGCGCCGAGATTTCGCGCGCCTTGAGGTGTGCCGCGAGCGCGGTGAGTTCGAGATAGTGCAGGGCGTCGGCCACGGCTCGGTTCTCCATTCCGGTGATAGCAGAGGCGTTCGACCCCGAGGGATCGTTCGACACCAGTATGAGTAAGATACAGGTGTCGCTTGCTGTCAACCAGTAAATCTGTTTTACTGGTGTTCAAATCTTTGGTGTTCCGATGTCGAAAGAGTCGCGCAAATTCCAGGTTCCCGACGCGTTGGCGAACCTCTACGATTTCGCCAACACGCTCGATGTTCGCCACTTCACGCATTTCGGCGTGGAGCACCCGGAGAGCGATGAGCTCAGTGGCCCGAAGGACCTGGCGGACTGGATGCGGGAACGCGGCCTTGGCGCCAAGGGCGGCCATGTCACGCCGGCAATGTTCGAGACTGCGCTGAGGCTGCGCGGGGCGTTGCGTGCCTATCTGCAGTGTGAGCCGAGCGAGCGGCTCCGGAACAAGAGCGTTCTTGGCGCGCTCAATGACGCGCTGGCGCCGTTCCCGTTGCGGGTCGAGGCGCTCGCAGGCCGTGGCGCAACGCTGTCAGCGGCGCGCGAGGATGCGCTCGCCGGCCTGTCGGCCATCGCGATCGAGCTTCATGACGCAACCCTCGTGGGAACGCTGGACCGGCTGAAGATGTGCGCGTCGGAGGAATGCCGCCGGGTGTTCTTCGACCGGTCGAAACCATCGACGCGGCGGTGGTGCATGTCGACGCTATGCGGCAACCGGATCAAGACGCGCGCTTATCGCGAGCGGCAGCGCGAGGCGAAATAGAGCGGATTGCGCAGTCAGGCGCGGTAATGGCCGGACTTGCCGCCGAGCTTTTCGACCAGATGGATGCCCTCGATGCGCACGCCGCGCTCGACCGCCTTGATCATGTCGTAGATGGTGAGGCAGGCGACCGAGACGGCCGTGAGGGCCTCCATCTCGACGCCGGTCGGACCCGTCACCTTGACGCTGGCGCGGACGAGGCAACCCGGCAGTTTTGCGTCGGGCTCGATGTCGAGCGTCACCTTCGACAGCGCCAGCGGATGGCAGAGCGGGATCAACTCCGAGGTGCGCTTGGCGGCCATGATGCCGGCGATGCGGGCGGTGCCGAGCACGTCGCCCTTCTTGGCATTGCCGGATACGATCAGATCGAGCGTCGCCTTGGTCATGACGACGCGGCCCTCCGCGACCGCAAGCCGCTCGGTCGCGGGCTTGTCCGAGACGTCGACCATCCGCGCCTCGCCGGAGGCGCCGATATGGGTGAGGGCCGGGACGGCTTTTTTCGCCGGCTTGCGCGCCATGTCAGCGCGTGCCCGTCGCGCGCGCCGCACTCTGGCGCGCGAGCAGCGTGCGCGTCGCGGCGGTGACGTCGGCCTGCCGCATCAGGCTCTCGCCGACCAGGAAGGTCGACATGCCGACGCGCTCGAGCCGGGCAAGATCGGCGGGCGTGAAGATGCCGCTCTCGCCGACCATCAGTCGATCCCCGGGGATCAGCGGCGCCAGCGTTTCGCTGGTCGCGAGCGTGGTCTCGAACGTGCGAAGATTGCGGTTGTTGACCCCGATCATCGGCGAGCGGAGCCTGAGCGCGCGGTCGAGCTCGGCGCGGTCGTGGATCTCTATCAGCACGTCCATGCCGTAGGCGAGCGCGGCGTCTTCGAGGTCTTTGGCGGTGGTATCATCGAGCGCGGCCATGATGATCAGGATGCAGTCGGCGCCGTGCGCGCGCGCTTCCGCCACCTGGTAGGTGTCGAACATGAAATCCTTGCGCAGCACCGGCAGTGCCGTCGCTGCACGCGCCGCCACCATGAAGTCGAGATGGCCCTGGAACGAGGGCGTGTCGGTCAGTACGGACAGGCAGGCCGCGCCGCCGGCCTCATAGGCCTTGGCGAGCTGGGGCGGATCGAAATCGGCGCGGATCAGCCCCTTCGACGGCGAGGCCTTCTTCACCTCCGCGATCAGCGCGTAGTCGCCATTGGCGTGCTTGGCCTTGATCGCGCGCACGAAGCCGCGCGGTGCGGCTTGCGCCTTGGCCTTCGCCTCGACCGCCGAGAGTGGCTCGGCGCGCTTGGCGGCTGCGATCTCTTCGCGCTTATAGGCTTCGATCTTGGTCAGGATGTCCGACATGTCAGGCTTGGCCGTTCGAGATCGCAATCAGGTGCTTCAGCTTCGCCTTGGCCGCGCCGCTGTCGATCGACTTGATGCCGATCGCGACGCCCTCCTTGAGGTCCTTGGCGCGTCCGGCCACCACCAGCGCGGCGGCGGCGTTCATCAGCGCGACGTCGCGGTAGGCGCTCGGCTTGCCGTCGAGCACGCTCTGCAGGGCGATTGCATTGGCGTCGGCGTCACCGCCTTTCAGCGCGCCGGCCTCGCATCGCGGCAGGCCGGCGTCCTCCGGCGTCACCTCGAAATTGCGGATCTCGCCGTTGTGGAGCGCGGAGACGAAGGTCGGGCCGGTGAGGGTGATCTCGTCGAGGCCGTCGGAGCCGTGCACCACCCAGGCGGATTCAGAGCCGAGGTTCTTCAGCACCTGCGCCAGCGGCTGCACCCATTGCCGCGAGAACACGCCGACCATCTGCCGCTTCACGCCCGCCGGGTTGGACAGGGGGCCGAGCAGATTGAAGATCGTGCGTGTCGAGAGCTCGACCCGCGTCGGGCCGACATTCTTCATGGCCGGGTGATGAGCGGGCGCGAACATGAAGCCGATGCCGCATTCGCGCACGCAGTGGCCGACCTGCTCGGGCCTGAGGTCGATCTTCACCCCGAGCGAGGCCAGCACGTCGGCGGCGCCCGAGCGCGACGACAGCGCGCGGTTGCCGTGCTTGGCCACCGGCACGCCGGCGCCGGAGACGATGAAGGAGGCGCAGGTCGAGACGTTGACCGAGCCGGAGCCGTCGCCGCCGGTGCCGACGATGTCGACGGCTTCCGGCGGTGCCGTCACGCTCAGCATCTTGGAGCGCATCGCCGTAACGGCGCCGGTGATCTCGTCCACCGTTTCGCCGCGCACCCGCAGTGCCATCAACAGGCCGCCCATCTGCGAGGGCGTGGCTTCGCCCGACATCATGGCGTCGAAGGCGGAAGCCGCTTCCTCACGCGACAGGCTGGCGCCGGTCGCCACTTTTCCAATGATCGATTTCAGGTCGTCCATCGCGTGCTTTCAACTCACTGGTTCGCGCCGGTCACCTGCGCGAAGGCGGCCTGATTAATGGTGGTCCCGATGTCGGTTTCAAGCTTGTTGACGTAAGAGGCGACCTGCTCCTCGGTCTGGGCACGGTCGAGGCTTTCCTTCAGCTTCTTGATCGCGTCGGAGGCGGCGTCGACCGCGGGTTCGACGATGTCGGTGACGCGGAACACGATCACCTCGGTGCCGCCGGTCACCGGCGTCTGTCCGACGTCGTCCTTGGCGGTGCGGAAGGCGGCCGATACGACGGCTGCGGGCACGCCGGCGGGCGTATCGTCGCGCTTGAAGCCGGTTGCGGTCTCGACCTTGGCGCCGATCGCTGCGGCTTCATCGGCAAGCTTGCCGCCTGCTTCGAGCTTCTGCACCATCTCGGTCGCCTTGGCCTTGAGCTTGGTGGCGATCTGGTCCTGGCGCCAGCGCGCCTCGACCTGGTCGCGGACCTCGTCGAGATTGCGGTCGCGCGAAGGCGTGATGGCGAGCACGTCGTACCAGACATAGCCGCCCTTGAACGAGATCGAGTCGTTGTCGACGCCGACATCGGTGTTGAAGGCCTGCGACACCACGTCGAGGCCCTGCGGAATGTTGGCGACCGGCTGGCCGTTCGGGGCGCGGCCGGAGCGATCGACCGCGTCGATGGTCACGGCGGTGAGGCCGAGCTTCTGCGCAGCGTCGATCACGCTGGCGCCGCCGCCGCGCTCGTCTTCCATCTTGTCGCGGAGATCTGCGACCTTGACGCGCGCGCGTTCGGTGGCGATCTCGCGCTTGATGTCGCCGGCCAGGCTGGCGTAGTCCGCCTCCTTGCCCGGCTCGATCTTGTCGACCCTGACGATCGCGACGCCAAGCCCGCCCTGGATCGGCTGGCTGATCTCGCCGGCGGGAAGCGCGAAGGCGGCATCGCCGACGGCGGCAGCGAGCGAAGACTTGGTCACGAGGCCGAGGTCGACATCGGAGGCGCTCAGCCCGCGCTCCTTGCCGAGATCCTCGAACGACATTCCGCCGACGAGGCGCTCGCGTGCGGCCTGCGCGTCGGTCACGTTGGGAAACACGATCTGCTGGATCTGGCGCTTCTCCGGCGTGCCGAGCCGGTCCTTGCGCTGCTCGAACATCTTCTTGGCGTCCTCGTCGGAGACCTCGCTCCACTTGCCGATTTCTTCCGGCGAGACCACGACGAAGGAGATCTTGCGGTATTCGGGCGCGCGGAACTGAACCTTGTGATCCTCGAAATAGGCGGCGAGCGCCTCGGGCGAGGGCGCGTCGATCTGGCCGGCCTGGGCGGCGTCGAGCCTGACGAACTCGATGGCGCGCTGCTCGTTCTGGAAGCGCGTCAGCACGTCGATCATGGCTTTCGGCGGCTCGAGGCCGGCGCCGATCGTGCCGGTGATCTGCCGGCGCAGCGACACCTTGCGCTGCTCGGCGACGTAGCGCTGCTCGGTATAGCCGAAATTGCGGATCACGGCCTGGAACCGGTTCGCATCGAAGCTGCCGCCGACGCCCTTGAAGTTGGGGTCGTTCATGATGACCTGGCGGATCTGGTCGTCGGACTGGCCGAGCCCGAGCCGGCGCGCCTCTTCGTCGAGGGCGGCTTCCGCGATCGTCTGCTGCAGCACCTGGCGGTCGAGGCCGAAGGCACGCGCCTGGTCGGGCGTCAGCGGACGGCCGAACTGGCGGCTGATCTGTTGCAGGCGGTCCGTGTAGATCTGGCGGAACTCGTTCAGCGAAATCTCGGTGCTGCCGACCTTGGCCACCGTGGACTGCCCGAAGCCCTTGAAGATGTCGGCGATTCCCCAAATGCCGAAACTGACGATCAACACGCCCATCACCACGGCCATAATCGTCTTGCCGAGCCAGTTTGATGAGGCCTTGCGCATTCCTCGAAGCATTTGGTCCAACTTGTTTGAGCAGGAGGGGAACGGGAGCGCGTCTTAATGCAGATTCAGCAAAAGCGCGTCACCAAATTGATCAATCATCATAAAGTGGTGGCTTTCCCCCCGCAACCTCGGGTCCGGCGACCGTTTGCGGCTGCGGTTAAAAGCCTCTGGTCTCTGGAACTGCAGCAGGTCCTCTGCTAGCGCATGCACAAACCTCATTTTGCTGGAAATTGACATGACCGACGCCATCCGCCCCCTGATCGCCGGCAATTGGAAAATGAACGGCCTGAAAGCCCAGGCTGCCGAGTTCGACGCCATGCTCAATGGTGCGGCCGAGGTGACCGGCAAGGCCGATCTGCTGGTCTGCCCGCCTGCGACCCTGATTGCGGCCTTCGCCGACAAGGCGCGCGGCAAGAAAGTCGCGGTAGGCGCCCAGGATTGCCACCCCAAGGCCTCCGGTGCCCATACCGGCGATATCGCCGCCGAAATGCTGGCTGATGCCGGGGCGACCGCCGTCATCGTTGGCCATTCCGAGCGCCGCGCCGACCACGGCGAGGGCGACGCCCTGATCCGGCAGAAGGCCGAGGCCGTCTGGCGCGCCGGTGCGACGGCGATCGTCTGCATCGGCGAGACGCAAGGCCAGCGCGACGCCGGCCAGACCCTGGACATCCTGCGCGGGCAGCTCGCCGGCTCCCTGCCTGATGGCTCGACGGCCGCGAATCTCATCGTGGCCTATGAGCCGGTCTGGGCGATCGGCACCGGGCTCACCCCCACGGCCAAGGATGTCGAGCAGATTCATGGGTTTATCCGGGAGGTCCTGACCTCCAGGTTCAAGACCGACGGGGGGAAGATGCGCATCCTCTACGGCGGCTCGGTCAAGCCCTCGAATGCGGCCGAGCTGATGGCGGTCAAGAACGTCAACGGCGCCCTGGTCGGCGGCGCCAGCCTGAAGGCGGCCGATTTCCTTGCGATCGCCAAGGGCTGCCCCTAGCTAACCTCAAAGCGGCTGATCCGGTCCCGATCGGGGGTGGCAATGCCCCCTCTGATCGTGTAACACCGCGCAACTTCAGGAAAACCCGCGAAGCGCGATCGGCCGCCGTCAGGCGCCGCCCGCTTGTGACGGAAGGATACTATGCAGACCGTTGTCATCGTCATCCACCTCATGATCGTCGCCGTCATGATCGGCGCCGTCCTGCTCCAGAAGTCGGAAGGCGGCGGCCTCGGCATGGGCGGCGGCGCAGGCTTCATGTCGAGCCGCGGCACCGCGAACCTCTTGACGCGGACCACCGCGATCCTCGCCGCCGGCTTCTTCCTCACCAGCATGTTCCTGTCCTGGCATGCGGGCTACAGCCGCGCGCCGTCGTCGATCATCGGCACCCCGGCCTCGCAGGGCCAGCCGGCCGGCGGATCGCCGATCGCGCCGCCGACGTCGGGCGGCATCCTGGATTCGCTGAAGAAGGTCGACGAGCAGCAGCAGGCGCCGGCTCCGAGCGGCCCGCAGGTGCCTCGTTCGCAATAAAGCAGGGGGGCCATGCAGGGCGGTGGCTACCGTCCTGCATCAACAATCCCCATCAAGGCACTGGCACCACTCTTAGTTTTGGCTCACCCACAGGCCCGCAAAATCTTTGGGGCGGAATACGAATCGCTTTGGCGAATCGAATTCGAGGGATTAGAGGTTAAGTCCCATGGCGCGGTACATATTCATCACCGGCGGCGTGGTTTCTTCGCTCGGCAAGGGTCTGGCTTCAGCGGCACTCGGTGCGCTGTTGCAAGCCCGGGGCTACAAGGTCCGCCTCCGCAAGCTCGACCCCTATCTCAACCTCGATCCCGGAACGATGTCGCCGTATCAGCACGGCGAAGTGTTCGTGACCGATGACGGCGCGGAGACCGATCTCGATCTCGGTCACTACGAGCGCTTCACCGGCCGTCCTGCGACCAAGCAGGACAACATCACCACGGGGCGCATCTATCAGGACATCATCTCCAAGGAGCGCCGCGGCGATTATCTCGGCGCGACCATCCAGGTGGTTCCGCACGTCACCAACGCCATCAAGGAATTCGTCCTCTCCGGCAATGACGATTACGACTTCGTGCTGGTCGAGATCGGCGGCACCGTCGGCGACATCGAGGGCCTGCCGTTCTTCGAGGCGATCCGCCAACTCAAGAACGAGCTGCCGCGCGATCACGCCATCTACATCCACCTCACGCTGCTGCCGTACATTCCGAGCGCCGGTGAGTTGAAGACCAAGCCGACGCAGCACTCGGTGAAGGAGCTGCGTTCGATCGGCATTCAGCCGGACATCCTGCTCTGCCGCACCGACCGCGAGATTCCCAAGGAAGAGCGGCGCAAGCTGGGGCTGTTCTGCAACGTGCGTGAAAGCGCCGTGATCGAGGCGCGCGACGCCGACAGCATCTACGCCGTCCCCGAAGCCTATCACGCTGCAGGCCTCGACGATGAAGTGCTTGCCGCCTTCGGCATCGAATCGCGCATCCCGCCGGTGCTCCAGAGCTGGCACCAGATCAACGAGCGCATCCGCAATCCCGAGGGCGACGTCACCATCGCCATCGTCGGCAAATATACCGGCATGAAGGATGCGTATAAGTCGCTGATCGAGGCGCTCTCGCACGGCGGCATCGCCAACAAGGTCAAGGTCAACCTCGACTGGATCGAAAGCGAGATCTTCGAGAAGGAAGATCCCGCGCCGTTCCTCGAGCACGTTAACGGCATCCTGGTGCCTGGCGGATTCGGTCAGCGCGGTGCGGAAGGCAAGATCCGCGCGGCGCAGTTCGCGCGCGAACGCGACGTGCCGTATTTCGGCATCTGCTTCGGCATGCAGATGGCGGTGATCGAGGCGGCGCGAAATCTCGTCGGCATCGAGGACGCCAACTCCACCGAGTTCGGCCCGACCAAGGAGCCGCTGGTCGGCCTGATGACGGAGTGGCTGCGCGGCAACGAGCTCGAGAAGCGCTCGCAGGCCGGCGATCTCGGCGGCACGATGCGGCTTGGCGCCTATCCCGCCGCGCTCAACCGCGGCAGCCGCGTCTCGCAGGTCTATGGCGGCGCGACCGAGATTTCCGAGCGCCACCGCCATCGCTACGAGGTCAACACCGCCTACAAGGACCGCCTCGAGCAGCACGGCCTGAAATTCTCAGGCTTGTCTCCGGACGGCGTGCTGCCTGAAATCGTCGAGTACGAGGATCATCCTTGGTTCATCGGCGTCCAGTTCCACCCCGAGCTGAAGTCGCGCCCGTTCGAGCCGCATCCGCTGTTCGCGTCGTTCATCGCGGCGGCAGCGAAGCAGAGCCGGCTCGTCTGATGGATCAGCGCGCGGCGGAGTAGTCGCGTGCATGATGAATCGGCGCCAACGCGACCCGCGCTGATGGTTCGGGCGCAAGGGATCCAGTGATCAGCTTCATCTGCGGCCGCCGCGTCAGCCTGTAGACCGCGGCGGGCGGCACGTTCAGCAGGGCGCGATCCACCAGCTTTGCGCGCAGGCCGAGCCGGTCGAGCACCGGCCGTGGCACCGGGCAGCTCATGCCATAGGTGAACTGGTAGAAGGCGCCGCCGGGGCGGACATAGCTGAACGCGCCGCTGAGGATCGAGATGACCTTGCGCCTCGACATGTTGAGCAGCGGCAGGCCGCTCACGACCGCGCCGACGGGGGCGCCGTCGTAGAGGCGCTCGGTCGCGAGCCGGCCTGCGTCCATCCACAGCACGCGCGACCCGGGAAAGCGCATCTGCAGGACTTTCATGAAGTCGGAGCCGTATTCGATCAGCGTGAGGTCCTGCGGCCGCACGCCGCGTTTGAGCAGCTTGTAGGTGAACGCGCCGGTGCCGGGACCGAGCTCGAGAATCGGTCCCGTCGTTGCACTGATCTCGCGCGTGATGAGATCGGCGAGCGCCGCACCCGATGGTGCGATCGCGCCGACCCGACGCGGGGACGACATCCAGGACAGGAAAAAGGAAAGGAAATCGTTGGGCATGCGCACTCCGGCAACTTGAGTTTGCACCTCGATGGAGGTGCGACGCATGCAATGTCGCGGGAGCGCATTGCGACAGCATTGCGCTGTCGGACGTGAATACGATTGAATCAGCTTTGCCGCACCTCCGGCAGCGTCATCCGGAAACAGGCGCCGCCGTCCGGCCCGTCCGCCACCGAGACGTGGCCGCCATGCAGCTGCACGATCTCCCGCACCATGTTGAGGCCGAGGCCGGCACCGCGATCGAGCGGTGTGAGCCGATAGAACGGCTCGAAGATCTGCTCGCGCTGATCGGGAGGAATGCCGGCCCCTTCATCCGTGACCTCGATGCTCGCGGGCTTGCTGACGCGAATCCCGATCGTGCCGCGACGCGGGCCGTGCTGGATCGCATTCTGCACGAGGTTGGTCAGCGCGCGCTCGAGCGCGGCCGCATCGCCGATCGTCTCAACGGGGTTCGCCGGCGCATCGAGGGCAAGCTCATAGCCAGCTGCGATCGCCAGGGGAGCGAGATCGGCGGCGACACTTTGTGCAACGGCGGCGAGATTGACGCGCGTGAACGGATGGCCGCAGCGGTCGAGCCTCTGGATGTCGAGCAATTGCTCGGCAAGCGTCGCCAGCCGCGCGGCATCCTCCAGCAGGCGGGCCTTGTCCGGCCCGGGACTAAGCGACTCCAGGCGCGTGTTCAGGATCGCGATCGGCGTGCGCAGCTCGTGCGCGGCATCCGCAACGAAGCGCTTGTGGCGGGCATAGCCCTGGTCGAGCCGCGCCAGTGCATCGTTGATCGCGGTCACCAGCGGCATGACCTCCAGCGGAATACGTTCCACCGGCAGCCGCGCGCCGCGCTGGTGGATATCGATGCGCCGGGCCTCGTCCGCCGCGGTATCGAGCCCCCTGAATGCGCGCCGCACGATCATCGGCGTCGCGATGAACGTCGCCGTTCCCATCAGCAGTAGGCCGGGCAGGGCGATGCCGAGGAACGCAAGGGATGTCATGAACAGCGCCTTGGCGCCGGTCAGACGCCCTTGTGTCGCCGTGATGACCTGCAAATTGCCCGCATCGGTGTCGACCCGCTTCAGCCGCGCCGCCGGCTGGCGCGGATCGTCCTGGAACATCTGCCAGCCAAGCCGCGCCTGGCTGATCTGGTCGAGGCCGCTGCCGATCGCGGCGAATTCGGCTGGCACGTCGCCTTCGCTCAGCGAGTGGCCCCGCCGGTCCCGCACGAGGAACCAGAGGTCTGGCGTCTCGCTGCGCAACAACCGCAGCTCGGGCGTCGGCCGCAAGGTCAGTCCGCCTTGTGCATCGCGCGTAAGCGCGCGCTGGACGACATCGATGACGCGGTCCTCGTCGCGCTCGGCCAGCACGAAGCCGGAGGCGCAAAGCCCGGCGAGGACGACGGCAACCAGCGCAACGAGGATCGCGGCCTGAAGCGAGAGGAGGCGCCAGCTCAAGCGCGAGCGCAGGCAATAGGGATCGTCGTGCGTGCTCATGGCGCTCATGGCATTTTCTTCAGGAGATAGCCGACGCCGCGAATGCCGTGGATCTCGATGCCTGCGTCGGCGTCCGCGAGTTTTCGCCTGAGACGCGAGACATGCGTGTCGAGCGCGTTGGACTGGATCTCGTCGTCGAAATTGTAGACCGCCTCTTCCAGCGCCGAGCGCAGCACGGTCCGGCCCAGGCGGCGGACCAATTTTTCGAGCACCAGCAGCTCGCGGCGGGGCAGCTCGAACGGGGTGCCGTCGATGCTGGCCTCGCGATGACCGAGGTCGAAGGCAAGCCGTCCGGCGCGGATGACGTCAGGAGAGAGGCCGGCGGGCCGCCGCAGCACGGCGCGCAGCCGCGCCAGCAACTCCTCGACCGCAAACGGTTTTGCCAGATAGTCGTCGGCGCCGCCGTCGAGCCCTGCGATGCGATCGGCGAGCTCGCCGCGGGCAGTCAGGACAATGATCGGCACACCGTCGGCGCGCGCGCGGAGCTTTGGGATCAAAGCGAGGCCATCGCCGTCGGGAAGCTGGCGGTCGAGCAGGACGGCGGCATGGACGTCGGCCGAAATGGCTTCCTCCGCCTCGGCCAGCGTCGGAGCATGGTCCACCACCATGTCGTAGCGCTTCAGCGCCGAGGCCAGCGCGCAGGCCATTTCCGCTTCATCCTCGACCAGCAAAATCCGCATGTGACAGGCCCCGAACCGCAACTGCGCCTTTCTAGCGGCCCGATCATTGCGGCAGCATTGCGGGATCTGGCAGTGCCGGAGCTCAAGCCATGCGCAGAACGCCACATGGGGCGGCCGGGCGGGCTCAAGACACCGTCGGGGCCGGCCGCTATAACCGCCGGACCTGTTCAGGGAGGAACATGAATGATCTACGAAATGCGCGTCTATCGCTGTGTCCCCGGCCGGCTGCCGGCGCTGTTGAAGCGGTTCGAGACCGCAACGCTGAAGATCTGGGAGAAGCACGGCATCAAGCAGGCCGGGTTCTTCACGACCGTGATCGGTGAATCCAATCAGGATCTGACCTATTTCCTCGCCTGGGAGTCGCTCGCCGAGCGCGAGACGAAGTGGGGCAAGTTCATCGCCGATCCGGACTGGATGAAAGCTCGTGCCGAGAGCGAAGCCGACGGCCAGATCGTCGCCAACATCGACAGCCAGATCCTGGCGCCGACGGCCTTCTCCGCGGTGAAGTGAGCGCCGGCCGGCGTTGCGCAGCCGCAATGGGAGCCCCGGCGCAACCCTGATATTCTGACCGTCCGGGCCGAATAGGGTTGATCCGACCCTCATCGCGGCTATGGTCGCGCCGAAACGAGGGATTTGCCTTGAGCTCTTCGCATTCAGCGGCGCCGGTCGTCACCATCGGAAAGGTCAAGTTCGGCAATGATCTGCCGATCTCGATCATTGCAGGACCCTGTCAGCTCGAAAGCCGTCAGCATGCGCTGGAGGTCGCCTCCGCGCTGAAGGAGATCGCTGCGCGGCTGAACATCGGCCTCGTCTACAAGACCTCGTTCGACAAGGCCAACCGCACCAGCGCGTCCGCGGCGCGCGGGCTGGGCCTCGCGCAGTCGCTGCCGATCTTCGCCGAGATCCGCTCTTCGCTCGGCCTGCCTGTCCTGACCGACGTGCACGAGGCCACGCAATGCGCCGAGGTGGCGCAGGCCGTGGACATCCTCCAGATTCCCGCTTTCCTCTGCCGGCAGACCGATCTGTTGCTGGCTGCCGCCGCGACCGGCAAGGTCGTCAACGTCAAGAAGGGACAATTCCTCGCGCCGTGGGACATGGCGAATGTCGTCACGAAGATCACCAGCGCGGATAATCCCAACGTGCTCGTCACCGAGCGCGGCGCTTCCTTCGGCTACAACACGTTGGTCTCCGACATGCGTGCGCTGCCTATCCTGGCGCGCACCACCGGCGCGCCGGTGATCTTCGACGCCACCCATTCGGTGCAGCAGCCGGGCGGGAAGGGGACCTCCTCGGGCGGCGAGCGCGAATTCGTGCCGGTGCTGGCGCGCGCGGCCGTGGCGGTCGGCGTCGCCGGCGTCTTCATCGAGACCCACCCGGATCCTGATCGCGCGCCGTCCGATGGCCCCAACATGGTGCCGCTGCGCGAATTCGAGGGGCTGATCGCCAGACTGATGGCGTTCGACGCGCTGGCAAAGAACCCGCGCTGATGCAGCAAGGCGAGGCGCGGCCGCACGATCACGGCCTGCCGGCCGCCCTCTACGTCATATCAGGTGCGAGCTTCGCCGCGGCGCTTTCGGCGCGCGCACTCGACCCGGTGTTGCCGCATGTCGCCGAGGATTTCGGCGTCAGCATTGCCACCGCCGCGGGCTTTGCCGCGGTGTTCGCCTTCACCTTCTCGATCATCCAGCCCATTGTCGGCGCCGCCGCCGATCTGTTCGGCAAGACGCGGCTGATGATCGGCTGCCTCGCGCTGCTCGGCCTTGCCAACATCCTGGGCGCGCTCTCGTCCTCGTTCTCGGTTCTGTTTGCGACCCGCATCCTCGCCGGCATCGGCTCCGGCGGCGTGTTTCCGGTCGCGCTGAGCCTGACCAGCGATCTCGTCGGGCCCGAGAAGCGCCAGGTCGCGATCAGCCGCACGCTCGCCGGCGCCATGACCGGCAATCTGCTCGGTGCCTCGGCCTCCGGCCTGATCGGCGATTTCCTCGGCTGGCGCGGCGTGCTGGCGGTGCTCGGCGTGCTCGTCATCGCCGCCTCGATCGCGGTTGCCGCCGGCTTTCGCGGCGCCAAGGTCAAGCATCCGCCGAAGACCAGCCTGTCGGCGCTGAAGGCGGGCTATCGCACCATCTTCACCAATCCGAACGCCTATGTCTGCTACTCGGCGGTGTTCATCGAGGGCTGCGTCGTCCTCGGCCTGTTTCCCTACATCGCCTCGTTCCTGTTCGAGCTCGGACAGACCTCGCTCTCGATCGCCGGCATCGTCATCGCCGGCTTTGCGGTCGGCGGCCTGTTCTACACGCTGACGGTGTCGTGTCTGCTGCCGTGGCTCGGCGTCAAGGGCATGATGATCGCAGGCATGACGCTGGTCGCCTCGCAACTCGTCGCCGTCGCGTTCGGTCCGCGCTGGGAAGTGCAGGCGCTGAATCTCATCGTGATGGGATGGGGCTTCTACATCGCCCATGGTTGTCTCCAGGTCTTCGCCAGCGAGCTCTCGGTCGAGGCGCGCGCCACCGCGCTGTCGCTGCATTCGTTCTTTTTCTTCATGGGGCAGACGGTGGGGCCGCTCGCCTATGGCTTTGGGCTCCAGCATGCCGGCAAGATGCCGACCCTGTTCGCGAGCGCCGCGATCATGGTCGTGCTTGGCTTCGTCTGCGCTCAATCGCTCAAGGCGCGGGCACCGTCCGACGCGCGCTGACGTGCATTCGGTGACTTAAGCGGCCTCGGCGCCCATCGCGACACACACGCCAAAGTCGATCTGCTGAGCGCGTATTCCAGTGCGATATCGTCGGGTGCCTGGTAAATATGCAACCTTCTGTTGCCTTACAATCACACCGTAGTGGAAATCGCCGACTCATCCGCCGACGAAACCGATCATCAGTGGCTCGCTGGCGGCGAAGCAGCTAGATTTTTCTCGTTTGAAGAATATCTGGCGATTGAGGGCAGCGTAGGGCCCCAGCGGAATTTTTGATGATCCGGGCGGACGGGGTTGGGCCCACGCGCGTGGCGCTGTTCAGCAGGGCTTTTCTGGCCGGCACAGCTCTTGCGGCGGTTGTATTGCTGCCGTCCTTGGCGCGAGCGCAGGTCTGGCAGGACGGCGGCGTCGCCAACGGCAATTACAGCGAGCCAACCAATTGGTCGACTAACACCGTCCCCGACACCGCAGGCGAAACCGCGACCTTTTCCGCCACGGGCACGACGGCCGTCACCGTCACCCTTGGCCCCATCTCACCCCAGTCCTGGATTTTCGACGCTACGTCCCAGGGCTACGCGATAAGCGGTCAGGCAGTGAATTTTGTCACCGGCATCACCAACAATGCCGTCGGCGTCGGCACTTTCATCTCGATCAGCAACAACATGACGGGCGCCACGATCTCGCAGGCAGGGTCCAGCAGGTTGACGCTGTCCGGCACCAACTCGTTCACCACCACGAGCGTTACTGCCGGGACCTTCGTCAACACCGGCACCCTGACGACGTCGCTGACCGTCAGTGCGATCGCGAGCAATCAAGGTACCCTGATCGGCGACATTACCACCACCACCGGTTTCTCCAATGTCCCAGGCGGTATCATCTCTGCGACGACCATTGCCAACAACGGTGGCATCTTCTTCAACAATGGCTCGATCACGACGACCGGCGGCACGACCAATGCCGCGGGCGCCACTTTCAACACGACGGGCACGGTCAACGGCGGGTTGACGAATTCGGGCACGGCCAACGCGAGGGGCGTGTTCAATGACGGCATCACCAATCAAGGCAGCGGCTCCTTCGCGCTGATCAACGATCTCACCACCAACGGTGCGGTGACCAACAACGCGACGTCGAGCCTGGCCGTGCAGTTCGGCAGCTTCACCGGCATCACGACGCTCACGAACAATTCGACCTCGGCCACCGCGGTCCAGGTCTCGGCTGGCCGGACGCTGAGCGCGACCAGCATCATCAACAACGCCGGCACGTTCACCAACGGCGGTACGGTGACGACAACTGCCGGGACGACGAACGCAGCCGGCGGCACCTTCACGACAACTGGAACGGTCAATGGCGGACTGACGAATTCCGGCACGGCGAACGCAGCCGGCACGCTCAACGGCAACGTCGACCATCAAAGCGGTACCTTCACGGTGACCGGTGCGCTCACCGTCAACGGTACCCTTACCACCGGCGCGGCATCCGACCTCATCGTTTCCGGCGGCGATCTCAATGTCACCACGCTGATCAATCAGTCCAACGCGATGGTTCACGCGGTCTGGATCGACGCCGGGCGTACCGTCAATGCCACCACCTTCACGAACTCCGGGGGCCAAGTCAGCGTTTCTGGAGTGCTGAACGCCACCAATACCATCTTGAACGACGGCAAGATGATCATCGACGCCACCGGCACGGTGAATGCGTCGATCAACAGCATCTCCGAATACATCGCGCTCAACGGAACGATCAACGGGAACGTCACGATCTCGGCCCCTAGCCAGTTGAACTCGGGAGGCGGCAGCGTGTCGGGACGCGTGACCCTCGCCACCGCCGGCGCGATCGCCGACGTTGCCGGTGTCGGCGCGAGCTTTGGATCGGTAGCCGGCGTGGCGGGCAGCGTGCTCGATACCGGTGCCTTCACCATGACGGTGGGCGGCGACAATTCATCCTCGACCTTCGCGGGGTCCTTGACCGGGAGTGGCTCCTTCGTGAAGACGGGCTCCGGCATCATGAGCCTGACGGGCGACGGCAGCGCCTATACGGGCACGACCACGGTCAACGGTGGCACGCTCGTTGTCGATGGCTCGATGGCGTCATCGAGCCTCACCACGGTGAACGCGACTGCAGCGCTGGCCGGCATCGGCACGGTGGGGGCGCTCCAGGTCGCCGCGGGTGGCATTTTTTCGCCGGGTGGTGCGGGCGGGCCGGGAACGTCCATGACGGCGGCAAGCCTCGCGATGCAATCAGGGGCCCTGTTCAGTGTTTTCGTCGATCCCGTAACCTCCAGCTTTGCCAATGTGACGGGAAGCGCAACACTTGGCGGCGCCACCGTCGGTGCGCATTTTGTCGCTGGCTCTTACGTCGCCAAGCAGTACACGATCCTGAATGCGGGCAGCATCAGCGGCCATTTCGATCCCATCGTGGCGAACACCGGCCTGCCGTCGGGCTTCCACACGACGCTGAGCTATGACACCACTCATGCTTATCTGAATCTTGCGCTGAACTTCGCGCCGCCGTCCGGCAGCCTCAATGGCAACCAACAGAGCGTCGGCAACGCCATCATCAACTATTTCAACAGCAACGGCACGATCCCGATGGCGTTCGGTGGCCTCACGCCGGTCGGTCTGACCCAGCTCTCTGGCGAGGTCGGCAGCGCCTCGCAGCAGACCACGTTCAACGCGATGAACCAGTTCATGGGCGTGATGACGGATCCGTTCGTGGCCGGCCGTGGCGATCCCGTCGGCGCCGGCGGCGCGCCGAATGCCTTTGCCGAGGAGAGCATGACTTATGCCGCGAAGGGCGTGAGCCGCTCGAAGGGCGAGCGCGACGCCTATGCCGCGATCTACGCCAAGGCACCGCCAATCGTGCCAGGGTTCGAGCAGCGCTGGAGCGTCTGGGCGGCGGGGTTCGGCGGAGCGCAGCAAACCGACGGGAACACCACCATCGGTTCGAACACCACCACAAGCAACCTCTACGGCACCGCGGTCGGCGCGGATTATCGCATCTCCCGCGATACGCTGGTCGGTTTCGCGCTCGCCGGCGGCGGCACCAACTTCACCGTGACCAATGCGCTCGGCGGCGGCCGCTCCGACCTGTTCCAGGCTGGCGCGTTCTTCCGGCACATCGTCGGGCCCGCCTATATCACCGGCGCGCTGGCCTATGGCTGGCAGGACATCACGACCGATCGCACGCTGACGGTTGCTGGCGTCGATCGCTTGCGCGCCGAGTTCAACGCCAACGCCTATTCCGGCCGGCTCGAGGGCGGCTACCGCATCGTCACGCAGGGCGTCGGCTTCACGCCCTATGCCGCGGCCCAGTTCACCACCTTCGACCTGCCGGCTTACGCCGAGCAGGCCATCGTCGGCAGCAACCAGTTTGCGCTGGCCTACAATTCGAAGAGCGTCACCGACACCCGCACTGAGCTCGGCCTGCGCACGGACAAGGCCTTCGCGCAGGCAGATGGCATTGTCACGCTACGCGGCCGCATCGCCTGGGCGCATGATTTCAATCCTGACCGCGCTATCGGGGCCACGTTCCAAACTCTGCCCGGCGCGAGCTTCATCGTAAACGGCGCGCCAATGGCCTCGGCCTCCGCGCTGGTGACGGGATCGGTCGAGAAGAAATGGCTGAACGGCTGGTCGGCCGCTGGCACGTTCGAGGGCGAATTCTCGGGCGTCACGCGCTCTTACGCAGGCAAGGGCGTCGTGCGGTACGCGTGGTGATCGCAGGCGCGGGACGCGCGGCTCACCCCCGCCCGCGATAGGGCGCGACGCCTTGCTCCGGCACCCACAGGCCCTTGGGTACGCGGCCGGTCTGCCAGAACACGTCGATCGGGATGCCGCCGCGCGGATACCAGTAGCCGCCGATCCGCAGCCATTTCGGCTTGATCTCGCCGGCGATGCGCTTGCCGATCATCACGGTGCAGTCCTCGTGGAAGGCGCCGTGATTGCGGAAGCTCGCGATGTAGAGTTTGAGCGATTTCGATTCCAGCAGCCACGCATCAGGCGCGTAGTCGATCATCAGATGCGCGAAATCCGGCTGGCCCGTCACCGGGCAGAGCGAGGTGAATTCCGGCACGGTGAAGCGCACCAGATAGTCGGTGCCCTTTTGCGGATTGGGCACGCGGTCGAGCTGGGCGTCTTCCGGTGTGTGCGGCCATTCGACCGCGCGACCGAGCTGGAGGGATTTCTTCGCCATCGTCGTCACATCCTGTTTCGGATGCCGGGATGGACGCAAATGCCGCTGCCGTCAACCGGCCGCGATCGTCTGGATCATGACGATGCGATCGTTGCCGGACTCGCAGCCCCAGAGCTCGCCCGGTCGGCCGTCGAGCTGGCGCACATTGGCGTTGGCCCTGTCGCTGGCGAAGACGTTGAACGTCTCAGTGGCGGGATCGAAGCGCACGATGGCGTTGGCCGAAAAATCCGTCAGCCAGACCTTGTCCTTGTGGTCGACAAAGACAGCGTAGGCGCGGGGACGCTCGCCCGGCAGCTTCCAGCTCTTCCAGGATCCGTCGGCGGGATCGTGCACCGAGACTTGGCCGCTGTTCCACTCGCTGACCCAGATCCGGCTCTTCGAATCCGACCAGACGCGCCGCGATCCCTGGTTCGGCGTCGGTGGCGCGACCACGGCGGCATCGCCGCTTGCCGGGTCGATCTTCGCGATATAGCTGCCGGCAAGCGAGGCGTACCAGACCTCGCCTTTGGGCGTCACCGTGATGCCATAGGGGCCGACGCCCTTGGGCGCCTTGAACACATTCATTTCGCCGGACCGCGGCGCGAGGCGGCCGTAATAGCCGGACTGGCCGGTGAACCAGTAGGTGCCTTCCTTGTCGAACACGCCGGTGTTGAGATTGGCCGAGGCGAACTTTTCCGGCAGGCGGAACAGCGTGACCTTGAAATCGCCGGGATCGACCCGTGCGATCGCGTTCTGGCCGCCCTCGGTGATCCAGGGCGCGCCATCGGGGCCGACGGTCACGCCATGCGGCGCGGCGCCCTGACCGAGGCCGACCGTCTTGAAACTGCCATCCCGGGGATCGAGCCTGCCGAGCAAGCCCTTGCCCTGCGCCGTGAACCAGACCGAACCGTCAGGGGCAGGCGTCAGATCGTGCAGGCCGATACCGGCACTGATCGGGAAGTATTTTGTCCGGAACGGGCCCTCCTGGGCAAAACTTGGGCGAGCCACGAACAGGGCGGTGCTGGAAGCAAGAAACTGGCGGCGATTCATGGCGTTACCCCGACTGCTTGGGATTGAGGATGCACGCACAGACCGATGCCCTCGACCTTAATCCTGGCGCCTTCACGCGTCAGTCGAAGTGCCACCCTCAAGCGTTCACATTTGCTTGCGGCCCGTGTAAGACCCGCGGCGAACCGATCAGCTCCAACGAACGGAAGTGCACATCATGACCGCCATCATTGACATCATCGGCCGCGAAATCCTCGATAGCCGGGGCAATCCCACCGTCGAGGTCGATGTCGTGCTGGAGGATGGCGCGCTCGGCCGCGCCGCGGTGCCGTCCGGCGCCTCCACCGGCGCCCATGAGGCGGTGGAGCTGCGCGACGGCGACAAGGCGCGCTATCTCGGCAAGGGTGTCAGCAAGGCGGTCGGTGCCGTCAACGGCGAGATCTTCGAGGCCTTAAGCGGTCTCGATGCCGAGCAGCAGGCCCAGATCGACCAGATCATGATCGACCTCGACGGCACCGCGAACAAGAGCCGGCTCGGCGCCAACGCCATCCTCGGCGTCTCGCTCGCCTGCGCCAAGGCGGCTGCGAATTCGCTCGACATGCCGCTCTATCGGTATGTCGGCGGCACCTCGGCACGCCTCTTGCCGGTGCCGATGATGAACATCATCAATGGCGGCGTGCACGCCGACAACCCGATCGACTTCCAGGAGTTCATGATCCTGCCGGTCGGCGCCTCGTCCTTCGCCGAAGGCCTGCGCTACGGCGCTGAGGTCTTCCACACGCTGAAGTCGGAGCTGAAGAAGGCCGGCCACAACACCAATGTCGGCGACGAGGGCGGCTTTGCCCCGAACCTGCCGTCCGCCGATGCCGCGCTGGAATTCGTCATGAACGCGATCGGCAAGGCCGGCTTCAAGGCAGGGACCGACATCGTGCTCGGCCTCGACTGCGCCTCGACCGAGTTTTTCAAGGACGGCAAATACGTCTATGAAGGCGAGGGCAAGACCCGCTCGATCTCCGAGCAGGCCAAGTACCTCGGCGACCTCGTCTCGCGCTATCCGATCGTCACGATCGAGGATGGCATGTCGGAAGACGACATGGACGGCTGGAAGGAGCTCACCGACCTGATCGGCAAGAAGTGCCAGCTGGTCGGCGACGACCTCTTCGTCACCAACGTCAAGCGCCTCGCCGACGGCATCAAGACCGGCCGCGCCAACTCGATCCTGATCAAGGTCAACCAGATCGGCACGCTGACCGAGACGCTCGCCGCCGTCGAGATGGCGCACAAGGCCGGCTACACCTCGGTGATGTCGCACCGCTCCGGCGAGACCGAGGATTCCACCATCGCCGACCTCGCGGTCGCCACCAATTGCGGTCAGATCAAGACCGGCTCCCTTGCTCGTTCCGACCGCACCGCCAAATATAATCAGCTCCTGCGCATCGAGCAGCAGCTCGGCAAGCAGGCGCTGTATGGTGGCAAGGCCGCAGTGAAAGCGCTGGCATAAGCCAGCGACTCGAGAAAAGACGGACAGGGGAGGATCGACATGAGCGACGGCAAGACCGGACTGCAACTGCGTTCGCTGCTGAAGAAGAGCGGCGAGCTGGAATTGTCCCTCGTGAATGTCCCGACCCCGGAGCCGGCCGACGATGAGGTCGTGGTTCGCGTCGAGGCGACACCGATCAACCCGTCGGACCTTGGACTCCTGATCGGGCCCGCCGACATGTCGGCCGCCAAGGCCTCCGGCACGAAGGAGATGCCGGTCATCACCGCGACGATGCCGGAGGCTGCGATGCGGATGATGGGAGCCCGGCTCGATCAGTCGCTGCCGGTCGGCAACGAGGGCGCCGGCACGGTGATCGGGGCCGGATCGTCGGATGCTGCGAAGGCGCTGATGGGCAAGACCGTATCAATGATCGGCGGCGCGATGTACACGCAGTACCGCGTGCTGAAGGTCCGCGACGTCATGGAGCTGCCGGCGGGCACCACGGCCGCGGACGGCGCGTCCTGGTTCGTCAATCCGCTGACCGCGCTCGGCATGACCGAGACGATGCGGCGGGAGAACCACAAGGCGCTCGTGCACACCGCCGCCGCCTCCAATCTCGGCCAGATGCTCAACAAGATCTGCATCAAGGACGGCATCGGCCTCGTCAACATCGTCCGGAGCAAGGAGCAGGCCGATATCCTGTACAAGATCGGCGCCAAGCACGTCGTGGATTCCAGCGCGGCGAGCTTCACCGAGGATCTCACCAATGCGCTGGTCGAGACCGGCGCCACGATCGCCTTCGATGCCATCGGCGGCGGCAAGCTGGCCAGCCAGATTCTGACCGCCATGGAAGTTGCCGCCAACAAGACGGCGAAGGAATACAGCCGCTACGGCTCCAACGTGTACAAGCAGATCTATATTTACGGCAGCCTCGACAACCGTCCGACCGAATTGAGCCGGTCGTTCGGACTGACCTGGGGCGTCGGCGGCTGGCTGCTGACGCCGTTCCTCCAGAACATCGGTCCGGCCGAGATCGGTCGCCTGCGCCAGCGCGTCGCGTCCGAGCTCAAGACCACCTTCGCCAGTCACTACACCAAGGTGGTGTCGCTGACCGAGGTGCTCG
Organism: Bradyrhizobium sp. CIR18; assembly: GCF_014198295.1. Taxonomy (NCBI): domain Bacteria; kingdom Pseudomonadati; phylum Pseudomonadota; class Alphaproteobacteria; order Hyphomicrobiales; family Nitrobacteraceae; genus Bradyrhizobium; species Bradyrhizobium sp. CIR18. Next base: position 628,824 of record NZ_JACIHF010000001.1, on the reverse strand, counting down.
ATCCCGCCAACATCGCGGTGTACGCCAAACGCGCCACCGGCGAAAAATTCCTCATCAACCCAAATAAATAATCGTGATCTGCGACCGCAGGTCACCGAAGGAAGGTCTTGCCTTCTGAGCGAAGCCGGAGATTATTCCGCCGCCATTTGAACGCGGAAAAAACCGCGGGGCGCTCAGAAGGGGACCTCTCCATGACTGATCTCAATCGCCGTCATTTGCTCACGGGCGCCGCTGCACTCGGTGCGGCTGCCGTATCCGGCTTCGGGCCGACCGCGGCCAATGCCTCAGTGCCGCCGACCGGCACGCAAGCGCCGGGCTTCTATCGCTACAAGGTCGGCAGCTACGAGTGCACCTCGATCAATGACGGTGCGCGCACCTTCCCGATGCCGGATAAGTTCGTCGCCAACATACCGAAGGACGAGGCGCTGGCGGCGGGTGAGGCGGCTTACATGCCGAAGGGCATGGTCACGATTCCGTTCAACCCGCAGCTCATCAATACCGGCTCGAAGCTCGTCCTGATCGACACGGGAAACGGCATTGCCAATCTCGAGGCGAGCAAAGGCGCTGTCGGCCGCACATTGCAGAACCTCCAGGCTGCTGGCGTCGACCCCAAGAACGTCGACGTTGTGCTGCTGTCGCATATGCATGGCGACCACATCAACGGCATTCGCCTGGCCGACGGCGCGTTGGCCTTTCCGAATGCGGAGATCATGGTGCCCGGCCAGGAGTGGGAGTTCTGGGCCAGTGAGGAGAACGCTGCCAAGGCCGAGTCCAATCAGGCGCTGAAGAACAATTTCGCCAACGTGAAGAAGATCTTCGCTGGCCTCGAGTCCAAGGTGACGAAGTACGAGTGGGGCAAGGAGGTCGCGCCGGGCATCACCTCGATCGCAACTCCGGGTCACACGCCGGGCCACACCTCGTTCGCGGTCGCATCGGGCGATGCCAAGGTGCTGATCCAATCCGACGTCACCAACATCCCGGAATTCTTCCTGCGCAATCCCGACTGGCACGTGATTTTCGACATGGATGCAGCGATGGCGCAGGCGACGCGCCACAAGTTCTACGACATGGCGGCGGCGGAGAAAGCAACCGTGGTCGGCTTCCACTTCACGTTCCCGGCGGTCGGTCATGTCGTGAAGGACGGCGCCAAATACCGCCTGGTCCCGTCGGCGTGGAATCCGACGATCTGATCGGGGTTAGCCGTTCGTGCGAAAGATCGGGCCGCCGCTTGGCGGCCTGATTTGTTTGGAACGAATGTCGCGGATCAATCGTAGCCCGGATGGAGCGCAGCGTAATCCGCGACCAGCGTAGCTTGGGGCAGGGCCCTGGATTGCGCCGCGCTCCATCCAGGCTACGTCCCAAACATCTGCTTTCGTGAAACACAGCGTTTCCAAATCGGGCCGGTTCATGCACTTGCATTAAATGATCCGGATCGCTTAAGTGCCTCCCGGCACTCCAGCTCAAGCCCTCAAGGACAATCCATGGCCTACAACATCGTCACGATCGCCGGCAGCCTGCGCAAGGACAGCTTCTCGCTGAAGATCGCCAATGCGCTGGCCAAGCTTGCGCCAGCCTCGCTCAAGCTCGAAGTCGTCACGCCGGCCGGCATCTCGTTCTTCAACCAGGACCTCGAGGGCGCGCCGCCCGCGGACTGGCTGGCCTTCCGCGACAAGCTCCAGAAGTCGGACGGCGTCATCTTCGTCACCCCCGAATACAATCGCGCCATTCCGGGCGTGCTGAAGAACGCCATCGACGTCGCCTCGCGGCCCTACGGCAAGAGCTCGTTCAACGGCAAGCCGGTCGGCATCGTCTCGAATTCTCCTGGCCCGCTCGGCGGCGTCAGCGCCGCAAAGACTCTACAGAACATCCTGCCGGGCATTGCGGGCCCGATCATGCAGCAGCCGGAGATCTATCTGAACGCAGTCGGCGATGCCTTCGACGCCGGAGGTAACCTCACCAAGGACTCGCTGAAGCCCGTGCTCCAGGCCTATATCGACGCCTTCGCCGCGCATGTGACTAAGCACCACGGCTGAGGCGAATCACGCTCCGTCATGGCCGGGCTCGTCCCGGCCATCCACGTCCTTGCGGACACCAAGAACGTGGATGCTCGGGCCTTCGCCGCGCCGAAGCGTCGGCCGCGCAGGCGGGGCAAAGCCCGGGCATGACGATCGTCGGCAGGGGCAATTAATACCGCCTTAACCAACCTGTCCCATCTTCCCAAGATGGTCTCCCGCGCGCGCCTGAAATCGATCCTGACCGGTCTTGCCCTCTACGCGATGGCGGCCGCCATCGTCGGCTATTTCGGCGTCAACGCCTATACTGGCAAATACGGCCTCAACGCCCGCCAGGAGCTCGACCAGGAGATCATCGCGCTGACCAGCGAACTGGCCCAGCTCAAGCGTGAGCGCGCCAGGAGCGAGCAGCGGGTGTCGCTGCTGCGGTCCGAGAGGATCGACCCCGACATGCTGGACGAGCGGGCGCGCTTCCAGCTCGATTACGTCAATCCGCGCGATCTCGTTCGGATGATCCCCGCGCATTAGCGCTTTCCGCAGCTTTCGAAACCGACAACGAAAGTCGCTGCCGAAATCCGACCACAGTGCCTTTCCTCCTGCGAAGGTCGTAAGTCCGGAACCGGGCGGCCGCCTTGACGGCAGTGCCGCGGCGGGCCCATGGCTTCTGGTGGCACTCTTCCGAAGTTGACGCAGATCAAGCGGGCAGGGCCGGCACGTTCTAGTCTGTCATCCGGAGGAAACAGTGATGAATGGGTCAATGCCCCGGCATCACGCGGCCCGTGTCGAGGCCGCCATCGCGTCAGGCCAGGCGGCACGATCCGCGCTTGTGGCCTCGTGGCGCCGTTCGTCCAGATTGCATCATCTCGATCCCGGCGGCCGCACCTCGCCGATGCGGCTGACCGAAGCCGAATTGCATCAGGCGCGCGAGCGCATCGCGCCGCTGCTGGCCGCAGCGCAAGGCGCGATGGACCGGCTCTATCAGGCCGTCGGCGCGAGCGGCTGCTGCGTGCTGCTCGCCGACGGCGAGGGCGTGCCGGTCGATCGTCGCGGCACAGCGGCGGACGATGCCACGTTTCAATCCTGGGGGCTGTGGACCGGTGCGCTCTGGAGCGAGGAGCACGAAGGCACCAACGGCATCGGCACCTGCCTCGTCGAGCAGCGTCCGCTGACGATCGACCGCGACCAGCATTTCTTCACCCGCAACACGCTTTTGAGCTGCACCGCCGTTCCGATCTACGACCATGAAGCGGCGCTTGCGGGCGTGCTCGACGTCTCCTCCTGCCGCGCCGATCGCACCGACGCGTTTTCCAGTCTGATCGCGCTTGCGACGGGCGAGGCGGCCAAGCGTATCGAGGCCGATCTGTTCCGCACGGCGTTCAGCCATGCCCGCATCGTCTTGACCCAAGCTGCGGACGGTCAATGCGGAGGCCTCATTGCGGTCGATGCGGACGATCTCGTGATCGGCGCAACCCGCTCCGCCCGGGCTGCGCTCGGAATCGCGCCCGGCCGGGCCTTGCAGCCGGTGCCCGCAACCGATCTGCTCGGCGGCGATACCGCGCGCGATCATCTCGCCGGCGGGCAGCGCGCGGTGGTGCAGCGGGCGCTGCTTCGCGCCGGCGGCAATGTCTCGGCGGCCGCCAAGGCCCTCGGCGTCAGCCGCGCCACGCTGCACAGAAAGCTCAAGCGGTTCGAACTGAACCACTGAGCCGCGCTGCTACCTCAATCATCATTGCGGTGTTGATGCCGCGCGCTCGGCACTCCAGGCTCGTGCCCGGACGCAGCGCGTCGCTCTTTTTGCGACGTGGTGCGAGAGTGACGCGGCCCGCGACTGTCGCAGAACTGCGACAGGTCGGCCCCGCCATCGCTCCCATCGGGGCTGACAGAAAACACCTCCCGCGACATCGTCCGCGCAAGTCGCGAGTCACGCGACGAATTGCGCAAACAGCAAACATCGGGAGTGATCAATGAACAAGGTGGAATTCCTCAGCGTCACCAAAGTTCCCTTTGCCGAACGCTATGACAACTTCATCGGCGGCAAATTCGTCGCGCCGATCTCAGGCAAATATTTCGACAACGCCTCGCCGGTGAACGGCCAGGTCGTCTGCAAGATCGCGCGCTCGGACGCGCAGGACGTCGAGCTGGCCCTCGACGCGGCGCATGCCGCCAAGGGTGCCTGGGGCCGTACCAGCGTCGCCGAGCGTGCCGCGGTCCTGAACCGGATCGCCGACCGCATGGAAGAAAATCTCGAGCGTCTCGCCATCGCCGAGACCTGGGACAACGGCAAGCCGATCCGCGAGACCCGCGCCGCCGACATCCCGCTCGCCATCGATCACTTCCGCTACTTCGCCGGCGTGGTGCGGGCCCAGGAGGGCTCGATCGGCGAGATCGACCACGACACCATCGCCTATCATTTCCACGAGCCGCTCGGTGTGGTCGGCCAGATCATCCCCTGGAACTTCCCGCTGCTGATGGCCTGCTGGAAGCTCGCCCCCGCGCTCGCCGCCGGCAATTGCGTCGTGCTCAAGCCCGCCGAGCAGACCCCGGCCTCGATCATGGTCTGGGCCGAGATCATCGCCGACATCCTGCCGCCAGGCGTCCTCAACATCGTCAACGGCTTTGGCCTCGAAGCCGGCAAGCCGCTGGCATCGAGCCCGCGCATCGCCAAGATCGCCTTCACCGGCGAGACCACGACGGGCCGGCTGATCATGCAATATGCCAGCCAGAACCTCATTCCGGTCACGCTGGAGCTCGGCGGCAAATCGCCGAACATCTTCTTCAACGACGTCACCGCCGAGGACGACGATTACTTCGACAAGGCGATCGAGGGCTTCGTCATGTTCGCGCTGAACCAGGGCGAGGTCTGCACCTGTCCGAGCCGCGCGCTGGTCCACGCCGACATCTATGACCGCTTCATGGAACGGGCGCTGAAGCGCGTCGCGGCGATCAAGCAGGGCGACCCGCGCGATGCCGCCACCATGATCGGCGCGCAGGCATCCGGCGAGCAGCTCGCAAAAATCCTGTCCTACATCGACATCGGCAAGCAGGAGGGCGCCAAGGTGCTCGCCGGCGGCGGACGTGCCGAGCTTGGCGGCGATCTCGCCGGCGGCTTCTACGTCAAGCCGACCGTGTTCGAGGGCCACAACAAGATGCGAATCTTCCAGGAGGAGATCTTTGGCCCCGTGGTCTCGGTCACGACCTTCAAGAACGACGAGGAGGCGCTCGAGATCGCCAACGACACGCTCTACGGCCTCGGGGCCGGCGTCTGGAGTCGCGATGCCAACCGCTGCTACCGCTTCGGCCGGGCCATCCAGGCCGGCCGGGTCTGGACCAATTGCTACCACGCCTATCCCGCCCATGCGGCGTTCGGCGGCTACAAGCAGTCGGGCGTCGGTCGCGAGACCCACAAGATGATGCTCGATCATTATCAGCAGACCAAGAATCTCCTGGTCAGCTACAGCCCGAAGAAGCTCGGCTTCTTCTGATCGAGGTGCGGAGAGGGCGGCGCCATCTTGGCGCCGTCCGCTCCGAAGGCCCGGATCGGCATGGTCCATAGTTCTTGATCCGGCCACGAATCTGCACGCGCACGTGGCGCGCATAGATTTGTTGCCCGATCAGCGCCAAAGATTTTCCAATATTTCGGCCACGTTGCACTGCGGCATAATGAAAGTCGTGCCATGCCGCTGCGGTGCTTTCCAAGGGCGTTTGAGTTGGGTTAGAGAGGACGAAAGTTTTCTCTGACCCGGAATTCCCATGGCCGCACCCAAGAAAGCCGCCGCAAGCACTCCACAGGACAAGACCGACGGCGGTTCGCCCCCGGAATTCACGAAGGAGCAGGAGCTCAAGGCGCTCCGCGACATGCTCCTGATCCGGCGTTTCGAGGAAAAGGCCGGCCAGCTCTACGGCATGGGCGCGATCGGCGGCTTCTGCCACCTCTATATCGGCCAGGAGGCCGTGGTGGTCGGCATGCAGATGGCCCTGAAGCAGGGCGATCAGGTCATTACCGGCTATCGCGACCACGGCCACATGCTTGCCACCGGGATGGATGCCAACGGCGTCATGGCCGAGCTCACCGGCCGCCGCGGCGGCTATTCCAAGGGCAAGGGCGGCTCCATGCACATGTTCAGCAAGGAGAAGCACTTCTACGGCGGCCACGGCATCGTCGGCGCCCAGGTCTCGCTCGGCACCGGTCTCGCCTTCGCCAATCACTATCGCGGCAACGACAATGTCAGCGTCACCTATTTCGGCGACGGCGCGGCCAACCAGGGCCAGGTCTATGAGAGCTTCAACATGGCGGAGCTCTGGAAGCTGCCGGTGATCTTCGTCATCGAGAACAACCGCTACGCCATGGGCACCTCGGTCTCGCGCGCCTCGGCGCAGCAGGATTTCTCCAAGCGCGGCGCGTCCTTCAACATTCCCGGCAAGCAGGTCGACGGCATGGACGTCCGCGCCGTCAAGGCCGCCGGCGACGAAGCCGCCGCCTGGTGCCGCGCCGGCAAGGGTCCCTTCATCCTGGAGATGCAGACCTATCGCTATCGCGGCCACTCGATGTCCGATCCTGCAAAATATCGCACACGCGAGGAGGTCGAGAAGGTCCGCCACGACCAGGACCCGATCGAGCAGGTGCGCAACCGCCTCCTGGCCGCCAAGGTCAGCGAGGCCGATCTCAAGGCGATCGACGCCGAGGTGCGCGACATCGTCAACGCGTCCGCCGATTTCGCCCAACATGATCCCGAGCCGGATGCCGCCGAGCTCTGGACCGACGTTTACCGCTGAACGCGCGCAAGCTTTCTTTTGGAGTCGATATGCCAATTCAAGTGCTGATGCCCGCGTTGTCGCCCACGATGGAGAAGGGCAACCTCGCCAAATGGCTGAAGAAAGAGGGCGAGACGATCAAGTCCGGCGATGTCATCGCCGAGATCGAGACCGATAAGGCGACCATGGAGGTCGAAGCGACCGACGAGGGGACGCTCGGCAAGATCCTGATCCCCGAGGGCACCGCCGACGTCGCGGTGAATACGCCGATCGCGACCATTCTCGCCGACGGCGAAAGCGCCGCCGATCTTGCCAAAGCGCCTGCACCGGCAGCGCAGAAGGCTGCCGAGTCCGCACCGCCCGCTGCCGCGAAGGCCGAGGCGCCCGCACCCAAGGCCGCTCCTGCGCCGCAGGCCGTCGCCGAGCCCGATCCGGAAGTGCCCGCGGGCACCGAGATGATCACGCAGACCATCCGCGAAGCCTTGCGCGATGCCATGGCCGAAGAGATGCGCCGCGACGCCGACGTCTTCGTGATGGGCGAAGAGGTCGCCGAATATCAGGGCGCCTACAAGGTCACGCAGGGCCTGCTCCAGGAGTTCGGCGCCAAGCGCGTCATCGACACCCCGATCACCGAGCACGGCTTTGCCGGCGTCGGCGTCGGTGCCGCGATGACGGGCCTCAAGCCGATCGTCGAGTTCATGACCTTCAACTTCGCCATGCAGGCGATCGACCAGATCATCAACTCCGCGGCCAAGACGCTCTATATGTCCGGCGGCCAGATGGGCTGCTCGATCGTGTTCCGCGGGCCGAACGGTGCGGCTGCGCGCGTTGCCGCCCAGCACAGCCAGGATTATTCGGCCTGGTACTCGAACGTCCCGGGCCTCAAGGTCGTCGCACCGTTCTCGGCTGCCGACTACAAGGGTCTTCTGAAGGCCGCGATCCGCGATCCCAATCCGGTGATCTTCCTCGAGAACGAGGTGCTCTACGGCCACACCGGCGAGGTGCCGAAGCTCGACGATTTCGTGATCCCGATCGGCAAGGCCCGCATCGTGCGTTCTGGCAGCCATGTCTCGATCATCTCCTGGTCGAACGGCATGACCTATGCGCTGAAGGCGGCCGACGAGCTCGCCAAGGAGGGCATCGAGGCCGAGGTGATCGACCTGCGCACGCTGCGTCCGATGGACACCGAGACCATCATCAACTCGGTGAAGAAAACGGGGCGCGCCGTCACGGTGGAAGAGGGTTGGGCCCAGAGCGGCGTCGGCGCCGAGATTGCCGCGCGCATCATGGAGAACGCCTTCGATTATCTGGATGCGCCGGTTGCGCGCGTCTCCGGCAAGGACGTGCCGATGCCCTATGCCGCGAACCTGGAGAAGCTCGCGCTGCCCTCGGCGGCAGAAGTCGTCGAGGCCGCCAAAGCCGTCTGCTACAGGTAGACCATGGCGGGCCCGAAGGAGCAGCCACTTCCGCCCGACGTCATGACCCGCGACGACGCGGTCGAGATCCTGCGCGTGTTCGTGCTGGACGGCGGGCTGTCGATGGCGTTCCAGCGCGCCTTCGAGGAGCCCGACATGTGGGGGCTGCTGCTCGTCGATCTCGCCCGCCACGCCGCGCGCGCCTATGCGCGCGAGAGCGAATATACCGAAGAGGACGCGCTGAACCGGATCCTGGAGATGTTCCAGGCCGAGATCGAGCGTCCCACCGACACCGGCACCACGACGCCGCGCGGCAAGGGACACTGACCGTGGCGATCGAATCCCATCATTTCGATTTCATGCTGGAGGCGATCCGCGAGGCGGAGGCCTCGATCGCGCAGGGCGGCCTGCCGATCGGCGCGGTGCTGACGCGCGACAACAAAATCATCGCCCGCGGCCACAACAACCGCGTGCAGGAGAACAATCCGATCCTGCACGGCGAGATGAGCTGCCTGCGCGAAGCCGGCGCGATCTCGTTTCACGACACGGTCATGTACACCACGCTGTCGCCATGTTCGATGTGCGCCGGTGCGCTGGGGCTGTTCAAGGTCAAGCTCGTGGTGATCGGGGAATCCGTCACCTTCGAGGGATCCAAGGACATCCTCGACAAGTTCGGCATCCCCTGGATCGACCTTGCCGACGATCGCTCCATCACCATGATGAAGAATTGGCGTTCCATCCCTGCCAATGAACGCCTGTGGCAGGGCGACATCGGCAACTAAACCTGGTCTGTTCGTCTCCGCTGTCGGAGGCGACGTTTTGCAAAGTTCTTCTTGAGGTCAGCATGCCCATCAACATCCTGATGCCCGCTCTCTCGCCAACGATGGAGAAGGGAAACCTCGCCAAGTGGCTGAAGAAGGAAGGCGACAAGGTCAAATCCGGCGATGTCATCGCCGAGATCGAGACCGACAAGGCGACGATGGAGGTCGAGGCCATCGACGAGGGCACGATCGCCAAGATCCTGGTGCCCGAGGGCACGCAGGACGTCCCGGTCAACGACGTGATCGCGGTGCTCGCTGGCGAAGGTGAGGACGTGAAGGCTGCGGGTGCCGCCAAGCCCAGCGCTTCGGCCGCACCTCCGAAAGCCGCTGAGGCTCCCGCTGCGGCGCCGGCTCCCGCGGCTGCGCCTGCTGCTCCCAAAGCCGCGCCGCCGGCTGCTGCACCTGCGCCGCAGGCCGCAACTCCGGCCGCGCAGAGCAACGGCCAAGGTGGTCGCGTGTTCTCCTCGCCGCTAGCGCGGCGTCTCGCCAAGGACGCCGGCATCGACGTGGCGATGGTATCAGGCACCGGCCCGCACGGCCGCGTCGTCGCGCGCGACGTCGAGCAGGCCAAGTCGGGCAAGGGCCTCAAGGCGCCTGCCGCGGCACCGTCCGGTGCGCCCTCGATCGCGCCCACCATGTCGGACAAGCAGATCCTGTCGCTGTTCGAGCCCGGCTCCTACGACATCGTCCCGCATGACGGCATGCGTCGCACCATTGCCCAGCGCCTGACCGCATCGATCCAGAACGTCCCGCACTTCTACCTGACCATCGACTGCGATATCGGCAAGCTGCTCGCTGCGCGCGAGGAGATCAATGCGGCTGCGCCGAAGGACAAGGAAAAGAAGCCGCTCTACAAGATCTCGGTCAACGACTTCGTCATCAAGGCGATGGCGGTGGCGCTGCAGAAGATCCCGAACTGCAATGTCAGCTGGACCGAAAGCGGCATGGTCAAGCACCACCATTCCGACGTCGGCGTCGCCGTGGCGATGCCCGGCGGCCTGATCACGCCGATCATCCGCAAGGCCGAGACCAAGACGCTGTCCACCATCTCGAACGAGATGAAGGATTTCGCCGCGCGCGCCCGTTCGCGCAAGCTGAAGCCCGAGGAGTACCAGGGCGGCACCACCGCGGTCTCCAACCTCGGCATGTACGGCATCAGCCACTTCACCGCCGTGATCAACCCGCCGCATGCGACCATCCTCGCGGTCGGCACCAGCGAGGAGCGGCCCGTCGTGCGCGGCGGCAAGATCGAGATCGCGCACATGATGAGCGTGACCCTGTCCTGTGATCACCGCGCCATCGACGGTGCGCTCGGCGCCGAGCTGATCGGCGCGTTCAAGCAGCTGATCGAAAACCCCGTCATGATGATGGTCTGACGCGGCGGCAGAGGGCGCAATTTTGCATGTCCGTACCCGCTGGCCATGGATATCGCTGCTGCTCGGAGCCGTCGTCGCGCTCAACCCGATCGGGCTCGATTTTCTGCACTCTGCGTTCTTTGCCGGCGAGCAGCTGGCACGGAACATCGCCCAGCCCATCGTGCTCATTGCTCTGGCCGTCATGGTCCTGGCGCTGATGCTCGAATGGCTGGTGAGGTCTTTTCTGGTCAAGCGCCGCGCCCGCGGCGCCTCTTGAGTTGAACGGGAGCCGCCATGGCCGACACATCCTTCGACATCATCATCATCGGCTCCGGTCCCGGCGGCTATGTCACCGCGATCCGCGCCGCTCAGCTCGGTTTCAAGGTCGCGATCGTCGAGAAGTCGTATCTCGGCGGCATCTGCCTGAACTGGGGCTGCATCCCGACCAAGGCGCTGCTGCGCTCCGCCGAGATCTATCACTACATGCAGCACGCCAAGGACTACGGCCTCTCGGCGGAGAAGGTCTCGTTCGACCCGAAGGCCGTCGTGCAGCGCTCGCGCGGCGTCTCCAAGCGGCTGAATGACGGCGTCGGCTTCCTGATGAAGAAGAACAAGGTGAGCGTGATCTGGGGCGCGGCTTCGATCGACGCGCCCGGCAAGATCACCGTGAAGAAGTCCGACGTCGAGGCGCCGAAGGGCACGCTGGGCGAGGGGAGCTACCAGGCCAAGCACATCATCCTCGCCACCGGCGCGCGGCCGCGCGTGCTGCCCGGGCTCGAGCCCGACAAGAAGCTGATCTGGACCTATTTCGAGGCGATGGTGCCGGAGAAGATGCCGAAATCGCTGCTGGTGGTCGGCTCCGGCGCGATCGGCATCGAGTTCGCCTCGTTCTTCCACACCATGGGCTCGGACGTGACCGTGGTCGAGGTGCTGCCGCAGATCCTCCCCGTCGAGGACGCCGAGATCGCAGGCCTTGCGCGCAAGCGGCTGGAGAAGCAGGGCATCAAGATCATGTCCTCGACCAAGGTGACCAAGCTGGAGAAGAAGGCCGACAGCGTCGTCGCCACCATCGACGATGGCAAGGGCAAGCCTGTCACGACCGAGTTCGAGCGCGTGATCTCGGCCGTCGGCGTCGTCGGCAATATCGAGAATCTCGGCCTGGAAAAAATCGGCGTGAAGACCGACCGCGGCGTCATCGTGATCGACGGCTACGGCAAGACCAACGTCCCCGGCATCTACGCGATCGGCGACGTTGCGGGGCCCCCGATGCTCGCCCACAAGGCCGAGCATGAGGGCGTGATCTGCGTCGAGGCGATCAAGGGCCTGCATCCGCATCCCATGGACAAGAACCTGATCCCGGGCTGCACCTATTGCCAGCCGCAGGTCGCGTCCGTTGGTTTGACGGAAGCCAAGGCCAAGGAGAGCGGCCGGGAGATTCGCGTCGGCCGCTTCCCCTTCGTCGGAAACGGCAAGGCGATCGCGCTCGGTGAGGACCAGGGCCTGGTCAAGGTCATCTTCGACAAGAAGACCGGCCAGTTGCTCGGCGCCCACATGGTCGGTGCTGAAGTGACCGAGCTGATCCAGGGCTACGTCGTCGCCATGAACCTGGAGACCACGGAGGAAGAGCTGATGCACACAGTGTTCCCGCATCCGACCCTGTCGGAGATGATGAAGGAAGCCGTGCTGGATGCGTATGGGCGGGTATTGAACATCTGATGGATGAGCCGGCGGGCTGAGGGACCCGTCATCCTGAGGTGCGAGGCCAGCGGTGCATAGCACGGCTGGCCCAGTTCGAAGGATGAAGGGCCGAGCTGCAGCAGCCGGGCTCGTCGCCCTTCGAGGCCTCCGCTTCGTTCCGGCGCCTCAGGGTGACCGGTTTGATAGAGAAATACGAAAACAAGAAGAGGGAATGAACCCATGCACGACAACGACAACCTCACCATCGAACGCCCGACCTTCGTCACCCATCTCGAATGCGCGATGGAAGGGGATCATTACGCGGCCGACCAGGTCCACAATCTCTCCAAGGCCGGCAAGCCGCTGCTCGTCCGCTACGATCTCGCCGGCGTGAAGAAGGCGCTGACCAAGGACGCGCTCGCGCAACGCCCCGGCGACATGTGGCGCTACCGCGAGCTGCTGCCCGTGCGCAAATGCAAGGACATCGTCTCGCTCGGCGAAGTCACCACGCCCCTGATCCGGCTGCCGAAGCTCGGCAAGAAGCTCGGCGGCGGCGAGATCATCGTCAAGGACGAGGGCCGTTTGCCGACCGGCTCGTTCAAGGCGCGCGGCCTCGTGATGGCCGTGTCGATGGGCAAGGCGCTCGGCATCAAGCACATGGCGATGCCGACCAACGGCAATGCCGGCGCGGCGCTCGCGGCCTATGCGACGTCCTGCGGCATCAAGACCACGATCTTCTGCCCGGCCGATACGCCGGAGGTGAACGTCAGCGAGATCGAGCTGCAGGGCGCGACCGTCTACCGCGTCAACGGCTATATCGATGATTGCGGCAAGATCGTCGGCGAGGGCAAGGCAAAAGTCGGCTGGTTCGACACCTCGACCTTGAAGGAGCCGTACCGCATCGAGGGCAAGAAGACGATGGGTCTCGAACTCGCCGAGCAGCTCGGTTGGGACGTGCCCGACGTGATCTTCTATCCGACCGGCGGCGGCACCGGCCTGATCGGCATGTGGAAGGCGTTCGACGAGCTCGAGAAGATCGGCTTCATCGGTTCGAAGCGCCCGCGCATGGTCGCGGTGCAGGCCTCCGGTTGCGCGCCGATGGTGCGGGCCTATGACGCCGGCACCGAGCATGCGACACGCTGGGAGGACGCCCACACGATCGCGTCCGGCATCCGCGTGCCGCAGGCGATCGGCGATTTCCTGATCCTGCGCGCGGTGCGCGAGAGCAAGGGCTTTGCCATCGCGGTCGACGAGGACAAGATTTCGTTGGCGCTGAACGAGGTCGCGCGCGAGGAGGGGCTGCTGCTCTGCCCCGAGGGCGCCGCCACCTACGCCGCCTACAAGGACAGCCTCGCAGCCGGCCGCGTCTCGAAGGATGACCGCGTCATGCTGTTCAATTGCGCGACCGGCCTGAAATACCCGCTGCCGCCGGTCACCCGCACGCTCGACCGTCACAAGCCGATCGACTACACGCAGTTCTAGCTTGCTTCTCCGTCGCCCCGCTTGCGGGGGCGCGACGAGCTTCGCTCGCGCTGGGAGGGTTGGGGTGAGGGGGAGTCTCCGCGGGGGCGGTGACAGCTGAACTTGCGGAGACTCCCCCTCACCCGAAATCCGCGCTACGCGCGAATTCCGACCTCTCCCCGCAAGCGGGGCGAGGTGAAGAAAAACAAGAACGACATCGCTGGGGAGAAGACAATGACGAAGGCCGTCTGGGCTGCGCTGTTTGCTATTCTCGCTGTGACCGGCGCCGCGCGCGCCGATGACTATCCCTCCCGTCCCATCACCATCATCGTGCCCTTCTCGGCCGGCGGCCCGTCGGATGCGATGGCGCGTGTGCTCGCCGAGCGGATGCGAACTGCGCTCGGCCAGCCCCTCGTGGTCGAGAACGTCACCGGCGCGGGCGGGTCGATCGGCGTCGGCCGTGCCGTGCAATCGCCGCCGGACGGCTACACCATCTCCTTCGGCCATCTCGGCACCCACGTCGCCAATGGCGCCGTCTACAAGCTCAAATACGACCTCGTGGCCGACCTCGAGCCGGTGGTGCTGCTGCCGAGCAATCCGATGATCGTCGTCAGTAAGAACGCTGTGCCGGCGACGTCGCTGAAAGAGCTGATCGAATGGCTGAAGTCACGCCCGTCGCCGCCGACAGCGGGCACCGCCGGCGCGGGCTCCGGCAGCCATATCGCCGGCGTCTATTTCGAGAGCGTCTCCGGCATCAAGCTGCAATACGTGCCGTATCGCGGCACCGCGCCCGCGTTGAACGATCTCATCGCCGGTCAGATCGACGTCATCGTCGACCAGACGTCCAACTCGATCGCGCAGGTCCGCGCCGGCACCATCCGCGCCTACGCCATCACCGACAGCAAGCGCCTGTCCTCGGCGCCCGAGATCCCAACCGCGGAGGAGGCGGGTCTGAAGGGCTTCAACATGACGCTGTGGTCGGGCATGTGGGTGCCGAAGGGCACGCCCAAGGAAATCGTTGCCAAACTCAATGCTGCGGCGGTGGAGGCGCTGAACGATCCCGCCGTGAAGAAGCAGCTCGAAAGCCAGGGGCTGGAGATGACGCCCAAGGATCAGCTCACGCCGGAAGCGCTCGGCACCCGCCAGAAGGCCGAGATCGCCAAATGGTGGCCGATGATCAAGGCGGCGAACATCAAGGTGGATTGAGCACGTCGCATGGCCGCAGGCCTGTCCTGGCGTGGGAATCCGGCGCCGCCGCATCACATCGTGGCGTCACCGGGCTCCGACAGTGCGGTCTCCAGGCACTGCATCAGGGCCGGCGTTGAAAACGGCTTGGCGAGAAAGCAGGTCGCGCCGGCCCTCAGTGCGCGGTCGCGTACGGACTCGTCCGGAAAAGCCGTCATGAAGATGAAAGGCGTGACGTGCCCGAGACCGCGCATATGCGTCAACAGCTCGACGCCGCTCATGACCGACATCTGCACGTCCGTGATCACGCAGCAGGTCGTCTCAAGTTCGGCGGATTGGAGAAATTCGTGAGCCGAGCCAAAGGTGTAGACCGTGTACCCGCGCGACGTCAGGAGGTTGTTCGTCGCAAGGCGAACGGAGGGATCATCATCAATGACGGAAATGATCGAAGACGCTGACAATATGATCGCTCCTGCACGGGGAGCCGCCGGCCGCGATTCAGCCGCTTGGGGAAGGTGGGCCACCGGAGCGAGATTGGAAAGCATACTTAGGTTTGCAGATGACCCCTGTTGCGCGGGATTCCGAGCGCGTCGGTCATTCTGACGAGGTCCGCCAACGACTTCGCTGCCATTTTCCGCATGATCTGGCCGCGATAGATCTTCACGGTGATTTCAGCCAATCCCAGCTCGGCGGCGACTTGCTTGTTCATCAGGCCGGACGCAACCAGGGCGAGCACATCGCGTTCGCGCGCCGTCAGCCCCTCGTAACGGGATCGCACGCCCGAGATCGACTGCTCGGCATCGCGCCGCTTGCGATCGCGTTCGATCGCAGCCTGCACCGCATCCAGCATGTCCTGGTCGCGCACCGGCTTGGTCAGAAAATCGACGGCACCGCTCTTCATGGCTCTTACGGTCATGGGAATATCGCCGTGACCGGTGATGAAGATAATGGGCGTGTGAATATTGGCTTTGGCGAGGTCCGCCTGGAGGTCGAGGCCACTCAAGCCTGGCAGGCGGATGTCGAGCACGAGGCAACTGGGGACAGCAGGCGGTTTGGCTTCCATGATCTCCGCCGCCGAACTGAAGGCTTCGACCTTGAGACCGACCGATTGAAAGAGATTGGTGAGCGCACGGCGCATCGACGGATCATCATCGACGATCAGGACGATCGGATCACCGGCGCTCGCCTGGGCCTGCTTGGCATGATCAGTCACGACGTGTCCTTGTGTGGCAAGGGCAGGGCGATCTGGAATGTTGCACCACTCCCTTCATTTTGAATGGCCGAAAGCCGGCCCGCATGAGCCTCGATGATCGATCGGCAGATCGAGAGTCCCATTCCCAGACCGCCCGATTTCGTCGTGAAGAAGGGGTTGAAGATGCGTTCCTTGACGTCTTTGCCAAGGCCGACACCGCGGTCCGTCACGGTGAGGAGCAGGCGATCGTCGTCCGTCCGGCTCGAGCGGATCGCCAGCTCGCGCGGGCGGTCGACATTGGCATGCATGGCTTCGATGCCGTTCACCACCAGGTTGATCAGCACCTGCTGCAGCTGGATCCGGTCGCCGCAAATGCTGGGCAGGTCGGACGCCAACTCCATTCGCACCGACACCGCATGGATCGCGAGCTCGCGCCGAACCAGCGCCACTGCCTCCCTGACGACCTGGTTGATGTCGAGTGGAGCCATTTCGATCTCGGTCTTCTTCGCAAGCGCTCTGATCCGGCGGATCACCTCGCTTGCCCGGTTGGCGTCCTCGACAATCCATTCTGCGGAACGGCGCGCGGCCTTCAGGTCGGCGGGGTCGCGGTCAAGCCAAGCGATGCAAGCGTCCGCATTGGAGATCACCGCGGCAATGGGCTGGGTGATTTCGTGGGCAATCGAGGTGGTCAGTTCGCCGAGCGTCGTGACGCGGGTGACGTGGGCGAGCTCGCCTTGCGCCTTGCGCAGCGCCTCTTCCGCCTGCTCGACGCGGATTGCCGCCGTGACGTCGCTGCTGACGCCGCGATAGCCGAGAAAATTGCCTGCCGCATCATGGAAAGGCTTGCCGCTGGTCCGAACGTAGATTGGAGATCCGTTGCCATCCCTGCTGCGGTAGATCAGATCGCGGAACGCAACGTGGGCATCGAGCGCCGCGCGATGCTGCTCCCATTTCTCCGGCTCGAACTCGGCGTCGGGCGGAATGTCCCAGCGGGTCAGGCCGATCAGGCCCTTCGGCGCCGCGCTGGAGGTTTCGGCATGCTCCGATATCCTGGTGATGCGGTGGTCCGGCCCGGTCTCCCAGAACCAGTCGGATGCGGTTTCGGCATAGTCGCGGAATCGCTGTTCGGATGTCTTGAGCTCGTCGAACGCCTTATGCAGCGCATCTTTCGCCGCGAACTGCTCGGTGACGTCCACGTGCGTGCCGATGATTTCCATCACCTCGCCGTCGCGGCCGATCACAGGATGTCCCTCGCTGTGGACGCGTCTGATCGAGCCGTCGGGGCGCACAATCCGGAAGTCGATCTGGAAGGGCTGCTTTTGCCTGACAGCTTCACGTTCCACCTCGACAATCCGCCGAAAGTCCTCCGGCAGGATACGTTGCTGAAAAGCCCGGGCCGGGACATCGGTCTGGTCCGGCTCAAACCCGAACAGTCGGTACAGTTCAGTCGAGCGGTAGGCGAACTCCTGACGATGAACGTCCCAGGCCCAGCTGCTCGTCTGGCTGAGGCGTTGGGCTTCGGCCAAATAGGCTTCGCTGCGACGCAGCCTCTGTTCCGCTTCCTTCGCAATCGTGACATCGGTCACCGCTCCGACGAACTCGATGCGCCCGGATGGGTGCCGCACGGCGCGCGCCACGGAATGGAGATATTTGATCGATCCGTCGGGCATCAGCAGGCGGTATTCGTGGTCGAAATCCTCCGCCAGCCGGTAGGCCCGATCAAGGGTGCTGCGGACTGTGTCGCGATCTTCCGGATGGATGCGCTGAAAGGCGAAGTTCAGGGTCGGCTTCGTCGCAGGGTCGCATTGGAAGATGCGGAAGGTCTCCCTCGACCAGACCGCCTCGCCGGTGGCGAGGTTCAAGCCGAAGCTGCCGGTGTGGCTCAATTCCTGGGCCTGGGCGAGGTAGGCCTCGCTCTGTCGCAGCGCATCCTCGGTCTCCTTGCGCTGGGTGATGTTCTCGCAGGCGACCAGCAGGATCGGCGTGCCGTCGCCACGCAACATCGCCTTGGCGTTCTCGCGGACCCAGAGCACCGACCCGTCCTTCCGGAACTTGCGAATCTCCCAGGTATGCGACTGGTCCACGGTCGTGAGGCACAAAGCGACGCATTGACGAACGAAGTCGTGGTCTTCCTCGAAGAAGACGTTCAGCACGGATTGGCCGATCAGCTCCGCCGTCGTGTAGCCCAGTTGTGCGGCGCCAAACGTATTCACGTTGAGCACCGTTCCGGCCGGATCGACCATGAAGTACATGACCGGGTTGTGCTCGAACACCTCGCGCCATTGCTTCATGGCGTCACGCAGATCGGCGTTCTGCCGCGAGGCCTCAGCTACCGCGGACCGGTCCTTCTCGCCGTTGCCGAATGATCGAAGCGCCGCAAGGCCGCCGAGCAGGAATTGTGCGGCCGAAGTCCCGATTTTCGTGATCTGGCCAGGCATCATCGCAAGCGTCCCGGCGCGCCAGCGTCAAGGCGAGTAGAGCACTTTGCCCGAACAGGAGCAATTGGCTCCGACCAAAGTCGGATTGCCGCCAAAACTCCCGGTTGCCGTGCAGCTTGCGCGCGTTGCTCCGTCTCGTTGCGCGGGCGGGCAGAGGTCCGCAAAACTACGGCCAAACCTATGTATAGCTCGCACAACCCTAGTTCTAGCGCGCATTTACCTCCGTACAATTGAGTGATGCGTTGCAGCCGCCTAGTTTTGCAGCCAATCGAGAGGAGACGATTGCGGAGCACAAATCGCTGAAAGGCTCGGGGATGTTGTCCCCAAAAAGCCAGGCTCTGCGTCCGCCCCCTGACTTGCCGGATGAATTGGCGGTCACGATTGAGAAGCCGCATTTTCCGTGACGACCGTGGCGACCCGTGCTTGCGCACAAGGAAGCCGGGACCCCTAAGAGGTCAAGAGGAGAGGATGATGTGCGATAGCCCCGACTACTCCGAGCGCCGTCCCGAGTCCAAAGGCTGTGCTGTCTGCGCGGCGAAGTTTGGCCTGATCCGATACTATTCCTGGCGGACGCCGGTCTGCTCGAGGAAATGCCTCGACCGGTTCAGGGCGCGCCGTGAGCGCGACCGTCGCTGGTTGTTCCGATATCAGGCGGCCTGAGGACCAGCCGCCGCGTCTGCCACCTCAGGCAATTTCTTCGTCGGGAGGCTGCGTTGAACCGTACCTGCAAGCTCCTGTTGGCGATCGCGCTGCCACTTTCGCTGGTGACGGGCGTGGAGGCCGACGAAGCCGGACCGGATGGTTCACATCGTCACCATCCGCCTCAGGATCAACTGCTGCACGAGAAGTTCTATTCGAGCTGGCACATGCCGGATAATCCGGTTCTGAGCTGCTGCAACAATGCCGATTGCTACCCGACCGAGATTCGCTACGTCGACGGCAGGATCTACGCGCGGCGCCGGGAAGACGGCAAATACATCCTGATCCCGTCCCAGAAAGTCGAGCGCAACAGAGACAATCCCGACGGCCGCAACCATATCTGCGCGCCACCGCCGTCCGCCTCTCTGGTCGACCTGGTCTACTGTTTCGCGCTGGGAGGTGCCACGTGAGATTCATATTGGTGAACGGCAGAACCCCGTTCCGCAAGACGTCGTGCCTTTGGTGCTGCGAGGAGATCGATGGTGGCTATCTGCGCGACGCCAGGACGCTGCTGCGCTACTGCGGCTACGACTGCTACGCACTTCATCACGAGTCCGCGCCGTTGATCGAGGGACGCACGCGCGCGGCATCTTGAGTAGTCGGGCCGCAGAACGCATTCGGCAGGAGAGGACACGGCATTGAGATTCATGCTCGTCAATCAGGAACATCCCTGCCACGGCGGCGTCTGCCGCGCATGCGCCCGGCCCCTGGGTGCGAGTTACGTCCGTCATGTGTCCAAGCAGGAGCGGTATTGCGACTACGGTTGCTACCGTCAGCAGACGGCCATGGACATGCTGTGGCCCGGCAGCTCGCTCGAGACGATCGCGGCGCTGGCGGCGATCTCGAGCTGGAGCTGGATGATTCAGATCGGCGCGCTGTCGCGCGCATTGGCCGAGGCATATCTGCGCGAGTACGACCTTCTGACCACGGAAGGAGGTGACGGCTAGCTCGATGACGGCCGCGCAGAGCAGTCGGCCGCAGTCACCGCGTCCAGCCCGCGCCGCGTCCAGCCCCGGCGGCGGCGAGGCTAGGGTGAGGGGGCTGCGGCCGATCCCGTTGGTGCCGCGCTCACTTCCTGCGTCGTGACGCGCTGGTCGGACTTGCCGGCGACCATGCTGCTGCCCTCGAACCGTGCGCGGTACACCAGCACGTTCTCCATCACGCGCTGGACGTAGTTGCGCGTCTCCGACAGCGGGATGCGCTCGACCCAGTCGACCGGATCGACCTTGGGATCCCTGGGGTCGCCGCGGGCCTGCACCCATTCGCGCACGCGGCCGCGGCCGGCATTGTAGCCGGCAAACGTCATGATCTGGTTGCCGCGATATTCCGACAGGAGCGCGCTGAGCTCGGCCGCGCCCATTTGCGTGTTGTAGACGGGATCTGAGACCATCTTGTCCCAGTCGTAGGTCAGGCCGAAGCGCTTGGCGGTGTCGCGGCCGGCTTCAGGTGTCACCTGCATCAGCCCGACCGCATTGGCCGGCGACTTGTCGCGCTGGTCGAACGAGCTTTCGGTGCGCGCCACCGAATAGATCACGCTGGTCTCGATCGCGGGCGCGACCTGCTGGTGCTCGGGGATGCCGATGGTCGGAAAAGCGTAATGGTCGAGCGCGAGCCCGCGCGCCAGCGCCGACTTGCCGACCTCCAGCATCACGCGCGCATCGCGGCGCTGTCCGGCGAGTTCGCCTAGCCCCTCGAGGGCCGCGACGTCGGTGCTCTCCTTGGCGAAATCCTCGGCGTAATAGAACACCGTGTCGCGCTCGCCGATGCCGTAGAGCATGTCGGCAGCGCGCACGCGCTCGTCTGCGGGCGGAGTGTCGAGCGCGGCCAGCACGGGCGAGGGCGGTCGCAGCTCGATGCGATCGAGGCCGAGCTTTGCGCGCGCAAGCTGGCCGTAATAGGCGGTCGGATAGCGCGCGGCCGCCCGGTAGCTCATGCGAGCATCGGCCACAGCACCCATCGCCTCGGCGGCACGGCCGCGCCAGTAATGGGCACGCGACAGCGCGATCGGATTGGCCGAGCCTGCATCGATGGCGGCGAAGTGCACCATGGCCGCCTGGGGATCATTCAGGAAGCGCAGAGCGATCCAGCCGCACATGAAATGATAGTCGACGCGGTAGACTTCCTTCTCGGGCACCGCGGCGGTACGCACCACGTCATACGCCGTCTTGAACTTGCCCTGGTCGAGCAGCTTGCGCGCGAGCATGCGACGCTCGCGCCACCAGGCGTCGGTGTCCTGCGCGGCCATGGTGTCGGGCGCGGCGGCCAGGATCACCTCGGCGGCGTCGTCGATGCGATCCTTCTGGAGGTGCCATTGGGCGCGGCACAGCACATAGCCGAGATCGCGGCGCGCTTCAGTCGGTACGTCCTCGAGATAATCCTTGGCCTTGCTGGCCTTGCCGGTGACGGCGGCGCAGGCCTTGACGATCGCGAGCTCATCCTCGCCGAGCCGTTTCGCGGCGCGCCGCGCAGCCGCATAGTCCTTGGCGCCGAGCCGCTTGTCCATGCGGGCGCGATGATCCTCGGAGTTGAGCAGATCGCGGAACGCCTCGTAGGAATCCTCCTCGCTCCGCTCGGACAATTCGTCGGTGCGCCAGGCCTCGCGCACGAGCCGCGCGGCCCTGTCGGCGTCGCCTTCAGCGAGCAGCACGCGGGCGAGGGCGAACTTGCCCTTGGCGCTGGTCGGGCGGTCCATGGTGAATTTGTGCACGGTGGCCGCGTCGGCCTTCTCCTGCCACAGCCGCGCCTCGGCGCGGCGGCGAAGCAGGGCGCTGCTCGGCCAACCCGGATTGGCGGCGAGGAAGGCGGCATAACGCTTGAAATTGGCGGTGCTCTCGGAATGGCGCAGCATGAACCAGTCGGCGAGCTTCTGTCCGGCGGGATCAGCGATGCGGTCGCGCGCCGCGCTCGCATCATCCGTCTTGCCCTTGCGCGCGAGGTCGATCGCATCCTTCAGCGCGGCGAGGTCCCCGGTGAGCGGCGGGGCGGCCGGCTTCTCGGACGGCTCGCCGCCGGTCTTCTTCGACTTGCGCTTGGCCTCGGCATGCTTGCCATGGCGCGATTTCACCGCGGCATGACGCTGCTTGCCGGCTTTCGCCTCATGCGACTTCTTCGGCGCGGACGATTTGTGGCTGCTCTTGGCCGCCAGCTCGGTCGGAAGGAGGGCCATTGCGGCCACGGCAACGAGACACGCGAGCGAGCGTAGGCACTGGTTCATCCCATGGTCCCCCTGCGAAACCACTACAAACCAAGGTCCGCGACGACATGCGGCTTGAGAATCAACGACATCGAGAACGATGCCACGGCATCGTTTCGCATTCCTCACGCTGTCGCAACAATGCGGCGAAATACGGATGTGACCAGGGAACTTCGGCTGGGGAGCAAAGGTCAGCTTCTTTAACCTTTGTTAACGATCCGGACCTGCGACGGTCGGGCCTGTTCAGGGCGCCAGGAGGAACCAGATTGCGCGTGTTCCCGCAGCCAGATCCGGTGTATGGAGTTCCCTTGCTCCGTCCCTTTGGCCTTTGTCCCTGCAGCTATGCCGATTTTCAACCAGTCGATCAGGCGCAAGATCGTCGGTATCGCCCTCGGATTGATCGTCCTGATGCTGGTCACCTCGATCCTGTCGATGGTGATGTCGAGCCAGGTCGGCGTCCTGCTCGACGAGCTGACCAACCGCTACATCCCGGCCTACAGCCATCTGGCTCGCGCCAACATCCGCTCGCTGGAGCGGGGGCTGGCGCTACGGCGGATGGTCATGACCAAAATGGAGTCACCGTCGGACGAAGAGGCCTATGCGGCGCGCCTTCGCGAGTTCGAGACATCCGATCGCAAGATCGAGGAGGAGGCCGAGGCCGCGCGTTCGCTTGTCAACGCGATCATCGACGACCCCAGGACGTATTCCGACAATGCCGCGCTGGGACGGATCGATATTCGCATCGAGACCGCCGTCACCGAGCTGCGGCGCGATCTGAACGAGGACCATGCGAAGCTGCTCAAGCAGGTCGACGCCAGGCAGATGGCCGAGGCCCGCGGCACGCTGGAACACATCGACGTGCTACGCGATCAGTTCAACCGCAAGGTCGATGCGATCCGCGCCGACATGCTGACGCAGGTGTTCTTCTCGACGTCGCAGGTGATCAGCCGCCAGCATCAGGCGATCGTCGTTTCGGGTGTCGTGACCCTGCTCGCGGCGATCGTCGGCTTTGCCTTTGCGCTCCTGGTCTCCAGCGGCATCACGCGCCCGGTGCGGCTGCTGCTCGCCGGCACCCGCGAGGTCGAGGCCGGCCGCTTCGACAAGACCATCACCGTCTCCACGCAGGACGAGATCGGCGAGCTCGCCGCGGCCTTCAACCGCATGACCGAGCAGCTCAGGCACAACGAGCGCATCCGCGAGACCTTTGGCCGCTACATCGATCCCAAGGTGGTGCAGGGGCTGATCGATCGGCCCGAGGTCGCGATCGACGGCGAGCGCCGGGTCATGACCATCATGTTCTGCGACATGAGCGGCTTCACGTCGATGAGCGAGGGTATGACCCCGCGTGGCCTCGTCAGGGTGATGAACCACTATTTCACGGTGATGTCCGGACCGATCAGGAGCAATCGCGGCATCATCGACAAATATATCGGCGACGCCATCATGTCCTATTGGGGCCCGCCCTTCATCGAGGAGGACGAGCAGGCGCTCCTGGCCGGCATCGCCGCAACCGAGATGGTCGACCAGGTGCCCGCGCTGCAGAAGCAGCTGCCCGACCTGCTCGGCATCCGCGCCATGCCGGCGCCGTGTGACCTGCGGATCGGCATCGCCACCGGCGAGGTCCTGACCGGCAGCATCGGCTCCGAGCTGATGATGAGCTTCACCGTGATGGGCGATGCCGTGAACCTGGCGTCGCGGCTGGAGGCCGTCAACAAGGTCTACGGCACCCGCATCCTGATCTCGCAGGCAACTGCTGATGCGATCGGCTCGCGGCTCGAGCTGCGCGAGATCGATCGTCTCGCGGTCGCGGGGCAGAGCGCGCCGCAGCCGATCTTCGAGGTGATGGCGCGGGCGGGCGCGCTCACCGCCGCGCAGGACAGCCTGCGCACGCATTATGCCGAAGCGCTCGCCGCCTATCGGGCCCGCCGCTTCGACGAGGCGCGCGCGGCCTTCAACGCCGCGCTCGAAGCCGTCCCCGGCGACGGCCCCTCGCGCACGATGCTCGGCCGCATCGCGCAATTCGAGGCCAAGCCGCCGGAAGAGGGGTGGGACGGCGCCTGGCGCCTGGAGCAGAAATAGCCGTTTTTGTTGGGTCGGCCCGCCCTGTCCGGAAAAAACGTTTCTACTCGATAACGATGTTCGCCGTGACCTATTTCCCGGGCTTAGGTTGGATGTCCTTGAGGCGTTTGACGGGGACACGCCGATGACGGAACTTCAGGACAGGCTGGAACGGTTCGAGACGCTCACCGCCGAATGCGAGCTGATCGCCAAGCTCGCCACCGACAGCACCAAGCGCGAGTTCTATCTGAAACTCTCGGAACAGTACCGTCAGCTGGCGGTGGACATGCGGCAGGCGATCGCGACCAAGGCTGCGGCCTGACGCCGGCTGCAATCCGTTCTTAAGGTTTGGCGCGCATCCTTGACGTCGCGAGCGATCGCTCGTGGTGGAAAGGCCGGGGTTCGCTGCAATGCAGCGCACCTCGCGAGTGTCATTTGCCATGCTTGACAGGGCAATCACATGCGCCTCGTTGCCGTGATCATAGTCGCGCTCATGACGGCGGCCTGCGACCAGGAGCAGGATATCACCGGCTCGACGCCGACCTGCCCGATGCGGAACTACAGCTACAATCCCCGCGACATGAACCAGTGCGTCAGTGCGTGCAAATCGTGCGATCGTGGCACCACGGTCACCTGCACCACCTCCTGCACCCTCAAGGGCGCGCGCTGAGGCTACCGCTTTCTCCGGCGCACCCAGCGGCGGTGCTAGGGCACCGGAACGATTCACTTGGGTTAATCATTGAAGCAGGTGGGCAGGACGCGGAGTCCGATGGAAATGGGTATGCTCGATCCCGGTCGATTTCTGGTGTCGTGCTCGCATTGTGATGCCTGGCCGATGGCGGCCAATGTGAAGCGGTCGAGCTGGTCGGCGTCCCCGCACGAGGTCCGCTTTGTCTGCACGCGCTGTCGTCGCGAGGAGACCGCGATCGTCTCGGCCTCCGGCGAATTGACCCCGATCAAGCGCGTCGACGTTCCGCCGCGCGACGTCGCTGTCGCCTGGGCCCAGGCGCAACGTGTGCGAGGGCGGACCTGAGCGCCCGGCATCGACCGGTCGATTGACTCCCGGGGCCAACGGCTCGTAAATGATCGGCGACGGTTCTCCTCAGGGAGATCAAAAGGGAATGTGGTGCGGGATTGTCCCAACGCAGGGATCTGTCTCAACGCCACGGCTGCCCCCGCAACTGTAAGCGGTGAATCTTTCGTCTCATGCCACTGGGAAACTCGGTCCTGGGAAGGCGACGCAAGGTCACGACCCGCGAGCCAGGAGACCTGCCGTCAGCCGTGGTCACACGCGAAGATGTCGGTCGGGGAGTACAGACATTAGCTTCACCGGAGCAATCCATCGCTCTGCCGTGAAACCTCGTTCGCTGTGACGTGCCACTGACGTCATACCGAGGTTACAATTGTGTCCCGTCTCGTCTCTGCCGCCAGGCGCCTTGCCGCCGGCCTGCTCGCATCCGTTTCCTTCCATTCGCTCGATCTGTCCTCCGCCTTCGCCCAGCACGAGCTTGCCGAGCAATTGCCGCCGATCGAAGTGATGCATCACGACGATCACAACCGCACGCGGGCGAGGGCGATCGGTGACGGCGAGGCGACTCGGCAGCGGGCGAGGACGAATGTCGCGCCGGCAGGCAATGGCGCCGGCTCATCCGGCTCCGGCGGTAAGGCTGCCGCCGGCAACGGCGGCATCGTCGGGGCCGCCACGACCGTCATCACGGCCGCGGATATCGCGCATTCGCCATCGCAGACGCTTGCCGAGATCATCGCGATGCAGACGCCGGGGGCCCAACTCACGACGCTCTATGGCGGCCAGATCGGCGCCAAGACCAGCGTGGACCTGCGTGGCTTCGGCGCCTTTGCCACCGCCAACACGCTGGTGCTGGTCAACGGACGACGGTTGAACGACGTCGACATGGCGCAGGTGGACCTCTCCACCATCCCGCTCAATTCGATCGAACGCATCGAGGTCACGCGGGGAAATTCCGGCGCGGTGCTCTACGGCGACAACGCGGTCGGCGGTGTGATCAACATCGTTACCAAAAATGGCGTCGGCGGACCGCCCGTGACCGCGCGCATCGAGGCCGGCTTCGGCTCGTTCAACACCAGGCTCGGCAATGTCTCGACCTCGCTCAATTCCGGTCCGTGGTCGACCTCGTTCTACGGCAATACGGTCAGGACCGATGGCTACCGCGACAACAATCGCTATTCGCAGCAGAACGGCGTCGGCAATCTCAACTACACGACGCCGGGCCTGAGTGCTTTTCTCACCGTCACCGGCGACAATCAGGAGCTGCGACTGCCGGGCGGCCGCACCGTCGATCCCTCCATCGGCCTCGACGAGCTCAGGGCCAACCGGCGAGGGACCAGCACGCCGTTCAACTACGCCAACCAGCAGGGTTTTGGTGCGACCGCGGGCTTCACCAAGACCCTGGTCAACGGCGTCGATCTCATTGTCGACGGCGGCGTGCGCGACAAGAAGCAGCAGAGTGCGTTCTTTTCCACCCCGACGCCGGTTCCGGCTTTCTTCACGTCAACCTATGTCGGTTCCCATCTGACGAATTGGTCGATCACGCCGCGGCTCAGCGTGAAGAGCCTGCTGCTCGGCATGCCGTCGCAGCTCCTGAGCGGCATCGACTATTACGATGCGAGCTTTGAGCAGAACCGCGGCGCGGGGCAGGGGCTCTCCCCCTGGCACAATTACGACCTCAGGCAGCAGACGGTTGCGGGTTATGTCCAGCACACATTGGGAATCGCGCCCGCGACCGACATCTCCTACGGCGCGCGTGTGCAGAACGTCAGACTTGCGGCACGCGACAATTTCGACCCGGTAGCTCCTTTCAACGCCGACATCGGCGCGCTGCCGCTGACGAGCAACGAGACCCAATATGCGCTGCATCTCGGGGCCGAGCATCGCCTCAACGACCAGGTCTCACTGTTCGGCCGCATTGCGCGCGCGTTCCGCACGCCTGATGTCGACGAGCGCCTGTCCTCGGGGCCTTCCTTCGATCCCTTGACCTTCGCTGCGATCCCGCAAACGTTCCAGCTCAAGACCCAGACCTCTGGGGATATCGAGGGCGGTGTTCGCATCAAGGGAGGCGGATTGCAGCTGCAGAGTAGTCTCTATCTGATGGATCTCACCAACGAGGTCCATTTCAATCCGGTCCTGTTCTACAACACCAATCTCGATCCGACCCGCCGCTACGGCTCGGAGACCAGCCTGTCCTATCGCGTCAACGATGCCCTGCTGCTGCGCTCCGGCGTGGCCTACACCCGCGCGGTCTTCCGCGAAGGCATCTGGGCCGGCAACGACGTGCCGCTGGTGTCGCGCTACACGGCGAGTGCGGGCATCACCTGGAACATCTGGCAGAATTACGTGGTGCTCGATGCCACCGCGCGCTTCTGGAGCGAGCGACGCATGGACAACGACCAGGCGGGCACCCAGAAGCCGATTCCCGCCAACGGCACGATCGATCTCAAGCTCAGCGGCCAGGTTGAGCGCTACTTCTGGTCCCTCAGCGTCAACAATGTGCTGAATGCGCTCTACTACGACTACGCCATCGCGAGCACCTTCACGGACGGCCGCTTCAGCGCCTATCCGCTGCCCGGCCGCTCCTATCTGCTCAAGGCCGGTGCAACGTTCTGATTTTCGTCACGCGCCCTAAATGGACTAGAATTCGAAAGAAGGAGATTCAACCATCGCTCTCAGCATCCTGCCGTCTGGTGGCGATCGCTTCCGGCTTCACCCGGTCGCGCCGCGCCTTGCGCCGATATTCTGCTTTGCGCTGCTGACGGCGTCATGCGCGCTCGCAAGTTTTGCGTTCGCCTGCGCCACGCCGTTCGCGGCCTTCGCCGTCGTTGCCGCGGCGATGTTGCCGCAGCGTCCGGCGCTGCTCGTCGTCACCGGCGCCTGGCTCGTCAACCAGACCATCGGTTTCGGCGTGCTGCATTATCCCGTTGACGCCAACGCGATTGCCTGGGGCTTCCTGATCGGCGCGGCTGCGCTTCTGGCGACCGCGGCCTCGTCGACGGTGCTCGGCCTGCTGCCGCAGGGCCGCACGCCGCTGACGCTGGCGATCACGCTCGTCGCCGCCTATGGGATTTACGAGCTCGCGCTGCTCGCCGCGACGCCGTTCCTCGGCGGCGAGGGCGCCTTCACCGCCGCGATCGTGACGCGCATTGGACTGACCAGCGCCGTCTGGCTCGCCGGCCTCGTCGCCATCTGTGAGATCGTGCGCCTGGTCGATCCGGCCGGACGCAAGCGAGCGATGTCGGCCTGAGCGGCCGATCGTGGCCGTAGCCCGGATGGAGCAAAGCGCAATCCGGGGCCGCTCGCCCCGGCATCTCGCACCGTCCCGGATTACGCTGGCGCTCCATCCGGGCTACGCGATCGTGCCTGTGTCGCCCTCTGTCAATCCACGTCGCTAAAAATATTCCACTTTACCGAAATTCGGTTTCGGCGTATGTGTCGTCCATCCCGGCTCACCCAAGAGGGGCGACTATGTGGTCGTCACTGTCGCGAGCCGGGCTTGCGGTGGACGCGGCAGCGTCGGCACGAGAGGCGCGGGCAGGGCGGGTAGTCCCTGTGAGCCCGAGGCTTCGTGCGGATGAGCGGCGCTGCTAGGCTTCGTCTCGTCTGTTAGTTTCCGGCTTCGTCGACAGGGCTGGAAAAACTGCGGCGAAATGGCGGGCCGTGCGTACGGCAAAACCGTGTGGTCCTGGCCGTCGTTGCCACGGTCAAGCTTCCGCGGAGATGCGAGCGAGCCCAACCGGGCAGACTGCATCATCCAATTCGCGGGGCGAGGGAGGCCAGAAGGAATGGTCGGCTCCCGGGAGATCACGGCATAAGCCGTCCAGCCACTGCGCAGGGAAGGCCGAGTGATCGGCCACACCTGTATGCTGCTGTGCGGTTCTTTCTGCGCGTGCTTTTCGCGCAGCGGACCGCGGGTGCGAGCCGGCACCCGGCCTTCCCTGCGCCCTCTTGGATGAGAGGGTAGCGAGACCAAGCAAAGCTCGGGCGAATGAAGCCGCGAGGCCGCGAAGGCATGTCTGTGAGCTGAGCTGCGTGCCACAATCTCGATCTCGTAGGGTGGGCAAAGCGCAGCGTGCCCACGCCTTGTTGTTTATGGAGGGAGATCGTGGGCACGGCGCGATGCGCCTTTGTCCACCCTACGGCACTGCAGCTAGGATATGCATTGGAGCATCCCGATGGTGCCTCCTGCTCCGTCATTGCGAGGAGCGCTTGCGACGAAGCAATCCAGAATCCCTCCGCGGAAAGACTCTGGATTGCTTCCGCCTTCGCCGAGGCTTCGGCGGACAAGTCGCTTCGCTCGCAATGACGGCGTGGAGAAAGCGTGCGTCATAACTCCGCTGGTGCCCCGGACGCAGCGCAGCGCTCCTTCAGCGGTGCGTTGCAGAGCCGGGGCCCACACACGAGGGAAGAGTCGTCGATGAGCGGCGCGCCCCGACTCACCCGCGCGGTCACCGCCTCGTGGAGCAAATGCGGAAGTGTTGTTGCCGATACAAAATCTGAAGTTGTGGATCATCCTTCCCGCGAGGGTATTGAAGTAGTCCACCCCGTGTCTTCCCGGTAACGATTGTGCTGTCTACGCAACACTCGGTTCCGATTTAACCGTCATCACTGGTGGTTCGCATCACCGCCGCTTTTTGGCCACACCCAAACATGAATAAAATCGCTCTAATGTTCTAGGGCAGCGGCGGTCTTCGAAGGCGACGAGAAATCCCAAGGTCGATTCAAATCTTGGCTCTGATTTTTCGGGTCTGAAAGGGTTGACCGAGGAAACTGGTTTGCGATGAGCGCGAAGATTGACAAGCAGAGGCTGCCGAGCCGTCACGTGACGGAAGGCCCTGCGCGCGCGCCGCATCGGTCCTATTTCTACGCCATGGGTCTGACCACCCAGCAGATCCACCAGCCTTTCGTCGGCGTCGCCTCGTGCTGGAATGAGGCCGCTCCCTGCAACATCGCCCTGATGCGCCAGGCGCAGGCGGTGAAGAAGGGCGTGGCGTCGGCCGGCGGCACCCCGCGCGAGTTCTGCACCATCACCGTGACCGACGGCATCGCCATGGGCCATGACGGCATGCGCTCCTCGCTGCCGTCGCGCGAATGCATCGCCGACTCCGTCGAGCTCACCGTTCGTGGCCATGCCTATGACGCCCTGGTCGGGCTCGCCGGCTGCGACAAGTCGCTGCCGGGCATGATGATGGCGATGGTCCGTCTCAACGTGCCCTCGATCTTCATCTATGGCGGCTCGATCCTGCCCGGCACGTTCCGCGGGCAGCAGGTCACCGTGCAGGACATGTTCGAGGCCGTCGGCAAGCACTCGGTCGGCGCCATGTCGGACGAGGACCTCGACGAGATCGAGCGCGTGGCGTGCCCCTCGGCGGGTGCCTGCGGCGCGCAGTTCACCGCCAACACCATGGCGACCGTGTCCGAGGCGATCGGCCTTGCACTGCCTTACTCGGCCGGTGCTCCGGCACCCTATGAAATCCGCGACGCCTTCTGCATGACCGCGGGCGAGAAGGTGATGGACCTGATCGCCGAAAACATCCGGCCGCGCGACATCGTCACCCGCAAGGCGCTGGAGAATGCCGCCGCCGTGGTCGCCGCCTCGGGCGGCTCGACCAATGCTGCGCTGCACCTGCCGGCGATCGCGCATGAGTGTGGCATCAAGTTCGACTTGTTCGACGTTGCCGAAATCTTCAAAAAGACACCATATGTCGCGGATTTGAAGCCGGGCGGCCGTTATGTCGCCAAAGACATGTTTGAAGTAGGTGGCATACCGCTTCTGATGAAGACGCTGCTCGACAACGGCTTCCTGCACGGTGATTGCCTTACCGTCACGGGCCGCACGATCGCCGAAAACCTCAAGAGCGTGAAGTGGAATCCGCACCAGGACGTGGTGCACCCGGCAGACAAGCCCATCACCGTCACTGGCGGCGTGGTCGGTCTGAAGGGCAATTTGGCGCCAGAAGGTGCGATTGTGAAAGTCGCGGGAATGTCCAACCTCAGGTTTACCGGTCCGGCCAGGTGCTTCGACCGTGAGGAGGATGCTTTCGAGGCGGTCCAGAAGCGCACCTACCACGAAGGCGAAGTCATCGTGATCCGCTACGAGGGGCCGAAGGGCGGCCCCGGCATGCGGGAAATGCTCCAGACCACCGCGGCGCTGACCGGCCAGGGCATGGGCGGCAAGATCGCGCTCATCACCGACGGCCGCTTCTCCGGCGCCACCCGCGGCTTCTGCATCGGCCATGTCGGGCCGGAAGCGGCCATTGGCGGCCCGATCGGGCTGCTTGAGGACGGCGACATCATCGAGATCGACGCGGTCGCCGGTACCCTTAACGTAAAATTGAGCGACGCCGAGCTGGCCCAGCGCAAGACCAAATGGACCGCTCGCGCGACTAACCACACGTCAGGTGCGCTCTGGAAGTATGCTCAACAGGTTGGACCAGCGGTCGGGGGGGCAGTGACCCATCCGGGCGGCGCGCACGAGAAACAGTGCTATGCGGACATCTAGGCGTGCCATAGTTGCGTTTGTGTTGGGGGCCGGTGCGCTGGCCGCCCCGGCGCTTGCCTTCGACGGGGCTCCGGTCAACCCGAAGGACGCGACCATCCCGGTCGTGACCACCTTGCCGGGGACCGCGGTGACCGCGCGCGGCAAGGTCGCGCCGGCGGCTGTGCCTCAGGAGACCTCGCTCAGTGCGCTGCAGTATGCCGCCGAGGGTGGCCACCCCATCGCGCAGTGGAAGCTCGGCCGCATGTACGCCAATGGCGACGGCGTCGCCCAGGACGATCTGCGCGCCTTCGAATATTTCAGCCGGATCGCCAATGCGCATGCCGAGGACAGCCCGTCGGCACCGCAGGCGCAGATCGTGGCCAACGCCTTCGTCGCGCTCGGCCGCTACTATCTGAGCGGCATCCCGAACTCGAAGGTCAAGTCGGATCCGGAGCGGGCGCGGGAGATGTTCTCCTATGCGGCGTCTTATTTCGGCAATGCCGACGCTCAATACGATCTCGCCCGGCTCTACCTGAAGACGCCGGACGCCTCGCGCGAGGATTTCCGCTATGGCGCGCGCTGGCTCGGCCTCGCCGCGCAGAAGGGCCAGCACGAGGCGCAGGCGCTGCTCGGCCAGATGCTGTTCAACGGCGACCGCCTGCCGCGGCAGGCCGCGCGCGGCCTGATGTGGCTGACGCTGGCGCGTGACAGCGCCGGCGCCGAAGAGACCTGGATCAAGGAAAGCTACAGCCGCGCCTTCGCCAAGGCCTCCGACGACGACCGCGCCATGTGCCTGCAAATGCTGGAACAGTGGGTGCAGGGCGGCCGCCGGCAGTAGCTCGGCAATCTCGGTCTCGTAGGGTGGGCAAAGCGCAGCGTGCCCACCAATTCCGCGTAGCCTACGCCGCCTCCAGATCCAGATCCGCCCACACCGGCACGTGGTCCGACGGCTTCTCCCAGCCGCGCACATAGCTGTCGATCCCGACATTGGCGAGCCGGTCGCTGGCCTGGGGCGACAGCAGCAGGTGATCGATCCGCAGGCCCTGGTTCTTCTGCCAGGCCCCGGCCTGGTAGTCCCAGAAGGTGTAAAGCCCGGGCTCATCCGTGACTGCCCGCAAGGCATCGGTCAGCCCGAGGCCGAGCAGGGACTGAAAGCTCTCCCGCGTCTCCGGCTTGAACAGCGCGTCCTCGGTCCAGGCGGCGGGGTTATGGACGTCACGGGCGTGCGGGATGACGTTGAAGTCGCCGGCGAGGATCAGCGGCTCCTCGGTCTTGAGGCGCTCCTTCGAATAGTCAAGAAGCCGGGACATCCATTTGAGCTTGTAAGGATATTTCTCCGTCCCGACCGGATTGCCATTGGGCAGATAGAGACAAGCGATGCGCATCACGCCCGACTTCAGCGTCACCACGCCCTCGATGAAGCGGGCATGGGCGTCCTCGTCGTCGCCGGCGAGCCCCGACTTGGTCTCGTCGAACCGAAGCTTGGAGAGCAGCGCGACGCCGTTGAACGTCTTCTGCCCGTGGGTGACCACGTTGTAGCCGAGCGCCTCAATCTCCAGCCGCGGAAAGGCCTCGTCGACGCATTTGATCTCCTGCAGGCAGACGATGTCCGGCTGGCATTCCCTGAGCCAGGTCAGCAGGAGGTCGATCCGCTGCCGGACCGAGTTCACGTTCCAGGTGGCAACTCTGATGGTCATGTCGGCGGGCTCCGGGCAGGGGCCATGGTTAGAACAAACTGCAAACGCGCCCGTCAAGGACGCCGCAAAATCTCCCACAAAATTAACCCGGCTTAAGCATGCGGCAGGCCATTGATCGTCAAAAGGTTCCGCGAATGGGATGGCCGAACAAGTCGATGAAGCAAACTGAGCCGCGTGACGGCCTGATCGGCGCGTTCCTGTATTGGCTCGGCGGCTTCGAGATCGAGGACGGCCTGACCGCCGATCTCAGCGAGCGCGAGATCCGCCGCATCCGCGCCAAGCAGATCGATGCCGTGACGCGGCTGATTCCCGTGACGATGGCGGTGACGATGCTGAACGTCGCCATCGTGCTGATCCTGTTCTGGGGCAGGGGCTGGAACGACTTCCTCGCGATCTGGGGCCTGACGCTCGCCGCCACCGCCTCGCTCGCGGTGCGCGCCTGGCGGCGGTCGCACCAGAACCCGCCGCAGGAGGCCTCGCCTCGCGCCGCGCGGCAGATGCTGCGGCAGGCGGTCTTGCTCGCCGCGATCTGGGGCGCGCTGCCGCTCGCTCTGTTCAGCCGCATCGAGCCGACCAGCCAGCTGATCCTGGCCTGCCTGATGGTCGGCATGATGTCGGGCGGTGCCTTCACGCTGTCGACCTTCCCGCGTGCCGGCCTCGTCTATCTCGCCACCATGACGACCGCCTGCGCCGGTGCGATGCTGCTCTGCGGCGCCGGGCCGTATCTGGTGACGGCGGTGTTCCTGCTGCTGTTCGCATTTTTCATGGCGCGCAGTATCGTCTCGCAGGGCAATCTGTTCCTCGGCAATCTCAAGGCCCAGCTCGAGCTCGAACGCCAGACCGAGATCATCTCGCTGCTCCTGAAGGACTTTCAGGAGAACGCCAGCGACTGGCTGTGGCAGACCGATGCCGAAGGGCATTTGATCGACGTGCCCGAGCGCTTCGCAGATGTCGCTCAGTTGCCGTTGCCGCTGTTGAAGGGATCGAATTTCGCCGACGTGCTCGACATGCTGTGCCCGGAGGACAAGAGCGCGGCCTACAACGTCGTCGGCC
The DNA here is from genome assembly GCF_014198295.1 of Bradyrhizobium sp. CIR18. NCBI lineage: Bacteria > Pseudomonadati > Pseudomonadota > Alphaproteobacteria > Hyphomicrobiales > Nitrobacteraceae > Bradyrhizobium > Bradyrhizobium sp. CIR18. Next base: position 594,305 of record NZ_JACIHF010000001.1, on the reverse strand, counting down.
TGATGGAGCAGAACGAGCCGCTGCACGAGATGAACCTCAAGGTCGTCGCCGGCGGCGAGGCGCGGCTGTGGTCGCTGACGGCCAAGCCGGCCTATGACCGCGAGGGCCAGTTCCTCGGCTATCGCGGCTTCGGGCGCGACGTGACCGAACGCTGGCGCGCGGAAAAGGCGGAGGCCGAGAGTCGCGCCAAGTCGGACTTCCTCGCGGTGATGAGCCACGAGATCCGCACGCCCATGAACGGCGTGTTCGGGCTTGCCAGCATGCTGCTCGAGACCAGGCTCGATCCGGAGCAGCGCGAGGCGGTCACCACGATCCGCGAGTCCGGCGACAATCTCCAGCGCATCCTCAACGACATCCTCGACCTGTCCAAGCTCGAGGCCGGGCGCTTCACCTTCGAGGTGATCGACTTCGCCCCGCAGGCGCTGGTGGAGGCGGTCGCGACCGTCGTCCGCGCGAGCGCCAAGGCCAAGGGGCTGACGATCAAGCTGGAACTCGACCCGAACCTGCCGCCGACGCTGCGCGGCGACGTCGCGCGCATCCGCCAGGTGCTGCTCAACCTCGCGTCCAATGCGGTGAAGTTCACCGATGAAGGCGAGGTGACGATCTCGGCGACCTGCCAGGCGCGCCGCGACTTGCTGGCGACCGTCGAATGGACGGTGACCGACAGCGGCATCGGTATCGCTCCCGAAAAGCTCGGCCAGCTCTTCAGCGACTTCGCGCAGGCCGATGCCTCGATCAGCCGCCGCTTCGGCGGCACTGGCCTCGGCCTTGCGATCTCCCGGCGCATCATCGAGCAGATGGGCGGCACCATCGGCGTCACCTCGGCGCCGGGCGAGGGCTCGACCTTCCGCTTCACGCTGGTGCTGCCCTGGAGCCAGGCCCAGGCCTCCGAGCAGACGGCCGGCCACGACGAGGCCGACGAGCTCAAGGCCCGTATCGCCGGTCTCGATCGGCCGCTGAACGTGCTGGTCGCGGAGGACGATGCGGTCAACCGCATGGTCGTGAGCAAGATGTTGGGGGCCTTCGACGTCGAGCTGCGCGTCGTCACCGACGGCGCTGAGGCCGTCGCGGCAGCATCCGAAGGCAATTACGACGTGGTGCTGATGGACGTGCGCATGCCCGACATGGACGGGCTTGCCGCCACCCGCGCCATCCGCGCGCAAGGCGGACGCTGCGAAGCTTTGCCGATCGTCGCGCTGACCGCCAATGCCTTCCCCGAGGACGTCAGGATCTGCCGCGAGGCCGGCATGTCGGACTTCCTCGCCAAGCCGCTGCGCAAGCCGGCGCTGGTCGCGGCCTTGCTGCGCGCGCTCGGCGGCTACACGATGTCAGAGGACGCGCCGCTGCAGCCGGAGCTGATGCCGGCCGAGATGGAGTGGACGGACGAGGAGAAGCAGATAACAGGCGCGTAAGCGGTCAGACCGAGAAGCTGGTCCCGCAGCCGCAGGACGCCGTGGCGTTGGGGTTGTTGACGCGGAACGAAGCGCCGATCAGGTCGTCGACGAAATCGACCTGCGATCCCGCCAGGAACGGCTGCGAGGCGGGATCGACCAGCACCACCGCATTGTCCTGCTCGATCACGAGATCGTCGTCGGTTCGCGCACGGTCGATGTCGAACTTGTACTGGAAACCCGAGCAGCCGCCGCCCTCGACCGAGATGCGCAGCATCGCGCCAGAGCCTTCGCCCTTGAGGATCTCTCCAATCCGGCGTGCGGCGCGGTCACTGATGGTCACGTCGGTCGTCATGGCTCGTCTCCGATAGTCGCGCGGTCATACCAGGTTCACTTGCCAAATTCATTTGGTATCCCGCGTCCGGCATAGTTAAGTGCAAGGATACGCAGAATCAAATGGATAGGGACTAAATTCGTCGTGTCCGTCGGAATGGCTGCCCCCCATGCGCCCTATGCCTGCGATCCCGACCGCAGCCGCGGCCGGCTGGTCGCGGAGCCGCCGAGCCGGACCCGCAGCCCGTTCCGGCGGGATTGCGACCGGGTGATCCATTCCACCGCGTTCCGCCGCCTGAAGTACAAGACCCAGGTGTTCGTGTTCCACGAGGGCGACCATTACCGCACCCGGCTGACCCATTCGCTGGAGGTGGCGCAGATCGCCCGGGCGCTGGCCCGGCAGCTCGGGCTGGACGAGGATCTCACCGAAACCCTGGCGCTGGCCCATGATCTCGGCCATCCCCCGTTCGGCCATGCCGGCGAGCGGGCGCTGGACGCCTGCCTGAAGGAATTTGGCGGCTTCGACCACAACGCCCAGACGCTCCGCGTCGTCGCTTCGCTCGAGCATCGCTATCCTGATTTCGACGGGCTCAACCTGACCTGGGAGTCGCTGGAGGGCATCGTCAAGCACAACGGTCCACTGACCGACCGCGGCGGCGCGCCGGTGGGGCGCTATCGCGAGCAGGGCATTCCCGTCGGAATCGCCGACTACATCAAGACCTACGACCTCGAATTGTGGAGCTTCGCCTCGCTGGAGGCGCAGGTCGCCGCCATCGCCGACGACATCGCCTATGATGCCCACGATATCGACGATGGCCTGCGCGCCGGCCTGTTCCATCTCGACGATCTCAAGGTGATGCCGCTCACGGCTGAGATCATCGCCGAGACCTCAGCGCACTATCCCGATCTCGAGGACCTCAGGCGTGGCGCCGAGCTGGTGCGCGAGCTGATCTCGCACCTGATCGGCGCGGTGTTCGCGCAGGCGCAGAAGAACCTCGCCGCGGTGAAGCCGCAATCGGCCCAGGATGTCCGCCAGCAGAGCCGGGCCCTGGTCGCATTTCCGGCCGAGGTCGCCGAAGAAGAGGCCGCCATCAAGACCTTCCTCTATCAGCACATGTACCGTCACAAGCGGGTGATGCGGGTGATGGGGGAGGCGGAACAGATCCTGTTCGACCTGTTCGCGAAATACCTGAAAGCCCCTAGCGAGCTGCCGCCGGAATGGCTGCTGGGGGCGGAGGCGGATAATGAGGGTGACCGAGCCCGCCGGATCGGCAATTTCATTGCCGGAATGACCGACCGTTTCGCCCTGACCGAGCACCAGCGGCTTTTTGACTCGACCCCGGATTTGCGTTAGGCGGCGGCCATGCCCGACACATCCTCAGCACTGCATTTGTTCGCCGACGTGCTTGCACGCGTGCACGCCGCCTGCCGTACGCTGGCGGCGGAAGCCAACTGGCCCGAGGGCATCGATTTCGCGCGCGTGGTGGTCGAGCCGCCGCGCGATCCCTCCCATGGCGACATGGCGACCAACGCCGCCATGGTGCTGGCGAAAGAGGCCAAGGCAAAGCCCCGCGACCTCGCCGAGCGGATCGCAGAGCGGCTGCGCGCGGACGCGCTGATCGCCAAGGTCGACGTCGCCGGTCCCGGCTTCATCAATCTGACCTTGAGGCCGGCCGCCTGGGCCGAGGCGTTACGGACAGTGCTGCGCGAGGGCGCCGATTACGGCCGGGTCCGCGGCGGGTCCAAGGTCAATGTCGAATACGTCTCTGCCAATCCGACCGGGCCGATGCATGTCGGCCATTGCCGCGGCGCCGTGTTTGGTGACGCGCTGTCGAGCCTGCTCCAGTTCGCGGGCCACGACGTCGCGCGCGAATATTACATCAACGACGCGGGCGCCCAAGTCGACGTGCTCGCGCGCTCCGCGTTCCTCAGGTACCGCGAGGCGCTCGGCGAGGACATCGGTGCGATCCCGGAGGGGCTCTATCCGGGCGACTACCTGAAGCCGGTCGGCGCGGCGCTGGCGAAAGAGCACGGCGACAAGCTCCTCGCGATGAACGAGGCCGGGTGGCTGCCCACGGTGCGCGCCAAGGCGATCGCGATGATGATGGACGAGATCAAGGACGATCTCGCCGCCCTCAACATCCGCCACGATGTGTTTTTCTCGGAGCGCTCGCTGATCGAGACCGGCAACAACAGGGTTGCCGAGACCATCGATTTCCTGAAGGCCAAGGGTGATGTCTACGAAGGCCGCCTGCCGCCGCCGAAGGGCGCGCCGGTCGAGGATTGGGAAGACCGCGAGCAGCTGCTGTTCAAAGCGACGGCTTACGGCGACGACGTCGATCGTCCGCTGATCAAGTCGGACAATTCCTACACCTACTTTGCCGCCGACATCGCCTACCACAAGAACAAGTTCGACCGCGGTTTTGCGGAGATGATCGACGTCTGGGGCGCCGACCATGGCGGCTATATCAAGCGCATGCAGGCGGCGGTGAAGGCGACGACGTCAGGCAAGGGTTCGCTCGACGTCAAGATCGTCCAGCTCGTCAAGCTGCTGCGCAACGGCGAGCCGGTGAAAATGTCCAAGCGGAGCGGGGACTTCGTCACCTTGCGTGAGGTGGTGGATGAGGTCGGCCAGGATGCCGTCCGCTTCATGATGCTCTACCGCAAGAACGACGCGGTGCTCGACTTCGACCTCGCCAAGGTCATGGAACAGTCGCGCGATAACCCGGTGTTCTATGTCCAGTACGGCCACGCCCGCGGCCACTCGATCTTCCGCAACGCGAGAGCGGAGGTGTTCCCGGAACTGCCGGAGGATGCCGGCGAGCGGATCGCCTGGCTCGCTGAGTCGGCGGTGGAACGGCTGTCAGACCCCGTCGAGCTCGACCTGCTCAAGCGGCTCGCAATATTTCCGCGCATGCTGGAAGCTGCCGCCGCGGCCCACGAGCCGCACCGAATTGCCTTTTATCTCTATGATTTAGCCAGCGAATTTCATGCACTTTGGACGAAGGGGCGCGATTTGCCCTATTTACGCTTCATTATCAATAATGATGCAGATCTAACAAAGGCGCGACTGGCCATGGTCCAGGGCGTCGTCTCGGTTCTGGCATCGGGCCTCGCCATCCTCGGCGTCCATGCTCCGAACGAGATGCGGTAGTTTGGGGCGAACTACTTAAGGGGAATATCGGGGGTAACCGGCAGAAGCCGGATCGCTTAGACTTGGTTGAAAGCCTTGTGGGTCGAAAGCCGTGCCTTGGTCGAGGGGCGCGCGGCTTTCCCGAAGGGACGCATCATCACGATGGCCGAACGATATCAGGACAGACCGTTTCCCTCCGATGACTATGGTCGCGGTGGCGCCCAGCATGGCAAGGCGGAAAGCGATCCCTTGGCCGAGCTCGCCCGCCTGATCGGACAGACCGATCCGTTCGCAGCTCAGGGGCGGCCCGGCGCACATCCGCCGGCAGTCCCTGCGCCCGCACAGAGCTATCAGGACGACGACTATCGGCAAGCGGATCGGCAAGACGATTATCAGCAGGACTATGCCGAGCAGGCCCCGCCGGCGCAGCCCGGGCCGCCCTCATGGATGCGGCGCGCCAACGTGCAGCCGCAGCCGGCGCCAGCTCCCGAGCCCGACTATCCCGTGTCCGTGAACCCGGTCCATCCGTTGCACCGCTATTCAGCCCAGCCCGCCGCGCCCGAGCCTGAACTTCACCAGCCGCAGGCTTATCAGGATCATGCCTATCCGGCGCAGTCCTACCAGGATCAGGCCTACCAGCAGGATCAGGCTTCCCAGCAACACGCCTATCAGGAGCCGCATCAGCAGCCCGATCCGGCGCGTTATGACGATGCGCTCTATGGCCGGCTGGAGGCAGGCGAGCAGGACTATCAGCGCGATCCGGCCTATCCCGACGATCCCTACGCGTATCAGAGCGACTATCCGGAGGCGGAGCCCGAAGAGCCCAAGAAGCAGCGCGGCGGCATGATGACGGTCGCAGCGATCCTTGCGCTTGCCGTGGTCGGCACCGGCGCCGCCTTCGCCTACAAGACCTATGTCGGCTCGCCCCGCAGCGGTGAGCCGCCGATCATCAAGGCCGACAACACTCCGACCAAGATCGTGCCTGCGCCGACGGATTCATTGGCCAAGGTGCCGGATCGCATGGTGAGCGGCGATGGCACCGAGAAGATCGTGCCGCGCGAAGAAGCGCCGGTCGACGTCAACGCCAAGGCGGGTGGTCCTCGCGTGGTGTTCCCGCCGCTGAACCAGAACGCGAACCCGCCCTCGGTGGCGAGCGTGTCGCCGTCTGCGGTGCCGCCGCCGAGCACGGGCGCGAGCAACGGCACGATGTCGAACAGTTCACCGCGCCCGATCAGGACTGTCGCCGTGAAGGGCGATCAGACCGATAGCGCCACGCCGCAATCGGCCGCCGCCGCCAAGCCGACGGCTGCGCCGAAGCCTGTTGCCGCGCCCGTGGTGCCGCCGGCACCGCGCAATCCGCCGACTTCGGCCAATGCCAGCGCCAACCAGCCGATGTCGCTGGCGCCGCAATCGGTCCCGGCGGCCGAACCGCCGCAGCGGGTGGCTGCGACCACCCCGACGCAAATCGCGCCCGCCAGCAGCGGCGGTGGCTACATCGTGCAGGTCTCCTCGCAGCAGAGCGAGGATAGCGCGGCCGCGTCGTACCGCGTGCTTCAGAGCAAATATGGCAGCGTGCTCGGCTCCCGTTCGCCGGTGATCAAGCGCGTCGACCTCACCGACAAGGGCAAGGGCGTCGTCTACCGCGCCTTCGCTGGTCCCTATGGTTCGGCCGAGGAGGCGACGCACGCCTGCAACAGCCTGAAGTCTGCAGGCTTGTCCGCCTGCTTCGTCCAGAGGAATTAACGGCCGTTTCCTTGACCCCCTCGCGGGTCAGGGTTAATCGGCCGTTATGAGCACGCGGGCCTTCATTACCGGTGTATCCGGAACGGAACTGACCGCCGTCGAGCGGGAGTTTATCCGCGACCAGCGCCCATGGGGCTTCATCCTCTTCAAGCGCAATGTCGCAACCCCAGCTCAAGTCGCTGCACTGGTTGCGGAATTGCGGACGACGGCGAGTGCCGCCGACGCGCCTGTCCTGATTGATCAGGAGGGCGGACGGGTGCAGCGCCTGGGTCCGCCGCACTGGCCGGTCTACCCGCCGGGCGCCGTTTTCTCGACCTTGTACGACACTGATTCGGCACTCGGGCTCACCGCGGCGCGCTTGTCCGCCCGCCTGATCGCGGCCGATCTTGCCGATCTCGGCATCACCGTGGATTGCCTGCCGCTCGCTGATGTGCCGGTCGAGGGCGCCGATGCGGTCATCGGGAACAGGGCTTATGGCACCGAGCCCGGCAAGGTCGCAGCGATTGCCCGCGCGGTCACCGAGGGCCTGGAGCAGGGCGGCGTGTTGCCGGTCCTCAAGCACATCCCCGGCCATGGCCGGGCCACTGCCGACACCCATTTCAAGCTGCCGACGGTCGATACGCCGAGGGGAGAGCTGGAACGGACCGACTTCGCCGCGTTCAAGCCGCTTTCGGACCTGCCGATGGCCATGACTGCACATGTTGTGTTTAGCGCGGTCGACCCCGCCCATCCGGCGACGACATCTGCGACAATGATTGCTGACGTGATTCGCGGCGCAATCGGGTTCCAGGGTTTGTTAATGAGTGATGACGTGTCGATGAACGCGCTGTCGGGGAATATCGCCGAGCGGACCCGCGCCATCTTCGCGGCCGGCTGCGACATGGCCCTGCATTGCAACGGCAATATCGAGGAGATGCGCGAGGTCGCCGGCCAGACACCTGAGCTGTCGGGCCGGGCGCTGGAGCGGGCGAACGCCGCGCTCGCCGCGCGCAAGGCGCCGCAACCGCTCGACCGCGTCGCCGCACGCACTGAGCTGGACGCATTGATCGCACGGGCAAACACGGCTTCCGCATGACCGCAGAAATTCTATCTTTCGAAACCGGGCGGCCCGCAGAGCTGGCCGAGGGTGAGCCGGCGTTGGTGGTGGACGTCGAGGGCTATGAGGGCCCGCTCGATCTGCTGCTCGCGCTGGCGCGACAGCAGAAGGTCGACCTCGCCAAGATCTCGATCCTGGCGCTGGCCGACCAGTATCTCCACTTCATCGAAGCCGCACGAAAGATCCGGCTCGAGCTTGCCGCCGACTACCTCGTCATGGCGGCATGGCTCGCCTTCCTGAAGTCGCGCCTCTTGCTGCCCGAGCCGCCGAGCGCGGAGGGCCCGAGCGCCGAGCAGATGGCGACCGCGCTCGCCAATCGCCTGCGCCGGCTGGAAGCCATCCGCGAAGCCGCCAACCGGCTGATGAACAGGCAGCAATTGCTGCGCGACATCTTCCCTCGCGGCGAGCCCGAGCAGATCGCCGAGATCAAGCACCCGAAATACACGGCGACGCTGTACGATTTGCTCACTGCCTACGCCTCGCAGCGCCAGTCGCGCGTGCTGGCGAGCGTGCATCTGGCCAAGCGCACGGTCTGGTCGCTCGCCGAGGCGCGCGCCACGCTGGAGCGGCTGGTCGGCAGCATCAGCGAGCAGGACGATTGGGGCGTGCTCGACGATTTCCTGGTCCGGCATGTCGCCGATCCGACGCAGCGCGCGACGGTGTTCGCGTCGAGCTTCGCCGCCGCGCTGGAACTGGTTCGCGAAGGTCAGCTCGAGCTGAACCAGAAAGAGGCGTTTGCGCCCATCTATTTCCGGAAGGGGCGCCCCAAACCGGTGCCGGACGCAGCTCCTGCGCCTGATGCGCCGGTCGGTTAAGTGCAAGAAGGAGAATCTGCCATGGCAAGCCTGGCTGAAGTGCGGATAGAAGAGGCCGAGCCGATGGAGAACGAATCCCAGGCACGTCCCGAGGAATTGCGGCTGCTGGAAGCGCTGCTGTTCGCTTCGAGTGAACCGCTGGATACCGCGACGCTGGCCAAGCGCATGCCCGAGGGCGTCGACGTCAAGGCCGCGCTCGAGCAATTGCAGGCCGACTATTCCTTGCGCGGGGTGAATCTCGTTCGCATCGCCAACAAATGGTCCTTCCGCACGGCGGGTGATCTCGCCTGGCTGATGACGCGGGAGAGCACCGAGACCCGCCGCCTGTCGCGCGCGGCAATCGAGGTGCTGGCGATCATCGCCTATCACCAGCCGGTGACGCGCGCCGAGATCGAGGAGATCCGCGGCGTGGTCACCTCGAAGGGCACGCTCGACGTGCTGCTGGAGACCGGCTGGATCAAGCCGCGCGGCCGCCGCAAGACGCCCGGCCGTCCGCTGACCTTCGGAACCACCGAGGACTTCCTGTCGCAGTTCACCCTGGAACAGCTCGGCGATCTGCCGGGCCTCGAGGAGCTGAAGGGCACGGGCCTGCTGGATTCGCGCCTGCCGACCGGATTCAGCGTGCCGACGCCGTCGGACGACCCGCAGCTCCGCGAGGACGAGGATCCCTTGGAACCGGGCGAGGACCTCGATCTGGCGCTGGCGCCTGCGGTCGAACCCGAGACCCCGGAAGAGGCGCCGCAGGGCGGCAATGAGGGGGGCGGTGAAGGCGGCACCGAAGAGTGAGGCCTTTGCGTTTTACCGGTGCCCTGCGACCGGTTAACACTAGCAAGATTACGTAGTGCCAACAGCGAATTGGCGCTCCCTAGGTCCTTGTTTTTGAGACCTGCCAAGCCTAGGTTTCGGTGAAGATCGGCCGGGTCCCCGGCCATGCGCGTTTGGAGGGTTGCAGGATGGGTTCACTCAGCATTTGGCACTGGATCCTGGTGATCGCAGTGGTCCTGCTGCTGTTCGGCCGCGGCAAGATTTCGGATCTGATGGGCGACGTGGCGCAGGGCATCAAGGCGTTCAAGAAGGGCATGCAGGACGACGACAAGCCCGCCGAGAAGCCCGAGCCGGCCAAGTCCATCGAGCACAATGGTGCGCCGACCGCGGCGCGGTCCGACGTCGGCAGCAAGGCCGTCTGAGCCGGAAGAAGCACGCGAGACGCGGGGTGCGGCCCGATCCTGCGCGCAAGGGATTGGGCCGGCTGCGGCTTCGCGTGAACGGAAGACCTCATGTTCGACATCGGGTGGAGTGAACTGGTCCTGATCGGGGTCGTGGCCCTGATCGCCATCGGCCCGAAAGAGCTGCCGGGCGTGCTGCGCATGGTCGGCCAGTGGATGGGCAAGGCCCGCAAGATGGCCGCCGAATTCCAGGGCCAGTTCCAGGAAGCGATGCGCGAGGCCGAAATGGCCGACCTCAAGAAGAGCTTCGACGAGGTCAAGGAAGCTGCGACCAGCTTCAATCCGCTGACCTCGCTGCAGAAGGACGTCAGCGACGCGCTCCGTGTCGATGCGCTGGACAAGCCGGCAGAGACGTCGACCACAACGGCGGTCGAACCGCCGGTAACACCAACCACCCCGGAAGCGCCGACGCCTGCGACCTTCATTGAAGCCGAGGCGCATGCGGCCGCCAACGAGCCGCTCGCGATCACCCGTGAGGTCGAGCAGGCACCGGTTGCGCAGGACACCGCGCCATCCGAAGCGATCAAGGACGCCAAAGCGTCATGACCGACGCCGATATCGAGGCCAGCAAAGCCCCGCTGATGGACCATCTGATCGAGCTGCGCTCGCGGCTGATCAAGGCGCTGCTCGGCTTTGGCATTGCGTTCATCTTCTGCTTCTTCTTCGCCAAGCAGATATTCAACGTGTTGGTATGGCCATATGTCCTGGCCGTCGGCGACCCCGCAAACGCCAAGCTCATCTACACCGCGTTTCTGGAGTATTTCCTGACCCAGCTGAAGCTGGCGATGTTTGGCGCGGCCTTCATCTCGTTCCCGATCGTGGCGGGGCAGGTCTACATGTTCGTGGCGCCCGGGCTCTACAAGCACGAGAAGCAGGCCTTCCTGCCGTATCTGGTCGCGACGCCGTTCTTTTTCGTGCTGGGTGCGGCGCTGGTCTATTTCGTTGTGTTCCCGATGCTGGCGCGCTTCTCGCTTGGCATGCAGCAACTCGGCAGCGACGAGACCGCAAAGATCGAGCTGTTGCCGAAGGTCGGCGAATATCTGTCGCTGATGATGTCGCTGATCTTTGCCTTCGGCATTGCCTTCCAGCTTCCGGTGATCCTGACGCTGCTTGGCCGCATCGGCATCATCACCTCGAAGATGCTGCGCGAGAAGCGGCGCTATTTCATCGTCATCGCCTTCGTCATCGCGGCCGTGCTGACGCCGCCCGACGTGATCAGCCAGTGCTCGCTGGCGATTCCGCTGATGGCGCTCTATGAGGGCTCGATCATCGCGGTGGCGATGGTGGAGAAGAAGGCCGCCGCCGCGGCGCAGGCCGCCACCGGCACCGACGTGTCGACGCCGGCCAATCCGGCGGAGTAGGGCGCCGCCCCACGCTCCGGTGTCATTCCCCGCCTTGTGCGCAATTGCGCACTGGTGCGGGGAATCCAGTACGCCGCGGCCCCTCGGAGAATCACCACCGTCTCTGGAATACTGGATCATCGGCCTTCGCGGATGATGGCAGCTGTGCTAGGGGACGCGCTGACGTACAACGTTTGCCGTTGTCTGTTTACGCGCCGATCCAGGACCACAGCCATGCACGACATCAAATCGATCCGCGACAATCCGCAAGCCTTCGACGCCGGCCTCGCCCGGCGCGGCCTGAAGCCGTTGTCGGCCTCGCTGCTCGCGATCGACGAGACGCGGCGCGCGGCGATCCTGGCGTCCGAGCAGGCGCAGGCGCGGCGCAACGCGGCGTCCAAGGAGATCGGCGATGCCAAGAAGGCCAAGGACGAGGCGCGCGCGGCCAAGCTGATGGCCGAAGTCGCCGAGCTCAAGACTACGATGCCGCAGCTCGAGGCCGCCGCCAAAGCCGCCGATGAGGAGCTGACCAAAGAGCTGTCCGCGATCCCGAACATTCCGTTCGACGAAGTGCCCGATGGTGTCGACGAGCACGGCAACGTGCAGCACCACGTGTTCGGCAACAAGCGCAACTACAGCTTTGCGCCGAAGCTGCATGACGACCTCGGCACGGCGCTGGGTGACATGGATTTCGAGGCGGCGGCAAAACTCTCCGGCGCGCGGTTCGTCGTGCTGAAGAAGGCGCTGGCGCGGCTCGAGCGCGCGCTCGGACAATTCATGCTGAATCTGCACGTCGACGAGCACGGCTATACCGAGATCAATCCGCCGCTGCTGGTGCGCAACGAGATCATGTTCGGCACCGGCCAATTGCCGAAGTTCGAGGACGATCAGTTCTGGGCGATCAAGGGCGAGCTGCTTGCCTCGCCCGACCAGGAGCGGCTGAGGACTGAGCGCCTCGGCCTGATTCCGACCGCGGAAGTCTCGCTCACCAACCTTGCGCGCGAATCCATTCTTGACGAGAAGCAACTGCCGATGCGGCTCACCGCGCTGACGCCGTGCTTCCGCGCCGAGGCGGGCGCTGCCGGGCGTGACACGCGCGGCATGATCCGCCAGCACCAGTTCACCAAGGTCGAGCTGGTCTCGATCACGACGCCGGAGGAGAGCAAGGACGAGCTGGAGCGGATGCTGTCCTGCGCCGAGCAGGTGCTGCAGCGGCTCGGCCTGCATTATCGCGTGATGACGCTTTGCGCAGGAGATATGGGTTTCTCGTCGCAAAAAACCTATGACATCGAGGTCTGGATGCCGGGGCAGGGCGAGGGCGGGGCATTCCGCGAGATCTCGAGCTGCTCGGTCTGCGGCGACTTCCAGGCACGGCGCATGGATGCGCGCTCGCGCGGTCCCGACGGCAAGCCGCGTTTCGTCCACACGCTGAACGGTTCGGGCACCGCGCTCGGCCGCGCGCTGATCGCCGTGATGGAGACCTATCAGCAGGAGGACGGCTCGATCGCAGTCCCCGACGTGCTGCAGCCCTATATGGGGGGCGTGAAGGTGATCGGGCGCGACTAAAGCGTTTTCGGGCGAAGTGGGTACGGTTCGCGTTAGGAAAACGCGTCAAGACGAGAATCGCGTTGCCCGTCTGAAATGCTGGAAACGATCGGTTGCGAAGATCTGGCGGCCGGCTATCCTGCCGGCCCCGCAACGCGAACCCACCGTTCATGGCCTTGCACCGCGACATCTTCTGGGTCGGCCGACAATGGGCGGTGACGGGGGCGGGCATCCAGGCCGTGGATCAGCGCCTGCGCGGTGTGCTCGACATCGAGAGCGCGCGGCTCTGGGACGAGGATCTCGTGCAGAGCCGGCGGGCCAAGCCCGGTGTGAATGCCGCCGACTTCGACAACGCGCTGACGGTGGCGCGCGAACGCTTTCCGCAGACGCCGGAGCCGGATGCGTTCGTTGCGCAATTGGAGGCGCTCGGCGTGATCGAGGCGCCGATCGTCAGTCCGGCGGTACCCGCGATGGGTCTGCGTGCGGAGGGGCGGCTGGCGCGCTTCCTGCCGCAATGGCGCATCCGCCGGTAGGACGTGGCCGGGAACCTCCGATCAGCCGGTTTGCCTGATCGGCCGGAGCCGGATAAGACCGCTCAGACCCCGTTTTTTTGGAATCGACCCTTCGCATGCGCATTCTCTGTACCAATGACGACGGCATCCACGCCCCCGGCCTCAAGGTCGTGGAGGAGATCGCGCGCGCATTGTCCGACGACGTCTGGGTGGTGGCGCCCGAGCTCGACCAGTCCGGCGTGTCGCATTCGCTGTCGCTGAACGATCCCTTGCGCCTGCGCGAAGTGGGTCCGCGGCACTTTGCCGTGCGCGGCACGCCGACCGACTGCGTCATCATGGGCGCGCGCCATATCCTCGGTGCCAAGCTGCCCGACGTCGTGCTGTCCGGGGTCAACAAGGGCCGCAACGTCGCCGAGGACGTGGTCTATTCCGGCACCATCGCCGGCGCGCTGGAAGGCACTATCCTGGGCTTGCCCTCATTCGCGCTGTCGCAGGAGTTCAGCGTCGAGACCCGCGAGCGCCCGCCGTGGGACACCGCCCGCAAATTCGGGCCCGACATCCTGCGCAAGGTGATTGCCGCGGGCATTCCGAAGGACACCGTCATCAACGTCAATTTCCCGTCCTGCGCGCCCGAGGATGTGCTGGGCATCCGCGTCACGCGCCAGGGCAAGCGCAATCTCGGTTTCCTCAGGATCGATGAGCGCCAGGACGGCCGCGGCAATCCCTATTTCTGGATCGGCTTCGAGCGCGCCGCGATGATGGACACCCCGGCGGACGGCACCGATCTGGCGGCGCTTCGCGAGCGCTATGTATCGGTCACGCCGCTCAGGCTCGACCGTACCAATGAAGCGTTTTCGGAAGAGCTCAGCGCGACGCTGAAATAGCGGCTAGCCGCCGCGAAGTGCGGCTTCGATGGTCTTGCCGAGTGCGTCGAGCTGAAACGGCTTTTGAAGCGCCGGCCGGTCGCGGTACTGCTCGGGCAGGCCGGAGGAGCCGTAACCGGTGGCGAAGATGAACGGGCAGCCCTTCGCCTTGATCACGTCGGCGACCGGCGAAATCACCTTGCCGTTGACGTTGACGTCGAGAATGGCGATGTCGAACTCGGTCGCCTGGGCAAGCCGCATGGCCTCGGTGATGTCGCCAGCCTCAGCTGCGACCTTGTAGCCGAGCTCTTCGAGCATGTCCGCGACCATCATCCTGATCATCACCTCGTCCTCGACGAGAAATACAGAGCGGCCGGAAAGCCCTGTCGCGGTCATAGTTGAGTCCCTTGCCCATTGCCAAAAACGTTCGCAGATAACACGAATTGACGCAATGCGCGTTTCGACGAACGGATACCTGAAAATGGTCATCGCGGCTCGCCCGTGGCAAGCCAATTTGTGGTCAAATGCTCCAGGCGAAGGTTATCATGGGTTCCTGAGCAGGAACACGATTCTTGCGCCCGGGTTTAACGTCCACTGGCCCCGGCAAGACAGCACAAGCAGGCAATGACCTCCCATCAGCATCCGCCGGAAAAGATGATGTTTCAGCTCACGCTGAGGCGTCGGGGCATCAGCGATCAGGCGGTGCTGCGAACCATGGAAGAGGTGCCGCGCGAGCTTTTCGTCGACGAGGCCGATCGCGACGGCGCCTATCGTGACAGCGCGCTGCCGATCGCCTGCGGGCAGACCATCAGCCAGCCCTTCGTCGTGGCCTACATGACCGAGCAGCTCCAGCTCCAGAAGCGGCATCGCGTGCTCGAGATCGGGGCAGGTTCCGGCTATCAGGCCGCCGTGCTGTCGCGGCTCGCCGGCCAGGTCCTGACAGTCGAGCGCTACCGCAAGCTTGCCGACACGGCACGCGCCAGGCTCGAAAAGCTCGATTGTCACAATGTCGAGGTGATGCTCGGCGACGGGCTCAATCTGCCGCCTAATATCGGTCCGTTCGACCGCATCATCGTCACCGCCGCGGTCGAGCAGCTTCCGGACAATTTGGTCGAGCGGCTCGAGGTCGGCGGCATCCTGATCGCGCCGGTCGGCCCGCATCAGGGTGTGCAGACGCTGGTCCGCCTGACCCGCACCGAAGCCGGGATCGAGCGCAAGGAACTCGTCGAGGTCCGCTTCGTGCCGGCACTGCCCGGGGTGGCGCGGGAGCTGTAGATTTCCGGATCGGCTGTGCCGCCAACATCTTATTGGGAGGGTTAAGCCGTTATTTACTCGGCGCGTGTTTACTTAAAACATCAGTTCTGTTGCGTACGAGTGAGTAACCATGTCCGTCGTCGCCGAGTTGCTTTACTCGCGCCGCGTACCGCAGGTCGCGGTGCTGGCGCTGATCTCCTTCAGTTTCGCAGGATGCAGCGCCGACATGTCGTCGCGGCTGTCCCAGTCGAACTTCTCCAACCCCTTCTCCTCTGATCAGACCGGTTCGGTGCAGCAGGCCCCGCCGCCGCAGCAGCGCGAGCTGCCGCAATATTCGCGGCCGCAGACGCAGCCCGGCTATTATCAGTCTCAGCCCTTGCCGCCGCCGGCGGTGTCCGCGCCGCAATCCTATCCCGTCGCGGGTGGTGGTGGCGTGTCCGGAGGGGGGCGCGGCGTCAGCTCCTACGCGCCCCCGACGCAGCCGCATCTTGAGACCACGGCCACCGTTCCGCCGCGCTCCGTTGCCGCGGCTCAGCCGGCCGGAGGCACCAAGATCATCGTCGGCACCAGCGACACGCTCGACGTGCTCGCCAAGCGCTATCGTGTCACGCCGCAGGCGATCCTCGCGGCCAACGGCTACAAGGGGCCGCGTTCGCTCTCGCCCGGCCAGCAGCTGATCATCCCGCATCCGGCCACGGCCGCTGCACCCGCGCCCGCGCTGGCTCCCGTCGCGGCGGCTCCTGCGATGGCGCCTGCAGCCAAGCCGGTTGCGGCCATTGCGGCGCCGCCGAGCACCCACTTCGTCAACCACGGCGACACGCTCGCCAGCATCGCCCGCAAGAACCATATCACGTCGGCCGAGCTCGCCCGTGCCAACGGCCTCGATCCGTCGGCCAAGCTCAAGCTCGGCACCAAGTTGACCGTGCCCGGTGCCAAGACCGCTGCCCTTGCGGCGCCGGTTGCAGCGGCTCCTGTCGGGGCTGCTCCGGTTGTCGGCACGCTCCAGCCGGTTGCCGCCGCTCCCGCGCCCGCCACCAAGATGGCGGCTGTCGCCGCGCCGGTGCAGAGCGCTCGCCTGGCCCAGGCCACGACCAACGTCGAAGAGAAGCCCGCCGAGACCCCGGCGAAAGCTACGGAGACCACCAGCGCGCTGCCGACCTTCCGCTGGCCGGTGCGCGGCAAGGTGGTCACGAGCTACGGCGCCAAGACCAACGGCAAGTCCAATGACGGCATCAATCTCGCGGTGCCCGAGGGAACGCCGGTCAAGGCGGCGGAAGACGGCGTCGTCGCCTATTCCGGCAACGAGCTGAAGGGTTACGGCAATCTGGTCCTGGTTCGGCACTCCAACGGCTACGTCACCGCATATGCCCATGCGAGTGAGCTGATGGTGAAGCGCGGCGATACCATCAAGCGCGGTCAGGTCATTGCCAAGTCGGGTCAATCCGGGGAGGTGGCGTCGCCGCAGCTCCACTTCGAGATCCGCAAGGGATCGAGCCCGGTTGACCCGCTTCAATTCCTGAACGGGGCGTGAGGCGCCGCCAGCCGTCACCACACGAACGGTGTCATCGCCCGCGAAAGCGGGCGATCCAGTATTCAAGAGATAGTTGTGGTTGAGCCGATAGGCTGCGGCGTACTGGATTCCCCGCTCCAGTGCGCAATTGCGCACAAGGCGGGGAATGACAGTTGTGAGTGGGGTGAAAGCCAGCCTTACTTCGCCGTCAGCTTCACGCCCAGCCGGCCCGCCAGCTCCTGCACGAACTGCCAGGCGACGCGGCCCGAGCGGGAGCCGCGGGTGGTCGACCATTCCAGCGCCTCGCGCTCCAGCGCCTCATCGTCGACCTCAATGCCGAAATGGCTGCAATAGCCGCGCACCATGGCGAGGTATTCGTCCTGGCTGCAGCGGTGGAAGCCGAGCCACAGGCCGAAGCGATCCGACAGCGAGACCTTCTCTTCGACCGCTTCGCCGGGATTGATCGCGGTCGAGCGCTCGTTCTCGATCATGTCGCGCGCCAGCAGATGGCGGCGGTTGGAGGTGGCGTAGAGGATGACGTTCTCGGGCCGGCCCTCGATGCCGCCTTCGAGCACGGCCTTCAACGATTTGTAGGACGCGTCGTTGCCGTCGAAGGAGAGGTCGTCGATGAACACGATGAAGTGGAAGCTGGCGTCCCGGAGCTTCTCCATCAGCATCGGCAGCGTTTCGATGTCCTCGCGGTGGATCTCGATCAGCTTCAGCCTGTCCGCCGGCTTTCGCTCCGCGTTGATGCTGGCATGCGCCGCCTTGACCAGCGACGACTTGCCCATGCCGCGCGCGCCCCAGAGCAGCGCGTTGTTGGCGGGCAGGCCGTTGGCGAAGCGCTCGGTGTTCTCCATCAGGATGTCGCGCATGCGGTCGACGCCCTTGAGCAGGAACAGCTCGACGCGGCTGACCCGCGGCACGGCGGCGAGGCGGCCGTCGGGGTGCCAGACATAGGCATCGGCCTGCTTGAACGACTCGCGTTCGAGGGCCGGCTTGCCCTGGGCGGAGAGGTGCGCCGCAATGGTCTCCAGCGCGCGGACCATGCGCTCCTGGGAGAGGTCTGGGGCTGCCTCGAGGGCTGCCTTGACGGCCCCCTTGGGGCGTTTTGCCGCGACGGGGGCGGGCTTGCGGGCAGGGGTGCGGGGGCCTTTGCCGGCCGGGCTTTTGCTGAGGTTTTTTGGCATGTCCGAAGTTCCTGAGAACGCAGCCTTATCGGGCCTGACGGCGCGCCGCAAGGTGGGTCAAAAGGGCAGTCTGGCAGCGTTGCAATTGGGGCAATGGCCGCTATAGTCCGCGCGAATTTGACCGAACCGGTCGCCTTTGAGGGCCTGACCGGCTTTCCCCCGTTCTCACGAGGATCGTCCGAATGCTGATTACCCCTGCGTATGCCCAGGCCGCGGGCGCCGGCGACACCAACAGCATGTTGATGTCGCTGCTGCCGTTCGCCCTGATCTTCGTGATCATGTATTTCCTGATTCTGCGTCCGCAGCAGAAGAAGGTCCGTGATCACGCCGACCTCGTGAAGAATATCCGCCGCGGCGACACCGTGGTGACCTCGGGCGGCCTCGTCGGCAAGGTCACCAAGGTCGTGGACGACGACCAGATCGAGTTCGAGATTTCCGACGGCGTGCGTGTGCGGCAGATGCGCCAGATGATCTCGGGCGTGCGCGCCAAGGGCGAGCCGGCGAAGGAATCCAAGGATAGCAAGGAAGCCGCCAAGGACGACGCCGCCTCGAAGTGAGCGTGTCCGCGAGCATCTCAAGTCTCCTGATCTGACAGGTCCAGTCGATGTTGTATTTCACGCGGTGGAAGGCGCTCGGGATCATCCTGACGGCGCTGATCGTGTGCCTCTGCGCGGTCCCGAACTTCTTCCCCGAGTCGCAGGTCAAGACCTGGCCGGCCTGGGCGCAGCGCCGGCTCGTGCTCGGCCTCGACCTCCAGGGCGGCTCCTACCTGCTGCTCGAGGTCGATTCCAACTACGTGAAGAAGGAACGGCTCGACCAGATCCGCGACGACGTTCGCCGCACGCTGCGCGATGCCAAGATCGGTTTCACCGGCGGCGTCACCGTGCGCAACGACGCGGTCGAGGTTCGCATCACCAAGGAAACTGACGCTCAGGCTGCGCTCGCCAAGCTGCGCGAACTGTCTCAGCCGCTGGGCGGCCTGATGGGATCCAGCGGTCAGCGCGACCTCGAGGTGACCGATGCCGGCGGCGGGGTGATCCGCCTGAGCGTCCCGCAGGCTGCGATCCTCGATCGCCTGCGCAAGACCATCGAGCAGTCGATCCAGATCGTCGAACGCCGCGTCAACGAGCTCGGCACCGTCGAGCCCGTGATCCAGCGCCAGGGCAATGACCGCATCCTGGTGCAGGTCCCCGGCCTTCAGGACCCGACCCGCCTGAAGGAACTGCTGGGCAGGACCGCGAAGATGGAATTCCGGATGGTCGATACCTCCGTGCCGCCGGATCAGGCGCAAGCGGGCAGGTTGCCGCCGGAATCCGAACTGCTGATGAGCGCCTCGCCGCCGCCGACGCCCTATGTGGTCAAGAAGCAGGTGCTGGTCGCCGGTGGCGATCTGACCGATGCCCAGGCGAGCTTCGACCAGCGAACGGGCGAGCCGGTCGTCAGCTTCAAGTTCAATACCTCGGGTGCGCGCAAATTCTCGCAGGCCACGCAGGAGAACGTCGGCCTGCCGTTCGCCATCGTGCTGGACAACAAGGTGATCTCGGCGCCCGTCATCCGCGAGCCCATCACCGGCGGCCAGGGCCAGATCTCCGGCAGCTTCACCGTGCAATCGGCCAACGATCTGGCGATCCTGCTGCGCGCCGGCGCGCTGCCGGCGCCGCTGACGGTGGTCGAGGAGCGCACCGTCGGTCCGGGCCTCGGCCAGGACTCGATCGAGAAGGGCGAGCTCGCGGCCTATGTCGGCTCGATCCTCGTCATCATCTTCATGCTGCTGACCTACCGGCTGTTCGGGGTGTTCGCCAACATCGCCGTGGCCATCAACGTCGCCATGATCTTCGGCCTGTTGTCCCTGCTCAACGCAACGCTGACGCTGCCCGGCATCGCCGGCATCGTGCTCACCGTCGGTATCGCCGTGGACTCCAACGTGCTGATCTACGAGCGCATCCGTGAGGAGCTGCGCGGCGGCCGCAACGCGATCTCGGCGATCGACGCCGGCTTCAAGCGGGCGCTCGCGACCATCCTCGATTCCAACATCACCACCTTCATTGCCGCCGCGGTGCTGTTCTACATCGGCACCGGCCCGGTGCGCGGCTTCGCCGTGACGCTCGGTATCGGCATCATCACCACGGTGTTCACCGCCTTCACCATGACCCGGCTGATCGTGGCCTGGTGGGTGCGGTGGAAGCGGCCGCAGAGCGTGCCGATCTAGGAGCCTGATCGTGACTCACACCGTTCTCATCGGGCTCGGCGTCCTCATCGCCATTCTCACTGTGGTCGCAGCCCTCGGCCTGTTGCCGTCGTTGCGGATCGTCCCGGACAACACGCATTTCGACTTCACGCGTTTCCGCCGGATCAGCTTCCCGATTTCGGCAGTGCTGTCGATCGTAGCGATTACGCTGTTCTTCACCCATGGGCTAAATCTGGGCATCGACTTCAAGGGCGGCACGCTGCTCGAGGTCAAGGCAAAGTCCGGCACCGCTGACATCGCGGCGATGCGCACCAAGCTCGACGCGCTGGGACTGGGCGAAGTCCAATTGCAGGAGTTCGGCGGCCCTGAGAACGTCCTGATCCGCGTTGCGGAACAGCCGGGCGGCGACGCCGCCCAGCAGGCTGCGCTGCAAAAGCTTCGTGGCGCGCTCGGCGACAGCGTCGACATCCAGCGTACGGAGGTGCTTGGCCCGCGCGTCGCCGGCGAGCTGCTCGCCTACGGCATGCTCGGCCTGATGCTCGCGATCATCTCGATCCTGATCTATCTCTGGTTCCGGTTCGAATGGCAGTTCGCGCTTGGCGCCATGATCGCCAACGTGCACGACATCGTGCTCACGATCGGCTTCATGTCGATCAGCCAGGTCGATTTCGACCTGACCAGCATCGCCGCGCTGTTGACCATTCTGGGCTATTCGCTCAACGACACCGTCGTCATCTACGACCGCATCCGTGAAATGCTGCGTCGCTACAAGAAGATGCCGATGCCGCAGCTGCTCAACGAGTCCATCAACTCGACGCTGTCGCGCTCGATCATCACCCACTTCACGGTGACGTTGGCGCTGCTGGCGCTGCTCCTGTTCGGCGGTCACGCCATCCACAGCTTCACCGCGGTGATGATGTTCGGCGTGGTGCTGGTCGGCACCTATACCTCGATCTTCATCGCGGCGCCGATCCTGATCTATCTCGGCGTTGGCGAGCATCGCGAGGATGCGCCCGATACGGCTACGCCGGCGAAGAAAAGCAAGGCATGATCCGAACCGCATGCCCTCGCAGGCGTTTGCGAGGGCAGTAAGCCCATTCGGACGAAGCTCATGGCCGGCGATCCCAACGCACCGCATTTCCCGCGCTCGGCGCCGATCGAGGCCTATGGCAAGGGCGGCTTCGCCTTCGCAGGCATGTCGCATCGGGGCTCGCTGTTGTGCCTGCCCGACGCGATCTGGGCCTGGGACGTGACGGATCCCGCGAGGATCGACCGCTATTCGCTGGACCGGGTCTTCACGGCCGCCAACAGCATCGACACCCTGCTGATCGGCACCGGAACCGGGGTCTGGCTGCCGCCGCCGGCGCTGCGGCAGGCGCTCAAGGCGGTAAGGGTGGTGCTGGATACGATGCAGACCGGTCCCGCCGTGCGCACCTACAACATCATGATCGGCGAACGGCGGCGGGTTGCCGCTGCGCTGATCGCGGTGCCATGAACAGCACATGAGCAGCGCCGCGCCGTCGCCCGATTCGGTCACTTTCTGCGCCGATCTCGTGCGCAGCCATGACTTTCCGCGCTATGCCGCGACACTGTTCGCGCCTGCCGCCGAGCGCCGTGCGCTGCTGGCGCTCTATGCCTTCAATGTCGAGATCGTCCGCGTCCGCGACCAGGTGAGCCAGCCCTTGCCCGGCGAAATCCGCTTTCAATGGTGGACCGATCTGTTTTCCGGCCTGGTGCACGGCAGTGCCGAGGGCAATCCCGTGGCGGCGGAGCTGCTGCGTGCGATCCGCGAGTTCGACTTGCCGGTCGAGCCGCTGTCGCTGCTCGTCGACGAGCACCAGTTCGACCTCTACAACGATCCGATGCCGACCATGGCGGCGCTGGAGGGCTATCTGGCCGCGACCTCGTCGGCGTTGTTTGGTCAGGCGGCGCAGGTCCTGGGGCCGCCGTCGGGGGCGGTCGAACATCTCGCCCGTCATGCGGGATTGGCGCAGGGCATCGTGCAAATCATCGCGAACCTGCCGCGCGATGCGTCGCGCCGGCAGCTATTCCTGCCGCAACAGGTGCTGGCGAGCCATGGCTGCCAGATGGAGGACGTGTTCGCTGGCAAGGAGACGGCGAGCCTCCGCGCCGTACTGGAGCAGCTTGCAGGCGAGGCGCAGCAGCATTTGACCACGGCCTTGTCGCTGCTGGCGGACGTTCCGGTGCAGGCGCGTCCGGCGTTTCTGCCGCTGAGCCAGGTCAGGGCCGATCTCAAGCGCCTGTCGCAGCCCGGCCGCGATCCGTTTGCGCCGCAGCCGACGTCGCGGCTGCGTACGCTCTGGACATTGTGGCGGGCTTCACGTTCCCGGGAATTTACCAAATAGCGGCTGGCTTATCGCCTCGAACCGCCGGATGCTCTATGCTGTCCCATGGCTGAGTTGTCCCAAACCACATCGTCCGACCTCAGCGGCTTTCCGGTCGCTCCTGACGACATTCAAGCTGCCGCCGAGACGATCAGGGGTGCCGTCGTCGAGACGCCCTGCAGCTACAGCCGCACGCTGAGCAGCATCTGCGGCTGCGAGATCTGGCTCAAATTCGAGAACCTCCAGTTCACCTCCTCGTTCAAGGAGCGAGGTGCGCTCAACCGCCTCACCGCGCTGACGCCGGAGGAGCGCGCGCGGGGCGTGATCGCGATGTCGGCTGGCAACCACGCGCAGGGCGTGGCCTATCACGCCAAACGACTCGGCATTCCCGCCACCATCGTCATGCCGGTCGGCACGCCCATGGTGAAGGTCGAGAACACCAGGCATCACGGCGCGGAGGTGGTCGTCACGGGCGCGACGCTGGAGGAGGCGGCCGCGTTCGCGCGCAGCCACGGCGAAGCCAGAGGCATGATCTTCGTCCACCCCTACGACGATCCGCTGGTGATCGCGGGGCAGGGCACGGTCGGGCTGGAGATGATGAGGGCCGTGCCGGAGCTCGACACGCTGGTCGTGCCGATCGGCGGCGGCGGCCTGATCAGCGGCATCGGCATCGCGGCGAAATCGATCAAGCCGTCGCTGCGAATCCTGGGCGTGGAGGCCTGGCTCTATCCCTCGATGTACAACGCCATCCATGCCGGCAATCTGCCGGCGCGGGGCGATACGCTGGCCGAAGGCATCGCGGTGAAATCGCCCGGCAAGATCACCACCGAGATCGTCCGCCGCCTCGTCGACGACATCGCGCTCGTCAACGAAGCCGAGCTCGAGCGCGCCGTCGCGACCCTGATCTCGATCGAGAAGACGGTCGTCGAGGGCGCCGGCGCCGCCGGCCTTGCCGCGCTGATGTCCGATCCGACCCGCTTTGCCGGCCAGAAGGTCGGTCTCGTCCTGAGCGGCGGCAATATCGACACGCGGCTGATCGCCTCCGTCCTCACCCGCGAGCTGGCGCGCGAGGGGCGTTTGACCCAGCTCTCGCTCGACATTCCCGACAGACCCGGGCAATTGGCCGCCGTCGCGGCCCTCCTGGCCGAGGCCGGCGCCAATATCATCGAGGTCTCGCACCAGCGGACCTTCTCCGACCTGCCGGCCAAGGCCACGCTCCTGCAACTCGTCATCGAGACCCGCGACAGCGCCCATCTCGACGAGGTGATGGCAAAGCTCAGTGCATCCGGACTAAGCGCGCGCTGCACGTAGGGCGCGTGGAGACGCCAGGCCGAACTCGGCGCTACTCCGGAAGGCCTGCGATGCGGAGGGCATCGCCGAGAGAGGAAGCGAGCGCTGGCGCGCAGTTGACGCCCTGAAATTGACGGCCATAGCGGAACGTCGGGTGCAGCTCCAGCACCCGCGTGGCCGCCGCCTTCGCCTCCTGCAATCGTCCAAGCTTTGCCAGCGCCGCGGCCAATTGCACATGGGTGATGCTGTGGCGAGGATTGGCCTGAACCGAGCGGTAAGCGGCGCGACACGCTTCCTCATATCGGCCGCGATGGAAGTGCCCAAGAGCCTGGGCGTCGAACGCGGCGAAAGCCCAGGAATCGAACGGACTGAGCCGCAGGCCTTGTTCGCTCCATTCGATAGCGCGGTCGGCATCTCCGCCCCAGCCGAGCATGACGCTGCCGAGGATGTAGGTCAGCGCCGATGATGGGCTGATGGCGAGCGCGGCCTCGAACGCGATGAACGCTGCGGAGCGATCGTGCCCGTCCATACCGATCGAAAAGCCTGCGAGCGTGAGAGCAAGCGCATCATCCTGGCCGTGAGCGATGGCCGAGCGCGCGTGGCGGATCGAGGCCTGCCGATTGGCCTCCTGCAAACCGGCTCGAAGAAACAGGCAGTGATGGCACATCGCTGCATTGCCGTGCGCAAGCGCGTACGCAGGCTCGAGCGCGATCGCACGTTCGAGCAGCACGAGCGCCTGGGTGACCTGGGCCGGCATGCCGGAATCGACATCCGGCTGGGCGCGCAGGACGAGATCATAGGCATCCAGGCTGTCCGGCCGCTTGCGCCTGACCCTATTGATCTCGGCGCGCCGCAGGCTGGGCGCGATCGCACCGACGGTCAACGATGCGATGTCGTCCTGGAGGGCGAAGACGTCTTCGGACCGGCGGTCAAATCGCTCGGCCCAGACGTGCATGCCAGTCGACGCATCGATCAACTGGCCGGTGATGCGGACCAGCGTGCCGGTCTTGCGGACACTGCCTTCCAGCACGTAGCGTACACCAAGTTCGCGGCCGACCTGCTTCACGTCCACCGCGCGGCCCTTGTAGGCGAATGTGGAATTCCGCGCGATCACGAACAGCCAGTTGATGCGCGAGAGGCCGGTGATGATGTCGTCGACCATCCCGTCGGCAAAATAGTCCTGCGCCGCATCGCCGCTCAAGTTCGTGAAAGGCAACACTGCGATCGACGGCCTGTCGGGCAATGACAGCAATGGCGCTTGCGGTGTTGCTCTTGCGGGACCCGGATCGGACTTCGTCACGGTCGGGCCGACATAGCGATAGCCGCGGCGCGGCAGCGTTTCGATCCAACGCGCCTCGCCGGAGATGTCCGCCAGCGTGCGCCGCACCGCCGCGATCTGGACGGTCAGGTTGCTGTCCTCGACGGCCTGGGCGGGCCAGGCCGCCTCGATCAAGGCATCCTTTGAAACCGGCACGCCAGCCTGCCGGACGAGGAGCGCCAGGAGCAATACTGCGCGCTGGCCGAGAGCGGTCGGCTCAGCACCGTGGAACAGGATCCCCGCATCGCCATCGAGGCGAAAGGGACCAAATTCAAGGATCGTGGCCATCATCGAACAAGGCCACATTTCGCAGGTTTTTTGCAACGTTTTCCGAACGGCTTTGCGACTTTCCGGCTGGACTGGATCACCATCGCGCGAGCCGTGAGGAACACTGCAACAAGCGATGGAGGTGTACATGACCGCGAAACACGTCATCCGCAGGCCCGGCGAGACCGAGGGGGTCACGCTGCGCGGCCAACCAATGGCCTTCCTGGTGACGGGCGAGGACACTGGGCATACGAGCATGTTCGATTGGACGATTCCGGCAGGATTCGCCACCGGTCGGCACGTTCATCGTGTTCAGGAAGAGACCTTCTACATGCTCGACGGCGAGTGTGAATGGTTCGTCGGGGATGAGATTGTCCGGGCAACCCCAGGGACCTTCCTCTTCATTCCTCCCGGTGTTCCCCACAACATCACCAACGCGAGCGAGAAGCCCGCGCGCGTGCTCATGACCGTATCCCCGCCGGGACACGAGCATTACTTCGAGGAGCTGGCGAAGCTGACGGCAAGTGGTCCCCCGGATGCAAAAGCCATCAGCGAGCTACGCGCCCGCTTCGATACCGACCAGCTCTCGGCGCTGACGACAAGAGCTTGAAGCCCAGACGGCGCGAGGCTGGATCGACTTCAAGGTCGGCCCGGCCGCGCTACCGTGCCGCCAGATCCGCCAGGTGAGCGATCAGCCGATCGATCTCGGCTTCCGTGTTGTAATAATGCGGCGATGCCCGCACGACATGCGGCAAGGCGCGAAGTTCGGCATCGATACGCGTGCTCGACGGATCTGAAGCGCCGATGGTGATGCCTGCTGTAGCGGCGCTGGCGACAACGGCGTCCGCCTCATGCCCGTCCAGCGTGAAGCTGACGATGGCACCCGGCGCGCGTCCGAGGTCGCGAATGGTGATGCCGGGAAGGGCGGCAAGGCCGCCGCGAAGACGTCCGGCAAGCATGCGGCAGCGTTGTTCGATCGGAGCGATGCCGATCTCCTGGGCGTAATCGACGGCGGCGCCGAGGCCCAGCCGGGCCGCGTAATTGTTCTCCCAGGTCTCGAAGCGGCGTGCATCGTCGCGAAGCCGATATTCATCGCGCGAGACCCAGGGCGCGGCGAAGTGATCGATCATCGGCGGCTCTAGTCGTTGCAGCAGCGCCTGGCGGACGTAAAGGAAGCCGGTGCCGCGCGGGCCGCGCAGGAACTTTCGACCCGTGGCCGACAGCATGTCGCAGCCAATGGCCTCGACGTCCACCGTCATCTGGCCGACCGCCTGGCAGGCGTCGAGCAGATAGGGAATGCCGTGCGCCCGCGCGATCTTGCCGACAGCTGCCGCCGGATTGACCAGCCCGCCATTGGTCGGGACCCAGGTGATCGCGATGAGCTTTACGCGCTCATCGATCATCCGTTCGAGCGCGTTTACGTCGAGCTCGCCGCTCGCATCGCTGGGCACCACGTCGATGACCGCGCCGGTTCGTTTGGCGACCTGGAGAAAGGCGACATAGTTGGCGGCGTATTCCGCTTCGGCGGTCAGGATTCGGTCGCCCTTGCGAAACGGAAGCGAATAGAACGCCATCTGCCAGGCAACCGTCGCATTCTCCACCAGCGCGATCTCATCGGGCGCGGCATTCAAGAGATGCGCCACCGAGCCGTAGACCGCGTTGAGCCGGTCGGCCTCGCGATCGGCGGCAGCGTAGCCCCCGATCTCGGTCTCCAGATCGATGTGTCCCTTCATCGCCGCTACGACCGGCGCCGGCATCAGGCCAGCGCCTGCGTTGTGGAGATATGCGAGCCGGGAGGCGGCGGGTGTGTCGGCGCGAATTCGGGCGATGTCGATCAAGTCAGAAGCCTCTGCCATCGGGTTCCCTCAGCTAGACACAATGACGCAACGAGCAAGATCGGGCAAACTGGAGCATCCGGATCCCGATGCCTATGCTGATTGAAAGCAAGATTTGGTGGGGTATTGAAAGGACGCACGATGGCGAAGAACACGATTTGCCTCTGGTACGACAGGGATGCCGAGGCGGCTGCCCG
Source organism: Bradyrhizobium sp. CIR18 (assembly GCF_014198295.1). Taxonomy (NCBI): domain Bacteria; kingdom Pseudomonadati; phylum Pseudomonadota; class Alphaproteobacteria; order Hyphomicrobiales; family Nitrobacteraceae; genus Bradyrhizobium; species Bradyrhizobium sp. CIR18. Next base: position 566,914 of record NZ_JACIHF010000001.1, on the reverse strand, counting down.
CTTCTATGCCGAGACGTTCCCCGACAGCGCGGTGAGCGCCGTCCACCGCGCGCCCAGCGATTACCCGTCCGGAAAGGCGGGGGATGTGCTCACCGTCGAATTCACCGTCGCCGGCGTTGCCTGTCTCGGCCTCAACGGTGGTCCGATTTTCACGCACAACGAATCTTTCTCGTTCCAGATCGCAACCGATGACCAGGAGGAGACGGACCGCTATTGGAACGCCATCGTCGGCAATGGTGGACAGGAGAGTGCGTGCGGCTGGTGCAAGGACAGATGGGGCGTCTCCTGGCAGATCACCCCGCGCGTGCTGACCGAGGCGCTGGCGGCCGGCGGCGCTGAAGCCAAGCGTGCCTTCGATGCGATGATGGGGATGAGGAAAATCGACGTCGCTGCGATCGAGGCGGCACGACGCGGCTGACGTTGGCTTGCCTCAGATACAGAGGCTGAGCAGCTTGATGTGACAGCTGCTGGGCTTGGGCTTGCTCGCGGGTGCGGCCTCGCGTTTCACGGCAACCTCGCGCTTCACGGCGACGAGGGGCTCCTTGTCCTTCTTCTTGCCCTTGCCCTTCGGCTCGTAATCGCCCGCGATCACCATGGCCCAATAGGTGCGCTTGCCGCTGGCATTCCTGGCGCTGGCGATGCCGACGCGGGAGGCGTTGTGCAGCAACAGGTTCTTGCGGTGCCCGGACGAGTCGATCCACTGTCCCAGGGTCTTCTCGAAATTGTCGTAGCCGTAGGCGATGTTCTCGGCGGCGCGGCCGGCGCCGGCGGGCGCGACACGGCGATTGAAGGGGCCGAGCGCGTCGTGACTGAGGTCGTCCTTCGCCGCCATCGCGCGGGCCTGGTCCATGGCGATGCGGTCGAGGGTGGAATCGCGGACGACGCGAACCTCACCGTGCTTGAGGCGGAAGCTGGAGATCAGCTCGGCCGGGGTCTCGGCCATTGCGGGCGCGGCCGCCAGCAGCAGAAGGCCGGCAATCAGGCCGCCAACCACGCGATGCATCATCGTCCCCCGAGTGCCCATGACCCCGCCGAGCCTGACTTGTCCGACCGCTTCTCTATCGCCAATGTGGACGCTTCAAGGCGAGACTGCCCGTCAGTTCGCTGGCAGGTTCGCCTCGAAATTGAAGCGGTCGCGCAGGTTTTTCCGCTGTTCCAGGATGTCCTTGAGGAAAGCGCGGTCCTGGTCGTTCTTCATCATCGGCTCGATCAAATCGAGCTGGTTCATGGCGACCAGTTGCAGGATCTCGGTGCGCGGCTTGCCGCTGGCGTCGCGCGGTAGCGCGTGAACCACCTGGATGTGCTCCGGCGGTTTCGGCCCCTTGGCGGCCGAAAGCTCGTTCCGCAACTGGCCCTCGAGCGTGCCCTGATCGGCTTCGACGAAGGCATAGAGCCCGACGCCGGAGCGGCGGTCCGCGAAAGCCACGATGGCGGTGTCGCGCACGGCCGGGTTCTTGCGGATCAGCTCGGTCAGCACCGGCGCGTCGTTCACGAGCCTGCGGCCGCCGCCCTCGCGGTCGGTGAAGTTGAACAGGCCGCGCGTGATCGCGCGATAGACTTTCTTGCCGGTGACAAGCCACAGGCTGGCGGCGAATGACTTCTTCGCAAGGATCTTTCGCTCGCGCGGCGTCAGCGCCTCAGGTGCGTAGGAGCGCTTGTGCTTGAGCAGATGCCGGAGGTCTTCATAGGCGAGGATGCGATAGAGCCGGCCGCGCCGCGCAAAGCAGGCGGCGAGCTGGAAGTCGGTGACATAGGCGAGGCCGTCGCGGCCGACCAGCCAGTTCTGTTCCTTGGCAAGATCGTTGTGGCAGATACCGGCGCGGCGCAGCCGGCGCAGGGCCACCTTGGCCGAACGGAAATAGGCGAGGTCGCCATGGGGCTTTGCCAGATGCAAGGCGACGCCGTCGACGAAGCCGCGCACCAGCGCGCGGCGTCCGGCCCACAGCAGCTCCGGACCAACGTTGAGGCCTTTGGCCAGCGCCAGAGCGTGTTTCTCGCGGGCGAACAGATGGCGCGCCAGCAGGAATGACCACCACGGCACCTCGTCGAGCCGGCGCAGCACGGCGTCGACTTCGCCGATGTCGGTACGGAAGCGCCCGCGCTCGACGGTCGAGAACACGTCGCGCTTGAGCAGCACGCCCTCGGTCCAGCGCGCCGAGAGCGTCGCGGCGTCGTCTTTGGGGAGGCTCATTGCAAACTCACGCGGCTGCGGCAATGCGCAAATGATCGGCGATCCAGCGATCGAGATCGGCGAGTGCCAGTGCGCTCATCGCCTGCTTCTTGGCCACCGTCTTCTCGTTGCCGCGCAGGCGCGTGCCGTCGGGCTTTTTCGTCGGCGCGGTCGCAAGCGGTGGGAATAGACCGAAATTGATGTTCATCGGCTGGAACGAGCGTGTGCCGGGCTCGATGGTCTCGATATGGCCGCCGGTGATGTGGCCGAGCAGCGATCCGAGCGCGGTCGTGCCGGGCGGGCTGACAAGCGTCTCGCCGCGCGCGTCCGCGGCTGCATAGAGACCGGCGATCAGGCCGACGCTGGCCGATTCCACATAGCCCTCGCAACCCGTCATCTGGCCGGCAAAGCGCAGACGCGGCTGTGCGCGCAGGCGCAGCTGACTGTCGAGAAGCTTTGGCGAGTTCAGGAAGGTGTTGCGATGCAGGCCGCCGAGGCGGGCGAACTCCGCCTTCTCCAGCCCGGGAATAGTGCGGAAGATGCGCTGCTGCTCGCCGTATTTCAGCTTCGTCTGGAAGCCGACGATGTTGTAGAGCGTGCCGAGCTTGTTGTCCTGGCGCAGCTGCACGATCGCGTAGGCTTTGGTCGTGGGATCGTGCGGATTGGTGAGACCGACCGGCTTCATCGGGCCGTGGCGCAAGGTCTCGGGGCCGCGCTCCGCCATCACTTCGATCGGCAGGCAGCCGTCGAAATAGGGCGTGTTGGTTTCCCACTCCTTGAACTCGGTCTTCTCGCCGGCGATGAGCGCGGCGACGAAGCCGTCGTACTGCTCCTTGGTCATCGGGCAGTTGATGTAGTCCGCGCCGGTGCCACCGGGGCCGACCTTGTCGTAGCGCGACTGAAACCACGCCACCGACATGTCGATGGATTCGCGGTGCACGATCGGCGCGATTGCGTCGAAGAAAGCGAGCGCGTTCTCGTCGGTCAACTCGCGGATGGCATGGGCGAGCGGTGCGGAGGTGAGGGGCCCGGTGGCAACGATGACGTTGCTCCAGTCGGCCGGCGGCAGGCCTGCAACCTCGCCACGGGCGATCTGAATCAGGGGATGGTCGTTCAGCGCCTTGGTGACGGCCGTGGAGAAGCCGTCGCGGTCGACGGCGAGCGCGCCGCCGGCGGGCACCTGGTTGGCATCGGCCGCGCGCATGATCAGCGAATCGAGCCGGCGCATTTCGGCATGCAGCAGGCCGACGGCATTGTTGGCGGCGTCGTCTGAGCGGAACGAATTGGAGCAGACGAGCTCGGCGAGCCCGTCGGTGCGGTGCGCTTCGGTCATGCGGGTCGGCCGCATCTCGTGCAGCACCACGGGCACGCCGGCCTTGGCCACCTGCCAGGCGGCTTCAGAGCCGGCAAGGCCGGCGCCGATCACGTGCACGATGTTGGATTGAGGTCCTGTCATGGGGCGGACAGGTAGCGCTTTTCGGCGTGGAGTGGAATCGCCGAGATCGAGTTTTCTGCCGCTAGATACGACAACGCCCGCACGAGGCGGGCGCTATCGGTCCGTTCCGGTGGAAGGGCTGAAACGATATCAGCCCTGATACTGACCGGCGGCAACGCGCGGGATGTCCGAGCGATCGAGGCCGATATCGGCCAGTTCGCGATCGCTGAGCTGGGACAGCTCGGCAACATTGCGCTGATAGTCCCGGAAGGCCTGGATCATGCGGATGAGCGAGAGCAGCATTGGTAGTCTCCTGTAGTTCGATTCAACCCTTGCCCGGGCTGCATCGTTGAAATGAATATAGGTGAGAGTGTTGCGGTGCGAAAGTTCCGATGTTGCGATGCAGCTAAGCGAGTAACGCATACCGAGAGTAAGGGAGGCTTAACCTCTCGCCAGTCCCGCCCAAGGCTTGAATTGTATGGACCGAATCTGCCGACAAACTTCCGTGAAATCACGGGTTTAAGGGCTGTCGACTGATCTCGATCATAGCCGAAATAAGTTGCGTGCCTGTCACCAGCAAGTCGGGTCGTCAGCTTCTACACCCAAGTCGGGCATGCGCGATTCGCATGAGACGAAAATCGCCATTTTGAATATAGATTCATTATTTGTGGGATGGAACTGTAGGCGCGAATGGAGTCCCACGGGCTTTTTCGCGGCAGGATACGTCGGAACGGCCCATTCGCACCCACGATAGCGCAGCGCACACACGCCGAGCGTGTGACGATGATTACCGGGATGTAATGAAAATCAGAAATTTCGCATGCGGCTCTGCGTGATGCGCAACATCACGCAATTCTCGCGGGGAATTTATTGCGGCAAGTTGCCGCGTCCGGGGGAAAGTCATGTTGCAGAGGCCGGCAATGTCGCGGGTCCTGTCTCAAGAACAACAGAAGGAAGTAACATCATGACGAAGTTACTCGGGGTTATTGCAATTGCCGCCGTCGCGTTCGCCGTCGCGCCGGCCGAGGCCGCCAAGCACGCCGCGGGTGGTTGCAGCTCGGCCAACCTGGAGAAGACGGAGACCGCGATCGAGAACATGGCCGACGGCGACGGCAAGTTCGTCGCGCAGAAGGAGATCGCGGCTGCCCAGGATTCGCTGCTCAACGGCAAAATGGGTGCGTGCGGCGGGCATCTGAACAAGGCGATGCACGCCACCATGGCTAAGTAAACGGGTAGGCAAACGCACGAGAGAGGGCCGGTCAGACGATCGGCCCTACGCGTTTGTTGATGGGTCTTTAAGGGGCGCGCGCCAGCTGGGTGGCGAAATAGGCGACGGTCTTGGAATAGACCTCGCTCTTGTTCCACTGCTGGAGCACCGCGAAATTCGGACTGCCCGGCTGCCAATCCTTGCCCTTCTGCCAGCCATAGCCGGCAAGATAATTGGCGGTGGAGGCGAGCACGTCGGGCGCGTTGTGCAGGAGGTCGCGCTTGCCGTTGCCGTCGAAATCGACGGCGTATTTCATCCAGGACGACGGCATGAACTGGGTCTGGCCGAGCTCGCCGGCCCAGGCGCCCTTCATCTCGGCTGGCACGAGATCGCCGCGCTGGACGATGCGCAGTGCGTCGAGCAGCTCGGCGCGAAACTGCTCGGCGCGCCGGCAGTCATAGGCCAGTGTTGCCAGCGACCGGATCGTGGCGAACTTGCCGGTGTTGACGCCGAAATCGGTCTCCAGGCCCCAGATCGCGACCAGGACCTCACCGGGAACGCCATAGGTCTGCTCGATGCGCGACAGCACCGAGCCGTACTGCTTCATCCTGTTGGAGCCGCGTTCCAGGCGCGGCGGCACCATGCGGCCGGAAAATTCCTCGAAGGTCTGGGCGAAGACCTTTTGCGAGCGGTCGCGGTTGAGCACGCTCTGATCCAGCGTCACGCCGGCGAGACCAGATGCGATGGCCTGCTGTGAGATCCCCTTGGCCGCAGCGTCCGTCTTGAAGTCCGCAAGCCAGGCATCGAAATTGCCCGAGCCGCAGGCAACCGCGGCGAACGCTGGCTGGGCGGACAGGATTGACGCGGAGAGGGCGAAGGCTGCGAGAGCGAGACGAGAAATCGTCGAGGTCATTCGAGGTAATGAATTCCGTGAAGCGATCTGACCGGGGCGCGCAATCTCGATCGGAACCGCGGCCAAAGCAAGGCGTGCGACAGGCCGCGATCCTGCCCGAACCAGAGCAGGATCGCATGTCACGATATCGTCAGGCGTCCGTCCTGTTACGCCAGGGGAAGAGGTTGGCCGGGAAGTCGGCAGCCGGCTTGCGCGGACGATGTGGCGGGGGCGGCACCGGACGTGCACCGGGCTCCGAGACGATCACCTTGCGGTAGAGATGCCAGGTGGCATGGCCGAGCAGGGGGATCACCACGGCAAGGCCGAGGAACGCCGGGATGGTGCCGAGCGCGAGCAGCACCGCCACGATCACGCCCCAGGCCGCCATCGGCACCGGGTTCCTCGCGACCACGCGCAGCGAGGTGCTCATCGCCTCGAACGCGCCGGCGTGGCGATCCAGCATCAAGGGGAACGACACGACGCTGATGCAGAGCGCGGCGAGCGCGAACAGGAAACCGACGCCGCAGCCAACCACGATCAGCCACCAGCCCTGCTGCGTCGTCAGCACGCGCGTCATGAAGTCCGAGATTCCGGTGACGCCCTCATAGCCGAACGCCGCGACATAGATCGCCTGCGCGGTCGCAACCCAGGTCACGAACAGCGCGAGCAGCAACGTACCGAGGCCGAGCATCGCCCCGAACGAGGGCGAACGCAGCACCTCCATCGCATCCCAGGCGCTTGCTTCCTCGTAGCGTTCGCGCCGGCTGGAAAGCTCGTAGAGACCGAGCGCTGCGAAGGGGCCGATCAGCGCGAAGCCGGCGGCGAGCGGAAACAGCAGTGGCAGCACCGAATAGCCCATCACCACACGGGCGAGCACGAGGCCGAGCACCGGGTAGATCACGCAGAGGAGGATGGCGTGGCTCGGCACGGCCTTGAAATCTTCCCAGCCGCGCCTGAGCGCATCGTGCAGATCAGACAGCTGGATGGTTCGGATCACCGGTCCAGCCGCATCCGCGGGCTGGGCCATCGTGGGGACATTGCCCTGGTAGAGTGTAGCCATGGTCGCTAGCTCCCTTGCCGCGCGGCCGAATTCGGCGCCGGCAAACGGCGCGAGCGGCCGCCATTCTCTGAAGTCCCGCGATCCCGACCAGACGCGAATTCCGGACGACATCGCGAGCTGAGCTGGAAGCGTACGCCCATTTCCGAGTCCTGTCCTCACGCTTGGGTGAAATTCGATGCCGCATCGCAACCTCGACGATGTCATTCGGCCGTCATTTCGCCGCAGATAAGCTGATGCTGCGTGGTGGTTCGCAGAACTTCGCGGGCGCTACGCAGTAACTTGGTCTATAAGTGCATAAGTGCCACTCAAGGCCCTTCCAACGGATCCTTTTCGGGGAGCAGACATGAGCATTTTCGGGAAAATCATGAGCGCGATCTTCGGCGGCCAGCCGGCTTCCGCCGCGCCCGCCGGTGGCGCGGCGCCGGGTAGTGCGCCCGCAGGGGCCGCGCCTGGAGCGTCGGCGCCGGCTTCCGCGCCCATGGCGGCGGTCGATGTGGCGGCGATCGTCGACAAGGCGGTGGCCGCGCACAAGGGCGAGAAGCTGGAATGGCGCACCTCGATCGTCGACCTGATGAAGGCGCTCGACATCGATTCCAGCCTCGCTGCGCGCAAGGATCTCGCCAAGGAGCTCGGCTACAGCGGCGACATGAACGACTCGGCCAGCATGAACGTCTGGCTGCACAAGCAGGTGATGTCCAAGCTCGCCGCCAATGGCGGCAAGCTGCCGCCTGAGATCAAGCACTGACCGCAAGCACTGACCGCAAGCACTGACCGCAAGCACTGACCGAATGCCGGTCGTGCCGCAGGGGCTCGCGATCGCGCGGGCCCTTTTTGCTTTCAGCCGACCAGATCCGCATTCTCCGGATGCCTGTCGAGATAGTCGACCACGAAGCCGCAGCCGGCGATCACCTTGCGGCCGTCGCGCCGGATCAAGTCCAGCGCGCCCTTGATCAGCTCGGAGGCGATGCCGCGGCCGCGCAGCGCGCGGGGCGTCTCGGTGTGGGTGATGATGACGGCCGTCGAGGTCAGCCGGTAATTGGCGAAGGCGACCTCGTTGCCGACATCGAGTTCGAAGCGCCTCCTGTCCTTGTTGTCCCGTACCGATGCCACCATGCAAGATCCTTCCGACGTGCGTCTGAGGCGTTGATCTAGGAGCCCGTCCCGGTCCTTGGCAAGGCGCGGCCATGGGAGCTTGCCGCACGGCAGATATCTGCAAACGCGCGTGCCTGTAGCTGCAGTGCAGTATGAGAAGCCATCCCTGGTGAACACCACGCCGGCTCCAATAATTACCGGCGCCACTCTTGCAAGTTCCACGGCGGCTCCCACGTCCTCTCAAGGACATACGCCCGAATGCGGCCGGCAGGGTCGCTAGACATTCGGAGTGTCATGATTGCCAGCCGCAGACGTATGCCTCTTTGGAGGAGGTTACGATGTCGGACTTTGGTTTCTTGAATACTCATCGGACATGGGAAGACTGGTGCGGGATGCTGCTCGGCGCGCTCATCGTGGCTTCGCCGTGGTTTCCCGTCCAGGATCCGGCGATTGCCGGGCACCCGACGGCGATCCTGAATGCGGTCGCAATCGGCCTGGTCGTATTTGGCATCAGCCAGCTCGAATATGTCGCCTTGCAGCGTTGGCAGGAGGTGACGACGATCCTCGTCGGATTGTGGCTCATCGCCTCGCCTTACGCCCTCGGCTATTCCGCTGACGGCTTTCTCCGCATCTACCACACGAGCCTCGGCGCGGCGGTGGTGCTGTTGGGCATCCTTCAGCTGTGGCAGGACTGGGATCTGAATGATCAGGACATGCTCAAGCACGGACGATAGGCCGTAGCTGTCGGCAGGCCCGCTGGCTACGGGCGGCGGGCCTGTGCTCTCACCTCGCCACGAGGTCCGCATAATCCGGATGTTTTTCGATCCATGCCTTCACGAACGGGCATTGCGGGATCAGCTTCAATCCGGCGGCGCGGACCTGGTCGAGCGCGCCTTGCACCAGCTTCGAGCCGACGCCCTTGCCGCCGAGCTCCTTTGGTACGTCGGTGTGCTCGAACGTGATGACGCCGCCGTCGAGCTTGTAATGCTCGGTCGCAACATGGCCCTCGACCTCGAGCTCGAAGCAGTGATGGTCCTTGTTGTCGATGACGTCGCTCATGTCGTCGCACCTCCAATTGCGATCCTCGCGCGAAGCGGTAACGCGTGGTCAGGTCGCCTGGTTTCAGTAGCTGAGGTCGTTCGGTTCAATCGGCCGCTTTGGCGAGCCTGGAATCTTCGGGCTGCTGCGGCGGACGCAGGCATCCCTGGCAGATGACCAGGGAGCGGTTGACCCTGGCATCCTGCTCGGCCTCGCTGCCGTCCTGCGCTTGCCACCACTCCTTCGAATGGGGCTGAAGTCCGGCTTGCGAGCCGTTCCGCTCGGATCGGGCCGAGGTCCGCGCTGGCTGTGCTGCTGCCCGCGGCCGATTGGGATCCTCGCCGGCGCCATCCCAGGCATAACGTGCAGGCTTGAAGGCGGGATCGGAGGCCAGATGCGCTTGTGGCGCCACGGCACATCCGGCGAGCGCCAGCGACAACAGGAGGAAGGCGGGCGCTTTGACCATGATGCGACACTCTGTACGCGAGAACTGAGGAAGGGTGCGCCGATCATGTTTAAAATTCTCTGAACGATTGCGGCCGCGCCGGCGACAAACGCGCATGCGCTATTTGATGCTTCTGCTCGCTCTGTTCGCCTCCGCCGCGCGCGCCGAGGATGCAAAGCCGTTCGATCCCTCCGACTATCCGCCCGGCGTGCAGAAGGCACTGCGCTACGCCAATGAGGAATGCACCAGCCAGGACGGTGGCGAGGTGACCTTCGCGCCCGATACGGTGCGCAAGATCGACCTGACCGGTGACGGCCGCGACGACTACATCGTCGATTTCCAGGACACCAAATGCGGCGATCGCGAGACGACCTATTGCGGAACTGGCGGCTGCGTCATCAACATCCTGGTGACGCTGCCGGACGGCAACATTCGCCCGGTGTTTGACGGCTATGTCCTCCGCTACAAGATCATGGCCCCGCCGATGAAGCGCGGCGCTGCGCGCACCGTCCGCTTCGATCTTCATGGCAGCTTCTGCGGCGGCTTTGGCCCGCAGACCTGCGTCAAGCAGAAGGCTATCACGGCGACGCCGTTTGCGTTCAAGCAACCGTAGGGGAGCCGTGCATCCGGCGGCCTTGCAGGGGCGCGGGCGATGGCGATAAATGGACTGCAATGAGCCGGCGGCCAGCGCGCCGTCAGCCCTCGAAGAGGAATTCCCATGCAGCCCCTGCGCATGTCGCGCCGCGTCATGAATCTCGCTTACATGCTGACCCAGAATGCCCGGCGGCATGGCGCGCGTCCCGGTTTCGTCTGGGGTGACAAATCCTGGAGCTGGCGGCAGATCGATGCGCAGGTCTCGGCGTTGGCCGCAGCGCTCGCCGCGCGTGGCATTGCCAAGGGCGACCGTATCCTGGTCCATTCCAAGAATGGCGACGAGATGTTCTTCTCGATGTTCGCCGCGTTCCGGCTCGGCGCGGTCTGGGTGCCCACCAATTTCCGCCTGATGCCGGATGAGGTCACCTATCTGGCAGAGGCCTCCGGCGCCAAGGCGTTTCTGTGCCATGTCGATTTTCCCGAGCATGCGGCGGCGGTGAAGGGCGGTGCGCTGGAGTTCACTTGGAGCGTCGACGGCAAGGGCGCGTTCGGCGAGCGCTCGGTTGCTGAGGCCATTGCCTCGCAGGCCGGCGCCAATGTCGCGAATGTCGCTGTCGAACACGACGACCCCTGCTGGTTCTTCTTCACCTCGGGCACCACCGGCCGCCCCAAGGCCGCGGTGCTGACCCACGGACAGATGGGCTTTGTGATCACCAACCATCTCGCCGATCTGACGCCCGGCGTCACCGAGAATGACGCCTCGCTGGTGGTGGCGCCGCTGTCGCATGGCGCCGGCGCGCATCAGTTGGTGCAGACCGCGCGCGGCGTCTGCACCGTTTTGCTGCCGACCGAGAAATTCGACATCAACGAAGCGTTCCGCCTGATCGAGACCCATCGGGTCGCCAATCTCTTCACGGTGCCGACGATCCTCAAGATGATGGTCGAGCACCCCGCCGTCGACAAATACGATCACTCCTCGCTTCGGCACGTGATCTATGCGGGCGCGCCGATGTATCGCGAGGATCAGAAGACCGCGCTGAAGAAGCTCGGCAAGGTCATCGTGCAGTATTTCGGCCTTGGCGAGGTCACCGGCAACATCACCGTGCTGCCGGCGGCGCTGCACGATCCCGTGGACGGCCCGCACGCGAAGATCGGCACCTGCGGCTTCGAGCGCACCGGCATGCAGGTCTCGATCCAGGATGATGAAGGCCGCGAGCTCGCAGCCAACCAGAGCGGCGAGATCTGCGTGATCGGGCCGGCGGTGCTCGCAGGCTATTACGACAATCCCGAAGCCAATGCGAAGGCGTTCCGCAACGGCTGGTTCCGCACCGGCGACCTCGGCCACATGGACGAGGAGGGGTTCGTCTACATCACGGGCCGCGCCTCCGACATGTACATCTCCGGCGGCTCCAACATCTATCCGCGCGAGATCGAGGAGAAGATCTTGACGCATCCCGCGGTCGGCGAGGTCGCCGTGCTCGGCGTGCCCGATCCGACCTGGGGCGAAGTCGGCGTCGCCGTCTGCGTGGCGCGCGAAGGTGCGAAGGCGGTGAGCGAGGCCGATATGGCGGCGTTCCTTTCGCCGAAGGTGCCGCGCTACAAGATGCCGAAGCGGTTCTTCTTCTGGGAGGCCTTGCCGAAATCCGGCTATGGCAAGGTGCCGAAGCGCATGGTGCGTGATGAGCTCGAGGCGCGCGGGCTGCTCGATCTCGACAAGACGAAGGCGGGCTGAGCGCAGGTGATGCGGAATATCAAGCAGCCGGGCGCGCCCATCGCGGAACGCATTCAATGGGTGGAGGCGAGGGGGCGCGCCTTCTCCTTCACGCTTCAGGCAGGTCTGCCGCTGCTGGAAGCCGCGCGGCGCGGCTTTGCGGCCGAAGGTTTTACGAGCGGCGTGCTGAACTTCAGGCAGGGCGCGCTCAAGCCTTTCGCCTATGTCATGCCGGCGCTGTCGAAGACCGGCGAGAACGCGGCGTTCTACAGCGACACGTACCGGCCCGGCGGCGTGACGCGCACGAAGCTCGGCTCCATGACGCTCGGCACGCGCGACGGCGCGCCGTTCTTTCACTGCCATGGGCTGTGGACAGAGGCGGATGGCAAGGCCAGCGGCGGCCACATGCTGCCAGACGAGACTGTTGTCGCCAAACCGTTCGAAGTCGACGCCTTCGGCATTGACGGCGCGATGTTCACTGCCGAGCCCGATCCCGAGACCAATTTCAAGCTGTTCGGGCCGGTGGCGGCTGCGCGCAGTGGCGCACGCACGACGAGCCGCGCCTTCGCGCTCCGGCTGCGCCCCAATCAGGACTTTGCCGGCGCGCTCGAAGAGTTCTGCCGTGCGCACGGCATCGCGCGCGCGAAGATCCATGGCGGCGTGGGCTCGACCATCGGCGCTCGCTTCAGCCATGGCAGGGTGACCGAGCCTTTCGCGACTGAGCTTGCGGTAACGGCCGGGCTGATCGGGCCCGGGCCCTCTGGCGCGCTCGAAGCCGCGCTCGACGCCGCGCTGGTCGACTACTCCGGCGGCTTGGCGGAGGGGCGCCTGGTCCGCGGCGACAATCCCGTGCTGATGACGATGGAGCTGGTGCTGGAGGCGCTGGACTAGGCTGCGACCGGGGCTCGCGCCGGGAGCCCCCTGCCACTTGCGTGGCATCATTGTTCCCGTTACGTTCCGGCTTGGAATGCCGGTCGCGGAACGGACGGAGAGACGGCTATGAGCCGGCGAGGTCATCGCACGATCAACCTGCCGGCGCCGTATCTGAAGCGGATCTGGCTCGACCCGTCGAAAGTTCACGATCGCGAGGCTTATCCGTTTTGCCTGCCCATCTTCCCGGATGATTTCGAGCTCAGCTTCGACACCGCCATCACGATCATCGTTGGAGAGAACGGCACCGGGAAGTCGACGATCCTCGAAGGCATCGCATCGCTCGCCGGCTACGACGATGCCGGGGGCGGCAAGGGCTACATGCCGGTCGATCATTCAGAGGCGCGCGAGAAGATGGGCGGCCAGCTCGGCAAGGCGCTGCGCGCGAGCTGGCTGCCGAAGATCAGCAATGGCTGGTTCTTTCGTGCCGAGAGCTTTTTCTCGGTCGCGCGGTATCTGGACAAGGCCGCGCGTGACGCCGGCCAGGTCGGTCCCGATTTCCTGTCGCACTCCCACGGCGAAGGCTTCCTGCGCTTTTTCGAGGAGCGCTGTCAGCGCCAGGGCATCTTCATCTTCGACGAGCCGGAATCGGCGCTGTCGCCGGCGCGCCAGATCGAGTTCTTGAAGCTGCTGCGACGCATGGAGGATTCCCGGATCTGCCAGGTCATCATGGCAACGCATTCGCCGATGCTGATGGCTTACCCGAATGCGCGGCTGCTGCGGCTCGGGAAATACGGGCTGGAGCCGGTGACGGTCGAGGCGACGGATCACTACCGGCTGATGCGCGAGTTTTGTTCGGATCCGCACGGGTTCGTCGAGGCGACGCTGGCGGAATGAATGTACCATCCGGTGCTCCTTCGCGCGGTTTCCCGTTCTCGCGGCACATCGTGCCCGAGCTTTTGCTTCACGTGCCGCCCTCAAAAATGCCGAGGGCGCAGGGAAGGCCGGGTGCCGGCTGGCACCCGCGGTCCACTGTGCGAAAGCGTGTGCTTAAAAAGCTGCACAGCGGCATACAGGTGAAGCCAAACATCCGACCTTCCCTGCGCAGTGGTTTTACGGCTTATGTCGTGATCTCCCCGGGGAGCGATGCACTATTGCCCCCGTCGCCTTGCGGATAGCTGATGCGCGCGCCCGGTCGGGCCGCAACATCACCGCAACACTTGGCGCACAGACCCCGGGCGCCAGGACCACACGATTTTGCCGTACGCAGGCTGCACCGGTCGTGTGCGCGTTAGTCCTTGCTCACGGTGTGACCCGCCCTGCAAACCACCTTCGCGCCGACGCAGCCCGCGTCCACCACGTCCCATCCCGCGTGTCGTGACGATCGCGATGCGCCCCTCGGCCGGGTTGGGATGTCCTTCTATACGATAATCCGAACTTCTGATAAAGAGAAATATTTCAACTCGGTGGCGTTGACCCTCCCATGGGTGTTTTGCCCGCCGGGTCGCGCAACAGCTTGTGGGTCGTGCCGAGCTCCGCCGCAACGGCGCCACGAACCGGTCTCCCCTCGGCCCCAAAATGCGCTAGGATGACCGCAGCGCGCATTCCAAGTCGCGCACGATCAACTGGACGTATGAGGAAACGAGATGAGGGTGACGATTGGACGGCGCACGGCCATGGCTGCGGCGCTGGCTGTGGTTGGGGCGGCAGGCTTGACGGCGACTTTGGGCCCGGCTTTTTCACCGGCGGCCTGGGCGCATGGGCCGACCCGGCAGAAGGTGCGGGAATCCATCGAGATCAACGCGCCGCAGGACAAGGTCTGGGCCGCGATCCGCAACTTCCAGGACATGGGCTGGCTTCCGCCCGTCACCAAGACCACCGGCGAGAAGGGCAACGAGGTCGGCGCGACGCGCCAGCTGACGCTGACGGGCGGGGCGACTGTCGATGAGGAGCTCTACAAATACGAGCCCGACATGATGAGCTATTCGTACCGGATCACCAAGGTCGACGTGAAGGTGCTGCCGGTGACAAATTATTCCTCGACGTTGACGGTGTCGCCGGCTTCCGACGGCAAATCCAAGCTGGAATGGGCCGGGGCGTTCTACCGCGGCTTTCCCAACAACGATCCGCCGCCGGAGCTGAGCGACGAGGCCGCGATGAAGGCCGTGAGCGGGCTCTACAAGACCGGCCTCGAAGCCCTGAAGAAGAAGATCGAGAGCGGTAGCTGATCGTGCGGATGCTGGTTCTGGCGGCGCTTGCCGCCAGCCTTTGTCATGCCAGCCTCGGCAGCGCCGCTGCCGAGGAGGCGTTCGTCACCAACCAGCTCAGCGACGATCTGATGGTCGTGGATCTCGCCGCAGCACGCAGCGTCGCGACCATCCCGATCGGCGGCAAGCCGGCCGGAATCGCCGTCAGCGCCGACGGACGCTTCGCCTATGTCACGAGCCCGGATGCCAAGGCGGTGACGGTGGTGGACGCCGCAACGCGGCAGGTGACGGGCCGGATCGAGGTCGGCGGCGGGCCGCTCGGCATTGCGGTGGCGCCCGATGGCAAGTCCGTCTATGTCGCCGATTGGTACGCGGCGGCGGTGCGGGTGATCGATGCGGCCTCGCGCAGCGTCACAGCCAGCATCGCGGTCGGCGCTTCGCCATCGGGTCTTGCGGTGACGCCCGACGGCAAGCTGCTGCTCTCGGCGGACCGCGATGACGACAGCGTCTCGGTCGTGGACACCGCGACGCGCCAGCGCAAGGCGACGATCAAGGTCGGCACCCGTCCGTTCGGCGTTACCATCGATGCCGACGGCAAGCGCGCCTACACCGCCAATGTCGGCTCCGACGACGTCTCCGTGATCGACATTGCAGAAGGGAGCGAGATCGGCCGCGTGCCGGTCGGCATGCGCCCCTATGCGGTGGCGCTGACGCTAGGCCGCGGCTTCGTCACCGATCAATATGGCGGCACCGTCAGCGTGTTCGATCTGGCGAGCCTGAAGCCGATCAAGCGCATCAATGTCGGCGACTATCCTGAGGGCATCAACGCCACCGCTGACGGCAAGCGCATCATCGTCGCGTGCTGGGAGAGCAATACGCTTGATATCATCGACGCAGCCGAGCTGAAGGTGATCGGCGAGATCAAGACCGGCGATGGCCCAAGGGCGTTCGGAGCGTTCCTGCGCAAGACGGAGTAGGGTGTGTAGGGCGGATTAGCGCAGCGTAATCCGCCATCTTGCATCGGCGATCGATCGGCGGATTACGCTGCGCTAATCCGCCCTACGATTGCACACCGCGTCTGCAATCTCCTCCATCCGCTCAAACACGTGATCCGGCCCGTGTGCCCGCAGCGCTGCCGGTGCCGCATAGCCCCAGCACACCGCGCCGCAGGCAATCCCGACGCTGCGCGCTGCCTCGATGTCGCGCACCTCGTCGCCGATCGCGATGACCTGGCCGGGCTCCACGCCGGCGCGCCGGATGACGCGGCGGAATTTCGCGGGCTTGCCGAACAGCGAGGCCGAGCAGTCGAAATGCGAAAACAGCGCGGCGGTCTCGCCAAGCTTCTCGCGCGCATTGGCCTCGCTGTCGGACGTCACCAGCGCGAGCTGCACGTCGTTGTCCGTCAGCGACCGCAGCACGGTCTCGACGCCCGCAAACAGCGAGATCTCGCCAGTTGCCTCCGCCTTCAGCCGCCGCGCATGCCCCGCGATTGCCGGTAGCTTCCACAGCGGCACTTCGAGGCGGCTGAGGATCTCCCGCGTCGAAGCATGCCGCAGCCCCTCGACGTCCTCATCCCGCACGCGGCGAAAGCCGAAGCGGTCGGCGATGTCGTTGACGGTGCGCAGGAACCACGGAAAGCTGTCGGCGAGAGTGCCGTCGAGATCGAAGATGGCGAGGGAGTAGGGCATGTGAGGAAAGGCTCCGGATGTCGCTTCGTCCATCCGGCGATTGAACTAGAATTTCCACACGGTGTCTTCGGTCCAGCCCAACGCAGCGAACTCGGCGGCCCGGAGCGGGGCTTCTCCCTCGGCAAAGAACTCGTCGAGCTGAGGCGGGGCGACGGCTGTCTCGGACAGCATGGCGTGCGCCTGACCGCGATGATGGATCTGATGCTGGAAGAGATGCATCAGGAGCCGGTCGCGGCGCTCGGTTTGCACCTGCGTGTCGCGATTGATCTTCACGATGTCATCGAGTCGTGCGGGCGTCAGCGTATCGCAGATGGCGATCAGCCGCTTGTCGAGCGCAGCTTGAGCGGGCTTCAGCGCGGCAAGGGAAGGGTAGGGCACTTCGTTTTTCCAGGCCGCCGGTCCGAGCCAGCCCCCCTCCAGCGCATCGATATAGAAGAGATCGATGACATGGATGTGGTTCAGGGTGCGCTGCAGGCTCGGAAAGAAGCCGGTGCGGTGGGCTTCGAATTCAACCTGGGACAGCGCGGCGCAAGCCGAGAGCAGCCGATGGTTGGCCCAGGCATTGTTGTGGGCGAAGGCGCGATAGGTCTGCACGAGTCCAGCGGACATGTTGGTTCGTCCCGATCGGATAGTGGCGGATTACGCTACGCTAATCCGCCCTACAGCGCTGCGGCTTCAATGCAAAGCTGCTACTCCGCCGCCTCGCTCGTGCTCCTTCGCTTCGGCTTCCGTGCCTTCTTCAGCACCGGCTCCAGGAATTTGCCCGTGTAGCTCCGCGGCGCCTTCGCGATGTCTTCCGGCGGGCCCCAGGCGACGATCTCGCCGCCGCCGTCGCCGCCTTCGGGGCCGAGGTCGATGACCCAGTCGGCGGTCTTGATGACTTCGAGATTGTGCTCGATGACGACGACCGTGTTGCCCTGTGCGACCAGCTCGTGCAGCACTTCCAGGAGCTTCTTGACGTCGTGGAAGTGCAGGCCGGTGGTGGGCTCGTCCAGGATGTAGAGCGTGCGGCCGGTGGCGCGCTTGGACAGCTCTTTTGCCAATTTGACGCGTTGCGCTTCACCGCCCGAGAGTGTTGTCGCCTGTTGGCCCACGTGAATGTAATCGAGACCGACGCGGTGCAAGGTTTGAAAAGTCTCGCGCACGCGCGGCACCGCCTTGAAGAACTCGGCGGCTTCCTCGACGGTCATGTCGAGCACGTCGGCGATTGACTTGCCCTTGAACAGGACTTCGAGCGTCTCGCGGTTGTAGCGCTTGCCCTTGCAGACGTCGCAGGTGACGTAGACGTCGGGCAGGAAGTGCATCTCGATCTTGATGACGCCGTCGCCCTGGCAGGCCTCGCAGCGGCCGCCCTTGACGTTGAAGGAGAAGCGGCCGGGCTCGTAGCCGCGCGCCTTGGACTCGGGCAGGCCGGCGAACCATTCGCGGATCGGCGTGAAGGCCCCGGTGTAGGTTGCAGGGTTCGAGCGCGGCGTGCGGCCGATCGGCGACTGGTCGATATCGATGATCTTGTCGATGTGCTCGAGGCCCTCGATGCGGTCGTGCGGGGCGGCGCCCTCGCTGGCATTGTTCAGCTTGCGGGCGATGGACTTGTAGAGCGTGTCGATCAGCAGCGTCGACTTGCCGCCGCCGGACACGCCGGTGACGGCGGTGAACAGGCCGAGCGGAATTTCGGCGGTGACGTTCTTGAGATTGTTGCCGCGCGCGTTGACCACCTTGATGGTGCGGCGGTGGTTCGGCGGGCGCCGCTCCGGCACCTCGACCTCGAGCTCGCCGGTCAGGTACTTGCCGGTCAGCGATTTCGGGTTGCGCATGATCTCGGCGGGCGTGCCTTCGGCAATGATGTTGCCGCCATGCATGCCGGCGCCGGGGCCGATGTCGAGGACGTGGTCGGCGAGCAGGATGGCGTCCTCGTCATGCTCGACCACGATCACGGTGTTGCCGAGGTCGCGCAGTCGCTTGAGGGTGTCGAGCAGGCGGGCGTTGTCGCGCTGGTGCAGGCCGATCGAGGGCTCGTCCAGCACGTAGAGCACGCCCGTCAGGCCCGAGCCGATCTGCGAGGCCAGGCGGATGCGCTGGCTCTCGCCGCCGGACAACGTGCCGGAGGAGCGCGACAGCGTGAGGTAGTTGAGGCCGACGTCGAGCAGGAAGGTCAGGCGCTCGCGGATTTCCTTCAGGATGCGGCCGGCGATCTCGTTCTGCTGCGCGTTCAGCGCCTCCGGCACGGTCTCGAACCATGCACCGGCGCCCTTCACCGACAGCTCGGAAATCTCGCCGATGTGCTTGCCGCCGATCTTGACGCAGAGCGCCTCGGGCTTGAGCCGAAAGCCCTTGCAGCCCTCGCAGGGCACGTCGTGGAAATACTTCGCCAGCTCCTCGCGCGCCCACTCGCTCTCGGTCTCGCGGTAGCGGCGGTTGATGTTGGTGATGACGCCCTCGAACGGCTTCTTGGTGTCGTAGGAGCGCACCCCGTCCTCGTAGGAGAACTTGATCTCGTCCTCGCCGGAGCCGTGGAGGATGGCGTTCTGAGTCTTCTTGGCCAGGTCCTTCCACTTGGTGGTCAGCGTGAACTTGTAGTGCTTGCCGAGCGCGGTCAGCGTCTGCACGTAATAGGGCGACGACGACTTGGCCCAGGGCGCAATCGCGCCCTTGCCGATCGCGAGCTCCTTGTCGGGGATGACGAGGTCTTCGTCGACATGCTGCTCGACGCCGAGGCCGCCGCAGGCCGGACACGCGCCGTAGGGGTTGTTGAACGAGAACAGGCGCGGCTCGACCTCGGGGATGGTGAAGCCGGAGACCGGGCAGGCGAACTTTTCCGAGAACAGGATGCGCTCGGGGCCGCTCTTGTCGTGGATCTTCGCCGTCTTCTTTTTCTCTTCCGCGGGCGCGGCCGCGGGTGCGTCGGCGAACTCGACGACGGCAAGGCCCTCGGCAAGCTTCAGCGCGGTCTCAAAGCTCTCGGCGAGGCGCTGGCCGATGTCGGCGCGCACCACGATGCGGTCGACGACGACGTCGATGTCGTGCGGGAATTTCTTGTCGAGCGTCGGCGCCTCGGCGAGCTCATGGAAAGTGCCGTCGATCTTGACGCGCTGAAAGCCCTTCTTGAGCCATTCGGCGAGCTCCTTGCGGTACTCGCCCTTGCGGCCGCGCACGACCGGCGCGAGCAGATAGAGGCGGGTGCCCTCGGGCAGCGCCAGCACGCGGTCGACCATCTGCGACACGGTTTGGCTCTCGATCGGCAGGCCGGTGGCCGGCGAATAGGGCACGCCGACGCGCGCCCAGAGCAGGCGCATGTAGTCGTAGATCTCGGTCACGGTGCCGACGGTGGAGCGCGGGTTCTTCGACGTCGTCTTCTGCTCGATCGAGATCGCCGGCGACAGGCCGTCGATCTGGTCGACATCAGGCTTCTGCATCATCTCGAGGAACTGGCGCGCATAGGCCGACAGCGATTCGACGTAGCGGCGCTGGCCCTCGGCATAGATGGTGTCGAAGGCGAGCGAGGATTTGCCGGAGCCGGAGAGGCCGGTGAACACCACCAGCTTGTCGCGGGGAATCTCGACGTCGATGTTCTTGAGGTTGTGCTCGCGCGCGCCACGGATAGTAATTGCGCGCAGGCTGGAGCCCGCGTTCTGTTGTTGGCGCTTCGCCTTGATCACTTCATCCATCCGAGTTGCCCTCAAGGAATCCCATGGGTGCGCGACCGCGCCAATAAAAAAGGCGCGCTCGCCCGGAACCGGGATCGGCGCCGATGGGGTTGTCAGCGAACGTAGGAAGAACGGAGACGGATTTCCAGTGGGACTTGCGAATCGTCAACGGAATGTTGGCGCGCTGGCGGCATCTGGCAGCAGGAGCTTTTCGGAACTGCGCGGCAAGGTGCCGCAAAAACAAAAAGGCCGGCGCAAGGCCGGCCTTTCGTGACGATGGGACGTCGGTAGCGATCAGGACTTCAGATCAATACCGGGCGACCACGGGGCCGCCGAAGGTGTAGTTGAGGCGGACGGTACCCATGTCGACGTCCTGCTTGATCCGGTCGATGCGGTCGTTGACGCCGAGGATCGTGAACGAGTTGTTGCGCTTGCCCATGAACAGATGGTCGTATTCGATCGCAACAGACCAGTTCGGTGCGAAGCCGAATTCGATGCCGGTGCCGACCGCGCCACCCCAGCGGGTCTCGCTCGCGCTATCGAGGACGACGCCACCCAGCAGACCGTTATATTTGGCGTGCGTGACGGCCGCGCCACCCTTCACGTACCAGAGCACGTTGTTCCAGGCATAGCCGACTTGGCCGGTGAACAGGCCAATTGCGTCGATCTTGGTCTGGTTGACCAGCGGGCCAAGCACCAAGCTCGTATTCGAGCCCTTCAGGTTGGCCCAGTCGCCCTGAGCTTCGAGGCCGAACACCCAATTGGCCGACTGCCAGCGATAACCGACCTGGCCGCCGACGACGCCGCCGGTCGCATTGTGACAGCCTTCAGCCGTGTCCGGACCGGCAATGCCGAAGATATTGTTGACGTCCCAGCAGTTGCGGCTCGAGGCGCCGCCGCCGTTGATACCGATGTAGAAACCGCTCCAATTGTACATCGCGATCGGCGCGACCGGAGCCTTGGTGTAGGGGCGGGCCGCCAAATCGGCCGCCGAGGCGGGTGCCAACGCGCTAAGTGCGAACAAGCTGGCCGAAGCCAGCAAAAGCTTCTTCATATCCATTCCCCAGTTCCGTTTCTCTTTCTGGACTTCCGAAAAGCGGAAGAGCCAGCGGACCTATAATGTCATTGCTTTACACCATTAAAGCCAAAGGTTGTGTCACCCGGGGGCCACATCTCTGCGAAAACGCGAGCGGGCCGGTTGGCGCGCAAAAAACAAAAAGGCCGGCGCGAGGCCGGCCTTTCGTAACGCGAGGCGTTGAAGTGTAGCTTAGTACTTGGCGACCACGGGGGCGCCGAAGTGATAGTTCACGCCGACCTGCACGGTGTGGAAGTTGAGCGTGCCGGTGGTGACCGGAGCGCCGAGACCGGAGAAGTAGGTCTCGCCGCCGAGGCTGCGATAGAGGTACTCGCCCTTGACCGACCACTGCGGAGCGAAGAACGCCTCGACGCCGGCGCCGACGGTCCAGCCCGAGTGGAACTTGCTGTCGGAGACAGTCACGCCGAGCGCGCTGACGCTGACCTTGTTGTCGATCCAGGCGTAACCACCGGTGCCGTAGAACAGCACGTTGTTGACGGCCCAGCCGATGCGGCCGCGGACGGTGCCGAGCGCGTCGGTCTTGGACGACACGGTGATGCCGAGAGCAGTCGCCGAGGCGCTGACGTCAGCCCAGGAACCATCGGCCTCGATGCCGAACACGACGTTGCCGGCCTGCCAGTTGTAGCCGGCGGTGCCGCCGACGAAGCCACCCTTCATCTTCGGGTCGCCGGAAGCGTTTTCCCAGGCGCCGCCACCGACGATACCGAGATAGAAGCCGGTCCAGTTGTAGACGGCAGCCGCCGGAGCGATCGGAGCCTTGGTGTAGGGGCGGGCTGCGAGGTCGGCCGCCGAAGCGGGCGCAGCGAGAGCGAACAAACAGGCCGAAGCCAACAAAACCTTCTTCATTTTCAACTAATCCCAGTCCCAGTTTCTGTTGTTGCCTTCCTGACCGGAAGGGCAGCGGACTCAACGGCCCAACTAACGCCGTGCTTACACCACTAAAGCCGCAAGTTGTGTCTCCGAAAAGCCACATCGGTCGAAAAGGTGATGGTTACTGACTTATTGCCCCCCGTTCATGTCTCGCCAAACGAAAAAGGCCGGCGCGAGGCCGGCCTTAAACGTCAATGATGTCAGAGGGATATCAGTACCGCGCGACGCCCTGCGCACCCCAGTTGAAGTGATAATTCACGCCTGCCTTGACCGTGTGGACGGTATCGGTCCACTCGGACCGGTTGGTCACGACGGGGCTGTACTGAATCGTGCTCTTGCCGAAATCGATATAGTTGTATTCGACCTTGGCCGACCAGTTCGGAGCGAACATGTATTCCGCGCCGGCGCCGACGGTCCAACCCCAGCGGGTGTTGTTCTGGATGAAGACGTTTCCGGGGACGCCATCGTAGCGATGCTGAATGTCGCCGACCGCAGCGCCGCCGCTGACGAAGAAGAGAGCGGGGCCGGTCGAGTAGCCGAGACGGCCCTTGATGTCGCCGAAACCGCGGATTCTCGTGAAATAGGTGTCGCCGAGGCCGGCATTGATCTCGGCCGAACGACCGTTGATGTCAGCCCAATGATAGTCGCCCTCGATGCCGAACACCCAGTTGGCCGCCTGCCAGTTGTAGCCGACCACGCCACCGACAAAGCCGCCGGTGGTGTCGTAGTTCTGACTTCCCGCAAAGAGCGCCGTATTCGGACCGCCAAAGAAGGTTTCGTCGCTGCGGCCCCAGGC
This sequence comes from Bradyrhizobium sp. CIR18, assembly GCF_014198295.1. Classification (NCBI taxonomy): domain Bacteria; kingdom Pseudomonadati; phylum Pseudomonadota; class Alphaproteobacteria; order Hyphomicrobiales; family Nitrobacteraceae; genus Bradyrhizobium; species Bradyrhizobium sp. CIR18. The sequence goes on along the minus strand of NZ_JACIHF010000001.1, from coordinate 544,099 downwards.
ACCACCGCCCTGCACACCGAGGTAGAAGCCGGTCCAGGTATAGATCGGAGCGGGGGGCGCGACCGGCGCCTTTGTATAGGGACGCGCTGCGAGATCCGCAGCACCGGCCGGAGCCGAGAGGGTCAGCGCAACCGCGCCGGCGAAGCCAAACAAAATCTTCTTCACTGTAATCTCCCCAGTCGTGTCCGCCTCTCTGAGTTCCCCAAGGCGGACGATCAGGCGCGAGGCCCATTGCATCAATTCCAGGCACGACGATAGCTCGATTCTGCGGCAGAGTCCGTGCCCGGAGTGCAACAGTTGGATGTAATCGACCTACCTCTAACTTAATGAATGTTAAGTAGTTTTTGCCGTTCACGGGAACCCGATTTGGTTCCATCCCGATTGCCATCGCAGCGCCATCTGGATGCCATCGCGTCTCCACATTTGGCGGCGATTTCTGAAGGAACAAATCTGGAACAGATCGCCGGTCGGTGCTATATGTGGGGATAACCTCGGGGGTGATGGGCTGATCAGCCCCTGCAAGCGTATAGGGTCGCCTTAACAGGGCGCAGAGGAACGCGGGCAGCGCGCTCGGCCTTAGGAAATTCAGTGGCATTCGGAGTGGAGAGCGGCGATGGCGGGAAGCGTCAACAAGGTCATTCTGGTTGGAAATCTCGGCAAGGATCCTGAAATCCGCCGCACCCAGGACGGGCGGCCGATCGCGAATCTGAGCATCGCCACCTCCGAGACCTGGCGCGACAAGAACAGCGGCGAGCGCAAGGAAAAGACCGAGTGGCATCGCGTCGTGATCTTCAATGAAGGGCTCTGCAAGGTCGCCGAGCAATACCTGAAGAAGGGCGCGAAGGTTTACATCGAGGGCGCGCTCCAGACTCGCAAATGGACCGACCAGAGCGGCGTCGAGAAGTACTCGACCGAGGTCGTGCTCCAGGGCTTCAATTCGACGCTCACGATGCTCGATGGCCGTGGCGGCGGCGGAGGAGGCGGCAGCTTCGGCGACGAGCCGGGCGGCGATTTCGGTTCCTCCGGGCCCGTCAGCAGCGCACCGCGCCGTCCCGTCGCCGCCGGCGGCGGTGGCCGCAACAGCGACATGGACGACGACATCCCGTTCTGAGCACGGACCGGGACGATGAGGGGGCGCTGGCCGGCTGAGCGGCGCCTTCTCATTTCGTGTCAGCAAACCTTACTAATCGGCAGGAAGGGCTCGGGTTTTCCGGGCCCGCTTCATGTTTGGGTTGAACTCGGATTGCCCAGCGCAATCGCGTCGAAGGGCGCGTTGACGCGCGATCGACAGGGGTCCCAGAGGCGATTTCGGAAGGCCTGTTCCCGGTCCCTCCGAGACGCTCCCCTTAAGGCCGTAAGCTATTGGAAAAATAAGCGGAAAAAGCGCTTCCCTGAAGCCTGCGAGGGTGGTTATCAGGGTCTCGATGCGCTATATGATTCCCAGATAAAACCTCACCGGATTTCCCCTTGGCTGACGACGACGACAAGCCCGGCGACCAGCCGGGGCAACCCTCGGATATTCGCCCCGTCTCCATCTTCGAGGAGATGAAGAAGTCCTATCTCGATTACGCCATGAGCGTGATCGTGGCGCGGGCGCTGCCTGATGCCCGGGACGGTCTGAAGCCGGTGCACCGCCGCATCCTGTTCTCGATGAACGAGCAGGGGCACACGCCCGACAAGAAGTACGTCAAATCCGCCCGCGTGGTCGGTGACGTCATCGGTAAGTATCACCCGCACGGCGACCAGTCGATTTACGACGCCATGGTCCGCATGGCGCAGGACTTCTCGATGCGCGTGCCGTTGATCGACGGCCAGGGCAATTTCGGCTCGGTCGACGGCGATCCCCCGGCTGCCTATCGTTACACCGAAGCGCGCCTGACCAAGGCCGCGCTGGCCCTGCTGGCCGACATCGACAAGGACACTGTCGACTTCCAGCCGAACTACGACAACAACGAGACCGAACCGTCGGTCTTGCCGGCCAAGTTCCCGAACCTTCTCGTCAACGGCGCCGGCGGCATCGCGGTCGGCATGGCGACCAATATCCCGCCGCACAATCTCGGCGAGGTCATCGACGCCTGCGTCGCGCTGATCGACAACCCCGCGCTCACCATCGACGAGCTCATCAACATCGTGCCCGGACCGGATTTCCCGACCGGCGGCGTCATTCTCGGACGGCAGGGCATCCGCTCCGCCTATCACCTCGGCCGCGGCTCGATCGTCATGCGCGGCAAGGTCGCGATCGAGACCATCCGCAAGGAGCGTGAGGCGCTCATCATCACCGAGATTCCCTACCAGGTGAACAAGGCGACGATGGTCGAGCGCATCGCCGAGCTGGTGAAGGAAAAGAAGATCGAGGGCATCGGCGACCTGCGCGATGAATCGGATCGCGAAGGCTACCGCGTCGTCATCGAATTGAAGCGCGACGCCGTGCCGGATGTGGTGCTGAATCAGCTGTACCGTTTCACGCCGCTGCAGACCAGCTTCGGCGTCAACATGGTGGCGCTCGACAGCGGCCGTCCACGGATCATGCATCTGAAGGACCTGCTCGCGATCTTCGTCGACTTCCGTGAGCGGGTCGTCACGCGGCGCACCAAGTACCTGCTCGCCAAGGCGCGCGACCGCGCCCATATTTTGGTCGGTCTGGCGATCGCGGTGGCCAATATCGACGAGATGATCCGCGTGATCCGGACCTCGCCGGACCCGACCACCGCGCGCGACACGCTGATGTCGCGCGACTGGCCGGCCCGGGACGTCGAGGACATGCTGACCCTGATCGACGATCCCCGTCACCGCATCAGCGCGGACGGCACGATCCGGCTGTCGATGGAGCAGGCGAGGGCCATTCTCGACCTGCGCCTTCAGCGCCTCACCGCACTCGGCCGCGACGAAATCCGCGACGAGCTCGACAAGCTTGCCGGCGAGATTGCCGATTATCTCGACATCCTGCGCTCGCGCGAGCGCGTGCTGGGCATCATCAAGACCGAGCTCGCCGAGGTGAAGGCCGAGTTCGCCACGCCGCGCCGCACCGTCATCATCGAGCAGGAAGGCGAGGTCGAGGACGAGGACCTGATCCAGCGCGAGGACATGGTCGTCACGGTGTCCCACGCCGGCTACGTCAAGCGCGTGCCGCTGTCGGCCTACCGTGCGCAGCGCCGCGGCGGCAAGGGCCGCGCCGGCATGCAGACCCGCGACGAGGATTTCGTCAGCCGCCTGTTCGTGGCCTCCACGCACACGCCGGTGCTGTTCTTCTCCTCGCGCGGCCAGGTCTACAAGGAGAAGGTCTGGCGTCTGCCGATGGCCGCGCCGAACGCGCGCGGCAAGGCGCTGATCAACATCCTGCCGCTGGAGCAGGGCGAGCGCATCACCACCATCATGCCGCTGCCGGAGGACGAATCCACCTGGGGCGAGCTCGACGTGATGTTCGCCACGACAGGCGGCAATGTCCGCCGCAACAAGCTGTCAGACTTCGTCGACGTCCGCCGCTCCGGCATCATCGCCATGAAGCTGGATGACGGCGAGTCGATCGTCGACGTGCAGATCTGCACCGAGCGCGACGACGTGCTGCTGACCGCCGCCGGCGGCCAGTGTATCCGCTTCCCGGTTCCTGATGTGCGCGTGTTCACCGGGCGCACCTCGATGGGCGTGCGCGGAATCGCGCTCGGCGAAGGCGACAAGGTGATCTCGCTGGCGATCCTGCGCCACGTCGAGACCACCTCGGACGAGCGCTCGGCCTACCTGAAGATGCGCCGCGCCGTCGCCGGCGAAGCTGCGGCCGAAGATGCCGCCGCGGACGCCGAGGCCGAGGAGACCTCCGGCAGCTTCCAGCTCGCGCAGGAGCGTTACGCCGAGATGTCGGCGCAGGAGCAGGTCGTGCTCACCGTCTCCGTCAACGGTTATGGCAAGCGGACATTGTCCTACGAGTACCGCACCACCGGCCGCGGCGGCAAAGGCATCGTCGCCATGAGCGTCAACAACCGCAACGGCAATCTGGTCGCGTCCTTCCCGGTGGAAGATGCCGACCAGATCATGCTGGTCACCGACAAGGGCCAGCTGATCCGCTGCCCGGTCGAAGGCATCCGCATCGCCGGCCGCTCGACGCAAGGCGTGATCGTGTTCGACACCGCCGAGGACGAGCATGTCGTCTCGGTCGAGCACATCACGGAAGAGGCCGAGAGCGGGAATGGCGAGAACGGGAACGGGGCGTGATGCCCCGTTCTACACGCCGTTCGCAAGCTCGCTCGTGAGGTCGGCAAGCGCCTCTCGCTTGCCGATCTGTGCCATCCAGCACCAGAGCTCCAGCGTGCAGTACAGCCGATAGAGATCGAGCGTCTCCTGCCAGTCGGGGCGCCCCATCTGACCACAGCCGGCGAGCAATCCGTCGCGCTTTGGCGCATCCTTCGGCGTGAAATAGTACAGCGCCTTCGCGATATCCATCAACGGATCGCCCGATGTCGCGTTCTCGAAGTCGACGATGCCCGTCAGGCGTGGTGCGCCCTGCGACGTCACCAGCACATTGCCAGCATGGAAATCGTAGTGGCACAGTCGAGGGGTGATTGCTGCCTCGAACAGTTGCTGTCGTGCCGTGACGCTGTCGCGAAGACGCGCGGCTAAAGCTGGATCGCCGCCGCGTGTGAGAAACTCCCTGAGCTTTCGGTCGAACTGCGCCGACATGTAGGCTTGGTTGCTCGGATGGGCCGTCCAGACCCCGTTGGGGCCGATATAGCCAAAGCTGTCGAGCATGACGTCGTTGATCCGGCGCAGCGTCGCGCCCATCTCGGCGTAGATCGCAAACAGCTCGGTCTCCGACAGCGTTGCCTCGCGTCGGCCGAGTACCGTGCCGTCGAGCCGGGTCATGAGCAGATAGTTCAGCTCGATCGCCGTTCGCGTGTCGTCGGCAAGCAGGATTTTGGGAATGGACGTGCCGAGGTCTCGCAGGAGCCCCAGGACGTAAATCTCCTTGGCCATCTTCCATTGCAGCGATTCCGGATAGACCTTGAGGATGCAGGGGCGCGCATCCGCCAGCGCGATCTTGAGCACGGTGCTGATCTCCCCGCCATGTAGCTCTGTGATGCCGAGCAGCGATGCCTGCGGGTAGATCCGGCGGATGATCGCTTGCACCTGATCGGCCGAGACCGGCAGGCGTGGCTTCAGCTTCAAGGAAGGAGCGTCACTGGTTGTCATGGCTTCAAGGTCAGGCTTGTATCCTGGATGGAGCGAAGCGAAATCCGGGTTCTCGCAAGGCTCAAAAGTCCCGGATTGCGCTGCGCTCCATCCGGGCTACGCGCCATGCCCTAAATCTCCAGCTCCGTGCCGAACTCTACCACCTGCTTGGTCGGAACGCCGAAGAACGCGGCCGAGCGTTCGGCGTTGCGCTGCAGGAAGGCGAACACGCCTTCGCGCCAGACCCACATGCCGGGAATGTCCTCGCTCGGAATGATGGTCTCGCGGCCGACATAGTAGGTGATGTCGGAGAGGTCGATGCCGGGCAGCTTGCTCTGGCGACAGACGAGATTCAGGCCTTCATAGATCGTCGGGTTCTGCATGAAGCCGTAATGCAGGATCACGCGGGTGATGCCGGGAATGATGTCGATCACCTCGGCGCGTTCCTCGTCCGCGATGTGCGGAAGCTCCTCGATCAGCACGGTGACCAGCAGCACGCGCTCGTGCAGCACGCGGTTGTGCCTGACGAACTGGGTGAGCGCGAGCGGCACGCCGCGCGGTGCGGAGGCCAGGAACACGGCGGTCCCGGGCAGTCTTGCGCTGCACTTGTTCACGGCGGTCTCGATCAGGTCTTCCTCGGGCTGCCGGAGCCGGCCCCTCGCGGCCTCGACCAGCTTCACGCCGGCGCGCCAGGTCAGCATCAGGAAGGCGACGAGGCCGGCGAGCAGCAGCGGAAACCAGCCGCCCTCGAACAGCTTGATCGAGTTGGCCGAGAAGAAGATCACGTCGATGACGAAGAAGGCGCCGTTCACGGCCACCACGAGCCAGGGCGAATAGCCCCACTGGATCGCGACCAGCGCGGCGAGCAGCGTCGTGATCGCCATCAGCAGCGACACCGCGATGCCGTAGGCGCCGGCAAGCGCGTCCGACGTGCCAAAGCTCAGGACCGCCCCGAGCGTCGCAGCTGCAAGCAGCCAGTTCACCAGCGGCACGTAGATCTGGCCGATCGCGTGGCTCGTGGTGTGACGGATCAGCATGCGCGGCAGGAAGCCGAGCTGGATCGACTGCTGGGTCAGCGAGAACACGCCGGAGATGATCGCCTGCGAGGCGATCACGGTCGCGACCGTCGAGAATGCGACCAGCAGATAGTGCAGGGCGTCGGGGCAGAGCTGGAAGAACGGATTTTCGATCATCGTGGGATCGGTGATCAAGAGCGCGGCCTGGCCGAAATAATTCAGCACCAGCGCGGGCAGGCAGATGGCGAACCAGGCGAGGCGGATCGGCAGGCGGCCGAAATGTCCCATGTCGGCATACATGGCCTCGCCGCCGGTCACCGCGAGAAAGGCCGCGCCGAGAATTCCGAACGAGATGTGGAAATCCTGGTGGATCAGGAAGTCGAAGGCATAGAGCGGGCTGAGCGCCACCAGCACCGCCGGCGCCTTGACGATGCCGTGGATGCCGAGCGCCGCGAGCACGACGAACCAGGCCAGCATCACAGGCCCGAAGATGCGGCCGATGAAGCCGGTGCCCTGCTTCTGCATCATGAACAGGCCGATCAGGATGGCGACGGTCACGGGCACCACGGCCGGCGCAAGCGAGGGGGCGTCGACCTTGAGGCCCTCGATGGCTGAGAGCACCGAGATGGCCGGCGTGATCGCGCCGTCGCCATAGAGCAGCGCAGCGCCGACGAGCCCGACCACCAGGAGATGGGCGCGCCATGTGCCTGGCTGGGCGTGGCGGGCATGGAGCAGCGCCAGCAGGGCGACGATGCCGCCTTCGCCGCGATTGTCTGCGCGAAGGATCAGCAGCGCATATTTCAGCGAGATGATCAGCAGCAGGGCCCAGAGGATCAGCGAGGCAATCCCCAGGACTGCATCGTGACTGAGTGTGCCGCCATGGGCAGCCGCCTTGGCGGCTTCCTTCAGGGCATAGAGCGGGCTGGTACCGATATCGCCATAGACCACCCCGAGGGCGCCCATGGTCATGGCAAGCGGTAGCGGATCAGGATGGTGGCCGGAAACGACAGCGGGCGTACTGGACAATGGCAACCCCCCGATAGGATCGCGCCCGACGGGCCATTCCGGCGGGCGCGAGCAACGCAGTCTGCGACGAGACGTCGCAAAACTCCATCGGGATTATGTGACGTGAAGCTGACAGGCCTACGGGGTGCGGTTGGCGGTCACGAGGCGGGCCTCGCGGACATTCGCCTTGGTGCCGGCCTTGCGCAGGCAGGAGGCCTCGAAATTGGGCCAGGCCTGCTGCGAGCAGTCCTTGCCGATGGCGCGGATATCGAGCCGGTCGCTCTTGGCCAGCGGCTGCGGCACGCTGGCCTCGACGCGCGGGGCAAAGCCGGGCAGGAGGGTAAGGGCGGCGGCGACACACGCAGACAGAGCGATCGCTGAAAGAGCCTTGATCATTTGACAGTCCCCTGTGATGCGGCCGCCTACGCCCAGTGTGCGGCCCGTCATTCGTTGGCCGGATTAGTAACCATGGCCAGTTTCCGGACGTCTTCGCCGGCACGGGAAATGGTTTCGTGTCCGCGCCGCTTTGTTTCGTGGTCGCCCTCAGGACGAAACAAACCGGCCATCGCCGACAGGGCCGGCGGGATATTTCGCCGGAAAATGGCTGGGGAACCGGCCCGGCTTGCCGGGCCGGGCCGGGCGCGGTAGGACGGGGCCATGCCGCGCATTGCCTTCTATCCCGGTTCCTTCGACCCCATCACCAACGGCCATCTGGACGTGGTCCGGCACAGCGTTTCCCTGTGCGACCGGCTCGTGGTTGCGATCGGGGTCCACCCCGGCAAGAAGCCGCTGTTCTCGACGGAGGAGCGGCTGCAGATGCTCCATGACGTCTGCGGGCCGCTGGCCGCCAAGGCCGGCTGCGTGCTCGAAGCCGTGACGTTTGATGATTTGTCGGTGACGGCGGCGCGCAAGCACGGTGCGACGATCATGATTCGGGGCCTGCGTGACGGCAGCGATCTCGACTACGAGATGCAGCTCGCCGGCATGAACGAGGCGATGGCGCCGGAGGTGCATACGGTCTTCCTGCCGGCCTCTCCCATGGTTCGCCCGATCACCGCCACTTTGGTGCGCCAGATCGCCGGCATGGGCGGGGACGTCTCGGCCTTCGTCCCGCCGCAGGTTGCGGCCCAGCTCAAGGCAAAATTCGCCGCATAACGGCGCGCTTCCTTTCTCTCTGATCCGGAGTTGTCATGATCCGAATTCTCGCAGTTCTTGCCGCGCTTGTGTTCGCGGTGCCGGCGGTGGCGCAGCAATTGCCGGCCAATCTCGACAAAGCCAACGCCATCGTCATCGACACCACCAAGGGCCGCATCGTCATCAAGCTGCGCACCGACATCGCGCCCCAGCATGCCGAGCGTATCAAGCAGCTCGCGCGCGAGGGCTATTACAACAACGTGCCGTTCCATCGCGTCATGGACGGCTTCATGGCGCAGACCGGCGACGGGCAGAACTTCAACGGCACCGGCGGATCGAAATATCCGAACCTGAAGCAGGAATTCTCCAAGGTGCATTTCGCCCGCGGCATCGTCGGCATGGCCCGGCGCGGCGACAGCGTCGACAGTGCCAACTCGCAGTTCTTCATCATGTTCGCCGACGGCGGCAGCCTCGATAACCAGTACACCGTAATCGGCGAGGTCGTGCAGGGCATGGAGGTCGTCGACAAGCTTAAGAAGGCTCCTCCCGGCTCCCCCGGCGGCGCCGTGACCGATCCCGACAAGATGGTGAAGGTGCAGGTCGCCGCCGACATCAAATAGGAGAAGGCGATGGCACGTTGTGGCGACAGGCTCCTGCTGGTTGCTGCGGTGCTGTTGCTCGGCGTGTCCAGTGCGGCCGCCGAGGATAGGCAGGTCAATACCATCCAGGATATCTTCCGGCACCTGCGCACCTGCTGGAAACCGCCGCCGGCCGCCAAGGCTCGCCCACTCGACATCACCGTCGTCGTGAGCTTTAACCGGTCCGGCGACATTCTGGGCCATCCGAGGATCTCCTATGAATCCGCGGAGGCCTCCGACAATGACCGGCTGCAATACCGGATCGCGGTGATGGAGGCGTTGCAACGCTGCACGCCGATGCCATTTACCGATGCAATGGCCGGCGCCGCCGCGGGGCGACCATTCGCGATCCAGTTCCGCAGCCGCAAAACGCCTGACAAGACTTCACCTCCAACGCAAGAGAGACGAGCATGAGCGCCACCGAAAACACCCTGATCCTCGAGACCACCCAGGGCCCGGTCACCATCGAGATGCGGCCCGACCTCGCGCCCGGTCATGTCGCGCGCATCAAGGAGCTGGTCCGGGAGGGCTTCTACGACGGAATCGTGTTCCACCGCGTGATCGACGGCTTCATGGCGCAGACCGGCTGCCCGCAGGGCACCGGCACCGGCGGCTCAGGCAAGAAGCTGAAGGCCGAGTTCAACAAGGAGCCGCATGTGCGCGGCACCACCTCGATGGCACGCGCCGCCAACCCGGATTCCGGCGACAGCCAGTTCTTCATCTGCTTCGACGACGCCCGCTTCCTCGACAACCAGTACACCGTGTGGGGCAAGGTCACCGAGGGCATGGAGAACGTCGACAAGATCAAGCGCGGCGAGCCGGTGCAGAACCCCGACAAGATCGTCAAGGCGCGGATGGCGGCTGACGCTGAGTAAGCAATTCCCCTCATGGTGAGGAGGCGCGAAGCGCCGTCTACGGACGATGCTTTGCATCGCCGAGCGAATCATGAAGGCCGAGCTGATGCAGCCGGGCCTTCATCCTTCGAGACGCGCGTTCCGCGCTCCTCAGGATGAGGAGTGACTGCACGGCGCTGAGCCCGACATGCGCACCGACCTGTTCGATTTCGACCTGCCCGCCGAGCGCATCGCGTTGCGTCCGGCGAGCCCGCGCGACTCCGCGAAGATGCTGGTCGTGGAGAACGGCGCACTGCGCGACCAGACCATCGCCGACCTCGCACAATGGCTGAGGCCGGGCGACCAGCTCGTCGTCAACGACACCAAGGTGATCGCGGCGCAATTGAAGGGCCGCCGCATCGGCCGCGAGACCGAGCCCAGAATCGAGGCGACGCTGATCAAGCGGCTCGACGGCTCGCGCTGGCAGGCGCTGGTGAAGCCCGCGAAGAAGCTTGTCGCCGGCGACCGCATCCGCTTCGGCAATGAAGGCAAGGTCTGCCTGCTCGGCCATCTCGATGCCGAGGTCGAGGCCAAGGGCCTCGAGGGCGAGGTCACGTTGTCGTTCTCGTTCCACGGCCCGGCGCTGGATCAGGCCATCGCCGATCTCGGCAGTCCGCCGCTGCCGCCCTACATCGCCTCCAAGCGCACGCCCGACGATCAGGATCTCGCCGACTACCAGACCATGTTCGCCGTGAACGAAGGCGCGGTCGCAGCGCCCACCGCGGGCCTGCACTTCACCCCGGCGCTGGAGCAGGCGCTGCGCGCGCGCGGCGTCGGCATCGTCAGGGTCACGCTGCATGTCGGGGCAGGGACGTTTTTGCCGGTGAAGGTGGACGACACCGAAGGCCACAAGATGCATGCGGAGTGGGGCACGATCTCCGCCGAGACGGCGGAGCAGCTCAACGCGGCACGAAAGAACGGCGGCCGTATCATAGCCGTCGGCACCACGTCATTGCGCTTGCTCGAGAGCGCCGCGAGCGAAGACGGCACCATCCAGCCGTTCGCGGCCGAGACCTCGATCTTCATCACCCCCGGCTATCGCTTTCGCGCGGTCGATATCCTGATGACCAATTTCCATTTGCCGAAATCGACGCTGTTCATGCTGGTGTCGGCGTTTTCGGGGCTGGAGACGATGAAGCAGGCCTATGCGCATGCGATCGCGAGCGGGTATCGGTTCTATTCGTATGGCGATGCGTGCTTGCTCTTCAGGTCGCGCGGCTAAGCGCTGGCGCCGTAGGGTGGGCAAAGCGAAGCGTGCCCACGTCTTTCTTGAATTGGGGGTAAGAGTGGTGGGCACGGCGCTTGCGCGCCTTTGCCCACCCTACGATACCAGTTGCTAGGACATCGACTACGCCATCACCCGCTGCGGCAACAGCTCCGCGATCTGAACCGCATTCAGCGCAGCACCCTTGAGAAGCTGATCCGCCGCCACGAACATCGAGATCGAATGCCCGGAGGGATCGCTGAGGTCCTTGCGGATGCGGCCGACCAGGACGTCGTCCTGGCCCGAGGCGTCGATAGGCATCGGGAAGTAGTTCTTGACGCGGTCATCGACGACCTTCACGCCGGGCGCCCGGGCCATGATGGCGCGGACCTGGTCCTCGGTGATCTCCTTCTCGCATTCGAAGGTGATGGCCTCGCAATGCGCGCGCAGCACCGGCACGCGCACGCAGGTGACGCCGATCGCGATCCTCTCGTCCTCGAAGATCTTGCGGGTCTCCTTGATGACCTTGGTCTCTTCGTCGTTGTAGCCGGTGTCAGGGTCGACGGCAGTGTTGTGGTTGAAAAGGTTGAAGGCGTAGGGGTGCGGCATCACCTTCGGCGTATAGACCTGCCCGTTGAGATTGGCGCGGGTGGATTCGACCAGCTCCTCCATCGCGGCCGCGCCGGCGCCGGAAGCGGCCTGGTAGGTCGAGATGATGACGCGCTTGATGCGGTTCGTCTGATGGATCGGCCACAGCGGCACCAGCGCGGTGATCGCGGCACAGTTCGGATTGGCGATGATGCCCTTGTGGTCGCGGATGCGGTTCGCGTTGATCTCGGGGATCACGAGCGGCACGTTCGGATCCATGCGGAAGGCGGAGGAGTTGTCGACCACGACCGCGCCGGACTTCACCGCGATCGGCGCAAACTTCTTGGAGATGCTGCCGCCAGCGGAGAACAGGGCGATATCGACGCCTTCGAAGGAGCGCTCATTGAGCTCCTCGATCACGACCGGCTGGCCGCGGAACGACACCGTCTTGCCAGCCGAGCGGGCACTGGCCAGCGCCTTGAGCTTGCCGACGCGAAAGCCGCGCTTGTCCATGGTGGCGATGAATTCGGCGCCCACTGCACCGGTGACGCCGACAATCGCGACGACGGGATCGTTACTCACTTTGTCCTCCATTGCATTTCGGTTGAGCTGAGATTTAGGCAACAAAAAAGCCCCGGACCAACGAGGGCGGGGCTTGCCGTAGAGCTGATGCGTTTTAGTCGACGACTACGCGCGCACGCCTCCCCGGGCCCCTGAGGCCGTGGTGGTTTTGGTCGTGCGTTTGGTGGTCGTGAACATGGCGGCGACTTATGCGGGAGAGTTTTGCGGTCGTCAATGGCTTTTCACCCCGGTCGATGCCGGGGCCGAACTCCCGTTATTTCGCCCTGGCGCCCGGCGGCTCGAGGGTGACCTCCTTGAGGTCGTCGCCGCTGACGACGACGATCGAAAAGTTGAGCCGGCCGCGTTCGCGCACCAAGCCGCCGCTGATCGCCTTGCCCGAGGCGGCGCGTTCGGCGACGCGGACAGCATCGGCGAGGCGGTGCCTGATCGCACCGAGCGCTGCGAGGTTGTCGCGATCCTCGTGGTCGAGCTCAGTGAGGGGGAGGGCGGCTTCGCCGCCGACGAGCTCGCCGGTCGATGCATTGATGGTATGGCGCCAGATCCGGTCGTTGTGCAGGGTCTTCACCCGATACACCGGCACGCGGGCGGCCCCGTCGAAACTCACATCCGCCGTGGTGGCGCCGGCGTGCCGGGCTTCGGCGATCGACATGGCCTGGCTGATCGAGATCGACGAGCTGCGGAAGCGCTCGATCTCGCGGCTGACGGCTTGGCGGTCGGCCTCGGCATCACCATCTGTGTCGCTGTGAAGGGCGGTCGGTGTACCCGCGGTCACGATCGCTCGCGCAGGCGCGGCGAGGAGCAGCGCGGAGAGGGCGATCGCAAGCAATCGCGAGATATGTCGTTCAGTTGTCTTCATGCTCGAAACCTCTGGCCGGCGAGCGGGCCTGATCATCCGAAAGAAGACGCGGCCGACCTTGGGCATCGGTCGGCCGCGGAGCGTCGTGACGGGCTGTACCCGCCGCGGCGATCGAAGCGATACGGACCTCTTTGGGGCTGGTGAAAAAGCGGTCCGTATCGCCTTATAACTAAACCATACCGTATCGTTTTATTTTGGTCAATGCCGCCGGCCTCACCCCAGTGGGGATAGATCGCGCGCTCACGGAATTGTCAGCGGGAGGGGCGGCGGCGCTGCGTGCTGCCCTTGGTGTCCTGGGCGCGGTCGGCAGGCCCCAGCGCGCCGGCCAGGAACAGCTTGATCGCCGCGCGCATGCGCTTCTCGGCGGCCTTCATCTCGAGGGCCGTTCCGAAGGTCGCCATACGGTGGGTGTGACCGACGACCACGTCGAGAAACACCTCGGCTGCAATGTTGGTGTCCTCGACGTCGAGCGCGCCTTGCGCCACCAGACGGTCGAAGAAGCGCGCCGTGGTGGCGACGGCTTTCATCCAGCCTTCCTCCTTGCCGAGCTTGGCAACGTCGGGGAAGTTGATGGCCTGCGACGTCATCATGCGGCTGAAGGCGACGGCGTCGGGTCCGCAGGTGAATGTCAGCATCTCGCGCCCGATCTCGACCAGCCGCTGCTCGACCGAGATGTCGGAGGCGCTGGAGAGCTGCGTCTCGGCGGCGGCCGACAATGGCGCAAGCCAGCGCGCAATCTCGCGCCTCAGCACGGCGGCAAACAGGCCGCGCTTGTCGCCGTAGCGGGAATAGACGGTGGGCTTGCTGACCCGGGCCGCTTCCGCGACCGCGTCGAGCGAGGTGGCGTCGAAGCCGCGGTCCAGGAACAGGCGGGTGGCGACCTCGATCAGCCGCTGGTCGCGCTCGATGGCGGCGGTCTTCGTCGGCCGGCCGCCGCGGGATTTCGGCACCTCGCGCCGCGGCGCTGCTGGTCTCGTCCTGGTCGCAGTCAATCCCATGCCCAATGATTCCTGCGCGTTTCTGACAGTCGCCATTCGCTCTATATCGCGCAGGAGGGGAGGCGTCATCGCGAATCTGGCCGAATTGGCCGTATCGTCAACGGTTTCGGCAGGGCCTCGTTCCGTCTCGGGAAGCTCACGGCACCGTCGAGCTCCAGGCCTGACCGGCAGCGGCCTTGTCATATCCGTATTGGTAGAGCGCCCGCATATAGGCGGTGTCGAACCCTTCCGACGGCGGCGCCGGATACTCGCGCGCGATGTAGGAGAGGTGGAAGCCGAGACGGTTGCGCTTGGCGAAATCATAGGTCGAGAAGATGATCGAGCGCGTCTGCGACTGGGTGATTGCCGACAGGCTGCGCGAGGCGACATCGATGGTGCCGTTGGAGACCAGCTCGAAATTGCGTTCGATCTTCTTGTTGACGAGGATGTAGATGTCCATCTTCGCGTTGCCGGGCAGGCGGTTGCCCTGGAAAAGCAGGGCTTCCGGCAGCGTCAGCACCGGCGCGGTCACGCCGCCGTCGACATGCATCTCCTGAAACTTGCGGCCCTGACCCTCGGCGTCGATCATGATCGGCGGAAACACAAGGGGGATGCTGGCGGAGGCCGCCATCACGTCGCGAAACAGTTTGAGCGCCTCGGGCGTGCCGACCGCGGCGATCTTGCCCATGTCCCAGATCGCGGTGCGCTGGGTGTCGAGATCGGTCGTCACCACCAGGAGCTTTCGGCCCTTGGCATTCTCGCGCGCGACTTGCGCCATGATCTCCGGCCCGACATAGCGGGCGACGAGCTCGCGCAGCCTCGTGTTGCCGAACAGGCCGGATCCGAACAGCACGCGCATGATGCTGGGATCGTTCAACAGGGTCTCGGCGATGCCGCTGGTATAGACCTCCTTCAGCGTATCGTCGTATTGCGAGCCCAGAAACGCGAAGGGCGCGATCAGGCCGCCGGTGCTCACGCCCGAGACGACGGAGAAGGTGGGGCGGGTTCTGGCCGCGGTCCAGCCGTTGAGCACGCCGACGCCGTAGGCGCCATCGGCGCCGCCGCCGGAGAGCGCCAGATAGGACTTCGTCGCGGTGCTGGTGTCCTTCTCGAAGCTGAATTTCGTGATGGGCTCGTCGGCGTAGCGCCTGAGGCCATCGATCTCGAGCACGCGCGATGTGCTGGCTTCTGCGGCCGTATAAGGTGTCCGGGGCATCGAGGTGCAGGCGCCGAGCACCAGGCTGCACGCCAGGACCAGAAATCCGGCCAGGCGGCCGCCTGTCTGCCTGATCCAGTCATGCGAGCGGCCGGCGACGTCAGTCGAGCAGGAAGCGAAGGGCATTGTCGGTGGCTGGCGATCACGCATTTACCGCCGCCGGCAAATTCGCCGCGGCATCTCGTCCAGTCCCCAGGATAAAACTACACTGTATCGTTTTGTTTAACAAGGGTGGCGGTACGACTTTTCGCGTCGATTATGTCCCAGTCCGAGGCACTGACCGGCCACTGTGTGGGTTGGGCGGGTTGATCGGCTTCCTCCGACACGCAATAAGCACGGCCATGAATCCGGACCATGATCTTCCCAATCACTTTGAGTTGCTCGGCACTGATGGCGCCGCGCGGACCGGGCACCTGACCACGCCTCATGGCGTGGTGCGCACGCCCGCCTTCATGCCGGTCGGCACCGCCGGCGCCATGAAGGGCATGCACTGGCGCGAGGTGCGCGATGCCGGCGCCGACATCGTGCTCGGCAACACCTATCACCTGATGCTGCGTCCAAGCGCCGAGCGGATCGCAGCCCTTGGCGGTTTGCAGAAGTTCACCGGCTGGAACGGGCCGATGCTGACGGATTCCGGCGGCTTCCAGGTGATGTCGCTGTCGGACCTGCGGAAGGTCACCGAGAACGCCGTCACCTTCCGCTCGCATATCGACGGTGCCAAGGTCGAACTGTCGCCGGAGCGTTCGATCGAGGTGCAGCGCTTGCTCGGCTCCGATATCGCCATGCAGATGGACGAGTGCGTGCGGCTGCCGGCCGAGCGCGCCGACATCGAGCGTGCGATGCAATTGTCGCTCCGCTGGGCCGAGCGAAGCAAGCGCGCCTTCGAGAGCGCGCCCGACGGCTACATGCTGTTCGGCATCGTGCAGGGCGGCGACATCCCGCAGCTTCGCCACGAGAGCGCGCAAGGTCTCGTGGCAATCGGCTTCCACGGCTATGCAATCGGCGGCCTTGCCGTCGGCGAGCCGCAGGCCGTGATGCTGGCGATGATCGACGAGACCGCACCATTGCTGCCGAAAGAGCGCCCGCGCTATCTGATGGGCGTCGGCACGCCCGACGACATCCTCGAAGCCGTCAAGCGCGGCATCGACATGTTCGATTGCGTGATGCCGACGCGCAATGGCCGGCACGGCGTCGCCTTCACCCGCTTCGGCCAGGTGAATTTGCGCAATGCCCGCCACGCCGACGATCCGCGTCCGCTGGATGAGGAGAGCTCATGGCCGTCGGCGCGCAACTGCGCGCGCGCCTATCTGCATCATCTCGTCAAGGCGGGCGAGACGCTGGGGGCGATGCTGCTGTCTGAAATCAATATCGCTTACTACCAGTTCCTGATGCAGGGCATCCGGGACGCGATCGCACATGGAAAATTCGATGAGTTCTATCAGCGTACGCGCGCGGACTGGGCGAGGGGCGATATCGCCCCGCGCTAGATCAACGGTCCAAGCTCAGTTGCACACGATCCGCTGCTTGACGGCGTGCTTGGTGACAAAGCCATAGCCGCAATTGTCGCAGGTCCAGAGATAGCTGATGAAATGGTCCGACACATACGCAGATGCTTCGGCGGCGACCATGGAGTCGGCGCACACGGGACAGGTCGGCAACTCGCTGCAACGCGGATCACGCCTTAGCGCTACGGTCGGCATCACTTCAGCAACTGCTGACATCGTGTGACCTCCCTGCTTTGAGACCTAAGTCTAACATAAGCAGAATCAGTTGACGAGGTCGCAACACAAATGCGTTGGTTTTCTGCTAATTGAAGCTCACCGCGATTTTGCGATGCAGCGTATTTAACATGTGCCGCATTCTCGCTTGCGTGTCGTCGCAGGCTATCCGTAACTGCGCATGAGCTGCGTAAGAAGCGCAGGTGTCGTCACAGGGAGTTCATCATGGACGCATCGTCCACCACGGGTGCAGCGCACCAACCCGGCCGCGGCCGGATCTATGACTCGATCGTCGACGCCTTCGGCAATACGCCGACCGTGCGCTTGCGCCGGCTGCCCGGCATGCACGATGTGAATGCCACGATTTTGGCAAAACTTGAATATTTCAATCCGGCCGCGAGCGTGAAGGACCGCATCGGCGCGGCCATGATCATCGCGATGGAGAAGGCGGGAATCGTCAAGCCCGACACCGTGCTGATCGAGCCGACCTCCGGCAATACCGGCATCGCGCTCGCCTTCGTGGCGGCTTCACGCGGCTACCGCCTCAAGCTGGTGATGCCGGAATCGATGTCGATCGAGCGGCGCAAGATGCTGGCCTTTCTCGGTGCCGAGCTGGTGCTGACGCCGGCGGCGCAGGGCATGAAAGGCGCGATCGCCGCCGCCGAGGAGCTGTTGAAGACGACGCCGAACTCGGTGATGCCGCAGCAGTTCAAGAACCTCGCCAATCCCGAGGTGCACCGCCGCACCACCGCAGAGGAGATCTGGAACGACACCGGCGGCAATATTGATTTCTTCGTGGCCGGGGTTGGCACCGGCGGCACGATCACCGGCGTCGGCCAGGTGCTCAAGCCGCGCAAGGCCTCACTTCGCGTGGTCGCGGTCGAGCCGGAGGAAAGTCCGGTGCTGTCAGGCGGACAGCATACGCCGCACAAGATCCAGGGCATCGGCGCTGGCTTCGTTCCCGACATCCTCGACCGCGCCGTGATCGACGAGATCGTGAAGATCAACTCGACGACGGCGATCGAGACCTCGCGCGCGCTGGCGCGGCATGAGGGCATTCCAGGCGGCATCTCCTCGGGCGCGGCGATCGCTGCGGCGATCCAGATCGGCAAGCGGCCGGAAGCGGCGGGAAAGACCATCCTGGCGATCGTGCCGTCCTTCTCGGAGCGGTATCTTTCGACAGCGCTGTTTGAGGGAATCTAGGACATGGCGGATCAACCCCCGAGGCGGCCGCGCACGCTCGGAGATGCCAGGACCGAGGCCGAGGCGGCATTCAAGAAGGTGACAGCCAAGGTCGCCGCAGCGCCGCCGAAGCCGAACGTGGCGCCGGGAATCAGGGAGCAGGTGACGCTGCGCATCGATCAGGACGTGCTGGAGTTTTTCCAGGAGGGCGGACCGGGTTGGCAGGACCGCATCAACGATGCGTTGCGCAAGGCCGCGGGGAAGTAGCCAACCTCGCAATGGCGGGCATGCTGCGACACCGTCGCACCAAAGAAAAAGCCCGGTGGGAGCCGGGCTTTTGTGTTTTCAAGCTTACCGCATCTCAGCGGCGGAACATGCCGCCCATCATGCCACCGACGACGCCGCCCACGAACGCCGCGCCGGCAGCATCGCCGGGATTGCTGCGCTGGGGAGCCGGTGCCGGTGCCGGTGCGCTGCTGCCTGCGGGCGCGGCGGCACGGCGGGCCGCCTTCTGGCTGTTGTCGCTCGCGGTCGGCGGGGCGGCCTGGACCTCCGAGATCAGGGCCTTGTGCTGGTGCTTGTTGAGGTAACCCGATGAGGGATAGCCGCGCGCGGCCTGCCAGCGCTTGAGCACGGTCCGGGTCTCATCGCTGAACACGCCGGTCTGCTTGGTGTCGAAGCCGAGCCCGGTGAGGCGACGCTGCACGTCGCGGCGCTGGGTCTTGTCGAGGCCGATCTGATCCTCGGTGAGCTGGGTGGCCTCGTCGGTGAAGGTCGCGGGATCGACGCCGGCGTTGAGGGTGCGTGTCGCGGTCGACGGGCCGCTCTTGATGGCCGCGAGGCGTGCCAGCGCCAGCGCCTTGAACTGACCGTTCGGATAGGCGGAGAGATAGGCGTTGAGCTCTTCCGGCTTGTTGGACTCTTTCACCGAGCGCCAATATTCGAGCTCGACGCCGTCCGAGCTGCCGCTCGCCGCCGGCACGATGCCAGAAGCGGTCGGCGCCGCGTTGGCGACCTGGGTTGTCGGAGCCTGGTTGAGATAGACCGAGCCGGTCAAGTTGGTGTGGCCCCAGGGCAGCTGACCCTTGCGGGTCTCTTCATTGACCTGGGCGCGCACCGACGTCATCGCCTGCTGGATCTCGATGCCGGGCTTGGTGATGTTGTCGATCAGCGCACGGGTGAAAGGGCTGTTGTTGCCCTCCTGACCGTCGAGCGCGGTCTGGCCAGGGCCGGTGGCGAACGCGATGAGGGTGCCTTCGCCGGATTTCATCTCGGCAAGACCGCTCTGCACGTTGACGCTGCGCGTCGCGGAGTTCGACTTGATCTTGGCGGCGAACGGGTTGTCGCGGCAGGCATCCAGGAAGACGAGCTTGACCTTGGCATCGCCCATGGTCTGCTCGAGCGTCAGATCGATGTTGATGGCGGCGCCCAGCTTGACGTCCATCTCCGACTTGATGTCGGCGTCGACCGGCAGCAGGTAATTGGTGCCGCTGACGGCGATGCCGTGGCCGGCATAATAGAACAGCGCGATGTCGGAGCCCTGCGCCTTGCGGCCGAAGTCGAGCAGCTTCTCCGTCATCTGGTCGCGGCTGAGATTGGAGCCTTCGATCACCTCGAAGCCGACATTGCGCAGCGTCGCCGCCATCGCCTTGGCATCGATCGGCGGGTTCGGCAATTGTGCGACGTTCTTGTAGGAGCCGTTGCCGACGACGAAGGCGACACGACGGTCGGCCTTCGCGGCACTGACCGACAGTGCCACGCACATGAGCGAAGCGAGGAGGGTGAGATAGCGCATTCTGAAATCCCCAGAATCGAATTGCAGGCAGCAACGAATTGGCAACGAACCTACACGAAGTGCCCGACTTCGCGCCACCGAAACGGCGGTCCGTTGCGTGCAACCCGCTGCTGTGTGGCCGAATGTGCACGACGGGAATGATTCCCAACGTGATCCAAATCACACGGCCACTTTGTTTTGTCGCGCGAGGCAGCGCGAGGTTCACGGCGCGCGGGCGGGAACCGCTGAGGCCGGCTTCAAATTCAGCAGATTGCCACACAGGATCAGCACAGCGCCGAGCACGGTCCAGGCGTCGAGCCGCTCGGAATACAGCAGCCAGCCGGCCGTCGCAGTCAGTGGAACCCGGAGGAAGTCCATGGGAACCACGATCGTCGCGTCGGCATGTCGGAGCGCGCTGGCAAGGCAATAGTGCGAGAAAGTGCCGCAGACGCCGATGACGAACAGCCATCCCCAAAGATAGGCTGACGGCCAGGTCCAGACGGCGAATGTCGGCAGCAGGCCCACGACCATCTGCACGATGATCATCCAGAACAGGATCGACAAGGCGCTCTCGGTCCGAGTCAGCGACTTCGCCAGGATCATCGAGACGCTGAAGCCGATTGCAGCCCCGAGCGCGATCAGTTGGCCCGGATTGATCTCGCTGGTGGCGGGTCGCACGATCATGACGACGCCGACGATGCCGAGCACGACGGCGGCGATCTTCCAGATCGTCATGCGTTCAGACAGGAACGTTGCGGCCAACACCGCAGTCCAGATCGGCATGGTGAACTCGATCGCCACCACCTGCCCGATTCCGATCAGCGTCAGTGCGTAGAACCAGCCGAGCTGCGCGAAATAATGGACCCCATTGCGTGCAAGGTGCTGCGGCAGGCGTTTGGTCGCGACCGCCTTGAAGCCGCCGGCGCGGTAGATGAGCGGCAGGAGCAGCGTGAGACCGATCACCGAACGCACTTCCATGATCTGGAAGACGTTGAGCTCCCGCGTGGTCTCGCGCCCGGCAACCGCCATGACCAGCATCAGCGACAGCCAGCCGGCCATCCACAATGCAGCCATCGTTTTGGACGGTGTCGCGCTCATTGAGGCAGGGTGCTGGTGGATGGAATGTGAAAGGACGGCCGGTATCGACGACATCGCCGCCGTTTGCAACGGCCAAATCTGCGGATGCAGCGATGCACCGCAACGTGCTAAGGCATCAACGAACAACGACAAAAAATGGGAGAACTCAGCTCATGCAGATCCTGCAGCCGGCCGAATGGAAAAAACCGCGCGGCTTCTCTCACGGCATTGTGGCGGAAGGCCCTGGCCGCTGGGTGGTTTTGGCCGGCCAGACCGGCGGCGACGAGGCCGGCAATTACACGCCCGACATGGCCGCGCAGGTCGCGGCCGCGCTGAAGCGGATCATCAAGCTTCTGGCCGAGGCCGGCGCCGGCCCCGAGCACATCGTCCGCCTGACCTGGTACCTGACCAGCCGCAGCGAATATGAAGCAGCCGGTGCCGGCATCGGCGCCGCCTGGAAGGAAACGCTCGGACGCAATTTCCCGCCTTCGACGCTGCTCTATATCGGTGGCCTCGTGGACGAGCGGGCCAAGGTCGAGATCGAGGTCACGGCGTTCGTGCCCGGCGCATAAAAAAAGTCGACCCGGCGCGCTCGCCGGATCGACTGCCGTGTCGCTTTACGGTCTTACTTCGACAGCGAGATGTTGGCGCCGCGGAATTGGCTATCCGCGCGGATCGAGACGTTCTGCTTGTTGCCGGACGTCTTCAGCGAGAGGTTGGCATTGAAACCGGCGGCCGAGGCGACCAGCTCGTAGTTTCCGCCGGCACCGCGGCCCTGAAGCGAGCCAGAGATGTTGCGGCTGGCCTCTGACCAGCTGCCGGCGATCGCGCCGCCTTCAGCCTTGACGTTGGCTCCGAGGTTGAACTTGTAGGCGTCGCTGGCGCAGGTCAGCGACATCTCCATGGTCGGTCCGATCGGGGCGTATCTGGCCCGGCAGCGGATCCGCTCGGTCGAGCCGTCGTCCAGGGTGACGACGCCGCCGCCGCTCCAGGTACCCGCCAGCGGGGCGAAGGGGCCCGACTGGGCCATGCTTTCGGTGTTGGCGATCCCTGCCGCAAACAAAACGGCGGCCGCAATCAGCAGCCGCCGGTTCCGGGCGCGAGACTCAATTGGTTTATTGGCGCGATGCTTCCCACCGCCCGCTGCACGGTATGCCTGCAGATGCTCCATTCCACTTCCCCGATCCGGCGTTGCCGCTGAGTTGACCGTTGGCATATGCACCATTGATCGAAACTTTCACAAGTCCCCCGCTGCCGATGGTGCCGGAAACGTTAGCGCCGGGCGCGGTGATCCGGCCGTCGGCAACCGTCAGCATGGAGCTTGCGGTCGGCTCGCAGGTGCCGCTCTTGGTGACGATGATGACCTGCCAGTTGCCGTCATAGGGGCTCTGGGCGAGGGCGGGAGCGGCGAGGGTGCCGGTCAAAACTGCAGCGGCACAGAACGCCGCGATGCGACCAAAACGCATGAATTCCGTCCTTGAATTTGTCTGATATGCTGACGCTTATTCGGACGAAATGTGACGGAAATTTGTTGCAATGCCAAATCGAAAATTGTTCCTGTGGAAACAATGGTTTATTTGCGATCCCGGCTCCAATTTTCGAAGCGGAATCAAGGCCCCTTCACGTTAAGGTTAAACGTCAGGAGAGACTCGGTGCAGAGGTCGCGAACTGCTCGTCCTGAGTCTTGGACGGCAGCGCCTTGTGGACCTTGGCATAATCGATTACGTCGGCGAGCAATTTGAGGCCGAGCGGAGCGAGCGCGCGCTCCCAGAGCTCGCGGGCGGTCTCGCCCTTCTTGACGAAGCACCAATCCTGGGCGGCGATGGCGCCAGCGTCCATGCGGTCGGCGAGATGATAGATCGTGCCGCCGGCAATCGGATCGCCTTCCTTGATGGTCCATTCCACGGCGGCCTTGCCGCGATGGCGTGGCAGCAGCGAGGGGTGGTAGCCGATCCCGCCGAACTTGGCGGCGGCGAGCGCGTCCCTGCCGATCCGGGCGTGGCTGTGCGCCGTGATGATCAGGTCGGTATCGGGGGCAATCTCGGAGGCCACCACCAGCTTCGGATTGGCTTGGACCGCGACCTCGATGCCGGCCGCCTTGGCGGACGCGGCCAGCCGATCCTCGGCATCGGCGACGACGACCCGGACGACCGAGACGCCGTGCTCCCGGAGCATGTTCAGGGTGGTCACGCCGAAATGGCGGGAGCCGACGAGGGTAATGCGCATGGGTGTCCGATCCGGTCTCGCAACTGCGTCATCCTCCCGATAACACGTCCGGACGCCCTGTCACCCCCCGCGCGGCGTTTGCGCCGGTTATCAACAATGTGCCGGCGGGGCGCGACGGATTTCGCGATTGCGCAGGCGACCGTTCCGGTGCTCCATAGCTGCATTGCACGGCTCGGGAGCGAGTGCATGCGAGGCGCCTGGCTTTTCCTTTTCGCGATGCTGATCGTAGCCCCTCCGGCCCATGCCGGCGGGCCGTACCCTGCTGTGCCGCCGGAGACCGGAGTCGCGCCGTTCGTGGGGCCGACCTGGGACGCCTATCGTTGCGCCGGAGGGCCTGTCACCAATTTCTATCACGGTGCCTATTACGGTGAGGAGCCGCCGGCGCTCTATCGCAGCTACGCTTACCGGCCGCACTATCGCTACGGCGCCTATCGCAGATATCCGCGCACCTATTTCTGCGTCACGGACTAAAGCGTGATCCGGAGAACCGCTGCGCACTTTTCCGGAGCATGTTTTGGCGTTGCCGCACGGCCACGACGGGCCTGCATGCAGGCGATAAAACCGGTTCCTGTGTTTCGTTTTTAACAGAGGTATTTGCGGCCGGCTGCTAGACCTGCGCCTACCGGGGCTGGCGACATTTCAACCCGCATCCGTTTTCGAACCCGGCTTTGGCCGCTGGCATAATCGCCAGCGGCCTTTTCGTGCCACGCATCACGAAATCATCGAATGGTAACACGATCTCAACCAGCCTGGCGTATCGACGAATCCGTCGCGGATTTGTATTGCGTACCGCGACACCGAAAATGTCCCGCCGGCCTTTGTGCGCCGCGCGGGCCTTTTTCGCCGGGACAGATTTCATGCCGAGCGCAATTGAGCAGATTGTCGACAGCTATGTGCGGCTGAAGAACCGGCGCGGGCTCGATCAGCTGATGATGCACAGACAGCGGCTCGCGGTCGATCTGAAGAGCAGGTCCGGCTATGATTTCAGCCTGCCGATCGGCCAGATCGACGAGGAGATCGCGATCATCGAGGCCGGCCTTGGCCGGCTCAAGGCGGAAAATTCCAACGCGGTCTAGCGGGGGCGGCGAGGCGGGCTCCCGCGCGGAGTGGGGACGACGCATCGTCGCAGGCCGAAAACCGGTTCATGCATGGTTCAGGCCGGCCATGTCTCAATCCCCGGGTTGTTTCGTGGGACACGAATCCTGCTAGGCTTGTCCCCGTGATTTGGAGGAGACGTCATGATCGAGCTTGCGCTGGCCGGCCTGCTTGCATTCGCAACCGTGCCTGCGGCATCGCCGGAGCCCATGGTGCAGCAAGTTCAGTTCAGGGGTGGTCCGGGCGGACAATGTCCGCACGGCTATGATTACAACCACTCGAACGGCCGCTGCTATCCCAACGACTATCATTCGCCGGGTGTCTATACCCGGGATCCAGGGCCAGGCGAATACTACGGACGACGACGCGGCGGCGGCCTCTGTCCGCACGGCTACGACTACAATTACTCGAACGGCAGCTGCTATCCGAACGGGGCGCACGGGCCCGGCGCTTACGGGCGTCCCGAAGCCTACGGCGGACGACGCGGCGGACTCTGCCCGGACGGCTACGATTACAACTATTCGAGCGGACAGTGCTATCCGAACCGCGCACGCGCGCCCGGCATGTACGGGCGGTAATCGATCGCCGTACTGAGGCGGGCGCTCAGTCGCGCCGGCCGCCGTCGATCACCGTGAA
This sequence comes from Bradyrhizobium sp. CIR18, assembly GCF_014198295.1. NCBI lineage: Bacteria > Pseudomonadati > Pseudomonadota > Alphaproteobacteria > Hyphomicrobiales > Nitrobacteraceae > Bradyrhizobium > Bradyrhizobium sp. CIR18. The sequence continues at coordinate 519,122 of NZ_JACIHF010000001.1, read as the reverse complement.
TAGCGGCCGAGCCGGGGTCGGCTCGACCAGCAATTCCTCCACCAGCGCGGTGGCTGCATCGACATATTTGCGTGTCGGCTTGTCGAGAGGGCGCTTGGCCTCGTCGTCGAGCGCGATCTTTGCGGCTTCGACAAGCTTGCGCATGCGCGCCGCATGGTCGTCGCCCGCCGTCAGCGTCGCGCGCGCCAATGAGCGCAGCACGAACAGCTCGCCCTCGAGACGGAGCAGGCGGTCGTTGAGCCTGGTAAGGACGGCGTTGAGGTCGGCCATGTCTGCTGTTCGGCGCGAAGGATCCGTCCTGATCTAGCGGCGATCGGTGAACGGAGTCCAAACGGTACCGGTGCAATTCGGCCGATCCTCCGGTCCGTCCAGGATGACTGGCACGGCGCAATCAGAGATTGGACAGCCTACCACTCGACGTCGGCCCAGCGCTTGCCGAACACGGGCGGCCGTGTCTTCACGGCTTGCCAGCCGAAGAAATGATGCTTGCCGGACCAGGCATGCACCACGCCGCTACAGATGCTGCATTTGAAGCTGCCGGTGTGGGCTTCGCTGTGCTCTTCCCTGGTCGCGGTGTAATTCATGCCGCAACCTGCACAGGAGAATTCTTCGATCGTCCAGATGCTGTTGGCCATTTGATGGAATGCTTTTTGTTGACCTCGACCCAAGGTAGTCACGGGCGTTTGCAACGGCGTAAACCGGGGCAGGGAAATCCGGTTAACGGGCGTTAGCCAAGCCCGGCCGCCGTCGCGGGCTGCGCAGCCGGATCAGCTGCCGTTTCGCATGTCCCGGTCGATGCGCATCTGCACTCGCCTGATTGCGAGCTGCCGCAGCCTGCCTTGCACCCGTCCGGAGCGGACCCTGCCGCCGATCGCATAGGCATATTGCCAATAGCCCGGCGCGGCGTTCGGCCTCAGGGAATAGCGGATACCGCGGTGCATTCCCGCGCGTGCATCGGATTCGCCGGGAGGGTCTGTCATCGTCTTTCGAATGCGGGATGGCCCCGATGTGTTCCTAATCGTGGGTCCCGGCAGTTCCAGTCGCCTTGACGCCGGATGCGTTGCTGGCAATAACGGCTAGACCTCGCAAGCACCGGAAGTTGCGTTCATGCCGCAAGGAAAGCAGTGCCAGTGAAAAGTCTCCGTCAGCTCCTGACGGGAGAGGATGTCATCCAGCTCGTGATCCGGCTCGGCCTGCTCGCCCTGCTGATCATCTGGACCTTCCTGATCATCCGCCCGTTCGTGCCGATCCTGGCCTGGAGCGGCGTGCTCGCGGTCGCGTTCTATCCGGCCTTCAGCTGGGTCGCAAAAATCCTCGGCGGCCGGCCCAAGACGGCAGCAGTGATCCTGACCCTGATCACGCTCGGCATCGTCATCGGCCCGGCGACCTGGCTTGGCATCAGCGCGGTGGACGGCGTGCGTGAGCTGGCGCATCAGCTCGGCACCGGCGATCTGGCGCTTCAGGCCGCGCCCGAACAGCTCAAATCGTGGCCGCTGGTCGGCCCCTTGCTCTACGAACTCTGGGACCAGGCCTACACCAACGTCCGCGCGGTGGTACGCGAGGTGGCACCGTATCTGCAGCCGCTGGCGGGACCGCTGCTTTCGCTCGCCGGCGATGCCGGCGTCGGCACGCTCCAGTTCCTGGTGTCGGTGTTCGTGGCGGGCTTCTTGTTTCCACATGGGCCGCGGCTGGTCGCGGCCAGCCGCGGTTTCCTGTTTCGCATCGTGCCCGAGCAGACCGAGCATTTCCTGTCGCTCGCGGGTGCGACCATCCGCGCCGTGGCGCAGGGCGTGATCGGCGTCGCGATCGTCCAGGCGCTGCTCGCCGGCATCGGTTTCAAGCTCGCGGCGGTGCCCAGCGCCGGCCTTCTCGCCTTCATCGTGCTGCTGCTCTCGATCGTGCAGATCGGCGCCTTCCTCGTGCTGCTGCCTGTCATCATCTGGATCTGGACCGCCAAGGACGTCACCACGGCGCTGCTCCTCACCGTGTTTCTCGTCGTCGTCGGCTTCCTCGACACCATGTTGAAGCCGCTCGTGATGGGACGCGGCCTGACCACGCCGACCATCGTGATCTTCGTCGGCGTCATCGGCGGCACGCTGGCCCATGGCATCGTCGGCCTGTTTATCGGGCCGATCATCCTGTCGGTGGCCTGGGAGATGATGATGGCCTGGATCAGGACGGAGGATCGGGCGGGGGCGTCCGAGGGCTGATCTCGCCTCGAACGGCGCGATCCTTCCGCCGTGTCGCGCCAGGACCCGAGGGATCGCGGCCTGTGATCAAGACGTGCCGGGAACTTGTCTGTTCGACTAGACCAGTTACGATCGGGACGATTCTGGTTTCAATGACGGCAGCAATGGCGAAGTCTTCCAAACTGGTTGCCGCCCGGCGCGGCAAGGTCTTGTTGGTCAGACGCCGGTCGGACGGCCTGTGGATGTTCCCGGGCGGTCGCAAGCGCGCGCGCGAGTCCGACAAGGATTGCCTGCGGCGTGAGATCAGGGAAGAGCTGCCCAAGCTGAAGCTTGGCAGGATCAGCCTCTGGAAGGAAGTGACGGCGAGGAACAAGCGTTCCGGTCGCAAGATGAGCGACGCGATCTTCATTGCCAAGACCGCCAAAGGCAGGCTGGCGATCGGCGACAAGAAGGAGATCGACCGTGCCGCCTGGCAGAAGCCGCGCGGCATCCGTCTGACGCCGACCTCGCGCTATATCCGCGACCGCCTGTTTCCGAGGAAGCAGAGGCGGCGGTGAGCTAGGCTAGTCCTCGCGTCCCGCTGATCGCGTTCGTCCGGCGAACCTCCTCGACTGCGCTCCCTGCGGTTCGGGCGCAGCAAGCTTCGCGGCCTCGGCCTCGCGCATCTCCTTGCGGACCTTGCGCGCATCGCGCATCGCGCGCTTGACGAAGGGATGTTGGGAATCCTCGGCGAAGAACAGCACCACTTCGCAGCTCGGACATTGCCTCGAATAGCCGTCCTGCAACCGCCCGGCGCGATCGCGAAACACGTTCTTGCACCGCGTGCACTGAATCTGGACTGAACTCATGCGCGCACAACAATGACTTTGGGAAATGGATCATCAGCTGATCCCAAATGTCTGAAGAAAGCTTGAATGCCTTGGTGGCGGAATGCTCGCAGACCGCGCGGGCAAGCGCCATCGGCCGGCCGTGGCCGGCGGTGGAAGAGGCCGGCTGGAACAGCCGGGCAGTCGCTATTGCTTGGCCGCCATCGTGTCCAGGCACTGGTTGAGAAAGGCGGTGCGATCCCTCGGGAGCACTTTCTCGAGATCCGCCTTCAGCGCGCATTCGCGCTGGCGCAACTGCTCGGCCCGGCGCTTCTCGGCCGCCTCGCGGAATTCGGGAGCAACCTTGTTGGGATCGACCAGCGGCTGTGAGCGTGCGGGAGCCGTCGCAAGCAGTGCAATGGCGGCGATGAAAATGACTGGTTTCAAATGAGCCTCCGTAAAATGAGGCATCCTAGCGCGCGACGGGTGCGCGCTCAAACCGGGGAATGCGGTACTCCGTTCCGGCGTGCTTTGCCGCGCGGGCGAACCTCCGCCGGCGACTTTGGAACGACTTGGCACGGCAAACGTCGAATCCTGGCTCCCGGCCCATCCCCAAGCCCCAAAACCCCCAGGCCGGGAGTAAACCTTCCCCACAAAGGTTGGCGACCTCGGTCTCACCGAGGTCGTTTGTTTGGCGTGTGTGAACCAGTTCACAAGCGCGAGGTGAAATCGCTGCTATGAAGACGTCATTGCTTGACCAGTTCATTTTGCTCGAAACGCCCCAGCGTGGCTCCAAGCGCTGGGGTTTTTCGTTTCTCTCCGGGCGCAGAATGTTTACAATCGCGCCAAGCGTCGCATCGACAGACGCAGATCTCGCGCCGCGCTAGTTCCGGCCCGAGCTCGATCAACAGCCAAATTGTCGGGATCGCGGCGCCGCGCCGAACGTTGCCACCAGGCGTGCGTTCACCGGGCAAATCCCATATGCAAGGCGAGAAGTCGCCGAATCGGAATGAGGGCGGCTGGCGTTCAGTTGACGACGGCTTACGACCAGAAACGGATTCAAGTGAGGCTTACCAAAAAGGCGCGGGTGGCCAAGACGCCGCCGAAGAAGGCGTCACCGCACAAGACGTCACCGAGCAAGACGTCGCCACGCAAGGCGCTGCCAACCAAGACGTCGCCAAGGAAGAGCAAAGCGGCGCAGCGCGCTGCGATCCCGTCCTCGTCGCCGCTCGGCATGCTGGCGCTCCATCTGCTTGCCCAATGGACGCAGTCCGGACGCAGCGGCATCGTCTTTCTCGCCGAGAACGAGAACAGGGCGGAGCGGCTCGGCAGTGTCATTCATGCGCTCGACCCCTCCTGTGAGGTCCTGGTATTTCCGCGATTGAACACTCTGCCGTTCGATCAGCTCGAGCCGTCGCACGAGCTCGCAGGGCGCAGAGCCTCCGTCCTGAGGCGCCTTGCGAAATCCAAGAAGCCGCTCTTTCTCGTCTCGACCGCCGAAGCCGTGATGGAGCGACTGCCGCCGCCGGCGAGCCTGTCGCGCCTGAGCGTGAGCCTGAAGGTGGGCGGCACGTTCTCCGAACAGGACCTCGAGACGCACCTCGAAGCGCTCGGATACGATCTCGACGACGAGCCGGATTATCCGGGTGGGGCGCTGTTCCACGGCCAGACCTTCGAGATATTTCCGGCCGGCGCGCTGGGGCCGTTCCGGATCGAGCATTCGGATCGCGCGATCAGGCGGATCGTGGCGTTCGATCCGAACGAGCACAGGATCATCTTCGAGACCAGGGAGCTTGTCGTCGATCCCATGTCGGAGCGGCTTGGCCTTGCCGGCAAACGCGGCAAGCGCGCGAGCCTGTTCGACTATTGCGGACGCGCCAAATGGATCGCCGATGCGGGCGTGCCGGTGCATGCCGACGGCTGGTTCGACACGATCGAGGAGGCCGCACCGCGTGCGGAGCGTGAGCGCGAATATCTCGGACGGCGGGACTGGAAGCAGCTCTCCCGGGGCATGAAGGTGTTGCCGCGCGCGTCGTCCTTCCAGACGGTCCCGGAGTTTTCGAAACTGACTTCCTCCAGGAAAGCGCTGCGTGCCTTCGTCGAGGAGACGCGCCGGGCCGGATCGCGACTGATCCTCGCCGCAGCGCATGAGGACGATCTGCGCGTGATGGAGCGGATGAGCGGCCTCAAGGCGCAGCGTTGCGAAGATTGGGACGACGCGGCGCGCGGGCGGAGCGGCGAGGCGGCGCTGCTGGCCGATCTCGATGCAGGCTTCGTGATGCCGGGCAAGAAGCCTCTCGTCGTCGTGACGGCGTCCGACGTGCTCGGCAGCCGGGCGCATCATCCGCAGCCGATGGCGCGCGCCTGGAGCGCGGCCTTCGATCATGCCGACGTGCCCGAGCAGGGCACGGTGGTCGTCCATCTCCAGCGCGGCCTTGGCGTGCTCGACGGCCTGCAGACCGTGAATACCGGCGGAGGCGCAATGCGGGAGATGATCCGCCTGAAATTCGCCGGCGACAATGCGGTGCTGGTGCCGCCGCCCGATCTGGCCTTGATGTGGCCTTACGCGGCCGAGCTCGGCAAGCTCTCGCTCGACAAGGCGGACGGCAGCACGTGGTGGGCGCGCCGCGGTGAGGCCGAGCGCGAAATCCAGGTCGCCGGCAAGGCGCTCGCCAAGCACATCAGCCAGCGCCGCAAGCGGCGCGGCGAAAAGCTGGTTCCGCCAGGATCGGCCTATGAGAAGTTCGTCGCGCGTTTTCCTTACTTCACGACGACCGACCAGGCCAAGGCGGTCGCCGACGTGCTGGACGATCTTGCCTCCGGCCACCCGATGGACCGGGTGATTTGCGGCGACGTCGGATTTGGCAAGACCGAGGTGGCGCTGCGTGCGGCGGCCGCCGTCGTGCTGTCCGGCAAGCAGGTGGCGATCGCAGTGCCGACGACAGTGCTGGCACGGCAGCATGTCGCAACGTTTCAGAAGCGATTTGCGCCGTTCGGCATCGAGGTCGGAAACTTGTCGCGGGCGACCTCGGGCGCGGAGTTGCGCGAGACCAAGGAGGGACTGCGCAGCGGCCGGATCAAGGTCGTGATCGGCACGCAGGCGCTCGGTGGCAAGGATGTCAGGTTTGACGATCTCGGCCTGGTCATCATCGACGAGGAGCAGCATTTTGGTGCGGCCGAGAAGGCCAAGCTCTCGGGCCTCGCCAAGAACGTCCATGTGCTGATGATGAGCGCGACGCCGATCCCGCGCACGCTCGCCGCGGGCCTGGCTGGCTTCCGCGATCTCAGCGTGATCGCTTCGCCCCCGGTGCACCGGCTGCCGGTCGCGACCAGGATCGCGCCGCTGTCGGATGCGGCGATCGCCTCCGCGCTGCTGCGCGAGCAGCGCCGCCACGGCCAAAGTTTCCTGATCTGTCCGCGCATCCAGGATCTCGATCCCATGCTGGCGCGGGTGCAGGCCGTGGCGCCGGACTTAAGCATTGTCTGCCTGCACGGCAGGTTGGCGGCCGACGAGATCGACGACCGCATGATGAGTTTCGTTGAGGGCAGGGCCGACGTCCTGCTCGCGACCAACATCGTCGAGAGCGGCCTCGACATTCCCCGTGCCAACACCATCGTGGTGTGCTGGCCTGAAAAGTTCGGCCTCGCCCAGCTGCATCAGCTGCGCGGGCGCGTCGGCCGCGGCGGCATCCGCGCCTTCGCCCATCTGTTGACCGAGACGCAGTCCGGACAATCCGAGAAGCGGCTGGCTGTGCTCGAAGAGTTCAGCCGGCCCGGCGCGGGCTTTGCCATCAGCGAGCGCGACCTCGATCTGCGAGGCGCAGGCGATCTGTTCTCGGAGCAGCAATCCGGCCACGTCCAGGTGTTCGGGCCGGTGCTCTACAGCCACCTCCTGAAGATGGCTTCGGAGAAGCTCGACGAGGGGCAGGCGGTGTGGGTGCCCGACCTGAACCTGCCGGTCGCGGACATGCTGCCCGAGACCTATGTGCAGTCCGAGCCGGTGCGGCTCGAGCTCTATGCGCGCGCCGCAAGATGCACCGACGAGGACGACCTCGAAGACCTCGAGGAGGAAACCGCCCGCCGCTTCGGCCCGCTGCCGAAGGTCGCGCGCGACTTCTTCGCCGCAGCCAGGCTCAGGCTGGAATGCAAGCGCAGAGGCATCATCCGCCTCGACGTCGGCCCTGAAGCTGCGGCCGCAACGTTCCTGCCCGGACGCCTGCGGAAGTCGAAGGGAAGATCGCTGCAACGCGACGGCGACCGCGTGGTCCATCACGCCAAGATGCAGGACGCGCCGTTCGAGCGGGTGGAGGAGCTGTTCGAGCTGCTGGACGAGGGGTGAGGGCTCGCGCGTTCGTCAGCGCGAACAACTGCGAATTCGTAGCGGAGTCCCTGTTCCACCATTATAGTTAATCGGGGCGTGGCGAAGGAGATTGTCCGATGTCACATGCCATTCCTCCGATCATTGTCGCGATTGTCGCAAGCTCGTGTCTGTTGGCCCTGGTGCAAGCAGGCGGCGCAAATGCCGGGTCGGCAGGAGCGGGCATGGGAACGGGACCGGGTAGCGCTGGCGGCTCGGCGCCTTCCGGAATGGGAACGGGTGCGGGCAATGCAGGTCCTTCCGCACCCGCGGGGATGGGGACGAAGGACACCGCCGCCGGCGGAGATCTGGGCACCAACAGCCAACCGACCAATCCGAACGTTCAGCCCGCCACGCCCGCGAGGTCGCGGGCGGCAACTCAGGCTGCGAGAAATGCCGGGGTTGGTCACGCTCAAAATGGCCTGCCGATCGGCGCGATTGGGAGCGGCACGAGCAATGAGGATCAAAAGGCCACTGGTTCGGCGTCCTCCCAAAACAGATTGCGGCCTGCAACACAGGCTCAGGGAAACACCGGCGTTGGCTCGGATGCTCTCGCAGGGAGAGGCTCGAGCCTTTCAGACCAGCGAGCCGCACGAGCTGGAGACAAGGTGCTGGATGCCAAGGCCCAGGTCGAGCGGCGAACGACTGTGTCGCGCAAACGCGGTACGAGCCCGATAGGACCAGGTTTGTAATCTGCGAGTGGATGGAGGAGCTGTTCGAAGTGCTGGATGAGGGGGAGAGCGCATCAAAATGCGAAAACAACCCCATGCACAGTAGCTAAGTGCGGCTGGCACAAGGTGTTTTGAAACCGGCGGCAAGGCTCGTTCGCTCCGTCGGGCAAAACAGGGGCATTCTGCCAAATTCGGAAAGGTCTTTGGTCAGATGCTGACCTAGGAACGGCTGCCGTAGGGTGGGCAAAGGCGCAGAGAACGCCTTTGCCCACCCTACGGCAGCTGTCAGCGTAGCGCCTCTGGTCTTCGCACGTTCCCCGTAATCGGCCGGGGGCGGCGTAGTCGGCCGCTAACGTGGAATTAATCCAAAATGCTCACAATTTTAGGCAGTTGTGTAAGGGTGCTGCGTACAAGGGGTCGTCGCGCGGGCGGTCCAGGGGCGGTTTCCTGTTGCTCGCTCACTGGGGTCAATGCAAATGACCACGACCTTCGAAATGCAAAGCTTCGCCCAAGAACTCGACGCAGTAGCACTTGCAGCCGCCGCAGCGGAGCAGGAACCCGCGGTCCAGGAAGCCCCGGTTCCGATCAAGCAGTCCAGCCGGAAATCGGTCCTGGCCCTGTCGGTGTGTGCCTTGGCCATCAACGGCGCGGCGGCCATCTACACCTCGCCGTCCGATTTTCGGTCGCTGAATGTCGGCAGCCTGGCTGAACTGCTTCCGCGCCTGGAAGCATCCGTGCCAAAGCCTGATCCGGTCGTCGCGGTCTTGAAGGACATTCAGTCGGCCCAGCAGCAACACACCGCGTTGCTGCAACAGACCAATCAGGCAACGGACCAGAACTCGGTTTTGCTGCAGCAGGATTCAATGGTGCTGCTGTCGCTGCGACAGAGCATCACGGACGAACGGGTCGACGTGAAGAAGATATCGTCGCAGCTGTCCACGCTGATCGCGAAGATCGATACGCTGCAAAATGCGATGACGTCGGACGTCACCTCGTCCATCCGAAGAGCGCATGCGCGCTACGGACTATCCGCCGCGATGCGCAAGCGGATGGTTCGCGAAGCAAAGCCCCTCGGTCCCGTTTCGGTCGGAGGCGCGCCGTTGACTGTGCCGGCTGCGACGGCGGCTCCGGAAAGCTGACGACTGCAACTTCGGGATTGACCGAGGTCGCCCGGATTGACCGTCAGGCCTGACAGTCCGTCACTTCGCGACGTGGTCGATCTTGTGCTGCAGATGCCCGGTGTCGTGATCGCGACGCAACTGGCTCAGCGATGTCTCGTTCAGCTGCAGCAGGACCTCGCTGAGCTCAGTCGTATCGGGATAGCCGGCCGCAAAACCCCTTCCGTAAATCTTGCGCAACGTGCCGACCAGCGTGTTGCCGTGCTTCTTGCTGATCGCGCCATCCTTGTCACGGTGGCGGCCATCCAGGCCGTGTTCCTTCATGGTTCGCTCCCTGTGCGGCGTCTTGAGCGCCTCGAGAGAGCCTGCTCCCAAACGAGTTGACTGGCAATGGCATGGTGCGCGGCTGTTGCGAGCTGCCTGCACCAGCGCAGGTGCCCGCGCTTCTCTCCTGCTTGTGAAGCCGCAATCGGTTGTGGTGAGCCGATCGGCGCATCAGATGACAGCGGGCGATTGCTCGATTGGAGTTGATGCGATGCGCTCTCTTCTTGCCATGGGTCTGCTGCTGGCGCTGTGCACCGCTGCAAATGCCGCGCCGGTGCATCGCGCACGCCATCCTGCGGTGGAACGCCCCCGCGCGAATGCTGGTCCGCCGGCGCGCTTTGCGGTCCCTGGCTGGAGCGACGATGCAACGCTGCGCTGGCTGAACAACGCCTCGTCAAACGTCGGCCGAGGCGGATAGCCGCGGAAACGGGCGCTGATGATGGATCGAATGGCTCGGATGGCGAAGCGGCTAGGCGGCCTGCTCTTCGAACGAGGTGTAGACCCGGCCGGCGGGATCAACGACCTGAACGTCCCAGCACCCGTCCTCTGTAAGCTCTTTGGCTTTCTTGAGGGCGGCGGCGAGTGACAGCCGCTTGAGACTGACGACGCCCGCCGTGTCGAAACCGTTGATTTCAAACATGCCGTTCCTCCGGTTTTGGTGAATCCTACACGTTTCCGGCGGGTTGTCAGCGGGTTTTTGAGAGTGGCTCCCGGAGCGGCTGCAGATGCCAGGCACTAGCAGGGAGCGGTAGGAGGCACTGTCGCCGGCAGGCGTGGAGCGCGATCAGCAACTTCGGCCTCAAGTCAGTGGGATGGTGTGTCCACCCGCAGACAGGGACGGCACTGGCAGGCCTGTACTGCGGGAAGCGTGAAGATTGCAGGCAGCGTGGCCAAAAACGTCATCGGCCGTCTGCACTTGGAGCAGATCAGAACGGGCGGGCTGTCTTTCGCTACGCAGATCATCGTCAAAATGCCTGGAGGGGAAGGGCACAATAGGCAGATGTTGCGTGGAGTTCATCTCGGGGCGACTACTGGGCTCTATCGGAAATTGGGCGGTTTCTTTGCGATAAGAGTGCCGTTCGGGAGACCGGTCGCGGTGGCGCTGCTTGCAACGAACGATGGGATTCGAAAGTGCTCAACCCATTCTACGTGCTACATGGGCAAGGTCGCGAATGGGGGACTGAGACCACTTTGGCTTTGACGAGATCGCCATCGTGGTTGGACATTCGAGAAGCGTGTCTTGCCGCTACGCCAACAAAACTTCGGCCGCACGTCCTCGCCTTCATTAACTTTTGGCTGAAGCAACATATGTTGGTGCCGGAACAGCGCCGGGAGATTTTAGTCCGATTGCATCATTGTCCCGATTGGTCCAGCGACGGGCCAATCCAAGTTTCTTCGAAGCTTGGTTGGGGGCTTGCACGACATGCGAGAACATCATGGTCAAGCGGTTGACGCCGCTGTGCTGCTGCGTGAAGGCCTAGAACAGCTCACGTCTCAATTATTCGAATTGGAAAGTCTTCGCGCTCGCGTGCTTGTGGCGGGGCGGCGCGCACAGATCACCGCCGATCCCGATACGCTGACAGCGCGGGGAACAGCGTTCCGTGATCCACGTCAACAACGGGCCCCCGTCAGCCCTTCGCAATCATCCCGGCCATGACTCCGAACGACGAACCACCGGCCCCGCCGAGACCAAAGCCCGCGCGCGACACGCGGCGCATGGACGAGGCCTTGGCTAACCTCGAAGCGTATGCGGACGATCTGCGGGAGCTGATCAGGAAGCTCCGGAGGCGATTGCATTGACGGTCCGTTGCCCCGGACGCTGCCGAACTTGGGCCCGGCCGGAGGCTCACAACGCACCTACGTGCTGCAGACCCCGAAAGCTGAAGACAAGTCGAGCAAATCAGTTGGACGATGTCCGCAAAAAGTGGCCCGCGGGATTCGCGGCGCGCCTTTTTAGGGCCGAGTCGGGGCAGTCGCAGTCTTCCGCTCAAGCATGGCCATTTCAACTTGGTCAGCCAGGACCGTGAGGTGGCTTGCAAGCCGGTCGAACACTTCGCGCTTGCCTGGATCGGTTGCCAAATCGCGGATCAGGGCGCATTCGGCCGCATCTTTCCGGAGCTTCTCGATCTGAGCCAGATAATCCTTCATTGGGCCATTGCTCCGTTCCCCGCAAATGGAACGTACAGGCAATGTACGAAAGCGAACAGAAGTGATTGCCGCTTTTTCCTAGTCTACGGTGGCTTGGCCTTCCCCAAAGGTCCAAGCACCTCCAGCGGCCCCGGCCTCCCCACCCCAGAAGCCCCCCACCGCCGGGGCCGTCACTGGCGATAGCCCGACCGATCGATCGTATCCCGGGAAGTTGATCTTCTCCGCGTTCGCGATATGGGGGCCTTGAGCCATTTTTGCAGCGGACGCGCTGCGACGATGCGCGGCACTTTCAATGGGAACTGTCCCCTCGCCACCGCATTTCCGATCGCATAGTTTTCCCGGTTGTCTCGGTCGGTCTTTGAGTGGCCCAAGGGGCGTACAATGGGCATTGGTGATCACACCGCTGTGCTGAAACAGCGTTTCGACGAGCTCGCTTCCGGGCTCTCCGAGTTGGAAAATTTGCGCTCCCGCGTGATCGCGGCCGAGCAAATGCAGAAGATGCGTAGCGCCGACCGCAAACCGGCCGCACCAACCCACCGGACTGCTAAACCCAAATCATCGTCGGCAAAATCCGATCGGCCAAAGAGGCGCCTGGCGCGGCCGCCCGGCGTCGGGCAATGACGTCGACGCCGGGCTACCGGCAATGCCAATGCCGGCTAGATTTTGGCAACCGTCATCAGCATTCGAGCGTGGCCGAAATACTCAACTAGTGAACTACGCGAAGAAAATAGTAGCCGACGCCGCCGATGACGAGCACCGTAGGGACGGCCCAGAGTATGAATACCGGCATGTCTACCTCCTCCAGTTACCTCCGGTAGCGGGATAACTTGGCAGAGATGGTGCCGTTCCAGCCTTCTAGGGGCGGGGATCCGATCTTCGCGTTGCACGGCTTGAGCTTCGTGAGATTCAGATTAGCGCGTTGAGCACTTGCGAAACCCATCGCAGGCAAGTTGGTCGGTCACTTCGCGGGCTTTTGAGGATCGCTCCGATAATCGATCGCGGATCGCAGCGGCGCTGATCGCAACGAGTGATGGGTTTTGCAAGAGCTCAAACCGACTTACGCGCCGAGTGCTATGCCAGCGGAATGGTGTCGACGCGCAGACAGGGGCGGCACTGGAAAGCATGGACTGCAGGCAGATTGAGGATGGCGGGAAGCGTGGCCAAAAACGTCATCGGCCGTCCGCACTTGGAGCAGATCAGAACGGGCGGGCTGTCTTTCGCTACGCAAACCATCGCCAAAATGCCTGGAGGGGTAGGGCACAATAGGCGCATGCTGCGGGGAGTTCATCTCGGGGCGACTACTGGGGTTTATCGGAATCTGGCACTCGTTTGCGGCGACGAGCTACCAGAGCTCTATTGCGCATGAACTCGAGTGCGAACCATGTCGACGTCGAAATCGCGACCGGCCGTCACCGAATTGTACATTCCTCATTCCGGAGACGTCGATTGCGTTTTTAGCCTTACGCCGCGCTACCTTCCGAAGTTCGCGCGCGACGAGGTCGCAGGGGGAGGAGCTTCTCGGGCCCTGCTCAAGCTCAATTGGCAGGTCAAAAGTCCTCGGTCGGGTGCGCTTCTACAGCGGCAAGTACGGACCAGCGACAGAAAAGTGCGATTTTTAGAACCCGCTGTCGCTAGACGTCAGCGCATGTCGAGATGGAACGACATTTCGTTCGGAGACCGCGTCCTCGGGCTTGCGGGACTGACGCGCCAAAGCGCCCCCCCGAAAGGGGATGGGGACTTTTCGCGTAGGCCTAGTGCAACACGCGCGCGGCCTCGGCGAGCCGAACCCTTTCTCTGAGCTCCTCGAGTTCCTGAAGCATTTTCAGGAGATCGGGCAGGACATTTGCCCGCTTCAAAATTCGGGTCGTTTGTCCCATCGCTATACGCCTCCATGGCCTCCTGACGGCGAGCCACATCAAGGCGCACACAGGCAAATTTTCCCCTGCAAGAGAATGAACAATCTTAACCAGATCAGTGGTGGGATGATCGCGGAGCCTGGACAACGCGAAGCGATCCTTTGCCGGGGATTGCGCGTCATCCGCGATAGGCGGGCCATCGGCCTTGCCGGGCCTCATCGGCTCAGCGGTTGCCACAGGCAGCGTAGACAAAGCGCGGCTCGATGTCAGACAGGCGGACAACATCAGGCCAGCGATCGGCGCTCAACGCTACGTGATGGCCGCAATGGTGGTAGAACACAACGCCCTGCAAGCCATCTCGCGCATCTTGCCGAACGTGATCTTCACCGGTCGGCCGTCCGCGTGCGTGGGCGTGGGCGTGTGGCGTCGAGCAGAGCCGGGCATGCCGCTATCGAAGCGCGCCGCAAGCCGGAGTCGAGTTATCAATTACTTGGGCTTCGGAATGCGCCCGAGCTAGCGCCCCGTAGGTGTGCAAAGATCACTGTGACGATCTAACCCCGGGGCTGGTCGCCCTTGGAAAACTTCACCCTGGCCTTCGTGATGATTGCACCCACGCGATCGAGATAACGCGCAACCAGTTCCGTCGCGAGTATGTCCTCAAACTCCGCAGGAATGTTCTTCATGTTCACGCGCAATCGATTCGCCAACACGGGGCCCACGCAGAGTTTTTCGGTTCGGCTGGTCTTGTTGGCCAAGCTATTGATCCGGCTGTTGGTGAGCGCGCTGGGGCTCGAACCCAGGACCCCGTGATTAAAAGTCACGTGCTCTACCGGCTGAGCTACGCGCTCCCATGGCCGCTGATGGCACGTCAGAGATCGCCATCGTGGTCGGACATTCGAGAAGCATGTCTTGCCGCTGCGCTTAAGCTGGCGTCGCGGGGAAAAACCGGCTGTTTCCGGATCATGCTTTCGGCCCGCGCTGTGTAGGGGGATGGGGCGCTGAGGTCAATAGCGTGGGTGGTTGCTGAAAGTCGCGGCAGGGGCGGGGATTTGCTCGCGGTTTCCGCCGCTTAAGGCGGAAAGCTCAACCCGATTGGCGGGCCGTCATCCACGCCGAACTGTCAGGGGTCGCCGGACCGGCTCGGCCTGCATGGTTCGAGACGCCCGCTTTGGCGGGCTCCTCACCATGAGGGTTTGTCAGTTCGTCTCCCGCCGCACCTCGTTCGGCACGGGCTGCGGCGTGCCGGGGGCCGGCAGCGCGACCGGGCGCAGGCCGATCAGCTCGGCGGTGCGGATCGCGCTGTCGCGCCAGAACTGGAACGAGTTGATGCGGCTGAGCTCGAGGATGGCGATGGCGACGGCGGCCAGGAACGGCAGGCTCTGCAGCACCAGCACACCGGCGAAGATGTAGATCTCCGTGATCTGGCGGTAGCTGTTGGAGGCGATCAGCACGCCGGCGCCGATCACGAGCAGGGTGCCGATCACGGCCTCCCAGAACGCCTGGAACTCGATCGACATCCTGGACAGGCCGCCCTTGGAGGTGCGGGCGAAGGCGATGTGCTCGGTGATGAGGCCCTGCGCCACCGCGCGCGACACCGTCCACTGCACGCTCATCGCGGCGATCATAGCGCCGAGCATCTGGCCGGGCTTGATGGCGACGCGGGCGCGGTACATCGACAGGAAGTGCGCCAGCGAGACGATGAAGGCGCCGATGATCGGCAGCGTCAGGATCTTGTCGGGAATGGCGATGTCGGCGAAGGCGACGATCGGCACCCAGATGAGGTTGAGCAGCGCCACGACCACGCCGAGGCTTTCGGCGCCCAGCCAGTTCAGCCAGCCCAGGCCATATTCGCGCTTCTGGTCGGGCGTCAGCCGGCTCTTGCCGGGCAGGAAGTAGCGCCAGTGCTTCTTCACGATCTGGAGGCCACCATAGGCCCAGCGGTGACGCTGCTTCTTGAAGGCCTCGTAGGTGTCGGGCAGGAGGCCCTGGCCGTAGCGGTGGTTGGTGTAGTGGGTGGTCCAGCCGAGCTCCTGGATCGCAAGGCCGAGATCCGAATCCTCGCAGATCGTATCTGACGACCAGCCGCCGGCCATGTCCATCGCCGCGCGGCGGATCAGGCACATCGTGCCGTGCACGATGATGGCGTTGGCCTCGTTGCGCTGGACCATGCCGATGTCGAAGAAGCCGGCATATTCGCCGTTCATGATGTAGTGCATGATCGACAGATCGCCGTCGCGATGCTCCTGCGGCGCCTGCACGAGGCCGACACGCGCATCGGCGAAGGCAGGCACGAGGTCCTTCAGCCAGTCGGGATCGACGGCATAGTCGGCGTCGAGGATGCCGATGATCTCGGCATCCGCCGCTGTGCGGTCCATCGCAATCCGAAGAGCGCCGGCCTTAAAACCCTGCACCTTCTCGGCGTTGATGAACTTGAAGCGTTCGCCGAGCGCGCGGCAATGGTCCTGGATCGGCTGCCAGAACGCAGGATCCGGCGTGTTGTTGATGATGACCACGCATTCGTAGTTCGGATAGTTCAGCCGCGACAGCGCATCCAGCGTCTGCTTGAGCATCTCGACCGGCTCGAAATAAGCGGGAATGTGGATCGAGACCTTTGGGCAGTAATTCTCGGGAACATTCTCGACCGGCTTGCCCTTGCTGAGCAGTCGCTGCGGCGACCGGCCGAAGGCGACCGCTGCGATCTCGTCGATGCGGGCCATCGCAATGAGGACGAGCGGAACAAGCAGGATCATGCCGAGCGTCAGCGCGAAGGCGGAGCCGAAGATGAAGTAATGGCTGTTCCAGAACGCGAACACGGTCGCGGCCCAGGCGCCGACGCCGTTGGCCGTCGCCGACAGCAGGAAGGCCTGCTTCGCGGTCGGCTTTTCAATCCGCAGGATCGGCAGCGACAGCAGGATGCCGACCAGGAGCGCGATGCCCATCAGCTTCCAATAGTCGGGGTTCTCGACCGGACCGGTCCAGGCGAATTTCGGCTCACGGCTGGCGTTGAGGATGCCCCAATACGGACCGACGCCGCCTTCGAAGAATTTCCAGGGCTGATCGATGGCCTCGACGATGTTGTATTCCATGCCGATGGCTTCGGCGCGGCTGACGAAGTTGCGCAGGATCAGAGCCTGCTGGAATGGGCCCGGATCGGCGTTGCGCAGATTGTAGCCCTGGCTCGGCCAGCCGAACTCGGCGATCACGATGCGCTTGCCGGGGAACAGGTTGCGCAAGAGATTGTAGCGGTCGACGGCCTGGTCGACCGCCTGGTCCGAGCGGAAGTTTTCCCAGTAGGGCAGCACGTGGGCGGCGATGAAATCGACGCTGGAGCCGAGGTCGGGATTGTCGCGCCAGATGTTCCAGATCTCGCCGGTGGTTACGGGCACGCGGACCGAGCCCTTCACCTTCTTGATCATGTCGATGAGGTCTTCGACCTTCTGCTCGCCGCGGTAGATCACCTCGTTGCCGACGACGACGCCGACGACGTTGCTGTTCTTGCGGGCGAGCTCGATGGCGGCCTTGATCTCGCGCTCGTTGCGATCCTTGTCCTTGTCGATCCAGGCGCCGACGGTGACCTTGAGGCCGAACTCGGCCGCGATCGGCGGCACCAGTTCCACGCCGCCGGTGGACGAGTAGAGGCGGATCGCGCGCGTCATGGTCGACAGCGTCTTCAGGTCTGCGCGGATTTTCTCGACCGTCGGGATGTTGTCGATATCGGGGTGAGCCGAGCCTTCGAACGGCGCGTAGGAGACGCTCGGCAACAGGCCCTTGAAATCGGGCGCGGGTTCCTTGTCGCGCAAGACTCCCCACAGCCCAGCGTGAAGCGCGGAGACGAGCAACAGAACGGCGGCGACAACGCGCATCGCGGCTAAACCTGAAGGGGCTGAGGGGGCAGGGAAGCGGATCCGACCCCGAGATCCGACCAAGTCCGCGGCAAAGGGAGCATATCTCCGCCGCACGGTTTCACAACTGTCATGGCCTCATGTCCTTATGAGGGCATGGCCTTTTTCGAACGACGCGCGGCAGTGCCAACCGCGTCTATGGCCGATCGTTCCTGAACGACAGCTGAAACGGCCAAGGCTATTTAAGACCTTGGGCTATTTCTGGGGCGCCGGCGTCGGGCTTGCCGCGGGCGATGGGCTGGCGGTCGGCTGCGGCTGCGCATTGTTGGCAGCGGGAGCGGCCGGCTGTGCCGCTGCGGCCGCCGCCTGCTGCGGCTGGGCCGCCGGGTTGATCCAGCAGGCGTGCACGCGGCTGTCCAGGGTCTCGGCGACCTTGGGATCGATCTGGCCGCCGAACCGGGTCAGGCAGCGGAAGGCGGCCTGGATGTGACCGCCGGGGCAGCCGAAACGGTCGTAGAGGTCGAGATGGCGGAACGCGGTATCGAGGTCATCCCGCCACATCAGGCGCACCACGCGGCGGCCGAGCCAGACGCATTCGGGATTGCCGGCCGGGCCGTTGATGACCTGGGCCGCTTCGGCGAATTCGTCGGTGCGGCGCTGGTTCTGGGCCGCATCCTTGGCGGCGTCGGCGGGCTGGGCGGCAGCCTTGCCCTGGTCCGGTGCGGGCGTGCCGCTCTGGGCGGAAGCGCCACCGAGACCGGCGAGAACGAGAAGGCAGGAGACGGCCAAGGTGGCGGCGAACTGCCGCAGGACCGCATTTCGTGACTCGAACACCCGTTGCCGCATGAATTCCCCAATGTATCCGCTGGCCGTCCGCGTCAGGATCCCGCGGACGCGCCGGTGATGGCGTCCAAATGGGTCTCCAATGCGGCGGAAAAGTCTTTCCGAGTCCATGACCTGTATTTGGAATTTTGTCCAGCAAAGTCACGATGCTAGGCCCCGGTCGAAGGGCCGCAGCCCAATTCCTTTGGGGCAGGCGCGGATCCTTGAGTGTGGATCGGCATTTGGACCCCCGCTTGGACACCCGCTTTGGGCACCCCCTTGGCAGACGGCGTGCAAGCAGGTAATCGACGGACCCTTCGCGGAGGACGGAACCGATTTCTCTTCGTACGCCACTGGCGCTTCTGCTCGTTTCACTGGGTGCGATTGCTGCCGTGTGGTGGTGGTTGGCGACGCCGATCACGCTTGCACGCGCCCCGATCGATCCCGCCGAGAAGGTCCAATGCGTCTCCTACGCGCCGTTCCGCGGCGAGCAGACGCCGCTGAACGCGTGGACCCATATCGACGCCGAGCAGATCGAGCAGGATCTGCGCCAGCTCAAGGAAATCACCGACTGCGTCCGCACCTATTCGATGGAGAACGGGCTCGACCAGGTGCCGGCGATCGCCGCCAAGGTCGGCGGGCTGAAAGTGCTGCAAGGCATCTGGCTCTCCAGCAACCGCAGCAAGAATTTTGAGCAGGCCGCCCTCGCCATTCGCCTCACCAAGGAATTCCCAGCCATCATCACCGCGGTCATCGTCGGCAACGAGGTGCTGCTGCGCGGTGAGATGACGACGGCGGACCTCGTCTCGATCATCCGCCTGGTGAAGACGCAGGTCAGCGTGCCCGTCACCTATGCCGACGTCTGGGAATTCTGGCTGAAGAACCGCGAGGTCTATGACGCCGTCGACTTCGTCACCATTCACATCCTGCCTTATTGGGAGGATATGCCGGTGAAGGCGAAATTCGCCGCCGCCCATGTCGAGGCGATCCGCGAGCGCATGGCGGTGGCGTTTCCGGGCAAGGAAATCCTGATCGGCGAGACCGGCTGGCCGAGCGAAGGGCGCATGCGCGACGGCGCGCTGCCCTCACGCACCAACCAGGCGCGGGTGGTCTCGGAAATCCTCAGCTTGGCGAAGGCGCAGAAGTTTCGCGTCAACCTGATCGAGTCCTACGACCAGCCGTGGAAGCGCAAGCTGGAAGGCACCGTCGGCGGCTATTGGGGCCTGTACGATTCGGTGCGCCGGAGCCTGAAATATCCGCCGGGCGAGCCGATCAGCAATTTCCCGTACTGGAAATGGTACATGGGCGCGGGCATGGGCCTGTCCGTGCTGGTGTTCGCGGTCGCGCTCATCACGCTGCGCCGGCGGCCGTGGACGCCGCGCTTCTCGGCCTGGCTCGGCGTCGCCATCTCGGCGACGACGGCGGGCAGCCTGCTCGGGATCGGCGCCGACAAGCTTTATTATGAGAGCTACGGCATCGGTGGCTGGCTGCTCTGGGGCGCGCTGCTCGCGGCCGGCATCCTGTCGCCGATCTTCTGTGCGCAGGCGATGGTGATCGGCCGCAGCCTTCCGACCTTCCTCGACCTGCTCGGTCCGCGCGAGGGGCGGAAATGGTCGAAGCTCACCGCCGTGCTCGGCCTGACGCTGGCGGTGACCGCGGTGATCGCGGCGGCGACCGCGCTCGGCTTCGTGTTCGACCCGCGCTACAAGGATTTCCCCTACGCCGCGCTGACGATGGCGGTGGTGCCGTTCGCGCTTTTGATGCTGAACCGGCCGCAGATCGGCCAGCGTCCGATCGCGGAATCGGTGTTCGCGGGCGTGCTGGCGCTGTCGGCCGTCTTCGTGCTCTTCAACGAGGGCCGCGACAATTGGCAGTCGCTGTGGACCTGCACGATCTATCTGTTGTTCGCGCTTACGCTGTGGCGGGCGCGGGCCGAGCAAATCCAAGAATGAACAGGCCGATCGCCAGGCCCGACAGCACGACATTGTAGAGCACGATGCCGAGGCCGGCGGCGATGATGCCGACGGTGAGCAGCACGATCGACGGCCGCATCAGGTTCAGCGTCGCAACCACCAGCGCGACGATGCCGAACACCGAATTCTTGAACAGCACCGTCGAGACCGACCGCGCCTTGCAGATCATCGTCTGCAGCCCGGCGTCGCAGGCGAGAGCGACCTGCGACAGCTCGATCGCGAGGTAGCGCAGATAGAGCGCATAGCCGACGGACGCGAAGCCGACGACGATCAGGAACTGCACCTGGTAGGGCGAGAGGCGGAAGGGCTTTTTTGTCATGGCGGCAATATGGTCGTGATGGCGCGGGCAGGCAACAGGGCAGGCGATGTTTCTGTTGATCCGGCTCGCCCAATGCGTGCGCGAGGGCCGTCAAAGCCGGCCTTGCATCACCCGTTTCTGGTCCGCGAGCCGTCGCTCGTATTTCTCAGCCAATGCGAGCAGGCGTTTCCTGATGTAGGGATCCGCCTGCTCGGCCAGCTCGCGGATCAACGCGAGTTGCTCCTCCAGAAACTTCCCGTCCGTCATCTCCGCTCCGAATCAAATCCGTCGCGGATACTGCCGTCTTACGCGGACCTCTTCCGTATCATTTGGTATGTGCGCTATTTCAATCCGAGCCGGCGCTCGACCCAGCCGAGAACGAACAGCACGAGCAACGTGACGGCGATCGCTGCGGCGACCAGCAGCCAGGCTCCGAGCGCGCAGGCAATTCCAAGGCCCGCCGCAATCCAGACAGTCGCCGCGGTCGTGAGGCCGTGCACGGTCTTCGCCTTGGCGTCGTGCAGGATGACGCCGGCGCCGATCAAGCCGACGCCGGTCAGCACACCGGCAACGACGCCCTGAATGACCCGGGAGATCGCGTCCGGGTGGTCGCGCAGATTCTGGAACTCGATCACGGAGATCGAGACCAGCGCGGAGCCGAGAGCGACCAGCGCCAGGGTGCGCATTCCGACCGGCTTGTCGTTCATGTCGCGGTCGATGCCGATCAGCAGCCCTGTTCCCGCCGCGACGAGAAGCCTCAGCACATCATCCAGCTCGTTCATCGATGCTCGCGCGTTTCGGGAGACGGACGCTTGGCGTGCGCCCGGCAGATCGGGACTAAACGCCCGCTTGGTGAGAAAGAGCCGCTGAGATCCGAGCGTCCGATGGTCGCATGCTCGCGCAACTCCGAGCGATCATCGACGATCAGGCGGAGAGCCGCCGTTCGACAAGGCGATGGCGCCGACCAGTCCGGTCGGCGCCATCCGTCAGAGCTGAACGCGACCGCGCACCGTCACTTCTTGCTGGTGTTCGAGCCCGTGGTGTTCTGCATCTTCTGTCCCGGCGCGCTTTCCGAGTGGCCCGGTCCTGCGGTGGTATTGGTCTGGTGACCAGGGGCGTATTCGGACGCGCCGGGTCCCGTCGAAGGCTTCTTGGTGTTGTGCATTTGCTGACCCGGCGCGTTGCTCGACGCGCCCGGCGATTTCGTCGTTTGCGCGAGCGCCGGAGCTGCCGCCAGAAGCGCGGCCGTTGCGATGATCAATGTCTTCACGTGTTTCTCCCTTGGTATGGAGACGGGCGCGAACGATTTCACATGTCGGCCGCTCCGGTTCACGACCGGGACAACTTGGCAATCGGCAGGTGGTTTCTCTTCTCGGACCGAAATTTAGGTTCATCGGCGCGTGGAAAAGCACGCCGGCGTTCACCGCGCGTTCAGGTGCAATGTTTATCGCCTGAAGAACGACGACAGCGTCGATCCCGCGGACGCAGACGCAGTCTCCGGCTTCACCGGAGCCGGCTGTGCCGCAGGCGGGGGCGCGGGCTTCTCGCGCTTCGACGAGCGCTTGGAGGAGTAGCTGCGGCGGCGTTGCGGCTTCTCGGGCTTTGCGCTCGGCGCGGGCGCGGTTTCGGCTTGCGGGACCGCGTCCTGGCTCTTCTCGGAGTTCTTCTCTTGAACTCTGTCCTGGGACTTCTCTTGTCCCTTCTCCGAACCGCCGCGCATCGACAGGCGCTGGCCGTCGAAGACGGTGGTCTCGCAGTGACGATCGTTCTCGGCGAGGCTCGCGCAGAATTTTGCGGCGGCGGCGGCGTTGACCAGCGGGCCGGCACCCAGGCGGAGCTGCATGCCGAGGCCGGTGTTGCCTTCCTTGATCATGATGATCGGTCGCAGCGCTGCAATCTCCGGATTGGATTTGCTCAGGCCGCGCCAGAGCGCGCGCAGGCCGTCGATCGAATTTGCGCCGCCGAGGTCGATCGCAAAACGCGTCTGCTGGACCGCGATGGCGGGGGATTCGTTCTCGGCTGCCTCAGGCGCCTTCGCGGCTGTCGCGACGACCTCGGTCGGGGCGGGCGCCGGCTCGACCTTCTTTTCAGCGGCCTTCTCGTTTGACTCGGGCTGAATCAATTTCGACGCCGCCGGATCGGGCGGCGCCATGATCGACTTGGACGGCACCAGCGGTATGGTCGGCAGCGCCGAAGTCGTTGCCAGCGGCTGCTGCACGAGCGAGGCGGCGGCGGCAGTCTGCGGTGGCAGACTCGACGGCTCCTTTGAAACTTCCTTGAGCGTATCCTTGACCGTTTCCTTCGGGGTATCCTTGGGCGTGTCTTTGGGCGTGTCCTTGGCGGCCTCGGTCCGCGGCTTGTCGCCGGCGGAGGCGGGGGTCGAGGCGACGGGCGCGACGCTGGGGGCCGTGGGCGCGGCATCCTGCGGCTTGCCGGCCTGCGGCGGGGTGGTGGGCTGCTTGGCGATGGCGCCGGTGACGGAATCGAGCCCTTGCTCGACCACAGTGACGCGCGAATAGAGCCGATCGCGATCTGTGTTCAGTGTCTCGATGGCGGCCGCGAGCCGGCGGGCCTCGTTCTGGCTCTCCTTGGCCAGCGCCTGGAGCCGCTCCGCCTGGCGCGCGAGATCGGCGGACGCGACCTGGTCGCGCCGCCATCCGAGCTGGGCCTGATTGGCCATCACCGCGATGACGACGGCGCCTACCGCCGCAACACCCCAAGAGCCCAGCCGCCACATCATGCGGCGGTCGAACGCGCTTTCCTCGGCTACAAGTCCGGAGAACAGCCCGCCGGTCTCCTTGGTGCCGAAGGCATCCGCCAGTGGGTCGGAATCCTTTGCCATGAACGTTAAGTGCCCAGCCCTGTCCGGCTTCCCCGAATCAATCAGGGAACATTAACAGGAAATGCGTGTCGCACTTGAATTCCGGGCGTTTGCGGGGGTAGCAAGGCAAGAGCTTTTGAGGGTGGCTGCCCGCCCGTCGCGCCAATTTGATTCGGCCTTATCTGACAGGATTTCGATGACCGCCCGTTCCAGCCTCACGATCGTGCTCGCCGCCGGCGAAGGCACGCGCATGCGATCGAGCCTGCCGAAAGTGCTGCATCCGGTAGCCCACCAGACCTTGCTCGCCCACGTGCTCGCCGCGGCGCCCAAGGGAACCGGCACCTCGCTCGCGGTCGTGATTGGTCCCGACCACCAGGCCGTCGCGGACGAGGCAAAGCGCATCAGGCCCGACGCGCTCACCTTCGTGCAAGCCGAGCGGCTCGGCACCGCGCATGCTGTGCTGGCGGCGCGCGAGGCGATCGCGCGCGGCGTCGATGATCTCCTCATTGCCTTCGGCGATACGCCGCTGATCTCGGCCGAGACCTTTGCGCGGCTGCGCGCGCCGCTCGCCAGGGGCGCTGCGATTGCCGCACTCGGCTTTCGCGCCGCCGATCCCACCGGCTATGGCCGTTTCATCGTCGAGGGCGAACGCCTGGTCGCGATCCGCGAGCAGGCCGATGCCAGCACAGAGGAGCGCGAGATCGATCTGTGCAATGCCGGCGTGATGGCGATCGACGGTCGCCGGGCGCTCGCGATCCTGGACAAAATCAGCAATGCGAATTCCAAGGGCGAATATTATCTGACCGACGCCGTCGGCATCGTCCGCGAACAGGGATGGGAGTCTGTGGTGATCGAGACCAGCGAGGACGAGGTGCGCGGCATCAACACCAAGGCACAGCTTGCGGAAGCAGAAGGCGTGATGCAGGCGCGCTTGCGCAAAGCGGCGATGGAAGCCGGCGTCACGCTGATCGCGCCGGAGACGGTGTATCTCGCCGCCGACACAGTGTTCGGCAAGGACGTGACGATCGAGCCTTTCGTGGTGATCGGCCCCGGCGTGTCGATCGCCGACGGCACCGTGATCCATTCCTTCTCGCATATCGTGCAGACGACGCTGGGCAAGAACGTTTCGATCGGCCCCTATGCGCGCTTGAGGCCCGGCACCTCGCTCGGCGACGGCGCGCGCATCGGCAATTTCGTGGAGACCAAGGCAGCGACGCTGGAGGCCGGCGTCAAGGTCAATCATCTCTCCTATATCGGTGACGCCACCGTCGGCGCCAATTCCAACATCGGCGCCGGCACCATCACCTGTAACTACGACGGCTTCAAGAAGCACAAGACGATCATCGGGCAGGGCGCCTTCGTCGGCACCAATTCCTCGCTGGTTGCCCCGGTGAAAATCGGCAATGGCGCCTATATCGGCTCCGGCTCGGTCATCACCCGCGACGTGCCCGACGACGCCATGGCGCTGGAGCGCAACCAGCAGACCATCCGGGAAGGCGGCGCGGCGCGCTATCGCGAGCTGAAGACGGGCGGGAAGAAACCGGAGAAATAGGCACTATTCTGTTGTGTCGCAGCGCACTCCGCCCTGATCCTGAGGGCCCGCTGGAAGCGGGCGTCTCGATGGACGGCCGCGGGCGAGATGCGGGCCTTCATGGTTCGAGACGCGCTTCTCACCATGAGGGGCTTCTTACGTGGCCTTACTCGTCGTCGGCGAATTCGGAGAAGATCGCGCGGGTCAGGCGCCAGCCGCGCGGCTTGGCGCGTTTGGCCGGCTCGCCTTGAGCGTGCTTCAGGAAGACCGGCTTGCTTTCCTTGCCGCGCTGGGGCGGTGGCCAATGCGCCAGGTGCGTGCCCGTGGTTTCGCTGGCGCGCAAGTACATCGATGACAGACCTTTGCGGTCGGACGAGCCTTTCATGGCTTTGCTCTCCTGCACCGGAATCGTTGGTCAAACATATTGACAACAAGTTAACGTGCGCGGTCTAAGGCCGGCCAATTCGACGCAGGCGAAGCTCAGGTTGCGGTCCATGCTGTCTCAATCCGCAATAAATATTGAGTATATGGTTCCCTGGGATTTTCGCTAAAAACCGAGCGCGTCGTTTAGGCGATTTTTCGACGATTTGGGGGATAGTGATCCGCATGTGCGGGATTGTCGGCATTCTCGGGCGCGAGCCGGTTGCAGAGCAGCTGGTGGATTCGCTCAAACGTCTTGAATATCGCGGCTATGACTCGGCGGGCGTCGCCACGCTCGAAGGCAAGCACCTTGAGCGCCGGCGCGCCGAGGGCAAGCTGAAGAACCTGGAGAAGCGGCTGGAAGCCGAGCCGCTCCTGGGCACCACCGGCATCGGCCACACCCGCTGGGCCACCCACGGCAAGCCCACCGTCAACAACGCCCATCCGCACGCGACCGATCGCGTCGCCGTGGTCCACAACGGCATCATCGAGAATTTCCGCGAGCTGCGCGAGGAACTCGAGAAAAAGGGCACGGTGTTCCACACCGAGACCGACACCGAGATCGTGCTGCATCTGGTCGACGATTTGCTCACGCGCGGCAACAAGCCGGTCGAAGCCGTCAAACTGGCGCTGGGGCGGCTCCGCGGCGCCTTCGCGCTTGGCTTCATCTTTGCTGGCGATGGCGACCTGATGATCGGTGCCCGCAACGGGCCGCCGCTGGCGATCGGCTACGGCGACGGCGAGATGTATCTCGGCTCGGATGCCATCGCGCTCGGCCCGTTCACCGACACGATCAGCTATCTCGAGGACGGCGACTGGGCGGTGCTGACCCGCAAGAGCGCGTCGATTTTCGACAAGGACGGCAATGCCGTCCAGCGCGACAAGATCAAGCATGCCGCCTCGACCTCGCTGGTCGACAAGGCGAACTATCGCCACTTCATGGCGAAGGAGATCCACGAGCAGCCGGAAGTGGTCGGCCATACGCTGGCGCGATACGTCGACATGGCGACCGAACGTGTCGCGCTGCCGGTCAAGCTGCCGTTCAACTTCAAGAACATCCAGCGCATCAACATTACGGCGTGCGGCACCGCGAGCTATGCCGGCTACGTCGCAAAATACTGGTTCGAGCGCTTTGCGCGCGTGCCGGTCGAGGTCGATGTCGCCTCCGAATTCCGCTACCGCGAGGCGCCCTTGCGCAAGGGCGATCTCGCCATCTTCATCTCTCAGTCGGGCGAGACCGCCGACACGCTTGCGGCACTGCGCTATGCCAAGGCCGAGGGCGTGCATACGGTCGCCGTCGTCAACGTCCCGACCTCGACGATCGCGCGCGAGAGCGAGACCGTGCTGCAGACGCTCGCGGGCCCCGAGATCGGCGTCGCCTCGACCAAGGCCTTTACCTGCCAGCTCATGGTGCTGGCAAACCTTGCGATCGCGGCCGGCAAGGCCAGAGGCGAATTGTCCGATGAGGACGAGACCAAGCTGGTCCATGGCCTCGTCGAGGTCCCGCGCCTGATGGCGGATGCGCTCACCACCGAGCTGCAGATCGAAAAGCTCGCGCACCGGATCGCCAAGTCCCGCGATGTGCTCTATCTCGGCCGCGGCACCAGCTTCCCGCTCGCGCTCGAAGGCGCGCTGAAGCTGAAGGAGATCTCCTACATCCACGCCGAAGGCTATGCCGCCGGCGAGCTCAAGCACGGGCCGATCGCGCTGATCGACGAGACCATGCCTGTCGTCGTCATCGCGCCGCACGACCGGGTGTTCGAAAAGACGGTGTCAAACATGCAGGAGGTCGCCGCCCGCGGCGGCAACATCATCCTGATGACGGACGCGAAGGGTGCGGAAGAGGCGACCGTCGAGTCCCTCGTCACCATCGTCATGCCCGACATGGCGGCGGCCTTCACCCCGATGGTCTATGCCGTCCCCGTCCAGCTGCTCGCCTATCACACGGCCGTCGTCATGGGGACCGACGTCGACCAGCCTCGCAATCTCGCGAAATCGGTGACCGTGGAATAGGCGGAAGGGATATCAGTCGGTCGCGGTCTTCCAAAACCTGCTAGAAGACCCTAGCTTGTGAGCTGTGACCGACCTGGAACCCGAATGACCCCCCGCGACGACGCGCCTGCGCCTCTTGATCCGCTCCCGGAACCGCATACCGGCCTGATGGGCCGCTTCCGCAACTATTTTCTGACTGGCCTCGTGGTGACGGGGCCGATTGCCATCACCCTTTATCTGGTCTGGTGGTTCGTCACCTGGGTCGACGGCGTGGTGCGGCCGTTCGTTCCGCTGGCCTATCGGCCGGAAACCTATCTGCCGTATGTCGTTCCCGGCTGGGGACTGGTTGTCGCATTTTTCACGCTGACGCTGGTCGGTTTCCTCGCAGCCAATCTGATCGGCCGGACACTGGTCGATGTCGGCGAAACGTTCCTCGGCCGGATCCCGGCGGTGCGCGCCATCTATCGCGGCCTGAAGCAAGTGTTCGAGACGCTGTTCTCGGGCAAGGGCTCGAGCTTCCGCAAGGTCGGACTGGTCGAGTTTCCCTCGCCGGGCATGTGGTCGATCGTGCTGATCTCGCAATCGCCGAACGAGGACATCGCGCGCAACCTGCCGGGGCAGGAGGAGCACGTCTCGGTGTTCCTGCCGTGCTCGCCGAACCCGACCACCGGCTTCTTCTTCTATGTCCCGAAGAGCAAGATCATCGAGGTCGACCTCACCGCCGAGGACGCGGCGACGCTGATCATGTCGGCAGGCGTGGTGCAGCCGGGCTCGGCACCCGATCCGAAAAAGGCCGCGGCACTCGCGGGCATGGCGAATGCCGCGCGCATCGCCAACGCGTCCGCGCTTCAGCCCGAGCCTGCGAAGGTGGAGTAGGGCCATTCCGCTGCGGGATGGCCGTCGGTCACGCGCGCGTTCGCATCCTCTGATAGTCTCCGGTTCGCCTGAGCGCCTCGCTCGGAGTTCGATCTGGAGTACATGATGTCCAAGACCATTGCGATTCTCGCACCCGGCGCCATGGGCGGCGCCGTCGCCCGCCGCCTCGTCGAGCATGGCGCGCGCGTGCTGACGTCTTTGGACGGGCGGAGCGAGGCGACGCGGAAACGCGCGGCGGAAGCCGGCATGGTCGGTGCCGATGACAATCAAATTGCGGGCGCCGACATCATCCTCTCGATCGTGCCGCCGGGCGAAGCCGTCGCGCTGGCTGAACGGCTGGCCGCGCTGATCGTCAGGCGCGACAAGAAGCCAATCGTGGTCGATTGCAACGCCGTCAACGTCGATACCGTGCAGAGAATTGAAGAGATCATCGGCTCGGCGCAGGCGCCGTTCGTCGATGGCGGCATCATCGGTTTTCCGCCGCAGCCGGGCGGCAAGAGCCCGGCCTTTTATGTGTGCGGCGAGCACGCGAAGGACGTCGCGGTGCTGAAGGATTTTGGCCTCGATGTGCGAATCGTCGAGGGCCCGGTCGGCGCGGCGTCGGCTCTAAAGATGTCCTACGCCGGCATCGTCAAGGGCCTCGCCGGCATCGGCTCGGCCATGGTGGTCGCGGCGACGAAAGCGGGCGCTGCGGACGCGTTGCGGAACGAACTGGCGCTGAGCCAGCCGGCGATCCTGGCGCGGCTCGACTTCGCCCTGCCCGACATGATCCCCAAGGCCTAACGCTGGGTCGCCGAGATGCGTGAGATTTCCGGTTTCCTCGGCCCGGATCATCCGGCCAGCCAGATCTATGAAGGCTTTGCCAGATGGTTCGAGCATCTTGCAAAGGATGCGAGCGGCGAGGCGGCGGATGCGGCGCTGATGAAGGCGTTTGCCACGGGGATCGCGCGGAAGAAGGCCTAGTGGCCCCGCACCATCGCTCCGGCAGTTTGGTCGAAGTGCGCGGGTCTGTGTGTCCATGCGTCATTGCTTCGCTGCGCTCGCAATGACGAGGAGGAGACGTCGCGCCTGAACCTCAGCCCGCCCCGATCAGCGGGATCGCCTCGTCGCGCTCATACAGATACAAGAGGCAGCGCAGAGCTTCGCCGCGCTCGCCCTTCAGCTTTGGATCGTCCTTGAGGATGCGCAGCGCCTCGTCTCTGGCCTGGGTGATGAGCTGGCCGTGGACCTCCGAGCGCGCGATGCGGTAGCCGGGCAGGCCGCTCTGGCGCACGCCCAGCACGTCGCCTTCGCCGCGCAGCTTGAGGTCTTCCTCGGCGATGCGAAAACCGTCGGTGGTCTCGCGGATCACCTTCAGCCGTGCCTTCGACATCTCGCCGAGCGGCTCCGAATAAAGCAGCAGGCAGGTCGAAGCCTCCGAGCCGCGTCCGATGCGGCCGCGCAGCTGGTGCAGCTGGGCAAGGCCAAAACGCTCGGCATTCTCGATCACCATGATGGTCGCCGCCGGCACGTCGACGCCGACCTCGACTACGGTGGTCGCGACCAGCAAGCCGATCTCGTGGGCGGCGAACTGGCCCATCACGCGGTCCTTCTCGGTGCCCTTCATCTGGCCGTGGACGAGGCCGACGCGGTCGCCAAAACGCTTCTGCAGGCTCTCGAAACGTTTCGTCGCGTTGGTGAGGTGTTCGGTGCCTTCTGCCTCGGATTCCTCGACCAGCGGGCAAATCCAGTAAACCAGCTTGCCGGCCTGCAGCGCGCGGCCGATGCTGTCAGTGACTTCGGCGAGGCGGCTGATCGATATGGTGCGGGTTTCGATCGGCTGGCGGCCGGCCGGCTTTTCGCGCAGCTCGGAAATGTCCATGTCGCCGAAATAGGTCAGCACGAGCGTGCGCGGGATCGGCGTCGCGCTCAGCACCAGCACGTCGACCGCCTCGCCCTTGGACGTCAGCGCGAGGCGTTCGCGCACGCCGAAGCGGTGCTGCTCGTCGACGATGGCGAGGGCGAGATCGTGGAAGATCACGTCGTCCTGGATCAGGGCATGGGTGCCGACGACGAGGTCGATCTCGCCGGCTTCGAGTTGCGCCAGCAGCTCGCGCCGCTCCTTGCCCTTTTCGCGGCCGGTGAGGATCGCGACCCGCATTCCCGCGCGCTCGGCGAGCGGCGCGATGGTCTTGATGTGCTGCCGCGCCAAAATTTCGGTTGGGGCCATCAGCGCCGCCTGCTTTCCCACTTCGGCGACGGCTGCGGCCGCGAGCAGCGCGACCACGGTCTTGCCGGAGCCGACGTCGCCCTGCAACAGACGCAGCATGCGCACCGGCCGTTGCAGGTCCTCGGCGATCGCCGCCGCTGCGCTGCGCTGAGAGGGCGTCAGCGCATAGGGCAGGGCGTCGATGATCTTGTTGCGCAAATGCCCGTCGCCGGCGTTGCGGACGCCGGCCGGGCGGCGGAGTTGCGCGCGGATCAGGGCGAGCGCGAGCTGGCCGGCCAGCAGCTCGTCAAAGGCGAGGCGCGACCAAAACGGCTGGTCGGGCAGGATGTCCGTCAGCTCGACCGGTTGATGCACGCGGTTGAGCGCTTCGGCGATCGGCGGGAAACTGCAGCGGCGCATCACCTCCGGGCTGATCCATTCCGGCAACGAAGGCAGCTTCTGCAGCGCCTGGGCGATCGCGCGGCGGAGCGAGCCGAGCGCCAGGCCTTCCGTCAGCGGATAGACCGGATCGATCCCTGAGAGTTTCGAGATCGCTTCCTCGTCCAGCACGCGGTCGGGATGCACGATCTGCGGGATGCCCTCGTACATCTGCAGCGTGCCGGAGACGTAGCGCTTCTCCCCCATTGGCAGCAGTTTTTCGACATAGCCCGGCTTGGCGCGAAAGAAGGTCAGCACGACGTCGCCGGTGTCGTCGCTGGCATAGACGAGATAGGGCGCGCGGGCATTGCGGGGCGGAGGCGGGCGGTGGCGGTCGACGGTGACCTCCAGCGTCACCATGGTTCCGACCGCCGCGTCGCGGATTTTTGGCCGCGCCCGGCGGTCGATCACCTGGCTCGGAAGGTGCAGGAGCAGATCGACCAGCCGCGGCGTCTCATTGCGGCTGAGCAAATACTGCAGCAGCTTGTCCTGCTTCGGACCGACGCCGGGCAGGCTGGTCACGGGGGCAAACAGCGGATTGAGCAGGCTGGGGCGCATGGATGCGAATCTAGGATCGTTTCGGCCCGTCATGCCCGGCTTTATGCCGGGCATCCACGGCTTTTTTCGCGGCCGCAACCCGGGCGGCAGGCTTGCCAAATCGAGGGCTGACACGGCCACCTCGAATGGCTATATCAGCCCCGCCCGGCACGTCCGGGCTTTCTGCGTTTGACTGGATTTGAGACATGACGGGAACGACACGATCGAGCAGCGGGCTGGACGACCGCCGCAAGCGGCTTTTGTTCCGCTGCTGGCACCGCGGCACGCGCGAGATGGACCTGATCCTCGGCCGCTTCGCGGATGCCGAGATCGGCAATCTGTCCGACGCCGAGCTCGATCAGCTCGAGACGCTGCTCGAGGTCAACGATCCCGATCTCTATGCCGCCATCACCGGTGACAAGGTGCTGCCGGCCGATGTCACCGGCGCGCTGTTTGCCCGCATCAAGGCCTATCCGATCGCGGACCGCGACGCATGAAGCAGGGAATGAAATCTCCGGCCGAGCTGCTTGCGCCCGGCCGTGTGCTGACGCTCGCCAATGTCGCGGAAGGCGCCGAAGGCCTTGTCGTCTCCGATCTCGCCCGCGCCATCGCGGCGCGGCCGAAGAAGCCGGCCGTCAGCCTTGCCGTGGTCTGCCGCGACGGTCCGCGCATGCAGCAGCTCGAACGCGCGCTGCAGTTCTTCGCTCCCGATCTGCCGGTGCTGACTTTCCCGGCCTGGGACTGCCAGCCCTATGACCGCGTCTCGCCGCATGGCGGCATCTTGGCACAACGCCTGACCACGCTGGCACGGCTGGCCTCGCTCACCGGCAGTGACAAGCCGCTGATCGTGCTGACCACGGTGAACGCGGTGGTGCAGCGCGTGCCCGCGCGCGAGCTCGTTGCGGCGCAGGCGCTGTCGGTTGCGCCCGGCAACGTGGTGCCGATGGACACTATCGTCGCCTGGCTCGAGCACAACGGCTACAACCGTTCCTCGACCGTGCGCGAGCCCGGCGAATACGCCGTGCGCGGCGGCATCCTCGATCTGTTTCCGGCCGGCCTCGATCAGCCCGTCCGCTTCGATTTCTTCGGCGACAGCCTGGAATCGATCCGCTCCTTCGATGCCGAGACCCAGCGCACGCTGCTCGACATGCGCTCGCTCGACCTGGTGCCGATCTCGGAATTCCAGCTCGTCACCGACACCATCCGCCGATTCCGCATGGGCTATGTCGCCGAGTTCGGCGCGCCCGAGCGCGACGATGCGCTGTATGAGGCTGTCAGCGAGGGCCGCCGCCATCCCGGCATGGAGCACTGGCTGCCGCTGTTCCAGGATCGGATGGACACGCTGTTCGACTATCTGCAAGGCGCGCCCATCGCGATCGAGCCGCAGGCCGAGGACGCCGTCCGCGAGCGCTTCAAGCAGATCCAGGACTATTACGAGGCCCGCCGCGACGCCATGGAGCATCCCGGCGGCGGCGCCATTTACAAGCCGCTGCCGCCAGACCGGCTTTATCTGACCGGCGAGGAATGGACCAAGCGCGAGAGCGACATGCCGCTGCTGCGGCTGACGCAGTTCTCGGTTCCGGCTGACGGGACCAGTGTCGTCGACGCCGGGGCGCGCAAGGGCCGCGATTTCGCGCCGGAGCGCAACGACACCACAGTCAATGTGTTCGAGTCCGTGGTCAGTCACGTCATGGCGCTGCACGCCCAGCGCAAGAAGGTCGTGATCGCGCTCTGGAGCGAAGGCTCGCGCGACCGCATGAATTCGATGCTGCGCGACCACAAGCTCGCCCATACCACCAGCGTCAACTCCTGGCGCACGGTGCAGGCGACCCCGCGCAACGAGACCATGCTCGCCGTGCTCGGCCTCGAAAGCGGCTTCGAGACCGACGAGATCGCGCTCATCAGCGAGCAGGACATCCTTGGCGATCGCCTGGTGCGGCCGCGCAAGGCCAGCCGCAAGCTCGACAATTTCATCTCGGAGGTGACGAGCCTTGCCGCGGGCGACATCGTCGTCCACGTCGATCACGGCATCGGCCGTTTCATCGGCCTCCAGACCCTCGATGTCGCGGGTGCGCCGCATGACTGTCTCGAGCTGCATTATGCCGCCGAAACAAAACTGTTCCTGCCGGTCGAGAACATCGAGCTATTGTCACGCTACGGCTCGGACCAGACCACGGTCGAGCTCGATCGCCTCGGTGGCGGTGGCTGGCAGACCCGCAAGGCCAAGCTCAAGAACCGCATCCGCGAGATCGCGGGCGAATTGATCAAGATCGCCGCCGCGCGCCATCTGCACGAAGCGCCCAAGCTGCCGGTGCAGCAGGGCCTCTATGACGAGTTTTGCGCGCGCTTCCCCTATGACGAGACCGAGGACCAGCTAGGCGCGATCGAATCCACGCTGAAGGATCTCGAACTCGGCCGTCCCATGGACCGGCTGATCTGCGGCGACGTCGGCTTCGGCAAGACCGAGGTCGCGCTCCGCGCGGCCTTTGCCGTGGCCCTCGAAGGCAAGCAGGTCGCCGTCGTGGTCCCGACCACGCTGCTGGCGCGCCAGCACGCAAAGACCTTCACGGAGCGCTTCAAGGGATTTCCGGTCAACGTTGCGCAGGCCTCGCGCCTGGTCGCGACCAAGGAGCTCAATCTGGTCAAGAAGGGCATCGCCGACGGTTCGGTCGACATCGTGGTCGGCACCCACGCGTTGCTCGGCAAGGCGATCAAGTTCCGCGACCTCGGCCTCGTCATCGTCGACGAGGAGCAGCATTTTGGCGTGACTCACAAGGAGCGACTGAAGGCGCTGCGCTCCGAGGTGCACGTGCTGACGCTGTCGGCAACGCCGATTCCGCGCACGCTGCAACTGGCGCTGACCGGCGTTCGCGAGCTCTCGATCATTGCCTCGCCCCCGGTCGATCGCCTCGCGGTGCGCACCTTCGTCGCTCCGCATGATCCGCTGATGATTCGCGAGGCGTTGCTGCGCGAGCGCTATCGCGGCGGCCAGGCGTTCTACGTGGTGCCGCGCATCGACGACCTCGCCGAGGTCAAGGATTTCCTCGACAAGAACGTGCCGGAGATGAAGGTCGCGGTCGCGCACGGCCAGATGCCGCCCGCGGTGATTGAAGACATCATGACCGCGTTCTACGACGGCAAGTTCGACATCCTGCTGTCCACCACGATCGTCGAGTCCGGCCTCGACATTCCCAACGCCAACACGCTGATCGTGCACCGTGCCGACATGTTCGGTCTGGCCCAGCTCTATCAACTGCGCGGCCGCGTCGGCCGTTCCAAGCTGCGCGCCTATGCGCTGTTCATACTGCCGGCGCAGCAGAAGATCACGGCGCAGGCCGAGCGCCGGCTCACGGTGCTGCAATCGCTGGAGACGCTGGGGGCCGGCTTCCAGCTTGCCTCGCACGACCTCGACATTCGCGGCGCCGGCAATCTGCTCGGCGAGGAGCAGTCGGGCCACATCAAGGAGGTCGGCTTCGAGCTCTATCAGTCGATGCTGGAGGAGGCGATCGTCAACCTCAAGGCCGGCGTCTCCGAGCCCGCCGCCGACCGCTGGTCGCCGTCGATCACCATCGGCATGCCCGTGCTCATCCCGGAGGATTACGTCGGCGATCTCTCGGTACGGCTGTCACTGTACCGGCGTTTGGCCGATCTCGACACCGAGGAGGAGATCGAGAATTTCGGCGCCGAGATGCGCGACCGCTTCGGCGTGCTGCCGGACGAGGTGCGCTACCTCTTCAAGGTCGCCGCGATCAAGGCGTTCTGCCGAAGGGCCAATGTCGGCAAGATCGACGCCGGCCCGAAGGGCGCCGTCATCGCCTTCCGCGACAATTCCTTCGCCTATCCCGACCGCCTGGTGTCGTTCATCCGCAGCTACGGCCAGGCCGCCAAGGTGCGGCCCGACATGAAGGTGGTGTTCCTGCAGGACTGGGAGACGCCGGAAGAGCGTCTCGTGGGGACGACGGAGATCATGCGGCAGCTGGCGCAGCTCGCGGAGAGCAAGAAGGCGGCGTGAGGATCGGGCGAGAGGTGCCGTAGGGTGGGCAAAGGCGCTGTGCGCCGTGCCCACCATCTTTCAATAATTATCAGGCGTGGGCACGCTTCGCTTTGCCCACCCTACGGCAGCGAGGTTGTAATTACGACGCCGCTCGCGACGCATCCGCGGACAACCGCCCCAGCAACGACCTTGCCGTATCCGACGGCGACAGCGAATCCACGCTGACGACGGGCTCGCTGCGCATCTCGTGCTTGCCGTTGGAGGTGTGACGCATCACCGCCGAGAGGCGGCGGGCGATCATGTGGGCGGTGCGGAAGTCGGTTTCCGCGAACACGACGATGACCGAGCCGTCCTTCTGCGCCGCGCCGAAATCCATCTGCCGCATCAGACGGCTGAGGATGCGGGCGGCATCGAGCTGGGCGCGGGAATTGCCGGGGTCGAAGGCGAAGCGTGCGACGGAGAGACCGCCGCCGCGGGCCAGCGTCTGCTCGACCGCCTTGGCGAAATCGCGGGCGAAGGCTTCGACCGTCAGCAGGCCGCTGCGCGGATCGAGCCAGCCGCCGGCATCGATCGAGCGCAGCGTGCGGCTCAATTGTGCTTCCATCGCATGCTGGCGGATCAGGGGCAGCGCATTGGCCGCGACCTTCGCCGGCTCGCCCGGGATCAGCTCGAGATTGGGCAGGTCGTAAGTCTGCGTCAGCTGGTGTGCGGTGACGACGACGGGCAGGCTGCGAAAGCGGGTGTCCTCGGCGAGCACCGTGAGAAAGGCGTCGGTGACGCGCGCGGTAAAACCTTCGGCGAGCACGACGCCGTCGAGGTCGCGGGTGTTGAGGTGTTTCGCGGCGGCCTCGATCGAGAGCGCGCCGACCACGCCGGCGCGTTCGCCGAGTGCGACAGAGAGCGCGGGATAGGCCGAGCCGCGGCCGATCAGGAGCACGGTGGCATCGCGGGCCGGATCGCCTTCCGGCAACCCGACCTTCACTTCCGGCAGCCGGCGCAGCACCGTGGCGTGCAGGGTGCGCACGCGCAAGGCGGCGCGAAGCCGCGCGATCAGGCGGTCGGAATTGCCGCCGCGCGAGGAGAACGGCAGGGCGTTGTGAGGCAGCATGCCCATCGCATCGAGGGCCACGAAGGGAAGGTAAAGCGGCTGGTCGGCGATCTTCTTGGCGAGCGGCGCAATATGCGGCTCGTGACCGCCGGACATCTGGGCGAGAACCGCGGCCGGCTGGACCTGCTCGACCGCGCGCGCTGCGCTGGCCCAGTCGGTGTCGACGACGGGAAAGAGCCGGGCCTCGTCCAGCGCCGCAATGAAGGGCGGCCGCTCGGCATTGGACACAAACAGGATCGGGCCCGCCTGGGACATTCGCAAACTCTGATCACGCGACAGATGCCCCGCAATCTAGTTTGGCCGCCTTAATGCAGCGTCAACGCACCAGGCGAAACTGCGGCTAGACCGGCCCGGAACGGTCGCGAAAAGCTTCGACCATCAGGGGGTTAAGCCCGAGCTCGCTGAGCGCCTCGCGGGCCCGGGTATTGTCCTGGGCGCGTCCGGCCAGCCGGTGGCCGGACAGCCGATCGGGCAGCGCGGTGAGCAGGGCGCCCTGGCCGAGCCGGCGCGCCCATTCCTGGAGGTCGTTGGAGAGGAAGCGGTAGCCGCCGACGGCCATGATACCGGAGGGGGGCGCGGTGATGCAGATTGCGCCGCTCGGACGGTCGAGCCGGGCGGCATAGCCGGTGTCGACATAGTCTCGCGGCGGCTGCGCGATCAGCGTGTCGCCGACCGGCTGCGGCGGGGCATAGGCCGCGATCGGCACCATCGCGCCGCGCAGGCCGAGCGTGCCCTTCGGCGTCAGCAGGATCTCGCCGGCAATGGACGAGCCGGATTGCTCGCGCGGAGCGCCATGCGGCCCGGGCATCACCGCAACGGGCATGCCGTCCTCGCCGCGGCGGGCGCCGAACAGCCCGGCCTCGCCGAACAGGTAGACGTCGGTCAGCGGGGCATGTGGCGCGATCCAGGCATCGCTCGCCGCCACCTGCTCGGGCGCGCGCCACAGACCGACGACGTTGCGCAAGGTCGGCATCCGCGCCGCCAGGTCGGCATCGCCGAGCCGCAAGGCAAGCTGCGCCGGCGCGATCAGCACCTCGCATCCATGCTCGTTGATCTGCTGCTCCAGCACGTCGTTCTCGAACGGATGATGCAGCGCCAGCGCGCCGCCGGAGAGCAGCCACACAGCAAGCGAGGAGGCGAGCCCTGCGAACGACATCGGTGTGAATGCCGCCATCACGGTCGCGCCCTGCCGGATGTCGGCTTCCAGCGACATCGCAAGGCCACCGGCGATCACGCTGAAATGCGGTCGCGGTACCGGGCGAAAGCCTTCCGCGGTGACGTCGAAGGAGATCATCGCCGCCTTGCGGCCGTCCTGGATCACGGCGCGCGTGGTGCCCGGCGGGCGGGCCAACACGTCGTCGAGCGAAGCCATGCCTTCGGGCAGATCGGTGCCGAAGCCGCAGACGTGACGGATCGAGAAGGCTTCGGCGGCCGCATGCATCGCCAGATCGGCATAGCTGACGCCGTCGACCGTGCTCATGGTGACGATCGCGCGCGCCGCGGTGCGGTTGAGCGCGGCGGTGAGTTCCGCGTGCCGCCAGAGCAGCGGCAGCACGGCGACGACGAGGCCGGCGCGATGGGCGGCGAGCACCGTCAGCACGAACTCGACCGTATTGGGCAGCTGGATGGCGATGACGGAATTGGCCGGCAGGCCCGATTCGACGAAATAGGCCGACAGCGCCTCGATGGCCGTGTCTGCCTCGGCGTAGGTCATCCGCCGCGGCTGATGCCCGGTCACGCGGGCCTTGTTGAGCGGGTCGAGCAGGGCGGGCGCGTGCGGCTGCCGCATCAGCGTGCGCTGAAACAACGTGTCGAGCGTCGGCGATATTGCTGGCTGGTTCACGGCGTCACTTTGCTTGATGAGCTTGCGGCTGCCCCTTCGACCACCAGGTCTCCGGCAGATAGCCTGAGAGCGAGGTGGCCTTGGGCCGTTCTATCCGATTCCAGCGCGCGATCCATTGCTCGGATACGTTAAACAGGGGGATTGTGTAGAAGCCCGCGATCAGGGCGCGGTCGAGCGCCCGCACCGACGAGACGAAATCCGTATGTTCACGGGCCTCGAGCAGGGCGGCGATCATGGCATCGACCGCGCCATCCCTGGCGCCCATGTAGTTGCGCGTCCCCGGATTGTCCGCGGCAGCGCTGCCCCAGTAGAAATATTGCTCGTTGCCGGGCGACAGCGACTGGTCCCAGCGGTTCTGGATCATGTCGAATTCGTAAGCGAGCCGACGCTGGTCGAACTGCACGGGGTCGACCGTTCGCACGCTCGGCTCGATGCCGGCGCGCTTGAGGTCGCGCTGGAACGCGAGCGCGATGCGTTCCTGATCGCGGGTCGTGACCAGGATCTCGAAGGTGAAGGGCGCCTTGGTCGCGCGGTTGCGCAGCACCGTGCCGTCGAGATCGTAGCCGGCGTCCGACAACAGTTTCAGCGCCGCGCGCAGCGTGGTGCGATCGCGTCCCGATCCGTCGGTCACGGGAAGGCGGTAGCTGCCGTCCATGATATCGGGCCGAATTTGTGCGGCGAAGGGTTTGAGCAGCTCGCGCTCGCGCGCGTCCGCAGGCCGGCCATAGGCCGACAGGTCCGAGCCGGCGAAATAGCCGGCCACGCGCGAATAAAGTCCGAAAAAGTAGTTGCGGTTGACCAGCTCGAAATCGAACAGAAGCGTCAGCGCCTGGCGCACGCGGATGTCGGCGAAGATCGGACGGCGGGTGTTGAACACCAGGAATTCGGAAGGTTGCGGCAGGCCCGGCTTGACGGTGTCACGGATCACCTCGCCGCTTTTTGCGGCCGGAAAATCGTAGCCGTCGTGCCAGCGCAGCGGCTCGTGCTCGACGCGGAAATCATAAAGGCCGCGCTTGAATGCTTCGAACTGGCCGTTGGCCTCGCGAAAATAGTCGAGCCGGATCTCGTCGAAATTGTAGAGCCCGCGGTTGATGGCAAGGTCGCGGCCCCAATAGTCGGGATTGCGCGTCAGCGTCACGCTGGCGCCGGGCTTCACGGCCGTGACGCGATAGGGTCCGGAGCCAATCGGGCTCGTCAGCGTCGTCTCCTCGAAGGTCGCGACGTCGACCGCTCGCTTCGACAGGATCGGCATCAGGCCGAGGATCAGCGGCAGCTCGCGGTCGTTGGCGCCTGCGAGGTCGAAGCGGACGGTGAGGGGATCGGTCGCCTCGGCCTTGGCGACTTTGGCGTAGTACTGCCGGTGGTTGGGACGGCCATGATCGCGCAGCAGCTGCCAGGAGAACAGCACGTCTTCGGCCATGACCTGCTTGCCGTCGGAGAAACGGGCGCGCGGATCGAGGCGAAACGTGACGAAGCTCCGCTCGTCGTCGGTCTCGACGCTCCTGGCGAGCAGGCCATAGAGCGTGAACGGCTCGTCGTTGCCGCGCGCGAGCAGGCTCTCGACCACGTAGCCCCGCATCTGCTGCACGGCCAATCCCTTGACGATGAAGGGATTGAGGCTGTCGAAGGTTCCGAGAACACCCCAGGTCAAGCGGCCGCCTTTGGGGGCATCGGGATTGGCGTAGGGCATGTGGGTGAAATCGGCCGGCATGGCCGGCTTGCCGTGCATGGCGATGGCGTGGGCTTGCTCGGCCCGCGCGCCGCCAGCGGACAGCCCGAGCACGAGCATAGAGGCAAGGACGTAAAGGCGGAGACCGGGGCCCTCGAAAAGGCGCTGGAACTTGAACATCGGCACACGTTGATTCGAGGACCGGCTAGCCTCGAATCCTATCACAGGGAATTTCACCGGGCGCAGCCGCGGATGTGGCCAAAGACGGTTGTCGGCATTGATCTTTTCGTCGGCCACGTTAAGAAGGCGGGCAATCGCGCAAGAGCGCCGAGCCCGTCACTTATCTGCCTCAATTGACGGGAAGAGAGCCGCGCCCAAGGCGGCTTGGTTCGGCGCTTCGGAGCGGTTCGGGCGCTTCCCGTTCAGAAAGGGTTTTCCGCAATGAATTTCCGTTACTTGGCCGCGTCCGTCCGGCCGCGTGGGCGACTTCTCGCCCTGTTGACGGCGACGGCGTTGGCCGTTCCGTTTGCCGCCGAGGCCCAGACCCCGGCGCCGGCCCCGGGTGCGCCCAAGGCGACTCCGGCCCCGAAAGCGCCTCCCAAGGCCGCCCCGAAGGCTCCGGCACCGGCCGCTCAGGCCCCCGCCCAGCAGGCCCCCGCTGCAGGCGCTCCGGCGCAGCAGGGCGCGGCTCAGCCGGCGGATCAGCAGATCCAGCTGATCTACGCCCCCTGGACCAAGTTCTGCCTGAAGGGCCAGGACGCCAACGCCAAGCAGGTCTGCTTCACCGGCAAGGACGGCCGCATCGAATCGGGCCAGCCGGTCATCGCCGCCGTCATCATCGAGCCGGAAGGCGAGCCCAAGAAGATCCTGCGCGTGACGCTGCCGCTCGGGATGCAGCTCGTGCACGGCACCCGCATCATCGTCGACAGCAACGCGCCGCTGCAGCAGCCCTATGTGATCTGCTTCCAGAACGGCTGCATGTCCGATTACGAGGCGACGCCCGAGCTCATCAACAGCATGAAGAAGGGCCAGAATCTCGTTGTCCAGGCGATCAATGCCAACGGCGCGCCGCTGACCCTGCCGTTGCCGCTCGCCGGCGAATTCCAGAAGGCCTATGACGGTCCGCCGACCGATCCGAAGGTGTTCGAGGAAAATCAGAAGAAGCTCCAGGAAGAGCTTCAGAAGAAGGCTGATGAGCAGCGCAAGAAGCTCGAGCAGAGCGGTGCTGCCCCAGGGGCCGCTCCGGCCGGCCAGAAGTAATCGGGACCAGGATCCTGGACATGAAAAAGGCGCTCTCACGAGCGCCTTTTTTGCTAGCGGTCTGCCAGTGAAATTCAGTTCAGCGAGGGATTGCGCGGGCGGTAGCCGCCATCCTTGTTCTTGATGAAGATCTCGGCCACCTGCGAGTGCCGGATCGGCTCGCCGGATTCGTCCGGCAATAGGTTCTGCTCGGACACGTAGGCGACGTATTCGGATTCCGCGTTCTCCGCGAGCAGGTGGTAGAACGGCTGGTCCTTGTGGGGCCGCACCTCCTCGGGGATCGACAGCCACCACTCCTCGGTGTTGTTGAATTCCGGATCGATGTCGAAGATCACGCCCCGGAACGAGAAGATCCGGTGGCGTACGACCTGTCCGATCTGGAATTTGGCGGTCCGCGCTTTAATCATTCCCCGTCGATAGACCAGGATTGTGGCCGATGCTAGTGGCCTCATCTGGAATTAACGTTCACTTCAGGGGCAGATAGCCCCCAAGTCTTCAGAAAATACTTCACCGATGGTCGATATCCTCAATCTAGCGCTACCTTATTTCGGTTTGATCTTCGTCGGTTTTGCCTGCGGCAAGGCCAAGTCTCTGCCGGAATCGGGCCTCGCCTGGATGAACTTCTTCCTGCTCTACGTGTCGCTGCCGGCGCTGCTGTTTGCGATCATGTCGAAGACGCCGTTTGCGGAATTGAACAACCCGCCGTTCCTGGTCGCGACCACGCTGTCGACGGTGGCGGCATTCACCCTGGCGCTGGTGGTCGGCAAGGTTCTGGGACGGCTTACATTGCGCGAGGCGACGCTGGCAGGTCTGTCCGGCGGCTACGGCAATATCGGCTATATGGGTCCTGGCCTGGCGCTCGCTGTGCTCGGGACCAAGGCTGCGGCGCCGACCGCGCTGATCTTCTGCTGCGACAGCATCTTCCTGTTCACGATCGTGCCGCTCCTGATCGAGCTCTCCGACCGCGACCATCCCTCGATCGTGCATGCCTTCGGCGTCGTGCTGAAGCAGATCGTGCTCAACCCGCTGATCATGTCGGCCTGCTTCGGTGCCGCGGTCGCGGCGCTGCATATCGAGCTGCCGGTCGCGCTCGACCGCACCATCACCTTCCTCCAGAACGCCGCCGCTCCGACCGCTCTGTTCGTGCTCGGCGTGACCGTGGCGCTCCGTCCGTTCGACCGG
This sequence comes from Bradyrhizobium sp. CIR18, assembly GCF_014198295.1. Taxonomy (NCBI): domain Bacteria; kingdom Pseudomonadati; phylum Pseudomonadota; class Alphaproteobacteria; order Hyphomicrobiales; family Nitrobacteraceae; genus Bradyrhizobium; species Bradyrhizobium sp. CIR18. Next base: position 476,859 of record NZ_JACIHF010000001.1, on the reverse strand, counting down.
GTGCCGTGGGAAGTGCCGGGCGTGATCGCGGTCAAGCTCCTGATCCATCCGCTGGCGGCGTTCGGCCTGATGCTGGCGTTCGGCCCCTTCGCGCAGCCCTGGGCTGCGACCGCCGTGCTGATGGCCTCGCTGCCGCCGGCGCTGAACGTGTTCGTCATCGCCCGGCAGAACGATGCCTGGATCGAATCGGCTTCCGTCGCGGTGCTGCTCGGGACCTTTGCATCCGTGGTCACGCTGACCAGCGTGATGTGGCTGCTTCAGAGCGGACGGCTGGTGTTTCCGTGAGAGCCAGAACTGCTGGCGATACGAACGGTGCGCCCCCTCTCCCGCTTGCGGGGGAGGGTTGGGGAGGGGATATCTCCACATTGGGATTGTCTGAAGTCTGCAGAGAAAATCCCTAAAAGGAGAGAGCCCCCACCCGGCGCTTCGCGCCGACCTCCCCCGCAAGCGGGAGAGGTTGCACCGAGCCCGCGGCTCGATCGAACTTAATCCAATTCATCGCGCGCTATCGCGCCTGAGAAACTACCTTCGCCAGGTCGGCGTCAGGCCTTCGCGCATCGCAAATCGCCGGAGCGGGCCGATGGCGCCGAGCAGGTGCATGCCGACGGCGCGGACCGGCTGGAGCGGCAGGAAATCGTTGAGCAGCGAGCGGTTGGCGATGTCGATCGCAAAGGTGCGGCTCAAAACGTCCGGACGCCGCGCGCGGTCGTAGCGCTTGAGCAGGTCGGGCGCGCCGGGATCCTGGCCGGCTGCGATGACCTCGCCCGCGAGCCTGGCAATGTCGGCGGCATCGCGCAGGCCGAGATTGAGGCCCTGGGCACCGATCGGCGGAACCACATGGGCTGCTTCGCCGACCAGCGCAACGCGGTCGCGGCCGAAGGATTTTGGACGTTCGATCGCGAGGGGGAACAGGTTGCGCCCGGGCTCGACGGTCATGCGCCCGAGGATCGAATGCGACTGCTTCTCGATCGCGGCCGACAGCTCGGCATCGCTGAGGCCGCGGAGCCGTTCGGCCTCCGCAGGCGCCGAGACCCAGACGATGCTGGAGCGGTCGCCGGGCAGGGGCACGAACACGCAAGGGCCATGCGGCGTGTGGAACTCGGTCGAGACATTGCGATGCGGCCGCGTGTGAGCGACGTTGAAGGTCAGCGCCGTCTGCGTCAGCTCGCGCCGCGTCACCGCGATGCCGGCAGCTTCCCGGCACAGCGAATGCCGGCCGTCGGCGCCGACCACCAGGTGGGCCGAGAGAAATTGCGCGGAGGCCGTGCGGACCGCGACGTCGTCGGCTTCGATGACGACGCTTTCAGCCTCGTCGTCGAAACGGACGAGATTGGGCAGCTCAGCCGCACGCGCTTCCAGCGCCAGCATCAGCGAGCGGTTGTCGATGTTGTAGCCGAAGGCGTCGAGCGCGATTTCGTGACAGGAGAACCGGACCTCCGGCGCGCGGAACAGCCGGCCGGTGTCGTCGACGAGGCGCATGACCTCTAGCGCGGCGGCCTTGTCCTTGCAGCGGGACCAGACGTCGAGCGTCTCCAGCAGTTCGACGGAGGCGCCGAGCAGCGCGGTGGTGCGGTTGTCGGCATAGGGAATGCGCCGCGCCACCAGTGCTGTCCGGGCACCCGCCTGCGCCAGCGCGATCGCTGCGGCAAGTCCGGCCGGTCCACCGCCGATCACGGCGGCGTCATGGAGTGTCGATGCGTCTGTCATGGAACGACAAATGACACGCCCGGCGGCAAATTCAAGCCCGCTGATTCCGCCTGATTTTCTGACTGATTGTGCGACCGGGCGCCGCAATGGCGGATGTGCAAACCGGCCTCATTCTGATAGCAGAAGCCATGGATACCCAGCAGGATTCCCTGAAGCCGAAACCGGCGATCCGCGCCGCGGCCTTTTCGGTGCACATCTTCACCGCGTTCGGCGCGGCGATCGCGCTATTGGCGATGCTGGAGGCCGTGCGCGAGCACTGGGCGGCGATGTTTCAATGGTTGGGCGTCGCCCTGATCATCGACGCGGTCGACGGGCCGATCGCGCGCCGGCTCGACGTCAAGAACGTGCAGCCGAACTGGTCGGGTGACGTGCTCGATCTCGTGGTCGACTTCGTCACCTATGTCTTCGTGCCGGCCTACGCGATCGTCGCCAGCGGCCTGCTGCTGCCGGTCGCGGCGCCCTTGCTCGGCGTCGCCATCATCGTCACCAGCGCACTATATTTCGCCGATCTGCGCATGAAGGCGGACGACAATCATTTCCGCGGCTTCCCGGCGCTGTGGAATGCGGCGGCGTTCTATCTGTTCCTGCTGCACTGGCCGCCGCTGTGGTCGACGCTGCTGGTGGCAGCGCTCGTCGTGCTGACCTTCGTGCCGTTTCACGTGCTGCATCCGGTCCGTGTCGTGCGGCTGCGCTGGCTGACGATGTCGCTGATCGCGATCTGGGCGCTGCTCGCCCTCTACGTGCTGGAGATGGATTTCCGCGTCGGCGCCGGCGTCACCGTCGCACTCTGCGCGATCGCGCTCTGGATCAGCTTCAGCGATGCGTTGATACGACTGGTAAGATCCTTCGCATGATGCATCTGTTGACCAGCCCCGAAGCCTGGGCCGCGCTGCTCACCCTGACTGCGCTCGAGATCGTGCTCGGCATCGACAACGTCATCTTCCTGTCGGTGATCGTCTCGCGCATCCCCCAGCAGCAGGCCGATCGCGCCCGCAAGATCGGGCTCGCTCTCGCGCTGGTCTTCCGCATCATGCTGCTCAGCGTCCTGGTCTGGCTGATCGGCCTGACCGCGCCGGTCTTTTCATTCAAGGGTTCGGACTTCTCCTGGCGCGACCTCATCCTGATCGGCGGCGGCCTGTTTCTGATCGCGAAGGCGACGCACGAGATCCACGCCGAGGTCGAGGCCGATGACGGCGAGGGCGATCAGAAATCCGGCGGCAGCGCCTTCTTCTGGGTGATCATCCAGATCATCGTCATCGACATCGTGTTCTCGCTGGATTCGATCATCACCGCGATCGGCATGGCCCAGGACGTCGAGATCATGATCGCGGCGGTCGTGATCGCCTGCCTGATCATGTACATTTCGTCGGGCCCGGTGTCGCGCTTCGTCGCGGAGCATCCGACCACGAAAATGCTGGCGCTGGCGTTCCTCGTGCTGATCGGCGTCGCGCTGGTCGCGGACGGATTCCAATTCCATATTCCGCGGGGCTACATCTATTTTGCAATTGCGTTCTCGGCGGCCGTTGAATTCTTCAACGTGCTGGCCAAGCGCAATCGCAGGAAGACCAGCACGCCGTCGGTTTAGGCGTTCCAGCTACATCGAGTTGACAAGGCGGGCGCGATGTCTTTCGCTGGCCTTTGAGAAGAGGAGGTCAGGTGATGACCAAAGCGGTCCGTGTGCACAAGGTCGGGGGCCCAGAAGCCCTGGTCTATGAGAGCGTCGATGTCCCGGCGCCCGGCCCCGGCGAGGTGCGCATCCGCCAGCATGCGGTCGGCCTGAACTTCATCGACGTCTATTACCGTACCGGTCTCTACAAGGCGCCGGGGCTGCCCTTCATTGCCGGCAACGAGGCCTCGGGCGAGGTCATCGCCGTCGGGCCCGGCGTGACGCATTTCCATCCGGGCGATCGCGTTGCCTACTACCACAATCTCGGAGCCTATACCGGCGAGCGCAACATTCCCTGGGAGAAGCTGGTCAAGCTGCCCGATCACATCACCCACGAGCAGGGCGCCGTGCTGATGCTCAAGGGGCTGACGGTGTGGTATCTCCTGCACAAGACCTTCAAGGTCGAGCCGCATCACCGCGTGCTGGTTCATGCCGCCGCCGGCGGCATCGGCCTCTTGGCCTGCCAATGGGCGAGGGCGCTCGGGGCCCACGTCATCGGCACGGTCGGCTCGCGCGAAAAGGCCGAGCTCGCCGAGGCCAATGGCTGCGATCACGTCATCCTCTACAACGAGGAGGACTTCGTCGCGCGCGTCAAGCAGATCAGCCGCAACGAGGGCTGTGACGTCGTCTATGACGGCGTCGGCAAGGCGACCTTCCCGGGCTCGCTGTCGTGCCTGAAGCCGCGCGGCATGTTCGTCTCCTTCGGCAACGCCTCCGGCCCGGTGCCGCCGTTCGCGATCGCCGAGCTCAACAATCACGGCTCGCTGTTTGCGACGCGGCCGAAGCTCAACGATTACGTCGGCACGCGCAAGGAGCTGCTCGAAGGCGCCGACACGCTGTTCGCCGCCGTCATCAACGGCAAGCTGCACGTGCCGATCAACCACGCCTACGCGCTGAAGGATGCCGCGAAGGCGCATATCGATCTCGAAAGCCGCAAGACCACGGGGGCTTCGATTTTGAAGCCCTAGGTTCCCGTCATTGCGAGCGAAGCGAGGAAATCCAGAACTGTCTCCGCGGATGCTGCTCTCGTAGGGTGGGCAAAGGTGCGAAGCGCCGTGCCCACCATTTCTGAGTGGTGGACACGCTTCGCTTTGCCCACCCTACGGTACTGCCTCCAGGAGAACGAGACAGTTGCTACGCCACGCGCCGTGCCGCGCCGGCCTTGGTCAAGATCCCATCGAGACAATCGATCATCTCGGCGATCTCTGCCTTCGCGACGTTCAGCGCCGGCATGAAGCGCAGCGTGTCGAGCTGCGGCGCGTTGAGGAGCACGCCTTCCTCGAACGCCTGCGCGACGATGCCGGGCGCGATCGGCAGCTTGAGGTCGAGCGCGAGCAGCAGCCCGCGTCCCCGCACACCGCCGAGGCCGTGCCGGGCCGAGACCTTCTGCAGCTCGCTCTCGAGCAGGAGGCCAGTCTCGGCGACCTGCTTCAGGAAGTCGGGCTTGCTGACCTCCTCGAGCACGGCGAGCCCCGCCGCGCACATGATCGGGTTGCCGTTGAACGTGCCGCCCTGGTCGCCGTGCTCGAAGCACGAGGCGCGTTCGGTTGCGAGCAGGGCAGCGAGCGGCACGCCGCCGCCGATACCCTTGCCGAGCGTCACGATGTCGGGCGCGATGCCGGTGTGCTCGTAGTGGAAGAGTTTTCCGGTCCGGCCCATGCCGGTCTGGATCTCGTCGAAAATGAGCAGCAGGCCGTGCGCATCGGTCAGCGCGCGTAGCTGCTGAAGGAACGCATCGGTCGCCGGCCAGACGCCTGATTCACCCTGGATGGGCTCGAGCATCACCGCGACGGTGTTGTCGTTGATCAGCTTCTCGACCGAGGCGATGTCGTTCAGCTTCGCCTTCTTGAAGCCTGATACTTTCGGCTCGAACAGCGGCTCGAACGCCTTCTTGCCCGAGGCCGACATCGTCGCCAGCGTTCGGCCGTGAAAGCCGCCTTCGAAGCTGATGATCTCGAACGCGCCGCCTTTGTGCAGGCTGCCATATTTGCGCGCGAGCTTGATCGCGCCCTCGTTGGCTTCCGCGCCGGAATTGGCAAAGAACACCTGGTCGAAGGCGCTGTTCGCGACCAGCGCTTGCGCCAGCTTGAGGCTCGGCTCGTTGTAGAACGCCGGGCTCGGCGTCAGCAGCCGCCTGGCCTGTGCGGAAAGCGCGTCGGCAACCGCGGCCGGGGAGTGGCCGAGGCAGTTCACGGCCCAGCCCTGCACGAAATCGAGATAGCGCTTGCGGCCGTCGTCCCAGAGGTAGGAGCCCGCGCCGCGGACGAACACGGCCTTGGGCCGTGCGGTGATGTCCATCAGCGCGTCATACGGATGCGTGGTCATGTCGAACTCCTCTGGAGGCGGGTGGAAAACGGGCGCAAAAAGCAGAAAGGCCGCACCTTGCGGGTGCGGCCTTCTCGAAAACTTCAGCTGAATTCAGTGGTTCAGCGGCGTCGTCGGACATGGCGCACCCTCTCATCGTCGCGGGAGCGACGACGGAGCATTTCGGTGCGCAGGTTGGTCCGGGCGTTGATCATGGGGCGCGTCCGTACAGCCGAATAGCAGGGCTTGTCAAGCAGGCTTTTTGCAGGATGCTCGCCGAGCGTGCATCGTCACGTCGGGTGCGCGGCCTCCGCGGCCTCTTCATCGCCCCAATCCGCGTCCGCGATCGCGGTGTCGATCAGTTCGCCGCGCAGCAGCTTGAGCGGCGAATTCCAGTACAGAGCGATGTTGTGGAAGGGGTCGGTCAGCACCTTGAACACCCAGACGAGGCCGGTCGTGACGTCACGCGTGGCGAAGAGCTGGAGCATGCGGGCAAGACCGCCACTGACGCCGATCGCGAGCCAGAGCGTGCCGACGTGACGGACGAAATCGAGACGCGTGGCGGGCGGATCGAACAGCCCGAACAGGGAAGGGAACGCGTACAGCGCAACCGGTGCGCTGCCCCACACCAGCAGCAGGATGATCTTGCGGGTCTGGTTGTAGCCGACCTTGACCGCTTCCTTGTAGTCGTTGCTGACGTCGTTGACGGTATCATAGCCGTTCGGCTCGAAGAAGAAATGCCCGGTCTGCCGCGTCAGCATCGCAAGCCAGCCGACGATGCCCGCGAGCGCTGCGTCCTTGAACAGCAAGGCGTAGCAGCCGAGAAAGATCACGGCGCTGACGAGATGCAGGGTCTGGTTGACGGTGCTCTGGTGGTAGAAGCGGTAATCGTCGAAGCGCTGCCTGCGCAGCATGTTCGAGAGACGGCTCATTCTCATTCCTCGCTCGCGTTGAAAGGCGCGGCAGAACTAGGACGAGTCCGTGACCTCTGCGTGAATGCACTATAGTGTCACATTCCTGCGTGACGGTTACTCGACGCCGTAATGCGAGAATACATCGGCGATGTCGGCATTGATTGCCTTTGCGGCCGCGATGTCGCGCTCGGCGCCTTCACCGTCACCCTTCTTGCGCTTCGCCAATCCGCGGCCGTAGAGCGAGCCGTCGAGCCTCGGCTTGATGCTCAGCGCGGCATCGTAATCGGCAATCGCCGCGTCGAGGTTGCCGAGCTTCAGATGGGCGAGGGCGCGGCTGTCCAGCGTGTCGGCATCGTTGGGAGCCATCTTCAGCGACTGCTCGCAATCGGCCAGCGCCTCCTGCAGGCGGCCGACGATCGCGCGGGTGAAGCATCGCGAATTGAACACGTCCGCACGGCTCGCATTCGCTCTGATGGAGTGGTCGTAATCGTCGAGCGCCAGCGTGTAGTCGTGCGTATCGAAATACATGTTCGCGCGCGCATAGAAGTCGCGGTCGTTGTTCGGACTGAGATCGATCGATCTGGCGAAATCGGCCAGCGCTCGGGGACGGTCGCCGCGGTCGCGATAGACGCGGGCGCGGTTGCCGTAGGCCGGCCCGTAGTTCGGGTTGAGCTTGATCGACAGATCGAAGTCCGCAAGTGCGCTCGCGTTGTCGCCGTGGTTGCTGAAGGCGGTGCCGCGATTGAAATAGGCGAGCGCGAAATTCGGATCGAGCTTGATGGCCTGATCGTAGTCGGCCATCGCGCGCTCGTACGCCTTGTTGTGAATGTGGGAGTTGCCCCGGTTGTTGTAGTAGAGCGGGTCGCGGGCGTTCAGCCGGATGGCACGCGTGTAGTCGGCAATGGCGTGATCTTTCTCGCCGAGATCGTCATGGGCAATTCCCCTGTTGTACCAGAGGTCGGAATGCCCAGGATTGAGCTCGATCGCACGGTTGAAGTCCACCAGCGCACGCGCGGCGTCGCCCTTGCGCCGAAGCATCTCGCCGCGATTGGCGAGGGCATGCACATCGTTGGGATTGGCCTTGAGCACGGCCGAGCAGCCCTCGATGCGCCGTTCCTCGTGGCCCACGTCGTCGTCCTCGTAACACCATTGGCGCAGCTGTGCGGCTGAGGGGGATCGCGCCGTAGCGGGGGTGGACAGCGCGAGCAGGGCCATCGCCATGCCAATGGCCGCCAGCTTGAACCAAATTCCTGATGTTTCGTCGTATTCCATTTGCGTACCGCATCGAAACCATTGCGCCTCTAGCGCGTTTGTGATCGAAGGACGCGACTTGGTTCGAACCGGACGCAATTCGGGCGAGACCAAGAGGGACGGGACCAACCAGACAGTTTTCAGCCTTGTCCGATACGCCTTATCCCATCGACCTCGACAGCATTCGCGGCGCATTTCCGCCGGGTATCGAAGCGCCGCCGCTGCTGGTCGACTTTGCCACCTGGCTCAAGGGGCGACCCTGGGGCAGCGTCGGCTGTTTCTCGCTGCAGGGCCAGTTCTCGGATCACGCGCCGATCACCGACGGCAGCCCCTTGCGGGACAGGTTTTCGCTGTTCATGCGGCTGCCGGACGGCTCGGCCGTCGGCGGCTGGTACGGCGCCGGTCTCGACCGCGACAATCCGCCGATCGTGGGACTGGGCTCGGAGGGCGACTACGAGCTGCTGGCGCCGAGCCTCGACGGCCTGCTCGCCAAACTGACATCGCAACAATTCGACAATGCCTGGAGCGATCTCAAGCCGCATGACGAGGTCGAGCCCCAGACGGTCGAGCTCGCGCAATGGCTGGCCGGACGGCCGCTCGGCGAGCCGGCGACGCCCGACGAGAATTCGTCGGAACTGCCTGACTTCCGCGGCTTCATGGAAAAATGGAGCCGGGATCGCGAAGACTACTGGGCCAATCACCGCCTGATGGCCGAGCTCGGCTGGCGGCTGGCCGCCCATCTGCCCAAGGGCAAGAAGCCCTGGGACCGGACGAGATTCGAGATAGCGATCGTCGGCAAGCAATACGAGGCGCGCGTGCTCTCGCACGGACCACAGCCGTTCGAGGAAGCCGCCTCGATCGAATCCCTGCTGCGCGACCTGCGCGAGGAGATGCGCCGCGCCCAGCCCGAGCTTGGCCTGTGGTACGCGATGAATTTTGGGCTCTATGCCGACGGCCGCGTCATGCCGAATTTCGAATACGATCTACGCCCGACCATCGACGGCGAGCCGGCGCTGCTCTCCGAGGCGAAAGCCGACCTCGCCCGCGCACCCCGACCTGAGCGCTGGGTGCCGAAATGGCTGGCGACCTCCTGAACCTTCGGAATTCCGCGGGGCTGCCGTGCAGCCGGGCGCGCCGAGACCTTCCGCTGTCGCGCCATCAGTGCGTTCTAGCCCTTGCTTGACCTCGCGGGGACGGCACCTTCGATCCCTCTTGACTTAGAGCGCGCTCGAAGGGGTATCTGTACGTGCGTCAGTACGAGAACGGGCACACATGAAGATCGGCGACCTTGCAAGACGAACGGGCTTGTCGACTCACACGCTGCGCTATTATGAGCGCATCGGGCTGCTTCCATACGCTGACCGGGATCGCTCCGGTCAACGTGATTTTGACGCATCAATCCTCACATGGATCGAATTCCTCGGTCGGCTCAAGACCACCGGAATGCCAATCCGGGACATGTTGCGTTACGCGGCGCTTCGTGATGACGGCGACGCCACCGGGCCAGCCCGGCGGCAGATGCTGGAAATCCATCGCGAACAGGTTCGCACGCAGATTGCCGAACTCCAGGAATGCCTGCTCGTCCTTGATACCAAGATTGCCGGCTACGCCGGCGACGAACAGAGGACGAAGGAAAATGACGCACGCCCAAACACACGCCGAAAGCCGCTTCGATCGCGGCCAGCGGGCCCTGTCACGCATTGACGGGAAGGCGGGCGAAAAGGTCGTCGCCTCACTCGCCGACATCGCTCCGGATTTCGCACGATACGTGATCGAGTTTCCCTTTGGCGACATTTACTGCCGCCCGGATCTCGGCCTGCGCGATCGAGAGATCGCGACGATCGCCGCGCTGACGGCGCTCGGAAATGCCGCGCCTCAGCTCAAAGTGCATATCGAGGCGGGGCTGAACGTCGGGCTTTCTCGCGACGAGATCGTGGAGATCATCATGCAGATGGCCGTCTATGCTGGCTTCCCGGCGGCAGTGAACGGGCTGTTCGAAGCCAAGGAGGTGTTCGCCGCGCAGCACGGACAGCAGGCGTCAGGCAACGCGACGTAACGGACTAGCGCCAAACATTCCGTCTGCTCGGCAGCCTGGGCATTGCGGCCTCCCGCACGCCTTGCCCCGGCGTCCGGAACGCTCGGTGCCGAAATGGCTGGCGTAAGCTTAATCGCGACTTCGCACTTGCGCCCGGCGCGCGCTTGGTGATGCTGCCTCAAGGCAGTTCGATGGTACCAGGGGCACAGTTGATAAGATCAATACAGTTCGAGAGGATTGGCGCTGCGCCGACGTTTCCCGGTTTCTCGCTTGCCGCGAGCGGGGTTGCGGGCGAATCGCTGCTGTTCTTGTACGTCGAGGACGCCGGACGTGACGCCGTGTTCGAGAGCGACCGTGGTGGTATCGGCTCGTTTCCGCGAGCAAGAATGGACGGTCTAAAGCGATTTCGACTCCTGCGGGAAAACGCATGTCCGAGGCGGAGATTCTGTTTTCAGGGCAATATGACGATCCACCCGATGTGGCCTACATCGGACGATTGGATCGAGACGGGACTATCCTTGTCAGGCGAGCACGCCTGTTGATGCCCGACGGCTCGGGCCGCCCGCCCGGCCGATTGCAGGGCCGCGGCAAGCGTCTTTATCATTTCGGCGAGGATGGCGTTTACCGGGCGATCGTGGACTAAAGGCCGTTGGCGAACGCCGTCAGAACCCCGAGACGCTCCCGTGCAAATCGTATTGGTCGGCGCGCTCGATCTTCGCGGTGACGATCTCGCCGACGCGCAAGGGGCGGCGGCTCGTCAGATACACCGCGCCGTCGATCTCCGGAGCATCGGCCTTGGAGCGGCCCTTGGCCACCGTCGGGCCGACCTCGTCGATGATGATCTGCTGGCGGGTGCCGACCTTGCGCTTCAGCCTGCGCGCGGAGATCTTCTGCTGCCGGGCCATCAGAGCGTTGTAGCGCTCCTGCTTGACCTCTTCCGGCACCGGGTTCTCGATCGCGTTCGATGTCGCGCCCGCAACCGGCTCGTATTTGAAGCAGCCGAGCCGATCGATCTCGGCTTCATCGAGCCAGTCGAGCAGATAGGCAAAATCGGCGTCGGTCTCACCGGGGAAGCCGACGATGAAGGTCGAGCGCAAGGCAAGATCAGGACATTCCTCGCGCCAGCGCTTGATCCGCGCCAGCGTCTTGTCCTGCGCCGCCGGACGCTTCATCGCCTTCAGCACCTCGGGGCTCGCATGCTGGAACGGGATGTCGAGATAGGGCAGCACCTTGCCCTCGTTCATCAGCGCGATGACCTCGTCGACGTGCGGGTAGGGGTAGACATATTGCAGCCGGACCCATGCGCCGAGCTCACCGAGCTCGCGCGCGAGGTCGAGGAATCTGGCGCGGACCTGGCGGTCCTTCCACGGGCTCTCGGCGTATTTGAGATCGACGCCATAGGCCGAGGTGTCCTGCGAGATCACCAAGAGCTCCTTGACGCCGGCGCCGACCAGGCGTTCGGCCTCGCGCAGCACGTCATTGGCCGGACGCGAGACGAGGTCGCCGCGCAGCTTCGGAATGATGCAGAAGGTGCAGCGGTTGTTGCAGCCCTCGGAGATCTTCAAATAGGCGTAGTGGCGCGGCGTCAGCTTGATGCCCTGCGGCGGCACCAGGTCCAAATGCGGATTGTGAGCGGGCGGCAGCGCGCGGTGCACGGCGTCCAGCACGCTCTCGTATTGCTGCGGACCGGTGATCGAGAGCACGCCGGGATAGGCCTGCTCGATCTGCTCGGGTTCCGCGCCCATGCAACCCGTTACGATGACCTTGCCGTTCTCGGCCATGGCCTCGCCGATCGCCGACAGCGATTCCTGCTTGGCGCTGTCGAGGAAGCCGCAGGTGTTGACGATGACGATATCGGCGCCATCGTGCTTGCGGGCAAGCTCATAGCCCTCGGCGCGCAGGCGCGTGATGATGCGCTCGGAATCCACCAATGCCTTGGGACACCCGAGCGACACGAAGCTGACCTTGGGCGCAGCCGTCTGATCCATATCCAAATCTGCCTGATTGACCGGCCTGAGCTAGTCCCAATTGCCCACAATTACAACCCTTTGCAGGGCGTTCCGGCGTGCTATGGATGAATCACCTGCCGTGAGTGAGCTATGAGCGCCGAACAGTCGCCCAAAATCGTGATCGTCGACGAAAGCCCGATCCGCGCTGCGATCCTGGAGGAAGGATTGCGGGAGGCCGGATTCACGCAAGTGGTCCATATCCGCGAGATGCAGAGCCTGCTTGCCCGTATTTATGCGGTCGACCCCGATATCATCCTGATCGATCTCGAGAACCCCAGCCGCGACGTGCTGGAGGCGATGTTCCAGGTCAGCCGCGCCGTGAAGCGGCCGATCGCCATGTTCGTCGACCAGAGCGATTCAGCCTCGATCCAGGCCTCGGTCGAGGCGGGGGTATCCGCTTACATCGTCGACGGGCTGAAGAAGGAGCGCATCAAGCCGATCCTCGACCTCTGCGTGTCCCGCTTCAACGCCTTTGCCAAGCTCCAGGAGGAGCTCGAGCGCACCAAGTCGCAGCTTGAGGACCGCAAGATCATCGAACGCGCCAAGGGTATCCTGATGAAGGTGAAGGGCCTCACCGAGGACGAGGCCTACGTGCTGCTGCGCTCCACCGCCATGCGCGAGAAGAAGAAAATCGGCGAGATCGCGCAGTCGATCATCACCGCGTCGGAGATGCTGAAATGACCGTTCCCCTCCGCATCGGGTTCATCCCGCTGGTCGATGCCGCAGCGCTGATCGTCGCCGTCGACAAGGGATTTGCCGCCGCCGAAGGGCTCGAGGTCGAGCTGGTGCGCGAGGTGTCGTGGTCCAACGTTCGCGACAAGCTCAATATCGGCCTGTTCGACGCGGCTCATCTGCTCGCGCCCGTGGCGATCGCATCTTCGCTCGGGCTCGGTCACGTCAAGGTGCCGATCGCCGCGCCCTTCAGTCTCGGCATCAACGGCAACGCGATTACGGTGTCGCCGGCGCTCCATGCCGCGCTGATGGAGGAGATCGACGGCGACCGTTTCGATCCGATGGCCACGGCGAAAGCGCTGGCGAAGGTGGTTGCAAAGCGGCGCAAGGCGGGTGCCGAGCCGCTGACTTTCGGCATGACCTTCCCGTTCTCGACCCACAATTACCAGCTGCGGTTCTGGATGGCGGCGGCTGGCGTCGATCCCGACGAGGACGTGCGCCTCGTGGTGCTGCCGCCGCCCTACATGGTCGACAGCCTCAAGAGCGGCCATGTCGATGCGTTCTGCGTCGGTGCGCCCTGGAATTCGATCGCCGTCGATCTCGGCATCGGTCACATCCTGCATTTCGTTTCCGACATTCTGGTCCGCGCGGCGGAAAAGGTGCTCGCCGTCCGCCAGACCTGGGCCGACAAGAATCCGGACGTGGTCGCTGCGCTGGTGCGCGCAGCAGTGAAGGCCGCCGCGTTCATCGAAAGCCCTGAGAACCTGACCGAGGCCGCGCAGATCCTGGCGCAACCCGAGCGGATCGGTGTCGATGCCGAGGTGATCCAGCGCTCGCTCGTCGGCCGCCTGAAGATATCGCCCGAGGGCGAGGTGCGCGAAAGCGGCCGCTACCTGCTGGTGGGGCGGGAAGAGGCGGGGCGGCCCGATCCGGTCCAGGCAGCCTGGCTCTATGCGCAGATGGTGCGCTGGGGGCAGACGGTGCTCAGTCCGGAGGGCGTCAAGACGGCGATGGCCGTTTTCAGGCCCGACCTCTACGATGCGGCCCTCGGCCGCCGGCCGCCCGAGCAGGCTCCCGCCGCGTTCGGGGCATTCGCGGGCCCGGTGTTCAATCCCGACGACATCCAGGGGCATCTTAGGGCCTTCGAGGTCGGGCGATGGAAGGCTTGATTCGGGTCTGCGTATTTTTTAGGCAGTAAGTTTCATTGCCCAAAGTTTGATCCGGCTGCCCGAATTTCGTGAAAGCTTGCCGCCCGGGAATTCCCGGGGTGGCGCCTAATCATCTGAAATAGCGATATTTTCCATTTTGGCCAAGCTGGCACGCAACTTGAATGTTGCAGTGCGGCCAGCTTGTCACAGGTGCCTGCTGAGCCGTGTCCCGCAGCAACGAAGCTGATCGGACCGTCGGGAAACGAAGCCGGCTCTTAAGGGCCAGCCCAGTTCCTCGCGGGTCGCGCCAATGTCCGTCGATGCCACCCAGGTGGCCGCAGGAGCTTCGTTACCGACCATGAAAATCGATACGCTCGCAGTCGACTTTACCGACGAGCAGAAACGCTATCTCGAAGGTTTTACGACCGGTCTGCAGATCAGCCGGGTCGGTCGCGGTCTCGGCGGCGGAGGCGGCGCCGGCAAGCCGAACGCCGAGCCTGTTGGTCCCGATGCCGTGCACATCAAGGCGCAGGACAAGGTCATCGCGTCGGGCAAGAAGCTCGCCGACCAGGAGAAGTTCAAGCGCGACGAGCATCCCTTCGATGCTTATCCGCGGCTGCGCCAGCAGGCGCTCGAGAATACGCCGCCGAGCCCGGCGGACAATTTCCGCTGGCGCTATTACGGCATCTTCTACGTCGCGCCGACGCAGGACTCCTACATGAGCCGCCTGCGGATTCCGAACGGCATCATGAAGCACTGGCAGATGTCGGGTCTTGCCGATCTCGCCGACGAGCTCTGCGGTCCCTACAGCCACGTCACGACGCGCGCCAATCTCCAGCTTCGCGAGATTCCGCCGAAGAATGCCGTGAAGCTGATAGAGGGCATCCAGGACCTCGGCCTGTGCTCGCGCGGCTCCGGCGCCGACAACATCCGCAACGTCACGGGCACGCCGACGGCCGGCATCGATCCGCAGGAAATCATCGACACGCGGCCCTATGCGCGCGAATGGCACTACCACATCCTCAACGATCGCTCGCTCTACGGCTTGCCGCGCAAGTTCAACGTCGCCTTCGACGGCGCCGGCAGGATCGCGGTGCTCGAGGAGACCAACGACATCGCCTTCACGGCGTATGAGGTGAAGGACGGCTTTGGCGTCGAGCCCGGAATCTGGTTCCGCCTCGGCCTCGGCGGCATCACCGGCCACAAGGACTTTGCGAAATATTCCGGCATCATCGTCAAGCCGGAGGAGGCGACGGCTGTCGCCGATGCCATCGTGCGGGTGTTCATCGACCATGGCGATCGCACCAACCGCAACAAGGCGCGGCTGAAGTATGTGCTCGACGCCATGGGCCATGACGGCTTTCTCAAGCTCGTCGAGGAACGGCTGAAGACGCCGTTCACGCACGTGCCGGAAGAGGCGTTCGCGCCTCGGCCCGCGGCGGACCGCATGGCGCATGTCGGCGTGCACAAGCAGAAGCAGGACGGCCTCAACTGGATTGGCGTCTCGCTGCCGCTCGGCAAGCTCAGCTGCGATCAGATGCGCGGTCTTGCCAAGGTCTCGCGCGACCTCGGCGACGGTGAGGTCCGCCTGACGGTCTGGCAGAACCTACTGATATCAGGGGTGCGCGACGAGAACGTCGCGCTCGCCGTCGCCGCCATCAAGCAGATCGGGCTCGCGGTCGAGGTTTCGCACATCCGCGCCGGACTGATCGCCTGCACCGGCAACGCCGGCTGCCGTTTCGCGGCGTCCAACACCAAGCGCAGCGCGGCCGAGATCGGTGATTGGTGCGAGCCGCGCGTCGCCATGGACAAGCCGGTCAACATCCACGTCACCGGCTGCCACCATTCATGCGCACAGCATTACATCAGCGATATCGGCCTGATCGGTGCGCGCGTGCCGGTGAACGAGGACGACACGGTCGAGGGCTATCACCTCTTCACGGGTGGCGGGTTCGGCCCCGACGCCGATGTCGGGCAGGAGGTCTATCACGACCTCAAGGCCGAGGACGCACCGAAGACGGTCGAAGGACTGCTCAAGGCCTATATCGCCCATCGCTCGTCACCCGACGAAACCTTCCTGTCCTTTGCGCGCCGCCATGACGGCGAAACGCTGCGCAAGCTTGCCGATGCACAGGTGTCCGCATGAACCAGATCACGCCTCCGCCGAAACTCGATATCATCCCCGCCAGCGCCCCGTTCTCCGATGCGCAGCGCTCCTGGCTGAACGGCTTCTTTGCCGGGTTGCTCTCGCCCGATGTCGCCGCGCCGCTGTCGGCGGAGCAGGGCGCCGCCGTCATGCAAGGCGCAGCCGGCGACGGTGACGACGGCGAGGCGCCCTGGCACGACCAGACCATGCCGATCGCCGACCGGATGAAGCTTGCGGAGGGCCGTCCCGTCCGCCGCAAGATGATGGCGGCGATGGCGCAGCAGGATTGCGGCCAGTGCGGCTACAATTGCCACGATTATTCGGAGGCGATCGCGGGCCGCAGCGAAGCACGGCTCAACCTCTGTGTTCCCGGCGGCAAGGAAACCGCGCGGATGCTGAAGTCGCTGTACGAGGAGCTGGACAAGGCGCCGGCGGCCAAGGCGGCTGACAAGACGGACGCGGTGACCGCGCCGGCCGTGACCGTGACGATCGCGGAGCCGGGCCGCTCGCGCGACAACCCCGTGACCGCGACATTTCTCTCGCGCCGTCTGCTCAACAAGGGCAAGTCCGAGAAGGAAACCTATCACGTCGAGTTCGATCTCTCCGAGAGCAAGCTCGACTACGTCGTGGGCGACAGTTTTGGCGTGTTCGCGCGCAACGAGGTCGGCCTCGTCGACCAGATCATCGCGCTGCTCGGCGCCTCCCACACCACCAAGGTCAACGGCAAGACGTTGCGCGAGGTGCTGATCGACGACGTCTCGCTGTCGCCGGCACCCGACACGCTGTTCGAATTGATCTCCTTCATCACCGGCGGCGCGCAGCGCGAGAAGGCGCGGGCGCTGGCGCAGGGCGAGGATCCCGACGGCGATGCTGCCACGCTCGACGTCATGGCGGCGCTGCAGAAGTTTTCGGGTACGCGGCCGCATCCGGAGGCTTTCGTCGAGGCGCTGGAGCCGCTGCAGCCGCGGCTCTATTCGATCTCGTCCTCGCACAATGCGACGCCCGGAAAGCTGTCCCTGACGGTCGATTCCGTGCGCTACGTCGTCGGCAAGCGCAAGCGTCTCGGTGTCGCCTCGACCTTCCTCGGCGAGCGCATCACAGAAGGCGAGAATCTCAAGGTCTATGTGCAGAAGGCGCACGGTTTCGGCCTGCCGCAGGACCCGAAGACGCCCGTGATCATGATCGGTCCCGGCACCGGCATCGCGCCGTTCCGCGCCTTCCTGCTCGATCGCAAGGCGACCGGCGCGCCGGGCAAGAACTGGCTGTTCTTCGGCCATCAGCGCAGCGATTGCGACTTCTTCTACCAGGAGGAGCTCAATGCGATGAAGACCTCGGGTCTGCTGACGCGCATGTCGCTGGCCTGGTCGCGCGACGGCGAGAAGAAGTTCTATGTGCAGGACCGCATGCGCGAGGTCGGCCGCGAGGTGTGGACCTGGCTCGCCGAAGGCGCGCATCTCTACATCTGCGGCGATGCCAAGCGCATGGCCAAGGACGTCGAGCGTGCGCTGGTCGACATCGTCGCCCAGTTCGGGGCGCGTTCGACCGACGAAGCCGTCAGTTTCGTCGCCGAGCTCAAGAAGACCGGCCGCTTCCAGGCTGACGTGTACTAAGGCGATCGTCACGCTACTGTCATCCGAGCCGGTTCCAACCGGCTCGGATTTGAACGAATAAGATTCTCGGAACCTGCACCTGGAGAGAATTTACGTCTGCGATGCGGCCGCTTCGGAGGAGGCGCATCGCTATTTCCTCCGGCATCTTGCCTCCCGCCCTGGTTGATCCCTCATAATCCCGCAAATGGGGCGTTGGAGATCGACCATGCGCGAACTATCGGCGGAAGCCAGGCTGCACTTCTACGCGCGCTCGCTCTCGCGTCGGACCGGGGCGAGCATGCATCATTTCGCGCTCTACAGTGCGTTTGCCGTGATCGCGGCGATCGTGTTCGGCACGTTGTCGATACACCCGTTCTAAGATCCTGCTCGGTCTCGTAGGGTGGGCAAAGCGAAGCGTGCCCACCGCCTGTGTCAATCATGCAGAGATCGTGGGCACGGCGCTATGCGCCTTTGTCCACCCTACGGCACCGCGGCACCTGATGGGCCTCACGCCCCGCTCTTGAACGGCGCCACTTCGATCCCTGCATCCTTCAACGCCTGACGCAAGGTCCGCGCGATCTCGACGGCGCCGTGCGTGTCGCCATGAATGCACACCGTGTCGGTGCGCATCTTGATGACCTTGCCCGTCACCGAGACCACCGCGCCGTCCTGCACCATGCGCACCACGCGGTCGGCAATCGCCTTGGCGTCGTGCAGCACCGCGCCGGGCTTCTTGCGCGAGACGAGATTGCCGTCGTCCTCATAGGCGCGGTCGGCGAACACCTCGTGCACCATCGGCAGATTGGCGGCTTCGCCGGCCTTCACCAGCTTGGAATTGGCGAGCACGACGAAGATCAGGCTGGGATCGACCGCCCGGATGCCGGCGGCGATCGCCTTCGCCGTCATGTCGTCCTCGCAGGCGACGTTGGAGAGCGCGCCATGCGCCTTCACATGCGTGACCTTGTGGCCGGCCGCGGTCGCAATCGCCTGCAATGCGCCGATCTGGTAGGCGACGAGGTTCTCGATCTCGGACGCCTTCAGGCCCGCGATCGGATGGCGGCCGAAACCGTGCAGGTCGCGATATCCGGGATGGGCGCCGACCGAGACGCCGCGCGCCTTCGCCAATTCCACCGTCCGGCGCATGATGTCGGGGTCGCCGGCATGGAAGCCGCAGGCGACGTTGACCGAGCTTGCCAGCTCGATCATCGCGGGGTCGTTGCCCATCTCCCACGCGCCAAAACCTTCGCCGAGGTCGCAATTGAGATCGATCGTCTTCATGGGTTGCTCTCCGCCTCTGGTCGTCGTGTCGTTTATGGCTCCGCCGTCACCTGCCAGGTCCCGGCGTCCACGGCGCTGACAGCATAGCCCGCGACGTTGGCATCGCTGAGCGCCTCGATGTTGAGCGCGACGGTGTCGGCAGAGCGCAGGCGATCGGGCAGGTTGCGGATCAGTTGCGCAAATTTCCTCGCCTCGTCCTGAGCCTCGGCCATGCTCACAGCCCTGAAGCGGAACGCGGTTCCCGCCGAGGTCTGGGCGAGGCGGCCGACGTCGGCGGTGATGACGGTTGCGATCTTCGGATAGCCGCCGGAGGTGCCGCGGTCCATCATCAGCGCGATCGGCGAGCCGTTGCCGGGCACCTGGATGCTGCCGTTGACCGTACCGTCGGAGACGATGTTGTGGCCGTGCAGATGCTTGATGGCGGGGCCCTCGAGCCGGTAGCCCATGCGGTCGGAGGTCGCCGAGATCTGCCACTCGCTGTCCAGGAACAGCGCCTTGTTGGCGTCGTCGAACTCGTCGTCCTGCGGCCCCAGCACGACGCGGATCGGACCGCTCACGGGCTTTGGCAGCTCGATCCGCAATTCCGGGGCGCCGCTCGCGGCATCGACCGAAAATTCATCACCGGCCTGGAGCGGGCGCGGGTAGGGGCTGCCGAGGCCGGCGCGGGCATTCACCGCGAGACTGCCGAACACCATCTCGCCTTTGATGGCGCCTTCGATGGCGAGATAGGTGAACGCGCCGCCGCGGGCAAAGCCTAGCGTCAGCGTCTCGCCGTCCTTCAGCGTCACCGACGTGTCCATCGCGACCGGGTTTCCGGCGACGTCCGCATTGCGCGGCGCGCCTGAAAATGCAACACGCACGGCGCCATCGCGCGCGGTGAAGGCGGCGCCGAACGGGCCGATCTCTACAGTGGCCGCGAACGGCTCGTTGCCGACCAGCGTGTTCGCCGCAGCCAGCGACAGGCGGTCCATGGCGCCGCTGACCGTCAGACCATAGCGCTGTGCGCCGTGGCGTCCGCCGTCCTGCACGGAGCTTGCCGGGCCGATGCTGGCGACGACGAGCCGGCTCATGCGTCCACCTGCTCGGCGACGATCGCGCCGGCTTCCGCAGCGCGGTCCAGCTCCTCGAAGGTCTTGTGATCGATGGAGAAGAACGTCACGCGGTCACCGGGTTCGGTGAGGAAGGTTGGATCGCGGTGGAGCTGATAGGTTCTGACAGGCGTGCGGCCGAGCAGATGCCAGCCGCTCGGGGCGGCGAGGCACTGGATCCCGGCCTGGACGCCACCGATCGAGATCGTGCCGGCGGGCGTCAGCAGCCGAGGATTTTGCCGGCGCGACATGTGCAGCGATTTGTCGAGGCCGCTCAGATAGGACCAGCCCGGCGTGAATCCGATCATGGCGACCTTGTAGTCGCCGCCCGCATGCCGGGCGACGATGTCATCCGGCGTGGTGTTCAGCGCCTTGGCGACATCCTCGAGGTCGATGCCATGCTCGCCGCCATAG
The DNA here is from genome assembly GCF_014198295.1 of Bradyrhizobium sp. CIR18. Classification (NCBI taxonomy): domain Bacteria; kingdom Pseudomonadati; phylum Pseudomonadota; class Alphaproteobacteria; order Hyphomicrobiales; family Nitrobacteraceae; genus Bradyrhizobium; species Bradyrhizobium sp. CIR18. Next base: position 456,638 of record NZ_JACIHF010000001.1, on the reverse strand, counting down.
GCGACGGGAATGCGCCAGCGCCGCGCTTTGGTGACCGGCGGCGGCGGCTGGATAGCGATCGGGAGCAGTTGGTCGCCCAGCGCATCGAAACCGATCTTGCCGGGATCGTAGTGCACCAGCAGCGAGCGATAGGTCGGCACCGTCTCGGTGACGCCATCGATCGGGCTTGCTGCGAGCGCCTTGTCCAGCGCCAGCACGCGTTGGTTGGCAGCGTCGTCGATGGTGCGGCTGAACTCGACCGTGACGGCGCTGTCGCCACTGGGCAGAAGGCGGGGCGGGGAGAGCGTCGCGGCCATTGAGCTGTCGAAGAGCTGTCGAAATCGGGCTTTTGCGGGAGCGGGCTCGACCTTGAGTTCCGCCTCACCCCTGCTTCGCGTAAATGCGCCCGCAAGTCCAATAAATTAATGCAGGAGGCCACGATAAGGCTTTGTTATCGCGTCGCATAACAGCCCACCGGCCCTGCGTTATTGATAGCCTCTTGGCCCTTGACGCAAAGCGCCCGGCTCGCAAGATGCGCTCGTTCTTTCCCGCCCATCCGGAGCTCGTCTGTTTCCATGTCGCTGTCCCCCGAAGCCCGCAAGATCCTCGCCGGCATCACCACTGCCACCATCACCACGGTCCTGCTGAAAAAGGGCCTGCGCAACGTGTGGATGCGGGGCGCGCGGCCGCTGCGCCCCGGCCTGCCGCGTCTGGTGGGGCCGGCCTTCACGCTGCGCTTCGTGCCGGCGCGCGAGGATCTGGCGACGCCGGAATCCTGGTCGTCGCCGATCTCGACCCGCACCGCGATCGAGGCGATGCCCGAGGGTTGCATCGCCGTGGTCGATGCCATGGGCATCACCGATGCCGGCATCTTCGGCGACATCCTCTGCGCCCGCATGATGAAGCGCGGTGTCACCGCGCTCGTCACCGACGGCGTCGTGCGTGACGTCGAGGGCGTGCTCGGCACCAACCTGCCGGTGTGGTGCGACGGCTATGCCGCGCCGCCTTCGGTCGCCGGCCTGACCTTCGTCGGCTGGGGCGAGCCGATCGGCTGCGGCGGGGTTGCTGTTTTTCCGAACGACATCGTGGTCGCCGACCAGGACGGCTGCGTGCTGATCCCGCAGGCGATGCTCGAGCACGTGCTCAACGAGGGCGTCGAGCAGGAGCGGATGGAGGCCTGGATCGTCAACGAGGTGAACAACGGCGCGGTGCTGCCCGGCCTCTACCCCATGAACGCGGAAACCAAGGCGCGCTACGCCGCCAGCAAGAAGTAACGAAGCGAGGACCCCATGGAGATCACTGTTGCCGGCACGCGGCTGACCCGCCGCGCGCCCAAGGAAAACTTCACCGGTACCGTGTGGCAAGACCCCATCATCATGGCGCCCGCGCCGGCACGGCTGAACTGCTCGCGCGTCGCCTTCGAGCCCGGCGCGCGCACCAATTGGCATCACCATCCGCTCGGGCAGACGCTCTACGTCATCTCTGGCGTCGGCCGCGTCCAGACCAAGGGCGGTCCTGTCAGGGAGATCCGCCCCGGCGACACCGTCTGGATCCCGCCGGGTGAATTGCACTGGCACGGCGCTTCGCCGACCAACGGCATGTGCCACATCGCCATGCAGGAGGCGCTCGACGGGACCTACTCGACCTGGCTGGAGCCGGTGACCGACGCGGAGTACGGCGCGGCGCTGGGCTGAGACGCACATGTCCCGGATCAGCGGCGCAGCGTTACCGGACGATGCTTCGCTGCACCGCGCCCGGGACACGGCAACCTACATCCGTTCCGCCGTCCACGTGCCCGTGCACAGCGCGCCGCGCCAGGTGCCGGAGCCCGAGGTGCCGCTGAGCCGGCCGAAGCCGACGGCGCGCTTGATGCCGGTGCTCAAGGTGACGTTGATGCTGCCGGCGTCCGCCACGCGGCCCGATGCCGTCACCGCGGCGCTGGTCGATGCGATCTGCCCATTGTTGATACCGATCGCGACGGTGGCGCCGTTGCCGCAGGTCTCGCTCGAGGACGAGATCCGCACGTTCCAGGCGCCGTCGAAGCTGGTCGATGCTGCATTTGCCTGTCCGCAGAGCAGGGCGGCGGCCCAGATCGCGGCGAAGATACCCTTGCAAAGATGTCGCATGACACGCCCCATTGGCTGAACCTGCGGGGCATCGTGTCACGACATGGGGCGGACCGATGTGAGGGGTGTCACGGATGCGGGCGGATGGTCCAACGCGATCGTGTCGGAGCGCCGCCGCATCAGCCGGGCAGAGCCGTGCAAGCAGGCGTTCGTGCCATCACCTTGCTTTCGCGGTCCGATCGATCACGCGCGCCAGCGAGACGGCGGAGTTTGTATCGACCAGCGGGGCCTTGCCGACTGTCTTTCGCAATGCGAACGCCTCGGACGCAAAAAGCTTGTCCGGATCATCAGGGGCGTCCTTGATGCCGGTAAGCAGGCGGATCTGCATGCCCTTCAGGAGCTCCGTCACGGCCGGTTTGGCGATTGACTTGTCGTTGGGGTCGGCCAGGAGTGCCTCTTCCCAGCCGCGGTGAGCATTCTTGGGTGTCACGCGCTCCACAAGCTTATCGTAGCTGGTCTGGTAGGCGCCGATGGCCACGAGGCGATCGTTTTCGGCGAGCTCAGGCGAAGTGATCACCTCGGAGCGCAGAGTCAGCATCTGCTCGTCTGCATGCTCCAGCTCCCGCTTCATGATGCTGCTTGCAACACCCTGCCAGTGTCGGTGAAATCCGAGCTGCGTGAGAGGGTTGATCGTATCAGGCCCCTCGGGCAGCAGGCTGGCCGTGAACTCTATGGCCAGGAGGCAATAGTCCAGGCCAGACACGCGCTGGCCGTCCAGCAGCAATCTGTCGTCGGTCACCACCAGTCGCTTGGCAACCGCTTCGTCCAGGTCGGGGCCGGCAACCAGGAGATAGCCGCTGCGGGCGAGCGCATTGCCGTCGGCATAGGAGAACAAGGGCGTGACGATGTTGAGTCCGAACAGGCCCGCGACCCGGTCGTAGATCTTTTCAGCCACGCGCAACCCGTCGGAAACGCCCGGCGCGAGCCCGGTCTGTGTGGTCAGGTCGGCCGCCAGTTGCAGGATCTGTTGCGCGACGTCGTGAAACGGAAGGCGGAACAGCCCGACGAACAGGGACAAATTGTCCTGCTTCATGGGCGCGCGCCTGACGGCGTAGATATTCTTGAAGTCGACATACCCCGGAGCGGCACCGGCGGCCTTCAGCTGAGCGGCGATCTCGTCATTGCTCAGGATCGTGGGTCGGCGCTGACGCCCGTCGCCGAAGCTGAACTCGGTGAGCACGACGCCGAGCGGAAGGAACGAGCTGAAAAACTTGCCGCCCTCGCGCAAGCCCATTTCGACCATGCGCACGCCGAAATAGCTCGCTTCGGGCAGGAAGGTCTGTCCCGCGGTCATCGCGTTGCCACCGCTCGACGCGACGTAACCGACATAGGGGCGCCGCAACTCGCGGCTCGCCCAGTGCTCCACGACGTTCTTGAGTGTGGCCCAGACTGTCATGACATCCTTCCGCTCCAAGCAGCTCAGTGGTTGCTCACTGGCAGCGAGCTGCCCAATCGGTCGACTGCGCCAGCAAGATCGGTGAGAGCCAGATCGGACTTTCTTCGTCGTAGTTCAGGCTTTCCCACGATGCGCGACAGGCTTTGCGGAACGCGACGCAAACGGACCGCGTCTTGTGGAGCTCGTCATAGAACTCCCTGGCGAACTGCGGCGCGCGTTCGTCCTCGACATTCCATCGGAAGCCCAAGGCGTAGGGGATTCCGTTCATCACCAGTTGCTGAACGCAGCCCTTCGAGATGCCACGGCAGGCCGAGAGGTAGACCAGTGTTGTCGTTGAAAGCCCGTCGGATGCCGCCACCCTGTCGAGCTTCAGGCCGACCGCTTGCTGCGGTTGCAGTCCGGGAAGGACGAGGGTTGCGGTTTTCTGGCCATCGCTCCAGGCGTGACCGGCGTAGTGGAGAATGGTCGGCCGGAATGCGTCGAGCTGCTTCAGCAGATAGGGGGCGGCCTCGCCCGGAGGGGCGTCCGACAAGTTGACGACCTTCAAATCGAAACAGCCCGCGGCACCCAGCTCTGTCACGTGCTTCAGTTCGGTATCGATATTGCCAAGCTTGTCGAATTTCTTGCCATCGCAGATCGCGCTGTCGAGCTTCAGATCGGGATGTTCGCCGATCTGAGAACGAACGAACATCAGTTTTGCGCCCGGTTTGATCCGCGCCCGCTCACTGGCCCTTCCGCGGACAAAGGATGGAATGCGCCGGACGATCGGCGCATAGAGCAGCACGAATGGCCCATTTTCCTCCGAGAGATAACGTACACTCGCCTCGAAGGGCACCGGATAAAAGCCGGCATCGCTGATGACGAACCGAAACGACAGTCCCACCAGCCCGCCCGCGGACTTCTCGATCTGCGAGAACAGATGTTCGCCGATCGCTTTGACAACGAAGCTCTTGAACAAGCGTGTTCCGATGTCCCGCGTTTGGCCGAGCCAGTTGTTCAGCGGCATCTCATCGCGCGCATAGGTTTGAGCGGCAGATTTGAGGTCATCGAGATCGCTGATGGTGTTCCAGCGAAGCATAGGAGAGCCGTCTTCACCCGTTCCGAGCCGGCATTCCACCTTGGCGCTATGGATTTCGATCTCGATCACGCGGAACGCGCCCGGAATCGCATCCGTCTCGTCGGGATGCCCGGTGAGCATCGCAATGAACGGGCGCAAGATCCGATGCCGGTGCAGCTGCAGCGCGTCCATCGGCAGGATCAACGCATTGCCTGCTGCTCGGCACTCTTCCTCCAGGTCCGCGCAGGTTCCGAACGAAGGTGCGATGACCAGCACGGAGGTGTGGGGGTCCTGGGCCAGGACCACGGTGTTGAGCACGTGCTTTGCGCCAAGGGTCGTGCGTGTGTCGAATACGGCGCTGGGGTCAGTCGGCAACCGGGCGTCGAGCACGAGCAATTCAGTCTCATTCGCGATGAGCCACTCGCTGGTCTGGTCCGGGGTCATCAGAGGCTTGTCGTACAAGTCCTCCAGGGCCACTCCGGCCGCGAGCAGATGTCCCCGCAGGGTTTCGAACATGCTTGGTTCGGCGGTGGCTATGGCAATCTTTGCTGTCATACCGGTGCCTCCTGCGCGCACAATGGCAGGTTGAACTCGAGTCCCGCGCCGTCCAACTCGACCAGAGTGCCGTCGTGCTGCTCGGCAGCCTTGCGTATCGCCTCGATCGCGATGCTAGCCATCTGCCGTGCCCGGTGCTGACTCTGCTCGATCGGATCCGCCGCCGACGGTGCCAGAGCGTCGACAATCGTCGCGGGCAGGCGCATGGACACCGAGAGGCGATGCGGCGGCCGTTCCGCGATCGTCACGGTCAACCTGTCGTTCGGCGTGATGCGCAACAACAGCAGGGAGCTGAGGGCGGAGCGAAATGCAAAGCTCAACCTCTTCGTCCATCCCTTGACCAACACCGGATGACGCATCGCAATCTGGTCGACGAGGTCGATCGCGGCACGATCCTCGACGGGAAGGCCTTCGACCTCGTGATAAAGCACTTCCAATACGTCGAATTGCTCGGGGGCCTCCTGCGGCGTCTGCTGAACGGTCAGACGATCGGACAGACGTTCGAAAGTCAGGTCGGCCCTCAGCAGGTGGTTGGCGGCCTGCTCGAGCAGCTCGGCGCAATTTCTCATGAGCTCTGGTTTGCTCAGGAGCGATGCGGCGCCGCGCAGCAGGCCGTCGGCCATCAACAGTGGGGCGCGGGTCTCGCGTGCAACGGCCGTGACGGTCTCTTCCAGATATCCCCAGTCGCTCTCCCGGCTTTGGTCCGCAAGGCTGGTAAACAGCCAGAGTTGATGACCATAATCGTCATTCAACGGCTCGCGATTTGCGAGAGTCGTCAGCTCGGTGCGCGGTGCGTCGCCGATCGTCAGGTGGATGTGAAGACGGTGCTGGATCCCGCATTCCGCGAGTTGCACGGAATCTTCGTTCCGGGCGCCAAATGACGAGAGCTTCTTGTCACGCGCCTGGCCGAAGATGTTCTCGGCTGCACCATTCATGTGGCAGATCGTTCCAACGGCATCCACGATCACGGCCGCCTGCTCGATTCTATCCATGAGCGCGTGCTCGATCGCTTCGTGCCAGCGAGCCGCAAAGATCTGTTCGCAGTCGGCGGCGAGGCCACTTGCCGCGTCCTGATCAGGCCCCCGGAACGCGTTGAACTCCGATGATTCCATGTCCAGGATCAGTTCGATCTTGCCATTCACGAACAGGGGCACTGTCATGGCGGATCGCTGATCGGGTGCGGTTTTGATGAAGCCGTAGTTCCTCTCGGTATCGCTGATGTCAGGAACAACCAGTATGCTCCGCTCGGCCAGGCAGCTGCCGAGCATGCCGCTGGACAGCTCCTGGGTGTACTCGGCCCTGCGGTCAGGAGCTTTCACGAGCAGGTTTCGGTCATTCTTGACGTGCTCGGCGACCAGCACGAACTTGCTGCGGCGGCGATCGACCCGGAACACGCCGACATACTCCCAGCCCAGACATTTCGTGGTGCCTGTGGCCAGCAGCTCAGCGATGGCGCGTGCGCTCGCTGCCTTGTTCAAATCGTCCTTGAGTTTGCGCAAGGCGCGTGCCTGGGCGTGTTCCATGGCGGCGTCTGCGGCCTGCAATATCTCCTCGACGCCGAGATTTTGCAGCGTGCGCAGATCCGAGGCGGTGTATTGGTGCTTGCGGGACAGCAGAGCAAGCGAACTTCCAAACCGGCCTCCGGCTTTGCGGATCGGCAATACGATCATCGACTCGAATTCGTCGGCGATGATGGCCTTGCTCACCGGATTATCCATTTCCTCCGGATTGAGGCGCTCGACGAACGCGGCCAAATTGTTGTCCCACGTCTTGCCCTGCTCGAGCCAATCGATCACGCCGGGCGGCACCTTGAACCAACGCGTGCTCCACTCCCAGCTGGGTCTGGGAAAGACGGTGACCGCTCGCCAATAATCGCTGAGATCGTTGTAGACCCCGAACGTGCTCATTTCGAACGGGATGACTTTGCCGATGGCCTGAAGCGTTGCCTCGATGATCTCTTGCGGATCATCGTGCTCGGCTAGAATCGTCTTGAGCTCACGACGGGCGCGATCTTCGGCAAGAGGAGCGAACAGCACCAACAGCCCTGCCGAGCTGTTCGGTGCTTCCATGTAAGGTGTTCCGCTCACCCTTGCCAGAACGGAACGACCGTCTTTCGGGCGGAGCCTGACGAAGCTCGAGAAGCCCGTTTGTTTGGTGATCCATTCGGCGAACAGGTTCGTCGTTCCCTCGTCCTCGGATCCGAACACGAGGGAGAGCGACATCTCCTTGAGTTCTGATTCCGAGAAGCCCAGAACCTGCACCGCGCGCTCGTTTGCGAACCGGATCTTGCCTGTCAAGTCGGTGCGGAGCACGCCATCCTGCAAGGCATCGAGGCGGCTCTGTTCAGCGCTCTGGTCGAGCAGGAGTGCGTAATTGCCCGGCTTTCCATCCTCGTCGCGCAACGGGCCAATCTCGACTCTGACCTGACGAACCGTTTCGTCGGTCTGGATGTCCGCGCGCAAACTCGTGTTGTGATTTGCCCGGAGGGCCATGCACACGTCGGCTGCACGGGGTCCGAACAATCCGGAGAAAGCAGCGCCGCGCCTGCAGGGAATGAGCTTGTCGAATGCCGCATTCGAATAGACGATGCGGCCGTCGTTCGCCAGTTCGACGAAGGGAATCTCGCTGTAATGTGCGGCTTCATCGAGCGCGTCATACCGATCCGACAATACGCTCAGCATGGTATTTTGCGATTGCAGGATTTTGCCGACGGTCTGAGCGTCGAAACCGAACTCCGAAACCAGCATCCGCGCTTGCTCGTTGACCAGTGGCTGCAGCGCGGTCGTCAAGCTTGTCTGCCGACTTCGGAGCGCGCCGATCACATGGCGTCGTATGCTTTCCTCCGACATCAACAAGCCGGGGCCCCAGTCACCTGAGACTAGCGATGGCGTCGCACGGAGTTCCTCCATAACAACCTCGCTCGCTTACGCAACTATCGGCGCCGAAAGAAGATCGGCAAATGACTTTTTCGGTTTACTCAATCTCGGCGAAACGGTGCCGACTGCGCGGTAGACAGGTCGCAAATAGTCTGGCGATCAATCCAGACTAGAAGCAACTTCGGCGGGCAGAGTATGAAATGGTTCACAATGGGGGCATTTGAATCGAGCGGTCCTACGATACGAGGCCTCGGCTCGCATGGGCGGGGATAGCGACGACTATCCCGGCCAGTCGGATCATAGATTGCAGGTTGTGTGACGAAAACGGCAGCCTACCTGCGCCAGGTTGGCTCACGTGCAATCAGCGCCGCTCAATTCACCCGCGTCCAGGTCTGGCCGCCGCAGAACATGCCGCCGAAGGCGCAGCCCTGCACGCGCAGGCGGTCGGTGCCCTTCATCGCGATCGTCGAATCGTAGGTCGAGCCGGAGTTCGGATCGAGGATGCGGCCGGACCATTTCTGGTCCTTGCTGGGCTTCATGTTGATCAGAACCTGCTCGCCATTCTGGTTCGATTTAAAATCAACCGAGTAGCCGCAGAGATTGCTGCCGCATTGCTCGATGCGGACCTTGCCTTCCTTTTCCTCGGTGAGCCAAACGCCGAGCGGCGAGCTGAGATCGCGTGTGGCCGCGGCTGCCGGAGCCGGCGTGGCTGCGGCCGCCTGGACGGGAGCGGCGGCAGGCGCCGGGGCGGGCGGCGCCGATGGCGCAGTAGCGACGGTCGGAGCGGGCGGTGGCGCCACGGTGGGCGCTGCCTGCTGCTCAGCGGGCGCAGGGGCCGGGGGCGGCGCAGGTGGCGGCAGCACGGCCGTGTCAGCCGGCGCATTGGTGGCGGTCGTGGTCGGCGGAGGCGCCGGCGGTGGTGGCGCAGGAGGCGGCGCCACGGCTGCAGCAGCCGCGGGCGCCGCGGGCGGGGCGGCGGGAGCGGGAGCTGGAGCGGCTGGTGCCTGCGGATCGACCGTGGCCTGCTGCGGCGCCTGGTCGTTCTTCTTGGCCTTCTTGGCCTTGGCCTGGCCGGTGTTGTCGTACACGCCGGGAATCTGCACCGTGCCGCGGTCCGGATCGATCCGGATGGTGCGTCCGCCATATTCGAAAGTGTACTGTGCTTGAGCAGCTGTACTCGCCAACAGGAATGCGGCCGCGGCCAACAGCTTCCTCATTTCCATCTCCTGAGCAGATAGTCCCTGGACCGACGCTTACGCCCCGGTTCGATCTTCAAAAGTGATCCAGATCACTGTCCTCGGTATAAGTCGTGCGCGTGCCGACCTTGGTTCAATAACGCCGAACTCTGCCCGGAGTTGGGCAGGGCGGCCCCGCTCCGATTTGGCGCGCCTGAGCGGCGAAGATTCAGCGCGCCGCGTCTACCTCCGCGGACAACCCGCATTGGCGGCCTGGTGGGCGCGGGCAAGCGCTGCGTCGTTCGCCTTATCGGCATGAACATCGACCGAACCAACGAGGCAGGCCTTCGTGCCATCGATCGCGAACACGGAGAGCTCCTGGAGCTCCTTCTCATCCTCGCCGACCTGTCGCCAGGTGCGGATCACCGCGGCCCTTGGCACGCCGGCTCGCATGATCCACTGCACCTTTTCGCCGAACGACTTGCCGGCGCCGCGCCATTGCGCGGTCGGCCCGGACACCTTCTCGATTGCGCTCCGAGGCGCAATCGTGACTGATACGATGTTGCCTTCGTCGGCAAAGCTCACCACGTAACCGGCCGGACCCGGGCAGGTCCACAGGCCGAGTTCATTTGTCGACTCGTCCTTGCAGGCCGGCCCTGTCGCGGGCGTGAACTTCGTCTTCGCGACCGCACCGTGGACCCCGCCGATCCCGAGCGCGATTGCGATTGCCAATTCCCGTCGCATTGCTAGTCGAACCACGCTGCATAGATCTTCTTGTAGCTGCCGTCCTCCATCGAGATATGCAGCCATTGGTCGACGAAGGCCTTCAGCGCCATGTCGCGCTGGAGCCAATAGGCCTTCTCGGAGAAGTCGAACGGTTTTTCGGGATGCACCGCGCAGAGCACGCCGGCGTGCTGCTTCTGCTGGTAGCGCGTCTCGGAGGCGTCCGTCATCATCAGATCGGCGTTGCCCTTGGCGATCTCGTCGAAGATCACGGTATTGTCGGAGAAGACGGTGATCTCGGCGTCCTTGATGTTGGCACGCGCAAAGCGCTCGTTGGTGCCGCCGGGATTGACGATCACGCGGGTGCCCTTCTTGTCGATATCAGGGAGCGTCTGGTACCTGCCGACGTCGGCGCAGCGCGCGATCGGCGTCTTGCCTTCGCGCATGATCGGCGTCGAGAAGAAGCCCTTCTTCTGCCGGTCGAACGTGACCGATACGCCGCCCATGGCGATGTCGAACTGGTCGGCCTCGAAATCCTTCATCAGCTTCGGCCAGGCGGTCGGAACGAACTCGACCTTGACCCCGAGCGCCTTGCCGAGCGCCTCCGCCATGTCGACGTCGAAGCCGCTGAATTTTTGCGTCGCCTTGTCCAGATAGGTGAAGGGCTTGTAGTCGCCGGTCATGCCGACGCGCAAGGTGCCGCGCTTGACGATCTCGTCGAGGCGCGAGGTCGCCTGCTGCGCGTGAGCCGAAATGTTCGTCAGCAACGCCACGGCCGCAGCCGCCAAGATTCGAACAGCCATCCGTACGATCATGTCTTTTCTACCCCTGCGCGAGCTGTCATTGTGCAGCTCTTGAGGGGTGGATTTAGACCAGATGCCAGTCGCTGGCGAGATGGAATTGAAGGGAATCTTGACGTGACGATCTCGATGTACGAGGCCTCTGTCGGCCTCTTCGTCCCGCATTTGCGCAACCTGTCGGGACTGCTCGACAAGGGCGTGGCGTATGCGGAGGCGCGCAAGTTCAATCCGGCCGTTCTGCTCGGTATGCGGCTGGCCCCGAACATGTACGATCTGGCGCAGCAGGTCGGCGAGGCCTGCCGGCATGCCGTGGTCGCCCCGGCCTTGCTGGCGGAGCTCGAGCCGGTGGCGCTGCCGGCGCTGGAGCACGACATGGCCGGGCTTCAGGCGCGGATCGCAACCTCGATCGAGTTCATCGAAGGCCTGCCGCGTGCGGAGATCGATGCGGCGGCGGAACGGAATGTCTTCTTCAGGCTGAAGAACGGGACCGAGCTGCCCTTCACCGGGCGAGCGCTGCTGCTGACGTTCAGTGTCCCGCAGTTCTTCTTTCACGTCACCACCGCCTACGACCTGCTGCGGCATGCAGGCGTCGAGCTGGTGAAGAAGGATTATCTGGGAAGGAAGTAGTTGGCGGTGCTCGGTGTACACCTCTCCTTTCGGGAGGGGTGTACACCGAGACCTGAGGCCGGAGCGCTAGGCTTCGCCCTTGCGCTCGTAGTCGGCGAGCGAGCTGCGGCCGGCGATCTCGCTGCGCAGCTGCTCGAAGCGCCTGTTCGCCTCGTCCTGCTGGACGTCGACGAAATGCACCGCGGCCTCACTCGTCATGGGGCCGCTGACCACGGGCGTGGACTGTTCGCCGATGGTCTCGTGGACGTAATACTGGCCGTCATCGCCGCGATGGACCGTCCATTTCAGGCGGATCGCCACCATGGGGCCGGGCCCGACCTTGCTGTAGCCGTCGGCGTCGGTGTGCTCCGGCACCAGCGGCTGCTCTTCGACCATTGGATGCTCGTCGACTGACTGATGCTCGTCGACCGACGGATGCTCGTCGACAGCCGAATACTCACCGACGACCTGATGCTCGTCGGGGTCCACGTGCTCGCGCTCTCCGGCAACCACGATCTCCGTCTCGGTCTTGCGAATGACGAGGACGGGCTCGGGATGCTCCAGGATGCTGGCGATGGTCGCCAGCGCGTGGTCGGTCGGGTCGATCTCTGACAAGGGTCCATCCTCCAGCTCGACGCGGCCGGCTAGTCCTGTCCCGCTGCCGCCGCGCTTCCGTCACCATTACGCGCGCTTGATTAAGGCTGAGTTGGGGCTCGATCTGCACCAAAATGGGACGCATTCTGGCCTTCCGAAGGCGGGTGGACTAAGCATGATCCGGAAAAGTGCGCAGCGGTTTTCCGAAAAGATCATGCTCAAACAATAACTAAAGCGCGATGACGATTCATCGCGCTTTGTCCATCCGCCTTCTGCTTGTTCAGCCCAGCACGTCCTGATTGATGATGTTCTGCCGGATGGGATCGCCGTCCAGCACACTCAGGATGTTGCGCGCGGTCTGCTCGCTCATGCGGCTGACCGCCTCCACCGTGACGCCGGCGACGTGCGGGGCGATGATGACGTTGGGCAGCGCGAACAGCGCGTTGCTGACCGGCGGCGGCTCCACCTCGAACACGTCGATGCCGGCGCCGGCGAGCTTGCCGGAGACCAGGGCGTCGTACAGCGCGGCTTCCTTCACGATGCCGCCGCGCGCGGTGTTGATGAGATAGGATTTCGGCTTCATCCGGCCGATCCGCGCTGCATCGAACAGACCGACGGTTTCCGGCGTCTTCGGGCAGTGGATGGTGACGAAATCGGCGTGAGGCAGCGCGGCGTCGAGGTCGGCGACGGGCTCGCAGCCGGCAGCCTTGATCTCGGCGGCTGGCTTGTAGGGATCGTAGACCTGCACGGTCATTTCCATCGCCAGGCACCGCTTGGCGGTACGGCTGCCGATGCGCCCGAAGCCGATGATCAGCACGGTCTTGCCGTACAGATCGAACGGCAGCATGCCGAGCCGGTCGGCCCATTTGCCGTCCTTGACGCAGGCGTGCAACTCGTTCGCGCGCTTGGCCAGCGTCAGCATCATGAACAGCGCCTGCTCGGCGACCGAGGGCGAGTTGGCGCTGCCCGCGACCATCAGCGGCACCTTGCGGCGGGAAAGGGCGGGCACGTCGACGGCGTCGTAGCCGACGCCGATGCGGGTCACGACCTTCATGTCCTTAGATGCCTCGAGCTCGGTCTCGCCGAAGGCGGTGGCGCCGAGCGCCACGCCATGGACCGGCGCATGGCTCTTCAGCAAGGCCTCGAAATCCCTGGCCGAGATCAGGTTCGCAAACTCGACGAGCTCGATATCGTCCCGCTGGGTGAGGAGGGCGCGTGCCCCTTGGGACAAAGTTTGTGTAACGAAAATCTTCTTCTTGTTGGTCGCCATCGTCCCCTGCCTGCGCGAGTTTCTTGGACCGGCGTCACAACACGACGCCGGTCGCCTCGTTTAGCAGGTGCATGTTATTGAGGTCCATCGCCAAACGCATGGGTGCCCCGTCCTTGGCGCCGGCGTTGGGATCGACGCGGCCGCAGATCGGCGTGCCCTCGAGCCCGAAATAGACCAGGGTCTCCATTCCCATCGGTTCGGTGACGTCGAGCACGGTCTCGAAGGTCTCGACGCCCGGCCCCAGATGCGCATGCGACTCGGTGAGATGCTCGGGCCGCAGGCCGAGCAGCAGCTTGTCGGTGCGCGGCAGCGCGTTGTAGCGCGCCGCGCGGGCCGGCGGCAGCGCGAACGCGATGCGGTCGGTGAGCCGGATCTGGAGCGTGCCGCCGGCGTCCTCGAGCCGGCACGGGATGAAGTTCATGGCGGGCGACCCGATGAAGCCGGCGACGAAGCGCGTGGCCGGCTTGTGGTAGAGCTCGTTCGGGGTGCCGATCTGCTCGATCTTGCCCTTGTTCATCACCACCACACGGTCGGCCAAGGTCATCGCCTCGACCTGGTCGTGGGTGACGTACACGGTCGTGGTGCGGACCTTCTGGTGCACCTTCTTGATCTCGATCCGCATCTGCACGCGCAGCTTGGCGTCGAGATTGGACAGCGGCTCGTCGAACAGGAAGACTTTCGGGTTGCGCACGATGGCCCGGCCCATCGCGACGCGCTGGCGCTGGCCGCCCGAGAGCTGTTTCGGCTTGCGGTCGATCAGGTCGGTGATGTCGAGGAGGCGGGCGGCTTCCGTGACCCGCGCCTTGATCTCGGCCTTGGGATAATGCTTCAGGCGCAGCCCGAACGACATGTTCTCCGCGACCGTCATGTGCGGATAGAGTGCGTAGTTCTGGAACACCATCGCGATGTCGCGGTCTTTCGGCGGCACGTCGTTGACGACGTCGCCGCCGATCATGATGTCGCCGTCGCTGATGTCCTCGAGGCCTGCAATCATCCGCAGCGTCGTCGACTTGCCGCAGCCGGAGGGGCCGACCAGCACGATGAACTCGTGGTCGGCGATATCCAGATCGATGCCGCGCACGGCTTCGACGTCGTCGTAACGCTTAACCACTTTCCGCAAAGCAACGTCAGCCATGAGACATCAACCCTTTGTCGCACCGGCTGTCAGGCCGGCAATGTAGTAGTCCATCAGGAAGGCGTAGATGATCAGCGGCGGCGCCGCGCCGAGCAGCGCGCCGGTCATGATCTGTCCCCAGTTGAAGACGTCGCCCTTGATCAGCGTCGTGGTGATGCCGACCGGCAGCACCAGTTGGTCCACCGAGGTCGTGAACACCAGGGGATAGAGGAACTGCGCCCAGGATACCGTGAACGCGAAGATGGTCGCGGCGATCAGGCCGGGCAGCGCGACGGGAATGAAGATCCGCGTCAGGGTCTGCAGCCAGGAGGCGCCGTCGATCAGCGCGGCCTCGTCCAGCTCCTTCGGGATCGAGGCGAAATAGCCGATCATGATCCAGGTGCAGAACGGCACCGTCAGCGTCGGATAGATGAACAGCAGCACGTACCATCTGTTGAGCAGCGTGATGCCGGTGATGTCCTGGACCATTCCGAGCACCTTGAACAGGGGAATGAACAGAAGACTGTCCGGGATCAAATAGGTGAGGAAGACGCCGGTGGCCAGCGTCGCCGAGCCCCAGAACTTCATCCGGGCCAGCGCAAAGGCGGCAGGGATGCTGATCAGCATCGTGATGATGACGACCACGATCGACACGATCGACGAATTCCAGAAGAAGCGCAGGAACTGGTTCGAGCTCAGGAGCTCGACATAGTTCGACAGCGTCGGATGGAACACCCACCAGGGATTGGTCGCCGCCGATATTTCCGCGCTGCTCTTGAGCGAGGTGATCAGCATGTAGATCGGCGGCGTCAGGAAGAAGATCGCAAACAGCACCAGGAAGAAATAAGACCAGCGCAGCGCCCAGGTGCGGTCGCGGCTCATGCTGCCGTATTTGATCTTGCGGGAGGGCCCGGCCTTGTCGATTGCAAGCGTGCTCATCAGGCTTCATTCCCGCGTTTGTTGACATCGCGCAGGATGAAGATCGCTGCGACGGCGAGGATCGGCACCATGAACAGGGAGACGCAGGCGCCGAGCGGAATATCGCTGCTCTGGATGCCGACCTGGAATGCCCAGGTGGCGAACAGATGCGTCGTATCCAGCGGGCCCCCTGACGTCAGGATGCGCACGATGTCGAAATTGGCGAAGGTCACGATCAGCGAGAACAGCGTCGTGATGGCGATGATGTTGCGCATCATCGGCAGCGTCACGTACCAGATCCGCTGCCACCAATTGGCGCCGTCGATCGCCGCGGCCTCATAGAGCTGTTCGGGCACGGATTTCAGCGCGGCGAGGTACATGATCAGGAAGAACGGCGCGCCGTACCAGACGTTGACCAGGATGACGGAGAAGCGCGCCCAGAAAGTGTCGCCGAGCCAGGGGATCGGACCGACGCCGAAGAAGGACAGCGTGTAGTTGAAGGCGCTGTAGGAGGGATCGAACAGCCACAGCCAGGCCAGCGTGCTCATCGCCGGCGGAATCACCCAGGGCACCAGCAGCATGCCGCGCCATTTGCGCTGCTTCTTGCCCGGAATGTTGTGGACGAAATGCGCGACGATGAAACCGATCAGCGCCTTGAAGACCACCGCGGTGATGGCGAAGATGCAGGACTGCCGCACCACCATCCAGAACGTCTCGCGCTTGAACAGGAAGGTGAAGTTGCTGAGGCCGACGAACTTCGTCATCGCCTTGTTCAGCGTCGCGAGGTACACCGAGTAGAAGGCGGGGTAGAGCACGAGCAGGACGATCAGAAGGATCAGCGGAAGCGTCAGGAAGAACGCCACCGTCGATTTCCGTCCGAGCGCGTTGCGCAGGCTTGATCCCTTCCGCGCGCCCCTTGCACGGACGGCGCGACCTTGCTCGACGACGACATCGGCCATCTCAGCTTCCTTGAATCAGCTCTATTGGATCTACTTCTTTGTCCAACCGCGAAGCCGGCCATTGGGGTCGGCTTCCCGGCCATGCGAACCCGACGGGATGCAGGCGGCTCCACGCAGATGGCGTGAGCCGCCCCGCACACCCCCACCTAGCTCCGCATGAAGCCTTCGCACTCGCCCTCGGCCCAGGCGAGGGCCTGATCCATGGTCTCGCCGCGTGCAAAACGCAGCGCCATCTTGGTCAGCGTCGCCTGGAAATAGATCTGCTGCGCGATCTTGGGCGGTGCCGGGGACGCCGCGATCGACAGCGTCTGATGCTTGTAGGGGTCGGGATAGTGGAAGAGCGTTCCCTTCGGCGGCCCTTCCTCTTCCCATGTCTTGAGCTTGGTCATGTTGGCGTAGGCCGGCAGGTCGTAGCCGCCGCTCACCGCGACGAACTTCTCGATCGACGATGGCGAGGACATGTGAACGAGCAGGCTCTTGGCCGCCTCCTTGTTCTTGCCAAAACTCCAGACACCCCAGAAATAGGGTAGGTACGGTGCAAACCGGCCCTTCGGACCGGACGGGAATCCGTGCGTCCAGCACTGCTCGGCAACCTGCGGCGCATCGCGCTTGGCGACGGCCCAGGCGCTCGGCGGATTGAGGATCATCGCGCCGCGGCCGGAGATCAGCCATTTGTTGTTGGAGGCGTCGTCCCAGGACGGCGCATCCGGCGGCAGGAAGGCGATCAGCTTCTTGTAGAACTCCATGGCCTGGCGAACCTGATCGGTCTTCACCGTGATGTCGCCCTTGGCGTTGACGAGCTCGGCGCCGAACGACTGGAAGATCGCGCCGGCGGTGTCCACGCTGTCGGTGGTCTCGCCGAGACCGATGCCGAACGGAACGCCGGCCTTGTGGCAAGCCTCGGCTGCCTTCAGGAAGGTCTCCATGGTCCAGTTCTCGACCTTGGGCGGGCCGCCGACCGGGTACATCTCCTGCACGTCGATGCCGGCATGCTTCTTCATCAGGTCGATGCGGGAGCAGGGACCCTTGATCTGGCTGCCGGGTGTCGCGGGCACTGCGAGCCATTTGCCGCCCGACTGCCCGAGATATTTGACCGTGCCGTTCACCTCACCGTTCTGCTTGAGAAGCGGCTCCATGACGTCGTTGAGCGGCTCGAGATTCTCGGCATAGGCCTGCGGCCACCAGCTCGGCATCTGCAGGATGTCATGACCAGACTTCGCCTGGGCTTCGGCCGCAGCGGTCAGCTCGATCTTCTTGTTGTTACTGGTGATGTAGTCGATGGAGACTTCGACCTTCTCCTTCGCGGCCCATTCGTTGACGAGGTCGGTCGAGGCCTTGTTGGCGCCCGGCACCCAATGGTCCCAGAAACCGATCGAGAGTTTGCCGGCGGCGTAAGC
This sequence comes from Bradyrhizobium sp. CIR18, assembly GCF_014198295.1. NCBI lineage: Bacteria > Pseudomonadati > Pseudomonadota > Alphaproteobacteria > Hyphomicrobiales > Nitrobacteraceae > Bradyrhizobium > Bradyrhizobium sp. CIR18. The sequence continues at coordinate 439,093 of NZ_JACIHF010000001.1, read as the reverse complement.
GCCCCGGACATAGGGCGCCGTGATCAGCGCCGCGGAGGACATTGCAGTGGCAGCCACAAATTGACGTCGCGTCAGTGTCTTGCGTGACATCTCGTTTCCTCGCCTGGGTGTTTGTTGTTGGAGTTTCCTCTAAGACTTCTTTTCCGAGTTCTTGTTGTTGGATTTTCTTATTGATGCCGTCGGCCCAGGTGAACAATTCACGCAGGCCGCAGCAAATTGGTAGCGCGATCAGATCATGATTGACCGCGTCTGTCGAGAAAGCCGAACGGCTCGCGCCTAGAACTAACGTTGCGTCCTCGAACGCGGCAGCGCCGTGCCGGTGGTGAGCTGCGATCGCTTGTTTTGCGACGCACACGTCGCGAGAGCCGGCCTGGAACGATCCGTGCGCAATTACGCCGCAGTTTCGAATAAGCCTGCATAACCGCTTCGCGCGAAAGACTTTTCGGGCGTGGACAGCGTTCGGCCGCGTCTGGACCGCGAAGCGGCGGAAACGATAGAGTTGCAGCTGGCGGGTGACTCCGCCCCAACACGCCAGTCAGATCGACGATGGAGACGAGAATGATCAACCCGGCGCCGTCTGCGCGGCTTCACATGCGGCGATGGTTCGCACTGGGGGCCGTGCTTACGCTGCTGCTCGGTGCGGCCGCAGTGGCCCAAGCTCAAGGCCTGGTCAAAGGCGTTCAGGACGGCGCGGCGGCTGGAAACAAGGCGGCAGGTCCGGTCGGTGGCGTGCTCGGCGGTGCAATCGGCGGCGTGGTCGGCGTTTTCACCGGCGTGCTCGGCGTCGGCAACAACAATGGCAATCAGGCCCCGGCCGCCAGGGATGCTGGCAAGGACGCCAAGCAACAGGGCGCGGCGAAGGACAAGGATGCCAAGGACAAGGATGCGAAGGGCGCCAAAGCAGGCAAGGGCGCCAAGGCGAGCAAGGAGGCCAAGAACGCACCGCAGGGCAAGGATAATAAGGATGTCACCGTCCTCACCCAGACTGGCGCGCCGCAGCAGACCGCCGAGCAGATCGTCGCCAACAGCGATTCCTATATCGAGCGGATCAAGACTCAGCTGAATCTTACGGCTGATCAGGAGAAGCACTGGTACGGCTTCTCGAGCGCAATGCACTACCTTGGGCATAATGGTGCAGAGCGGCTCAACTTGCGGGTTGCGCGCGCCAAGCGGGATCCGCCCGACGACATTATCGAGCAGATGCGAAACGAGGCGCAGTTCCTGATCGACCGCGCCGCCGACCAGCGCAATGTCGCCGACGCCGCCGAGCCGCTCTTTTCGAGCCTCGATGACAAGCAGAAGCAGGTCTTCATTCAGGAGATGGTGCGGCTGAGCCACGAGCGCGGATTGGATTGATCAAGTTGAATCGGATCGGGCGCGTCTGAATTAACGGAGCCGGCCACGAATTCGTGAATCCTCTCCAAAGTTGAGGTATGATTATCTTCGCAAGCTGACTGCGGGGTTGATATGGCGGACGGACTCTCCGTTTTCCTGGTCGAAGACGAGGCGTTGATCCGGATGATGATCGCCGACATGGTGACGGAACTCGGCCACCACGTCGTTGCGGAAGCGGACAATGTCCGGGACGCCAGCGCGTTCGCCATGACCGCGCAATACGATATGGCCATCCTCGACATCAACCTGATGGGCCTTTACGTCGATCCCGTCGCCGACCTGATCGAACGTCGCGGAAAGCCGTTCATGTTCGCCACGGGGTACGGTCCGGAATTGCTGCCGTCCTTGCTCAGACGCAGGCCGATCCTGCGCAAGCCGATCGCTATGGATCAGCTCAAGGCGATGATCGATTCCATGTTTCCGGGAGCCCCGGCCAAAGCGCCGCACTGAATGAAGGCGAAGGCGCCGACACTGGTGACGGCGAAGACGCCGCACTGAGATAGCCCAACGAAAATGGCCGCCCGTCAGGGGCGGCCATTTGGCGGCAGGATTTGTCGTGGTCTCAGATCAGGCCGGCACCGAGGTCGATGCCGTACGCCATCAGGCCGAACGAGGCGACCAGGCCCGTGCAGCAGAACAGCAAGATGGTCTTGAAGGACGAATCGGCGAAACGCGTTTCGACGACGGCCGGCATCGCGGCGATCGAAATCATGCTCATGTCATTGCCCCCTTGTTGACCCTGAATTGCATCAGGTGAGGGAACCCTAGGGCAAAAAGTTTGACGTCAGATTGGGGGACATCCTTAACGGAGTCCCAATCGGATTCCGCAACTCTCCGGCGCTGCGGGCCGGATTGCAAGTCTCAGTTGCGGCCGTTCTTCAGCACCCTGGCAATGGTGTGGGCCGTCATGGCCGCGCGGTCGGAAGCGCGCTGGGCGGCCAGCCGGTCTCGGGCCTTTTCCTCGATCAGAAGGTCGATCAGCGCCAGCCGCTTGTCTTCGTCATCCGCCTCGCTCAGCAGGCGATGATAGCGGTGGTAGTCGAAACCAAAATCCTGCTTACGCATGTCACGCCCCCGCAACTACGCCACACACAAACACACGGCAGGATTGTTTCTCATCCGGAACACGCAGGCAAGCACGTTCATGTATGGAACCGCGCGTGCGCGGCAATCAGCTGTGCATTAATGGAACAGTGACCAGGAAGGACGACCGAACTTCAGTTTGGATTTGAGTCGGCGAACATCTTCAGGCCGACGAAGCTCGCGTCTGGCTTCGTCACGAGCTTGGTCGGGATGTTGCGCAGATATTCCTGGAAGCGCCCCTTGGCTTCGAAGCGCGCCCGGAACGCAGAGGCGAGAAGGAACTCGGGGAAACGCGGCACGATTCCGCCGGCGACATAGACACCGCCGCGGGCACCGAACGTCACCGCAAGATTGCCGGCGACCGAGCCAAGGATGGCGCAAAACATCTCCAGCGTTGCGCGGCTGACGGGACAGGTGCCTTCCATCGCGGCCTTGGTGATGGCGGCAGCATCGCGATGCGGCACCTGGGCGCCGTCAACCTCAGCCAAGGCCTCGTAGAGGTTTTGCAGCCCGGAACCCGAGAGCGCGCCGCGCTCGATGGAGACGTGGCCAAGGCGTCCGCGCAAGCACGCAATCACACGTTCCTCGCGCTCGTTCTCCGCCGGCAGGGTCGCATGTCCTGCTTCGGTGACGACGGCGAGGCGCGCGCCGTGGCGTTCGACCAGACAGGAGACGCCAAAGCCGGTTCCGGGGCCAACCACCAGCAACGGCTCTCCGGCCAGGCCGTTTTGTCCGCCGAGCGGGATCAGATCCGCAGGCTGCAAGGCGGGCAGGGACCAGGCCACCACCTCGAAATCGTTGAGCACATGGACGCTGTCGAAGCCGAGAGCCGGCTGCAGCTCGTTGCCGTCGATGACCCAGGGACTGTTGGTCATGACGCAGCGGTTGTTGGTGACGGGGCCTGCCACGGCCAGCACGGCTCTTTGCGGCGGCTCGCCGCCGGACCGGCGCGCCAGCACGTCCGCGATGGCTTCGCGGACGGTCGGGAAGTCGGCGACCTTCACATAATCGATCGGTCCGGTCTGGTCGCCGCTGCCGAGGTCGCCGCGGCCCAATTCGCTCCGGCTCAGCGCGAAGCGCGCATTGGTGCCGCCGATATCGGCGAGAAGTATCTGTCCTGTCTTGCCGATATTCATGACTTCGTGGCCGCCGCCGCCTTGCGGCACGACAACCCTGTCCTCCAGTCCTTCGACCCGATCCGCGCAGTCACGGACAGTGCGAGAATCCGCCCTTGGGTGCGCCTAGTCAACACGGACGAGGCCAAACCGTTGCATCATGGCGGCCGTCTGGCGACCAATTCGCACGGCGCGGGCGGTTGCGAAGCTGCGCGGGAAGGCCGACACTCAGGGGACTTGTCCGGTGCCGGCGCGCCGGGCACATCGAATGAGACCGGCGATGAAGATTTCCGACCGCGACGTACTGCTGGCGATCGACGTGCAGAACGATTTCTGCACCGGCGGGGCGCTTGCCGTTCCCGGCGGCGAAAAGGTCGTCCCTGCCATCAACCGAATCGCCCAAAGATTCGCCAATGTGGTGCTGACCCAGGACTGGCATCCGCGCGACCACGTCTCGTTCGCGCCGAACCATGCGGGCAAGCAGCCGTTCCAGACCATCGAGCTCGACTACGGCACTCAGGTGCTCTGGCCGGCGCACTGCGTGCAGGGTACCTCGGGGGCGGAGTTCCATCGCGATCTCGACGTCGTCAGGGCGAGCCTCGTGGTGCGCAAGGGCTTTCGCCGTGGCATCGATTCCTATTCGGCGCTGTTCGAGAACGACAAGCGAACGCCGACGGGCCTGCTTGGATATTTGCGCGAACGCGAGCTGAAGACCGTGTTCGTCGCCGGCCTCGCGCTTGATTTCTGTGTCCGCTTCTCGGCGGAGGATGCCCGCAAGGCAGGGTTCGAGGTCGCCGTCATCGAGGACGCCTGCCGTGGCATCGATCTCGACGGCTCGGTCGCTGCGGCCCATCGGAGTTTTCGCGACCTCGGCATCTCCATCGTGAGCCTCGAGGCGTTCCTGTGACGGTCGTGAGATGGCCATGGTGAAGCAGACCGGCAAACAGAGCGGCGCACAGGGGCCTGCCCCAGACGACCCGCTGCTGTGGCCGTTTGCAGCGGCGCGCCTCGCCATGGACAGCTGCTTCTGGTGGCTGGAGCGCGGTCCGGCGGAGCAGGGCGACAGCACTCTGCCCTGGACGACGCCGAGCACCGTCGCGCTCGAGCTCGCGACCATGCGCCTGCGCGATTGCTCGCAGACGCGGTCCGGCCAGCCGGCGCTGGTCTGCGCGCCCTATGCGCTGCATCGGGCCCTGATCGCCGATTTCGCACCCGGCCACAGTGTGGTGCAGTCGCTGCAAACCGGCGGCATCGACCGTGTCTATCTCACCGACTGGCGGTCGGCGACGCCGGATATGCGCTATCTCTCGATCGACAGCTATCTCGGCGATCTCAACGTCGCCATCGACGAGATCGGCGCGCCGGTCGATCTGGTCGGCTTGTGCCAGGGCGGCTGGCTGTCGCTGCTTTATGCGTCGCGCTTTCCGGCCAAGGTGCGGCGGCTGGTGCTGGTCGGCGCTCCCGTGGATCTGTCGATCGAGTCCTCGTTGTGCCGGCTCACCCGCAACGCGCCCGAGATGGTCTACGACCAGCTCGTCGTACGCGGCGGCGGCAATGTCCGCGGCGAGGAGATGCTGCGCTTCTGGTCCAAGGCGCCGAACCGCGATGATATCGTAACGGCGTTGCAGAGAGACCTGTCGGACGCGGAGGGCGCGGCGCTGCTCGCGCGGTTCGACCGCTGGAACGCCGAGACGCTCGATCTGCCGGGCAAATATTATCTGGAGATCGTCAACCGGATTTTCCGGGAGAACCAGATCGCTAGCAGCAGTTTCGTCGCTCTTGGTCGCACGGTCGATCCGAGGGACGTCAAGGCGCCGGTCTTCCTGCTGGCCGGGCTCGACGACGAGGTCGTGCCGGCTGCGCAGGCGCTCGCCACTGCGGGCCTCCTCGGCACGGCGCCGGCCTTCATTGCGGCGGCTTCCGAGCCGAGCAATCACCTCGGCCTGTTCATGGGTGCGCGCACCCACGCGCATGCCTGGCCACGGATCGCCGCCTGGCTGCGCGACGATCTGTCCGGCGTGCTGGCCCGCAGCGCCTGAGCTCGCAAAGGTACCGGGCAGACCAAGGCGCTTGGCAGACGTCGCCGGGCAGACCGCGGCGCAAATCCGTTATGCATGACCGCGGATGGCCTGCACGGGACCGGGTCGATGGGCTACATAGGGACTGGAGCTGACGGCTGCGGCAGCGAAGAGATTAAGGGTACTGCGCTCGATGACTTTCCACTCGATCTACGCCCACGGATTTGCGCGCGTGGCGGCCTGTGTCACCACGTCCTATGTCGCCGATCCCTCGGCCAACGCCAAGGCCGTGCTGGCGGCGGCCAATGCCTGCCATGAGCAGTCGGTGGCGGTCGCGGTGTTTCCCGAGCTGTGCCTGTCCGGCTATGCGATCGAAGACCTCGTCAAGCAGGATCCGCTGCTCGATGCGGTCGAGCGCGGCCTCGTAGGCATCGTCGAGGGCTCGGCGGGGCTGATGACGGTCCTGATCGTCGGAGCGCCGCTACGCTTTGGTCATCGCATCTACAATTGTGCCGTCGTTATTCACCGCGGCAACATCCTCGGCGTGGTGCCGAAGACGTACCTGCCGACCTACCGCGAATTCTACGAAGGGCGGCATTTCGCCTCCGGCGCCGGCATGGCCGGAGAGACGGTCGCGTTCGGCGGGCTGCATGCGCCGTTCGGCGTTGACCTCTTGTTTGCGGCCGAGGACGTTCCGGGCCTCACCATCGGAGTCGAGATCTGCGAGGACATGTGGATCCCGGTGACGCCGGCCTCGGAGCTCGCACTTGCCGGCGCGAGCGTGCTGATCAATCTCTCGGGGAGCCCGATCACGATCGGCCGGGCGCGCTCGCGCGCGCTGCTGTGCCAATCGACATCGGCGCGCTGCCTCGCGGCGTACGTCTATTCGGCCGCTGGGGCCGGGGAATCGACCACGGATCTTTCCTGGGACGGCCAGACCTCGATCTATGAGAACGGCGTGCTGCTGGCCGAGGGCGAGCGGTTCCGCCAGGGCGGCCAGATCACGCTGGCCGACGTCGATCTCGATTTGCTCAGGCAGGAACGTGCCGCGATGGGGACGTTCGACGACAACCGCCGGCAGCGCGAGGCGTTTTTCCGCAAGGTGACATTCGCGCTGAAGCCGCCGGCCGCCGATATCGGCTTCCTGCGCAAGGTCGAGCGCTTTCCGTTCGTGCCGAGCGACGAAAGCCTGCTCGAGCAGGATTGCTACGAGGCCTACAACATCCAGGTCGCCGGCCTCGTGCAGCGCATGCGCGCGACCGGCACCAAGCGCGTCGTGATCGGCGTGTCGGGCGGGCTTGATTCCACCCATGCACTGATCGTCGCCGCCAAGGCGGTCGACCTGCTCGGTCTGCCGCGCGAAAACATCCTGGCCTACACTATGCCCGGTTTTGCCACCGGCAGTGAAAGCAAGACCCATGCATTGGCGCTGATGCAGGCGTTGCAGACGAGTTGGCAGGAGCTCGACATCCGCACCACGGCGACGCAGATGCTGAAGGACATCGGCCATCCCTTCGGCAACGGCGAGAAGGTCTACGATGTCACCTTCGAGAACGTGCAAGCGGGCCTGCGCACGGATTACCTGTTCCGGCTCGCCAACCATCACGGCGGCATCGTCATCGGAACCGGCGATCTCTCCGAGCTCGCGCTCGGCTGGTGCACCTATGGTGTCGGCGACCAGATGGCACATTACAACGTCAATGCCGGCGTGCCGAAGACGCTGATCCAGCACCTGATCCGCTGGGTGATCTCATCGAAGCAGTTCAGCGACGACGTCAACCGGACGCTTGGCTCGATCCTGGTCGCCGAGATCTCGCCCGAGCTGGTGCCGGTCGAGCCCGGCGAGAAGCCGCAGAGCACCGAAGCATCCGTCGGCCCTTACGAGCTGCAGGATTTCAACCTGTTCTACACGCTGCGGTTCGGCATGCGTCCGTCCAAGATCGCCTTCATGGCGCAGCACGCGTGGAAGGATGTCGCCAAGGGCGAATGGCCTCCGGCGTTCCCGCGCGACCGGCGCAAGGCCTATGATCTCAAGGACATCCGCCGCTGGCTCGAGGTGTTCCTGCGCCGCTTCTTCGCCTTCAGCCAATTCAAGCGCTCGGCGATGCCGAACGGCCCGAAGGTCTCGGCGGGCGGCTCGTTGTCGCCCCGCGGCGACTGGCGCGCGCCGTCGGATTCGAGCGCGGCGGCATGGCTCGAGGATCTCGAGCGGAACGTGCCGAGCTGATCGGGACGGCGGATCGTTGGGGAGATGATCTGATGTCGGCAGGGGATGGAGCGGAAGCGGAGGAGGCCAGGGTCGTCAACGGCCTCTATATCTTCGACATCGAGATGCGCGACGGCAAGCGCGGGCAGGCGAGGGGTGTCGTCGTGCTGTGCGACGGACGCATCATGGGCGGCGACAGCTATTTCTACTACACCGGCACCTACACCTTCCGGAACGGCAAGTGGCGAGGCGATATGATCGTTAATCAGCACACCGAAGCGGTCGGCAGGACGCTTGCGTTCGGAGGCAGGGAGGTCACCTGCGGCTTCTCGGGCGACTACTCCGCCGGCGGCGCCGAGGTCGAAGGCATGGCGCTGGTCGGCAAGACCACCGTGACATTCACGGCCCGCCTCACATTGAAGGACGCGATGTAAGTCCGCGTGATCGGCCCTCGTTCCTGCTCAGGAACCTTCGCACCCACAGAACGTTCGCGTCTGTTGTTGCGAATTGTCGAGGAGAGGGACCATGCGTCAACACTTGATGTTATCGACTGCGGCCGTCGGGCTCATGCTCGCGTCCGGCATTGCCTACGCCCAGGCGCCCGGTGAGCGCAGAGACGAGCCAAAACGGACCGAGGAACCGGCGAAAGGCGCCGCGCCCCAGCGCGGTGGCGCAGCTCAAGAACGGGTTCAAGATCGCGCCCAGGGCGCACAAGAGAAAATGCAGGGAGCCGGCCGTGAGGAGAAGGGCGGCGGCCGCCATGCAGACGACGAGAAGGGACGACCGGGCACCGCCGCCGAACGCGGCCAGCCCAATGCGAAGGAGCAGGCACAGGAGTCCCGCGAGCCATCGCGAGATCGCAACCGTGAAGCCGACACGGCGAAACAAGGTCGCGAGACCGGCAAGAGCAGCGCCGAGACGAAGCAGGACAAGTCCGCGCCGCAGAAATCAACCGCCGAGACAGAGAAATCCAAGACAGGTCCCGCTGGCCAGCAGAACGAGCGCACGGGAGCTGCGGCCAACCAGAAAGAGCAGAGCCAGCCTCCGCGCAATGCGGCCGAGCAGCAGCCGGCGCAACAGAACAACCGGCCGGCCACCGCGACGGACACGAACCGCGCGGCTCCGACCAACAATGCGCAAACCGCGCCTTCCGGCACGCAGACCAATCAAGCCAATCAGACCACCCAGACCAACACACAGGTTGGTCAGCAGACCAGCGTGACCACCGAGAAGCAGGTGCGGATGTCCGAAACGGTGAGCCGTGCGCGGTTGGCGCAGCCGGAGCGCAACCTGAACATCTCGATCCGGATCGGCGAGACGATCCCGCCGCGCGTGCGTCTCTACCGGCTGCCGCCCGAGATCGTCACGATCGAGCCCCAATATCGGGACTACGAGTATTTCGCGACCGATGACGACGTCGTCATCGTGGAGCCGCGGACGCATCGCATCGTCAGCCAGGTGCCGCGCGATCCGTCGCGAGCCCGCGCGCAGATGGGCGGCGCGGCCTCGTCGAACATGGCAGCCGCCGGAGGCGCGACGAGCAACAGCGTGAACTGTCAGGTCATGCGGCGTGATGCGTCGGGCAATGTCGCCCAGGCAGAGCCGTCAACCGTCGGCTCGACCGCGCGCGCGGATTCGCTGAGCGTGACGGTTCAGATGCCGGATGGCAGCTCGTCCGCACCGGTCGCCCTTGGGGCGGCCGCCGGCAATATCGTGGTCGCGACGCAAGGGCAGGGCGACTGCACGGTGACGATCGAGCCGCAGACGCGCTGATCGAAAGACGAGGCTGAAACGACAACGCGCCGCCCGGTTGCCCCAACCGGACGGCGCGTTGCTGCGTTCAATCTGAAAGTTTCGAGGTCCGGAGTGCCTAGGAGTCCGGACCTCGTCACCTTGCCCCAGCCTTCAATCCCCCGCCCCATGTGGTCCCCCAACCCCATGTAGCGCGATCAGAGGGTGATGCCCGTGGAAGTGGCCGCCGATCGATGCACGCGATGTACGTGACATCGCGATAGGATTCCATTCCGGATCACTACGGGCATAGATACCGCTTGCCATGTGCCCGTTCTGCACCGGTGGTCTGATCGCAGATGCATGATCCGCAGCAACGCGATCGGCAGGATGTCCACATCTCCTCGGCGCCGCTGAGCCTCGATTTCACGGGCCTGTCATTGAACTGGTCTAGCGCTGCTCCCGTCATCGCTGACGGCGAAGGAGCAAGCCATGTCGAAGCCGGTGCTGGGCGCCGCATTGTCCATCAAATCGATCCCCGCGCATCGCGACTGGCTTCTCGACCGGCAGCGCGATCTCGAAATCCAGGATTTCTTCCGCGCCGATCTCCTCGACAGCGATTGGCGCAGCACCGCCGGCGAGATCAAGCAGATGCTGGCGGGCCATACCGGCCGGCTCGGCATCCACGGCCCGTTCTGGGGCTTCAAGATCGACAGCCACGATCCCATGATCCGCCAGGCCGTGACCAAGCGCCTGCTCCAGGGCCTCGATGCCGCCGAGTTCCTCGGCGCGACGCAGATGGTGATCCATTCGCCGTTCACGACCTGGGATCACAACAATCTCGATCTCTATCCTGACAATCGCGGCAATCTGGTCGAACGCGTCAAGGCGACGCTCGCCGAGGTGATCGCGCGCGCCGAGACCATCGGCTGCGAGGTCGTCATCGAGAACATCGAGGACAAGGATCCGCGCGACCGCGTCCGTCTCGCCAGGGCGCTCGAAAGTGCCAAGGTCCGCGTCTCGCTCGACACCGGGCATGCCAACTACGCCCACATCTCCACCGGTGCGCCGCCGGTCGACTATTACGTCGAGACCGCCGGCGACATGCTGACCCATGTGCATCTGCAGGACACCGACGGCTTTGCCGACCGGCACTGGGCGCCGGGCGAAGGCAACATCTCCTGGGTCGCCGTGTTCCGCGCGCTGGGACGGCTGACTTCCAATCCGCGGCTGATCCTCGAACTCCGCAACCACGACGACGTCCGCGCCGGCGCAGCCCATCTCGCCGCGCTCGGTCTTGCCGAATAACCGCATCATCTGGGGCTACCGCCATGAGCAAATTCACCCGTCGCACCATCCTGAAGACCGGCGGCGCCGCCGCAGGCACGCTGCTGCTGCCGCGTTTTGCCATCGCGCAGGGCGACAGCCGTCCGTCGGTGACGATCGCCGTGCAGAAGGTGACGAATGCGAACGTGCTCGACGTGCTGCGCGAGCAGTCCAATGTCGGCGAGCGCGTGTTCTTCTCCTCGATCTGGGAAGGCCTGATCTCCAAGAACTGGCGCGGCAACCTCGAGGCCGTGCCCGGCCTTGCCACCGAGTGGCGCCGCATCGACGACCAGACCGTCGAGGTAAAGCTGCGTCAGGGCGTCAAATTCCACAACGGCGACGAGATGACCGCAGAGGACGTCGTCTTCACCTTCAGCCGCGAGCGCATGTTCGGCGAGACCGAGGCCAAGAGCCGCTCGACCATCCAGGCCTTCGAGAAGATCCCGACGCCGCGTCCGGGCAAGGAATTGCCGCCGGACGTGCCGGCCGTTGCCCGCCGCATCTGGCCGGATCTCGTGCGCGTCGACGCCGTCGATAAATACACCGTGCGCTTCTACAACGCGACGCCCGACGTCACGATCGAAGGCCGGCTGTCGCGCTATGGCTCCGACATCATGAACCGCCGCGCCTGGGACGAATCCGCGAGCTATCTCGACTGGGCGCGCAAGCCGGTCACGACCGGTCCCTACAGGGTCGTCGAGCTCAAGCCCGACGTGTCGCTGACCCTCGAAGCGCATGACGAATATTGGGGCGGCCGTCCGCCGCTCAAGCGCATCCGCTTCCTCGAAGTGCCCGAAGTCGCGAGCCGCATCAACGGACTGCTCTCGGGCGAATACCAGTTCGCCTGCGATATCCCGCCGGACCAGATCGCCGGCATCGAGAAGAACGCCGCGTTCGAAGTGCAGGGCGGCACCATCCTCAACCACCGCCTGACCGTGTTCGACAAGAACCACGCCCAGCTCGCCAATCCCTTGGTGCGGCGCGCCTTCACCCACGCGATCGACCGCCAGGCCATCGTTGACAGCCTGTGGGCCGGCCGCACCCGTGTGCCGAAGGGGCTGCAGTGGGAATTCTACGGCGACATGTTCAACGCCGACTGGAGCGTGCCGGCCTACGATCCGAAGCTCGCGCAGGATCTGCTCAAGCAGGCCAATTACAAGGGCGATCCGATTCCGTATCGCCTGCTCAACAATTACTACACCAACCAGGTCGCGACCGCGCAGGTGCTGGTCGAGATGTGGAAGTCGGTCGGCCTCAACGTCCAGATCGAGACCAAGGAGAACTGGTCGCAGATCATGGAGCGCGGGTCGGCCCGCGCCGTGCGCGACTGGTCGAACTCGGCCGCCTTCAACGATCCGGTCTCCTCGCTGGTCGCCCAGCACGGTCCGAACGGCCAGCAACAGCAGATCGGTGAATGGACCAATGTCGAGCTGAACAAGCTCTCGGAGTTCCTGGAAACCTCGACCGACCGTGCCGCCCGCAAGAAGGCGTTCCGCCGCATGCTGGAGATCGCCGAGCGCGAAGACCCCGCTTACACGGTGCTGCACCAGAACGCCACGTTCACGGCCAAACCGAAGTCGATCAAGTGGAAGGCGTCACCGGCGTTCGCGATGGATTTCCGCGCCGGCAATTTCGAGGCCTGAGGTGACGCCGCTGGTCAGCATTGCAGGCCTGAGCGTCGCCTTCAGCGGCGTGCCGGTCCTGCGCGGTGTCGATCTCGCTCTCGGCAAGGGCGAGGCTCTCGGCCTCGTCGGCGAGTCCGGATCGGGCAAGTCGGTGACATGGCTTGCCGCGCTCGGGCTGCTGCCGCGGCATGCCAAGGTCTCGGGCTCGGTGCGGCTCGACGGACGGGAGATCCTGGGCGCGCCGGCCGCCGAGCTCGACCAGGTCAGGGGCGGGCGCGTCGCCATGATCTTCCAGGATCCGGCGAGCGCCCTCAACCCGGTCTTGACCATCCGCAGGCAGCTCTGCGAAGCGCTGTCGCTGCATCGGGATCTCCAAGGCAACGCCGTGAAGGCGGAAGCGCGGCGGCTGCTCGATCTCGTCGGCATTCCCGATGCGGGCCGGCGGTTAGAGGCCTATCCGCACGAATTCTCCGGCGGCCAGGTCCAGCGCATCATGATCGCGATGGCGCTCGCCGGAAATCCGGACCTCCTCATCGCGGATGAGCCGACCACCGCGCTCGATGCCACCATTCAGGCCCAGATCCTGGAGCTGCTCTCGACGGTCCGCCGCGAGCTCGGCATGGCGATGGTGCTGATCAGCCACGATCTCGGCGTCGTCGCGGAGAATTGCGACCGTGTCGCCGTGATGTATGCCGGCCGCATCGTCGAGCAGGCCCCCAGCAACCAGCTGTTCGCCGATCCCGTGCATCCCTATGCCCAGGGCCTGATCGGCGCATTGCCGCCACTCGACGGCCCGCGGCGGCGTCTCACCGCCATCCCGGGAACGGTGCCCGATCCCGCGAAAATGCCTGATGGCTGCGCCTTCGCGCCGCGCTGTACGCTGGCGTCCGAGCCGTGTAGCCGTGCCGCGCCGACCTTGGCGCCGATCGCGGACGGCCGCGCTGTCGCCTGCATCCGCGCCGAAGCTTCGCGCCGCGCGCTGCTCGGGATCGCCGCCGAATGAGCCCGCCGCTCGTCGAGGTGTCCTCGATCTCCCGCAGTTATTCGATGCGCTCCGGCATGTTCGGCCGCAACACCGCCGTCCATGCAGTCGATGGCGTCTCGCTGACGATCCCCAAAGGCGAGACGCTCGGCCTCGTCGGCGAGTCCGGCTCGGGCAAGTCCACCACCGGACGCATCGTGCTCGGTCTGGAGCCGCCCGATAGCGGCGAGGTGAGGTTCGACGGCAAGCCGATGGCTGCGCCGGGCACGGCCGCATGGCGTGCGCAACGCGCCCGCATGCAAATGATCTTCCAGGACCCGCTCGGCGCACTGGACCGGCGCTTGCCGGTCGCCGCGCAAATCCGCGAGCCGCTCGACATTCACGGGCTCGGCACGCCCGACGCGCGCGAGGAGCGCGTCCGCGAATTGCTGCGCGCCGTCGAGCTCACCCCGGCGCATGGCGCGCGTTATCCGGGCGCACTGTCCGGCGGCCAGCGCCAGCGCATCGTGCTGGCGCGCGCGCTCGCCACAAAACCGGATTTCCTGGTCTGCGACGAGCCGGTCAGCGCGCTCGACGTCTCGATCCAGGCGCAGGTGGTGAACCTGCTTTGCGATCTCGAGGCCCAGCTCTCGCTCACCTTGCTGTTCATCAGCCACGATCTGCGCGTCGTCAGGCAGATCAGCGATGTCGTCGCCGTGATGTATCTCGGCCGCATCGTCGAGATCGGCAGCGCCGACGATCTGTTCGCGCGGCCCGAGCATCCCTATACCCAGGCGCTGGTCTCGGCTTCGCCCGCGCCAGGCCGCCGCAGCGCCGGCCGCATCGTGCTCGCGGGCGATCCGCCAAACCCGGCCGCGCGACCGCAAGGCTGCGCCTTCCATCCGCGCTGCCCGCGCGCGATCGCACGCTGCGCGCGCGAGGTGCCGGCACTTGCGGCCGTCGGCGGCAACAGGCAGGTCGCCTGCCATCTCGTCACCGGCGCCGAGACTCGGGACGCCGCGTGATGGGACGCTATTTCGCCATTCGCATTGGACGCGCGGCGCTGACGATCGTGCTCGTCGTCACCTTCGCCTTCGTGGTGCTGCGTCTCTCCGGCGATCCCGCGCTGATGATTTTGGGACCGGAAGCGCCGCCCGAGGTGCTCGCGGCGTTCCGCAAGGCCTGGGGCCTCGATGATCCCATCTGGTTTCAGTATCTCGATTACTTCGGTGCCATCGCCAAGGGCGAGCTCGGCCGCTCCATGCGTGACGGCCGACCCGCGATCGAGCTGGTGCTGGAGCGGATTCCGGCGACGCTGGCGCTGACCTTGCCGGCCTTCGCCTTCAAGGTCGCGCTCGGCATTCCCGCCGGCATCTACGCCGCGCTGCATCGGGGCTCCGCGATCGACCGCGCCGTGATGATGACGGCGGTGGCCGGCTTCACAGTGCCGAGCTTCGTGCTGGCGCTGCTGCTGGTGCTCGTGTTCGCCGTGCAGCTCGGCTGGCTGCCCTCGGGCGGGCAGGACAGTTGGCGCCACGCGATCCTGCCCATCGCGACGCTCAGCCTCGGCGGTGCCGCCGTTCTGGCGCGCTTCACCCGCAGCGCGATGCTGGAGGTGCTGGGCCAACCCTATATCCGCACCGCGTCGGCCAAGGGCGTGCCGTGGCGCAGGGTGGTGACGTCGCATGCGCTGCCGAACGCGGCGATTCCGACCGTCACCATTCTGGGCTTCATGGTGGGCACGCTGATCGCGGGCGCGGTGGTGGTCGAGAGTGTATTTGCCTGGCCGGGAGTAGGGAGGCTTCTCGTTGTTGCGGTTGCCAATCGCGACCTCGCCGTCGTGCAGTGCATCCTGCTTCTTGTGGCGATGACCATGGTCACGTCCAATTTGATCGTCGACTTCCTCTACGGCTTCCTTGATCCGCGGTTGCGCGCCAAAGGAGCCCACGCATGACCGACGCGACGCTGAAGGACACCACCGTCCGCCGTCGCATCCGCCTGCCGGCGATCCCAATCTCGGTCGCGCTCGCGGTTGCCTGGATTGTCGCGATGCTGGTCATTGCAGCCTTCGCCGAGAAGATCGCGCCCTACGGCTACACTCAGCTCGATTTGCGCAACCGCTTGGCCGCGCCCGGCAATGCCGCGCATTGGCTCGGCACGGACGAGCTCGGCCGGGACGTGCTGTCGCGGCTGCTCGTCTCCATCCGGATCTCGCTGCTGATTGCCTTCGGCGCCACCGCCATCTCGGCGATGGTCGGCACCACGCTCGGCTTCCTCGCCGCGCATTTCCGAGGGGTGGTCGAGCAGCTCGTGTTGATGCTGACCGACTTCCAGGCCAGCATGCCCTTCCTGATCATGGCGCTCGCGGTGCTCGCCTTTTTCGGCAATTCGCTGCCGCTGCTGATTGGCCTGATGGGACTGTTCGGCTGGGAGCGCTATGCCCGCATCGCGCGGGGCCTTGCCATCTCCGCCAATGCGCAGGGCTACGCGGCGGCCGTCCGCCAGTTAGGCGCGACGCCGCCCCGGATTTACCTTCGGCACATCCTGCCCAACATCGCCTCGACCCTGATCGTCTCGACCACGCTGGTCTTCCCCGAGGTGATCCTGATGGAGTCGGGCCTATCCTTCCTTGGCCTTGGCGTGCAGCCGCCGATGACCAGCCTCGGCAACATGGTCGGTTACGGCCGCGAATATCTGACCCGGGCGCCCTGGATCATGCTGGCGCCGGCGACCACGATCGTGGTCACCACGCTGGCGGTTTCGGTGATCGGGGACTGGCTGCGCGACCGGCTCGATCCGACCCTGCAATAGGGGCCGCCCCGTAGCCCCCGGATTGCGCTGCGCGCTCCATCCGGGCTACCCGCCAACAGAGCCCGCGCCGGGAGCAGGGGAGCCCTGTCCGCCCCAAGTTCCCGTTGCGCGCGTTCCCCGCGTGCGCTATCCGGCCACAAAGGCCTGAGGCGGCACCAGATTTTCCCGCCCGGCCGGTCAAACCGAGGACGGACCGCCATGCCAGCCTATCGCTCCCGCACCACCACCCACGGCCGCAACATGGCGGGTGCCCGCGGCCTCTGGCGCGCGACCGGCATGAAGGACGCCGATTTCGGCAAGCCGATCATCGCGGTCGTCAATTCCTTCACCCAATTCGTGCCCGGCCACGTCCATCTCAAGGACCTCGGCCAGCTCGTCGCCCGCGAGATCGAGCAGGCCGGTGGCGTCGCCAAGGAATTCAACACCATCGCGGTCGACGACGGCATCGCGATGGGCCATGACGGCATGCTCTACAGCCTGCCGTCGCGCGAGCTGATCGCCGACAGCGTCGAGTACATGGCCAACGCGCACTGCGCCGACGGCCTGGTCTGCATCTCCAATTGCGACAAGATCACCCCCGGCATGCTGATGGCCGCGCTGCGGCTCAACATCCCCGTCGTGTTCGTCTCGGGCGGGCCGATGGAGGCCGGCAAGGTCAAGCTGCAAGGCAAGACCAAGGCCGTCGACCTCATCGACGCCATGGTGGCTGCAGCCGATTCCAAGGTCAGCGACGACGACGTCAAGGTGATCGAGCGTTCGGCGTGCCCGACCTGCGGCTCCTGCTCGGGCATGTTCACCGCCAACTCCATGAACTGCCTGACCGAGGCGCTGGGCCTCGCGCTGCCCGGCAACGGCACGGTGGTGGCAACCCATGCCGACCGCAAGCGCCTGTTCGTCGAGGCCGGCCACACCATCGTCGATCTCGTGCGCCGCTATTACGAGCAGGACGACGCATCCGTGCTGCCGCGCAACGTCGCCAACTTCAAGGCGTTCGAGAACGCGATGACGCTCGACATCGCCATGGGTGGCTCGACCAACACCGTGCTGCATCTGCTCGCCGCCGCCCATGAAGGGCAGGTGGAGTTCACCATGAAGGACATCGACCGGCTTTCTCGCCGCGTGCCCGTGCTGTGCAAGGTCGCCCCGTCGGTCGCCGACGTGCATGTCGAGGACGTGCATCGTGCCGGCGGCATCATGGGCATTCTGGGCGAGCTCGACCGCGCCGGCCTGATCGACACCTCGGTCTCGACCGTGCATGCGCCGACCATGAACGACGCGCTTGAGCGCTGGGACATCAAGCGCTCCAAGAGCGAGGCGGTCCGCACCTTCTTCCGTGCTTCGCCCGGCGGCATCCCGACCCAGGTCGCCTTCAGCCAGGAGCGCCGCTACGACGAGCTCGACGCCGATCGCGAGAAAGGCGTGGTGCGTGATCTCGAGCACGCCTTCAGCAAGGACGGCGGTCTCGCCGTGCTCTACGGCAACCTCGCGCAGGACGGCTGCATCGTGAAGACCGCCGGCGTCGACGCCTCGATCCTGAAATTCTCTGGCCCCGCGCGCGTGTTCGAAAGCCAGGACGCCGCCGTCGAGGGCATCCTGGGCGGCAAGGTCGTCGCCGGTGAGATCGTGGTCATCATCTACGAAGGCCCGCGCGGCGGCCCCGGCATGCAGGAGATGCTCTATCCCACGAGCTACCTGAAATCGATGGGCCTCGGCAAAGCCTGCGCGCTCGTCACCGACGGCCGCTTCTCCGGCGGCTCTTCGGGCCTGTCGATCGGCCATCTGTCGCCGGAAGCCGCCGAAGGCGGCAACATCGGCCTGGTGCGCACCGGCGACCGCATCGCGATCGACATCCCGAACCGCAGCATCAGCCTGGAGGTCTCCGACGAGGAGCTCGCCAAGCGCCGCGCCGCGGAAGAGGCGAAGGGTGATGCCGCCTGGCAGCCGGCTGCGCGCAAGCGCAACGTCTCGACCGCGCTGCAGGCCTACGCCGCGCTCACCACCAGCGCCGCGCGCGGTGCCGTGCGCGAGGTCAAGCGTCGTCCGAAATAACGCCTCGACCCGCCACAGACGGGAGTCGATTCCTCCGAAGCGCTCGCGGTCCCCCGCGAGCGCGCAGATGGGTTTTGCAGGACACACAAATGAAGCCGGGACGGGGGGTCGCAAAGGAACGGCCCCCGCCTCCTGGGGTGTGGGCTATTGGGGGTGGAGGCGAGAGCCGCTTTGCGAAGTGGGCACCCGACGTGCGGGCTCGCCCGCCAGGCCCTGTGAATTTAGTGTATTTGTCCGCGTTTTGCTATTTAATTTTTATTAATTTTGTTTGTTTTTTTATTTAATCGTGCAATCCTAAGAAAAATAACCCGAAATCCATTTTTCCGAATCCGGCCGGGCGGTCGCCGTATCCTCCGCGACGGTGCGGATGCCAGTAGCGGAGTAAGCCATGAGTCAATCTCCATCGCTCGTGCCGCCCATGACGACAGACCGGGACGTCTACCTCGTGCTCGATGATTTTGGCCGGCGGCTCGGCCGCGCCTGGTGCGAAACTGCCGAGGAGGATGCCAATCGGGCGACCCTGCTCAGACATCTCGTCGAGGGGCAATATCTCCATCCGGCACGTGTCGTGGCCTTCAACACCGCGGAAGGATGGTCACGAGATGCAACCGCAGAAATAGCGGACGAGCTGCGCCGCCGCTTTGTCGAATTCGAAGAAACTGATCCCTCGCTGCTGGAGTTTCTGGAAAGAGCGTCGAGGCACTGAAAGCTCGACCTTGACGGAGGCGGATGAGCGCTTTCGCGTTAATGCGCGTGGTCAATGAGTTCTTACCGGTCGGCTGCGATCGGCCGTTCGCATTAAGGATGCCCCGACGAAGTTCGGCAGAGCAGGGTTTTGCGGCGTATACTCCCGCGACCTTCGCAAATCCATTTTGGGCAATTGGGGCACCACCGCAATGTCGCGTACTCTCGCTGTTGTTTTCTCCACCGCCGTCGCCGCGATTTCCATGACGGGCGCAGCCTCCGCCGGCTGCTACAATTGCTACGCACCGCCGCCGTGCCAGACCTGCTATCAGCAGCAATACGTCGCGCCGCAGTACCGCACCGTCGACGAGACCGTGATGGTCGCCCCGGGCTCCGTCGTCGCGCATCGCACGCCCGCGCAGTACCGCACTGTGATGGTGCCGCAGACCGTGATGGTTGCGCCGCCGAGCGTCCAGTACGAGCGCATCCCCCCGCAATACGCCACGCGCCAACGCGTCCAGATGGTCTCGCCAGGGTATTCCTATTACGCCCCGGTGCAGATGGGATGCGCGTCCTGCGGGTACTGAGCGAGAGGCAGTCACGAAGAACATTCGCGCGGCGCTCCTCACCGGGCGCCGCGTTTTCTTTTGCGCGGTGTAAAGGGAGCGGATCTTTGAACCGGTAAGCCCTTGTTGCCGAGCTACATGTACCAGAGGGCGGCAGTGCTTTGCGCGGAGCTTTAGGCGTCGTCCGAGAGATTCTATCAGGTCAGCGTCAATACCATATGGACTGTGTGAGGTTCGCGGCGTTCTGCGCGTTCGAACCCAAATCTGCCGAGCACCCTGAGCATCGCAGCGTTGTCCGGCAGCACCTCCGCGGTCAGTTCCTTCAGCCTGGCTTCGCGGGCAAGGCTGATCAGGTGGCGCAGCAGCAGTCCGCCGATGCCGCGTCCTTGCCAGGCGTCGATCACCATGAAGGCCGTCTCGGCGCAGCCGGGCCCGGCTGCGACATATCGCGCGCCGCCCACGATGGTGCTCCGACCTGCATTCGCCACGCACGCGACCAGCGCAACATGGTCCTTGAAGTCGACCTCGACGAAAAAGGCGCGCTCCTTCTCGGAGAAATGACGTTTTAGCATGAAGAAGCGGCGCTGGAGGGACTGTGTGCCCACCTCGCCAAGCGCGGCCAGCATGGCGGCCTCGTCATCTGGCCGGAGAGCACGGATCTCCACGGCCGTACCGTCGCGGAGCTGTTCGTTTCGCGCGTAATTTGCTGCATTCGACATGCGTTCGCGTCGCAATTATTGAGCCGCTACGTGACCACGGCACCCGTCCCATCAGGCCGCCTTCAGTCCTTTGCCGGTTGATTTGGATCAAGCCTGCAGTCCCGGTCCGGCCGCTAGGCTTTCCGCATGGAGCCAATCAGCCGGGCGCGGGCCTCAGACCTTGAAGACACTTCGCCAACTTTTTTCCACCAGCGACGTCGTTCAGCTCGTGATCCGGCTCGGCTTGCTTGCACTGCTGATCCTGTGGACGCTCCTGATCATCCGTCCCTTCGTGCCGATCCTGACCTGGAGCGCGGTACTTGCCGTGGCGTTCTATCCGGTCTTCAATTGGCTCGCGAAATGTTTGGGCGGCCGCCCGCGGACAGCGGCGGTGCTCCTCGCCTTCACCATGCTCGGCATCGTCATCGGTCCGGCGGCCTGGCTCGGCCTCAGTGCGGTTGACGGCGTCAGAGAACTCGCAGGGCAACTCGGCAGCGGCGATCTCGTGCTGCAGGCGGCGCCGGAGCGGATCAAGGACTGGCCGCTGGTCGGGCCGCAGCTCTACGATCTCTGGAATCAGGCCTACACCAACATCCGCGCGGCCGTGCGCGAGGTTGCGCCATATCTGAAGCCGATTGCCGGCATGATGCTGTCATTCGCAGGCAGCGCCGGCCTTGGCACCCTGCAGTTCCTGATGTCGGTGCTGGTCGCCGGATTTCTCTTTCCATATGGTCCGCAGCTCGTCAGCGCAATCCGCGGTTTCCTGTTCCGCATCGTGCCGGAACAGAGCGAACATTTCCTCGAGCTGGCGGCTGGGACCATCCGGGCGGTGTCGCAAGGCGTCATCGGCGTCGCCATTATTCAGGCGCTGCTCGCCGGCATCGGATTCAAGCTGGCGCTCATCCCGAGCGCGGGGCTGCTCGCCGTCATTGTTCTGCTGCTGTCGATCGTGCAGCTCGGTGCGGGGATCGTCCTCATTCCGGTCGTCATCTGGATCTGGATGGACAAGGACGTCACCACGGCGCTGCTCCTGACCGTATTTCTCGTCATCGTCGGTCTCCTCGACAACATCCTGAAGCCGCTGGTCATGGGACGGGGCCTCTCCACGCCGGCGCTCGTCATCCTGATCGGAGTGATCGGTGGCACGCTCGCGCATGGGATCATCGGTCTGTTCATCGGACCGATCATTCTCTCGGTCGCCTGGGAACTCGCAGCGGCCTGGATCCGCATCGACCGGGCCGTGCCGCCTGCGCAGCTTGTCGCTGACCGTTGACTTAAACGTCTCAGCGATGGCGGCGCCGCTTGAATGCCTTGCACGACGACAAGGTCGAACATGGCTATTGAAAATCTGAAGCTCCCGATGAAGCCGTGTTCGAGCGCATCGAGTCGTAGTGGGGACAGCTCGATTTCTTGGTTCATTCCATCGCCTTTTCGCCCAAGGAGGCTCTGCACGGGCGCGTCGTTGATGTCGACGCGACGGCCTTCTGAAGACGATGGACGTGTCTTGCTGGTCATACATGTCGTTCTCAGCGATAGTGCAGGGCGATCAGCTCGGCGACGCAGGCGGGCTTCTTGCCGCCCTCGATCTCGATCACGAGATGATAGTTCACGCGCAGTCCGTCCGGCGGCACGTCCTCGGCTTCGGCGACCGTGACGCGGCCGCGCAGTCTTGAGCCCGCCGGCACGGGGGCGAGGTACCTGATCCGGTCAGCGCCGTAGTTCAGCGTGTTGCGAAGGCCCTTCAGGCCGATGACAGAGCGGATGAACAGCGGCGCCAGGGCAAGTGACAGCAGGCCATGGGCGATGGTTTTGCCGCCCGGCATCTCCTTGCTGGCACGTTCCTGATCCACATGGATCCATTGTTCGTCGCAGGTCGCCTCGGCGAACTGATTGATGCGTGGCTGGGTGATCTCGATCCAGTCGCTGGCGCCGATCTCGGTGCCGATAACGGATTTGATCTCGTCGAAGTCGCTGAATATGCGCATGATCGCTCTGCTCAAAGTCTCATTTCCAGGACGCTGTCAGGAATGGCCAGTTCGGCCTCGGTGACGGCCATGACCTCTCCGACACTGATGCCGGGCGCCGTTTCCAAGAGGGTCGCCCTGCCACCAGGGAAGCCGATCACGGCCATGTCGGTCACGACAAGGTGGACGGGCCGCGCCGAGGTCAACGGCAGCGAGCATTTTGCCACGATCTTCGACTTACCCTTGGCCGCGTGCTGCATGGCGACGATGACGCGCTTGGCACCGCTGACGAGATCCATGGCGCCGCCCATGCCCGGCACCATCTTGCGGGGGATCATCCAGTTGGCGAGATGGCCATGCGCGTCGACCTGAAGCCCGCCGAGCACCGTGACATCGACATGACCGCCGCGGATCAGTCCGAAGGACATCGCACTGTCGAAGGTTGAGGCACCCGGCAACGCACTGATGGGACGCCCACCGGCGTCGGTGAGCGTCGGATGAGCCATGCCTTGCTCAGGAATCGGCCCTGTGCCAATCAGCCCATTCTCCGACTGGAAGAATACCTTCAGATCTGATGGCACGTAGTTTGCGACCAGGGTCGGAATGCCGATGCCGAGATTGACAAGATTGCCCGTCTTCAGCTCCTTGGCGACTCGCCGGGCGATGATGATCTGGGGATCCATGATGTCACCCGTTGGTGATGAGATAGTCGACGAGCGGCGCGGGGGTGACGACGTGATCGGGCGCAATCACGCCAACGGGCACGATATGCTCGGCCGTCACGATGACGGTGTCGGCCGCCATCGCCATGACCGGGTTGAAATTGCGCGAGGTGAGCGCGTAGGCGAGGTTGCCGAGATAATCGGCGAGGAAGGCGTGGACGAGGGCGAACTGGGCGCGCAGCGCCGTTTCCAGCAGGAATGGCTTGCCGTCGACCTCGATCTGACGCTTGCCTTCGGCGACCAGCGTCCCGACGCCCGTGGGCGTCAGCACACCGCCGAGACCGCATCCGCCGGCGCGGATGCGCTCGACGAAGGTCCCTTGCGGGACGAGATCGACCGCAATCTGGCTCGCCAACATCTGCTGCTGCGCTTTTGGATTGAGGCCGATATGTGTTGCGGTCAGCTTCGACACCAATGCCTGATCGAACAACTTGCCGACACCCTTGCCGGGCGTCGCCGCGTCGTTCGAGATCAAGGTCAGGCCGGTCTTATTCTGGCGCACGACTTCGTCGAGCAGGCGCTCCGGCGTCCCGACTCCCATGAAGCCACCCACCATAACGCTGGCGCCCGCCGGAATCATTGCGACGGCTTCTTCGATGGAAATGGCCTTCATCATTGAACTCCGGGATCGGCCAACGATGGCAGAGGGCGGCAGTAGGCGGATGTTGGCGCCCGGCGCCTCTCGTCCTTTGATCTGCGTCAAGGCTTCCGCTCATTCCGATCCTGCTGCGTCGATACCGATGCTCCCTAGTACCTCGCGCCAGAGCTTGCGAACGGCGGCATGACGTTGTTCGAGGGCAGCACTCACCGCATCCCGATGCGGCGCAAGGTCCGTGCCCTTGAGGAACAGAATCTGGGATTGCAGCAGCCGGCTGCTCTCGAACTCGATCCGTCGCAGCGCCGAGACAAAGGGATCCTGCGCATTGGCCTCGATCGGGAGCAGCGCGGCCGGTCGGATGCCCGCATGCACGGCATGGGCAAGCGTTGCAAGGTGAACCGCCTGGGCGAGACGAGGGTCCGGGATTCCGTCGATCGGGGCGGGCAGCCAGGCGGTCTCCCAGGACGCAACCATGCATCCCAAAGTAAAATCCGGGGTCCAGGAAGTTGTGCGCATCAGCAGCGAGACGATCTCGGTCTCGCGATAGAACTGCGCATTCAATTCGGTCTGCCACGCCGCGTCGAGCCTTACAGGCAGCGTGAAGGCGAATTGCCGAGCGAGAGCGCCATGCGCCGAGATTAAGAATGCTGCGATCCGCGTCTGCTGGCCCGGTGGAACGCGGCCGTCCAGCTCGAGCGGACCCAGGAATCCGCTCATGCCAGCGCTCGCTTGACCGGGATAGCGCGCAGGTGATCGTAACCGTCAGGGAACGGCGTCAGCTCGCCGCCGGGCTCCTCGGGCGCTATCCATACAGCTTGATTGCCTTGCCAGCGGCCGGCCAGCACATCGTCGGCAAAGCGCGCGAGAAGATCGGCCGTCAGCGCGCCTTTTTCCAGTGTGAAAGCGTGATAAGCCTTGGGAATGATCACTAGCGAGCTGTTCGGAATCTCAACACGCAGGGTCTCGTGCAGATGACGCGGGGTCAGAAAATCGAACTCACCATTGAGGATCATGGTCGGAGCCGAGATCGCTGACAGGTGGGGCGTTAGCGGTTGGAAGTCGAGAAAGGACTCCATCAGATTTTGAAGCGCATAGACATCGTTCACCAGCCAGCCCTGGCGCTTGACGCTGTCGAGCTTGTCCAACAATGGCTTCAACCACTGGTCGGAGAGGTTCATAGGCAGCAGTAGATCCTGGAGATAGCCTGTTCCTCCCAGGATCAGGCCAGTCCGGAGGGCGTTGCCGAGAAGCAAAAGCTGCGGCGTCAGCTCGGCGAAGCAGCTCATCGGCACCAGTCCGGACAGCCGCTGCCCATGCTCGATCGCATAGCGGAGCGCGATCAGGCCGCCGAAGCTGATGCCGCTCAGGAAGACCGGCCCCTCGCCAAGCGCTTCAATCAGAAGCCTCAGCGCGGCAACCTGGTCGTCCTGACTGATAAAGAGCGTCGGCTTGTCGGAGACCCCTTGACCGAGGAGATCGAAGGTTGCCACGCGAAAGCCTCGTGTCAGCAGCGCCTCGCGATAGGCGCCCCATAGCTCGGAATATTGTGTCAGTCCGTTGACGAAAACATAGGCCGGCGCTCTCGCCAGCCCATCGAGCTCATAGCGTATTCGATACGAGCCGTGATTGAGAAAGGGCATCGCATAAGACTACCGACATCGCTGGCTACGATGCTCAACTGTCGCGAGCGGATTCCGTTGAGCTAGATCAAAGATTCCCGTTGCGACCTTCCTAGCGTTTCAAGAACTGTCCAGGGAGGAATCCGTCATGTCCACGACCGGTTTCGTGAAACGTTGCTCCGTCAGCCTGATTGTACTGCTGGTCGGCACCGCTCTGGCAGTTGCACAACCCTTCACGCGCCGCTCGTCGCAGGTGCAGCATGACGGGCTGAAGAAGACCTACGAGATCGCCAACTTCCGCCTTGGCGGCAAGTACGACCTCTCCAATCCCTCCAAGTGGGAGAATGGCGGCGAGGGGGGTGTCACGCTCGAGTCCCTCGGCGCTGGCAAGTTGAGAACAGCCTACATCGCCATCGGTAACGCGCGGCGCAACGCCGCAGGCGAGATTACCAATGCCGTCGTGATCAACTCCTATTATTCCGGTGACTCCACCGACATGTACGAGCAGTGGGTCAAGGGCGCTGCCTTGTCGGGGGGCGTCCCGATCATCGGTTCGGGACGGCCGATCGATACAGACCGCTATTATGTCATCATGGTCGATCCGCTCGGCACCTGGGGTGCAAGCAAGCCGTCCGATGGGCTCGGCATCAAGTTTCCGCAATACAGCTACTACGACATGGTGCAGGCGAACTATCGTCTGCTGCGCGATGAACTGAAGGTCGCGCGCGTTGCATTGGTCACGGGCGTGTCCATGGGCGGTACGCAGACCTATGTCTGGGGCGTCATGCACCCCGAATATGTCAGCGCCTTGATGCCGATCGGCGGCACCACGCAGTCGGATGGAGAGGATCCCGTCGGCAATTGGACGTTCCAGATGATGACGGCCGCGATCCAGGGCGATCCGGTCTGGCAAGAGACCAAGGGCGACTATTACAAGCTGCCGAAGGAAAAGCATCCGGTGCCGGGTGTCGCGTTCGGCTGGTCGATCCTTGGCATGACGGGTTATGACTTCGCATTCCGCACAACCCAGAACTGGGGCGCCGTGCAGCCCGAAATTTTCTACTGGGATCCGCCGAACGAGAAGGCCGGTTTGAACGTCATCAATCGCGCCAAGCTCTATGACGCGGTCGATCTCGTCTGGCGCAACCGGGTCGGCGAGACCCACAACGTTAATCCCTATCTCGGCCGCATCCAGGCGCGAACGCTGGTGATGCACATCACCAACGATCTCTGGCTCAACTTCAAGCTGGCGCAGCAGGCGGTCGATCGCGTGCCCGGCGCGGACCTGATCGCGCAGGAAAGCCCGGTCGCGCATTACGGCGTGTTCCCGATCATCAACCAGCGCAAGAACGATCCGAAATTCGTCGCTTTCATGGACGACGTTGCAAGCCTCGATCGCGCGCAGAAATTCGCCGACAAGAACTATCGCGTGCCCGGTGTTTCCGAGAAGATCGATCCGGAAAAATCCTTCTGGAAGGACTTTGTGACATATCCCTATCCGGTCAAATTCTCCAACGCCAAGGACAAGAGCGGCAAATCCTGGCAGATCGGCTACATGGATGAATACAACGGCACCGACAGAGACCCGAAGGTGCTGGTCATCATCCACGGCAAGGGCGCCTTCGGCGGCCACTACGGCAACATCATGCAATATGCGCTGCGGAGCGGAGTGCGCGTGATCGTGCCCGACCTGCCGCATTATGGGATGTCCGGGCCCGGCAATCTCGACAAGAGCCCGGCGCGCACCATGCAAGACATGCGCGAGGTGATCTACGACCTCGTGGTCAATCAGCTCGGCGTGAAGAAGGCGGTGTATCTTGGCCACTCGCTCGGCGGTCAGTTCGTGATGGGCTATGCCCTGACCTGGCCCGACGCCGTGCAGGCGCTGGCGCTCGAAGCGCCATCGGGCCTCGAGGAATATCCGCGCGACATCACGATCGCCAAGGACAAGAAGGCAAAACTGTTCGACCCGGATCTCGGCCGCGATTTCGACAAGTGGAAGTCAATCTGGGATCAGACTGGCATTCTCGCCGCTGAGAAGGCGCGCGACGAGCAGGGTGTCCGCGATTTCTTCTATTTCAAGAAGCGTGACCCAAACACCGGCGCAGTGTCGGCGGCGAAGAGCGGGTATTTCTACAGTGACAGTGAATATGCCCGCTTCCACACCGATCAGCGCGTCGGCCTCATCAGGGGCAACCCGAAGGAGCTCGATCAATGGTGCAACGTCTTCATTTTCGACATCTATACCATCGGGGCTGAGCTCCAGCAGGACGACCCGAAGAACCTCTACGAGCGGCTCACGCAGATCAAGGCGCCAATCTTCCTGGCCTTCGGCGACAAGGAGCCGTTCATCCCGACGCCCGCCTTCAACGGGCTGACCGATCTCGGTCGCGATGTGATCTCGCCGTTCATGACGCGGATGACCAATGCCGGCAACCGACCAATCCTCAAGATCTACCCGGAAACAGGGCACTTTATTCACACCGATAATCCGGTGGAGTTTTCGGTGGACGTCGTGGATTTCGTAACCAAGGGTAGTGTCGACACCTCTTCGCCGTCGAGCATTGATCGCATGATAAAGGGGGCCGTGGTATCTGCCCTGCCGGTGGCGCCGACTCCTCCGGGAGCCGCGCCTACGGCCGGCCTGAACAAATAGGGCCGCACATGGCAAGGGTGCAGGCAGGTGAGGTCCAACTCGGCTGGCGGGAGTGGGGGCGGGGCGACGTCACGGTCGTCTTCATCCACGGCAATCTCGCCAGCAAGGATTGGATCGAGCTTGCCGCGCCACTGTTTCCGACGGGCCTGCGCGTCGTCGCCATCGACTGGCGTGGTTGCGGCGACAGCGATCGGCCGAAGCCGACCGCGAACTACACAAACTATTCCATGCAGCAACATGCCGAGGACATGCTGGCCGCCCTCGATACGCTCGAGATCAGCTATTGCCATCTTGCGACGCATTCGACCGGCGGCATCATCGCCGCGCGCATGCTCTTGATGCAGCCGCAACGCTTCGGCCGTGTGTTCTCGCTCGATCCGGTGACGCCGCTCGGCATGGCTTTCAATGCCGATCAGATCGGCCTTTTCCGCGCGATGATGGCGAACAAGGAATTGACGCGAACGATCATGGCAACGGCGGCGTCCTCGTTGTTCGTGCCCGAGAGCATGGCGCCGAACGCGATTCCGCGTTTTCGCGAAGGACTGCCTGAGATCCAGGCCCTGTTCGATCGCATCATCGACCAGACCTTTGGCGTCTCCGAAGGAATCTGGATCGGCACTGCTGTCAATCTGACGCAGGAGAAGGAAAGCCGCGAGCTGGAGCGCCGGATGCCGCAGCTACGGCATCCGCATCTGGTGCTGTGGGGCGAATGGGACGGCTGGATTCTTCCGGCCGACCTGCGTGTGATGGCTGAGGCGATGCCGGATTGCCGCCTCGTCATCGTGCCCGGCATCGGCCACTCGATGAATCTCGAACGGCCGGCACTCTATGCCGGCTATTTCGGTGCCTGGTTCGGAGGACTTCCCGCATGAGCGAAACCGTCTGAAAGGAGCGACATCATGGTCGAAATCAATGTGTCCGCCGAGAGCATGCGTGCGCGGTGCGGCAGCCGGAGCTCTTGCGGCAGGCGCCTACTACGGAAGCGGCTCCTATAATCAGGGCTGCTATTACGACACTTATGGCAACTGGACCTGCCCGCAGGGTAATCCCTACTATCCCTATTGATGAACGCAGAAGCGCAAGTGAGGTCGGTTATGGCCGGAACGAACAAGCTCTCGGTCGAGAAAGCTCTCGAAAAATTGCGTCAAGATGATCAGATCAAATCGAGCGGAGAGCAGCGTGACGAAAAGAGTGAAGACCTGCGTCGAGAGATCAAGCGCATGAGGGCGCAGCGATCGCGGCTTGATCGCGCGCCCTCCAAGTAAAGCGTAGGTGTGTCCAGGCGTGACCATCTAAGTTCGCACGGATCGAGCCGGCCAAGGCTGGAGTAAAGCGATGTGGGTGCTGATGTACGTCTTTTCCTACTCGATCAGTCCTGCCGCGACGAAGGACAAGGCGGAATGGCGACTCCTTCCGACGGTTGTCTTCCAGGAGTTTTCCAACGAAGAGCGG
The DNA here is from genome assembly GCF_014198295.1 of Bradyrhizobium sp. CIR18. Classification (NCBI taxonomy): domain Bacteria; kingdom Pseudomonadati; phylum Pseudomonadota; class Alphaproteobacteria; order Hyphomicrobiales; family Nitrobacteraceae; genus Bradyrhizobium; species Bradyrhizobium sp. CIR18. The sequence goes on along the minus strand of NZ_JACIHF010000001.1, from coordinate 409,814 downwards.
TGCCGGAAGGCCAAAGCCACGCTTGAAGGAAGCTTGAGCGAGGCGGGTGCCAAGCTCCGAAGCGGCTTGGAGGATCTCAAGAGCCTGGGTAAAGCGGATCCAGCTCAGATCATCATCGCCTACAACGTCGAATGCCTGCCGAAATAGGCCCCATGCCGCGGTTTTGCCCGGGTGCCCGCATCTGTGGACGCGAATCGGCAATCGGTATGAGACCGCCGGCATCGTACCGATCGGTCCAAATTGGGTCCAAGTTCGCGTTGCGCTCAGTCCGAAGCTAAGCTAACTCCCTGGCATTGGTACGAGGGAAGGGTGGCCGAGTGGTTTAAGGCACCGGTCTTGAAAACCGGCGTGCCCGCAAGGGTACCGTGGGTTCGAATCCCACCCCTTCCGCCAGTCGATCCGAACGGGGTCTCTCGGTCGGGCTTTCCCGAGCAGGTGATCGGTGGACCAGGCGTTAAATCCGGACGGGCTCGGCAAGCTCAAGCTTCGCATTCAGGCGTTGCGCGCCAAGACCATCGCCAATGGCTGTACCGAGGACGAGGCGCTGTCTGCCGCCGCCAAGGTTGCCGAACTGCTGGATCGCCACGATTTGTCGCTCTCCGACGTCGAGCTGCGCGCCTCGCCGTGCGAACGGAGGGTCTTTGGGACCCATCGCAAGAAGCGAATTCCGCTCGACGACTGCATCGGCGCGATCGCTCATTTCTGCGATTGCCGGGTCTGGCGCGAGAAGAACCCGGCCGGCGAGAACATCTATGTGTTCTTCGGTCTCGGCGCCGATGTCGAGGTCGCGCATTACCTGGCCGAACTGATCGACGGCGCCGTGCGCGCCGAACTTGGCCGCTTCAAGACCTCGGTCGACTACGCCCGGTTCCGGCACCAAGAGCGGCATCTGGCCAATGCCTCCTTCGCGCTCGGGATGGTGGCGTCGATCGCGGACAGGCTGGTGGCAATCAAGGCCAGTCGCGATCAGGTCAACGAAGGCACCGGCCGCGGGCTGGTGGTCCTCAAGACCTCGGTGGTCGATGCAGAATTCGACAAGCTCGACCTCAAGCTCCGGACCCAGCGCAGCACCGGACGGATGGTGTCGATGACGGCCTATGAAGCCGGTGGCGACGCCGGAGCGTCGCTAGCCATTCATTCCGGCCTTGGTAGAGCGCGGTCAGGGGCCACTGCCAAAGGAAGCTGAGCGCATCAGGGCGCGTGAGCTACGCTGTGCCACACGTGCCCTACGCCCGTCTTTTCGAGTGGGCCGCCTTGGCAAACCGAAAACCTCAGCTCTTCGGACCGCCACCCTTCAGCGCGTTCCAGGCGGCCTGGTTCGCTTGATCGAACGCCTTCCGGGACTCGGCGAGCGCCTCGCTCAGGACCGACCAGGATTCGCTGCCGGCCTGCTTCAGCTTCTGCAGACGCGCTTCGGCTTCGGACGCATCGGATTTCATCTGCTTGAGCGCGGCATCGACATCGACGGTGCGGGCTGCGGTCACTTTACCCGCGGCCTCGCGGAATTTGTCCGCCGCTTCGCGCCAGGCCTTGGCCTGTGCTGCTGCAACGTCCTTGAACGTGGCCTGCTGCTGCTCCAACTGTTTGCCGGCGCCTTCGAAGTAGGTTTTCACCTGGGCCTCGAATCCAGCCCATTGCTTTTCCAAATCGGCCTTGGCGTCCGTCCAGGCGGCTTCACCTGCTTCCGCCTGGGTCTTGAGCATCGCCTGAAACGCGTCACGGCGCGTCGTCAGATCGGACAGGAGTTGATCCGTCTTCACCTTGGACTCGGCCTTGGCCTGACCTGCCTTGACCTCGAACGAGGCCAATGCGGCGTCCATCTCGTCGATCCGCTCCTTGGCCCAATTGAGGTAGAAGTGCATGCTGCTCTGCTGTGACATGGCCGTCTCCATCTGCTTGCCGACCTGAGGTTCCCAGAGCTTCGGCCTGCACGTATTGACCTGTCTCAATGATGTTGCGGTCTCACGAAATTGCGACGGCGCACAGCGCAGACTCAGTGCCTGGCAACCTCGACCTCCTGGATTCGTGGAACCCCTTGAGCATTCAGCGCGTTTAGACGCGAATGCAAATTGCGAGGTCCACCTGCTTCAGAGCTCATCCACCCTGATACCCGGCGACACCGTCTGGCGGCGGTGCAAGGCGCGGCGCGTGGCGGTTCTGAACGATGCGGCCGCTTATTTCGCGGCCCTGCGCGAGGCGCTGCTCGCGGCGCAGGATCTCATCTACATCGTCGGGTGGGATATCCATAGCGAGACCAGGCTGGTTGGATCGTCGGGGCGGGCGGATGACGGCTTGCCGGAACAGCTCGGCCCATTTCTGCGCGCCCTCGTTCACCGCCGGCCGGACCTGCGGATCAACATTCTCGTCTGGGACTTCGTCTCGTTCTACGCCTCCGAACGGGAATGGAATTCCACGGCCAAATTCACCGCCGACACGGACGGCCGCGTCCGATTTCATCTGGATTCCACGCTTCCGTTCGGCTCGGCCCAGCACCAGAAGATCGTCTCTATCGACGGTTCACTGGCGTTCGTCGGCGGGCTCGATCTGACGATCAGGCGCTGGGACACGAGCGATCATCGCGTCGATCACGAACTGCGCTGCGACCCCCAGGGCAAGCCATACCCGCCGTTTCACGATGTTCAATGCGTGGTCGACGGGGATGCTGCCGCCTCGCTGTTCGAACTCGCCGAGGAGCGCTGGCGTGCGGCAGGCCAACAGATGCTGGATCGGCGTGCGCAAAAGAGTATGCGCTGGCCGTCGCATGTGCCGGTCGAGGCTGAGCTCATGCCGGTTGGGATCGCCCGGACCGAGGTGGTCTGTCCTGCAGGTTCGACCATCAGGGAGGTCGAACGCTCCTTGATTGCAGCGATCCGGTCCGCGACGAGCTTCATCTACATCGAGAACCAGTTCACCAGCGCGATCAAGATCGCGCGTGAGTTGGCGGAGCAGATGCTGCGCGTGCCGTCGCTCCGGGTTCTGGTCGTCGCTCCAAAACTGCATTCCTCGTGGCTGGAATCCCAGGCCATGCAGAACGGCCGTGGCGCGTTCATCGACTGCTTCAGTGAGGCTGGCGTGGCAGATCGCATCCGCTTCGTCTACCCGGTCACACGAGAGGGAGACACGGAAGCGGCCGTGATGGTGCACAGCAAGCTCATGATCGTCGATGACAGGATCTTGAGGATCGGCTCGGCCAATTTGAACAACCGGTCGATGGGCGCCGACAGCGAATGTGATCTGATCTTTGAAGCTGCATCCGACGAACATCGGGAGTTCGTCGCTTCAGTTCGGCGTCGCCTGGTAGCCCATTTTTGTGGCCTCGACGAACAGAGCGTCAGGCAAAACGACGATCGTGTTCTAGTTCTTATGGACGAGGTGTCGAAAGCCGACGGCCCGAAGACGCTGCGGGCAGTGGAAGCCTCAGTCCTGACCAGCACTCTGGCCACGATGGTTCAGCCGGTGGCGGACCCTGAGCGGCCCCTTCATCTCGAGCGGGCGGCATCGCGCATGTGGAGCACGAAGACCGTCATCGGGATCGTATCGATCGCCGTGGCGCTTTTTGGCTTGGCAATAGCCTGGTCGTACACTTCCTTGAGCGATTTGGCCGACACGGGCCGCGTCTCGAATTTGCTGTCGACTTACTCCCAATCGGTCTGGGGGCCGCCCCTCGCAATCGCGGCTTTTGTCGTCGGCGGGCTGGTGGTGTTTCCGGTGCTCGTGCTCATTGCAGCAACGGCTGCCGCGCTTGGGCCATTGCTGGGTTTCGCCACGGCGATCGCCGGCGTCTTGCTCAGCGCCTTCGTCCTTTTCGTGATCGGGCGGGCCCTCGGACGGCAGCGGCTCCAGCAGTTGCTCGGACGACGCGCCGCGCGGATCCAGGACCGCGTTGTCGGCAAGGGCGTCCTGGCTGTCGTCGTCATCCGGATGATTCCCATCGCACCGTTCTCGCTCGTGAACGTCGTGGCTGGCGCGAGCACGCTGCCTTTACGCGACTTCCTGCTCGGAACCCTGCTTGGCATGACGCCCGGTATTCTTGCCATGGCCGTGCTGGGGGCTCAGATCGCGGATTTGGCCCGCAATGCATCCTGGAGCAGCATGTTGCTGTTGGTGCTGGCGTTCCTGGGCTGGCTCGGCGTCTGCGCAGGCGCGCAATTCCTCGCGACCTGGCTCGCCGGGAGGCGCTGATGGCGCCGGTGCGTTTCATGACGTGGAATGTGCACGGCACGTTCAATCTCAATCCGAAGTTCGATCTGGAGGGGGTCTGCTCCATCCTTCGCAAATGGGCTCCTGATGTCGTCGCGCTTCAGGAGGTGGATTCGCGATCGAGGTCCGACGATCCGTTTGCGAAGCTGGCGAGTGTCGTCGGCGATCACCGCGTTCACGCCAAGTCGATTGTCACCGCGGATGGCGACTACGGTCAGATGCTCCTGAGCCGCTTTCCGTTCTCCGGGGTGCCCGAAATCGTCGACGTGTCGTATCGGGAGCGCGAGCCGCGCAGGGCCATTGCCGCTGGCCTCCTGACGCCGGTCGGTGATGTGCGCGTGGTTGCCACGCATCTCGGCCTGAGCATCCACGAGCGGCATGCCCAGGCACAAACCCTGGTGAGCCTGGTGAAACCCGAAAGGACCATCGTCCTCGGCGATTTCAACGATTGGTTTTGGGTCAAGTCGGTGCGGCGCGTGCTCGCGCAGGCCTGCCCAAACCGTACGCGGCTGCGCACCTTCCCATCGCGCTTGCCCCTGATGCGGCTCGACCGGATTTATGCGACCTCTGATAGCCGGATCGCGAAAGTCTGGACCGACACGGAGGCGACGGCGTTCTCGGACCACCTGCCCGTCATCGCCGAGGTTGATATCCAGGGGCCTTCGAGAGCCCAGAAAAAGCTTTATTCTACAACGGCATAGCTACTGTGCATGGGGTTGTTTTTCGATATTTGTTTGGGCGGCGTTCGGGCGGGGCGGACCGGTCGAGTTCCAATTTGCAGAGCCGCCGGGTCCGCCCAGTGGAACCCTTTCGCCGGGTCTGCGTTGTCTCCGCATGACTGAAGACCTTTCCTTCCGACGCAAACCCCTGACCCCCGAGCAGCGCCAGGCGCGCGATGCGGCACGCCGGATCGAGGCCGAAAAGGCCATGCGCGACCATGAAGAGGCGCAGAAGGCGTTTTACGCCAACAAGGAGCGGCTGAAAGCCGAACGGCTGGCGCGCGAGGCGGCGGCGGCGAAGGCCTGATCCTGCGCGGGCCCCGCCCGCAATCTTCTGACGCGATCTGTCCGGGCGATGCCGCCGGCTAGTGCCGTTTCGGCGTCCGCGTCACGCTCCAAGCCAGCCTCAGCGCCTGGACGGCCCCTGTGAATGCGCCGCGGGGCGATTGTGCCTCGATGGCTTCGGCTGCGATGCGGCAATCGTCGGCGACCTTGAGCAGCCCGCTTTTCGCGAGGTCCATGGTGGAGAGGGCGGCCTGCTCCAGGCAAACCTGTTCAAGCCGTCGAAACTCCCGCAGCTCTTTGTTCATGCGTCAGCTCTCGGTATGCCCCAAGCCATGCGGCGCTGAGTCTGCTTAACGATCAGTAAACGATCTCGGCCTAGCCGAGCCGGCTGGCGCCGGGCTTGTGCAGGGATGCACGCGCCCGGCGCGGGGGCGCATCGGCAGGCTTGACGGCGTTTGGCTTCCGCCGGAAGCTTCAACTGATCCGAACTGACGTGAAGCACGGAGACGTTCGCCCCCAGCCAGTCCGACACCCATCAGCGAAAAGCGCAAATGGAGCTGACCATGACCACGTTCGACAAGCGCGAGCAGGGCTTTGAGGCCAAGTTCGTCCACGACGAGGAATTCATGTTCAAGGCCACCGCCCGGTCCAACAAGCTGCTCGGGCTTTGGGCTGCAGGCCAGCTCGGGCTCAGCGGCGATGCCGCGGCAAGCTACGCCACCACGCTGGTGACGGACCATCTGGAGAGCCGGGCGATCGCCGATGTCGTAGACAAGGTGTCAGGCGATCTCGCCGCCAAGGGCATCGCGCGTGAGCAGGTCGCGCTGAAGCTTCAGGAGTGCCTGCACCAGGCGCTGGCGCAGCTCGAAGTGGACAAGCAATAAGGCCGACCTTGGTAACCTCACTCGGCCTGCTTGCGCGTGCCGGAGTCACCGAGCCTGTCGACATAGGCAATGCCGATCGCCGAAACGACGAAGGTGAGGTGGATCAGCACCTGCCACATCACGCCGGTCTCGGTGAAGCCGGCGCGGTTCGAGCCGAGATTGCCGGCCTCGATGAAGGTGCGCAGCAGCGCGATCGAGGAGATGCCGATGATGGCCATGGCGAGCTTGATCTTGAGCACGCTCGCATTGACGTGGCCGAGCCATTCCGGCTCGTCGGGATGGCCCTGCAGGTCGAGCCGCGAGACGAACGTCTCGTAGCCGCCGACGATCACCATCACGAGCAGGTTGGAGATCATCACGACGTCGATCAGCGCCAGCACACTCATCATGATCTGCTGCTCGGTGAGGTCGAGGGCGTGCCAGGAGAGGTGCCAGAGCTCTTTCAGGAACAGCGCGATGTAGACGCATTGCGCCACGATCAGTCCGAGATAAAGCGGCAGTTGCAGCCAGCGCGAGCCGAAGATGATCATCGGCAGCAGGCCGAGGCGCGGCGAGGGCGAACGCGGTTCGGCACGAGGTCCGGATTGGGGTGAAGGCTCAACCGACATTCAGGCTGCATCCTCGCAATCGAAACGATCGCTTTCATCTAGCCCGACAACATGGCCGGCGGAAGACGCGCCGCACGTCCCGCCATCGGCTGATCGCCATTTCGTGCTAGCGTGCCGAACGGCCATCGCGCGACGGTGTGGATCGGGAGGCGGGGAGTGACGAGGAGCGGCTTTCGCAGATGGTCCGGCGGCATCGCGCTCGCCGGCGCGATCATGATTGGCGCGGGCTCCGCGGAGGTCTCGGCGACACCGCTGACGCCGTTTCGCTACGAGGCGCAGGCGCAGCGTCATTGCCCGCACGACAAGGTGGTCTGGCTCGACTTCAGGAAGGGCATCTACTACCGCAAGGGTCAGAAGCGGTACGGCCAGGGGTTCGACGGCAGCTTCGTCTGCCTGAACGAGGCCCGTGACAGCCGCTATCGCCGCTCCCTGCTGGGTCTGCGCTGAGTGGCGCGTGACGCCGGCTATTTCTGCGCCGGCAGCCTGACCGGCACGTGCGGGGAGGTGCTGATGACCCGGGGGCTTCCGTCCGGATAGGTGCGGTCGCCGCGGATCAGGGATTCCAGGACCAGGAAGAATTTCTCGGCAAGCATTTGTGTCACCCTCGTTGGTGATGGCCTCTGGAAATGAGTCGAGGCACCGAACGCGGGAATTCAATCAACAGATTGGGAGCGGGACATTGGCGCATACTGCGCCGCGGTGGAGCTGTGCTGGAGGGTAACGAAGCGGGGCTCAGGCGAACGCCAGTGCCACGAGGCTCGAACAGAGCAGAACCAAGCCGCCGGCGGTCAATGCCAGGAAGCCGTCAGATACCAGGTCATGGTTGCGCATGTGACACCTGCCGCTCTCGTTTTCGATGCTCGGTCGGATCGATCAAAATTGTCCGAACGCGCCGTCTTGAAAGAGGTGATGCTCGCGCGAGTGCCCTTAGGCCCTCGTGCGGTAGCCTTCAAACGCATGGGCCAGGAAGATCCCCGCGCTTACCAGACCCATCAGTGCCGAAACCGTCTCGATCATCGTTAAATTCCAAATCCCGCCCTTGCAGCCGAGAGAACGCGTGCGGCCTTGCACAGTCAAAAGAATTCCAGTGAAGGCAGCGACAATGGGGGTGGAGTGAGGATTCGGCGCAACAGAATGTCCAGCCGTGGCACAGGGTTGGCGCCATCGCTCCGTAGAACAACGGAAAAATGCGAACGTCTCGTTTACCATCCCGGTGGGATCGCTGTGGGCTCCCCATTTCCGCCGTGTTCGGGTTGCGTTATCGTTACCGCTTCCGACGCGGTGGTGGGCCGCCTCGGATTAGAGGACCGGACAGCGCTCCCCGTAGCCAAAGCGGGGTGGGTACGCCTCCGGCAAAGTGGTATTTGGGGCGCATGGGGATCCGACGGTCAGATTCGGTTTTGCGGGCCGCGCGTGGTGCTGCGGCGGTCGCGGCCTGCGTTGCGCTGGCCAATTGCGCCTCCTCCAACAAATTCGCCAGCCGCGTCGATCCGAAATATGGCGTGTCCTCGAGCCCCCGGGTCGTGGCGTTCGGGGACCCGGTCCCGAAGGGCGGCGGCACCTACCGCGTCGGCAAGCCCTATGTCGTGGCCGGCCGGACCTACGTGCCCGAGGAGGACGTCAACTACCGCGCCGAGGGCATGGCGTCCTGGTACGGCGATGACTTCCACGGCCGCCTGACCGCCAATGGCGAAGTGTTCGACATGACCTCGCTAACCGCGGCGCATCCGACCCTGCCGATGCCGTCCTATGCGCGGGTGACCAATGTCTCGAACGGCAAGTCGCTGATCGTGCGCGTCAATGACCGCGGCCCCTATCACGGCAACCGCCTCATCGATGTCTCGAACAAGGCCGCCGAACTGCTTGAATTCAAAGGCAATGGCGTCGCAAAGGTCCGCGTCGAATATGTCGGCCGGGCGCCGCTCGAAGGCTCCGACGACCGCCAGCTTCTGGCGACCCTGCGCACCGGCGTTCCGGCGCCGTCGCCATCGATGGTCCGGGTCGCCTCGGCCAAGCCTTTCGTGCCGGAATTGCCGGGATCGAGCCGCGGTGCCATTCGCGGCGACGTGCCGATGCCGGAGGGGCGGCCCTATAATCTCGGCACCACCTCCGCCGACATGGCCTCGCTCAATGCGACCTCGGAAATGTCGGCCTCGAGCCGCGGCCGGGGCCGGGCGGTCCACAACGCGCGCGCCGTGTCCTATGACGCGGACGGCCGCTACGCGGCGGAGAACGCGCCGTCATCGGCCGACGGGGCCGCCGAGGCCCGCAGCATCCTGAGCGGCCGCGGGCTCTATTAGGCTGCGCTTTCCTTCAGGAATTGCACCAGCGCCGCATTCACCTCGTCGGGCCGTTCCTGCTGCACCCAATGGCCGGCGCCCTCGATGATCAGCTTCTGCTTCAGATTGGGCAGCACGCGCTCGAGCTCGTTGACGCGCTTGGCACCGATCAGGCCGGTGATGACGGCGTCCCTGGAGCCGGCGATGAACAGCGAGGGCTGATGGATCTGCGCGTCCTGCCAGGGCGCCGTCAGCTCCCAATTGCGGTCGATGTTGCGGTACCAGTTCAGCCCGCCGCGAAAGCCGGACTTGCGGAAGCTCTCGGTGAAATAGGCGAGGTCGGCCTCGCCGAGCCAGCCGGGCAGCGGCTCCTCGGTGGTGGCGTGGCTGAGAAAGCCCTTGCCCTCCTGCACGAACATGGCGGCAGTGGGATCGGCAAGGCCGCGTCCGCCGAGCACGATGCGCATGGTGCGGGCGACGTCTCGTTCCAGCTCGGCCTCGGCGACGCCGGGCGCCTGGAAGTACTGCCAGTAGAAATTGGTGACGCCGCCCTGGCGCAAGAGGTCGAGCGGCTTGCCGCGGCCGCGGAACGGCGGCGGCACGCTGAGGCCCGCGACCGCCGTGAAGATGTCGGGCCGGAACAGGGCCGCATGCCAGGCAACCGGTGCGCCCCAATCGTGGCCGACCACCATCGCCTTGGTCTCGCCGAGCGCCTGCACGAGACCGACCATGTCGCCGACCGTGTCGAAAATCGAGTAGGCCGCGACCTCAGGCGGCGCGGCGCTCTGGCCGTAGCCGCGCATGTCGGGGGCGACGACGTGAAACCCGGCCGCGGCCAGCGCGGGGATCTGGTGGCGCCAGGAATAGGACAGCTCCGGCCAGCCATGGCACAGCACCACCAGCGGACCCTGGCCGGCTTCGCGGATGAAGAGATCGATGCCGTTGGCCTTGATCACGCGGGTTGAGGACATCGCTTTTCCGCCGTGTTTCAGGGGTTTGGTCGAGAAACATAAGGCGCCACGATAGGGGCGCGGCGAGAATCGTGCAATCTCAGGGACAGGCGTCGAACCGCGTGTTGTTCGCATCTGTTCCAACTGTTAGAACGCCTCTCTCAGGGCTTCGCCATGGCATTTCGTCTTCCTTTGCTTCGTCGTAACGGGCTCACAGCCGGAACACTGGCGCGCGGGCTGGTCGCCGCGATTCTGGTGGCAAGCATCGGCTGGAGCGGGGCGCTTCTGGCCGCCAACCAGAGCATCCAGGGCGCCAAGAAGCCGGACGATGCCGGATTCGACGGCGATGCCCCGACCGCGATCCTGATCGAGGCCTCCTCAGGCAGCGTGCTGTTCGAGAAGAACGCCGACGAGCTCCGAGCGCCCTCCAGCATGATGAAGCTGATGACGGCGGAGGTCGTCTTCAATGCCATTAAGAAGGGCGACATCAAGCTGACCGACGAGTACCGGATCAGCGAGAACGCCTGGCGCCGGGGCGGCGCGCCCTCGGGCGGCTCGACCATGTTCGCCGCCATCAACAGCAAGGTCTCGGTCGACGATCTCCTGCACGGCGCGATCATCCAGAGCGGCAACGATGCCTGCATCGCGCTCGCCGAGGCCATGGCGGGCAACGAGAAGATTTTCGCGGCGGACTTCATGACCAAGCGCGCCCGCGAGCTCGGCATGACCAAATCGACCTTCGGCAACTCCAACGGTTTGCCCGACCCCGCCAACAAGATGACGGTGCGCGAGCTTGGCATGCTCGCCCGGCACATCATCCTGGACTTTCCGGAGTTCTACAAACTGTTCGGCGAGAAAGAGTACACCTGGAACAAGATCCGCCAGCCCAACCGCAATCCGCTGCTCAATTCGATGGAAGGCGCCGACGGGCTGAAGACCGGCTATACCAAGGAGGGCGGCTACGGCATGGTCGGCTCGGCGGTGCAGAACGGCACGCGGTTGATCGTCGTCGTCAACGGACTGGAAGACCCCGAGGATCGCGCGACGGAAGCCAAGAAAATGCTGGAATGGGGTTTCCGCAATTTCGAGACCCGCACGCTGATCGCGGCCGAGCAGCCGGTCGGCTACGCCAAGGTGTTCGGCGGCGAGAGCCGTTCGGTCAAGCTCGTCGCCAAGACTCCGGTGAAGGTGATGGTGCACAAGAACGGCAGCGACAAGCTGATTGCGCGCGTCGTCTATAGCGGTCCGGTGCGGGCGCCGGTCGAGGCCGGCCAACGGGTCGGCGTGGTCAAGGTCTGGCGCAGCGGCAACATCGCGGTGGAGACGCCGGTCTATGCGGCGGAAGCGATCGGCACTGGCTCGACCGTGCGACGCGCGATCGACGGCGCCAGCGAGCTCGTGATCGGCATGTTCCGCGCAGGCGCCGAGAAGCTCTGATCATGAGTGAGAGCGCGCTACAGCGGCCGTCCGGACGCGGACGCTTCGTCACCTTTGAAGGCGGCGAGGGCACGGGCAAGTCGACCCAGATCAAGAAGCTTGCCGACCGCCTCAAGGCGGCGAAGCTCCGCATCCGCGTCACGCGCGAGCCGGGCGGCTCGCCGGGCGCCGAGATCATGCGTCATCTGGTGCTGTCGGGCATGGGCAAGCTGCTCGGCCCCGAGGCGGAAACGCTGCTGTTCGCCGCCGCGCGTGATGACCATGTCCGCACCGTGATCCTGCCTGCGCTCAACCAGGGCACCTGGGTGCTGTGCGACCGCTTCGCCGACTCGACGCGGGCCTATCAGGGCAGCCTCGGCCAGGTGCCTGAGGGCCTGATCAACGCGATGCAGCGGGTCACGATCGGCGATCTCAAGCCGGACCTCACCATCATTCTCGATCTGCCGGTCGAGATCGGCCTGCAACGCGCCGCCGCGCGCCGCGGCAACGGCACGCCCGACCGGTTCGAAGGCGAGAAGCTCGGTTTTCACCAGGGCCTGCGCGAGGCCTATCGCAAGATTGCCGAGGACGATCCCGCACGCTGCGTGCTGATCGACGCCAATTCTGACCCTGACACGGTCGCAGGCCGTGTCTGGGCGGCGCTGCGCGATCGTCTCCTTCCCACACCAGCCTCGGTGGTTTCCGTATGAGCCCGCGTCAGACCGAGCGCGAAACCGCCATTCCGCATCCGCGCGAGACATCGAAACTGTTCGGTCATCGCGAAGCCGAGACCGCGCTGCTGACGGCCTATCGCAGCGGCCGCATCCCTCACGCCTGGCTGATCGGCGGGCCGCAGGGCATCGGCAAGGCGACCCTGGCCTATCGAATGGCGCGCTTCGTGCTAGCCCATGGCCAGCCGCTGGCGGAAGCCGTGCAGCGCGCCGAAGACCTCGCGATCGATCCCGATGACGCCGTGGCGCGGCAGGTGGCGGCCGGCTCGCATGGCGGCCTGCTGACGCTGGAGCGTACCGCCAACGATCGCGGCGTGATGCGCACCGTGATCACCGTGGACGAGACGCGCGAGACGATCGGCTTCTTCGGCTCGACTGCCGCGGCCGAAGGCTGGCGCGTCTGCATCGTCGACACCGTCGACGAGCTCAATCCGAATGCAGCCAACGCGCTGCTGAAAATCCTTGAGGAACCGCCGCAGCAATCGCTGTTCCTGCTGGTCAGCCACGCGCCCGCGCGCGTGCTCGCCACCATCCAGTCACGCTGCCGCAAGCTGCGCCTGCGATCGCTCGCCACGGATGATGTGATTGGCGCTGCGGCTTCGGCCGCCGATCTCGATCCGAGCGATCCCGCGCTGCGCGAGGCCGCGGAGGCCTCCGAGGGCAGCGTTGCAAGGGCTCTGACGCTCCTCGGCGGCGATGCGCTCAAGCTGCAGCAGCGCACGGCGGCGCTGCTCGCGCGCCTGCCGCAAGTCGATCCGCGCGAATTGCACACGCTCGGCGATTCGCTTCCCACCAGCGACCGCGTCGCGCTCGCGGCCTTCATCGACGGGATCGATCGCTGGATCGCGGAACGCCTGCATGCGGACGACGCCAATGCCAACCAGAACCTGCCGCGCCTTGCGCGCCTAGCTGAGGTATGGGAAAAGATCGTCCGCGCCGCGCGCGACACCGAAACCTACAATCTGGAGCGAAAGCCCTTGGTTTTCTCGGTGTTTGGCTGGCTGGCGGACGCAACGCGCTAAAGCATGATCCGGAACAGTGCGCAGCGGTTTTCCGAAAGATCATGCGCAAATCAATAATCGAACCCAGGTTCGTCTCCAGATTTCGAGAAGCCGGTAAAGGAATTCGTCGTGGCAACGCGAGCTAAGAAAACTGCTAAAGGCAAGGGCCGCAACAAGGCTGCGAAGAAAGCCGCAAAGAAGGCCGTGAAGGCACGTGCGTCCAAGGCCAACGCCAAGGCGGCCAAGAAAGTCAAGAAGACCAAGAAGGCCACGGCCAAGAAGGGCGCGAAGAAGAGCGCCGTGAAGACGGCAAAGAAGGCGGTCAAGAAGGCTGCGAAGAAGCCGGCTGTCGCCAAGAAGCCAGCTAACAAATCAGCCAAGAAATCCGCCAAGAAATCCGCCGAGGCTCCCGCGAAGACGGTGGCCAAGAAGGCGAGGGTGGTCGCGCCTGTGATCGCAGCGCCGGCCCCCGCCGCCACGCCGCCGAAGGTTGTCAAGCCGAAGGCACCCCGCGCGCCGAAGCCCGCTGCGGCTCCGCAAGTCGCAACGCCCGCAGCCACACCAAAGGCTGCAGCGCCCGTGGCCGCGCCCGCGCGCGACAATGTCTTCTACATCACGACGGCGATCGCCTATCCCAATGGCAGTCCGCATATCGGCCACGCCTATGAAGCGATCGCGACCGACGTGCTGGCACGCTTTGCGCGGCTCGACGGCAAGGACGTGTTCTTCCTGACCGGCACCGACGAGCACGGCCAGAAGATGGTGCAGACAGCGGCCGGCGAGAACATGGCCGTCTCAGCGCTCGCGGCCCGCAATGCCGGTCGCTTCAAGGAGATGGACGAGCGTCTGAACGTGTCGTTCGACCGCTTCATCCGCACCACCGAGGAGCAGCATCATCGCTCCAGCCAGGAGATCTGGCGGCGCATGGAAGCGAACGGCGATATCTATGCCGACATCTATGCCGGCTGGTATTCCGTGCGGGACGAGGCGTATTACGCCGAGGATGAGACGCGCTTGAACGATGACGGCGTCCGGCTGGGCCCGCAGGGCACGCCGGTCGAATGGGTCGAGGAGAAGAGCTATTTCTTCCGGCTGTCGGCATACCAGGACAAGCTGTTGAAGCTCTATGCGGATCATCCCGATTTCATCGGGCCGGATTCCCGCAAGAACGAGGTGGTGAGCTTCGTCAGAGGCGGCCTGCGTGATCTCTCGATCTCGCGCACCACCTTCGATTGGGGCGTCAAGGTGCCTGGCGACGAAGAGCACGTGATGTATGTCTGGGTCGACGCGCTGACCAACTACATCACCGGCGTCGGCTTCCCCGATGAGAACGACGGAAACTGGCGCTATTGGCCGGCCGACGTGCATATCATCGGCAAGGACATCATCCGTTTCCACGCGGTGTATTGGCCGGCGTTTCTGCTGTCGGCCGGGATTCCGCTGCCGAAGCGGGTCTATGCCCACGGCTTCCTGTTCAGCAGGGGCGAGAAGATGTCGAAGTCGGTCGGCAACGTCGTCGATCCCTTCAACCTTGCCGACCAGTACGGCGTCGACCAGGTGCGCTATTTCTTCCTGCGCGAGGTGCCGTTCGGACAGGACGGCAACTACAATCACGAGGCCATCGTGGCGCGCATCAACGCCGATCTCGCCAACGATCTCGGCAACCTCGCGCAGCGTTCGCTGTCGATGATCGCCAAGCAACTCGGCGGCGTGCTGCCCGAGCCCGGCGAATTCAGCGACAACGACAAGGCAATCCTGGCGATGGCCGACGGCATGGTCGCCGCATCGCGCGAGGCCATGGCAACGCAGCAGATCCATCACTGGCTCAACGCCGTCTGGGCCGTGGTCGCGGAGGCCAACCGCTATTTCGCGGGCGAGGCGCCGTGGGCGCTCGCCAAGACCGACCCGGCAAGGCAGAAGACGGTGCTCTACGTCACCGCCGAAGTCGTGCGCCAGATCGCGATCCTGGCGCAGCCCGCGATGCCGACCGCCTCGGGATTGCTGCTCGACAGCCTCGGCATCCCGGACGGGGAGCGCAACTTCGCCATGCTCGGCGGTGCCAAGCGCATCGCGCCCGGCTCGACCCTGCCGGCGCCGACGCCGGCGTTCCCGCGCTACATCGAGCCGGCAGCCTAGGACGTTTGCGCGATGCTGGTCGACAGCCACTGCCATCTGGATTTTCCGGACTTTGCGGAAGATCTCGACGGGATCGTATCGCGGGCCCGCGCGGCCGGCATCGGCCGCATGGTCACGATCTCGACCCGGGTGCGGAAGCTCGATCAGCTTCTGGCCATCACTGAGCGCTATGAGGACGTCTACTGCTCGGTCGGCACTCATCCGCACAATGCGGATGAGGAGGACGGTATCGCATCGGATGAGCTGGTTGCGCTGACGGAGCATCCCAAGGTCGTCGCGCTTGGCGAAGCCGGGCTCGACTATTTTTACGACAACGGCTCGCCAGAGGCGCAGGCGAGGGGCTTTCGCGCCCACATCGCCGCCGCCCGCACCACCGGCCTGCCGCTGGTGATCCACACCCGCGAAGCCGACGAGGACTGCGCACGCATCCTGGAGGAGGAGGCGGCCAAGGGCGCGTTTCGCGCCGTGCTGCATTGCTACACCGGCGGACGCGAGCTAGCGCTGAAGGCGGTGTCGCTCGGGCTCTATATCGGTTTCACGGGCATCCTGACCTTCAAGAAATCGGAGACGTTGCGGGCGCTGGCGGCCGAACTGCCGGCCGATCGCATCCTGGTCGAAACGGACTCGCCCTATCTTGCGCCCGGCAAGTTCCGGGGAAAACGCAACGAGCCCGCTTACGTGGTCGAGGTCGCCAAAGTGCTGGCCGAAACGCGCGGCGTATCGTTTGACGAGATCTCGCGCCAGACAAGCGAGAACTTCTTCCGCCTGTTCTCGAAAGTGAAAGCCTGAAACCGGGAGCCGCATGACGCTGACGCTGACGATCCTGGGCTGCGGCTCCTCCGCCGGCGTGCCGCGCCCGGCGCTCGGTTGGGGCGCCTGCGATCCCAATAATCCCAAGAACCGCCGCCGCCGCTGTTCGCTACTGGTCGAGCGGAAGTCCGAGCACGGCACCACGCGGATCGTGATCGACACCTCGCCGGACCTGCGCGAGCAACTGCTCTCGACCAATGTCGATCACATCGACGCGGTGTTCCTGACCCATGAGCACGCCGATCAGACCCACGGCATGGACGATCTGCGTTCGGTCGTGATGCACATGCGCCGTCGTATCCCGACCTATTTCAACCTGTCGACCGCCAAGGACATCATGGCGCGGTTCTCGTATTGCTTCATCTCGCCGGAGGGCAGCGACTATCCGCCGATCCTGACGCGGCACTCGATCGAGGCGGGCGAAAGCCAGACCATTCTGGGGAAGGGCGGCGCGGTGACGATGACAGCCTTCCTGGTGCAGCACGGCGCCATTCCCGCGCTCGGCTATCGCATCGGGGACGCCGCCTACACGCCCGACCTCAACGACATCCCGCGCGAAAGCTGGGGCGCGCTGGAAAATCTGGACCTCTGGATCGTCGACGGCCTGCGCTACACCAGTCATGTCAGCCATTTCAGCATCAACGATGCGCTGTCCTGGATCGAACGGTTCAAGCCGAAGCGCGCAGTCATCACCAACATGACGGCCGATGTCGACTACGAAGTCATCCGGCAATCGCTGCCCGCGGGCGTCGTGCCCGCTTATGACGGGCTGCGGCTGGAAACGCACTGAACCTGCGGTAGAAATTCCCGCCACAAGCAGGCATAGTCCTTGCTTGCACCGGTTGCATCATGTTGATCTAACGCTGAAAGACAGACGTTGGGCAACGGCGATATTGAAGAGGATCGGCGGCGCGCGATATGTGACCGCCGGATCGGCTGAATCGCCCACATGTGAGATGGGGATCGCGTGGCAGGGGACGACGTAACGACTGGAGGACCGGTGCGCCGCGCTCTGGATCTCCTTTATCTCGGGGCAGGCTACGCCGCCGGCGTCTTCCTGGTTGCGATCTTTGCAATCATGATGGCCATGTCGGTCGGGCGCCAGTTTGCGATCAACATTCCCGCCGGGGATGATTTCGCGTCCTGGTGCATGGCCGCGATGGCGTTCCTCGGCCTCGCGCATACCTTCAAGCGCGGAGAGATGATCCGCGTCGGCCTGCTGCTGGAACGGCTGCATGGTCGGACCAAGCAGATCGCGGAGATCGTGGCCCTCGGTATCGCCACCGCCTTCATTCTCTATTTCACCCGCTATGCCGTGCAGATGACCTACGATTCCTGGCGCTTCAACGATGTGGCGCAGGGCGTCGTCCCGCTTCCGCTCTGGATTCCGCAGCTCGGTTTCGCCGGCGGTCTTGCCATCCTGTCGATCGCGTTGATCGATGAGATGGTCAATGTTGTCAGCGGCAATCGGCCGAGCTACGAGAAGGGCTCGCCGGACGAAACGCCGGAAGAATTCGTCGAGCGCATCTCGCAGGGCGGCGGAGGTTGACCATGGCCAATCTCGGCATGATCGAGCTGTCGTTCGTCCTGCTCGGCGTCATGATCCTGCTGCTGGGAAGCGGCATCTGGATCGCGGTGTCGCTCGGGCTCGTCGGCTTCGTGGCAATGGCACTGACGACCAGCTTGCCGCTCGGCGCCGTGCTCGCCACCACCACCTGGAGCGCCAGCGCGTCGTGGACGCTGGCTGCGCTGCCGCTGTTCATCTGGATGGGCGAAATTCTCTTCCGTACCAAATTGTCGGAAGAAATGTTTCGGGGCTTGTCGCCCTGGGTTCAGTGGCTGCCGGGACGTCTGACCCACGTCAACGTGATCGGCTGCGGCATCTTCGCGGCGGTGTCGGGCTCTTCGGCAGCGACCTGCGCGACCATCGGCAAGATCGCGCTGCCCGAACTCGACAAGCGTGGATACGACAAGGGCTTGAGCCTGGGCTCGCTCGCAGGCTCAGGCACGCTCGGCCTCCTGATCCCACCCTCGATCCCGATGGTGGTCTACGCGGTCGCGGCGAATGTCTCCGTGCTGCAGGTGTTCCTCGGCGGCTTCCTGCCGGGCGTACTCGTGATGGCGCTCTATTCGGGCTACATCATCATCTGGTCGCTGCTCAATCCCAAGAAGGTCCCGCCGCGCGATCCGCCGATGCCATTCCGACAGAAGCTGCGGGAGTCGGCAAAGCTCGCGCCCTGTATGCTCCTGATCATGGCGGTCTTCTTCTCGCTGGTGCTGGGCTTTGCCACCGCCACGGAATGCGCGGCATGGGGCGTCACGGGCGCGTTGCTGCTGGCCTGGTGGAGCGGCACGCTCACGCGCAAGAACTTTCTCGAGAGCATCATGAGCGCGACGCGCCTGACCTGCATGATCATGCTGATCTTGGCAGGCGCAGCCTATACCACGGCCGCGATGGCCTATACGGGCATTCCTGCCGCGCTCGCCACCTGGGTCCAGGGGCAGCAGCTCACGCCGAGCATGCTCGCACTGTATTTGAGCATCATGTACATCATCCTCGGCTGCCTGATCGACGGCATCTCGATGATCGTGCTGACCGCCGTCATCGTGCTGCCGATGGTCAGGCAGGCCGGACTCGATCTGGTCTGGTTTGGCGTCTACCTTATCATCCACGTCGAGATGGCGCAGATCACGCCGCCGGTCGGGTTCAATCTGTTCGTGCTGCAGAACATGAGCGGGCGCGACACGTTCACCGTTGCGCGGGCGGCGTTTCCGTTCTTCATCCTGCTGCTGGCCGCCGTCTTCATCATCACGGAGTATCCGCAGATCGTGATGTTCCTGCCCAAGCTCGCCTTCCCAGACTGAGCGTACCGGTGTTTAAATTGACTGTGAGGAGAAGCCTGATGATGTCTCGTTTGTTTCGCGCATTCTTGACCGCCGGCGTGGTCGTGGCCGCGACACCCGCTTTGGCTCAGACCAAATGGAATCTGCCGGCAGCGTATCCCGCCGATAATCCGCACTCCGAAAACCTGGTCGCCTTCGCCAAGGACGTCGAAGCCGCCACGTCCGGGAAGCTCCTGATCACGGTCCATCCCGGCGCCTCGCTGTTCAAGGCACCCGACATCAAGCGCGCAGTGGTGACCGGGCAGGCGCAGATGGGCGAAGTGCTGCTCTCGATCCACGAGAACGAGGATCCGTTGTTCGGCGTCGACGTCGTGCCGTTCCTGGCGACCAGCTTCCCCGACGCAATGAAGCTGTATCAGGCCTCCAAGCCTGCAATCGCCAAGAAGCTCGATGCGCAGGGTCTCAAGCTGCTGTTCGTGGTGCCCTGGGCGCCGCAGGGCGTCTATGTCAACAAGCCGCTCGCATCGATCGAAGACATGAAGGGCCTGAAATGGCGGGCCTATAACGTCGGCACCGCGCGCATCGGCGAGCTGGTCGGCGCGCAATCGGTCACGATCCAGGCGGCGGAACTGCCGCAGGCGCTTGCCACTGGCGTGGTGAATTCCTTCATGTCCTCCGGCGGCACGGGCTACGACGCGAAGGCCTGGGAGTCGCTGAAGTATTTCTACGACGTGCAGGCCTGGATTCCCAAGGACTACACCTTCGTCAACAAGGCCGCGTTCGACGCGCTCGACAAGCCGACCCAGGAGGCCATCCTGAAGGCGGCGGCAACGGCGGAGACGCGTGGCTGGAAGGCCTGGCAGGACAAGAGCACCTGGTACATCGATCAGCTCAAGGCCAAAGGCATGACCGTCGAGCCGCCGAGCCCGGCGTTGAAGGCCGGCTTCCAGAAGATCGGCGAACAGCTCACGGCCGACTGGCTCAAGAAGGCAGGGGCCGATGGTCAGGCGATCGTCGACGCCTACAAGAAGATGTGAGGACCGATGTCTTCCGCCCGCCACGTGCTCGTGCGGGCGGAAGACTCTCAGACGATGTTCAAGCCGTTATCGCCTTCACTGATCCCACTTCGTTGCGCAGCAGGAATTTTTGAATCTTGCCGGTCGAAGTCTTCGGGACCGGTCCGAACACGACGGCTTTCGGCGTCTTGAAGCCCGACATGTGGCTGCGGCAGAACGCGATGATGTCGGCTTCGCTCGCGCTGGCGCCGTCCTTCAGCTCGACGAAGGCGCAAGGCACTTCGCCCCACTTCGGATCGGGCTTTGCGACCACGGCGGCGAACAGCACGGCCGGGTGCTTGTAGAGGATGTCCTCGACCTCGACGGAGGAGATGTTCTCGCCGCCGGAAATGATGATGTCCTTGGAGCGGTCCTTGATGATGACATAGCCGCGCTCGTCGAGCACGCCGAGATCACCGGTGTGAAACCAGCCGCCCTCGAAAGCTTCCTTGGTCGCCTTCTCGTTCTTGAGATAGCCCTTCATCACGATGTTGCCGCGGAACATGACCTCGCCGATGGTCTCGCCGTCGCGCGGCACCTCTTGCATCGTCTTCGGATCGATGACGGTGACGCCTTCCTCGAGCGGGTAGGGCACGCCCTGCCGGCGCTTCATGCGTGCGCGTTCGGCGGGCGGAAGCTCGTCCCAGCCGGGCTGCTCGGCGCAGACGGAGGCGGGGCCGTAGACCTCGGTCAGGCCGTAGACATGGGTCAGCTTGATGCCGATGTTCTCGGCGCCTTCGAGCACCGCGACCGGCGGCGCGGCACCTGCGATCAGGCCGACGACCCGGCGCGCCGCGTTGCCTTTGGGCGCATCGGGTGCGTTGATCAGCGTGTTGTAGACGATCGGCGCGCCGCACATGTGGGTGACGCCGTGCTGCTTGATCAGCTCGAAGATCCTGGTCGGCTCGACCTTGCGCAGGCAGACATTGATGCCGGCGGATGCCGCGATGGTCCAGGGAAAGCACCAGCCGTTGCAGTGGAACATCGGCAGCGTCCAGAGATAGACCGGATGCTGGCCGAGATTGCCGGCAAGGATGTTGCTGACGGCGTTGAGATAGGCGCCGCGATGATGGGTGACGACGCCCTTGGGATTGCCGGTCGTGCCCGAGGTGTAGCTCAGCGCGATCGCGTCCCACTCGTCCTGCGGCAGGATCGCCGTGAACGCAGGATCGCCTTCCGCGACCGCGGCTTCATATTCGATCTCGCCGATGCGACTGCCGCCTTTGAATGATGCGTCGTCGACGTCGACGACGAATGGCTTTGGCCCGCTCATCTGCGCCAGCGCATCGCTGATCACGCCCGAAAACTCGGGATCGACCAGGATGATCTTGGCGCCGCCATGGTCGAGCTGGAATGCGATCGAAGGCGCATCGAGGCGGATGTTCAGCGCGTTGAGCACAGCGCCGGTCATCGGCACGGCAAAATGCGCTTCGTTCATCGCCGGGATGTTCGGCAGCATCGCCGCCACGGTATCGCCGACGCCAATGCCCTTGCGCGCGAGCCAGGACGCAAAACGCTTGCAGCGCTCATAGGTCTGCGCCCAGGTGAAGCTGCGGCCCTCATAGACCGTGCTGACATGATCGGGATAGACGGCGGCGCTGCGCGCTAGGAAGCTTAAGGGGCTCAGCGGCACGTAATTGGCGGGCGTCTTGTCGAGGCCGATATTGTACTGGTTCTGCCGCTCACTCATCGACACCCTCCGTCAAACGCCTCAAAGGAATCCGATCGAGATCCACGGGAAGATCGCGACGATGATCAATCCCACCAGCAGCGCCAGCAGATAGCCCCAGATCGGGCGGATGCCCTCGGCCGGATCGACGCGTCCGATGGCGCAGGCGGCATAATAGCCGACGCCGAAGGGCGGGGCGAATAGTCCGATTCCCATAGCGAGAATGATCACCATGGCGTAGTGCACCTCGTGCACGCCGACGGCCCGGGCGATCGGAAACAGCAGCGGCCCGAACAGCACGATCGCCGGGATGCCCTCCAGCACGCTGCCGAGGATGGTGAAGGCCAGGATCGAGACGGCGATGAAGGTCGCCGCTCCCCCGGGCAATCCGGTCATGGCCGCCGCCAGCGAGCGCGAGAAGCCTGATTGGGTCAGGCCCCAGGCCATGCCGGTCGCCGTGCCGATAATCAGCAGAATGGCGCCCGACAGCGCCGCGGTCTCGACCAGCATCGGAAACAGCCGCGACCAGTCGAAGCGGCGGTAGACGAGGAGGCCGACCAGGGCGCCATAGACGATGCCGATGGTGGAGACCTCGGTCGCGGTCGCGATGCCCTCGACCACGGCGTAGCGGATCACGAAGGGCAGTGCGAGCGCGGGCAGGGCGATGACGAAGGTCTTGCCGATCTCGCCACCGCTGGCGCGGCGGACGTGACTCATGTCCTCGTGGCGGTAGCGCCACCACACCAGCATGCAGAGCGTGATCGCAAGCACGACGCCGGGCAGGAGGCCGCCGGTGAACAGGGCGGCGATCGACACGCCGGTGACCGAGCCGATCGTGATCAGCACGAGGCTCGGCGGAATGGTTTCGGTCTGGGCTCCGGTGGCTGCAAGAAGCGCGACGAGATCGCCGGGCCTGGCGCCGCGCTGTTTCATCTCCGGAAACAGCACGGGCGCGACGGCCGCCATGTCCGCGGCCTTGGCGCCGGATATGCCCGAGACCAGGTACATGGCGCCGACCAGCACGTAGTGCAGGCCGCCGCGGACATGGCCGAGCAGGCTCGCCAGGAACGCCACCATGGCCCGCGCCATGCCGGTCATCTCGATCAGCAGCCCCAGGAACACGAACAACGGCACCGAGAGCAGGATGAGGTGGCTCATGCCCTCGTCCATCCGCCCGACCAGCACCATGACAGGCGTGCGCGTGGTCAGCGCGAGATAGCCGAAGATCGCAAGGCCGAACCCGAACGCAATGGGAACGCCGGCGAACACGCAGAAGCCGGCGACGCCGACGAAGAAGATGACGAGGTTGAGATTGCCGAGCGGCCGCAGCAACGGCTCCGCCAGCCAGAACAGGCCGATGATGACGGCAACGCTGACGACGGCAGCTGCGACCATCCGGTAATCGGCCGCGCGCAGCAGCCGCAGCAAGGCAAAGGCCGCCATCAGCCCGATGCCGGCCGGCAGCGCGGCGGCGCGCCACATATTGGAGATCTGCAGCGCCGGCGTCGTGATGTAGCTTTCCTCGTAGGCGTAGTCGCAGGCGGGCCAGACGATCAGGACCAGGAACGCCAGCGCCGCTGAGGTCGCGACCAGATCGAGATAGGCCCGCATCGCAGGCTTGGCGCTGGCGACGACCGCCGTCATGCGCATGTGCTCGGAGCGGCGGAACGCAACCGCCGCGCCCAGCATGGCCAGCCACAGGAACAGGATCGAGGCGAGCTCGTCCGACCAGATCAGCGGCCGGTGCAGGCCGTAGCGCGCGACCACGCCGGCAAACAGGATCACGATCTCGGCGACGACCAGGATCGCCGCCGGGATTTCGACGACGAGACCGAGCGCGCGCTCGACCGAACCCAGCACGGAAGGTCGGCGAGGGGACTGAAACGCCGCCTCGCCCGCCACTGCGGTCACCTCGACCTCGACATGAGCCATGATGGCCCCAACGCGTTACGACAGCTTGCCGACGGCCTTTTCCAGGAGGTCCCAGGCCTGGTCGCCATACTTCCCCTTCCACTCGGCATAGAAGCCGGCGGTCCGCAGCTTGTCGCGGAACGGCGCCACTGTGGGCTGATTGAAGGTCAGGCCCTTGGCCGCGAGCTCCTGCTGCAGATTGGCATTGAGCTTGGCGGTGTCCTCACGCTCCTTGACGGCAGCGGCATTGATGTTCTTGGCGACGATGGTGCGCACGTCCTGCGGCAGCTTCTCCCAGGCTCTGCGGTTCGCCAGGAACCAGAAGCCGTCCCACATGTGATTGGTCAGCGAGCAGTATTTCTGCACCTCGTAGAGCTTGGCGGTCGAGATGATCGCCAGCGGGTTCTCCTGGCCTTCGACGATCTTGGTCTGGAGCGCCGAATAGACCTCGCTGAAATTGATCGAGGCGGGCGCCGCGTCGAACGCCTTGAACATCGAGGTCCACAGCGGCGACACCGGCACGCGGATCTTGAAGCCCTTGAGGTCGTCAGGACCGGTGACCGGCTTGCTCGACGAGGTGGTCTGGCGGAACCCGTTGTCCCAGATCTTGTCCATCACCTCGAGGCCGGCCTTCTTGATCTCGCCGCGGACATGGGCGCCGAGGTCGCCGTCCATGGCCTTCCAGACCGTGTCGTAGTCCGGGAACGCGAAGCCGATGCCGTTGATGGACGCCGCCGGCACCAGGGTCGACAGGATCAGGCCGGACAGCGTGAAGAACTCGACGCCGCCCGAGCGGATCTGGCTCAGCATGTCGGTGTCGGACCCGAGCTGGTTGTTCGGGAAGATCTGGAGGTCGAACTTGCCGTTGGTCTCGGTCTTGATCGCCGCCGCCATCTCCTTGGCGCGTACGTTCAGCGGATGGGTGTCCGGTAGGTTATTGGCGTATTTGTAGGTGAACTCGGCGCTCTGGGCGCGGGCCACATGGGGCGCACCGATGCCGCCCAAGACCGCGGTCGCGGCGGAGGCCTTAAGAAGCGTGCGTCGGGAAAAGCGCGTTGAAAAGACCATGGGTCTGCTTCCTCGGAAGGTTTGTTGTTGTTCTGAGATGCAAACCTATACGGACGGAAGGCCTGAAGGTCATCTGCGATCTCGCGAGGCCTCGCTTATTGCAGCCGGACAAGGTCCCGGCAATATCGGCTTTCGCAGAGATGGGCCGGATTCAAAATCTGAAAAACAACCCCATGCACAGTAGCCGCCGAGAACCGGGGCGGCGTCGAGGCCCGGACCGAAAAATGCACCTGGGCGAAGGTGCGGTGGCAGGAATTTCGGCTAAATATTTGATCTGATTGTATATAAATATATTCCATAATATACCTTATGCGAATTATGGATTAGGCCTTGAGATTCTTCTTCGATGATTTGTCGCCGCTGACGTGTCAAAGTCATCGCGCGTGCCCACATCTGTCAAGGCCAGCGAAAAGGAGGCGGACGAACCTCTGTGGATGCGGATCTGGCGGTCGAGCACCGTCTCGATCGGCATCACCGCGTTCATGCTGGCCGTCCTCACCGGCATCTTCTTCTTCCAGAACCTGCTGGTGCGCCGACCGGTGTTCTACACCTGGGTGCGGCGGGGATATCTCGCCCTCGTTCTGGTCTGGCTCGGCTGGTACGCCAACGCGCAGCTCTCCGTCGTCAACGTCGTCACCTTTACCAATGCGCTGGTGACGGGCTTCCGCTGGGAATTTTTCCTCGCCGCTCCATTGATCTTCATTCTGTGGGCTGCAACGGCCGGCGGGCTTCTGTTCTGGGGCCGAGGTCCGTTCTGCGGTTGGCTGTGTCCCTTTGGCGCGCTCCAGGAGCTCACCAACACGGCCGCGAAATGGCTGAAGGTGCCCCAGATAACGGTGCCGTGGGGGCTGCACGAACGGCTATGGCCGATCAAGTACATCATCTTCCTCGGTCTGTTCGGCCTGTCGCTCTATTCGGTCGACATGGCCGAGCGGTTCGCCGAGGTCGAGCCGTTCAAGACCGCGATCATCCTGAAGTTTTCGCGAAGCTGGCCGTTCGTCGCCTACGCAGTCGCCCTGCTCGTCATCGGCCTCTTCATCGAACGCTTCTTCTGCCGCTACCTCTGCCCGCTCGGCGCCGCGCTCGCGATCCCCGGCCGCATCCGGACGTTCGAATGGCTCCGCCGGTGGGAAGAATGTGGGTCACCCTGCCAACGCTGCGCCAAGGAATGCCCGGTGCAGTCGATCCATCCTGAGGGGCACATCAACGTCAATGAGTGCATCTACTGCATGCATTGTCAGGAACTCTATTACGACGATCACCGCTGCCCGCACATGATCCAGGTGCGGCTCAAGCGCGAGAAGTTCGCGGCGATGTCCTCGCCCGCGATGCGCCCAGGCGGCAAGGGTCCAGCGACTGTCATCACCGCCGGCGGCAAACCTGTCGGCGTTTCACCCGTCGCAACTCCACCCCCAAACTGAACCGAAAGCCGAGGAGGCAATCATGAGTGAAAACGAAAAGGCAAAGGGCGTCAGCCGACGAACCGTGCTGGGAACGACGGCGGCCGCAGCGGGCGTGGGCCTGGCTGGCGGAGCGGCGGTCAAGGACGGCGGCTTCGTCACGTCCGCGGACGCGCAGACCAAGAATGCTGCTCCGAAAGCGCCGGCGGCACGGCCGGCCGTGCAGAAGACCGAGGTCGCGCCCGGCGAGCTCGACGAATATTACGTGTTCTTCTCGAGCGGCCAGTCCGGCGAGATGCGAATCGTCGGCCTCCCCTCGATGCGCGAATTGATGCGTGTTCCGGTGTTCAACCGGTGCAGCGCGACCGGTTGGGGCCAGACCAATGAAAGCCTCAAGGTTCTGACCGAAGGCATGCAGCCCGCGACCCGCGAATTCCTCAAGAACCGCGGCGGCACGTTCATGAACGGCGACCTCCACCACCCCCATATTTCGTTCACGGACGGCACCTATGACGGTCGCTATGCCTACATGAACGACAAGGCCAACAGCCGCGTCGCGCGGGTGCGGCTCGACATCATGAAATGCGACAAGATTGTCGAACTGCCGAACCAGCACACGGTCCACGGCCTGCGTCTGCAGAAATATCCGCGCACGGGCTATGTGTTCGCCAACGGCGAGGACGGCGTGCCCTTGCCCAATGACGGCAAGGTCCTCGACGATCCCAAGCAGTATCACTCCATCTTCAGCGCGATCGACGGCGAAACGATGAAGGTGGCCTGGCAGGTGATCGTCAGCGGCAACCTCGACAATGTCGACGCCGACTACCAGGGCAAGTATTGCTTCGCGACCTGCTACAACGGCGAGGAAGGTGTCACGCTCGCGGAGATGACCGCCAGCGAGCAGGACTGGGTCGTCATCTTCAACATCAAGCGGATCGAAGAGGCCGTAAAGAAGGGCGACTTCAAGGAAATGAACGGCGTGCCCGTGATCGACGGCCGCAAGGGGTCGGCCTACACGCGCTACGTTCCGGTCTCGAACAATCCGCACGGCATGAACACGGCTCCGGACGGCATCCACATCGTGGCGGCCGGAAAGCTCTCCCCCACCGTGACCGTGATGGACGTGCGCCTGTTCGACCAGTTGTTCGACGACAAGATCAAGCCGCGCGACGTCGTCGTCGCCGAGCCTGAGCTTGGCCTCGGCCCGTTGCACACCGCCTACGACGGCAAGGGCAACGCCTACACGACCCTGTTCCTCGACAGCCAGGTCTGCAAGTGGAGCATCGACCTCGCCAAGCGGGCTTTCAAGGGTGAGAAGGTCAACCCCATCATCCAGAAGCTCGACGTCCATTATCAGCCGGGCCACAACCATAGCTCGATGGGCCAGACCAAGGAGGCCGATGGAAAATGGCTGATCTCGCTGAACAAGTTCTCGAAGGACCGCTTCCTGAACGTCGGGCCGCTCAAGCCTGAGAACGATCAGCTGATCGACATCTCCGGCGATCAGATGAAGCTGGTGCATGACGGCCCGAGCTTCGCCGAGCCGCATGACGCGACCATCGTCCACCGCTCCAAGATCAACCCGATCTCGATCTGGGATCGCGCGGATCCGATGTTTGCGGATGCGGTCAAGCAGGCCAAGGCGGACGGCATCAACCTGGAGGCCGATTCGAAGATCATTCGCGACGGCAACAAGGTGCGCGTCTACATGACGTCCACCGCGCCAGCGTTCGGCCTCGAACAGTTCCAGGTCAAGCAAGGCGAGGAAGTCACCGTCTTCATCACGAACATCGACGCAGTCGAGGATCTCACGCACGGCTTCTGTATCGTCAACTACGGTATCAACATGGAGATCGGGCCGATGGCCACCTCGTCGGTGACCTTCACGGCCGACAAGCCGGGAGTCTACTGGTACTACTGCTCCTGGTTCTGCCACGCCATGCACATGGAGATGAAAGGCCGGATGTTCGTCGAGCCCAAATCGGTTTGAAGTCGGTCTGATCGGAGCGACCTCGTGGGTCTGTTGTCACGCATGTTTCCGGCGGCGCTGGTCGCCGCCGGATTGTCCGGCTTCGCCGATGCGGAGACCTTGACGGCTGCGCCTGGGCAGCCGCTGCAAGCGGTGCTGGATGGCGCGCGCGCCGGCGACGTCATCGAGCTTGCTCCCGGCGAATATCACGGCTCGATCCGGATCGACCGTCCCCTGGAGCTGGTCGGGAGCCGAGGCGCGGTGCTCGACGGCGACGGCTCCGGCAACGTCATCACCGTCAGCGCGCCCGACGTCACAATCCGCGGCGTGACCATCCGGGCATCCGGCCGCGATCTGCAGCAGATGAATTCCGGGATCTTCCTGCAAAAGACCGCGGAGCGCGCCAAGATCGAGGACAACCACCTGGTGGGAAACCTGTTCGGCGTCTACGTGCACGGCGCAAGGGGCTCCCGGGTCGTCCGCAACGAGATCGAGGGACTGCGCGGCGGGCGCCTCAGCGAGGCAGGCAACGGCATCTCACTGTGGAACGCGCCCGACGTCACCATCGCGAACAACATGTTCCGCTACGGCCGCGACGGCATCTTCTCGATCTCCAGCAGCAAGGACCGCTTCATCGACAATCGCTTCGAGCAGGTTCGTTTCGCCGTCCACTACATGTACACCAACGACAGCGAGATCAGCGGCAACGTTTCGATAGGCAACCATGTCGGTTACGCCATCATGTATTCGAACCGTCTGGTGATCCGCGGCAACTCCTCAGATCACGACCGCGACTATGGGCTGCTCTTCAACTACGCGAACTATGCCCAGATCGAGGGCAACCGGGTCACGGGCGGCCCGCTCGGCTCGATGACACAGAGGGCGGAGGACGGTCCCGCCGACGAGCGAGGAATGCTTCCGCGGCAGGCACGGGACACCACTCTTAAGAGTGGCCCGGAGAAATGCGTGTTCATCTACAACACCAATCACAACAAATTCCGCAACAACTGGTTCGAACGCTGCGCCATCGGCGTGCACTTCACGGCGGGCTCCGAAGGCAACGAAATCACCGGCAATTCCTTCGTCAGCAATGCCAACCAGGTGAAATATGTCGGCACCCGGCACCTCGACTGGTCGACCGGAGGGCGCGGCAACTATTGGAGCGATAATCCGGCATTCGACCTGAATGGCGACGGCATCGCCGACACGGCGTACCGGCCGAACGACCTCATCGACCGCGTGCTGTGGACGGCGCCGGCTGCGAAGGTCCTGATCAACAGTCCCGCCGTCCAGGTGATCCGCTGGGCGCAGGCACAGTTTCCCGCGCTGCTGCCGGGCGGCGTGGTCGACAGCCATCCGCTGGTGTCGCCGCCGCGGACCCCGGTGAAGGAGGCACGATGACCAGCACGGTACGTGTCAGCGACGTCACCAAGGTGTTTGGCCGGGTCGAGGCCGTGCGCGGTGCGTCGTTCACGCTTGGCCAGGGCGAGCTGGTGGCCTTGATCGGGCACAACGGCGCCGGCAAGACCACGCTCATGAAGCTCATGCTCGGGTTGATCCGGCCGACCAGAGGCGCCATCGAGGTTCTCGGAGACAATCCCGCCGCCGGCGAATTCGCAGGCCGACGGCAGCTCGGCTACCTCCCCGAAAACGTCTCCTTCGACCCCGCCCTCACCGGCCGCGAGACGCAGGCCTTCTACGCCAGGCTGAAACGAGAGCCGGTTGCCAAGGCGCTGGAGCTGCTCGACGCGGTCGGACTCGGAGCCGCCAGCCGCCGCCGGGTCAACACCTATTCGAAGGGCATGCGCCAGCGGCTGGGGCTCGCGCAGGCGCTGCTTGGCGAGCCGCGCGTGCTGCTGCTGGACGAGCCGACCACTGGTCTCGATCCGGAGCTGCGGCAGACCTTCTACGACATCATCGCGCGGCTCGCGGCGCGCGGCGCGACCGTGCTGCTGTCGTCGCATGCGCTGACCGAGCTGGAGGAGCGCGCCGGGCGCGTCATCATCATGAACCGCGGCAACAAGGTCGCGGACGGTTCGATCGACGAGCTGCGTCGTCTCGCCCGGCTCCCGACCCGGATCCGTCTCAAGGTGGCTGGCCTCGCGCCCAGCGAGATGCCGGGCTGGGCTCCGCAAGACGCCACCTGCCGCCGGCTGAACGGCCACATCGTCGAGATCGACGCCGCGCCGGAGCGGAAGATCGAGCTGCTGCATCGCGCGACGGCCGCCGGCAATTCGGTCGAGGACGTCGACGTGGTCCCGCCCACCCTCGACGAGCTCTATGCTCATTTCCTCCGGCAATCGGAGCAGGCGCCATGAATGTCCTGATCATCGCCGCCAAGGAAGTCCACCAGGCCATCCGCAATCGCTGGGTGCTTGCCGCAACGCTCCTGCTCGCCGGGCTTGCCCTGTCGCTGACCTTTCTCGGCAGCGCGCCGACCGGAAACGTGGGTGTTCGCACCCTGGATGTGGTCATCGTCAGCCTGTCGAGCCTGACGATCTTTCTCGTTCCGCTCATCGCGCTTCTGATTTCCCATGACGCCATCGTCGGCGAGATGGAACGCGGAACGATGCTGTTGCTGCTGAGCTATCCGGTCGCGCGATGGCAGGTGCTGCTCGGCAAGTTCTTAGGCCACCTCGCCGTCCTCGCTTTTGCGACCTGCCTCGGCTACGGCGCGGCGGTCGGAGCGCTGGCGGCGACGGGCAGCCAGATCGATGGCGACAGTTTCCTGGCGTTCGCGGCGATGGTGGGCTCCTCGGTGCTGCTCGGCGCCGCTTTCGTCGCCATCGGATATCTGGTCAGCGCGCTCGTGCGCGACCGCGGAACGGCAGCCGGCATCTGCATCGGATTATGGCTGCTGCTGGTGCTGATCTACGACATGGCGCTGCTGGGCGTGCTCGCGCTCGATCAGGGGCGCAGCATCTCGGCGAGCGTGCTCAACGCCATGCTGCTGTCGAATCCGACCGACGCCTACCGGCTGATCAACCTGACCGGGTTCGCCAATGTCAGCACCTTCGCCGGCATGGCTGGCCTTGCCCAAACCACGTCCCTGACGATACCGGTCCTTCTGACCGCCCTGCTCTGCTGGACGCTGCTGCCGCTGGGGCTGGCCGCGCTCGCCTTCTCGCGGAGGGAGCTATGAGGCGCCGAACGATCCTCCTCGCCTTGCTCGTGCCGCTCGTGCTCGCCGGCTGCAACGAGAAGCAGGCCGCGAAGATCCCGCCGCCGCATCGGATGACCGCGGAGGACATCGGCCATTACTGCGGCATGAACGTGCTCGAGCACCCGGGACCGAAGGGCCATGTCTTTGCCGCGAGCCTGATCGAGCCCGTCTGGTTCTCGTCGGTGCGCGACACGATCGCCTTCACCATGCTGCCCGACGAGCCCAAGGACATTCAGGCGATCTACGTGTCCGACATGGGCAAGGCGCCTGAGTGGGACAAGCCCGGCGCCGACAACTGGATCGAGGCACGCAAGGCGCTCTACGTGATCGAGAGCCGGGTCAAAAGCGGCATGGGCGGTGACGAGGCCGTTCCGTTCTCGGACCGGGCGGCGGCCGAGAAGTTCGCCGGAGAAAACGGCGGCAGGATCGTCGGCTTCGACGAGGTGCCCCGGGACTATGTCCTGACGTCGGCGAATGCCGCCGGCGCCGTTGCGGCCGACGAAGCGGCCGAAGGGCCGCCGGGCGAACGATCGAGGAGAACGCCATGACGCGAACACTGACGCGCCGACGCTTCATCCGGATCAGCGCGGCGGCCGCGGGCCTCGGCGCGCTGGCTCCGGGACACTCCCTTCGTGCAGAGATCGCGCCGGTCACCTGGCGTGGCACGATGCTGGGCGCGGTGGCCACGATGGAGATCCACGACGAAGACCGCAGCCGGGCGGAGCGACTGATCTCGCTGGCCTGCGCCGAGGCGCGGCGGCTCGAGCGGCTGTTCAGCCTTTACCTGAACGATTCCGCCCTGGTCGCGCTGAACCGGACCGGTGTCCTGATCGATCCCGCCGCCGAAATGGTCGATCTGCTATCGACCTCGCAGCACTATTCCACGCTGACGGGCGGTCTGTTCGATGTCACGGTGCAGCCGCTGTGGGAGCTCTACGCCAGCCATTTCGCGCAGGATGACGCGGATCCGGCAGGTCCTGCGGCGGCCGCGATCGAGGCCGCGCTCGCGCGCATCGGCAGCAGCCGGCTGTCGATCAGCCGCGACCGGATCGTGATGCCCAAGGGCATGGCCGTCACCCTGAACGGGATCGCGCAAGGCTACGTCACGGACAAGGTGGTCGACCTGCTGCGGGCGCACGGCATCTCTCGCAGCCTGGTCGACATGGGCGAGGCCCGCGCGATCGGCGCGCGTCCGGACGGACGGCCCTGGGAGATCGGCATCGCCGATCCCGACATTGCGGGTCACACGAAAGCGGTGCTGCCGATCGTCGACCGCGCCGTGTCCACCTCCGGCGGCTACGGCTTCCAGTTCGATTCCAGCGCGCGCTTCAACCATCTGTTCGATCCGCGATCGGGCGGCTGCGCTCTCCGCTATCGGAGCGTGACGACGGTGTCCCGCTGCGCGACCGCGGCGGACGCATTGTCGACGGCGTTCAGCCTGATGCCGGAAGATAAGATTCGATCGCTCTTGCCGCATGTCGACATCGACCGCGTGCATCTGATCAATGGTGCCGGCCAATCGATCGAATTGTCGGCGTAACCTTGCGCGCTACTGCAGTGGCAGCAGCTCCAACTGGCTCTGCGCCTTCTTGACGGCCGCGGCGTACCAGCTCTGGCTCGGCGCTTCCCTGGCGAAGCATTTCGTGTAGGCGTCCATGGCCTGATCCTCGCGGGCCATGTCGCCGCGCGGGTCCTTCTTGTTGACGGGCTTCGCCATCATCTGCTTCCACACGCGCTCGCATGCCGGGATTTCGGCCGTCTTCACCGCGTTCGATGTGGCGAGGAAGTAGACCCTGTCGCCCTTGGTCGCGACGACGTCGATTTCATCCGGCGGTCCCTTGAGCCCGCCATTGCCGCGCAAGCCGAGCACGGCAACTGCAGCGCTCGCGGATGCGGGCTTTGTGATCGGCAGCTCGGCATATTTGGCGAAGGCGGCGTCCTGGATCGCATGATAATAGAAGCGGTCGGACTTGAACGCGGCGCCGCTCTCCTGCGGCATGCCGTCCTCGCGATGCTCGCGCAGCCAGTGCGCCAGAAGCGTACTCGTGGTTACGACGGCTTGCGTCTTGTAGCCTTCCGAGGCGAAGCTTAGCCCATCGAGATGGCCGAAGCCGATATCACTCTTGAAGAGCGTGTCGACGTTCGACTTGCCGTCTGCGGGGAGCCCCTTGATCGTGACCGGCCCCACCAGGCCGCGCAGCACGCCCGCCAGCTCCTTGAGCCCCGCATCATGCTGCTTGTAGATCTCGTCGCTCTCCTTGGCACTCGAGAACTTTGCGATGTAGCGGTCGCGCAGGTCGAGATAGTGCTGCTCGGGCGTGGCCGCATGGACGGGCGTCGCCAGGACGAGCAGGCAGAGCAAGGCAAACGATTTCATTCGATGTCCGCGCACTGGGAGCGATCTCCAGTCTTTGTGCCGGCTGGAGGCGGGAAGGTTCATCCGCAACGACCGTGCGGGGGCCCTACTCCGCCGGCGTCAACTGCCGGGTCAGACGCACCGCCGCGGTCTCGCGCACGCGGATGCGGGCGCGGCGCTTGCGCCACCAGATCACGACGCCGGTAACCGACAGCGCGGCGACCACGAGCCCCATGATCGAGATCAGGATGCGGCCGAACAGTCCGACGATGCGGCCCGAATGCAGCGGAAATTGCGCCTGGACGAAGATGTCGGCGGCGGTACCGACCCAGGGCAGCCGCTCGCCGATCGGGCGGCCGTCCTCGCTGTCGTAATAAAGCTGCGCCGGGCCGACGCCGCCGGCGCCGTGGTCGTCGCCGGGGTGGAAGAAGGCGGCGGCATAGACGCCATGGGCCGGGCCGTAATTGACCGAGCCGACCGGGATCGTCCACCCCCGCGCCTTGCCGTCGGCGGCGGCGCGGGCGGCGATGTCGGCGAAAGTCACCTTGGGCTCGATGGGATCGTCGAGATCGCGATAAGGCCGCTGCTCATAGGGTGTCGGCGTGTAGTTCGACACCATCTTCATCAGCGGCGAGAACACCTCGAAATAGAGGTTCAGCGAGAACGCCGTGAAGGCGATGATGAACAGCACGCCCCAGGTCCAGAGACTGAAGGCGCGGTGGATGTCGAAATTGATCCGGTAGGCGCTGCCGGAGGTCTTGATGGTCCAGGCCGGCGCCCATCGCGCCCAGAAGCCGCGCTCGAGCTGGCGCGTGACGGCTGGCGCTCGCGCCGCCTTGGCGCGTCTGCGCGAGGGTAGTGTCAGGTAGAAGCCGACGAAGCAATCGATGGTCCAGATGATCGCGATCACGCCGAGCACGCGCATGCCCCAGCGATCGCTGCCCCAGAACTCCGGAATGTGCATCGTATAGTGCAGCTTGTAGAGAAACGAGACGAAATTCTCCCGCGTGACGGGCCACACCGCGCCCCAATAGCGCCGGCCCAGCTCCGCGCCGGTGTTAGGATCAAGGAAGACCTGATTGTAGTCGAGAGCGAAACGCTTGCCGGTCGCCGGATCGATCCGCGGCATGACGAAGAACCACAGCGAGTGGCCCTCCTCCGGCGTCATGAAGAGGTAGACGACGCGCGCGCGGGGATCGCGCTGCTCGATCATCTTGGCGAGCTCGATCGATGGGATCGCCGGGCCCTTGGTCGAGACGTCGAACAGATGGCTGTTCAAGACGTCGTCGATCTCGTGATCCCAGGAGATGATCGCCCCGGTGATGCCGGAGAAGAAAAGGAATCCGGCCGTGAGCAGTCCCGCCCAGCGATGCAGCTTGCCGAATATCGCTCTCATCGTCTTGCACTCTCATCCAGCAGGTCCGGCCCGCCATCGTCGGACCGTCTTCGATTTCACCAGCGATAAGTCAGCTTGCCGATGGCTTTCCGTCCCTCGGCATACATGCAGCCCGAAAGGCCGTAGCACGCCGCGACATAGCGCGTGTCCGCAAGGTTGGTGACGTTCA
Source organism: Bradyrhizobium sp. CIR18 (assembly GCF_014198295.1). Classification (NCBI taxonomy): domain Bacteria; kingdom Pseudomonadati; phylum Pseudomonadota; class Alphaproteobacteria; order Hyphomicrobiales; family Nitrobacteraceae; genus Bradyrhizobium; species Bradyrhizobium sp. CIR18. The sequence goes on along the minus strand of NZ_JACIHF010000001.1, from coordinate 374,795 downwards.
GCGACAGCCGCCAATTGTCACGGGTATAGGCAAGAAGCGCATCTAGCACTGTGGCCGATCCCACCTTGAAGGTGTTGGCATCATCGCCCCAGGTCGCGCCGACATAGCGAACGCCGCCGCCGAACTGCAAGCCCGCCAGCATGCCGTTCTGAAGGGTGTAGTCGCTCCACAGCGAGGCGCGGTTGAGCGGCACGGTGACCGGCGCCTTGCCGACATTGACCGGATCTTGCGTGACCATGGCATCGATATAGGCGTAGGCCGCCCGCAGATTCCAGCCGTCGGCGAGCGACATCGAGCCTTCGAGCTCGATACCGCGCGACTTCACCTGCCCGATCTGTTCGTAAAAGGTGGTTGCAGGCACGTACACAGCGACGTTGTCACGCGTCAGGTCGAAGGCGGCGAAGGTGAACAGCGCATTCCAGCCGACCGGTTGATACTTGACGCCCACCTCGTACTGCACGCCGGTCTCGGGATCGAGCATCTGTCCGGAAGGACTGGTCGCGAGCTGCGGCAGAAACGACTCGGAATAGCTGAAATAGGGCGCGATGCCGTTGTCGAAATTGTACATGACGGCAGCGCGGCCGGTGAAGGCCGAGGCGTCCTTCGATGTCGAAGTATCGGCCGGGGGCAGATTGGTGTCGAGCTGCGTCGTCACGAAGTCCTGGCGGCCGCCGAGCTGGAACGATAGCCGGCCGAGCTTGATCTGGTCCTGCGCATAGAGGCCGACCTGCGACTGCTTGATGCCCTTGTTGTCGTACATGCTGCCGAGGGCCCAGTCGTAACTGTAGACCGGGTTGAAGACGTTGATCTCCGGCGCTGACGTTGTGACGGCGAAGGCCGTATCGCGGAACGTGGTGTTGCGATAGTCGAGCCCGACCAGGGTGGTGTGGCTGAGGATGCCGGTATTGAACTTGCCCTGGAGCTGGTTATCCACTGCAAAGGAGTTGATGTAGGAGTTGCTATAGCTGCCGAAACGCCCCAGCTGCCCCGCCGCCTCGTCGGTGTATCCGGTGCCGTAGAAGGTCTTTTCCTCGTTGTGCTGATAGGCGTATCGCAGGTTCTGCCGGAACGTGATGTTGTCGGTGAAATTGTGCGAAAGCTGATAGCCGGCGGTCGCAATCTCGGTGTTGAACGCATTGAAGCCCGGCACGCCCGCGAAGAACGAGACCGGGATGGTGCGGCCGTTGTTCGGCCACACCGTGCCCGAGGCCGGCAGGAACTGAAGGCCCCACCCTGCCCGGTCGCGCTGGTAGTTGGCCAGCAGCGTGATGGTGGTGTCCTCGTTCGGCTTGAAGGTGACGGCGGGCGCGATGAAGACGCGGTTGTCCTTGGTGAAGTCGACCTGGGTCTGGCCGTCGCGGACGACGCCGGTGAGGCGCCACAGCACGGTGCCTTCCTTGTTGGCGGGGCCGCCCATGTCGAACTGGCCCTGGTAGCGGTTGAAGCTGCCGCCGGAGATCGAGACCTCGCCGAACTGCTGCGCCGTCGGCAGTTTTGTCACGTAGTTGAGAATGCCGCCGGTGCCGCTGCCGCCATACATCGCCGATGACGGTCCCTTGAGCACCTCCAGGCGCTCGGCCCCGTAGGGATCGAGGCCATTGAAGTGCACGTAGTTGCTCGAGGGGATCCGCAGGCCGTCGACGTAGAGACCCGACATGGTCGTGTCGAAGCCGCGGATCTGGAGAGCGCCGAAGCGGGTGTCCGAGCCGCCATTGACGTCGCCGCTGACACCGGCGGTATAGCGCAGCGCCTCGCCGATCGAGACCGCGCCCTGATTCCTGACCTGGTCGGTGGTGACGACGGAAACCGACTGCGGAGTTTCGATCAGCGGTGTATCGGTTTTGGTGGCCGTACCGCTCCGCGTGGCGACGAAACCGCGCACCGGACCATTGGCACGTTCGCCCGTTGCGCCGTTCGATGATGCCGACTGGGTCGGCGCGGCGGCTTGCGCAGGCGAGCGACGATTGGCGCGAGAGGTGCGTGTCGCCGCCCTTCGCGACGAAGCAACCCCCGCAGGACGGGCGCGCTGAACCGGCGCGTCGACGGTGACAGCGGGAATTTGGGTCTGCGCCTCCACGGAACCAAAGGGAACCACGAGCGAGAATGTGCTGACTGCCCCGAGCAGCAGCACACGAATCTGTCGACGACGCGCGCGTTCACGCGAAGAAAGTTGGTAGTCGGTCACGTCTTTCGAGGCCCCACGCACTGCCGGCTTTGCCGGTATCATTTTTGGTGCCCCGCCCTAACTCAGGCGGTTTCGGAGTGCGATAGGAACGAGGTTAGAATCTCTCCAGAGGCGTGCGCGGCGCGTGCGACGAATGCGCTCATGCCGAATTGCCGCGTCCGGTGCCACGCAGCCGTCGTGCCCCACAGATTTGGAATGCTTCTAGATCGAAACGCTCCCTCACCATTCGGCAATGGCTGGAAACGATCAGCCTGCTACCGCGCGAGAATCGCCAACTACGACGGTCGGCGCTGCCGGGAAATCCGATCGAGCTCGATCCGGCTCTATGACTTGCCGGCGCGACAACACGATTCGTCGGCAGTGTTGCTCGTGTGTGCCAGCACGCTGCGGCTGTTGCGGTCCGGCGGGATGTCGCCGGCCGCATTGGCGGCGAAAAAGCCGGTCGGCTTCAGCAGGAAGCCGGCATATTCCACTGGCATGATCGGGAAGTCCTCGGGCTTGCAGACATGGGTGTGGCCGAAAGAGTGCCACACCACGATATCGGCATTCTCGATGTTGCGGTCCTTCGCGGCATAACGCGGCAGGCCATCGCCGCCGGCATGGACGTTGGGATAATCGCCGCTTGCGTATTTCTCGGCCGGATCGAATGCTGTCACCCAGACATGCTTGGTGGCGAAGCCGCCGCGCTTGCGCACGTAACTGCCCTCCTGCGCCAGCATCAGCGGGCTCGGATTGACGACGAGCTTGTAGGCGGGAGCATTGCCGACCGAGTTGGTCTCATTGGGATTGCTGATCTTCCAGAACCGGCCGGTTTGGCCATTGGCGATGCCCGCCGCGTCATGCTCGCGCGACAACACCCGCGTCGTGGTGTCGAAGACGTTGCCGTGCGGATTGTCGTCACCCCAGGGCCGCGGCACGAAATCGTGCTCAGTGACGGTGTTGCCGCCGCCGTCGAGATCCATGTGCAGGCGCACGTTGAAGAAGTGCTGGTGCGTCGGTCCGCCCAGATTGTCGTCGACCATGCCGCCCCATTTGTACGTCTCGCCAGATCGCACCGCGGCGGTCTGGATGATGCCGGTCAGCTTGGTCTCCAACTGGATCGTGCCGTCCTGGTAGAGATACCAGTAGAAGCCGTAATCGTAATTGCCGACGGTCGCGAAAAACGAGATCACAAGCCGCCGCGAGCGGCGGACCTCGAACAGGCCGTTGCGGAACTCATAGTGCTTCCAGGCGATCCCATAGTCTTCCTCATGCATGCAGATGGCGTTCTGCATGACAAAGGGCTCGCCCTTGCTGTCGGCGGCCGGCACGTCGAAATAGCGGATGTTGCCGAGACAGTCGCAGCCGAGCTCGAGCGCGTTGGCAAGCATGCCGAGGCCATATTCGCCGGCATCGAACGCCGATTTCCAGAAATGGTTCGCGGTCGGATCAGCATAAGGCACCACCATCTCGGTAACGCTGGCGCGATGGATCAGGGAGCGCTTGCGCGCGCCGTCCTGGTAGGCGAGCTGATGCAGCACGAGGCCCTCGCGCGGCGTGAAGCCGATGCGAAAGCTCCATTTTTGCCAGTCGACCTTCCAGCCATCGACGCGAAAGCTCGCGCCCTCGGGCTGCTCGATATGCAGCGGCTTGATGTCGGTGCGCGGGTTCTTGACCTCGTGCGCGCCATAATTTCGCTTCTTGCGCGGAATCGGCACAATCGGATCCTCATCGGTGAGGTCGATGACCTTGCCGCCGATCAGGTCAACGACAGCGACCACGCCCTCGATCGGGTGCGCATAGCCGTTGTCCTGCAAGTGCTCGCGAAAATAGCTGACGGCACGCACGATACGGGCACCACGCTCGAACTCCTTGTCGAAGAAACCCGACGAGAACGGATCGACCTGGACCAGTTCGATGTCCTTGTCGGAAAGCCCGCGCCGCACCATCGCCGCCCGCCAGCCCGGATCGGCCTTGACCACGGCCTCGCACTTGAAGAATTCCTCCAGCATCACCGGCGGCTGCCCATAGGGCGCCTCGCGGTTCGGGACGACCTTGCGCCCGACGATCTCGCCACGGCCGAGATCGACGATATGCTCGATGGTCTCGCCCGTGGCGACGTCGAGCGTCAACGCAAAGGCACGGCGCCCTGCCCCACCCGCGGCCAGCTCCTGCTTGGTCGGCTCCTCCAGCCGCACCGCCGGGAAGCGGCAGTTCTCCGGCGAGGCCACGGCGGCGCGCACCAGCGTGCAGGCGGCGGTGATCTCCTCGGCCGTCAGCGGATCGAGCGGATGCGGCTCCGCGGTCTCTGTTTGCGATTTGGCTTTGACGGTATCGAGCATGGGGATGTCCAGAAATCAGGCGAGATGCGCGGTGATGGCGCTGAAGGCGGCGAACCAGCGCTGGTCAATCGGCACGTCCATCGCCTTGGGCTGGGTCGCGAGCTTGACGATGACGGTGTCCGAGTCGAGGTCGACATAGAGGTGCTGGCCGTGAATGCCGATCGCGGTGAGCGCGTTGCGCGACGGATCGATCGTGAACCATTTGCTGCGGTAGCGCGCGCCCGGGAAGAACTCGGCGAGGTCGCCGTCGGCCCAGGCTTTGGGATCGCCGTTCTCGCGGATGTCGTCGATCCACCAGCCCGGCACCACCTGCCGCCCCTCGACCACGCCGCGGCAGCGGATCATCTCGCCGAAACGGATGAGGTCACGCGCGGTGACCGAGATGCCGCCGGCGATGCGGCCCATGCCGTGGCTGTCGAGCGTGAGCGAGCCGTCGTCCTCCGCGCCCAGGGGCTGCCAGAGATATTCGGAGAGGATGCGATGGTAGGGCATCCCGCAGGCACGCTCATAGACCCAGCCGAGCACCTCGGTGTTGGGCGAGACGTAGTGGAACACCTTGCCGTGTGGCTTGCCGGTGCCGCGCAAGGTTGCGAGATAGGCGCGCTGGTGGCCTGCCTCGACGCCCGGCGGCGGCACGTCCCAGCCCGAGGAGAACCGATAGCGCGCAACGTCGCCGGCGGGGTCCTCGTAATCCTCCTCGAACTTGATGGCGACGGCCATGTCGAGCAGGTTGCGGACAGTGCAGCCGGCGTAGACCGACGTCTCCAGCTCCGGCACGTAGCGCACCACCCTCGCCTCGGGATCGAGCAGCCCGCGCGCGGCCAGCACGCCGCCGAGCGTGCCGGCGATCGCCTTGCTGATCGAGCAGATCAGATGCGGCGTGGTCACGCTCATGCCGTCGCCGTACCATTCGTGGATCAGCGTGCCCCGGTGCATGACGAGGAGCGTATCGGCAAACGTCTCGCGGAGCGTGGCTTCGATCGTGGTCTCTTTGCCATCAGGCGCGGTGAAAGCGAGTTTTGCCAGTTCGCGCGGCGCGCTTCGCATCAGCGTCGGCTGGGCCGAGCGGCGGATCTCTGCGGTCGGCAGCACTTCACGGGTGTGGGTAAAGCCCCAGCGGATCGCGGGAAAGCTGCGCCAATTGGCGCGCGTCACCTGCGCCTCGGGCGCGGGCGGGCTGCCGCGCATGATCTCGGTCGGTCGCATCTCGATCCCTCCGCAAAGCGCTGTCCCGGCTGCGATGTCGGAACGGCAGGACCGAAGCCTGCACCGCGGCGCCATCGGGCGTTATCGAGATCCGGCAATATTTTGCTGGACAGCGCCTATGGCCGTGCCAGTCTGGCGTGGTTCTTGCCCGCTGTCGGGTGGTGAATTTCGACGTGTCGTCATGCCCTTAGGCGCAACTCTTCCGACTCTGGACTCGGCTGTCGGCCTGTTTCAGGCCAGCAGTACCGATGTCGACGAGCATTGCGCTTCGCTCGGTCGCTGGCGGCTCAGCTACGACCAGATCAGCGCCGGAGCCTTCAGGGGCAGCTTCACCCAACTCTCCTTGCCCCAGCTTGACGTCTTCTGCGAGATCACCAGCCAGCAGGTCCGCCAATACGGCCAGCTGGGGGCCGACAGCTTCGGCATCGGTCTGCCCTGGCACGGTGACGGCGAGGTCAATTGCAACGGCGCCAGCGTTGCAGGCGCCCAGGTCATCGCCTGCATCGACGCCGAGGTCGATATGTGCACGCCGAAATCATTCGAGCTGCGCGGTGTCGTCGCCAGCGCGGCGCTGATCGAGGAGCTTGCCGCCCGGCTCGATATCGAGCTGCCGCGTGCGGTCTGGCACCAGTTGCGGGTGATCGAGATGGCGCAGGCACCGGTCGCGCGATTGCGCGCTCACCTTGCCGCGATCCACGAGACCATCTCGACTGCCCCCGAACGGTTCGACGATCCGGCCGTCGGGCAGGTGCTGGAAGACGCCCTTCTCGTCGAGATCATGGACATGCTGCCGACCGCACGCCCCAGCGATCCCGGCCGCAGCGCCGCGGCGCGCAAGCGCACGGTCGATCGTGCGCGGGCGCTGATGCATGGCAGCGGCGATCGCTCGCTCTCGCTGCTGGAGGTCTGCAAGGCGGTCGGCGCCAGCCCGCGCAAGCTCGGCTATTGCTTTCAGGAGGTGTTGGGCACGAGCCCGATGCACTATTGGCGGGCGATGCGGCTGAACCGCGTGCGGCGCGATCTCAAGCGCGCCGGCGGCACCGATGCCTCTGTCTACGACGTCGCCGTGCAGCACGGCTTCTGGCACTTCAGCCAGTTCTCGCTCGACTACAAGCGCCACTTCTCCGAAAAGCCCTCGGAGACACTGCGGCGCGCGAGGTGTACCTGATCCGGCTCAGCGATGCCGCAGCCGGCGATTGACCCGGCGCGCCAGATAATCGCCGGCGCTCTGGACGAGCTGCACCAGTGCGATCAGCACGACGACGACAGCCAGCATCATCTCCGGCATGAAGCGCTGATAGCCGTAGCGGATGCCGAGATCACCCAAGCCACCGCCACCGACCGCGCCGACCATCGCGGAGTAGCCGAGCAGACTGACCACCGCGAGCGTCAGTGCCAGCAGAAGTCCCGGCAGTGCCTCGGGGATCAGCACCTTGAACACGATCTGAAGCGGCGAGGCCCCGAACGAGGACGCCGTCTCGATCAGGCCGCCATCGACCTCGCGGATGGCACCTTCGACCAGACGCGCGATGAACGGCGCCGACGCGATCGTCAGCGGCACGATTGCGGCGGTCGATCCGATCGAGGTCCCCGCAACGAAGCGCGTGAACGGGATGATGGCGACGACGAGGATGATGAAGGGCGTGGACCGCGTCGCATTGACGACGATGCCGAGGACGCGATTGACGATGGGAGCCGCGAACAGCTCCCCTTTCCGGCTGGTTGCGAGGAAAACGCCGAGCGGAAGGCCGAAGGCGGTGCCGAGCAGCGCCGCGATGCCGACCATGTACAGGCTCTCGAAGGTGGCCTGGACGATCAGGTTGATGAGTTCAGGCGACATAGCCGAGATGCTCCGCCGGGAATTGATGTTGAGAGAGAAAGGCGAGCGTGCGCGCCGTCGCGTCCTCGCCGCCAGAAATACCGAGAGGAATGCCGAGAACGAGCGAGCCGACATGCTGGCCGCCGATCTCGTCGATGCGCGCCGCCAGCAGCGACACGTCGAGGCCGAGCTCGCGGGCGAGCCGCGCGACCAGGGTGTCGCCGGCCCCTGCCCCGCGCACCCCGAGGCGGATCACGGCCTGCCCGCCGGCGGACGGCTCCGCCACGATCCGGCTGGCAAGCGAGACGGGCAAGCTATCGCCGGTCACCTCGGCCAGGAAGGATTGCGTGATCGGATGCTTGGGGTGGGTGAAGATGTCCGCGACATGGCCGCTTTCGACCACATGGCCGGCGTCGAGCACCACGACGTCCCGGGAGAGCTGGCGCACCACGGACATTTCGTGGGTGATCAATACGATGGTCACCCCGAGCTCGCGGTTGATATTCGCGAGCAGATCGAGGATCGCGCGCGTGGTCTGCGGATCGAGTGCCGAAGTCGCCTCGTCCGACAGCAGCACGCTCGGCCGCGTCGCCAGCGCCCGCGCGATGCCGACGCGCTGCTTCTGGCCGCCGGAGAGCTCCGACGGATAGCGGTCATGCTTGTCGGCGATGCCGACAAGCGCGAGCAGCTCGGCAACGCGGGCCCTGATATCGGCCTTGGACCAGCCGGCGATCTCGAGCGGCAACGCGATGTTGTCCGCTGCCGTGCGCGACGACAGCAGGTTGAAATGCTGGAAGATCATGCCGATCGAGCGCTGCGCCAGCCGCAGCTCGCGCCCCGCCAACGCGGAGATGTCGCGGCCGTCGACGATCACGCGCCCCGTGGTCGGCTTCTCCAGCCCGTTGATGAGCCGCACCAGGCTCGACTTGCCGGCGCCGGAGCGGCCGATCACGCCGGTGATGGAACCGCGCGGGATCGCGAAGTCGATGTTTTGCAGCGCGTTGACGCCGGGCTTGCCGCGATAGGCCGGATAGGTCTTCGAGATGCCGGCGAAACGGACCATCGCGTCCGGCTCAGCTGCGGCAGGTGAAATCGCTTCACACCTCTCGATCGGCTGTCCGACCGCGAGCGATTGGTGGGCATTCATGGAAGCGGCCTTCATGCACAATAGTTCGCTTGCCCGCCGCCGTTGGGGCGTACGGGAACCGGGTCGCGTCGAGCGACGGGGGTGAAATCGCGGTGAGGGTTCGCGAGGAACGCGCTGCACCGCAGCACGCACCATCGCTCCTTTCAGGACTGTGTTGCAATGTCAGATATTTGGAAGGAGTTGGACGAAGTTTTCCCAAACCCTCCCCGGAGAAGAATATTCCTCCACCGGGGCTATCAGCGCCCCACCCGGCTCATCCCATCTGCAACCAGGGCAGCACGATCAGCAGGAGCCCGGCGAAATAGAGCAGTCCGAAGATCAGGCCAAAACCCCAGAATTGGCCCTTTCCGATATAGCCGCTGCCGAAATACATCGGCGCCGGTCCGGTCGCGTAAGGCGAGATCACGCCCATCAGGCCGAGCGAGTACATGCAGAGCATCGCGAGTGTCGTGACCGGCAGATCGGGGATGCCCGATCCGACCGCGAGCACGACGGGCAGCACGGCGGCGGCATGCGAGGTGATGCTCGAGAAGAAATAGTGGATCCAGAAGAACAGCGCGACCAGCAGCAGCATCGCGGTCGACGGCGACAGCCCGGCAAGCGGTTTTGCGTATTCGGTCGCGAACCATTTGATGAAGCCGATCTCGTTGAGGCCGGAGGCCAGCGTCAGCAGCGATGTGAAATAGAAGAACACCTCCCAGGCGCTCTTCTCGCTGACAATGTCGGCAAACTCGATCACGCCGGTCACCAGCATCAGGGAGATCACGATGAACACGACGGTGGTGGCATTGACGAAGTTCGAGCCGAGCACGGGAATGTGGATGTCCGGGCTGGAGCCCGCGATCCACAGGAACATCGCGAGCACGATCAAGCCGAGCATGATCCACTCGTTGCGCGACATCGGGCCCATGGCGCCGAGCTCTTTCGCGGCCCATTCGGAAATCTCAGGGCTGCTTTTCACCTCCGGCCGGCACACCAGATAGCTGAGCAGCGGCACGAGCACCATCAGCAGGATGCCGAGCGGCGCGAAGCCGAGAAACCACTGGCCCCAGCTGACCTCGACCCCGGCGGTCTTCTTGGCGATCGCCAGCGCCGCCGCGTTGGGCGCAAGCGCGGTGAAGAACAGCGAGCTCGTGACGGCGGTCGCGGCAAAGGCCGTCCACATCACATACGTGCCGATCCTGCCGGCGGTCGGCCCCGGCTCGGAGCCATAGATGCGCGGGATGTTGCTGATGATGGGATAGACGATGCCGCCGCTGCGCGCGGTGTTCGACGGCGTCGCCGGCGCGAGCAGGAAGTCGGACATCGCCACGGCATAGCCAAGGCCGAGCGTGTTGCGGCCAAGGCGCTGCACCAGCACCAATGCAATGCGCCGGCCGAGCTGGCTCTTGCGATAGCCGATCGAGAACACGAAGGCGCCGACGATGAGCCAGACCGTGCTCTCGGCAAAGCCCGCCAGCATCCAGCGCAGCGACTTGGTCGGATCGGGGTCGATATAGCCGGCAACGCCCGCGACCGTGAGACCGATGAAGCCGACCGCGCCCACCGGCATCGATTCCAGGATGAGCCCGGTGATGACGGCCGCGAACACGGCGAAATAGTGCCACTGATTGACGTTGAGCCCTGCAGGCACCGGCCACAGATAGATCACCAGCCACACCGCGAGCGGCGCGACCAGTTTCCAGCGAAAGCCTTTCGCCTCCGGCGCCTGCGAGCTAGCAGTCATGGACCCTCCCCTCGATCGTCGTTGCCTGTGCGGCCGGTGCGCCCAGCCTGCTCTTGTCCCTGCGCCGCGTATAGGGACTGCCGGTTGTGCGATCAATGGCCGGGCATAGATCTAGCGCCCCTTGAAGCGCGGCTTGCGGCGGCCCAGGAACGCCTCGACGCCCTCCTTGTGATCTTCGCTGAAGCCGGCGAGCGCGAACTGGTCGACGTCCATGTGGCTGGCGAGATCGTCCAGCGCATGCGCAAGCCGGTTGACGGTGAGTTTCGTCATCGCGACCGAGAGCGGCGGCTGCGCGGCGACCTTCCGGGCGAGATCCATGGCGGCCTCGAAGGCATGGCCGGGATCGACCACCTGCTCCACCAGGCGCCATTCATGGGCCTCATCCGCTGAGATGCGCTCATCAGCCAGGATCACCGCCTGCTTGGTGCGGGCGGGCCCCATCAGATGCAGCATGCGCGGTATGCTCTGCCAGCTCATGTTCATGCCGAGCCCGATTTCCGGCACGCGCAGATGTGCATCGCGGCCCATGATGCGGAAGTCGAGCGCGACGGCGAGGGCCACACCGCCGCCGACACAAAAACCCTCGATCGCCGCGATCGTGATCTGCTCCATCTCCTGCCAGGCGTGCGTTAGACGCGGCCCGAGCTTGAGGTGCCGCCGCAGCGTGCCGAGGTCCATCTCCTTGCGCGAGCGCCCCTCGGCGTCCTTGAGGTCGAAGCCGGCGCTGAATGCGCCCGAGCTGCCGGTCAATACGACGACCGACGTCGCGGCATCGTCCTCGAAGCTGCGCGCCGCCGCGGTCAGCTGCCGCAATGCCTCGGGTGACAGTGCATTGATGCCGTCACCCCGATCGAAACGCACCACCGCAATCCGCCCCTCGGGCCCGAGGCCCCTTTCGATCTTCACGTAGTCCGTCACCAACGTCTCCCCGTCTGCTCTGCCGCGATGCTAGCCTACATCCGGCCTCACGAATATGGGACCCGGATGCGCCGCAGCGGATACTCGACAGGCCTGGGCCGTTGCGCCTATCTTCGACGTCATGAGCCACGATCACGACCATCACCACCACCACGATCACGACCATTCCGAGCTGTCGGAGACCGAGCTGCGCGTGCGCGCGCTCGAGACGATCCTGACCGAAAAAGGCTATGTCGAGCCCGCCGCGCTCGACGCCATCATCCAGGCCTACGAGACCAAGATCGGCCCGCACAACGGCGCACGCGTCGTCGCCAAGGCCTGGACCGATCCGGCGTTCAAAAAAGCGCTGCTGGAGGACGGCTCCAAGGCGATCGGCACGCTCGGCCATGTCAGCCGCGTCGGCGATCATCTCGTCGTGGTCGAGAACACGCCCGCGCGTCACAACATGGTCGTGTGCACGCTTTGCTCCTGCTACCCCTGGGAAATGCTGGGCCTCCCGCCGGTCTGGTACAAGGCGGCGCCCTACCGCTCCCGCGCGGTGAAGGATCCGCGTGGCGTACTCGCCGATTTCGACGTCACCCTGCCGAAGGACATCGAGATCCGGGTGTGGGATTCCACCGCCGAGACGCGCTTCCTGGTGCTGCCGATGCGCCCCGCGGGCACGGAGGGCTGGAGCGAGGAGCAGCTCGCCGAGCTCGTCACGCGCGATTCCATGATCGGCACCGGCTTTCCCAAGACGCCCGGAGCGCCGTCATGAACGGCGTGCACGACATGGGCGGCATGGACGGTTTCGGCAAGGTCGAGCCGGAGCCGAACGAGCCGATGTTCCACGAGGAGTGGGAGTCCCGCGTACTGGCGATGGTGCGCGCGATGGGTGCGGCCGGCGCCTTCAACATCGACACCTCGCGCTTCTATCGCGAGACGCTGCCGCCGCACGTCTATCTGTCGAGCTCCTACTACAAGAAGTGGTTTCTCGGGCTCGAGGAGATGCTGGTCGAGAAGGGTTATCTCACCCGCGAGGAGGTCGCCGCCGGCCACGCGATGCAGCCGGCAAAGGCGCTCAAGCACGGCAGGTTCGATCTCGCCAATGTCGAGCGCGTGATGGTGCGCGGCAAGTTCGCTCGCCCCGCCCCGGCCCCGGCGAAGTTCAAGATCGGCGATCGCGTGCGCGCCAAGAACATCCATCCGGCCACGCACACGCGGCTGCCGCGCTATGTGCGCGGCCATGTCGGCGTGGTCGAATTGAACCATGGTTGCCACGTGTTTCCGGATTCGGCGGCGATGGAGCTCGGCGAGAACCCGCAATGGCTTTACACCGTGGTGTTCGAGGGCCGCGATCTCTGGGGCGAGGATGGTGATCCCACCCTGAAGGTCTCGATCGACGCGTTCGAGCCCTATCTGGATCCGGCGCAATGAGTGGTACCGCTGCTGCCGCAGCCACCGCGGCCATACCCAGCATTCCGCGCGATGACGACGGCCCGGTGTTCCGCGCGCCCTGGGAAGCCCATGCATTCGCGATGGCCTTGAGCCTGCACGAACGCGGCGTATTCACCTGGCCGGAATGGGCCGCGAGCCTGGCCGACGAGATCAAGCGCGCGCAGGCCGCCGGCGATCCTGATACGGGCGAGACTTACTATCTGCACTGGCTCGCCACGCTGGAAGGTCTGGTTGCGCGCAAGGGTGTCGCCTCGACGGAAACCCTGCACCGCTACCGCGATGCCTGGGACCACGCCGCGGATCGCACGCCCCACGGCAAGCCGATCGAGCTCAGGGACGAGGATTTTGCGGGGTAGTCACCTCACCCGTCATTGCGAGCGCAGCGAAGCAATCCAGAATAGTGCGACGACGGCAGTCTGGATTGCTTCGTCGCAAGGGCTCCTCGCAATAACGGCGGAGAAAGACGCCTACCTCCCCGCCACAAACTCCCGCCACCCCCTCGCCCGCAGGCTGCATGCCGGGCATTCCCCGCACCCATAACCCCACTCATGCTGCGCGCCGCGTTCACCGAGATAGCAGGTGTGGGAGTGCTCGCGGATGAGATCGACCAGCCCCTCGCCGCCGAGATCTTGCGCGAGCTGCCAGGTCGCGGCCTTGTCGATCCACATCAAGGGCGTATGCAGCTCGAATGGTCTGGCCATACCGAGCGAGAGCGCGGCCTGCATGGCGCGGATAGTGTCGTCGCGGCAATCGGGATAGCCGGAATAATCGGTCTCGCACATGCCCCCAACGATGTGCGTGATGCCGCGCCGATAGGCCAGCGCGGCGGCGAAGGTCAGGAACACGAGGTTGCGGCCCGGCACGAAGGTGTTGGGCAGACCGTCGGCGCCCATCGCTATCGCGACGTCGCGTGTCAGCGCCGTCTCGGAGACGGCCGCAAGCGTCGGGATCGACAGCGTGTGGCTCTGGCCGAGCTTCGTGGCCCAATCCGCGCGCAGCCCCTTGAGGCCGTCGAGCAGGCGGTCGCGGCAGGCAAGCTCGATGGCGTGGCGCTGGCCGTACTCGAACCCCAGCGTTTCCACGCGCGCAAAGCGGCTGAGCGCCCAGGCCAGGCAGGTCGTCGAGTCCTGGCCGCCGGAGAACAGCACCAGCGCGGTTTCGGAAGTAAACTCGTTCATTGGGCTTAACTAGTTCACTCCGTTCGCGCCAGCAATCCCGGGCTGCAATCGCCTGGACTGCGAGATTCGTTCCCCATCTTCGTAGAACCCTAGGACCCAATTGCCACGTGGCTCGCGTTACGGTAGTGTCGGTTGCTGCCGCACGCGCGAGACGATGTCAGACATGGGCTATTTGGACGGCTATTTCGAGAAGTGGAGCAGCGGTGGTTTCAAGACGACGGAAGACGGCCGCAGGCTGTTCTTCCCATGGGGCCCGAACCGCCGCGGCTACAGCATTGCCTCCGAGGAAGACTACCAGCGCCTCCGAGAGCAGATGAAGGCGTACCAGATCGCCGCCATGATCACCACGTTCTTCGCCATCCTGGTGCTGTACTACGTCGCCGGCTATGTTCTTTGGACGCTCATCGTCGCCGGCTTGATCTGCTCCCTCATAAACCTAACATCCTATCGCGTTTGGATGTGGCGACTCTTGCCTCGCCTGCAGGCCACGGAAGAGCAATTGTCCCGGCAAGAAAGCATGACATCCCTCGCGCGCGCCTATGGTGAGGAGGCGCTCTGGCGGCTTCAATTTGGGTCGATTGCCATGGCCGGGCTAAGCGCTTTGCTGCTCTTTGGCGAGCCAGCCAGCAAGATCCTCGCGCTGGTGGGGATCGCCTTCTTTGGATTTTGCGCGATCGTGTTTCGCCGCATGGTTATGCTTGAACAGCAGAGCCGAGCCCAGCAGGGCTGATCGGGGCCGACGGTCGGTGGAAATCGACAGACTTCATATCGTTTCGCTGGGATGAGCGACCGGGTTTTGGCATAAGGCCGGAAACTCGCAACTCCGGTGCCCAATGACCCCTTCCCGCGACATTTCCCGCCTGATCGAGATCATGGCGGCGCTGCGCACGCCGGTGACCGGCTGCCCCTGGGACCTCGAGCAGGATTTTGCGACCATCGCGCCCTACACGATCGAGGAGGCCTATGAGGTGGTGGACGCCATCAGCCGCCGCGATCTCGACGACCTCAGAGAAGAGCTCGGCGACCTCCTGCTGCAGGTGGTGTTCCACGCCCAGATGGCCTCGGAGCAGAACGCCTTTGCGTTCGGAGATGTGGTCGAGGCGATCACGCGAAAAATGATCCGGCGCCATCCGCACGTCTTCGCCGACAAGGACGGCAATCTCGCCTCCTCCCACGTCAAGGAAGTCTGGGACCGCATCAAGGCCGAGGAGAAAGCCGAGCGCGCCGCGCGCCGGCCGCCGGAGGACGCGCCATCTCACAAATCGCTGCTGTCAGGCGTGAAGGCCGGCCAGCCCGCGCTGACGCGCGCCATGGAGCTGCAGCGCAAGGCCTCCACCGTCGGCTTCGACTGGAACGACCCGCGCGCGGTGCTGCAAAAGATCCGCGAGGAAGCCGACGAGATCGAGGCTGCGCTCGACCGCAACGACAAGCAGGAGATTGCGGAAGAGACCGGCGACCTGATGTTCGCCCTCGTCAACCTCGCCCGCCATGTCGACGCCGATCCGGAGGCCGCCTTGCGTGCGACCAACGCAAAGTTCGAGCGGCGCTTTGCCTATATCGAGCGCGCGCTGGAAGCGCAGGGCCGGACGCTGGAGCAGGCCTCGCTGGCGGAGATGGACGCGCTGTGGAATGCGGCGAAGGGTGATGAGCAATCGGCGCAGGAACGGCGCAAGGAAGCGAGCCGCTAATTCTGCCGTCGTCTTGGCGAAGGACAATTCGTAGGGGCAAAGGCGCGCACTTCGCGCGCCGTGCCCACGCCTTTCAACAACGGGCAAATGGTGGGCACGGCGCACTCACGCGCCTTTGCCCACCCTACGAGGGCTGCGTTTGTCCGAGACGACAGCTGTTACGCAGGAAGGCGCGGCACCGCATCAAACCGCGACACCACGATGTCCCGCTTGGTCTCGTCTACCCGCACGGTCATATCAAAACGGCCGTCGTGCAGCTCTTTCGCCAGCACCTCGGCATTGCGGTGCAGCCAGCTGATACCGGCGCCATCGGCGGCGTCGATCGAGAGGTCGAGCGTGGTGCGTTTGGCCGCCAGCCGCTGCTCGATTGCGGCGAGCAGCGCGTCGACGCCCTCGCCTGACACGGCCGAGACCAGCATCGCCGGATGATCCTCCGGCCTGCGTGCGGCGATGTTCAGGAGCTCTTCGCGCTGCTCGGCATCGTAGCGGTCGATCTTGTTCCAGACCTCGATGATGCGGCCGGAATCATCGGGGTTGATGCCGAGCTGGCGCAGCACGGCGTCGACGTCGCTCTGCTGCGCCTCGGCATCCTCATGCGAGATATCGCGCACATGCAGGATGACGTCGGCCTCCAGCACCTCCTCCAGCGTGGCGCGGAAGGCGGCGACGAGCTGGGTCGGCAGGTTGGAGATGAAACCGACGGTGTCCGACAGCATCGCCTTGCCGCCATGCGGCAGGTTGAGGGCGCGCAGCGTCGGATCGAGCGTGGCGAACAGCATGTCCGCGGCCTGCACGTCGGCACGCGTCAGGCGGTTGAACAGCGTCGACTTGCCGGCATTGGTGTAGCCGACCAGCGCGACGACGCGATATGGCACGCGCTGGCGGCCGGCACGATGCAGTCGCCGCGTCGCCTGCACCTTCTTCAGCTCACCCTCGAGCTTGGAGATGCGCTCCTGGATCAGGCGGCGGTCGGCTTCGATCTGGGTCTCGCCGGGACCGCCCATGAAGCCGAAGCCGCCGCGCTGGCGCTCCAGATGGGTCCATGAGCGCACCAGGCGCGAGCGCTGGTAGTTGAGATGCGCGAGCTCGACCTGGAGCGAGCCTTCCTTGGTCTTGGCGCGGCGGCCGAAGATTTCCAGGATGAGGCCGGTGCGGTCGAGCACCTTGGCGTGCAGTTCCTTTTCGAGGTTGCGCTGCTGGATCGGTGCCAGCGCGCAGTCCATCACCACGAGCTCGACGTCGAGGCTCTTGGCCAGCGCCGCGATCTCCTCGACCTTGCCCTTGCCGATATAGGTCGCGGGCCTGATCTGGCTGATCGGCGTGATGATGGCGTCGGCAATGACGAGATCAATCGCACGCGCGAGGCCGGCGGCTTCATCGAGCCGGGCCTCGGCGTTGCGCTGGATATGAGTCTCCGATTGCGCGTCGGCACCGCCTGCGCGCACCCGCAAATAGGGGCCGATGACAAGCACCCGCCCCGTCTGCTTAGCCCCTGCCGACCGCGGACGGTCGGCATCCCCGTCGAAATTTCGGGGTTCCAATCAGATCACTCTCAAGCCGGCTGATCCTCGCCGCCTTCGAACAACTGGATCGGCGCACCCGGCATGATGGTCGAGATCGCATGCTTGTAGACGAGCTGCGAATGACCGTCGCGCCGAAGCAGTAGACAGAAATTGTCGAACCAGGTCACGATGCCCTGGAGCTTCACTCCGTTGACCAGAAAGATCGTCAGTGGCGTCTTGGTTTTGCGAACGTGATTAAGGAAGGTGTCCTGTAGGTTTTGTGCGCGGTCTGCCGCCATTGTTTTTTTCTCGCTTTGAGTTTCTTTTTATTGCGCCGGTTGCGGCCCTCTTTGTGAAGTTCGGAGCCTCTCCCGGTTGCCGTTCCTCATGAGATCCCCCTCGGAAGGAACAGCTGTGCAATTAGAGGACAGGTGGACCTATTAGGCAAGCCGCTTCACGCGGCAGCGGGCGCCGTATTGCCCCGAAAAACTACGGAAATCGATGAATTTCCTCGTTTTATTCAAAGGTGTCGCCGCAACGTCGCGGCGTTAGATCTTGTTCTGACGGCGTTTTCCCAATGCGAACCGGTACCCGCTTCGCACGAGCACGCGCTAGCCGACACCGAGCGCTTTCAACTTTCGATGCAGCGCCGACCGTTCCATGCCAACGAACTCGGCCGTGCGAGAAATATTTCCTGAAAAACGGCTGATCTGTGCAATCAAATAGTCGCGCTCGAACACCTCGCGCGCCTCGCGCAGCGGCAGGCCCATGATGTGCTCGCCATTGTTGCTGGTCGGCATCGCCGGCACCATGGAGCCGACGTCCTGCGGCAACATGTCGGCCGTGATGATGACCTCCGGCCCGCCGGCGGCGAGAATCATGACTCTTTCAACGTTGTTGCGGAGCTGGCGCACATTGCCCGGCCAGACATGCGATTGCAGCACCGCCATCGCGTCCTGGCCGATTTGCCGCTTGGGCAGGCCGCTACCGGCCGAGATCTGCTCCATGAAGTAGTCGATCAGTTCCGGGATGTCCTCGCGCCGCTCCGACAGCGCAGGCACGCGGATCGGCACCACCGAGAGGCGATGATAGAGGTCCTCGCGGAAATGGCCGGCCGCAATCTCCTCTTCGAGATTGCGCGCGGTCGAGGAGATGATGCGGACGTCGACCTGCACCTTGGCGGTGCCGCCGACGCGCTGGAACGATTGCTCCACCAGGACCCGCAGGATCTTGTTCTGGGTCTCGCGCGGCATGTCCGCGATCTCGTCGATGAACAGCGTGCCGCCATGGGCTTCCTCGAGCGCGCCGGGCTTGCGCGCCTGTTCGCCGTTGGACTGCTCCACGCCGAACAGCTCGTGCTCCATGCGCTCGGGCGTGATCGCGGCTGCGTTGATGACGACGAAGGGACCGTCGGCGCGGCCCGAGGCCGTATGCAACGTGCGCGCCGTCAATTCTTTGCCGGCGCCGGCGGGACCGACGATCAGGATGCGGCTGTTGGCCTTGGCCGCGCGCTCGATGGTCTGGCGCAACTGATTCATGCTCGGCGAGCGGCCGACGAGCTGGCTTGCGCTCGGCGCCAGCTGCTTCAGCTCCTTGACCTCGCGCTTGAGCCGCGAGTTCTCCAGCGCCCTGGTCGCGACCAGGATCAGCCGGTCGGCCTTGAACGGCTTCTCGATGAAGTCGTAGGCGCCGCGCTTGATCGCGGCCACCGCGGTCTCGATGTTGCCGTGGCCGGAGATCATCACGACCGGCAGGTCGGCATTGTCCTTTTTGACCTGCTCCAGGAGCTGCAAGCCGTCGAGCTTGGAGCCCTGCAGCCAGATGTCGAGGAACACCAGATGCGGCCGCCGGTTGGCGATTTCAGCCAGTGCAGAGTCGCTGTCGCGCGCAGTCCGCGTGACAAAACCCTCGTCCTCGAGAATGCCTGCGACGAGATCCCGAATATCGGCCTCATCATCGACAATCAGAATTTCACTTGCCATGGGTCGCGCCCTGTCTTGTCAGCTGCCTGTTGAGGCTTCGATTTTCGTTGAATCATTGGTCTTTTCAGCGGCCTCTTTGGTTTCGGCCGCCAGCTCTTTTGTTTCCTGCGCCGGGTCCTTGACAGGAGCGCCGGCCTCTTCGCCGGTTGCGTCCTTGACCGCGGCCGCCGGGGCCTGCTCGGCTCCCTCGGACTTCGCCGGCTGGCCGGAGACTGCGAAGCGCATCCGCATCCAGGCGCCGCGCTGGCCCTCGCGGAAGTCGGAAGCATCCTTCAGCTCGATGCGCCCGCCATGGTCTTCCAGCACGCGGCCGACGATCGCAAGGCCAAGGCCGGTGCCTTTGGCGCGCGTCGTGACATAGGGCTCGAGCAGCCGCGAGCGCGCGACCTTGGGCAGGCCGATGCCGTTGTCGATGACGTCGATCAGAACGTCCTCGCCCTCGCGCGACACGACCACGTCGATGCGGCCTTTGCCCAGTTCCTCCGGCGGGACCTGCTCGATCGCCTCGGTGGCGTTCTTGACGATGTTGGTGACGGCCTGCGAGATCAGCCGCCGGTCGAACTGGGCGCGGAGCGGATCGTCTTTGAATTCGGCCTCGATATCGATCTCGGGATGGGCGACCTTCATCAGGAACACGGCCTGCCGCACGGTGTCGGCGACGTCCTCGCCTTCCATCACCGGCTTCGGCATCCGTGCAAAGCGCGAGAACTCGTCGACCATGCGCCTGATGTCGTCGACCTGGCGCACGATGGTGTCGGTGCACTGCTCGAAGATCTGCTTGTCCTTGGCCTCGGTGATGCCCTTGCCGAATTTGCGGCGAATGCGCTCAGCCGAAAGCTGGATCGGCGTCAGCGGGTTCTTGATCTCATGCGCGATGCGGCGCGCCACGTCGCCCCAGGCCGAGGTGCGCTGCGCCGAGACCAGCTCGGTGATGTCGTCGAGCGTGATGATGTAGCTGTCATGCGGCTGGTTCTTCTCGGCGCTGACGCGGACCGAGAGATTGCGCTCGGTGCCGTCGCGGGTGATCGTGATCTGGCCCTGCACCAGACGCTGGCTCCCTTCCCGCGCCGCCTTCATCATCTCGTCCAGCTCGGGCAGCACGTCGGAAAGCGGATGACCAAGCGTCTCCGCCTCGGAGTGCCCGATCAGTTTCTCGGCCGAGCGGTTCAAAATGCCGACGCTGCCGGAAGCATCGACGCCGATGATGCCGGCGCTTGCGGAGGACAGCACCGCTTCGATGAAGCGACGGCGGCTGTCGATCAGGTCGCTGGCGTTGACGAGCTCATCGCGCTGGCTGCGCAATTCCTGCGTCATCTTGTTGAAGGTCTCGCCTAACTGCGCGAGATCGCCTTCCGACTGGTGCACCGGCACCTGGACATGGAGGTCGCCGGTCGAGACCGTGTGGGCCGCGTTCATCAGCCGCCGGATCGGCGAGACCAGTGAATTGGCGAAGTTCAGGCCGATCAGCACCGAGGCCATCAGGATGGTCAGCGCGATCACGGCGAACATCAGCGCAAATGCAACCTGGATGCCGAGCCGGCGCGACTCGATCTGGGCGTATTCGGCGACGCTGACCTCGGTCTGCTTGAGCTGATTGACGACGTTCGGATCAAGCGGACGGGCGACATAGAGGAAGGTGTCGCTGAAGGCGCGCAGCCGGATCACCGCGGCCACGAAGCTCGCATCGGGAAGGACCGCGATCTCGGGCTCTGACTCGTTGACGTTGCTGAGGAAGTCGGACGCGGGCGGCGAATAGGCGAGCCGCATGCCGGTGTCGGCGGATTCCAGGATATTGGTGTTCTTGTCGATGATCATCGCGCCCGGCAAATTGCGGGAACTGGCGCTGGCGCTCAGCATCTCCCGGAACGAGCGGCGATCCTGGTCGTAGAGCGGCCGGGCATGCGCGATGTCGTTGGCCATGCCGAGAATGTCGCCGCGGATCAGCTGCGCATGGTCCTGCATATAGGCCCGCGCGATCGTCAGCGAATTCTGGATCACCTCTTTGGTCGGGCCGGAGAACAGCCGGTCGAGGCCGCGTTCGATGGTGACGTTGGCGACGACGGCGACCAGCACCGCCGGCAGCACCGCCACGATCGAGAACAGGCTGACGACCTGGACATGGAGCCGCGCCGCCGCCCTGCCCCGCCGCCGCGCCAGGATCAGCTGCCAGAGCTCGCGGATGATGATCCCGACCAGCAACAGGATCGTGGCCGCGTTGGTCAGGTAGATCGAGCGGACCACCGCCGGCGTCGGCTCGATCGTGGTCAGGCCGGTCAGAACCAGAAAGGTCAGGAAGGCCGAGAGCAGCGCCAGCGCCACGGCAAAGGGCGCCAGCCAGCGCCGCGCCGACCAACGCCGGGGCTCTTCCGCTGGTGTCGTGTCAAAGTGTGCGGCCGAGGTGTCTGCGCTGGTCATTCCGGCAATGGTGGTGCTGAAAACGGGTCCGCGATGGGCGGATACTGATGTATTCGTACCACATTGTTGCCGAATTGCGACAATTCCGCGGCGCCCCCGCCGCGGCGGACCGGCGCATCCACAGCTCTGGCGCTGCGCGTGGCACCGGCATCGTCATTCGCGAACGAGGGCGAGCCTTGACGCAGATCAAGAGTGCGCGGTGGCCGCCCGCGCCAATGTGGCTCATGCCCGACCGGAGTTCCACCCATGAAGGCTGTGGCCGTTGAAGAAGCCGCCGTTGCGATGATTCCCGCTGGCGCCAGCGTGATGGTCGGCGGCTTCATGGGTATTGGAACACCGGAGCGCTTGCTCGATGAAATGGTCCGGCGGCAGAAGACCGGATTGTCGGTGATCTGCAACGATGCCGCACTGCCGGGCAAAGGCGTCGGCAAGTTGTTTGACGCATCGCTCGTGTCGCGTCTGACCGCGACGCATGTCGGGCTCAATCCCAAGGCCCAGCAGCAGATGCTGACGAACGAGATCGAGGTCGATCTTGTGCCGTGCTCGGCGGCCTCCAAGTCGACGCGCAGGGCCGCCTCGCCAACCGGATGATCCCCGGCAAGATGGTGCCCGGCATGGGCGGGGCGATGGACCTCGTCAGCAGCGCCAGGCGCGTCATCGTCGCCATGCAGCACGCGGCCAGGGGCAAGTCGAAGATCGTCGCCCAATGCACCCTGCCCCTGACCTCGGCGCGGTCGGTCGATCTCGTCGTCACGGACATGGCCGTGATCGGGCTTCTCCGGCGGCAGGGCGACGCTGCTGGAGACCGCGCCCGGGGTCAGTGTCGGCGAGGTCATCGCGCTCACTGAAGCCGAGCTCGCTCTTCCCGACAACGTCCCGGAAATGAACGTCTGATCCGTCGGCGGCCTCAATCGATGATGTGATAGCCGCCGTCGATATAGAGCACGCCGCCCGTGATCAGCTTGGCGCCGTCGAGCGCGAGGAACGCGGTGGCGTTCCCGACATCGTCGATGCTGACGAGACTGCGCGCCGGCGCCTTCGACTGCGCCTTGTCCATGAGCTCATCGAACTCGGGAATCCCCGAAGCCGCGCGGGTGGCCAGCGGACCCGGCGAGATCGCGTGCACGCGGATGCCCTTCGGGCCGAGCTCCGCGGCGATATAGCGGACCGAGGCTTCCAGCGCGGCTTTCGCGACACCCATCACGTTGTAATTCTCCACCACCATCTGGCTGCCGTAATAGGTCATGGTGAAAAGCGTGCCGCCGTTCTTCATCAGCGGCTCGGCGAGATGAGCCATCCGCAAGAACGACCAGCATGAGACATCCATGGTCTTGAGGAAGCCGTCACGGCCGACGTCGACGACACGGCCGTGCAGCGCTTCCTTCGGCGAGAAGGCGATGGAATGAAGCATGAAATCGAGCTGCCCCCATTCTGACGCGATGCGCTCGAACACCGCCTCGGTCTGCCCTTCGGCCATCACGTCCAGCGGCATGAAGATCGGCGCTTCCAGCGCCTGCGCCAGCGGCTCGACATGCTTTTTGGCGCGGTCGTTCAGATAGGTCACCGCGAGATCAGCACCCAGTGCACGAAACGCGCGCGCACATCCCCAGGCGATCGACTGGTCGTTGGCGATGCCGACGATCAGTCCCTTCTTTCCCTTCAGGGCCACCTTGCTTTCCGGAAATACTGGGATCATGACACCCTCTCAGGTCTCGTGTTGATCAACTGACCGTCCATCCAATAGCGATAGCGTGTGCTGTGCGATCATCAGCTCCTCGTCGGTCGGGACGACATAGACGGGGACGCGGCTGTCGGCTGCCGAGATCAGGGGCGCATGGCGGGCGTTCTCACCGGCATCGAGGCGGACGCCGAGCCAACCGAGCTGCTCAGCGATACGTGCGCGGATCGATGCCGAGTTCTCCCCGATACCGGCAGTGAAGACGAAGGCATCCAGGCCCTGCAAGGCCGCGGCCAGCATGCCCGCGTTGAGGCCGATCCGGTAGACGAAATGGTCGATCGCGAGCCGCGCACGCGGATCGGTGCTCGCTTCCAGCTCGCGCATGTCGTTGCTGACGCCGGAAAGCCCCTTCAGACCGCAGTCCCGATAGACGAAGTCCTGCACCTTCGCGGCCGGCATGCCCTTCTCGGCGATGAGATAGAGGATGACCCCGGGATCGATCTGCCCTGGACGCGTTCCCATCGGCAGCCCGTCGAGCGCCGTGAAGCCCATGGTACTCTCGACGCTGCGTCCCTCCTTGATCGCGCACATCGAGGCGCCGCTGCCGAGATGGGCAACGATGACCCGCCCCTTGGCGATCTCAGGCGCCACACCGGGCAGCGTCCGGGCGATGTATTCGTAGGAGAGCCCGTGAAAACCGTAGCGCCGCACACCCTCGGCATAGAGCTGCTGCGGAATCGCATAGTGATCGGCGACGAGATCATGCGTGCGGTGAAATGCCGTGTCGAAGCACGCCACCTGCGGCAGCCCAGGGAAATTCGCCAGCAGCGAGCGGATCGGCGCGAGATTGTGCGGCTGATGCAGCGGCGCCAAGTTGACAAGGCGTTCGAGGCGGGAGACGACGCCGTGGTCGATCAGGACCGGGCGGACATGGTCCGGCCCGCCATGAACGACGCGATGACCGACCGCGATCGGCGTAATCCGAAGCTCGTCGCGCAGCCAATTGCCGGCAACCGACATGGCGGCGGGCACATCGGGCACAGCTTCAACCGAATAGGCGCGATCGGCCAGCGCATCGCCGCTCGCACCGCTGGCGCGCAGGCGCGGGCGGCTGCCGATGCCATCCATTTGTCCCTTGATCTGACGCCGGAGCGCACCGTCGCCCAACGCCGAATAGACCTGAAACTTGACGCTCGAAGAGCCGGCATTGACGACCAGGATCGTGTCCATGGCGATCACGCGGCCACTGACGGCGCCTTCTGGCGCCGGGCGCGCGCGTAGAGCGCCGCCACCGCACAGGAGGCCATGCGCGCACGCGGCGTATCGGCGCGCGACGTCAGGACGACGGGTACCCGCGCGCCAAGAACAATGCCGGCACCATCCGCCTTGGCGAAATAGGCGAGATTCTTGGCCAGCATGTTGCCGGACTCCAGATCTGGAACGACCAGGATCTGTGCGCGGCCGGCGACCTCGGACTCGATGCCCTTGATGCGGGCCGCTTCCGGGTCGATGGCGTTGTCGAACGCCAGGGGGCCGTCGAGCACGCCGCCGCTGATCTGGCCGCGATCGGCCATCTTGCAGAGGGCGGCGGCTTCGATGGTCGAGGGAATTTTGGACGTCACGGTCTCGACCGCCGACAAGATCGCCACGCGCGGCGTTTGGCCAAACCCGGCGTGATTGTAGAGATCGATCGCGTTCTGGATGATGTCGCGCTTGGCATCGAGATCGGGAAAGATGTTGATCGCGGCGTCGGTGACGAAAATCGTCTCGGCATAGGCCGGGACATCCATGACGAAGACATGGCTGATGCGCCGATCCGTGCGCAGGCCGCCGGTCTTTGCCGTGACCGCGCGCATCAACTCGTCGGTGTGAAGGCTGCCCTTCATCAACAGCTCACCTCTGGCGGCATGGATGAGCTCGACGCCCTTGGCCGCGGCGTCGTCACTATGGGCGGCATCCACGATCTCGAAGCTTGATACGTCCAGATCGAACCTCGCGGCGGTGTCTCTGATCTTCCCTTCCGGCCCGACCAGGATCGGTCGAATGATCCCCGCGCTGGCGCTGTCGATCGCCCCGCGCAGCGAAGTCTCGTCGCAGGGGTGCACGACGACGGTCGGTGTCGGGGGCGCAGCCCTCGCCGCCGCGATCAGCCGGTCGTACTTGCCGCCGGTTTCGTGCGTCATATCGGTCGACATCAGGTCACTCCCGCTTTCGTCAACCACGCTACGACGCTCTTGCCTGGGGATCGAATGGCGCGACGTTCGACGTCATCTCGCCCTCTCCGTCCAGGCCAAATAACTCGGCGACTCGCCTCAGGCGATTGGCGCGCTCGCCGGTGATGTCCGCGCTTGCCGAGAGCACCTCGCACATCGCCTCGAAGGCCGCGCGCCGCTGGTTCATGTCCTCGGGCAACAACCTTGGAATGGCCGCCAAGGCGCCCTCGCGGTCGAGCAGCAGCATGAAGAACTGCTCGCGTACCAGCATCTTGAATGCGGACAGGGTCATCCGGGAGCCGGCATGGTCGCGCCTGACCTGGCGCAGCGCCTCGATGCTGCGCTCGTCCACCATGCCGCGCGCGGAGCCGACATAGAGCAGCGCGCGGATAGCAGCCTCCCGCAGGCCACCGTCACCAATCTTCGCCCTCAACTCCGCAATCCTGCTTTCGAGCATGGCGCGATGCTCGTCCGACATCTCACGGCGCCGCGTTGACTCGGCGTTGGGGTCGATGCCGACAGCGGCCTGGAGCGCAGGTGAGCCATAGACGTTGAGGAAGACGGTCTCGCTCAGCGCCTCCTGGGCATCGCGCCAGCTGTCGAGCGCATGCACAATCTGCTTCGACACATGCTCCTGGAAGGCCAGGAACGGATTGTCTTGCGACACCGGCCTGCGCTTCTCTTCGGCGCGATCGGCCGCCGCCTTCACCACGGACATCCATGGATTCTGACTGCTGAAAGCCTCATATTGCATGCGTAGCGGATGCATCTCGCGCGCCCAGTTGGCCGCCTGTGGCGTCACCATCTTCTTGATCCAGGGCTGCACGAATTTCTGATAGGCTGCAAGATTGAGCTCCGAGATGCGCTTGGCGGTGGCGAACCGCCGCTCATCCTCGGGGGAATTGCCGCCCATGGCCCGGATGTCGTCGAGCGTACGGGCCTCGCAACGCATTACCCATTGTCCCGTTGCAAGGTCGGCGTTGAGCGTCTCGCTGCCCCTCGCCTCGAACGTCGCCTCGTAGAGCCCGGGCGGGAGCACGTCGATCAGATCGATGTTGCTGGAGAACTCGGAATGCTCTTTCTTGGCGACGCCTCCGGACACGAAGATCCCGAGATGACCGATGCTTTCGTGGATGGTGTAAACGATGGTCTGGCCATATGCCCTGATCTCATTGACGTCGGCGTAGCAGTCGAGAATCCAGTCCAGCGCCTGCTGCGGCGGGGTGACGTTGTCGCCCTTGGAGCAGAACACCACGATCGGCGAGCGGATATTGCGCAGGTCGACCTTCTCCCCGTCCGACATTTCGATCCGGCCGGCGGCGAGGTTGTTGCCGATGAACAGCTCATCGACGATGAACTGGATCTCCTCGGCGTTGAGATTGACGTGCCCGCCCCACCAGCGTTCGAAGTCGAGATAGCGCTCGGCCTCGGTGTCGACTTTGGAATAGACGTTGTATTGCTTGGTCCAGAGTGTGTTCGAGGGGTTCTGGTTCTCGAAATTCTGCACCAGCCAGGCGCCGTCGAACTTGCCGGCACCGAGATCGCTCGTCAGCGCCGTCAGCCAGCTTCCGCCCAAGAGGCCGCCGGAATAGCGCATCGGATATTTGCCATGCACGCCCGCCCAATAAGCGAGCGGCGCGCCTGCGATGATCAGCGGTCCGAACAGCTCCGGCCGTAGCGACGCCAGGATCATGATCGCCCAGCCGGCCTGACAATTGCCGATGACGCAAGGCTTGCCGTCGGCGTCGGGGTGACGGCTGATGACAGTTTCAAGAAACTTCGCTTCGGCTCGCGCAATGCGCTCGATCGTCTGGCCGGGCATGGGTTCGGGCAGAAACCCGATGAAGTAGCAGGGATGTCCCGCCTTCATCGCGACACCGATTTCGCTGTCCGCCTTGAAGCCGCCGATGCCGGGACCATGGCCGGCGCGCGGATCGACGACGACGAACGGCCGCCGCCTCATGTCGATCGCGACATTCTTGGGCGGGATGATGCGTACGAGCGCGTAGTTGACAGGCTCGTCGAGTTTGCGGCCGTCCGTGATCAACTCGGCGGCATATTGCAGCACATGGGGCGCGGTCTGCGCGAGGTGCTCGCGATATTGGTCGCCGCGCTGGCGCATGATATCCAGAAACAACACGCTCCGCTGTCCGGCATCGACCAGATACTCCACGGCGGAGGCGACTAACTCCGACATGGGACCGGCAGGCGGCTTCAGATTTTCCATCGCAATCTGACCTCGTTGTGTGCGAGGCCACTCAAGGAGAGATGTCACCGGCGACGTTGACATAGGTCAACGGTCAGCGGTTTCCGGCATAGCGGGACGCCAGATCTTGGAACCTTCTAGAGGTAGATCGATAATGTCAGACGGGGGAACTGTTTCCGGCCATTCCGGCTTGACATGGCATGGATAGGTTCTTCCTCGCGATAATGGTTTCTGCCGTTCTGCTGCTGATCGTGGCGTCCGATCTGCTGGTCAACGGTCCCGGTCTGCAGGAGCCGACGACAGACGTAGCGCGCCTGATGCCGTCGACCGAGCGACTGTTCAGGTGATGGATCGCGGTCGCGGGCGACTGAATGCCTCACCCTTGTGTGACCGCGGAACATGTGTGACCGCGGAACATTTCGGCCCCATTCCGACTTCTGCTCACCGCGTCAGCCAAAACGGCCAGCGCGATCCGGACAGGCTCAGCTCCGCTTTGGTAGGGGGAGCTGAGCCACCGTCCGCGTAAACGCGTTTAGCGTTTGTCGCGAGGGAACTAGCCCCCGCTCCGATAGACCTGGATGTCGAGATCCCGGATCTTCTTGCGCAGCGTGTTGCGGTTGAGGCCGAGCAGGTCGGCGGCGCGGATCTGGTTGCCGCGGGTGGCGGCGAGCGCGGCCGTGAGCAGCGGCACCTCGATCTCCTTGAGGATGCGGTGATAGAGGCCGGGCGGCGGCACGCCGTTGGGAAAGCCCTGGAAGTGCGAGGACAGATAGGCCTCCACTGCGCCGCCGAGATTGTCGACGCCCTGCTGGACCGCGGCGCCCGGGCTGACCGAGGGCGGCGCGAGCTCGCCATCGATGACGGAAGCCGTGATCACGTCCTGCGGATAGAGCGCGGCGAGGCGCCGGGCGAGGTTTTCCAGCTCGCGGACGTTGCCGGGCCAGCGGTGCTGCTTCAGCCGCTCCAGCGCCAGCACGTCGAGCTTCTTCGGCGGCAGGCCGTCCTTCTCGGCCAGCGCGAAGAAGTGACGGATGAGATCGGGCAAATCCTCGATGCGCTCGCGGAGCGGCGGCAGCCGCAGCGGCACGACGTTGAGGCGGAAGAACAAATCTTCCCGGAACAGGCCCTGCTGGATCAGGACGCGCAGATCCTTGTTGGAGGCCGCGACGATACGCACGTCGGTCTTGATCGGGGTGCGGCCGCCGACGGTGGTGTATTCGCCCTGCTGCAGCACGCGCAGCAATCGCGTCTGCGCCTCCATCGGCATGTCGCCGATTTCGTCGAGAAACAGCGTGCCGCCCTCGGCCTGCTCGAACCGGCCGGAGGCGCGGGTGTTGGCGCCGGTGAAGGCGCCGCGCTCATGGCCGAACAGTTCGGATTCGATGAGGTCGCGCGGGATCGCCGCCATGTTGACCGCGACGAACGGGCCGTTGCGGCGCTTGCCGTAATCGTGCAGCGCGCGCGCCACCAGTTCCTTGCCGGTGCCGGACTCGCCCGTGATCATCACGGTGAGATCGGTCTGCATCAGCCGCGCCAGCACGCGGTAGATTTCCTGCATCGCCGGCGAACGGCCGACCAGCGGGATCGCCTCCATCTCGGCGTCCTCGTCCGGGGTCGAGACCCGCTCCTTCGGCTCGGCCAGCGCGCGGCCGACGATGGCAATCAGCTCCTTCAGGTCGAACGGCTTCGGCAGATATTCGTACGCCCCGCGCTCGGAGGCGCGGATCGCCGTCATGAAGGTGTTCTGCGCGCTCATGACGATGACGGGCAGATTCGGCCGCATCTTCTTGATCCGCGGCAAGAGGTCGAAGGCGTTTTCGTCCGGCATCACCACGTCGGTGATGACGAGATCGCCCTCCCCCTGGCTGACCCAGCGCCACAGCGTTGCGGCATTGCCGGTCAGCCGCACTTCGTAGCCGGCGCGGGACAGTGCCTGATTGAGAACGGTGCGGATGGCGGTATCGTCATCTGCTACGAGAATGCTACCTGCGGGCATCGTTAATCCTCATTTCGCCCCCTGTGACGCAGGCGACGGCTTCCCGGCAGAGTCGGCGCGACTGCTTTGATCGGCATGTTTCACCGATGTGGAATACATCGGCATCAGCACGCGGAAGGTGGTCTTGCGCGGCTGAGATTCGCATTCGATGATGCCCCCGTGATCGCCGACGATCTTGGCGACCAGCGCAAGGCCCAGGCCCGAGCCGGTCTGCTTGGTGGTCACGAAGGGATCGAACAGGTTGGGCAGAAGATCGTCCGGCACGCCTGGTCCGTTGTCCTTCACGCAGAATTCGAGCGGCAAGGATACCCGGGATTTTTGACCGGGGACTGACAGGCGCACGCCGGGGCGGAACGCAGTGGTGAGCTGGATCTCGGCGTCGGGGATGTCGATCAGGGCTTCTGCGGCGTTCTTCACGAGATTGAGGAACACCTGGATCAACTGGTCCTGGTTCGCCAGCACCGGCGGCAGCGAGGGATCGTAATCCTCGATGAAGCGGATGTTGCGGGCAAAGCCGGACTGCGCCAGCCGCTTGACGTGGTCGAGCACCGAATGGATGTTGACGGGGCCGCGCAATACGGGGCGCTCGTCGCCGAACACCTCCATGCGATCGACCAGCGTCACGATGCGGTCGGCCTCGTCGCAGATCAGGCGCGTCAGCATGCGGTCCTCGGACGAGGCCTGCTGCTCGAGAAGCTGCGCCGCGCCGCGGATGCCGGAGAGCGGATTCTTGATCTCGTGCGCCAGCATCGCGGCCAGCGCGATCACCGAGCGCGCCGCGCTGCGATGGGTGAGCTGGCGGTCCATCTTGTCGGCGATGGAGCGCTCCTGCAGCATCACCACGATATGGCCGGGCCGCTCGGTCAGCGGCGCGACATGCAAATCGACCTGGCGGTCGCCGCCCATGCGCGGCGTGCCCAGATCGACCTTGTATTCGTTGACCGGCGAATTCGACGAGCGCACCTGGTCGATCAGCGCCAGCAAGGGGCTGCCGAACGGCACCAGCTCTTTCAGCGACTGCCGCTTCAGGAACTGCGTCGAGATGTCGAAGAAGGCCTCGGTCGCGATATTGGCGGCGACGATCTTGCCGTCCGGCCCGATCATGAGCACGGGATTGGGCAAGGCATCCAGGATCGCGTCGCTGTCGGACGGCCGGCGATGTTCAGCGGCGGAGCTCATGCAGCAGCGCTCCATCCGAAGTCGTCGAAGGCATCCTGCAGCGACTGGTGGACGAGACGCGGATCTTCCGCGGTGAGGATCTTCTGGCGCCAGGATTTCAGCTTTTCGGCCGGCGCGCGGCTTACCTCGGCTGCGACATCGAGCGCCCAGCCCAGATGCTTGCGGGCATGCCGGAGGCCGATGCGCAGACCGTAGAGCGCGCAGACGCCCTCATAGAGCGTGCGGACATAATGCAGCTGCGTTTCCAGCGAGGGCCCAGCCTCCTCAGCCCCGCCCTGCAGGCGGCGGCCGATCTGACCGGGCAGCCAGGGCTGGCCCTGCGCGCCGCGGCCGATCATCACGGCGTCGGCGCCGGAGGCTTCGAGCGCCGCGAGCGCTTTCTCGTAGGAAGTGATGTCGCCGTTGACGACGAGCGGAAGGCAGGTGGCCTCGCGCACGGCGCGGATCGCATCCCAATCGGCCTCGCCCTTGTAGAACTGGCTGCGGGTGCGGCCATGCACCGTGACGAGCTTGACGCCGGCGGCTTCCGCGCGCCGCGCCAGTTCCGGCGCGTTGCGGCTGCGGTCGTCCCAGCCGAGCCGCATCTTCAACGTCACCGGCACCTTCACCGCCGCGATGGTCGCATCGATCAGGCTGACGGCATGGTCGAGGTCGCGCATCAAGGCCGAGCCGGACTGACCGCCGGTGACGTGGCGGGCCGGACAGCCCATGTTGATGTCGATGATATCGGCGCCTTCGGCTTCGGCGATCCGGGCGCCCTCCGCCATCCAATGCGCCTCGCAGCCGGCGAGCTGGACCACGTGCGGGCCGATGCCGGTGGCTTCGCAGCGCAACCGGGACATCCGGTGGCCGCTCGCGAGCTCATCGCTGGCAGTCATTTCGGACACGACGAGACCGGCGCCAAGCTCGGCGGCCAACCGGCGGACGGGCGAGTCAGTCACCCCCGACATCGGTGCCAGGAAGACCGGGGTGGCGACATCAATATCGCCTATTTTCAACGGCTTAGAGCCGGATACTGCCGAACCGGTCACGGGGTTCTCGTTGACTGGGCAGGGCCTCATCGCGCCTGCCATGACCTATCTTGCGCACAATTCTTGTGCAGTCAAGCGTCATGCCTACAGTTTAGACAATTCTACAAATCTTTCAAGTGCAGTGCAGCAAATTGCTGTTTCCAACAATCCGGGGAAACCCCCTTTTTTTGCGGGCCTGCCGTGCTAGAGGCATGCGGCAATCACCCCACTCCCCGACTCTCCATCACCAACTGAGTATTCGAGTCCTATGGCGAAATCACAACGCACCGCAGTCGTCCTCGTGGCAGCCGGGCGTGGACTGCGTGCGGGCGCCGGCGGGCCGAAGCAATATCGCGAGATCGGCGGCGTGCCCGTGATCTACCGCGCCATGGAAGCCTTCAGCCGCCACGCCGACGTGTTTGCGGTGCAGCCGGTGGTGAACCCTGATGACAGCGCCATCTTCACGGCCGCGGTCGCCGGGCTCGAGCACGAGCCGCCGACCAATGGCGGTGCGACCCGGCAGGCCTCGGTGCTTGCCGGCCTCGAGGCGCTGGTCAAGCACGCGCCCGACATCGTGCTGATCCACGACGCCGCCCGCCCCTTCGTCTCGGAAGGATTGATCTCGCGCGCGATCGAGGCGGCGAGCCGCACCGGCGCTGCCATCCCCGCCGTTCCCGTCACCGACACCATCAAGCTGACCGGCGATGGCGGCAATGTCGAGGGCACGCCGGACCGTGCGCGGCTGCGAATCGCGCAGACGCCGCAATCCTTTCGTTTCGACGTCATCCTCGAAGCGCATCGTCGCGCCGCGAAGGACGGCCGCAGCGATTTCACCGACGATGCCGCGATTGCCGAATGGGCGGGATTGACGGTTGCAACCTTTGAAGGCGATGTTGCCAATATGAAGCTCACCACTCCCGAGGATTTCGTGCGCGAGGAAGCGCGCCTGGCTGCCCAGCTCGGCGATATCAGGACCGGCACGGGCTACGACGTGCACGCCTTCGGTGAGGGCGACCATCTCATGCTCTGCGGCGTGCGCGTGCCGCACACCAAGGGTTTTCTCGCTCATTCCGACGGCGACGTCGGCCTGCATGCGCTGGTCGATGCCATCCTCGGCGCGCTCGCCGACGGCGACATCGGTTCGCACTTTCCGCCGAGCGATGCCAAGTGGAAGGGCGCCTCCTCCGACCAGTTCCTGAAATACGCCATCGAGCGCGTCACCCAGCGCGGCGGCCGCGTTGCAAATCTCGAGGTCACCATGATCTGCGAGCGGCCGAAGATCGGCCCGCTGCGCGACACCATGCGTGCGCGCATCGCCGAGATTTCCGGCGTCGACGTCTCGCGCGTCGCGGTGAAGGCGACCACCAGCGAGCGGCTCGGCTTCACCGGCCGCGAGGAAGGCATCGCGGCGACCGCGAGCGCCACCATCCGTCTTCCCTGGAGCGCCTAGGTCATGGGCGGCAGCGACGCACGCGCCCTCTCCCGCTCGCTGCTCGACCTGTGCCGGATGCGCAAGCTGACGATCGCGACGGCTGAATCCTGCACCGGCGGCCTCGTCGCCGGCGCGCTGACCGACATCCCCGGCTCTTCCGACGTGATCGATCGAGGCTTCGTCACCTATTCCAACGACGCCAAGCGCGCGATGCTCGGCGTCGAAGCCGGCACGCTCACGAACTTCGGTGCCGTCAGCAAGGAGACCGCGACCGCGATGGCGGTCGGCGCGCTGGAGCGTGCCGGCGTCGATCTCGCCGTCGCCATCACCGGCATTGCCGGCCCCGGCGGTGCGACGCCCGGCAAGCCGGTCGGTCTCGTGCATTTCGCCGTCGCAGCGCGCGACGGGCGCATCATCCACCGCGAGCACCGCTTCGGCGCGATCGGCCGCACCGCGGTGCGCGCCCGCTCGGTGGTCGAGGCGCTGCGCATGCTGATGGATCTGGCCCGCGGCCCGCAGCCCCAGGCCAAGCCGCGCCGTCCCGCTGCAAGCCGCCTGCGCCCGCGTGTGACGCGCTCGCCGCGCCGGCATGTGGCCAAACGACGGACGCCGCGGTCGCCGCGGGGCTGAGCACCCCGCTCACGGCTTGCGGGCAATCACGCGGATCGCAGCCAGATTGGCGCGATGCTGCTCGAACACCCGCCGCATCGCCAGCACCCGGCGCCGCGCCGCACGATCCAGCAGAAGATTCCTGGCGAGCCGGAAGGCGCCGACGAGGCCCTCGTCCTGCACCAGGCGCCGCGGCCGCAACAGATGCATCGGCGCGAATTCGACCGCCTCGATCTGAAAGCCGACGCTCTCCAGCAGCCCTCTCCATCCGTCGCCGGACAACGGACGCGCGCCGACATGGATAGCGCCGGAGAGCGCGCGGTCGATCTCCTGCCTTTGGCCGAACGGCATATTGTCCGGCGTCACGGTGAGCTCGTGGATGCCGTAACGTCCGCCGGGGCGAAGCAGCCGGAACGCTTCCGCCGCGATGCGGCGCTTCTGCTCCTGGGTCTGCATGCTCAGCATCGCCTCGCCGATCACGACCGACGCCGAACCGGCCGGCAAGGTCGTCCGATCGGCCGTGCCGACGATGACCGAGACATTCCGCCTCGCCGGCAGCTGCTGCCTCGTCCACGCCGCCGCCTGCGCATCGCGCTCGACGCCGACATAGGTTCGCGGGCCTCGCGCCAGGATCAGGCGCGCGGTGACGCCGAGCCCAGGCGCAAACTCGACGACATCGTCTTCCGCGCCGATCACCAGCCCGTGCAGCAGCGCGCGCGTCAGGCCAAGACCGCCGGGACGCAGCACGCGCTTGCCGAGCCGGGCCAGCAGCCAGTGACCCGGCATCTTCGCCACGTCGAGATCGCCTCCGGGCAGGTCGACCGGTGGCATCGTGTGGCCTGCAATCATGGGAGTCTCCTTTGCAAGTTAGAACCGCGCCCGGATGCCGCCGTAATAGCCGCGTCCGTCGCCGGGGATGAACGCGGCCTGGTCCGGTCGCGCCTGATCGACGATCAGGGTCGATGCGGCATAGGTCGCGTCGAACAGATTGGTGATCTCGCCGAACACCGAGAAGCGCTCGCTGATCCGGTATTCGGTACGCAGATCGGCGACCACGAACGGATCGGCAAACAACGTGTTCATGTTGTCGACCGGCATGTGGCCCGGGCTCCAGCGCACCACGCCTTCGAGCTTCCAGGCGTCGGTCGCCTGATATTGCAGGACCGCGTTGACGAGATGCGGCGGCGCGCCGGCCAGCCGGTTGTTGCCGCGCAGCGGATCGTTGTCGAAGCGGAAGTCCTGGTAGGTGTAGGCGACGCGGCCGGTCAGCCGCTGCGCGATCCTGACACCGAGGCCGATCTCGACGCCGAGATGCGTGGTGCGGTCGGCATTGAACGCTGCCATCAACGCGCCGGTGGAGTCGCGCAGGCTGAGCAGTTCGTTGTCGACCCAGGAATAGTAGCTGACCGCGTCCCACGACAGGATGCCGGCGCGGCCGCGCCAGCCGCCCTCAACGGTGGTGGCGGTCTGGGCCTTCAGATTGGGCGTCGCGAACGCAGCTGCGACGAGCCCCGGATTGCCCGGCGTCGGCCGCCCCGGGCTGCTGTTCGGCGTCCCGTTGATCGTCGCGAGCAAATCGTCATGTGACGGTGGCTCGAAGCTGCGGCTGACCGCGGCAAAGACGGTCTGGCCGGGCACGGGCCGGAAGGTCACGCCGAGGCTGGGGCTCCACGCCGAATAGCTGCGCGCATAGCTCGAGCTCTGCGTTGGCACTGCGCCATTCGGCAGCAGCATGGTCGGATTTGCCGGATTGTAGGCGATCGTCGGCCGCGTCGCACTCCGGTAGACGTCGTCATTGTCGCGCGTGGCGTGGCCATAGGCGATCGCCGGCGACACGGTGATCCGGTCCCAGATCGGTAGATTGAGGCCGCTATGCAGCGCCAGCGTCGTCGCATCGAGCCGACTCTCGCCGAACTTGGCGCCGGTCTGCCCGGCCTGGTTGATGAAATTCTCCCGATCCGCCGATCCCACCGAATATTGCGCGGTCGTTTCCACGAGCGGCAACGCCGCCGCGCTGTCGGGCTTGTAGGCGTAGCGGAACACGCCGGTCGCATCGTCACCCCGCGTGGCGCGGACGCCTGAGGAGATCGGAAAGCGGAACATGTCGTCGGTGTGGGTATAGCCGAGCGCCACGTCGAACAGATGCGCGTCGAACGTCGCAGTGGTTCGCGATCCCGCCACGAACTGCTCGGCCTCCCGGCGCGGCCTGTCGCGCACCACGTTGGGCCCCGGATTGATCGAGGTCGACGGCGGGATGAAGGTCGGCCCGGCAAACACCTGCCGCGGATTGGCCTGCATCGCGCTCTTGGTCAGCGGTCCCGCCACATCGAAGCCGAGATCGGTGTAGCCGATGAAGAAGCGCGTGCTGACATTCTCGGACAGCACGGCGCCGACATTGGCATTGAAACTGCTGCGCTCGGAGCTGTTGTAGTCGCGAAAGCCGTCACGACGGCTGAAATCGGCCTGCACCAGCGCGTCCACATTGTCTTTCCTGCCGCCGGTCTGCGCGCTGGCATTGATCTGGCCGAAGCTGCCGCCGCTGATTGCGGCCTGCGTGCCCGGCGAGGACGATCCCGTCGGCGACACGAAGTTCAGCGCGCCGCCGAGCACGGTGGCGCCGAGGCGGTTGGCCATGTAGCCGCGATAGACCTCGATGGCCTCAGCCTGCTGCGGATTGGCGAAGCCGACGATGTAGGAGCCGTCGGCGCGATTGATGGGCAAGCCGTTCTGCAGCACCAGCAGCCCGCGCTCGACCGGATTCTGCTGCAGGCCGGAGCCGCGGATCTGGATGCGCGGCTGGTCGTTGCCGCCGAAAAAATTCTGCACCACGACACCGGGAACACCGCTGAGGGCACGTGACACGGTCGGATTGCCCGTGGGTGAGAGATCCTCGCGCCGGACCAGCGCGACGCCGCCTGCGAGCGCTTCGAAGCGCTCCTGCACCGATGCAGCCGGGGCAGCATGCCCCGTAACCTCGTCGCCGGAATTGTCACCGCTGCGAGATTGCGGCTTGGCGGCGCCGCGCCGCGCCGCGACCCGCTCGCGAGATGCCGCCGGGGGCTTCGCCGCGCTCTTCGGCGCCTCCACCACGACAGGATCGAGCTGGACCGACGCGCCTGGCGCCGCCGATTGCGCCAGGCAAGCCTCCCCGGCGAGGGCCGGCAGCAGCAAGCCGGACGCAGTCCAGGACAGCAGCACCGCACCCTTCGTTCTACATGCGCGCCGCGAGCGCCCTCGCCCCAACGACGGATTCTTCATCTTGCTTCCCAAGTCCAGCCCCCACTTTCCACGCGGCGATGTGGTACGCCGTCGCGATCACGCGCGAACCTCGCCGCGCGCGGTCGGGATCTGGTTGCGCTGGAGCAAACAGCGCTCAGCTTGGAATTAGTTTCGTTCCAACTCGCCTCGGCTGAGGCGGCTATGCCGCCGCCAGCAGCGCGCTCGCATGGTCGAGCACCCGCTGCCTGACCGCATCGGCATCTGACGGATTCACCCTTGCGCTGACCGTCAATTCCACGACGGGCGCCGCGGGATCGGCGGCGATCACCTTCGACACATTGACCGACGGTGCGACACCCTTGGCGATGCGGGGATCGTCGCGCAGCTGTTTCAGGATCTGGTCTGCCAGCGCGTTGGCCGATCCGGCCCTGACCGGAAACGCAACCTTGACCTCGCCCGTGCCGGGATAGGCGCTGCGGTTGATGATGGCCGCGCCCCACACCTGCCCGTTAGGCAACAGGATCTGCGTGTTGTCGGGCGCGACCAGCTCGGTCATGAACAGCGACAGCGACTTTACCTTGCCCGCCTTGCCGGCGACCTCGACGTCGTTACCGATGTGAAACGGCCGGAACAACAGCAGCATCACGCCGGCGGCGAGATTGGAGAGCGTGCCCTGAAGTGCCAGACCAATGGCGAGCGATGTCGCGCCCAGCACGGCAACGAGGCTCGCGGTCTGAATGCCGAACAGCTGAAGCACGGCGATGCCGACCACCGCCAGCACGCCGTAACGTGCAAGGCTGCCCACGAACAAAGTCACGAGCGGGTCGACGCGATGCGTGACGCTCAACAGGCGCGTGACGAACCGCTGCATGGCGCCCGACAGGTACCAGCCGATCGCGAGCAGAAGGATCGCGTAAATCGCGTTCAAGCCATACAGGACGAGCGAGGCTTTCAACGTGTCGAAATTGATGGTCATGGCGGCTCCAACCCGGACAATCCGTTGCAAACTCACTGCGGCGCGAATTGATCCCGAAGGGAACACGGTCCCGTAGGGCGGATTAGCGAAGCGTAATCCGCCGCGTCTCTCGTCGCGGGACCAGAATGGCGGATTACGCCTTCGGCTAATCCGCCCTACGGCCTACAATGTCTTGCGTTGCCCGACGGGCAAAACACGCTAGCCGTAGGGCAAGGCGCGCTGGCGAAAAGATTCGCCTTTACAGAATTTCGGCTTTGTCGCATTGTCTCGCCACCTCACCCCGGTCAGAGGGGCGTATCGCGATCGTCACGAAACGTGGGGTGAGCTGCGGTGGACGTTCGTCACATCGGCGCGAGAGGCATTGCAGGGCGGGCAACCGTGAGCAACAGCCTATCGCGCACACGACCGGTGTGATCTGCGTACGGCAAAACCGTGTCGTCCTGACGCCCGGGGTCTGTGCGTCAAGTCTTGCGGTGATGTGTGGTGCCCGACCGGGTGCGCACGTCAGTCATCTGCAAGGCGACGGGGGCAATAGTGCATCGCTCCCCGGGGAGAGCTCGGCATAAGCCGTCAAACCACTGCGCAGGGAAGGCCGGGTTGTCCTGGCTACACCTGTATGCCGCTGTGCAGCTTCTTGTCACGCAGGATTCGCACAGTGGACCGCGGGTGCCAGCCGGCACCCGGTCTTCCCTGCGCCCTCTGACATCTGAGGGCGACATGACCAATGCAGGACTCGGGCAGGAACTGTCGCGAGACCGCAGTGTTATGCTCAGTTTTCGAAAAAAGCACGCAAGTTTGTCCAATTCGATCGGAATCGCGAATGCAGACGGCGCGACCAAACGTCATCACGCGTCTCCGATCTTGCGCGAGAAAATATTGGCGCAATAATGCCGCTCTACGTTGTGAGCCGGAATCAACCGGACCAGCATTTGGAGGGCGACGAAATTGTTCGCTCGCGCCGCGGCTTCAGTCGCCGTAACTATTACCTTGGCCACCATTGATGGTGCGGCCGCACAAACGGCCAACCAGCCTCCGGACACGATGGCGGCGCGGGTCGAGGCTTGCACGCCCTGTCACGGCAACAAGGGCGAAGGCACCAGCGACGTCTATTTCCCGAGGCTAGCCGGCAAGCCCGCCGGCTATCTCTACAATCAGCTGCTCGCCTTCCGCAGCGGCCGCCGCAAATATCCGCCCATGAACTATCTGCTGGAGTTTCTGCCCGATCCGTATCTGGAGGCAATGGCGGAATATTTCGCTGGCGAACATCCGCCGCTGCCGCAGCCGGCGCCGAGCGAGGTCAGCAAGGACGTGCTGGCGCTGGGCGAGCTGCTCGCCACCAGCGGCGATGCCAGCCGCAACATTCCGGCCTGCGTGAGCTGCCATGGCCCGGGACTCGCCGGCATGCAACCCGGCATCCCCGGCCTGCTCGGCCTGCGCGCCAATTACATCAGCGCCCAGCTCGGCGCCTGGCGCTACGGCACCCGCACGGCGAAATCGCCAGACTGCATGCAGCAAGTCGCAGGCCATCTGACCGAGGCGGACGTCACCGCGGTCGCGGCCTGGCTCGCGACACGACCGGCGCCCACGAACCCGGCCCCCGTGCCGAAAGGCACCTACGCGCTGCCTTTCGGCTGCGGTAGCCAGCCCAACTGACGAGGCGGATGATGGGCTCGAAACTGTCGACCGCACTGTTACCGATCAAGCTCCTGGCCCTCGCCGCGCTCACCACGGCCGCGCAGGCGCAGGACAAGAGCAGCGACATCATCGCCCGCGGTGAATATCTCGCCCGTGCCGGCGATTGCACGGCGTGCCACACCGCGCCGGAAGGCCGCCTGTTCGCCGGCGGCCGCGCCATGCCGACACCGTTCGGCACACTCTACACCTCCAACATCACGCCGGACCCGGATACCGGGATCGGCAAATGGAGCGCCGACGACTTCTACAAGACCATGCACAGCGGCCGTTTCCCGGACGGCGGGTTGATCTATCCGGCCATGCCGTTCGCGTCCTACACCAAGGTGACGCGCGCCGACAGCGACGCGATCTTCGCCTATTTGCGCTCGATCGCGCCGGTGAGCCAGAAGAACAAGCCGCACGAACTGCGCTTTCCCTACGACAACCGGCAGCTCATTCTGGGATGGCGCACGCTGTTCTTCAGCGAAGGCGAGTTCAAGCCCGATCCGAAGAAATCGGCGGAATGGAATCGCGGCGCCTATCTCGTCGAGGGCCTCGGCCATTGCGGCATGTGCCATTCGCCGATCAATGCGCTCGGCGGCACCTCGCAATCGGATGCCTTCAAGGGCGGCCTGATCCCGATGCAGAACTGGTACGCGCCCTCGCTGACGTCCAATCGCGAGGCCGGCCTCGGCGACTGGAGCATCAAGGACATCACCGACCTGCTCCAGACCGGCGTCTCCATGCGCGGCGTGGTCTACGGCCCGATGGCCGAGGTCGTGCACAACAGCCTGCAATATCTCAATGACGAGGACACCCGCGCGATGGCGGTGTACCTCAAGGGCATTGCGGAGCCCTCGCCTCCGCCGCCGGCAAGCTCGACGCTGCCGACCACCGAAAGCAGCCTGCTGATCAGCCTCGGCAAGACCGTCTACGACAAGCAATGCGCGAGCTGTCACGGCACGCAGGGTGAAGGCAAGCCGCCGCACTGGCCGCCGCTCGCCAACAACCAGTCGATCGAGATGCAGTCCGCGGTCAATCCGATCCGCATGGTGCTCAATGGCGGCTATCCGCCGGGCACCAAGGGCAACCCGATGCCCTACGGCATGCCGCCGTTCGCGGGCCTGTTGTCCGACAACGAGATCGCCGCCGTCGTCTCCTACATCCGCACCGCCTGGGGCAATCGCGGCACGCCGGTCTCGGCGCGCGAGGCCAACGAGCTGCGCTCCGCACCGCTGAACTGAGAATCACATGATCAACTCCGACCCGCCGACCAGCCCCGCGAGCGCCGACCAGGCCGTCGAGGAGGTCGTCGCGCAAGGCCCGTCCGGCGCGATCGTACTCGCCGGCATCGCCACCGCCTGCGTGGTCGCGATGTGGCTCGCCTTCTATCTGTTCGTCTTCCTGCCCCGCGGATCGCTGCAATGAGCGCAGAGGAAACTCATCACGACAGCGCCGAGGTCGCCGCCCGCGTCGAGCGGCGCTGGGCCACCATCGCCGTGATCATCATCGTGATGATGGCGCTGCTGGCGGCATTCGCCGGCATCCATCGCGCGACCATGCCGCAGCCGCGCGTCGAGATCACCGATCCCTCGCGCCTGCATCTGTCCGGCGAATTCGTCGAGAGCAATCTCGGCAGCGTGCTGCAGGCCAACGGCAATGTCACCGTGCGCGCGATCGGCCAGCAATATTCCTTCACGCCGGCCTGCATCGTGGTGCCCGCGGATACGCCGATCACGCTGCGGGCCACCAGCGCCGACGTCGTCCACGGCATCCTCATTCAGGGCACCAACGTCAACACCATGCTGGTGCCGGGCTACATCTCCGAGCAGCTGATGCGCTTCGCGAAGACCGGCGACTATCTGATGCCCTGCCAGGAGTTCTGCAGCTTTGGCCATGAGGGCATGTGGGGCAAGGTCAAGGTGATCGACAAGACCGAATTCGCCGATCGCGCGAAGGGTGGCGGGAGGCTGAGCTGTGTTGGTCAATAGGAAGCTCATCCTCGCCCATTTCTGGCTGGCCTTCGCCGTATTCGGCATCGCGCTCACGCTCGGCGCCTGGCAGATGTTCATCCGCAGCCCGATCGGCACGTGGCTCTCCAACCCCGAGCTCTATTACCGCTCGCTGACCGCCCACGGCACGGTGATGGGCTACGTCTTCCCGACCCTGGTGGCGATGGCCTTCGGCTACGCCATCAGCGAGTCCGCGCTGCAGCAGCGCCTGGTCGGTGTGCGCTGGGCCTGGGCCGGATTCTGGTTGATCGTGGCCGGCAGCGTCATGGCGGTGATCCCGATCGCGCTCGGCCGCGCCTCGGTGCTCTACACCTTCTATCCGCCGCTGATCGGCAACGTCTTCTATTATCTCGGCGTCGTCCTGGTCGTGGTCGGCTCCTGGATCTGGGTCGCGCTGATGTCGGTCAATCTGCGCGTCTGGCGCAAGGCCAATCCCGGCGCGCCAGTGCCACTCGCCATGTTCGCCAATGTCGCGGGCTCCTACCTCTGGGCCTGGACCGCGGTCGGCGCCGCGCTCGAGCTGCTGCTGCAGATCATTCCGGTTGCGGCAGGCCTCAAGGCCACCATCGATGCCGGCCTCGCCCGCGTCTTCTTCTCCTGGACGCTGCACGCCATCGTCTATTTCTGGCTGATGCCGACCTACATCGCCTATTACACCATCGTGCCGCGTGCGATCGGCGGCCGCGTCTATTCCGACTCGATGGCGCGGATCTCCTTCATCCTGTTCCTGGTGGTGTCGATGCCGATCGGCATGCACCACACCTTCGCCGATCCGCAAGTCGGCGCCGGCTTCAAGTTCATCCATTCGGCCTTCACCGCGCTGGTCGCGCTGCCGACGCTGCTGACCGTGTTCACGATCTGCGCCTCGGTCGAGATCGCGGCGCGGCTGCGCGGCGGCCGCGGCATGTTCGGCTGGATCGGGGCCCTGCCCTGGGACAATCCGATGATGCTGGCGCTGGCGTTCTCCTTCGTCATGCTCGGCTTCGGCGGCGCCGGCGGCCTCATCAACATGAGCTATCAGCTCGATGCCTCGATCCACAACACGCAGTGGATCACCGGCCATTTCCACCTGATCTTCGGCGGCGCCATCGTCATCATGTATTTTGCGATTGCCTATGATCTGTGGCCGCATCTGACCGGCCGGGAGCTGATCGATCTCCGCCTGATCCGCACCCAGCTCTGGCTGTGGTTCATCGGCATGATCGTGACGACCTTCCCGTGGCACTGGGTCGGCATTTTGGGCATGCCGCGCCGCATGGCCTATTTCGACTTCGGCGATCCCGCGATCGCGCCGCAGGCGCTCTCCGTCACCCTCTCGGCGATCGGCGGCTTCATCCTGCTGGCGTCGGGCATCATGTTCATCGTCATCCTCGCGCGCGGCATGCGCGCGCCGCAGGCCGACGCCGGGCCCTATCGCTTCGCGCTGGCCGTGCACCAGCCGACAACCGTGCCGGTCGCGCTCAACACCCATGCGCTGTGGGTGGCGCTGATGATCGGCCTCACGCTGACCAATTACGGCTATCCAATCCTGAATCTGGCGCTGAGTTCGGGCACCTCGGTGCCGGCCGTCTATGTGGGGGCGCAGTGATGAGCACGCGCGACCTCTTCACCTTCCGCAACAGCCATTTCAGGACTGGCGTCGGCATCACCGCCGCGATCCTCGTCGTCACCGCGATTGCCGGCTTCATCGTGCTGCCGTTCGCGCAGCCCTGGGTTCAGTTCGCCAATGTCTGGGACGCGATCTGCAGTGCCGCCGGTGTACCGCAGCGTGCGGCCGGCGTCACGGCGCCCGAACAGGCAAAACGCCTGTCCGGGGTCGTGCTGACCTCGAACACGTTGTCACGTCCGAGCCAGGAGGCGATCGGCCGCGGCGCGACGCTGGCGCAGCGCTGCGCGATCTGTCACGGCCCGACCGGCGTCAGCCGCGCGGACTCGCCCAATCTCGCCGGCCAGTATGCGGCCGTGATCTACAAGGAGCTGCACGATTTCCGCTCGGGTGCGCGCACCAATGCCGTGATGTCGCCGTTTGCGGTCAACCTGACAGACCAGGAGATCGCCGATCTCTCCAATTATTACGCCTATCTGCCGCGGCTTCCGGCCTATCACCCGGCGCCACAACTGCCGAAACCCAACATCGTCATCTACGGCGCGCCGATGCGCGGGATCGCGCCCTGCGGCTCCTGCCATGGCAGCCTCGACAACAAGACCGGCAGCCCGTGGCTGGAGGGACAGTCCGAGGCCTACATGAAGGCGCAGCTCCACGCCTTCGCCTCCGGTGAACGGCGCAACGACATCAGCCAGCAGATGCGCAACATCGCCCGCGCAATGACGCCGCAGGAGATCGAGCAGGCCGCGGCGTATTACGCCTCGCAGCCGCCGGATGTGGTGAAGGCGGTGGATTGAAGTCGATTCTCGTAGCCCGGATGGAGCGAAGCGCAATCCGGGACGGTGCTTCGACGCGCGAACTGCCCCGGATTACGCTTCGCTCCATCCGGGCTACAGGCGATCGACACCTACGACGACGCCAGCTTCCGCCCGTAAATCGCGTCCGCCCGTTTCTCGAACGCGGTCGAGAAGCGCGCGAAGGCGGCGTCGAACATCGAGCCCATCAGCAACGCCAGCATGCGGCTCTTGAATTCGTAGGACAGGAAGAACCCGACGTCGCAGACGCCCTCGCCTTTGGGC
Source organism: Bradyrhizobium sp. CIR18 (assembly GCF_014198295.1). Classification (NCBI taxonomy): domain Bacteria; kingdom Pseudomonadati; phylum Pseudomonadota; class Alphaproteobacteria; order Hyphomicrobiales; family Nitrobacteraceae; genus Bradyrhizobium; species Bradyrhizobium sp. CIR18. The sequence goes on along the minus strand of NZ_JACIHF010000001.1, from coordinate 330,382 downwards.
TCGAACGTCCAGCGATTTTCCAGGTTGCTGAAAGGACCTTGCAGATATTCGACCAGGATCTTCAGATTGGCGCGGTCGAGGCTCACGCGGCTGGTGAAGGATTCCTTGACCAGCTTGAACGACACCGTCATGTCGGCGACCAGCACCTCGGTGCCATCAGGCTTGGCCATGCGCTGGCGCACCTTCAGCGCGCTGCAGAGCGGCACGAATTCCGGGTAGCGCTCGACGTCGGCGACCAGATCGAACATCTCGGTGGCGCTGTGATTGACACGGCGCTTGCTCGAAAATTTGGGCATGGCGGTTCAGCGGGCCGTCGCGGCCCGCGCGGCCTTCAGTCTCGCAAAGTCCTCGCCGGCATGATGCGACGAGCGGGTGAGCGGGCTCGCCGACACCATCAGGAAGCCCTTGGTGTAGGCGACCTTCTCGTAAGAGGCGAACTCGTCCGGCGGCACGTAGCGCATCACGGCGTGGTGCTTGCGGGTCGGCTGCAGATATTGGCCGATGGTCAGGAAATCGACCTCGGCCGAGCGAAGGTCGTCCATCACCTGCTGCACCTCGTGGCGCTCCTCGCCGAGGCCGACCATGATGCCGGACTTGGTGAAGATGGTGGGATCGAGCTCCTTGACCCGCTGCAACAGCCGGATCGAATGGAAGTAGCGCGCGCCCGGCCGCACCGTGAGATAGCGCGACGGCACGGTCTCGAGATTGTGGTTGAAGACGTCGGGCTTGGCGGCAACCACCACCTCGAGCGCCCCCTCCTTGCGCAGGAAGTCCGGCGTCAGGATCTCGATCGTGGTCGTGGGGCACGCGGCGCGGATCGCGCGGATGGTCTGGGCGAAGTGCTCGGCGCCGCCGTCAGCGAGGTCGTCGCGATCCACGGAGGTGATGACGACATGGGCAAGGCCGAGCTTGGCGGTCGCCTCGGCGACGTTCTCAGGCTCGGCCGCATCCAGCGCATTGGGCAGGCCGGTCTTGACGTTGCAGAACGCGCAGGCTCGGGTGCAGGTGTCACCCATGATCATGAAGGTGGCGTGCTTTTTGTCCCAGCACTCGCCGATGTTCGGGCAGCCGGCCTCCTCGCACACCGTGTGCAGGCCGTTGGACCGCACGATGTTGCGGGTGTCGGCGTAGCCACGGGTGTTCGGCGCGCGCACGCGAATCCAGTCCGGCTTCGGCGGCGAAGCGGAGTCAGGACGATTCACCTTTTCGGGGTGGCGCGGGCGCAGCGGGTTCGTGATGGTATCGACAATAACGACCATGGGATGTCCGGTCTGTTCAGGTCCTACCTAGTCGGTCTCGCCCCGCATCGCAACCCGGCTCGCGCCGCTTCAGGGAACATGGCAGATATGGGCAATATCCTGCTCTGTTCTCAGGCGATTCTCACATCGAATGGCTCCAGTATTGAAGACTTCCACCCCGCGGCTCGGCAAGCTGCTCAAGCGCGGCTTTTTCGACCGCGACGTCCGCGAGGTCGCCCGGGACCTGATTGGCGCGACCATGCTGGTCGACGGCGTCGGCGGCGTCATCGTCGAGGTCGAGGCCTATCATCATACCGAGCCGGCGGCGCACTCCTACAACGGGCCGACGCCGCGGAACCAGGTGATGTTCGGCCCGCCGGGCTTTGCCTATGTCTATCGCTCCTACGGCATCCACTGGTGCGTGAACTTCGTCTGCGAGGAGGAAGGCTCGGCGAGCGCCGTGCTGATCCGCGCGCTGGAGCCGACGCACGGGATCGCCGCGATGCGCCGCCGCCGTCATCTCCAGGATGTGCACGCGCTGTGCTCGGGCCCCGGCAAGCTGACCGAGGCGCTCGGCATCACCATCGCGCACAACACCCTGCCGCTGGACCGGCCGCCGATCGTGCTGCATGCGCGGACGGACGATGTCGAGGTGGTGGCCGGCATCCGAATCGGCATTACCAAGGCCGTCGAGCTGCCCTGGCGCTATGGCGTCAGGGGCTCGAAGTTTCTGAGCAAGCCGTTCCCGAAGTAGTCGTCGTTCCGGGGCGCGACGAAGACGCGAACTACGGTGCGCAATTGCGCACCGGAGAATCTCGAGATTCCGGGTCTGGTCCTTCGGACCATCCCGGAATGACAGCGAGGTCACGACGCCTGCTTCAGCCGCTCCAGCGCCTCGAGCAGCTTGGCCTTGCGCGCGAGCGCGGCCTCGCGCTTTTCGCGCTCCTCCTCGACGACCTCCTCGGCCGCGTTGGCGACGAACTTCTCGTTCGCGAGCTTGGACTCGGCGCGTTTGATATCGGCGTCGGCCTTGCCGATCTCCTTGTCGAGACGCGTGCGCTCGGCAGCGACGTCGATCACGCCCTTCAGCGGCAGCGCGGCCACTTCGCCGCGGACGAGGAGCTGAACCGCGCCGTCAGGCGCGCGGTCGGCGAAGGAGATGTCCGACAGCCGCGCCATGCGCTTGATGACGTCGGTCCATCGCGGCACGCGCTCCCGGGTTTCGGCGGAGGCGCCGACCAGCACCAGCGACGTCAGCGTTGCCGGCGGAATGTTCATCTCGGCACGCACCGAACGGATCTGCGTGATCAGGTCGATGACCCAGCCGATCTCGGCTTCCGCCTTGGGATCGGTGAAGTCGGCGTGGTCGAAGATCGGCATGACCAGCATCGGCGACATCAGCGGTTCGGTCGGTCCGGCCGCTGCAGCGAGGATTGCGAGCTGCTCCGGTGTCGGCTCGGCCGGCTTCAGCGGCCATTGCGCCAATGCGAGCAGACCGTCGCGCTTGGCCGTCACTTCCCACAGCTCCTCGGTGATGAAGGGCATGAAGGGATGCAGCAGCTTCAGGATCTCATCGCGCGCCCAGGCGACCATGGCACGGGTTTCGTCCTTGGCCGGGCTGTCGGGGCCGAGCAGCACGGGTTTTGCGAGCTCGACATACCAGTCGCAATAGACGTTCCAGACGAAGCGGTAGATGCTACCTGCCGCATCGTTGAAGCGATAGGCCTCGATCGCCTCGGTCACCTCGCGCGTGGTGTGCGCGCTCTCATGCGCGATCCAGCGGTTCAGCGTCTCCTTGGCCTTCGCCGGCTCGAAACCCTCGGGCACGGCGCAGTGGTTCATCTCGGCGAACCGCGAGGCGTTCCAGAGCTTGGTCGCGAAATTGCGGTAGCCCTCGACGCGGCTGGTGGCGAGCTTGATGTCGCGGCCCTGCGCGGCCATCGCAGCCAGCGTGAAGCGCAGCGCGTCCGCGCCGTATTCGTCGATCAGGTTGAGCGGATCGATGACGTTGCCCTTCGACTTCGACATCTTGGCGCCCTTCTCGTCGCGGACGAGGGCGTGGATGTAGATCGTCGAGAACGGCACCTCCTTCATGAAGTGCATGCCCATCATCATCATGCGGGCGACCCAGAAGAAGATGATGTCGAAGCCGGTCACCAGCGCATTGGTCGGGTAATAGCGCTGCACCTCGGGGGCATCCTCGGGCCAGCCGAGCGTCGAGAACGGCCACAGCGCCGAGGAGAACCAGGTGTCGAGCACGTCCTCGTCGCGGGTGATGAAGCCTTCGCGCTTGATGCGGTCGAGCGCCATCTCGCGGCCCTGCTCGGCCGTGATGACCTCCTGCTCGACGTAATAGCCGAGCGCGTGGCTGACGGCCTCCTCCTCGGTCTCGGCGACGAACACCTTGCCATCGGGGCCGTACCAGGCCGGGATCTGATGGCCCCACCAGAGCTGGCGCGAGATGCACCAGGGCTGGATGTTATCCATCCACTCGAAATAGGTCTTTTCCCAGTTTTTCGGCACGAACGACGTCTCGCCCGACCGCACCGCCGCGATCGCGGGTTTGGCCAGCGTCTTGGCGTCGACATACCACTGGTCGGTGAGGTACGGCTCGATCACGCTGTTGGAGCGATCGCCGTGCGGCACCATGTGGGTGTGCGGCTCGATCCGCTCGACGAAGCCGAACGATTCAAGCCGCTCGACGATGCGCTTGCGCGCAGCGAAGCGGTCGACCTTGTGGAATTCCTCGGCGAATTGCGAGGCGCCTTCCGGCAGGTCGCGCAGATAGTCCTCGTTGTCGACGAGATCGAGGCAACCTTCCCTGTCGATCACGCTGATGCGGCGCAGGCCGTGGCGATTGCCGACCTCGAAATCGTTGAAGTCGTGCGCCGGTGTCACCTTGACCGCGCCAGAGCCCTTCTCGGGATCGGAATAATCGTCGGCGACGATCGCGATCTTGCGGCCGACCAGCGGCAGGATCACGTTTTTGCCGACCAGCTTCTGATAGCGCTCGTCCTCGGGATGCACGGCAACGCCGGTATCGCCGAGCATGGTCTCGGGGCGCGTGGTGGCGACGACGATGAAGCTCGAGGGATCCTCAGGATTGAACGTCTTGCCCTCGATCGGATAGCGCAGATACCAGAGGTGGCCCTTCACCTCGGTCTGCTGCACCTCGAGATCGGAGATCGCGGTCAGCAGCTTGGTGTCCCAGTTCACCAGCCGCTTGTCCTTGTAGATCAGGCCGTCGCGGTGCAGCTCGACGAACACCTTGATGACGGCCTTCGACAGGCCCTCGTCCATGGTGAAGCGTTCGCGCGACCAGTCGCAGGAGGCGCCGAGCCGCTTGAGCTGGTTGATGATGGTGTCGCCGCTCTCGGCCTTCCACTGCCAGACCCGCTCCAGAAACTTCTCGCGGCCCATCTCGCGGCGGCCGGGCTGCTGGCGCTCCATCAGCTGCCGCTCGACCACCATCTGGGTGGCGATGCCTGCATGGTCGGTGCCGGGCTGCCACAGCACGTCGCGGCCGCGCATCCGCTCAAACCGGCACAGGATGTCCTGCAGCGTGTTGTTGAGGGCGTGGCCCATATGCAGCGAGCCCGTCACGTTCGGCGGCGGGATCACGATGGTAAAGGGCACGGCGTCGCGGCGGTCGGGGCGGCCGGCCTTGAAGGCAAGGCTGTCCTCCCACACCACGGACATGCGGGCTTCGATATCGGCGGGCTGGTAATTTTTCTCGATCATGGGGCTGTTAGAAAGCCGCGTGTGCGGGTCAAGTCAACGGGAAGCTCAGCGGCAAAGGCTTTCCTGCCCGGTCCGCAGACCGAATATGCCGCAGGAGCAGGGCTTTATCGGGGCCGCAGGGCCGTATCAGCGCCCGCCGCGCGAGACCCGCTCGATTTCGGCCTTCACGATGCGTTCAACGAGGCCCGGCAAATTGTCGTCGAGCCAGGATTTCAGCATCGGACGCAGCATCTCCTTGACCAGATCCTCCAGCGTCCGCGCGTTGCTGCTGAGCACCGTATGAGCCAGGGAGTTGAAGGCGGATTCGACCGCCGAGACGGTCGACTGCGCGAGCATGGGCTGCTGCGGCGGCAGCGGCGGGGCATCGAAGTCCACCGGCGCGTAGGACGGCGCCGGCGTCGGGCGCGGCGGCGGCGATTCGGTGAATTCGAGATCGTCACGCGGCTCGACCTTGCGGAAGCTCGGCGGCGGCGGAGGCGGCGTCGGATCCATCGCCATCTCGTCGGTCAATTCGAGCACGTCGGGCTCAGGCTCGGGCTCCGGCTCAGGCTCGCGGACCTCCGGCGCGGTTGTGGCCGTATCCAGCCCCGCCAACAGCGCGTCGATGTCGTCCTGGCTGTTCGGTGATGCCTCCGCCGCAGGCGGTGGGGCCGCTGCCGGCTTTGCGGCCGGAGGTGGCGCAGTTTTTTCAGCGGCAGGCTTGGCAGGGGCAACCTTGGAGGGCGGAATGTCGTTCATCGCCTGCGGCTTGGGTGCGGGCGCAGCAGGAGCTGGCGCGGGCTTTGCGGCCTCCGCCGGCGGCGGCTTGGCCTCATCGTCGGCAATGATGCGCCGGATCGAGGCCAGAATCTCCTCCATCGAGGGTTCTGTGACCTTTGCAGGCTGCGTCATCTCCGACTCCACATCATCAACGCCCTCGCATGCGTTGTTTTACACCAAGCACGACAGGATTGGCCGGTTCCGGATGGGCGGCCCGACATTTTCGTCGCGGCAGCCCGACTTGTCCCCAGATCACGGCTCAGCGTGCAGCGGTGCGCCCCTGCCCCCGGCACTCAAGCTTTACGCACACGGCATCACTGCGAGGCGAATCGACCCGCATCGTCTTGGCAAGGCTATGTCAGGGATTTTGATGATTGCAAGCAAAGCGCCGGTCGGCCTCGGCAATTCATGAGGCCGACCGGACGAGTACGGGAATCAGCGCCCGTCAGGCGTACGCACGCCGGCCCAGCTATCGCGGACCTGATGGTAGTGAACGCTGGGATCGTAAACCGTGGTCGCAAGGCCGAGAACCTGCGGCGCCAGACGGCCGACGGCGGCGAGGACGTTGTACGATGCGACGACACGATCGTGCTGCGCAGTCACCAGCGCGACGCGCGCATTGACCAGCGCCTGCTGCGCGTTGAGGACGTCCAGGGTCGTGCGCTGACCGGCCTTGGCCTCTTCGCGCACGCCATTCAGCGCGATCTCGGACGCCGTCACCTGCGCCTGCGCGGACTGCACCTGCGCCTTGCCGGCCTGCAGCGAACCCCACCACTGCACGACGGTCGCGCGGGTCTGATCCCGCGTGTTTTCGAGGTTGAGACGTTGCTGCGCCAGGTTTTCCTTGGATTGCCGGATCAGCGAATATTCGCTACCGCCCTGATAGATCGGCACCGAGATCTGCGCGAGCGCGGAAGCGCTGAGCGAGCGGTACTGAATCAAGGATTGTTCGTAGGCCTGGGTCACGCCCGCCTGCAGAGTGACCGTGGGCAGCAGAGCGCCCTCAGCAACCTTGACCTGCAAGAAATTGACGTCGATGCCGAACATCGCGGCGGTGACGTTGGGATGCTCGACGAGGCCGAGCTCGACCGCGGCAGCGAGCGTCGCGGGCAGGAAACGATCCACCGGCGAGCCGGGTGCCAGATTCGTCGGCTCGTTGCCGATGATGCGGCGGAAGTTCGCGCGCGTCGTGGTGAGATTTGCTTCCGCGGTCAGGGCCTGCGTCCTGCCAGCCGCCAGCTGTGCTTCCGATTGCGCAACGTCGGTTCGCGTCACTTCGCCGACGTTGAAGCGGTCACGGGTCTGCTTGAGCGTCTGCTCGAGCACCCGCACGTTGCTGCGCTGGACTTCGAGAGTCGCCGAGTCGCGCAGATAATCCATGTAGGTCGTGGCGGCCAGGAGCAATATGCTCTGATCGAGGCTGCGCAGCGCTTCGCGGGAGCCGGAAACCTGACTCTCCGCGGCGCGCGTCCTGTTGGCAGTCTGGTTACCGTTGTAGAGCGTCTGGGTGGCAGTCAGTCCCACGCTTCGGGGATAGCCTTTACCGTTAATCGGATCGCTGTTGGACGCACTTTTGAAGTCCGAGTACTGAATGCCCCCGCTCGCCGTCAGCGAGACCTTCGGGCGATATCCCGAGAGCGCCTGCGGCACGTTTTCGTCAGTCGAGCGCACCTGGGCGCGCTGTGCGTTGAGCTGTGGATTGTTCTGATAGGCGCGCACCAGCGCGGACTCGATCGTGTCCGCCAAGGCAGGCGTCGGCCCGGCAAGCGCGAGCAGCAGGACCGAAACCGCAGCTCCGGTGAAGAGCTTCACCCCATGCATCCCAAAAATTCCGTTCATTCTAACGCCCGGCTCGTGCCCGCGAGCTGGGTTACCGTCTACGAGTGGAGTCGTTGCCCCGCCGCAACATAAGACGCGGTCAAGCGCGACGGAACTACCTGAGGGTAGTTCTCGGTGGAAACTCTTTACGTGCAGCATCCCGGCCACACTTCTGATTCAGAACGGGATTTTATCGCGTTTTGGGCCGTCAGAACACAAAGGCGGCAGCCCGTTCCAACCCGGGAAGGACCGGAGCGGCAGCGTCGAACAGGGCCCGATGGCCGAATTCACCATGGGTATGGGTCACGATTATGGCACGCGGCGGCCTCGATTCGGCCGACACCCCCACCAGACGCCCGCCCTCCTTCAGCTGTCCGAGCAGCGCTGCCGGCACGACCTCAGTCGCGCCATTGAGGATGATCACGTCAAAGGGAGCGGCGGACGGATCGCCTTCGGCGCAGGCCGCGGCCTTGCAGGTGACGTTGGCAGGGTTCAGGGCGGCCTTGGCTTTCGCGGCCAAAGCCGAATCGCATTCGGTGGCGGTGACCTGGCGTGCAAGCTTGGCGGTCAGTGCGGCGAGGTAGCCCGTGGCGCAGCCGACCACCAGCACGTTGTCGCCCTCGCCGATCTCGGCGGCCTGGAGCAGCTTGCCGGTCAGCTGCGGCTTGATCAGGAACCGCTTGGCCGCGCCTTCGCTCACGTCGAGGTCGAGGTCGAGATAAGCCAACGCCTGCCGGTCGGCCGGCACGAAGGCTTCCCGCGGAACCGTGAGCATGGCATCGAGAACACGACGGTCAGTGACGTCATTGGTGCGCACCTGGCCATCGACCATTTTGAGGCGCGCGGTCGAGAAACCGGACATTTGCGGACCCTGCAAGGCGGACGATGCCGCGGACGAAATTCGCGGCATCTTTGGAGCATGCACGGCCAAAACGCAACACGGCCGTTAGCCTGCGCGGCTAAGGCCTCCGCATGTTACCGCATCAGGGTCGGGACGGATTATTCGATGGCCACCGCAAGGCGGCCGATCAGAGCGGCGACCTCATCCAGCCGCGCCGAATCGGGCGTCTCGACCGCACGCGCCAGACAGGCGAGGCATTCGTCGTCGCTGAGCTCGGGAATGTCGGCCGGCAGAATCGAGGGGGCCATATGGTCGACCTGGATGTCTGGCATGGGAATCAGCTCCGTTAAGATCCGGCTATCGCGAAGCTCGATTTCAATTGAGTCGATTTGGCGCCGTCCGCATGGCGTGACGGGGCCAACCCACAACACATCTGCTTGAATGCGATTCCCAGCCGGGATCGCGAAAACGCGGTTCGGAGGGCACGGCAACGAGATCGCGCATTGCGCGAGAATGTGCCCGTAACCCATTGAATTCGCGGCAGGATTTGGCTCCCCGGGCTGGATTCGAACCAGCGACCATCCGATTAACAGTCGGATGCTCTACCGCTGAGCTACCGAGGAAAAGGCGAACCAGTCGTTCGCGCGCGGCTGCGTATAACAAAGCCGCTTGCGCTTGCAAAGGACGAATTCGTCATCATCCGCAATGCGCCGGAGGAAGGCTGGGATGCCCCCTCCTCCGGGCCATGTCTGCCAGAGACTACTCGGCAAGGAACGAGGTGGTCTTGGTGCCGGGATCGTAACGCAGCCGAAGCGCGGTCATCTTGCAGAGGTTGACGTTTTTCCAGAGCACGGCTTCGTCGTAGTTCTGCCAGTCGACGCGGATGTTCCAGACGCAGCCCTCGTCGTCCTCGTCGAACTCGACATAGGTGCTGGCCTGGTTCTGCAAGACCTTCTCGAGCTCATTGTCCCATTCGTCCAGGCCATCGTCCGGCGCGTTGAAGCCCAGGAATTTGATGGCATAGCCGGTCTCGTTGACGACGGTGACGTTGCGGGCATCGGCCGCCAACGAGGGCATGGTGGCGATCGAAAGGCCGATCGCGATCAGTCCAGACAGAAAATATTTCATATGAAATTCCCCGATCGAAACAGGCTTCAGCGCCTGGCGTCGATCGGCGCAGGCGCCGCGGCAACCAATGTCGTTGCCTTGGAAGATCCGTCCGGAGTGCGATCGAAAGGTTCAAGACGATCGATCGTCACTCCGGCACGTTGCGCGACGCGAGACGCGCTCAGCCTGTTTATCGATTCGAATTCTCCGCAGCAATGAACGGGCATTCATAGATCGGCGGTGTTCGTCTTCTCTGGTGCCGGCGCGGGCACGGCGGCGCCGTTGCTCTTCCCGGTCACGGCGCCGACCAGCGCCTTCACGGGATCCTCGCCGGGCGCAAAGCCGCTCTGGCGCAGGATCTCGTCGATCATCGGACGCAGCGCGTGCACCTTGAGCAGCTCGCCGGCGAGTCCCTCGCCGAAGCCGACATTGCCTCCACCGGTGCCGTTGCCGCCGAACGCGCCGCCGGTGTGCAGGATACGGACGTCCTTCAGGTTGGCGATGGGCTTGACCATCTCGGCCAGCGCCGACGGCATCGTCTCGATCCGCTTCTTGGCGATCTCGAAGTCGATGACGTTGCTGCCGAGCTTGTTCTGCGCCTCGTTCTTCATGGTGATGACGGCCGCTTCCGCCTCGCCGATGTTGCGCACACCCACGGCCTTGATCTTGTTGGACTCGGCTTCCGCGGTGGCCAGCGTCTTCACGGCCTCGGCGCGATCGAGCGAGGCCTTCTTCTCGGCTTCGGCCGCGACGATCAGCTCCGTCGATTTGCGCTCGGCCTCGGTCCGCGCGGCCAGCACCTGGGTGAGACGGGCACGATCGGCGACCTCGACCGCGCGTGCGGTCACGACCTTTTCCTCCGCGGAGACCGCGATCGCTTCGGCGGTCTTGGCCTCGGCAACGGCCTCCGAGGTCTGCTTGCTCTTGGACGCGATCTGGATCTCGTTCTCTTGGGTCGCGATCTGGATCTCGCGCTGGGCGTCGGTCTTGCGCTTGTTGATCGCCAGATCCGACTCGATCACCGCGGTTTCCTTGACCTGCTTGGCGCCCGCCTCCTTCTCGGCGACCGCCCTGTCGGTATCGATGCGGGCATTCTCCTCAGTGAGGCGCGCGGTCTGCGTCGCGGTTGCGACCTCGGCGCGGGTGCTCGCGGTCTTGTTGGCGATGTCGCGCTCCTGCGACAGCTCGGCCTCCTTCTTGGTCCGCTCGATGCCGAGAGTCTGCTGCCGCGCCTCGAGGTCCTTCTGGGCGATCGCCACCTCGTTGTCGCGCACGATGGCGTTGCGGTCACGCCGGCGCGTCTCGGTGACGGTCTTGAGCTGGGTGAGACCTTCGGCGTCGAAGAAGTTTTCCGGGTTGAAGAACTTGACGTCGGTCTGGTCGAGCTTCGTGAGCGACACGGATTCAAGCTCGAGGCCGTTGGATTTGACGTCGGATTCGACTGTCGCCTGCACATGTTTGACGAAGTCCGAGCGCTTCTCCTGGAGTTCGAGGATGCTCATGGTCGCCGCCACCGAGCGCAGGCCGTCGACGAATTTCGCCTCGACCTGGTTGCGCAGGGCTTCGGCGTCATTGGTCAGTGCGCCCAGCGTCTGGCTCGCAAGCGCGATACTCTCATCGTCGGGCCGGACGCGCACGTAGAATTCGGCGACGATGTCGACGCGCAGCCGGTCCTTGGTGATGAGGGATTCCCGCTCCTTGCGTTCCACGGTGAGCCGAAGCGTCTTCAGATTGACGCTGGCATAGGAGTGGAAGATCGGCAGGATCATGGCGCCGCCGTCCAGCACGACCTTCTTGCCGCCGAGGCCGGTGCGCACGAAGGCCTCGTCGCGGGTGGCGCGCTTGTAGAGGATGGTGAAGACGATCCCGAGGACGACGATCAGCGCGACGCCGATCATGGCCGGGACTGCGATGTCGAACATGATGCTCTCCGATAATGACTTGCTAACTGTTTAGAGTGGGCTTGGAAGGTTTGAGTTCATCGTCGGCCCTGACCGCCACGAAGCGGGTGCCGTCGCGATCGACCAGCAGGACCATGGTTCCCTGTGGCAGGGGCGATGACGCCGGCGCCGCAACCGCCCAGACGAAATGGCGGTTGCCGTGGACGTCGGCGACGCTGACCTTGCCGGGCGGCCCCTGGTCGAGCGGGCCGATGACGACCTCACCGATGCGGCCGACGAGATCCCCTAAGCCGACGGCATAGCTTTCATCCTTGGGAATGACCCGCGCGATCGCCCTGCTGGCAGCGCGGACCACCGGAACCGAGATCACGACGGCCCCCACCGAGGCCACTGTTGCCGGCAAGGGCCCCGCAACCATTCGCGCGATGTCCTGGATCAGGAAGCCGGTGATGGAGAAGGCGCCGAGCAGCAGCAACAGGAAGATCAGAAGCGGCACGCCGCCGACATTGATCCAGGAAATGGCGTTGATCACGCCATTGTCGCTGGGGTGACCGAAATCGATGTTGGTCCCGAGCATTTCGCTCAAGGAAGCCCCGACCAGCATCGAGACCACTTCGATCGAGCCGACGATGAGGATCATGGCCGCCGCGATCGCGAACGGCCTGACCTCCGGCGACATGACGTGTTCGAGCAGAGCGCTCATGACACGGCACTCAGGAGCGCGACTTCAACCGCGCGAGCCTCGCCGCGATTTCCTTGTCGCGATGCAGCGTGCTGAGCTCGTCGATGTCGCTCGAATAGGGAATGCCCGGCGGCACGCCGGTGGCGCGTGCCACCGCCCTGCCCGCCCGCAGCGCCTTCGCTGCCGCAGAGCCGCCGCCCTGTTTTCGGGATGACGTCGAGGCCTGAGGGCTTGCGGCCGCCTCGCTCTTTTCGAGATCGGCACGGCGCTGCTCGGCGTCCTGCAGCGCAGACAGCACCGCGCGCAGCGAGGTGATGCATTGCTCGATCTTCTCGTTGTTCTCGTCGATGGCGCGGGAGAGCACATCGAACTGGGCCTCCAGATCCATCTGGCGCGCGATGCCGGCGCGGGCGAGATCGTCGCGGCTGTCAGCGATCGCGCCCTCGATCTTGGGCGCGAGATCGGCCATCTCGCGTTCGATCTCGGTGCGGCGCGCATTGAGGCGATATTCCTCGGCACGCGCAGCGGCGAGCGCGTCGCGCGCTTCGCTCTCGGCGCGCTCGATCTCGCGGATGGCCTGGCTGACCACTTTCAGCTTGTTCTTGCCTTCGGCCTGCTCGATCGCGTCATAGGCGATCCCGGCGATCAGGCGCCCGACCCGGGACAGGAAGTTTTCGGGAGCGGCAGCGATGGTATCCATGGCGTTCTCCTCCTCTGGCAGATTGTTCGGCGTGACGCCGTAGTGAACTTCAAAGCCGTCGTCGGTGCGGATGAGGCGAGCGGGCACGCTCTGCCCCCAGCCCTCGGCATAGCCGGCATAATCGAAGGGCACGCTGAAGCGCCCTTGCACGGTCGCGATCGAAATGGTGGCCGGGCCCTTGATCTTGGCGAGCTTGTCGTCGAGCGGCAGACGGCGGCCCTGTGCCGCGCGATACTCGGCGCGGTCACGCAGGCCCAGCGTTACCAGGCGCGAGGGCAGCGCGGTCTGTTTGCGGATCGGGTCATAGGCGTGGGCATGCAGCAGGACGACGTTGGAGCCGACATTGTGGCTCCGCGCGACCTCATCGAGGATCTCCATCATGCGGTCATAGGCCTGGAAGGTCGCCTCCAGTGCAGCCTTGGCGGCCGGATCGGGGGCAAGCCTGTAACGCAGCGCGGACGGCGCGTTTCGGGGCGACTGGCTCATGGAAAGCACTAAAGCACCATTTTTGTGCTTTAGGAAGAGGAGGTCTGATCACGTTTCCCTGATCCTCATGCACGCTTACTATTAGTCGTTGTGCCCGGGACGCACGTTCAAGCCGGGCGTTCACCCCCAGATCACACCCGATCAAGACTTCTTGCACGCGCGGGTTGCAATTTGAGACGAAATGCAGCGAGCGCTCGGCAAGCCCGTCTTCTCTCACTCGCATCGGCTCAAAGGCTATCCACAGCCTGTCCGCAGCATATCCACAGAACCGCTATCGCGAATTCGTCAGCCGACGCGAGCCACTTGCTGCGCACACATCCACAGGCCCCTTAACCGCCGGCCTGATCGAATACGCTGCGGCAGGCTTCGCTCAGGCTCGAGCGGTTGCGCCGCAGGCACGCCGTGATGGCGCGGACGTTGGGTATTTCGCCGGCGCAGAGCCGGTAGACGTCGGGCGTGCAGGCCCGGCGCTGTTCGGCTGTCCCCTGCGCGTGGGCGGTGGAAGCAAACAGCGTCAGGAACAGCCCGACCGTGGAGGCGCGGCGGGCCCGGCTCTTCACACCCGCAAACCGCAAGAACCTCGCCTTCATGACCAGTCTTCCCTTCGCCCTGCCCGCTCCGGCCCGCATTGGGCCGCTTGCGAAAAGGGTTAAGAGAAATAAACCGCCGAGGATGTGATCTCTTTCACACTGCCGGCCCAGCGGAGGAACCTAAGGTTTCACAGGGGATTTTCACAAACCGCTAACCAATCGGGACCCGATCGCCGGATCGTTAAAATGCGAACGATCCGCTCAACCGGGTAACAAACCGGCTTTGCGACATTGCGCCGTCCGCGTTCTGCGAGGGTGCGATGAGAAGCGAAGCCGAATTCAACTTGTTGCTGGATGCCGTCCGGGACGCCATGGTCATTGAAGACTTTGCTCCCGCGCCGGAGGAGGAATTCGTGCCCCGCTCGTGGAGTTTTCACGCGACGCCCAAAGCCGCCAATGACAATGAGGGCGCCTGGCCCCTTCTGCCGTTCCCCGACGGCTGGTACGCGGCCTGCTGAGCCCGAGCGCCCGCTTCGCGGGCGTTTTGCCGTAGGCACTGGGTGTGAAACCCGGCGCTGCGCCGATCAGGTCTTGATGCGATCCTCGCCATCCTGCGGCACCCGGTCGGGTGCGGCCGATGGAAAGATGCTGTCATAGATCGCGCGAGCCTCGCGAATGAGGCGAGCCCGCTCCAGCTCGGATTTCGGGACAAATCGGACGATGTCGCCCACGGGTGCTCCAGCGCTCGTTGATGTCAGTCGCATCGCTTCGCAGATGCGAAGTCTATGCCAACGAGACTGAATCGGGGGGGCCAGCGAGCTCCGGACAAACCCGGAGATCGATCCGCCTCTGAGGTCGGCAGAACGTTGCGCGCAGCATCAGCGGAGCCGGCGGCGAGATCGAATTGTGCTGGGAGATCAGAGGGATATGATGGAGGCCACGACCAGAATTGAACTGGTGTACACGGTTTTGCAGACCGTTGCGTAACCACTCCGCCACGTGGCCCCGTAAGGCCGGAGCAATATAGGGGATGAAGGGTTTAGGCAACCGCCTTCGTCCGATTTTGGCCGTCAGGGGACCTTCGAACCGCTACGCGTTCCTCCCGCCGGACCCCGCCAGATATTGCGCGAGAATCGTATCGGTTGCGCCGGCCGCGATGATCTTCCCCTGCTCCAGCAGGATCGCCCGGTTGCAGGTGCTCTGGATCAGCTCGATGTCATGCGAGGCGAGCACCAGGATGCCGGCGCGGGCGACGATTTCATCCAGCCGCTGCCGCGCCTTTTTGCGGAACTGCTGGTCGCCGACGCCGATCCATTCGTCGAGCAGCACGATCTCGCCCTCGACCGCGGTTGCGACCGCGAAGATCAGGCGCAGCATCATGCCGCTGGAATAGGTGCGCAGCGGCAGGTCGAGGCGGTCGCCGAGCTCGGTGAACTCGGCAATCTCCGCCCGCCGCGCGTCGATCTCGGCGCGCCGCGCGCCGATCACGAGCCCCCGCCGCATGATGTTCTCGTATCCGGTTGCTTCCTCGTCGAAGCCGGCCTGCAAATCGAACAGCGACAGGCAGCGGCCGCGTACGTCGATGCTCCCCGCCGTCGGATGGTAGATGCCGGCGAGAACCCGCAGCAGCGTGGTCTTGCCGGCGCCGTTGGCGCCGATGATGGCGAGGCGGTCGCCGGCGCGGATGTCGAGGCTGACCTCGTTCAACGCCGTGATGAGGTGCGAGACCGCCGCCTTCCGCCGCAGTGTCACGGCGCTGACGAACCGGCTGCGCAGCGAGCGGTCGCGAAACGACAACACGGGAAACGTGACCGAGACGTCGCGAAGCACGATGTGGGCCGTGGTCGTCATGCGCGCATCACAGCCAATACGCCACGCGATGGCGGTATTTTGCGTAGCAGCCGAGGCCAATGACGGCGACGACGATCGCATAGAAGGTCCCTAACAGCCATTGCTCCGCATCGGTCGGCTGCGACAACAGCGGCCGGCGCACCAGATCGAGCAGCGTCGCGAACGGATTGACCCGCGTCAGCCAGTGAAACGCGGTGCCGCGCGCGCTGTCCTCGGTCCAGATGATCGGCGTGAGAAAGAAGACGAATTGCAGGCCGCTGGCGACCGCCGAACCAATGTCGCGAAAACGCGCGCAGAGCATGCCGAGCGCGACCGAGCCGCCGAGCAGCGTGAGGAACAGGATCGCAAAGCCGGGCAGCGCGAGCAGCATGCTCCAGCGCAGCGGCCAGGGCATCACGACGTAGAGCAGCACGACGATCACCAAATGATGCGCGAAGATGAGGACGTTGCGCGCGATCATCTGGAGGACATGAACGATCAGCGGGGCCGGCACCGCCTTGATGAGATGGCTTGATACCACGAAGATGTTGGAGCCCTCCTGGAGCGTCGTGGCGATCAGGGTCCAGACGATCAGGCCGACTGCGAAGGACGGCAGGAAGGTGGCGATGTCCTGCTTGAACAGGGCCGCATAGACGGTGCCAACGCTTGCGATCGTCGCGGCCAGCGTCAGCGTGATCCAGAGCGGGCCGATCACGGTCCGGCGGTAGCGCAGCGAAATGTCCATCAGCGCGAGCGTGCCCCAACGATCGGGCCGCGCCGCCTGTGCCAGGATTTCCTTCGCTGCGAGCTGAATTCGACTGCCCCTTCGGTTGCCACTCTCCAAGGCCGCAACAGGGCAGCAGATCGCGACCTGTACCGGCCGATGTCTCTAGACGCCCGCACCTCGCGGTGCAATCGACCGTACAGATGATGTGGGCCGAAGTCAGGCTCGTTTGCGCCGCCGGAAGTCGCGCCGGCCCTTCGGGGCAGGCTTGGGCGCCAATTCCGGCATCTCGGCCTGGACCTCGCGGTAGCGTGTTAACAGGCGTTCAAAGCTCGCATTCAGCGTCTCGGCGATGTCGGGACGCCGCTCGAGCCCGGCGAGAATCGTCGCCGCAGCCTCGATTGTGGAGAGCCCGTCCTTGCGCGGCTCCTTGCGCAGACGGCCATAGCGCGAGGGGTGCGCCGGGTTGAGGATGACGCGCTGGCATTTCAGCATCCAGGGATTGCGCCACCACAGCGCCTTGGCCTGGCTCCAGGTGCCGTCGAGCAGCACGACGCCTTCAAGCTTGCCGAGGATCGCGCGCTGGTTCTCCGCGACCTCGCCCTTGCGGTTGAGCGCGACGATTTCGCCTTCCGCTTCGAGATCGGCGGCGCGGGCCGAGCCGAGATAGAGCACGGCCCAACGCGCGGCATTCTCGACCGGCCGTCCCAACGCCTTGGACAGGCTCGGCCAGGACAGGCCGACCCGTACCGTGGCATCGGCAAAATGCCTGGCAAGCAGGCGCGCGGTGCCGAGCGCCCTATCCTGCTCCTGCGGGTGCTGCAGGATCAGGAGGGACAGTCGATTTTCAATCGGCGTGACGCTGTCGCAGATGCACAGCGGCATCGGCTTCTGGCAATGCGGGCACTCGGGGATCGGATCGGCCGGCGCGGCGGCCGTGTCTGGCGGGTTCGACATGGGCGCCGCTATACGCTTGATGCGGCGCTTCAACAACCTATTCCGCCGGCGCAGGCACCGGGCGCGGCGCGGACCGGCGCCGCAGGCGATCGATCAAGAGGTAGATCACCGGCGTGGTGTAGAGCGTCAGGATCTGCGAGACGAACAGGCCGCCGATGATGGTGATGCCGAGCGGACGGCGCAGCTCCGTGCCGGGGCCGGTCGCCACCACCAGCGGAATGCCGGCGAACAGCGCCGCCATGGTCGTCATCAGGATCGGCCGGAAGCGCGCCTGGCAGGCCTCGAAGATCGCTTCCGCCGAGGACAGGCCGCGCTGGCGTTCGGCGTCGAGCGCGAAATCCACCATCATGATGCCGTTCTTCTTGACGATGCCGATCAAGAGGATGATGCCGACGAAGGCGATCACCGTCAGCGGCGTGTTGGTGAGCTGCAAGGCGAGCAGCGCGCCTAACCCCGCCGAGGGCAGCGTCGAGATGATCGTGAGCGGATGGGCGAGACTCTCATAGAGCACCCCGAGCACGATATACATCGCCACCAGCGCGCCGAGGATCAGGAGCGGCTGGCGGCCGCTGGTCTTGGCGAAGTCGCCGGCGTTGCCGTCGAAGCTGCCGCGGATGCCTTCGGGCATGTGCAGTTCCTCCACCGCCCGCTGGATGTTCTGGGTCGCTGCCTGAAGCTGCACGTCCGGCAGCAGGTTGAACGACACCGTCGTCGAGGGAAACGACTGCGAGTGATAGACCGCGAGCGCGGCCAACCCACGCGTCGCATGCACCACGGCCGACAGCGGCACCTGCGCGTCGTTCGCGCCGGCAACGTAGATGCGCTCGAGGTTGGAGGGATCGACCTGGAACTTGGGATCGATCTCCAGCACGGTCATGTACTGGTTGCGCTGGGTGTAGATGATCGAGATCTGCCGCTGCGAGAACGCGTTGTTCAGCGCGTTGTCGATGTCCTGAACCCTGACGCCGAGTGCCGAGGCCTTCTGACGATCGATGTTCAGGGTCAGCTGAAGCCCGCCGGGATCGCGGTCGCTGGAGATGTCGGTGATACCCTCGACGCTCTCCATGCGCTTGGCCACGATCGGCGCCCACTTTTGCAGCAGACCGAGGTCGGTGCTGGTCAGCGTGTACTGGAAGTCGGAATCACTCTGCCGCCCGCCGGCACGGACGTCCTGGGCAGCGAACATGAAGAGGCGAATGCCGGGCACGGGGTACAGCGCGCGCCTCAGACGGTCGATCACGACCTGCGTCGAGACGTGGTCGCGCTCCTCCGGCGGCTTCAAGCTGATATACATGATGCCGCGGTTCGAGGTCGCTCCCCCCGGCCCGCCTCCGGCGCCGACGGTCGAGCCGATGCCGGCCACGGCCGGATCCTGCATCACGATGTCGGCAAGCCGCTGCTGGAGGCCGAGCATCGACTGGAACGAGATGTCGGCCGAGGCTCGCGTCGCTCCGATCACGAAGCCGGAATCGTCGGTCGGAAAATAGCCCTTGGGGACCTTGATGTAGAGCGTCACCGTGAGGCCGATGGTGGCGAAGAACACCAGCAGCGTCGCCAGCGGATAGTCCAGCACGGTGCGCAAGGTCCGGGCGTAGAAGGCGACGATGCGCGACAGCGAGCCCTCGATCACCCGATCGAACAGCGTCGCCGTGCCGGACGTGGCCTGCCGGATGTAATGGGCGCAGATCATCGGCGTGACCGTGAGCGACACCAGCGTCGAGACCAGGATAGCGAAGGTCAGCGTCAGCGAGAATTCGCGCAGCAGGCGGCCGACAATACCGTCCATGAAGATCAGCGGCGTGAATGCCGCGATCAGCGACAGGCTGATCGAGACCACGGTGAAGCCGATCTGCTTCGCGCCCTCCTGCGCTGCCCGGAACGGCCGCATGCCGTGCTCGAGATTGCGGTACATGTTCTCGATCATGACGATGGCGTCGTCGACCACGAAGCCGACGGAGATCGCGAGCGCCATCAGCGACAGATTGTCGATCGAGAAGCCCGCGACCCACATGCCGGCGCAGGTGCCGGCCAGCGCCAGCGGCACCGAGATGCCGGCCGCGATGGTCGGCGTCAGCCTGCGCAGGAACACGAACACCACGACCATCACCAGGACCGCGGTCGCCAGCAACGTCCATTGCATATCGAGCACGCTGGCGCGGATCGTACCGGTGCGGTCGACCAGGGTGGAGATCTCGACGCCGGCCGGAATCCACTGCTTCAGCTGGGGGACCAGCGCCTTCACCCTGTCAACGGTGTCGATGACGTTGGCATCGCCCTGCTTGGTGATCTGGATCAGCACTGCCGGCTGCTTGTTGAACCAGGCGATCGAGCGGGCGTTACGGACGGAATCCTCGATGTCGGCGACGTCGGACAGGCGCACGAAATTGCCGTTGGCGCTCTTGATGATGATGTCGCGGAACTCTTTCGCCGTGCGCATCTGCTTGTTGAGCGCCAGCGTCTCGCTCTGACGCTCGCCGTTGAAGATGCCGACGGGACCGAGCGGGTTGGCGTTGACGATCGCGGTCCTGACGTCGTCGGTGGCGATGCCGGCGTTCGACAGCGCGACGGGGTTGAGCTGGACCCGCACGGCCGGCTGGTCGGCGCCTGATACCGTGACGTCGCCGACTCCAGGCACCTGCGAGATGCGCTGCGCCAGAACCGTGTCGGCGACATCGTAAATCGCGCTGGCGGACAGCGTCTTCGAGGTCAGCGCCAGCACGAAGACGGGCGCGCCGGCCGTGTTGGCCTTGCGGAAGCGCGGCAGCGTCGGCAGGTCGCTCGGCAGATCGACCATCGCGGCGTTGATCGCCGCCTGCACGTCGCGCGCGGCCTTGTCGATGTTGCGGCCGATGTCGAACTGGAGCTGGATGCTGGTGTTGCCGAGCGTCGAGGTCGAGGTGATCTGATTGATGCCCGAGATCTCGCCGAGCCGCCGCTCCAGTGGTGAAGCCACCGTGGCCGCCATAACCGACGGGTCGGCGCCGGGCCGGCTGGCCGAGACGAAGATGGCGGGGAAGTCGACGTTCGGGACCGAGGCGACGGGAAGGAAATCGTAGGCGACCACACCCAGCAGGAACAACCCGATCGACAGCAGCGTGGTGGCAACCGGGCGGCGGATGAAGGGCTCCGAGATCGATGCCATCACTGCATCCCCTCGGTCGCGCCCGCGACCGGCGGGCCGCCGGATTCGGCCGGCGGCAGCGCCTGCTCGAGGCGGCGGTTGATGCGGTCGAGCGCGAGGTAGATCACGGGCGTGGTGTAGAGCGTCAGCAATTGGCTGAGCAGCAGCCCGCCGATGATGGAGATGCCGAGCGGAAACCGCAGCTCGGCGCCGGTGCCGCTCTCGATCGCCAGCGGCAAGGCGCCGAACAGCGCCGCCAGTGTCGTCATCATGATGGGACGGAAGCGCAATAGGCAGGCCTGCACGATCGCCTCGTTGGGCGACATGCCCTGCCCGCGCTCGGCCTCGAGCGCGAAGTCGATCATCATGATCGCGTTCTTCTTGACGATACCCATCAGCAAAATGATGCCGATCAGGCCGATCACCGAGAGGTCCTGCCCGCACAACACCAGCGCCAGGATCGCCCCGACGCCGGCCGAGGGCAGCGTCGACAGGATCGTGATCGGATGGATGTAGCTCTCATAGAGCACACCGAGCACGATGTAGATCGTGATCACGGCCGCAAGCAACAGCCAGGGTTGTCCCGCCAGCGCCTTGGCGAACTCAGCGGCATCGCCGGCATAGACGCCGACGATGCTGTTGGGCATTTCGATCCGGGTCTCGATCGCCTTCACGGCCTCGACGGCATCGCCGAGCGCGGCACCCGGCGCGAGATTGAAGCTGAGCGACACGGACGGGAATTGCGCCTGGTGTGAGATCGCGAGCGGGGCCGTGGTGCGCTTCAGCGTCGCCACGGCCGACAGCGGCACCTGGGCATTGGGAGCGCCGACTGTAGTGCTCGCGGCGCCCGGCAGATAGAGTTTTGACAGGATCGAGGGATCGCGCTGGTACATCGGCAGCGCCTCCAGCACCACGCGGTACTGGTTGGCCTGGCCGTAGATGGTCGAGATCTGGCGCTGCGCGAAGGCATCGTTGAGCGTATCGGTGATGCCTTGCAGGCTGACGCCGAGCTGGCCCGCGCGGGTGCGATCGACGTCGAGCTGCGCCCGCAGGCCGCCTTCCTGCGCCTCCGAGGAGACGTCGCGGAACAGGGGATCGCGCCGCATCTCCGCAACCAGCTTGCGCGCCCATTCCGACACCAGCGCCGCATCGGTGCCGGTCAGCGTGTACTGGTATTGCGAGCGGCTCGACTGGGTCGAGATCTGCACGTCCTGCACCGGCTGGAAATAGACGGTCATGCCGGGAATGCCCGCCACCCGCTGCTTCAACCGGGTCACGACCACGCTGACATCGTCGCGCCGCTCGCCGCGCGGCTTCAAGGTCATAACGAGCCGGCCGACATTGGTGGTCGGATTGACCGAGCCGGCGCCGATCACCGAGACCACGCCGACCACGTCAGGATCCGCCTTGATGGTGTCGGCAACCTCGCCCTGCCGCTTCTGCATCTCCGCGAACGACACGTCCGGCCCCGCCTCCGTCACGGCCGTGATCGAGGCGGTGTCCTGCAGCGGCAGGAAGCCTTTTGGCGCAACGACGTAGAGGACGAGGGTCGCAATCAGCGTGGCGAAGGTCACGACCAGCGTGGCGCGCTGGCGCTCCAGCACCCAGAGCAGCGTCCGATGATAGGCCTCCACGGTGCGGTCGATGAAGCGGCTGATGGCGGCGAGGCCCGGCACCGCCAGTTCCTCATGAGCGTGCTTGAGCAAGCGCGAGCACATCATCGGCGTCAGCGTCAGCGAGACCACGGCCGAGGTCACCACCGCGATCGTCAAGGTCAGCGCGAATTCGCGGAACATGCGCCCGACGAGGCCGGACATGAACAGCAGCGGGATGAAGACTGCGATCAGCGACACCGTCAGCGAGATCACGGTGAAGCCGATCTCGCTGGCACCCTTCAGCGAGGCCTCCATCGGCCCGTCGCCGTTCTCCATGTGGCGGACGATATTCTCGATCATGACGATGGCGTCGTCGACGACGAAGCCGGTGCCGATCGTCAGCGCCATCAGCGACAGATTGTCGAGGCTGAAGCCGGCGAAATACATGATGCCGAAGCTGGTGATCAGCGACAGCGGCAGCGCCACGCCGGCGATCAGGGTGG
Source organism: Bradyrhizobium sp. CIR18 (assembly GCF_014198295.1). Classification (NCBI taxonomy): domain Bacteria; kingdom Pseudomonadati; phylum Pseudomonadota; class Alphaproteobacteria; order Hyphomicrobiales; family Nitrobacteraceae; genus Bradyrhizobium; species Bradyrhizobium sp. CIR18. Next base: position 307,849 of record NZ_JACIHF010000001.1, on the reverse strand, counting down.
CCCGCAGCGAGCGCAGAAACAGCAGCACCACCAGCGTCACCAGCACGACGCTGAGCACCAGCGTGAACTGCACGTCGTGGACCGAGGCGCGGATCGTGACGGTGCGGTCGGAGACGATGGTGAGGTTCACCCCGGCCGGGATCGCGCGCTGCACTTTCGGGATTTCGGCGCGGATCTGGCTGACGACGTCGATGACGTTGGCGCCGGGCTGGCGCTGGATGTCGATGATGACGGCGGGCGTGCCCTGGTACCAGCCGCCGGTGCGGTCGTTCTCGAGGCCATCGACGATCCGCGCGACGTCGGCGATGGTGACCGGCGAGCCGTTGCGGTAGGCGATGATGACGGGCTTGTAGGCATCGGCGGCGGCGATCTGGTCGTTGGCCGCGATGATGTAGGATTGCTGCGCGCCGTCGAGCGAGCCTTTCGGCCCCGAGACATTGGCATTGGCGATCGCGGTGCGCAGATCTTCCATGGCGATGCCGTAGGCGGCGAGCCGCGCCAGATCGGCCTGGATGCGTACGGCCGGCTTCAGCCCGCCCAGCACCGAGACCCGTCCGACGCCGGAGATCTGGCTCAGCCGTTGCGCCAGGAGCGTGTCGGCGATGTCGCTCATCGCCCTCAGCGAGATGGTGTCGGAGCGCAGCGCCAGCGTCATCACCGGGGCGTCCGCCGGGTTCACCTTGGCGTAGGTCGGCGGATAAGGCAGCGTCTTGGGCAGCACGCCCGCCGCTGCGTTGATCGCGGCCTGCACGTCCTGGGTCGCGCCGTCGATGTCACGATTGAGATCGAACTGGAGCGAGATCTGGCTGACACCGAACGAGCTCGTCGAGTTCATCGCCGACAGCGACGGGATCTGGCCAAGCTGCCGCTCCAAAGGCGCCGTGATCAGTGAGGCGATCACGTCGGGGCTCGCGCCGGGAAGCTGCGTCGTCACCTGCACGGTCGGGAAATCGACCTGCGGCAGCGCCGAGACCGGCAGCGCGAAATAGCCCAGCAGCCCGCCGATCAGCAGCGCGATGCCGAGCAACGAGGTCGCGATCGGACGGCGGATGAAGGGTTCGGAGACACCCATGGGATCTGCCTGCCGCTTCAAGCGGCTGTTGTCGGGATCATTGCTGCTTGGCTCCACTTCCCGCTGCCCCCGGCCCCGGGGCCGGCCCGGTCTGCCCCTTCTGGTCGCCCTCGCTGCTCTTGCGCTTGGCGCGGAACTCGCTGTCCTTACCCTGTTCCTTCTGGTGCTCCTTCTGCCCTTCCTTGGCACCATCCTTCTTCTGGGCGTCAGGCCCGCGCGACCGCTTGCGCGGGGCGAGATCGGCCGACGGGGTCTGGTCGTCGCGGCCGATGGTCACCTTGGAGCCGTCGGACAGATTGGCAAAGCCCGTGGTGACGACGCTGTCGGTCGCCGACAGGCCGCTGGCGATCACCGCGTCATGCTCGTTCTGCTGGGTCACGGTCACGGGCTTGGCCGAGACGATATTGTCCTCGCCGATGACATAGCTGAACGTCCCGATCGGGCCGCGCTGCACGGCCGAGGTCGGCACCACCAGCGCCTGCGTCAGCGTCTCGACCTTGAGACGGACATTGACGAACTGGCCCGGCCAAAGCTGGTAGTTGGCGTTGGGAAACTCGGCCTTGAGCTTGAGCGTGCCGGTGGTCTGGTCGACCTGGTTGTCGATGCCGGTGAGCTTGCCGGTATCGATCACGGTGATGCCGTCATTGCCGAACACGTCGACCGCCAGCGTACCCTTCGACGCCGCGGCGTTGACGCGCATGATTTGTTGCTGCGGCAGGCTGAACCATACCGCGATCGGCTGCAATTGCGTGATCACCACGAGGCCCGTGGTGTCGGCGGCGTGGATGATGTTGCCCTGGTCGACCTGGCGCAGGCCGGCTCGCCCTGAGAGCGGCGCCACGATCTTGGTGTAGCTCAGCGTCGCCGCCGCGTTGTCGATCGCAGCCTGGTCGGCCTTGACCAGCGCCTCGGTCTGCGCGACCAGCGCGCGCTGGGTGTCGGCCTGCTGCTTGGAGCCGGCGTTGGAGGCAGCGAGCTGCTCGTACCGTGTCAGGTCGATGCGCTGGTTGGCGAGCTGGGCCTGATCCTGCGCCTTCTTGGCGACCGCCTGGTCGTAAGTTGCCTGGTAGAGCGCGGGATCGATCTCGCCGAGCACGTCGCCCTTTTTGACGTCCTGCCCTTCAGTAAAATTCACGGCGATCAGCTTGCCGTCGACCTGCGAGCGCACGGTCACGGTGTTGAGCGCGCGGATCGCGCCGACGCCGTCGAGATAGACCGGAACGTCCTGAACGCGGGGCGTCGCCGCCAGCACGGGCACCGGCAGGTCCGGCCGCGCGTTTCGGTCGGCAGCCGGCTTCTGGTGCATCGCGTTCCAGCCGAGATAGCCGAGGCCACCAAGGATCGCGAGCGTGATCAGGGTCATGACGAAACCGCGGCCGCGCGACTTCTTCGCCGTCCCCTCCTTCGCGTCCTGCTTGGTATCCGGCTTAAAGAGCATTGACCGGTTTCTCCATTCGCGGCTCCCAGCCGCCGCCGAGCGCCTGATACAGGCTGACGATGGCGAGCAAGCGGGCCAGTTGCGCCTGTGACAGCGCGTCTTCCGCCTGGAACAGGGTCAGTTGAGTGTTGAGTACAGTCACGATGTCGGCGGTGCCGGCGCGCAGTTGCTGCTCGGAGAGATCGAAGGCGCGGCGTGAGGCGACGACGACGTCGCGTTGCAATTGCAGCTTGATCGTGGTCTGCTTGATCGAGAACAGCGCATTGTCGACGTCGGCGAACGACTGGATGATGGTCTTGCGGTAGGTCTGGAGCAATTCGTCCTGCCGCGCCTTGGCCAACTCGAAATTGCCGAGGATCTTGCCGCCGTCGAAGATCGGCTGCGTGGCGCTGCCGACGAGCTGGAAGAAGGCCGCATGCGGCTGGAACAGCGAGACCAAAGCCGAGCTCTGATAGCCGCCATTGCCGGTGAGCTGAATGGTCGGAAAGAACTGAGCACGGGCATTGCCGATATTCGCCGTCGCCGAGGCAAGCTGCGCCTCCTGTTGGCGGATGTCGGGCCGCTGCGTCAGCAGCTCCGAAGGCAGGCCGGGCGTGACGCGCGGGATCGCGATCCGGTCCAGCGAGCCGCCGAGCACGCGCACGCTTTCCGGCGGGCGCGAAACCAGCACGGCGAGCGCGTTGACGTTCTGGTCCAGCGTCTGGCGCAGCGGCGGCACCAGGGCTTTCTGGTTGGCAAGCACGCTCTCCTGTTGGGCGACGTCGAGATCGGTGCCGGTGCCGGCCCTGCGCCGCTCCCTGACCGCATCGAGGATGCGCTGCGCGCTCGCAATGTTGCGCTGTGAGGTCCTGATGCGGTCCTGCGAGGCCAGCACCTGGAAATAGGCGTTGGCGACGGCCGCCAGCGTCGTCAGCGCGACGGTGTCGCGGTCAAAGCGGTTGGCGTTCGCCGTCTCTTCCGCCGATTGCAGCGCATCGCGATTCTGGCCCCAGAAGTCGAGCTGGTAGCTCGCGCTCAGCGAGGTCGAATAATTGACGACTTCGCGGCCGCCGATCGAAAGGCCGGACGCGCTCGAGCCCGAGGTGCGCGAATAGGTTTCCGATCCGCCTGTCGAGACGCTCGGCAGCAGCGCCGCCCCCGCCTGCCGCGCCTGGGCGTCGGCCTGGACGATGCGCGCAACGGCGGCGGCGATGTCGAGGTTGACGGTTTGCGCCTCCTCCATCAGCTGCGTCAGCTCCGCGGAGCGGAACCCGCGCCACCAATCCAGTGACGGCGGCGCATCACCCTTGCCCGCATATTTGTACTGCGTGGGAACGTCGAGGGCGGGATCGGGAAGATCCTGGGTCAGCACGCAAGCCCCCGAACCGGCGGCAAGGCACACCACCGCAATCCAGCGCGCCGCGCGCAGCGTCCGGGATGCAGAACCTTCAGACCGCCGCATGGCGATCGCAGGAACATCCTCTGTCACATCCATCCCCCGCGGGGCAGATCGAACCGCCGCGCAGCCGGATTAGCCGATTCGCGGCGCGACAGTCGGGGGGCTTTGGACAACTCGTTCACAGCGGCGATGCTTTCTGCGGAACCTCGAAAATCATACTAGCCGGGCGCTGAACTGCGGGACAGTCCCGCAGTTGCGAGATGGCCACGCCGACGAAGTGGAAACGAACCGCTCGAAATTCAAAAGACGGCTGTCTTGCAGGGATTTTTCTCATTTTGAAACATTGGGATACACGATCAAGCTTACCAAGATTTCATGTGATATTGCTGCCACAGCGGCACTTGGGCGTTTCCATCCGACCGCACCACGCCCCGCCTCAGTCGCGCCCTGGCTGAGTAATCTCACAAGCCCGTCAATCGCCGAACAGAAAGCCGTTCCTCGGGCCGATCTGATTCGACCATCCGGGCGTCATCCACGGCCCTCGATGGCGAGAAGCCTCGGCCTTGGAAAAAGTTTGTCGCGAGTTGGCTGGTCGCGACTGTCATCTTCCCTGGCCTGACGGAGCGCAGGCGTTTCCTCCTATCGATATCCCGGCTTGCGGCCGAGCGCATCGCCGCCGGGCGCGCCTCTTGGGAATATTGCTGTTTGAGCAGAGGTTTCGCTCGGTTTCGCCGCAACGCAAAAGCCTTCCCCTTTGGCCTTCCAAGCACTACGTTCTCGCCAACCAGATCAACCCCCTTGGTAGCGATTTCCCTGACATGACCATTCGAAATGACGTTGTCGAAGCCATCGGCAACACCCCGCTGATCAAGCTGAAGCGCGCCTCGGAACTGACCGACTGCACCATTCTCGGCAAGGCCGAGTTCATGAATCCCGGCCAGTCGGTCAAGGACCGCGCCGGCAAATGGATGATCCTGGAGGCCGAGAAGCGCGGCGAGCTCAAGCCGGGCGGTCTCGTGGTGGAATCGACCGCCGGCAATACCGGCATCGGCCTTGCGGTCGTCGCCAGCGCGCGCGGCTATCGCACCCTGATCGTGATCCCGGAAACGCAGAGCCAGGAGAAGAAAGACTTCCTGAAGCTGTGCGGCGCCGAGCTGATCGAGGTGCCGGCCCTGCCCTACGCCAACCCCAACAGCTACCAGCATGTCGGCCGCCGCCTCGCCGACGAGCTGCGCAAGACCGAACCCAATGGCGTGCTGTTCGCCGACCAGTGGAATAACCTCGACAATGCCAAGGCGCATTACGAGTCCACCGGACCCGAAATCTGGGAGCAGACCGGCGGTAAGGTCGACGGCTTCGTCTGCTCGGTCGGCAGCGGCGGCACGCTGGCTGGTGTCAGCCGTTACTTGAAAGAGCAGAACAAGAACGTGCGGATCGCATGCGCCGATCCGCACGGCGCCGGCATGTATGAGTACTTCAGGACCGGCGATCCCAAGGCGACGCCGGGTGGCTCGATCACCGAGGGCATCGGCCTCAACCGGGCGACCGCCATCGTGGAGACCGCGAAGGTCGATGATGCCTATCTCATTCCCGATGCCGAAGCCGTCGGCGTGATCTACGAACTGCTGCAGCACGAGGGCCTGTGTCTCGGCGGCTCGACCGGTGTCAACATCGTGGGCGCAATGCGCCTCGCCAAGCAGCTCGGACCCGGCAAGACGATCGTCACCGTGCTGTGCGATTCCGGCAGCCGTTATCAGTCGAAGCTGTTCAACGCGGACTTCATGCGCGCCAAGAACCTGCCGGTGCCGGAATGGTTGGAGAAGCGCAGCAACATCAAGCCGCCCTTCGTGTGATCGTCACGCGCCCCCTCGGGTCGGGGACGCGCGTCACAAAGCTCAGCGCGGTTCGTCCGGCTTAAACGACCTCGCCGCGCTCCGCAGCAGCGGCACAATAGTCGCGCCAGAACCGGCGGTACCCCTCCTCGACCCTGCGCGTGTAAATCTCGACATTGCCGGCGGGCGAAGCTGCAATCCGGGCCGGCAGGCCCGCGCGCAACTTCGCCAGATAGTCGGGCTGCGACGCGAATTTGCGGGCGATCTCGACATAGCCGTCGTCATCCTCGGCGACCCAGTCGTTAAGCCCGACCGCCGCCACGATGGCGCCGCCGGCGCGTGACGAGGCGCCGTGACCAAGCTTGGCCACGACAGGAACGCCCGCATAAAGGGATTCCCAGGTGCTCACGCCGCCATTTTGCGGGAACGTATCGAGCGAAATATCGACTCGCGCAAAGGCCCGCAGATGTTCCTCGCGCGCTGACGAGCCCAGGCAGGTGATGTTCTGTTCGGGGATGCCCTGGTTCACGAGCCGCGCAAGAAGGCCGTCGCGCAGCATGGGATCGTCAAGCAGCGTATGTTTGATGATGATCCTGGATCCGGGCACCTCGCGCATCACCTTCGACCACACGCGGATGGCCTCATCCGAGATCTTGGAGATGCGATTGAAAACGCCAAAGGTCACATGGCCGTTGCGGAGCATGGGAAGCTCCGAAGCAGGCACATCCAGGATGGGATCGATCGTGATCAGGCAAGGTAGATCGCAGACCTTTTCAGCCAGTAGACCACGGACCGATTCCGGAATGAAGATCGGATCGGCGAGCACGTAGTCCATGGTCTGAAGGCCGGTGCCCGTGGCATGTCCGAAGCCCGTGACCTGGATCGGGGCGGGCTTGCGGGCGAAGACCGGGAGCCTGTTGCCGGTCGTATGCCCTGACACGTCGATCAGGATATCAATCTTGTCAGCCTCGATACGATCGGCCAGTTCGTCGTCCGAAAGCTGCCAGGCGTCGACCCAGACGTCCGCCAGCAACTTGAACTTGGCGGTCATCTCATCTCGTACCGGCGAGCACGAATAGCAGACGATCTCGAACTTGGCGTGATCATGGTGGCGCAGCACCGGTAACAGGCCGAACGCCGCCGAGTGGTACCAGAACTCGGCCGCGACATACCCGACCACGATCCGCCTGTCAGGATCGAGTTGCCGGGGTGCGTGCGTCTTCTGCGCCAATCTGGCGCCGATCGCATCCCCCCAGGATTTGCGCGCCGCCTGCTGGATCGCGAAATCGGCGTCGGAGAGAAAGTCCAGAAAATAGATCTTCCGCGCGAGCAGGTCCGGCTGGTCCGGCGCGATTTCGAGCGCGGCGTCGAGATGTTCGATTGCGGCTGCGATTTCGCCCTGGTTGGCAAAACAGGAGCTCAGCAGCGCCAATGCGATCGCCGAGCGCGGATTTTCTTCGAGCAAAGCCGTGCAGGCCAGGATCGCCTGCGCGGTATTACCCATGCTCAACGCGACTTCCGCCTTCCCCCGCAACGCAACTTCGAGCTTCGGTGAAAGCGCAAGGGCTGCGTCAAAATCCGCCGCCGCCTGTTCCAGCCGCGACAGCGCAAGATTGAGCCGTCCGCGGTGCGCCAGGAGCTTCGCCGAACCTGGCCTGATCGCGAACGCCGCTGCGAGCGCGGCTTCCGCCTCGTCGTAATGCTTGAGCTCGATCCCGACCACGCCCTTGCCGATAAGGGCTTCGGCGTGACGCGGCTGAAACAACAGAGCGCGCTCGAAACTCTGCCTGGCGCGGTCAAATCGGCCCAGCGCCAGCTCGGCGAGGCCACGATTGCAGAGCGCATCGGCATTGTCGGGCTTCAGGACGATGGCGCGGTCGTACAGCTCGATGGCCTGTTCGGGCAGGTTCATCTGAAGCAAGCTATTGCCAAGGCCGGCCAAGGCCGGCGCAAAGTTCGGCTTCAGCGCGATCGCCTTTTCCTGACAGGCGCGAGCGGCGTCAAATTTCTGAAGGGCCAGATGCACTGCCGCGAGATTGTTGTGGGCCTCGTGCGAGCGTGGCTCGATCGCGATTGCGCGCTCCAGCAGCTGCTGCGCCTCCTGCAGGCGCCCGCTTTGTTGCACGCTCAAGCCGAGCAAATGCGTAGCGTCGAAATGATCCGGAACGGCTTGCACGATCTGGCGGCAAAGCGCCTCGCTCTCCGCATATCTACCCTGGCCATAGGCGCTCGCCGCCGCGGAGATGATACCGTCGGCCTGCTTCTTCAATTTCTTCTGCAACCGCGCATTCTGGAATGCGCGCGCGCCGGCGCTGCTCTGCAAGATGTCTCTCCGGGAGATGGTGCTCGGCGAGTCTAGCTGATTCGCGCAGTTAGCCTGCCGGTCGGCGAGACCGGAAATTACCCGGGATATCCCGGGCCCGCGCTGGACTGTCCTGGCTCAGGAACCGCTGGGCGCGCCCGCATCGCCGGCGACGGCGTTGCCTCACCCCGCAGCGGCGGCACAATGGTCGCGCCAGAACTGACGATAACCCGCTTCGAGCTCACGCGTGTAGATCTCGACATTGCCGGCTGGCGAAGCTGCGATCCGAGCCGGTAGGCCCGCGCGCAATTTCGCCAGATGCTCGGGCTGCGAGGCAAATTTGCGGGCGATCTCGACATAGCCGTCGTCATCCTCGGCGACCCAGTCGTTAAGCCCGACCGCCGCCACGATGGCGCCGCCGGCGCGCGATGAGACGCCGTGACCGAGCTTGGCCACGACAGGAACGCCCGCATAGAGGGATTCCCAGGTGCTGATGCCGCCATTCTGCGGGAATGGATCGAGCGAAATATCGACTTGCGCGAAGGTCCGCAGATGATCCGCCCGCCCTGACGAGCCCAGGCAGGTGATGTTCTGTTCGGGGATGCCCTGGTTCACGAGCCGCGCAAGAAGGCCGTCGCGCAGCATGGGATCGTCAAGCAGCGTATGTTTGATGATGATCTTCGATCCGATCACCTCGTGCATCACGCTCGACCACACCCGGATCGCCTCGTCCGAGATCTTGTTGACACGGTTGAACACGCCGAAGGTCACATGGCCGTTGCGGAGCATGGGAAGGTCCGACGGCGGCACATCCAGGATCGGATCGATGGTGTTGAGGCACGGCAGGTCAAACACCTTTTCGGCCAGCAGATGCCGTGCCGATTGCGGAATGAAGACGGGGTCCGCGAGCACATAGTCCATGGTCTGCATGCCCGTGCCCGTCGCGTGTCCGAATCCGGTGGCCTGGATCGGAGCCGGCTTCCGCGCGAAGACCTGCAGCCTGTTGCCGGTCGTGTGGCCCGAAACGTCGATCAGAATGTCGACATCGTCGGCCTGGATGCGATCGGCGAGCTCGTCGTCCGAGAGCTGCCACGCATCGACCCAGACGTCCGCCAGCGACTTGAATTTGGCGGTCATCTCGTCTCGTGACGGCGAGCACGAATAGCAGATGATCTTGAAGTTGGTGTGATCATGATGGCGCAGCACCGGCAGCAAAGTCAGCCCCGCCGAGTGCTGTCGGAATTCGGAAGCGACATAGCCGACCACAATCTGCTTGTCCGGATCGAGCGGCCGCTTCGGCAGCGTCCGCCGCGGTATCCTGGAGCCGATCACGTCCCACCAATCCCGTCGCACCGCCTGCTGGAGCGCGAAATCGGCCTCGGCACGGAAGTCCTGCAAGAAGATCTTTCCCCGGATCGCATCTTCATAGTCCGGCCGGATCGCCAGGGCGCGATCGAGATATTCGATCGCGGCGTCCATGTCTCCCTGGTTCGAATGAGCAAAGCCCATCAGCGCCAGCCCCGTCTCCGAGCGCGGATTTCGCTCGATCAAGGCCGCAGCGGCCGCCATCGCCTGCGCTGTCTTTCCCATCACGAGGCAAGCCTGTGCCTTGCCTCGGAGAGCCAGCTCGAGCTTGGGCGAAATCGCAAGCGCCGCCTCGAAATCGGCGACCGCCGGTTCTAGACGCTGCAGCTCGTAATTGAGCCGCCCGCGTTGCGCCAGTATCTTCGCCGAACCGGGCCTGATTGCGAGCGCCGCCGCGAGAGCAGCTTCCGCGTCATCGTAATGCTTGAGCTCGAGGCCGACCACCGCCTTGCCGACGAGCGCCTCGACATGGCGCGGCTGAAACAACAGCGCGCGCTCGAAGCTTTGCATGGCAGGGGCAAACCGGCCCAGCGCCAGCTCGGCCAGACCACGATTGCAGAGCGCATCGGTATAATCGGGCTTCAGCTTGATGGCGCGATCGTACATCTCGATCGCCTGTTCGGGCAGGTTCATCTGGAGCGAGGTATTGCCGAGGCCTACCAGAGCCGGCAGAAAATTCGGCTTCAGTGCGATCGCCTTCTCCTGACATGCACGGGCGGCCTCGAATTTCTGAAGGGCCAAGTGCGCAGCCGCGAGATTGTTATGGGCCTCGTGCGAACGCGGATCGATCGCGATCGCGCGCTCGAGCAATTGTTGCGCCTCCTCCAGGCGCCCACCCTGTTGCGCGCTCAGGCCGAGCAGATGCGTCGCGTCGAAATGATCCGGAATGGCTTGCAGGATCTGCCGGCAGAGCGCCTCAGTCTCCGCATGTCTGCCCTGGCCATAGGCGCTCGCCGCGGCAGCGATGATGGCGTCGACCTGCTTCTTCAATTTCTTCTGCAACCGCGCATTCTGGAATGCGCGCGCCCCGGCGCTGCTCTGCAAGGTGTCTCTCCGGAAGATGGCCCGCGGCGAGTCTAACTGATTCGCGTTCCGGGGCGTGTTGCAGGATCCGGCTCAGGAACCGCCGGCTGCGTCCGCCCCGCTTACCGCAGCGTCGCCGCTTTCCGCGCCTGCGGCACAATAGTCGCGCCAGAACTGACGGTAACCCGCTTCGAGCTCACGCGTATAGATCTCGACGTTGCCGGCGGGCGAGGCTGCGATCTGAGCCGGCAAGCCCGCGCGCAACTTCACCAGATGCTCGGGCTGCGACGCATATTTGCGGGCGATCTCGACATAGCCGTCGTCATCCTCGGCGACCCAGTCGCCGAGACCGACGGCGGCCACGATGGAGGCGCCGGCACGCGAAGAAGCTCCAATGCCGAGCTTGGCGACGACGGGAACGCCCTTGTAGAGGGATTCCCAGGTGCTGATGCCGCCATTCTGCGGGAACGTGTCGAGCGAAATATCGATCTTGTCAAAGGCCATCAGGTGATCGTCGCGCGAGGTGGTGCCGAGGCACGTGATGTCCTCCTCGGCAATGCCCTGCGCGATGAAGCGTGCGATCAGGCTATCGCGCAGCAAGGCATCATCGAGCAAACCATGCTTGAGGATGATCTTCGATCCCGGCACCTCCCGCATGATGCGCGACCACACACGGATCGCATCATCCGAGATCTTGTAGATGCGGTTGAACACGCCGAAGGTGACGTAGCCGTTGCGGAGCATTGGCAGTTCGGAAGGCTGCAGATTGGTGACCGGCTCCATCGTGATCAGGCACGGCAGATCGTAGATCTTTTCCGGAAACAAATGTCGAGCCGATGGCGGAATGAAAATGGGATCCGCGAGCACGTAGTCCATGGTCTGCATGCCCGTGCCCGTCGCGTGCCCGAAGCCGGTTGCCTGGATCGGAGCCGGCTTCCGCGCGAAGCATTGCAGCCGGTTGCCGGTGGTGTGGCCCGAAACGTCGATCAGGATGTCGACATTGTCGGCCTGAATGCGATCGGCGAGTTCGTCGTCCGACATCTGCCAAGCGTCGACCCAGACGTCCGCCATTTGCTTGAACATGGCGGTGTACTCGTCCGCTCCCGGCCAGGAGTAGTAGCAGATGATCTTGAACTTGGCGTGATCATGATGGCGCAACACGGGCAGCAAGGTGAGCCCCGCCGAGTGTTGCCGGAATTCGGCCGCGACATATCCGACCACGATCTGCTTGTCCGGATCCAGCGGCCGCTTCGGCAGCGTCCTTTGCGGAATCTTCGAGCCGATCGCATCCCACCATGACTTTCGTACAGCCTGCTGGACCGCGAAATCGGCATCCGCGAGGTAGTCCAGCAGGAAGATCTTGCCTCTGATCGCGTCTCCATAGTCCGGCCGGAGCGCCAGCGCACGATCGAGATATTCGATCGCAGCGTCCATCTCTCCCTGGTTCGAATAAGCGAAGCCCATCAGCGCCAACCCCATCTCGGAGCGCGGGTTGCGCTCGATCAAGGTCGTCGCCGCCGCCATCGCCTGCGCGGTCTTTCCCATGACGAGGCAGACCTGCGCCTTGCCCCGAAGGGCCAGTTCGAGCTTGGGCGAAATCGCAAGCGCCGCATCGAAATCCGCCAGCGCCTCGTGGAGGCGCTGCAGCTCGTAACTGAGCCGCCCGCGCTGGGCCAGGATCCTCGGCGCGCCAGGCTTGATCGCAAGCGCCGTGGCTAACTTGGCTGCCGCCTCCTCGTGGTGCCGCAGCTCCATGCTGACCATGCCGCTGCCGACGATGGCCTCGGCGTGACGCGGCTGAAACAGCAGGGCGCGATCGAAGCTCTCCTTGGCGCGCAGGATCTGTCCAAGCACGATCTCGACCATGCCGCGATTGCAGAGCGCATCGGCATAATCCGGTTTGACCTTGATGGCGCGCTCGTGCATTTCGAGCGCCTGCTCGTACAGCCCCATATGCATCAGCGTGTTGCCGAGATTGGTCAGCGCCACCGCGAAATTGGGCTTCAGCGCGATCGCCCTCTCCTGGCAGCGCCGCGCGTCCTCGTAATTGCCGAGGTCGAAATGCACGGTCGCGAGGTTGTTATGGGCATCGTGCAGGCGCGGATCGAGCGCAATCACGCGCTCCAGCAGCTGCTGCGCCTCCTCGAAGCGCCGGCCGTCGTGGGCGCACATGCCGAGCAGGTGGATGGCGTCGATGTGATCCGGAAGGGCTTTCAGGATTTCGCGGCACAGCGCCTCGGTCTCGGCATATCGGCCCTGGCCATAGGCGTTCGCCGCAGCGGCGATGACGGCATCGGCCTGCTTCATCAATTTTTTCTGCAATCGCGCATTCTGGAATGCGCGCGCGCCGCCGCCGCTGTTCTGCAAGGTGTCTCTCCGGAGGATGCCCTGAGGCGAGTCTAACTGATTCGCAGCTATGGCCGGCCGGTCACCCGGCCGGCAGCGACTCCGGGATTTCCCGGGGGGGCAACGCAAGGTCGGGCTACGCCACCTCGCCGCCTTCCGCAGCGCCGGCACAGTAATCGCCCCAGAACCGGCGATAGGCCGCTTCGACCTCACGCGTGTAAAGTTCGACGTTGCCGGCAGGTGAGGCTGCGATCCGAGCCGGCAGTTCCGCCCGCAATTTCGCCAGATGAGCGGGCTGTGCCGCATATTTGCACGCGATCGCGGCGTAGCCGTCGTCATCCTCGGCGACCCAGTCGTCGAGGCCGACGGCCGCCACGATGGAGCCACCGGCGCGTGCCGAAGAGCCATTGCCGAGCTTGGCGACGACCGGAACGCCCGCATAGAGCGATTCCCAGGTGCTGATGCCGCCATTTTGCGGGAAGGTGTCGAGGGAGATATCGACTTGCGCAAAGGCCAGCAGATGCTCGTGGCGCGTGGTCGAGCCCAGGCAGGTGATGTTGTCTTCGGCAATGCCCTGGGCCACGAACCGCGCGATCAGGCCGTCGCGCAGCAAGAGATCGTCGAGCAGCCCGTGCTTGATGATGATCTTCGACCCCTTCACCTCACGCATCACTTTCGACCACACCCGGATCGCATCATCCGAGATCTTGTAGATGCGGTTGAACACGCCGAAGGTCACATGGCCGTTCCGGAGCATGGGAAGCTCCGAGGGCGGCACGTCCAGGATGGGATCGATCGTGATCAGGCAGGGTAGATCATGGACTTTTTCGGCCAGCAAATGGCGCGCCGATTGCGGAATGAAGATGGGATCGGCGAGCACGTAATCCATGGTCTGAAGGCCGGTGCCCGTGGCGTGTCCGAAACCCGTGACCTGGATCGGGGCCGGCTTGCGGGCAAAGACAGGCAGCCTGTTGCCTGCCGTATGCCCGGATACGTCGATCAGGATGTCGATCTTGTCCGCCTGGATGCGATCGGCCAACTCGTCGTCCGAAAGCTGCGCGGCGTCGACCCAGACGTCCGCGAGAGGCTTGAATCTCTCGGTAATCTCGTCCTGCAGCGGCCAGCAGGAATAGCAGACGATCTCGAACCTCGTGTGATCGTGTTGGCGCAGCACCGGCAACAGCGCGAACGCGGCCGAGTGGTTCCTGAATTCCGACGCGACATAGCCGACGACGATCCGCCTGTCCGGATCGAGCGCCCGGGGCGGCAGTGTCCGTTGCGGCAGCCTGGCGCCGATCGCATCCCACCAGGATTTCCGCGCCGCCTGCTGGACCGCGAAATCGGCCTCGGGCAGATAATCCAGGATGAAGATCTTGCGTGCGATGGCATCCGCATAGTCAGGTGATATCTCGAGCGCCGCGTCGAGGTGCTCGAGCGCCGTCGCGACGTCTCCCTGGTTCGCGTAGCAGGCGCCGAGAAGCACGATTGCGTAATCGGACCGCGGATTGTCCTCGAGCAGGGTCTTGACGGCCGCAATCGCCTGCGTCGTGTTTCCCAAGAGAAGGTTGACCTGCGCCTTGCCACGCAGCGCGAGCTCGAGCCGCGGCGATTGCGCCAGCGCCGCATCGAAGTCCGCCGCCGCCTGCTCCAGCCGATGCAGATCGAAATTGAGCCGTCCGCGCTGGGCCAGAATCCGCGGTGAACCCGGCTTGATCGCCAAGCCTGCGGCGAGGGCGGCTTCCGCCTCCTCGTAATGCCGGAGCTCGATGCACACCATGCCCTTGCCGGCGATCGCTTCCGCATGACGCGGCTGAAGCGACAGGGCGCGATCGAAACTCTCCTTGGCGCGCTCGGACCGGCCGATCATCAGCTCCGCCATGCCGCGGTTGCAAAATGCATCGGCGTAGTCGGGCCGCAACCCGATAGCGCGTTCGTGCAGCCTGATCGCCTGTTCGCCGAGGCCGACGTTCAGGAGCGTATTGCCGAGATTGGTGAGGGTGATCGGACAATTCGGCTTCAGCGCAATGGCCTTCTCCTGGCATGCGCGGGCGTCCTGGAATTTCTGGAGATCGAAATACACGGCGCCGAGATTTCCATGGGCATCGGGCGAGCGCGGGTCGAGCGCAATCGCGCGCTCGAACAGCTGTTGCGCCTCCTCCAGCCGCCCGCCTTCATAGGCGCGAAGGCCAAGCAGGTGCGTGGCATGGAAATGATCCGGAACCTCCTCCACAATGCCGCGGCAGAGCGTCTCGGCCTCGGCAAATCTGCCCTGCCGGAGCGCCTCGACCGCGAGCGACATGACGGCGTCCGCCTGCTTCCTCAACTTCTTTTGCAATCGCGCATTCTGGAATGCGCGCGCGCCGACACTGCTCTGCAAGGTCTCTCTCCGGAAGTTGGTCCGGAACGAGGCACAGCTGATTCGGATGGTGCCAGGCTGGCGGCCCGGTCAGACCGGCGCGGTCTCCGGATGGCAGGTGCTCAGCGCAAAATCTGGCTCAGGAACAGTTTCGTGCGGGCGTGCTGGGGCGCCGCAAAGAATTCGTTCGGCGTGTTGGCCTCGATGATCTGGCCGGCATCCATGAAGACCACGCGGTTGGCAACCTCGCGGGCAAAGCCCATTTCGTGGGTGACGACCAGCATGGTCATGCCCTCCTCGGCGAGGTCCACCATGGTGTCCAGCACCTCCTTGACCATCTCGGGGTCGAGCGCCGAGGTCGGCTCGTCGAACAGCATGACCTTCGGGTTCATCGTCAGGGCCCGCGCGATCGCGACGCGCTGCTGCTGGCCGCCGGACATCTGCCCCGGAAACTTGTTGGCCTGATGCGGGATCTTGACCCGCTCCAGGAACTTCATCGCGTTGATCTCGGCGTCCTTCTTCGGGATGTTGCGCACCCAGATTGGCGCCAGCGTGCAGTTCTCCAGCACGGTCAGATGCGGGAACAGGTTGAAGCTCTGGAACACCATGCCGACCTCGCGGCGGACCGCGTCGATGTGCTTGAGGTTGGGCCCGAGCGCGATGCCGTCTACGACGATCTCGCCCTCCTGGAATTCCTCCAGCGCGTTGATGCAGCGGATCAGGGTCGACTTGCCGGAGCCCGAGGGCCCGCAGATCACGATGCGCTCGCCCTTCGCGACCGCAAGGTCGATGTCGCGCAGCACGTGAAAGTCGCCGTACCATTTGTTGAGGCCGGAAATCTTGACGATGGGGTCGGACATGGTGACCTCGATCAGTTGCGACGGTGGGCGTTGAGGCGGTGCTCGACGAACAGCGAGTAGCGCGACATTCCAAAGCAGAAGATGAAGTAGATGATCCCGGCGAAGGCGAAGCCGGTGAACGCGGTCGAAGGCGTTGACCATTTCGGGTCCGAGAACGAGGCCCTGAGCGAGCCCAACAGGTCGAACAGCGCCACGATCGAGACCAGCGAGGTGTCCTTGAACAACGAGATGAAGCTGTTGACGAGGTTCGGAATGACGTGACGCAGCGCCTGCGGCAGCACGATCAGCGAGGTCGTCTTCCACCAGGACAGCCCCAGGGCCGCGGCCGCCTCGCCCTGCCCTCGCGGGATCGCAGCGAGCCCGCCGCGGACGTTCTCGGCCTGGTAGGCGCCCGTGAACAGCGCGATGCCGATCAGCGCGCGGACGAGACCGTCGACGGTGAAATTGCCGGGCAGGAACAGGGGCAGCATGTAGGTGGCGAAGAACAGCACCGTGATCAGCGGCACGCCGCGCCAGAACTCGATGAAGGCGATCGAGAAGATCCGGATCAGCGGAATGGTGGAGCGGCGGCCGAGCGCCAGCGCGATGCCGATCGGCAGCGAGGTGACGATGCCGGTGACGGAGACCACCAGCGTCACCAGGAGGCCGCCCCACAAATTCGTCGTCACGACCGGCAGTCCACCGCGATCGAGACCCATCAGCTTGATCACCGCGGCGATGGCGAAGAAGGCAGCAATGCTCGAGGCCAGAGCGCGCCAACCCGTGCGCAAGCCGCCGCCGAGGCCGAAGGCGATCAACGACACGACTGCGGTCGTGACGGCAAAATCGGCCCAGACCGACTGACCCGCTCCCTGGATCTGATCGCGCAACCAGGTCAGCGGAAGGATCAGCCAGGAGATCGCCGTGCCGACCAGCACGATGAAATTCCCGACCGCCCACAACAGCGGCGCAACGGCGGACGTCTTGCTGAAACCGAGCACGGCCCGCCCGGCGCCGATGATGCTCTCGTCGAACAATTCCAGCAGGCCGGCGGTCCAACTGAGGCCAAAGCCCTTGATGCCGCCACCGTGCAGCAGAAAGAACGCGACCACTGGAAATGCGAAGAAGAACAGACTGGCGTTGAGCCCCTTTGCCGGCAGACGCGGCACGAGCAGTGGCACAAGCAGGACCGCCGCAAGGACAAACGCGAGGTTGACCCGCCAGCGCTCGGCCTCGGGATAAAAACCATAGATCAATTGCGGCAGCTTGGCCTGGATGTAGGGCCAGCAGGCGCCGACCGCAAAGCCGGCGTTCTCCGTGAGGCACGCCGTGCGGTCCTTGCCGCTCCAGACCGCATCGACCATCAGGAACCTGACCGAGGGAACGATGGTGAACCACAGCAGCAGGACGCCGACGATCGTGAGCAGGATGTTGGTGGGCGAGTTGAACAGGCGCGTGCGCATCAGCCCGACAAAGCCCGTGGTCTTCATCGGTGCGGGACGCTCGGTGAGCAGGTCGCGGCGGACGAAGCTGCTCGAGGCGATATCGCTCATGCGCCCAGACTCCGGCTGACGCGCCACCCGTAGACGCTCATGATCGCGCTGGTGAGCAGCGAGATCAGGAGATAGATGCCCATGGTCATCGCGATGATCTCGATCGCCTGCCCGGTCTGGCTCAGCGACGTGCCGGCGAACACCGAGACGAGGTCTGGATAGCCGATCGCGACCGCCAGCGACGAGTTCTTGGTGAGATTGAGGTACTGATTGGTCAGCGGCGGCACGATGACCCGCATGGCCTGCGGCACCACGATCAGCCGCAGCGTGTTGCCGCGGCTGAGGCCGAGCGAGGCCCCCGCCTCCATCTGCCCCTTGTGGACGGACAAGATTCCGGCGCGCACAATCTCGGCGATGAAGGCGGCGGTATAGGTCGACAGCGCCAGCGTCAGCGCCACGAACTCCGGAATGATCCGCGATCCGCCGGCAAAATTGAAGCCCTTCAGCTGCGGCAGCTCGAAGGTGAAGGGCAGACCGAACACCAACATCGTGGCAAGCGGCAGCCCGAACAGCAGGGCCAGCACGGCGGGCCAGATCCGGATCATCCGCCCTTCCTGAAACAGCGCGCGCCGCGCATAGAAGCGCAAGGCCAGTGAGGCAACGATACCGAGCGCCAGCATCGCCAGGAATGGCTCCAGGCCGCTCCCGCCGATCGGGCTAGGAATGACGAGGCCGCGATTGCTGATGAAGGCAACGCCGAGCAGCGAGATGCTCTGCCGAGGATTGGGCAAGGCAGCCAGCACCGCGAGGTACCAGAACAGGATCTGGAACAGCAGCGGCAGGTTGCGGATGATCTCGACATAGATCTCGCCGACGCGGGACAGCAGCCAATTGGGCGACAGCCGGCACAGCGCGACGATGAATCCGATCAAGGTGGCGAAGACGATACCCACCACCGAGACCACGAGCGTATTCAGGAGCCCGACCACGAACACGCGCAGGAACGTGTCCGAACCGGTATAGGAGATCAGGGTCTGGTTGACGTCGAAGCCGGCATTATTCCTGAGGAAGCCGAAACCGGCGGCGATGTGCTGGTTTTCGAGATTGGCGCGGGCATTGGAGACGATCTCATAGCCGATCCAGCCCAGGATCGCCGCGAAGGCAAACTGGACGGCAACGCCGTTCCAGCCTGCCTTGCCACCCAGAACGCGCCTGATCTTCAGCGCGATCTGGGGTGGCGGTTTTCGGGCCTCGGTGCTCATGCCGCTGCCAGCGGATCAGGATGATCAGCGGATCGGCGGCGCGTACTGAAGACCGCCCTTGTTCCAGAGATTGTTGAGACCGCGATTGATGGCGAGCGGCGAGCCCGCGCCGACATTGCGATCGAACACCTCGCCGTAATTGCCGACCGCCTTCACGATCCGCACCACCCAGTCCTTGGTCAGGCCGAGTTGTTCGCCGAAATTGCCGTCGGTGCCGAGGACGCGCTTCAACTCGGGATTTTCCAGCTTCGCTTTCTCGTCGACGTTCTTCGAGCTCACGCCAAGCTCTTCGGCGGTGACCATCGCGAACAGCGTCCACTTCACGATGTCGAACCACTGATCGTCGCCGTGGCGCACCATGGGGCCGAGCGGCTCCTTCGAGATGATCTCGGGAAGCACCATGTGGTCGTTGGGATTGGCAAGCTTCAGGCGATTGGCGTACAGGCCCGACTGGTCGGTGGTGAAGACGTCGCAGCGTCCGGCCTCATAGGCCTTGACCGTTTCGTCGTTGGTGCCGAACGCGATCACCTCGTACTTCATGTTGTTGGCTTTGAAGTAGTCGGCCAGATTTTGCTCGGTGGTAGTGCCAGTCTGCACGCAGACCGAGGCGCTGTTGAGCTCGAGCGCCGAATTCACCTTGAGCGACTTCTTCACCATGAAGCCCTGCCCGTCATAATAGGTCACGCCGGTAAAATTGGCGCCGAGCGAGGTGTCACGCGAGATGGTCCAGGTGGTGTTGCGCGAGAGCACGTCGATTTCGCCGGATTGCAGCGCGGTGAACCGGTCCTTGGCGGACAGCGGCACGTACTTGACCTTGGTCGCATCGTTGAAGATCGCCCCGGCGATCGCCTTGCAGAGGTCGACGTCGAGGCCGGTCCAGTTGCCCTTGTCGTCGGGCGAGGAGAAGCCCGGCAGGCCCTGGCTGACACCGCAGGACAGCATGCCCCGGTCCTTGACCGTCTTGAGCGTTTGCGCGTCGGCGGCTTGGGCGGAGAGGCCGGCGGCGAGAGCAAGGGTGAGAGCCAGGGTTACGCGTTTCATGGGCTTTGGGCCTTTCAAAGTCGTCTCAAGGAACGTTGTCTCAGGATCATCGCTGCCAGGGCCAGGCGTATCAAGGCCAGCCCTGCAAGAGTCATGCTGGAAAACCTTGCCGAACACCCGCCGATCCCGGGAGGCCATACCTTAATCCCCGCCGCAGGCGCCCGCCGATATGGCTGTGGCGCAAGGTCCGGTCAGACGATGGATCGAAGGTCGCGGCAGGCCCCTCAACATGCGGCGACTGAATAGCACCTGCGCATCACAGAACGACTGGCGTGCCGGGTCAAGGGGTTGACGGGACTCTTCTGTGTTCTGTTATTAACGACAGCGGCCTTTCGGCCAGCTCGTCAGGCGCCAAGCCCGAGCGGAAACGCGGTTTTGAAAGCAGACGCATGGATTCCTCGCACCCCCAAGAGCAGCAGGCCGAGACCCGGCTGGTCACCTCCGGCCGCGACACCAAGGCGCAGAAGGGGTTCGTCAATCCGCCGGTCTTTCACGGCTCGACCGTGCTCTACCCGACCGCCGAGGACCTGCACGCCCATCGCGGCGAGTTCACCTATGGCCGTCACGGTTCCCCCACCACCAAGGCGTTCCAGGAGACGCTGATGGCGCTGGAGGGACCGCAATGCGCCGGCGTCGGCATCGTGCCGTCGGGGCTGTCGGCGATCTCGACCACGCTGCTCTCGGTGCTCAAGGCCGGAGACCATCTCCTGGTCTGCGACAACGTCTATCGGCCCTCGCGCAATTTCTGCAACGGCATGCTCACCCGCTTTGGCGTCGAGACCAGCTATTTCGATCCGATGATCGGCGCCGGCATCGACAAGCTGTTCAAGCCCAACACCCGGGCCGTGCTGGTGGAGGCCCCAGGCTCGCAGTCGTTCGAGATGCCGGACATCCGCGCCATCGCCGAGGTCGCGCATGGGCGCGGCGCGCTCGTCATCGATGACAACACCTGGGCAACGCCGCTCTATCACCGCTCGCTCGAACAGGGCGTCGACATCAGCATGCAGGCCGCAACCAAATATATCGGCGGCCATTCCGACATCATGTTCGGCACCATCTCGGCAAATGCCAAGGCCTGGCCGATGGTCGCCGAGGGCATTCGCCTCCTCGGCGTCTGCGCTGGACCCGACGACGTCTTCCTGGCGCTGCGCGGCCTGCGCACGCTGTCGGTGCGGCTGGCACAACATCACCGCTCCGGGCTCGACATGGCGCGCTGGCTGGCTAGCCGGCCCGAGGTCGCGCGTGTGCTGCATCCCGGCTTGGAGACCGATCCCGGCCACGCGATCTGGAAGCGCGACTTCACCGGTGCGTCCGGCCTGTTCAGCATCGTGCTGAATCCGGCGCCGCAGAAGGCCGTCGACACCATGCTGAACACGCTCAAGCTGTTCGGCATGGGCTTTTCATGGGGCGGCTTCGAGAGCCTTGCGATTCCCTTCGATTGCGATGCCTATCGCACAGCGACCAAGTGGGCGCCCGGCGGCCCGACGCTGCGCCTGCATATCGGACTGGAAAGCGTCGACGACCTCAAGGCCGATCTCGACCGCGGCTTCGCTGCCCTCAAAGCGGCAATGTGAGCCTGCTCACAAGGCATCTCGACTGCGGACGCGCCAACGCGCGCCGCGGCGGACGCTCAACGCGCCGCGGGAACGTGCAGCTGGCGTAAACGTTAACGCCGACGCGCCAACAAAAGGTTTGAACCTCAAGCATTTGGCGCTAGCCTCACCAATCGACTCCAATCCGGACACGGAGCATGGGAACGTTGGTTCTGCTCGATCTGATGGGCGGCGTTGCGCTGTTGCTGTGGGGCCTGCACATGGTCCACAGCGGGATCTTGCGCGCCTTCGGTCCTGACCTGCGGCGGCTGCTCGGCAAGGCGCTGAGTAACCGCGGCAGCGCTTTCGCCGCCGGCCTCGGCCTCACCGCGCTGCTCCAGAGCAGCACCGCGACCGCCCTGATCACGAGCTCGTTCGCCGCCGAAGGCCTCGTCAGCCTCGCCGCGGCGCTCGCCATCATGCTCGGGGCCAATGTCGGCACGACGCTGATCGTGCAGGTGCTGTCGTTCAACATCGCAGCCGTCGCGCCGGTCCTGTTCGTGCTCGGCCTCGTCGCCTTTCGCTCCGGCCCGCGATCGCGGATCAAGGACATCGGCCGCGTCTGCATCGGCCTCGGCCTGATGCTGCTCTCGCTGCACATCCTGCTCGACACGCTGGCGCCGGCGGAGAACGCACCGGGCGTCCGCATCGTGATGTCGGCCATCACGGGCGACCCCATATTGTGCATCGTCATCGCCGCCCTCGTCACCTGGGCCGTGCATTCAAGCGTCGCCAGCGTGCTGCTGATCATGTCGCTGGCCTATTCGCAGTTCATCACGCCCGACGCGGCGCTGGCGCTGGTGCTCGGGGCCAATCTCGGCAGTGCCATCAATCCCGTGTTCGAGGGCGCCAGGCGTGACGACCCCGCGAGCTACCGCCTGCCGGTCGGCAACCTCATCAACCGCGTGATCGGGATTGCCCTCGTCCTGCCCTTCCTCGGCGCGATCGCCGAGCACATGCACGCCTGGCAGCCCGATCTCGCCAGGATGACGGCGGCTTTCCACATCGCCTTCAATGTCGGCACCGCCGTCCTCTTCATCGGCCTGCTCGACACCATGTCGCGCCTGTTGACACGCCTCCTGCCCGATCGCGCGCAAGAGGCCGATCCGGCCCGCCCGCGCTATCTCGACGAGACGGCGCTGGAGACGCCGTCACTGGCGCTCGCCGACGCCGCTCGCGAGACCTTGCGGATGGGCGATCTCGTCGAGGTCATGCTGCGGAAGGTGATGGCGGCGATGATGACCGGCGACCGTGCCCTAGTCGACCAGGTCTCCAAGATGGACAATTTCGTCGACGGTCTCGACGAGGCCATCAAGCTCTACGTGACCAAGCTGATGCGGGGCAGCCTCGACGAGAGCGAAGGACGGCGTGCGATGGAGATCATCTCCTTCGCCATCAATCTCGAACATATCGGCGACATCATCGACAAGAGCCTGAGCGAGCTCGCCACCAAGAAGATCAAGCGGCGCTTCCAGTTTTCGGCGGAAGGGGCCGACGAGCTCGCCGCCTTCCACAAGCGCACGATGGACTCGCTGCGGATCGCCTTCGGGGTCTTCATGTCGGGCGATGCCAACGAGGCGCGCAAGCTGCTGGTGGAGAAAACCGCGCTGCGCAACACCGAACTCGCCGCGGTCGAGCGACATCTCGACCGCCTGCGCGAGGGCCGCCCCGAAACCATCGAAACGACGTCGCTGCATCTCGACGTGCTGCGCGACCTCAGGCGCATCCACTCGCATATCTGCTCGGTCGCCTATCCCGTGCTCGACGCGGCCGGCGTGCATTATCGCAGGACCGAGGCGGAGACAGCGGCCCTGCCAACCTCAGGCGCGGCCTCGGCCTTGCCGCACTAAAACCTGGGCTCAGCGATCGAGCGTCTTCGAGGCGCGGCCGCGGTTCTTGATGATCAGCATGATGTTGCGGATATAGATGATGGTCGCGAGCGATTGTCCGAGGATGATGACCGGCTCGCGCTTCACGACGCCGTAGACCAGCGTCATCAGTCCGCCGCCCATCGAGCAGAACCAGAACGCCATCGGCACCACGCTATTGCCGGCGCGCTCGCTCGCGATCCACTGCACCAGGAAGCGCGCGGTGAAGAACAGCTGCGCGACGAGGCCGAATGCCAGCCAGAAATCGAATTTGGCGACGAAGACGTCGTAGAGATAATTGCTCAGCGCCTGACCGTATTGAATGATCATGCGTTCACCTCAGTCACATCTGGTGTCGGCTTCTTGCGGCGGATCAGCCACCATACGCCGGCGAGATCCATGATGCCGATCCACAGCCGGTCGAAGAAGCCGTAGTTGGACACGCCGGAATGGCGCGGCCGGTCGATCACGTCGACATAGGCGATGTCGTAGCCTTCGCGGCGGACCAGCGCCGGCAGGAAGCGATGCAGCCCGTCGAAATAGGGCATCATCAGGAAGACCTCGCGGCGGAATGCCTTGAGCCCGCAGCCGGTGTCCCGCGTGCCGTCCTTCAAGATGGCGTTGCGGACGCCGTTCGCTATGCGCGACTGGAATTTCTTGAAGCCGGTATCCTTGCGTCCGACACGCTGCCCCGCAGCGAGGCCGACGCGCCCTGCTCCCTTCTCGACCGCCGCGATCAGGTCGGGCAGGAAGGCTGGATTGTTCTGGCCGTCGCCATCGAGGGTCGCCACGATCGCGCCGCGCGCCGCGCGCACGCCGCTGCGCACGGCCGCGGATTGGCCGCCTGATCTGGAGTGGCGAAGCTGGCGCAGATTGTCCCGCTGCGCCATGATCGCCGCGAGCCGTTCGCCGGTCGCATCGGTCGAGCCGTCGTTGACGTAGATGATCTCATAGGCCCAGCGGCCATCGAGCGCCGCGCCGATCTCCGCGATAAGCGGCGCGATGTTGTCGGCTTCGTTGCGCACGGGAACGACGATGGAAACCGAGGGCTGGGACGTCGACAAAGGCGGCTCGTGGTTGGAAGTGGGCCTGGGGACCCCTGGGAACCGGCGGTCCCGGCAGGCAGCCGCTTTTATGGGGCGGATGCCCCGCGGGCAACCCTTTTGAGACGGCCCGAGACTGCCCCCGGAAGAGGCACAATGGTGCCATCGGCGCGGATGGCAAAACCCAGCCGCCTGGCCGCGAACCAATAGCGGACCGCCATGGCGCCGACCGTGCCGACCAGGGCGCCGGCCACGACGTCGCTCGGGTGATGGGCGACCAGCACCAGCCGCGTCAACAGGATCACGATTGCGTAAGTGAACATGAACACGCGCAGGCGCGGCCACAATGCCGACACGGCAAACGCCAGCGCGAACGCTGCCACGGCATGGCCCGACGGCAGGCTGGCATAGGCCCCCGTCCCCTCGAACGGCACGAAGTTGAACGGATTGGCTTTGCCGCCGACAAACGGACGTCCGCGGCCGATGACATATTTCAGGACCTCGGCAACGAATGCCGACACGGCAATCGACAGAAACACAAACTGCAGCCGTGTGCCGAGACCGAGGAGCAGCGCGCGGCTTGTGCCGTGAAGCCCCGCCGCAACGAACGCCAACACCACCAGCACGCCCCCGAGCACCGAGAGCAGGTACTCGTCCTTGCCGAAATCGGTGAGGATGCGGATCGGCCACAGGCTTGGCGTGCCGCGCGCCGGCATCAGCTGGATCTCGGTCTGGTCGAACGCGAGCATCAGCGCGATGACGAGAGCCGCGCCCGTCGCACTGAGCCACAGCGAATGCCGCGCCAGCTTTCGCGCGGCCTCTGCGCGGCGCGAATGCGAGGGCGTGCGGACGAGCTGCGCCAGCGCGCTCCGGGACACGGCGAGCAATTGCGCGGGATAGCCCGGACGGGGCGCGGGGCTGGTCGTAACAGGCATCCTATTCGGTGCCTTCCGAGCGGAAGATCGAGATCGATATCGCGCGCCCTTGCGAGAAATTGTAGCCGTCGATGCGGGTGCCAACCTTGTAGCGCAGCCCGATCGCCTCGGCGCGCTGCACGAAGCTCCGCTCCGAACGCTGCTCGATCAGCGCAAAGCGGCAGCTGCCCTGCCTCAGGAAGTCGGCCGCGCCCGACCCGTCCGTGAGCAGGGTCTGGGTGCCCGTCAGGAAGACGAGGCTCGGCTCGTGATAGCCGGCAGCCGCCGCCTTCGGCCCGACGCAGGTGACGTTACGCAAGGCGCGCGCGATCTCGATGCTCGGAAACAGCGGCGTCAGCGACGGCAGCACGATGCCATACACCACCACCGCCAGCATCAAGGCCGCAACCAGCGCGTTGAGCAGCGAGCGCTCGGCGCGGTTGTTGTCGTAGAGCCACCAGGCGAACAGGCCGAAAATCAGCGATGCCGCGATAAACGGCCAAGCCACAAAAGCGGGCTGCCGCGTCAGCATCACGGCGCCGACCACCGCGATGATCGAGGTGGCCGCGGGGATCGCGAACCACCAGGCCGAACCGCGCATCAGCCAGGAGCGCGACAGCACGCGCCGCTCCACCGCACCGGCGGTGAGGATGGCGATCGCCGGGTACAGCGGCAGCACGTAATGCGGCAGCTTGGTCAGCACCGCCTCGAACACGATCCAGGACGGGATCAGCCAGGCCAGCAGAAACTGCGCGCCGGGCTCACGCCGCGCCCGCCACACCGCGGGTGCCGCCATCGCCGCGAGCGGTGCGCCCGGCCAGAACGTGATCCAGAACAGCGCCAGGTAAAGTCCAGGCGGCGCACCATGGGATTCCTGGGCGCCGATCTTGCTCAGCATGTCGCCGCCGACGGAATCGGCAAAGAAGGCATCGCCCGCGCGCCAGAAGATCGCGACGAACCAGGGCAGCACCAGCACCAGCATCCACATCAGGCCCCAGACCGGGCGCAGCTTCCACAGCCAGGAGGCATCGCGGTCCTGGATCGCGAGCGCGGCTATGGTCAGCCCTGCGAACATCAGGATCAGCGGGCCCTTGATCAGGATGCCCACCGCAAGCGCGGTCCAGAAGATCGCGGGCCAACTCCAGGGCGGATGCGTCTCGTCCTCGGCGCGCTGCCAGGACAGATAGGCCCGCGCCATCGCACCCATCGCGGCGGTCACGCAGAACAGCAGCATCGCGTCGGTCTTGGCGAGCCGCGCCTCGACGCCGAGCAGCACCGAAGCGCACATCATCAGCGCCGCCAGCACTGCGGCACGCCGCGTGACGAAGCCGAGCGCGGCCCAGTAGGTCATGAGCACGGCGCCGATCGCCCCGAACAGGGACGGCAGCCGGTAGACCCAGATCCGCAATTCGGCCTTCGGCAGCTTGAGCATCGAGGCGGCTTCGACCGTCGCCGATTGCAACCAATAGATGCCGACCGGCTTCTTGTAGCGGACGTCCTCCTGAAAGCGGATATCGACATAGTCGCCGCTCTCGACCATCTGCTTGGTGGCCTGGGCGAACCGCGCCTCGTCGCGATCGATCGG
Organism: Bradyrhizobium sp. CIR18; assembly: GCF_014198295.1. NCBI lineage: Bacteria > Pseudomonadati > Pseudomonadota > Alphaproteobacteria > Hyphomicrobiales > Nitrobacteraceae > Bradyrhizobium > Bradyrhizobium sp. CIR18. Next base: position 281,100 of record NZ_JACIHF010000001.1, on the reverse strand, counting down.
CGGGATCGTGAAGAAGCCCGGCAGGAACAACAGCAGCGCGCACACGAGCAGGAAGGCAACGGCGCGGGCATGGCTGGCCGTGGCGACATCGAGCATGCGCACGAGCCCGCTGCCCGGATTTGCAGGCGATTTTGGCTCGCGGGGCGCTCCAAAACGGGGAGTTGGGTAGGTCTCGGCCATTGGTTCCGCTTACGCTGAAACCGCCATCGCCACAACCGCTTAAGGCAGGGTCATTGAATTCGAATGACGACTGTGTCCGCGGCGCCCGTGGCGTCGATCACGGTGAGCCGAGCAAAGCCCGGACCGGGCGGATCGATCAGGCGCTGGCGGCGTCCGTCGATCTCGCCGAGCGCCGTACCGTTAACCATGACGGTCATGGGAAGCACGCCGCCCGCGACCTTGACCGGCATCGCGGCGCTCTCCTGCCCCCCGGAGCGATCGACGTCGATCCGCGAGCCGTTCAGCGGAAACTGGATATGCAGCGCCTGCTCACGGCCGGTCCGCACCAGTTCCCCCACCGGCCGGAACCGCTTCAGCGGCAACGGCAGCTTGGCGTTGCTGGCAACCAGGGTTCCCCTTGGCGGCTTCGGCAATGCGGTCAGCGTCTTGCCGCTGCGGGCGAAGGCATCGAACAGGATCGGTGCTGCGGCGACGCGCCCGATCAGGCCGGGAACCGGCGCACCGTCGGGCCGGCCGACCCAAACCCCGATAGTCATCCGGCCGTCGAACCCGACCGACCAGGCGTCGCGATAGCCGTACGAGGTGCCGGTCTTGAAGGCGATGCGGTTGTGGGCGGCGTTCTCCGGCGGCGGCGTTCCCAGCAGCACGTTGCCGACCTGCCAGGCCGCGACCTGATCCAGCAGCCGGAGTGGCTCGCGGTCGTCCTTGTCAGCCATCACCTCGCGCAGCGGCTTGGTGGTGCCGAGGCGGGCAAAGCCCGTATAGAGCTGGGCGAGATCCTGCAGCGTCACGCCGACGCCGCCGAGCCCCATGGCAAGCCCTGGCGCTTCGTCCTTGGGCAGAACCAGATTGCCGCCGGCCTGCCGCAGTCGCGACGCAAGCCGGCTCGAGCCGACACGGTCGAGCAGCACGATCGCGGGCACGTTCAGCGAGAGTTGCAGCGCCTTCCTCACCGGCACTGTGCCCTGGAAGGTCATGTCGAAATTTTCCGGCGCGTAGGAGCCGAAGCGGACCGGCCGATCGTCGATCAGGCTCTCCGGGTGGACGAAGCCGTCCTCGAAGGCGAGCCCGTAGATGAAGGGTTTCAGCGTCGAGCCCGGCGAGCGGATCGCACGGGTCATGTCGACCTGCCCTGCCCGGCTCTCGTCGAAATAATCGGCCGAACCGACGCGTGCCAGCACGTCGCCGCTCTCATTGTCGACCACGATGATGCCGACCGAGATGTTCGGCCCGAGCGCAACGGCGCGGTCGCGCGCCAGCGGCTCCAGCACCTTCTGCAGGTTCGCGTCGAGCGTCAGCTTGATGACCGGCTTATCCTTGACCGTCGACAGCGCGGTATCGGACGCATGCGGCGCCAGGATCGGCATCGGCCGGCGCAGTTTTGGCACGGGCACGGCCTTGGCCTGCCTTGCGTCGTCGGCACTGACCACACGCTCCTCGACCATGCGATCGAGCACGCGGTCGCGCGCCTTGCGCGCGGCCTCGGGATGGCGGTCGAGGCGGCGCGTCTCCGGTGACTGCGGCAGCGCGACCAGCAGCGCGGCTTCGGCCAGCGACAACCGCTTCGGCTCCTTGCCGAGATAGCCAATCGAGGCGGCGCGGATGCCCTCGAGATTGCCGCCATAAGGCGCCAGCGCGAGATAGAGGTCGAGGATCTGCTCCTTGCTCATGCTGCGCTCGATCTCGATCGCGCGCACCATCTGCCGCAGCTTGGCGTAGAGCGAGCGCTGCCGCCGCGGCTCCATCAGCCGCGCCAGCTGCATGCTGATGGTCGAGCCGCCAGAGACGATGTGGCCGCGCGTCGCGAGCTGCAACGCGGCGCGCCCGAGTGCGAGCGGGTCGAGCCCGTTGTGGGCGTAGAAGCGCTGGTCCTCATAGGCGAACAGCAGCTTGAGATAGGTCGGGTCGACGCTGGATTTGGCATCGACCGGCAGCCGCCAGCGGCCGTCGGCCATGGCGTAGGCGCGCAGCAGCTTGCCGTTGCGGTCGACGATGGTGGTGGAGACGTGCCGGGCCTCGTCGAGCGGGAGAGGTCCGAGCGAGTAGACCCAGCCGACGAAGCCGGTGATGGCGAGGATGAAAGAGAGTGCGAGGGCGGAGAGGATACGAAGGCCGCGGCCCCTTGCTGCGTCATGGCCGGGCTTGTCCAGGCCATCCACGTTCTTGCCCGCTGCGCCACAGTTCGTGGATGCCCGGGACATTTGCGCGAAGACGCGCTCCGCGCTTTTGCCCGGGCATGACGACTGAGTATGTGGCTCCGCTGCGCTCATTCAATCAGCACTCACTTCGCCGTCCGCACCTCGACAGTGCCCGTGCCCGTCCGGCCGTAGCGCGAGGGGTTGTACATGTCCTCGACATAGGCTTGCGGCAGCACGTATTTGCCGGGCGAGACCACGCGCACGATATAGGCGACGGTGAAGACCGACTTCGAATCCGAGGCGCGATCGACCGCCGCCGTGAAGCGATCGTCGCGGAACTCGGTATCCTCAGGCTCCTCGCCGTCCTCGATCCAGTCCAGCGTGCCGCTGTCGCCCGATGAGACCAGCTTCGGATTGTCGATCTCCAGGCCCGCCGGCAGATAGTCGGACACCATGATGTGGCCGTACTCGGGCTTGGCCTCGGTGATCTTCAGCACCACGGCAAAGCGCTGGTTCTGCTTGACCTTGCTGATGTCGGCCGGCTTGCCGTCGAGCGTGAAGTAATTGCGCTCGATCTTGAAGCCGTTGGACGCGGCCGGCTCCGGCGTCACCGGCGAGCCCGACACCGAGACCACCGCCTGCACCGGCGCATCGCCGGTGTTGGTGATCTTCAGCGGCTTGCCGCTCAACGTGTCCGCCTTGTAGCTGCGATAGAGCGCGGTCTTGACCGGCTGGCCATCCACTTCCATGGACAGGTTCTCCTTGGCCAGCGCTCGCGCCGCCAGCACCAGCCACGCATTCTCCTGCGTGGAGGTGTAGGGCGTCAGCCCGCGCGCGGTCTCGACCCGCGACACCGCCTGCGTCAGCGTCGCCTTCGGCGCATTGCCTTCGCTGGCAAGCGACACCAAAGCTGCGGCATCGCGAAGCTGCGAGCCGTAGTCGGTGCGGCCGAACTCGAGCACCGGCTTGGGCGCAAGCGAGTCGAGCGCGGCGCCGTACACGCGTTCGGCGCGGTTGCGGTCGCCGACGAGAGCGAGTGCCGCCGCAAGCTGCGACTTCGCGATCGGCGTCGCGAGGTTGTTCAGCTTGGTGTCGGCGAGATAGCGGAGATCGCCGATCGGCGCTGCGCCGTTGCGTGCGAGCACATAGAGTCCGTAAGCGAGATCGCGCCCGCCGTCCTTCTCCGGCTCGTTGCCGTTGACGACGGAATTGCGGATGCGGTCGAGCGCGTTCTTGAACAGCACGTCCGGCACCGCAAAACCCTTTTCGCGGGCGCGGGTCAGGAAGTCCGTCACATAGGCGTCGAGCCAGGCATCGTCGCCGCCGGCCGACCACAGGCCGAACGAGCCGTTCGAGCCCTGGCGGGCCAATAGCCGCTCGACCGCATCGCGGATGCGCTGGTCGACCTCGGTATCCATGGCGAGGTGCGCGCCGGCCGCGAGGTCGTTGACGTAGAGCAGCGGCATCGCGCGGCTCGTGATCTGTTCCGAGCAGCCATAGGGATAGCGGTCGAGCGCCTTCAGGATCGTCGCCGCATCGAGCGCGGTCGACAGGCTGGCCGAGACCGAGACGCTGCCGGTGCCCGGCACCAGGTCGGAGAACATGTCCGAGGTCAGCGTCAGGCTCTCGCCCTTCGCCAGCGTCCGGATCGAACGCCGCGCCAGCACTTGCGTCGCCGCCTTGACGTCGAACGCGTAGTGGCGCGCCAGCGTCAGCCCGTTCGGTCCCTTGATGTCGACGTCGAGCGTCGCCTGCCCGGCCGCGGTCGCGTCGATCGCGAGCGTGAACGAGTTGCGCTGCTTGGCGGCGAGCTTGACCGTGGTCGCGGGATTGCCGGTCATCTTCACCGGACCACCCGTTTTCACGTCGATGGCGTAGTCGCCGGCCTGGCCCTCGACATTGTCGATCTCGAGGTTGACCGTGCCGTGGTCGCCGTTGAGCAGGAAGCGCGGCAGCGTCGTGGTCAGCACCACGGGGTCGCGGATCACGACGTCGGTGTTGGCGCGGCCCAGCTTGGTCGCGGTCCACGCCACCGCCATCACGCGTGCGGTGCCGGCGAACTCCGGAATGTCGAAGCTGACTTCCGCACTGCCATCGGCGCCAACCGTGACGATGCCGGAATAGAGCGCCAGCGGCTTTTGCGCGGGCGGCGAACCCTGCAGCTCACCAGCGCCGGCGTCACCGCCGGACTTGATCTGGCCGCGCGTGCCGGACATGCCGTCGATCAGCTGCCCGTAGAGGTCGCGGATTTCGGCGCTCAGGCGGCGCTGGCCGAGATAGTAATCGTCCGGCGCCGGCGGCTTGTAATTGGTGAGGTTGAGGATGCCGACATCGACCGCGGCGATGACGATCTTGGCGTCCTCGCCCGGATTGAGCCCGTCGAGCTTGACCGGGATTGTCAACGCTGCGTTCGGCCGGATCAGCGCCGGCGGCGACAGCTTGACCTGCAAGGTGCGGGCCTGCTTGTCGATGCCGAACCATTTCAGGCCGATCGCCCGGCCCGGCATGCGCTGGGCAGCGGCATCGAGCGGGCGGCGCAGCGTCGCCACCACGTAAGCGCCGGTGCCCCAGTCCTTGCCGACCGGGAGCTTCACCTGGGCAGTGCCTTCCTTGACGTCGATCGTCTGCGTCGTCAGCAGGCGGTCGCCGAGCACGTTGATGGTGAGCTTGCCGGCACTGCGGACATTGACCGAGACCGTCATGGTGTCGCCGGAGGAATATTGCGGCTTGTCGATCGAGGTCTCCAGGAGGTCCGGCGTGTCGGCGCTGCCGTCGGAATACCAGCCGACGTCGAACTGCACCGAGGTCACCGGGCCATCGGCATCGTTCGACTTCACATCGAGCCGGTAGCGGCCCGGCTGGGGGGTGAGCGAAATCCGCGCCGGCTTGTCGGCGGCAACCGTCACATCACCGTCGGCGACGCGCGAGGTCGACTTGACCGGCTCGTACTCCCAGTAATTGTTCTGGCGGTACCATTGGTAGCGCGACTCCATCTTCAGGAGCTCGTAGCGCAGGCCGTCGCGGCGCAGCTTCTCGCCCTCGGGCGAGACGAACACGACATCGAACTCGGCCTTGTCGCCCTCGGCGACGTTCTTGTCACCGAACAGCGGCTTGACGCCGATCAGGGCGGTCGCGGGCGCAACCGGCAGCACGATCTTGCGCTCGACGGCGCGGCCGCCGGTCTCCACCATGCGGACGAAGATCTGTGCCTCCTGCGGACGGGTCGAGGCCGGCTGTTTGTCCAGCGTCACCGGGAAGGTCGCAACGCCGTTGGCGTCGGCCTCGGGCAGGTTCTCAAGCGGCGTGCGCTCGTTGGAGGTGGTCTCCTCATCGGCGACGCCGAACTGGTAGCCGGCAAAGCCCGGACGTTCGCTTGCGGGCGCGACCAGCATGTCGCCTTCAAGCTGCAGGCCGGACGCGGGCGCGCCATAGAGGAAATGGCCGTCCGCCTTAAGCTCCACTGGAGCGTTAGCTTTGATCAGCTTGTCCTTGGCGGACAAGTCGAATTCGATCCGATCGGGAACATAGTCCTCGACCATGAAGGTGGTCTCGCCAACCGAGGAGCCCTTCGGGTCGGTGAAGGCGCGCACCCGCCACGTCCCGGTCGGAACGGCCGAGTTGAGCGGCACGGACAGCGTACGGCCGCCGGCGCCCTGGTCGGCGAGCGCGGCACGTCGGTATTCGACGCCGTCAGGACGTTCGATCACCAGCGTCAGCGGTCCGCCGCTGACGGCATTGCCCTGCCCGTCGCGCAACAGCGCGGTGAGATAGACGGTCTCGCTGGAGCGGTAGACGCCACGCTCGGCATAGACGAAGGCATCGGCGCCTGCGGGCACCACGCGGCCGGAGACGCCGCGATCGGACAGATCGAAGGCGGAGGACTTCAGGCTTAGGAAGGCATAATCGGCCTTCTCGCCCGTGACCGTCAGCATCGCCGGCGACAGGCCGCCCTCGCCGCGCGCAAGCCCCGCCTCGAACAGCACGTGGCCACTGTCGTCGGTCTTGCGGGTCGCCAGGATCTCGTTGTTGCGGGCAACCAGCCGGACCTCGGCCTTGCCGACCGGATCAGTCGAGGCCAGCGAGTTGACGAAGACATGGATACCGTCATTGCCGGAATAGGCGGACACCCCGAGATCGGAGACGATGAACCATTGCGTGGCGAGCTGGTAATCGTCGTCCGAGCCCGGGCCCTTGGCGGCGGCCGTCATCACGTAGACGCCCGGCTGAAGCTCGCCGAGTGCCTGGTCGACCGGGAATGCCGTGGTGACGTCTTGGTTCAGCGTCATCGCGGTCGCGAGCTCGCCGGTCCAGACTTTTACGCCGCGCTCATCGCCGAGATCGGAGAGCTGGTATTTCGACAGCGTCTTCTGGAAATCGCTGTCGACCACCGTGTTGATCAGATTGCGGTCGCCGATCCGGAACACGTTGATATTGACAGCGGGCGTGTTGACGCTGACCACGGGAATGCCGCGCTGGCCGGTTCGGGGCAGCACATAAGCCCGGCTGGTGAAGCGCACGAACGGCTTGCGGTCGCGCACATAGACGTTGAACTCGGCCGATTTCGGCAGCCCCTCCTTCACGGTGGACGGCAGGCCGGCGCGCAGATTGATGTTGTAGCGCTCGCCGTGCTTCAGCCCGTCGACGCAGAGCTGCTTGCCTTCGGCCGACAGCGCCGGCTTGTCCTGCCCCGCCAGCGCGAGGTACGGCGCGAAGTCGGTGCGTTTTGCCAATTCCTCGGAGAACTGGAAGCAGGCCCGCGGGCTCGCCGAATCCGAGTCCACGGTGTAGTCGAGCAGCCGGAAGCCATGCTCGTCCCGCATCTTCTCATATTGGCCGCGGACGTCGGCGACTTCGCGCAGGTCGAGCGACAGCCGCAGCGAATCCAGCGCCGGCCGCCACAGCTTGCGCTCCGACAGCGACTTGCCGAGCACCGCAAGCGCGTCGGCCTCCTCGCCCGGATTGCCGGCGCGCAGGTAGGCGATGTAGGCCGCGGTCGAGGCGCGTTCCAGCAGGAAGGTCTGCTCGCTCGAGCTCTTCGGCGATATCTGGAAGATGGCTTTGGCAAGCCGCAGCCAGTTGCCAGTGTCTTCCGGCGTGGTCGCCGCGATCTGGCCGAGCACCGACAGGCCGGTGCGGTAATCATTGCGCCGGAAGGCGGCATCGGCGTCCGTCTTCAGCGTCGCATTGGTCTTGGCGACGGGCCCCGCCTCGCTCTTGATCTGGGCCTCCAGCTTGATCGCGGAATCGGCGAGGTCGTCGCGCTTGAACGCCTTGTCGGCAGCGTGTGTTGCGCTAAGGCCGAGCGCCAGCGTGGCGCAGATTGTGACGGCGCGAACAAGACCGATCATGGTGGACTCCCGGAAATCGCGGACAGCCGCCCGCTGGCAGCATGAAATGCGCGGAAAGGTGACGGACTCAAGGCGATGGTACCAAAGGTGCAAATCGTCGCATTCGCCATGGAAAGGCAAGCCCAGAGGAGACCGATCAAGATACCGCCGCTCACGCCGTCCTGATGGCGCAGCGATACCCGACCCGTCGACCGGCGGCCACATCCCGGAAGCTGGCCAGCGTTCCCGGCGATGTGATCCATCGTCCAGTCCGCGGCCGCTCAACCCGGCACCCTGACATGCCACCGTCTCGCTTTGTCGCGGCTCTGAGGAAAAGGGTTCGGTTCAGACTTGGCGAAAGACGATATTTTTCATATTTGGCATGGTAGATGAACCAGCCGGCCTCCCAACGGAGGCTGGCGTAGCGACGGTCCCATAGCTCAACTGGATAGAGTAGCGGATTTCTACTCCGCGGGTTGCAGGTTCGAGTCCTGCTGGGATCGCCAGTCTCATTTATATCCACCGCCCTTCACGAACGCGTGGGTAACCATACGCCGACCTTTGAACGGCGCAGATCAGCCCTATGTATGCGCCGGGCGAATTGCGCCCGCGTTAAGGACTCCGATGCTTCCTACCGAATGGACGAGAATGGCTATCGCATCTGCGGTGGCGATCGTCGCGATGTCGTATCTGGCAATCGACGCAGGCGTGGTGAACACCAGTGTGGTCACAAGGCCCATCAAGGTAGCTCAGGCATCGATCATTGGCGCTGGAATGGGCCAGCATCACCTTGCCTTCGCCGTTCAGGAGTGGGCGCGTCCCAGCCGCGACAACAACGAAAAGCCGGCCCTGGAGCATTGCCTGGCGATCGACTGATCGAGACGCCCTCGTCCGCGCAAGCGACGACATTCATCCTCCGCCACCAGTCGACTGACGAACCTGCCACCAGCGCGCAATCGCTGAGGTGAGATCGCCCCAGACCTCTGTCGGCAAATCCGAGACCGCCACCCGCACACTATATTGGTCCGTGGTCGCGTCGTGAAACCACTCGGTCGCGGCAAAGTCGAAACCGAAGCTGCCGGCATGGCGAATCGGGAGGCCCTCAGCGCGCAGTTCGTTGCTCATGTCCTCGGCGGCCTGCCGCGCGCTCGCCTCGTCGAGAGGACGCCTGCCCCGCAAGGTGACATAGAGACCGTGGGCGAAATGGAGCTCGGCCGAGAGCGCCGGGAGCTTTGCAGCAAAATGGCGGCCCATGCTTCGGCCGTTGCGCAGGATCGCCGCAACACGCCGCTTCGTGAGGGCCCAGTAGACCGCGCTGCCGACAAAGGGCGGGAAGTGCGCCGGCAAAGCGGCGCCGCCGAGAAGCCGCACCGCGTTGCGGGTTTCGGCTGCGAGACGTGTCCAATCAGGCCGCCCTGCCCGCTGCCGGTCCTCATCCCCCTGCACGAAAACCGCCGAGCCGAGGCGGCCATATTCCGCCCCGAGCGAATCGAGCTTGTTGTGACTTCGCACCAGCACCAGTGGAATTCCGTATCGCCGGGCCCAGCTCAGGACGCGCCGGATCCGGCCCGAGCTGCCCGCGAAGCATGTCGTATCGAAAATCACGAGATCGAGACCCGAGCCGTCGCTTCGGATCGCCGCCTCAAAAGCGCCGGCGCGGGAGCAGGAATCCAACAGAAGAATTTTCGGGGAATTCGCCGAAGCAAACGCATCGCTCAGCGGCAGACTCAAAGCCACGAGCCGAAGATGAGGAACAAGACCCCGGATCAGCTCCAGTGTCTCGCCATAGGAGCCGGGAAGCACCAGCAAATCAGCCTTTTCGACGATTTGCGCGGAGGCGAGCAGCACGGCGGAGATCGCAGCCATGCCTGAGGCAGTATAGATCGCCGCGCTCATGCAGCCGCCGTCGAGGTCATAGAAGGAAGGACCGCGCACCGTAAGATCGGCACGCTGGTAATCGTAACTGAACTTGAAGGGCCCGCTGACGGGATCGGCGGTGTGCGACCAGGCTGTTTCCGTTGCCTTCCACTCGTGCAGCTCGTGCTCTGCCCTGAGCGCCGCAGTGATCTGGAATTTGGACCTGACGACCTCGTCGACCGATCGCGGACGCGTCAAATCGAGCCGATGCCTCAGGCAGTCATTGAACAGCCCGAGTTCCCAGTGCTTCCGTTCGAGATAGGCCTGAATGGTCTCCATGCGCGTCTTGGGCAGATCCGATCGGATGACAACGTGCGGAAATCGCCTTGGGTCCAACGCGCGCCCGCTGCAACGAACGTCCATCCTGGCCGTTGAGACGGTGCAAGGAGGACAACATGTCTGAGATCAGAGAGCACATGAAGATCATCGGCAAGGACGGCGCACATGTCGGCACGGTCGACCGCGTCGAGGGCAACCGCATCAAGCTGACGCGGAAGGACAGCCCGGAAGGTCACAAGGACCATCATCACTACATCGACACGAAATATGTGGGTGCCGTCGAAGGCGATGTCGTCAAGCTCTCAATGAATGCCGACGCCGTGCCGAAGACGGAAGCCGCCTGAACATTGAGCCCCTTCGGGGGCTTTTTGTTTGTTCACGATCCGACTCCGCTTCGTTCCAAAAGCACGAATCGTAATCGCAAAATCGGCGCTGCGCTTTTCTTAACATCGCGTTTCGTCAGATCGATCACGTAGCCATCGATCACGTAGCCATGGGCACGAGCGTCGGCCGCAGCAGGTACGCGTCGATCGCAGCGTTCGACAACAACAGCCTGCGGCGCTCTCCTCGCAGCATCAACCTATCGATCCGGTTCAGGATGAAGCGAGCGGAGTCCTCGTGCTCGCCTGTGAGCAGGCCGGATCGGTCGAGATATTTCCAGGCAATGTCGAAGGATTGGGCGCGTAACTCGGGGTCGGTCATGGACGGCCAACGTCCGCGGGGAACGGAGGTTCCTGAGCGTGAGCGAGGCGTTGCCCCGCGCAACGCCAGGCGTATCAAGCAGAGCACAACAAAATGCACAGCGGCGGGGAACGAGATCACGACCTGTACGTTGGATGGCTTGAAATCAGGTGGTGCCGACCTGCCAGCCCCGGTCGGCTTTGAAGGGCCCCGTGCTTGTCCCCCGAGCACGGGGCTTTCTCATGCAGATCAACCTATCGGCCGGGCTCGGCCCGTCATCGTCTGACGCGAAATTCCCCTGCGTTTGCCCTCAGTCCGCCCGCTCGTCGCGCCGCTCGCGGGCCAGCTCGTGCCAGGCCAGCGCCAACTGGATCAGCCGTTGCCGATCGGCGCCTTCCGATGCCGCGGCCCGCTTCATCGCGGCCTCCGCTTCGTGCTGTGGGTCGTACTTGGTACACATGAGACCGACTCTAGCCGGCCATCTGGACAAGCCCATGGCAATTTCGTCCGTATGATTGCGGGGTAACGTCCGCGTCTGCCGGACTGAGGCAAACGGCCGGCACGACTGCTTCACTGCGTGCATGCGCTGATTGCGAAGCCATTTGGCTGGGCTTTCATCCAGGCGATCTGTGAATTGTGTCACAGTCCGCGACCTGCATCTCGGTTAGACCATGTCTCGACGCTCCAGCAGCCCGCGAAGGCATCGATGGTATTTCCCGTCATGACACAAGAAGCAGCAGCTCCGGCCAACGTCCCGACGCAACGAAAAAGGACCGACCTGCTCGGCATCGCCTATCTCGGGACCATCGGCATCGTGATGCTGGCCTGGATCGCCGGCCTGGTCTGGGGCGCGATTGCGTTCTTCAACTGGCTCGTGTGACGCAGGCCGATCCGTCGCGCTGGCGAGCAAGGCTCGCGGCAGCGATCGTGCGCTAAAGCATGATCCGGAAAAGTGCGAAGCGGTTTTCCGGAAAGATCATGCGCAAACAACAACCGAAAGCGCGATGACGATTCATCCAAATCTCATCGCGCTTTAGAACAGGCAGTGCACCACCTGCCCCAGCTTGATCCCGCCGCAAACGATCATGGCCCAAAGCGCCAAGCTGATCTGGATTGCATCCAGCATGTCCCACGTCCCCGCGAATCGTTTTCCCAACGTTTTTTCTTTTGAGAATCGCGTGAAGCGGCACCGGGAGCCAGTGCTATTTTGAGGCAATTGTTGTGCGCCGCCAAACGTCGCGCCGACATACGCATCGAGACATTCGGTTGACGGCACCAGAACAAAAGAGGCGGGCTTTCGCCCGCCTCTTTCAGGTCAGGATGCAACCACTGCCTTAGCGGCACGCTCGCGGATCGGTCGCCACGTACTGCCCGTCCGGATAGCGGTAGTAGCAATTGCCCTGCGCCCAGTAGTAGCCGGGCTGAGAGGCGGCGGTGGCACCGGCGATGGCTCCGGTCGCGCCGCCGAGAACCGCGCCCGCGGCAGCCCCTGTGGCGTTACCCGAGATCAGTCCGCCCAGCACGCCGCCGACGATGGCGCCGCCAAGCGCGCTCGCGCCGGGATCAGCCGGCGGCGGCGGAGGTGGCGGTGCATAGGCGACCGGAGGCGGCGGCGGGGCATAGGCCACCGGCACGTCGTCGTAATACTCCTCGGAGATGTAGGCCGGCGGACCGGCCATCCGCTGCGGATAATAATACCAGACGCCGCCAACGTCCCACCACCAGCCGGAGCGGCCGTTGTGGACTTCGTGGCGCCAGCGCCCACCGTCCCAGGAGCGATTGCCACGATAGGCCTGTCCGCCCCAGTCGCGCGTCGGAGCGGGACCACGGGCGACATGGCCTCCCGGCGGCGGGCCGCCGGCGCCGTGCGGACCGGGACCAGCATGGGGCTGGCCACCGGGCTGCGGCGCGGGTCGGGCCGCCTGCTGCGGCGGCGGGCCCCTGCGCATGTTCTGACTGTCCGGAGGCGGTGCCCCTGCGCCCGGGCGGGCCGGAGGCTGGCCGGCGTCCCTTGGTGGCCTTGCGTCCCTCGACGGCCCGGCGTCCTGGGCCTGTGCCGAAAGCGCGAGCAACGACATGGCCGAAACCAAGGAAATGATGATCTTCATGCGGCTGGACGCACTCATGCGTGCTTGACCCCTACTCTCTCGAATGCCGTGGTGCCTGGCGCGATAGACGATTCGGATCGCGCTCGGCTTGATGCCGGCTGACATAGCTGACCTGCTTTGGTCAGCTATGTCGCGTTACAAATGGTTAAGATCACGGCATTTTTTCGGCTCGACGGGCCGTGCTGGACCGCTTCTAGCGGGCCGGCTCGATCACGTTGCAATTGCTCCGCCCGGACATCAGGCAGTCCTGCATCTTGCTGGCCGCGGTGAGGTCCCGCGCGAGCCACCAGCCGACACCGAGGATCAGGATCGCGATGATCAAGCCGGCGATCGCGCCACGGCGGTTATCACCGGGTTGGGATTTCGGCTTTTCGCCCCGTTCGGGCTTGGACTCGAGCTTGGACGTGGACATGGCTACCTACCGCGCGGGCGTGCCGGCTTACCACCTCTGCGACGTCCCGTCACATCCCGATCAGCCCAGTTCGTCGGGTTCAGCCTCGGGTCGCCCGGATCGCATCCTTGCGCGAGGTTTCGACCGCCGGGATCGCCTGTTGGAGCCGCGGTGCACAGGTCGTGAGCACGAATGCGGTCTGGGTGCATTCCCAGTCGGCACCCAGGACGGCACTCTCGATGGGCTGCGGACGAGCGAGCAGCAGCGCCGCGCCGGCAACGGCTATCAGGGCCAAGGCGATTGCGAGCGCCTTTTGGTGGAAGCGGAAGAACGTCATGCCCGTGCTCCGTCTCGTATCGGGGCGGACGCTAGGCGTCGCCCGCGTGCTCCCTTATGAGGGACATCACAATTCGGCAGTTTTTCCGGGCTACGAGATCGTCGGGGCGGCGATTTTTCGTCTACCTGATCGGCTGCGATTATGGGTGGCTTCGCGACGCGCGCCGATGTACACGCTTCTGCGTCGCGTGGCGCCCGCTATGCCCAGCCGACGTACCAACACGCAGTGATGTAGGGCTGAAAGTGAGGAAGACAAGGTTCGTTCGATGAGTGGATTCAGGGAACCAGGCTTCTCCGACCGACAAAAGGCGGCGCAGGAAGCACGCAAAAATCTTTTGAACAAATTCAAGTCGCAGCCCGGTCACGACGATCCGGCGGTCGCGGCACGACGCGCCGAGCGCGAGGCCCTCGCGGCCAAGCGCGCCGAGACAAAGGCAGCGCGCGAGGCCGAAAAGGCCGAGCAGAAGCGTATCGCGGAAGAGGCCGCAGCGGCAGAGGCAGCCCGGATCGCCCGCGAGGCGGAGGAAGCGATCGCCAAGCAGGCTGAAATCGAAGCCGAGCAGAAGGCCAAGCGCGACGCCCGCTACGCCGCCCGCAAGGCCAAGCGCAAGTAGCATTCCCGGTCGCGTTCAACTGAAGTTGAACTGACTATTCCGGGGCGGTCCACGTGACCGCCCCTGGGTTTTCGACGCACGTCCGTCTGCTGCGGACGACAGTCGAAGATCAGTTCTTCTTCATCATCCCGTCGTCCTTCTTCATCCCGTCCTTCGACATGTGATCCTTTTTCATGCCGTCGTCCTTGGACATGGTATCCTTCTTCATCATGCCGTCCTTGGACATCGTGTCCTTTTTCATCATGCCGTCGTCCTTGCCCATCTTGTCCTGAGCAAAGGCGGCCGGCGCGAGCGCGAGGCCGAGCGAGAGAGCGGCAGCGGAGACGCCGAGCACGATACGGGTGCGAATGGTCATGGATCATCTTTCCTTCGAGATGGTGTTTGTCAGCGACGGACGCCGCTATTCAATCTCGACGGATGGACACCCCGCATTGTTACCTCGCCGCGAGATAAATTTGACGAGCCTGCTGCGATCCGCCGTTCTGAGGAGGCCGGGGCCTGCGGTGGAAAGCGGATGTGTGCAGCGCAGCACGGTCACCACCCCTTGCCGCGGCATTCGGTCTCGAACTATCAGATGAGAGAATATCGGGTGAAAGACCGGCTAGGATGGGCCTACGTGCCGGTCAGATGACCCGCCCAAATCACGCCAACAAGAACCGTTCGAAGAAACGCTCAGAGGGATCACACCATGCTCACGCGCCGCCATCTGCTCGCGACCGCGGTCGCCGCACCCGCCATTCTCCGCTTCGGCACCGGCACCGCGCAGGCCGCGACCACGCTGAAGATCTCGCACCAGTTCCCCGGCGGCACCATCGACAAGGGTGATTTCCGGGACCGGCTTTGCCGTATGTTCGCTGCTGAAGTCGCTAAGCGCAGCAACGGCGACATCGCCGCCGAGATCTATCCGAACTCCTCGCTGATCAAGACCAACGCGCAGTTCTCCGCGATGCGCAAGGGCGCGCTCGACATCAGCCTCTATCCGATGCCCTACGCCGGCGGCGAGCTGCCGGAGACCAATATCGGCCTGATGCCCGGCCTCGTGACCACCTACGACCAGGGCCTGCGCTGGAAGAAGGAGCCGGTCGGCAAGGCGCTGACCGACTTCCTCGCCGACAAGGGCATCATCCTGCTCTCCTGGGTGTGGCAGGCCGGCGGCGTCGCCAGCCGCTCCAAGCCAATCGTCGCGCCGGAAGACGCCAAGGGCCTGAAGGTGCGCGGCGGCTCGCGCGAGATGGACATGGTGCTGCAGACCGCCGGCGCCTCGGTGCTGTCGGTGCCCTCGAACGAAATCTACGCGGCGATGCAGACCGGCGCCTGCGATGCCGGCATCACCTCCTCGACCAGCCTGATCTCGTTCCGTCTGGAAGAGGTCGCCAAGTCCCTGACCTCGGGCGCGGGCGCCTCCTACTGGTTCATGCTCGAGCCGCTGATGATGTCGAAAGCGATCTTCGACAAGCTGCCGAAGAACCAGCAGGACATCCTGCTCGCGGTCGGCACCGAGCTCGAGGCCTTCGGCCGCAAGGGCGCGCAGGACGACGACGTCGAGGTCGCCAAGGTCTACGAGAAGGCCGGCGCCAAGGTCTCGGTGCTCGACGCCGCGACCGTCGGCAAGTGGCGTGACATCGCCCGCGACACCGCCTGGAAGGACTACAGCGCCAAGACCGCGACCTCGGCGAACCTGCTCAAGCTCGCCATCGACGTCGCCGCATGAGCCACGGTCCGCTTCCGGATCGTGACGATCAAACCATCGCTGCCGCAGGGACCGGCCTTGTGGCGGCGATCGATCGCGGTCTTGCCATCCTCAACAGCATCATCGTCGTGTTCGCCGCGATCGCACTGGTCGCGGCCTGCGCCATCCTGAGCTACAGCGTGCTCAGCCGCGCGCTGTTCAAGGCCGCCAATTACTGGCAGGACGAGGCCGCCGTGTTCCTGCTGGTCGGCGCGACCTTCATGACGGCCGCCTATGTGCAGCAGAACCGCGGCCATATCGGCATCGAGGCCTTTGTCGGCCTGCTCTCGCCGCTCGCGAACCGGATCAGGCTCTGGCTGGTCGACGCCTTCACGTTCCTGTTCTGCGCCTTCTTCACCTGGAAGTCCTGGACGCTGGCCCATGAGGCCTATGTCGACGGCCAGGTCTCCAACTCGATGTGGTCGCCGCCGCTCGCCATTCCCTATTCGCTGATGGCGTTCGGCATGAGCCTGCTCTGCATCCAGATCCTCGTGCAGCTTGCGCTGCCGTTTACCGGAGCCAAGCGTTCATGAGCGTGTTCGGTATCGGCGTTGCCTACGGCGTTGCGACGCTGCTCGTGATGTTCTCGGGCATGCCCATTGCGTTCGCGCTCGGCGCGGTCGCGGTCGTGTTCATGGGCATCTACATGCCGGCGGCGTCCCTCGATACGGTGACGCAAAACGTCTACGAGGAAATGGCCTCGATCACGCTGTTGTCGATCCCGCTCTTCATCCTGAAGGGCGCCGCGATCGGCAAGTCGCGCGCCGGCCAGGATCTCTATTCGGCCCTGCATGCCTGGCTGCATCGCGTGCCCGGCGGGCTCGGCGTCGCCAACGTGTTCGCCTGCGCGTTGTTCGCGGCGATGGCGGGCTCCTCGCCTGCGACCTGCTCGGCGATCGGCTCGGCCGGCATTCCGGAGATGCGCAAGCGCGGCTATTCCGGCGGCTTTGCCGCAGGCATCATCGCTGCCGGCGGCACGCTCGGCATCCTGCTGCCGCCCTCGATCACCATGATCCTGTTCGCGGTCGCCGCCGAGAAATCGCTCGGACGGCTCTTCCTCGCCGGCATCGGACCGGGCCTGCTGCTGGTCTCGCTGTTCGGCGCCTACGCCGTGATCCGCTTCCGTCAGGAATACGCCGCCGCAGAAGCGATCTACAAGAACGGTGGCCCGGAAGCTGCGATTCTCGCCCGCGACGAATACACGCTCGCCGAACGCTTCAGCGTGCTGCCGCGTGTGATCCCGTTCGTGCTGCTGCTCACCGGCGTCATGATCGCGCTCTATGGCGGCTACGCCACGCCGTCAGAGACCGCCGGCCTCGGCGGCCTGCTGGCGCTGGCGCTGATCGCGGCGATCTACAGCGTGTGGCGGCCGAGCGACCTTGCGCCCATCATGAAGTCGACGATCCGGGAATCGACCATGCTGATGATGATCATCGGCATGTCGCTGCTCTATTCCTACGTGATGAGCTATCTGCACATCTCGCAATCGGTCGCCGAATCCATCGTTGCGATGCACCTGCCGCGCTGGGAGCTGCTGTTCGCGATCCTCGTCATGGTGGTCGTGCTCGGCTTCTTCCTGCCGCCGGTCTCGATCATCCTGATGACCGCGCCGATCATCCTGCCACCGCTCCGCGCCGCCAATTTCGACATCATCTGGTTCGGCGTGGTCATGACCATCGTGATGGAGATGGGGCTGATCCATCCACCCGTCGGCCTCAACATCTTCGTCATCCGCAACGTCGCGCCGGACATTCCCTTGCGCGAAGTGATCTGGGGCACGCTGCCGTTCGTGCTGCTGATGATGCTGGCAGTGCTGCTGCTGTGCTTCTTCCCGGCGATTTCGACCGGGCTGCCGGATCTGGTGATGGGGCCGGACGGGAGCAGGTAGCGGCGATCACGGCTGCCGTAGGGTGGGCAAAGCGAAGCGTGCCCACCACCTGTCGCGTTCACTGAGAGATGGTGGGCACGGCGCTACGCGCCTCTTGCCCACCCTACGATTTCTCTTTCCGCCGCGCCTTCGGCGCGACCACGCTGCCAGCCACCACCTGCAACAGATCCTTGCGCACGGCTTCGATATGCCGTTCCAGGAAGCGGCAGGCCTCCTCGACCCTCTGTGCGCGGCAGAGCGCGATCATATGGGCGTGCTCCCTTTCGGCTGTCCCCATCGCTTTGGTGTTGGAGAGCTGGAGACGCGTGTAGCGGTCGCTGGTCTGGAGCAGCGACAGCACGATCGCCCGCGTGCGCGGCTGCGGGGCGTGGACATACAGCGCCATGTGGAAGTCGGCGTTGAGCTGTCCCCATTCGCTGACGTTCTTCGCCTTGATCGCCTTCTCGAAGCGCTTGTGGATGTCGTCGAGCCCGTCGAAATCGTCAGCGCAGAAACGCGGCGCCGACTGCGCCAGCAGCCGCGGCTCCAGGATGCAACGCAGATCGAACACGTCGTTGATCTCGTCCAGAGACAGCTCCGAGACGATGGCGCCCTTCTGCGGCACGATCCGCACCAGTCCCTCGGCCTCGAGCTGGAACAGCGCCTCGCGAACCGGAATGCGGCTGACGCCATAGGCCTCGCCGAGCGCATCCTGCCGCAACTGCGACCCGGCCGGATAGGTGCCGTCGAGGATCGCCTGCCTGAGCTGGTCGACGATCGCGGCCGACAGGGTGCGATGCTTCAGAGGCTGTTTCATCTGACCTTCTGTTGTCCTTCCCGTCCGGCCGAAGCGGTCTCTCTCTTGCATGTCGGGCGCTCCAGCAAAAGCCGGGCGTCCCACAAAGCAGCGTGACCAGCAAAAGCGCGGCCTGCCGCCGAAATGACCGCAATCTCCGTTTGACACTCAAATTGTATAAATTATACATTTGTCGATAGCACGACAATTTTTGGGGTGTGGGGCCTCTTTCATGATCGAGCAGACGATCCCGGCCAACCGCGCGTTCAGCGTTCGACGGATGGTCATTCGCGCCTCCAGCGCCCTGCTCGCCGTGGAGCGCCTTGCGCTGATGGGCCTGATGTACGTGCTGACCGGCCTGATCCTGGTGAACGTCGTCACTCGCTACGCGCGCTTTCCGATCTACTGGATCGACGAATCCGCTGTTTATTGCGTGGTCTGGCTGACCTTCATCGGTGCCTCCGCGATGACGCGGCTGCGGCTCGACTTCGCGGTCACCATGCTGACGGAGCGTCTTTCGGGGCGACACCAGAAGATCGCGAAGGTGATCTCGACCGGCCTCGTCGTCGTGTTCGGCGCCGCCCTGATCGTCACCTGTGTGCTCTGGATGGATCCGATCGGCCTTGCCCGCGCCGGCTTCGACGGGCGCAAGCTCGCGGCCGAAACCTTCAACTTCCTGTACACCGAGCACACCCAGACGCTGAACTGGCCGACCTGGGTGCTCTACCTGACGCTGCCGATCTTCGCGGTGTCGATGACCGTTCACGGCCTCGCCAATTTGCTGGAAGATCTCGGGCTGGTGCCGCGTATGCCGCCAAAGGGCTTCCAGCTCTCCGAGCTCGACGGGGTCAACTGATGATCACGTCGGCGGCCTTTATGGTTTTCATGCTGGTCGGCGTGCCGATCGGCCTCTGCCTGTGCCTCGCCGGCCTCGTCTACATTGCGGCATCCGGCAATCCCGTGCTGTTCCAGTCCTATCCGCTGCAGCTGTTCGGCGGCGTCGACAGCTACGGCCTGATCGCGATTCCCCTCTTCATCCTGATCGGCGAGATCATGAATGGCGGCGGCATCACACGGCGCATCGTCGACATGGCGATGGCCTTCGTCGGCTCGCTCAAAGGCGGGCTCGCCTACGTCAACATCCTCGCCAACATGTTCATCTCCTCGATCCTGGGATCGGCGACCGCGCAGGTCGCGATCATGGCCCAGATCATGGTGCCGGAGATGGAGAAGAAGGGTTACGACAAGACGTTTGCGGCGGGGCTGACCGCTTATGGCGGCATGCTCGGCCCCATCATCCCGCCCTCGGTGATGTTCGTGGTCTACAGCGTGCTCGCGCGGGTCTCGGTCAGCGACATGCTGATCGCAGGCATCGTGCCGGGCGTCATCCTCACCGTGATGTTCTGCCTCGTCATCGCCTTGATGGGCTATGTCTACAATTATCCGCGCGCGGATTATCAGACGCCGCGCCAGCGCGTCATGACGATCCTGCGGACGTCGCCGACGCTGCTGATCCCCGTCGTCATCGTCGGCACGATTCTGAGCGGCCTCGCCAATGCGACGGAGTCCGCCGCGGTCGGCGCTGTGGCCGCCGCACTCGTCGGAAAATACTGGACCCGGGAGTTCGAGTTCTCGCAGCTGCCGCAGATGATGCTGCGCAGCGCGATCTATTCGGCGATCGTGCTGTTCCTGGTCGCGGCCGCCGCGGTGTTCTCCTGGGTCCTGATCTTCGGCAAGGTGCCGCAGGAGACGGCTGCCTGGATCCAGACGGCCGCCAAGGACCCGGTCAGCTTCATGCTGATCTGCAACGTCATCCTGCTGGTGATCGGCACTGTCATCGACGGCATTCCCGGCCTGATCATGACGGTGCCAATCCTGCTGCCTGTTGCAACCGAGGTCTATCACATCGATCCCCGGCATTTCGGCGTCGTGGTGGTGATCAATCTCGTGCTCGGCCTGCTGTCGCCGCCGGTCGGGCTCTGCTTCTTCGTCGCGGCCGCCGTCACCGGCGCCAAGCCCGGCAAGATGTTCATGGTGACGCTGCCCTTCTTCGTCATCTCCTGCGTCCTGCTGGTGCTGCTCTCGCTCTATCCGTCGCTCTCGCTGATCCTCATCAAATAGTCCCGTTCAAAAGGAAGCCCGACCATGCCGCTTACACGCCGCCGCTTTCTCGCCGCCAGTGCCGCCGCATCGGTGTTTGCGCCGTCGCTGGCGCTCGCCCAGGCCAAGGAATTCCGCCTCGGCCTGATTACTCCGAACGGCCATTCCTGGAACAAGGCCGCGCTCAAATTCGGTGACGATCTCAAGGCCGCAACCAACGGCCGCCTGACCTTGACCGTCTTCCACTCCGGCCAGCTCGGCAACGAGCCCGCGATGATGCAGCAATTGCAATCCGGCGCGCTCGACATGGGCTTCATCCAGGCCGCCGAGCTCGGCTCGCGCGTGCCGCACATCGCCGCGATCAACGCGCCCTACATCGTGCGCTCGACGCCGGCGGTGGCGAAATTTGTGCGGCATCCGGCGGCCGTGAAGCTGTTCGAGGTGCTGCCGCAGGAGACCGGCACCATCGGCCTCGGCTGGGGCATCACCGGCATGCGCGCGGTGTTCTCATCGAAGGATTTGACGACGCTCGCCGACATCAAGGGCATGAAGCTGCGCATCAACCCGACGCCGGTCTATCGTGATTTCTATTCGTCCCTCGGCGCAGCGCCGACACCGATCCCGACGCCGCAGGTGTTCGACGCGATGGCCAACGGCCAGGTCGACGGCCTCGAGGCCGATCTCGAATTCTCCTGGAACCAGCGTTTCGACAAGGTGTCGAAGGTGATCCTGCAGATGAATGCCGTCTTCATGCCGATGGCGGCCGTCGTTTCCGGCCGGGTCTGGCAGTCGCTCCCCGCTGCCGACCGCGAGCTGATCACCAAGACTGTCAAGGCGACTCTGGATGCGCAGATCGACGAACTCGCCGGCAACGAGCCAGCGCTGATCGAGAACTTCAAGAACGCGCCGATCCCGATCCGCCAGGTCCCGGCGGGCGACACCGAGGCCGTCATCGCCGAATTCGACAAGATCTGGCTGCCCAAGGCACCGATTCTCGCCGAGCTGCGCAAGGTCGGCGCGACGCTCTGATCCCACCCGCCATCCTCTTCACCACGCCCGGCGGATCCAGCCCCCCGCCGGCAATCTTACTTGGAGTCAAATCAATGAGCCGCCGCGTTTCCTGGGAAGGCGTCTTCCCGGCCGTCACCACCCAATTCCATGACGATCTTTCGCTCGACATCGACGCAACCGCGAAGGTGATGGACGGTCTGATCCGCGACGGCGTCTCGGGCCTGATCGTCTGCGGCTCGGTCGGCGAGAACACCTCGCTGGAGCGCAAGGAGAAGGTCGCGATCATGGAGACGGCGAAGTCGGTCGCTGCCGGCCGCGTGCCCGTATTGTGCGGCATCGCCGAATTCACCACGGCGTTTGCGGTCGAGACGGCGAAGGAAGCCGCGCGCGTCGGCATCGACGGCGTGATGGTGATGCCGGCGCTGGTCTATTCGTCCAAGCCGCACGAGACCGCCGCGCATTTCCGCGCCGTCGCCTCCGCGACCGACCTTCCCGTGATGCTCTACAACAATCCGCCGATCTACAAGAACGACGTGACGCCTGACATCCTGGCTTCGCTCGCTGACGTCGAGACCGTGGTGTGCTTCAAGGATTCCTCCGGCGACACCCGGCGCTTCATCGACACCAGGAACATGGTGGGCGACCGCTTCGTGCTGTTCGCAGGCCTCGACGACGTCATCGTCGAGAGCATCGCCATGGGCGCCGTGGGCTGGGTCTCCGGCATGTCGAACGCCTTCCCGCGCGAGGGCGAGACGCTGTTTCGCTTGGCCAAGGCCGGGCGTTTCGCCGAGGCGATGCCGATCTACGAATGGTTCATGCCGCTGCTGCACCTCGATGCGCGCCCCGACCTCGTCCAGTGCATCAAGCTGTGCGAGCACATCATGGGCCGCGGCACCGCGCTGACCCGCCCGCCGCGCCTCGCGCTGCTGCCGCAGGAGAAGGCCGAGGTCGAGGCCATGATGGCCAAGGCACTGAAGAGCCGGCCGCGCCTGCCGGATGTGGGCCTGAAGGCGGCCTGAAAGCAGGTCTCGTAGGGTGGGCAAAGCGACTTGTCCGCCGTAGCTCGAAGAGCGAAGGCGGAAGCGTGCCCACCACCTGTCTCGATCATAAAAAGATGGTGGGCACGGCGCTACGCGCCTTTGCCCACCCTACGGCACCTGCGCTTACCATGGCGCAGACCTACGTCGCCGCCCGCTTCCTCTTCGCATTCAGCGCGGACGCCACCCGGCTCATCGGCGGCTTGCCCAGCACGCGGCTCATCTCGTTCGTCGCGGCCAGCAGCTTGTCCATGTCGATGCCGGTCCTGACGCCCATGCCCTCGAGCATGTAGACGACGTCCTCGGTCGCGACATTGCCGGTCGCACCCGGCGCGTAGGGGCAGCCGCCGAGGCCGCCGGCGGCAGCGTCGATGACGCGGACGCCCTCCTCCAGGCCGGCATAGAGATTGGCGAGCGCCTGTCCGTAGGTGTCGTGGAAATGCATTGCGAGATTGGCGGCGGGAATGTTGGCGGCAACCGCGCGCAGCATCGCCTTGGCCTTATCAGGCGTGCCGACGCCGATGGTGTCGCCGAGGGAGACCTCGTAGCAGCCGAGATCCCACAGCGTCTTGGCGAGATCGGCGACGGCCTTCGGTTTGATTTCACCGTCGAACGGACAGCCGAGCACGCAGGAGATATAGCCGCGCACCTTGACGCCATCAGCCTTGGCACGAGCCAGCACCGGCTTGAACCGATCGATGGACTCGGCGACCGTGCAATTGATGTTGGCGCGAGAAAATCCCTCGGAGGCCGCGGCGAACACCGAGACCACTCTCGCGCCCGCGGCGCGCGCTGCGTCATAGCCCTTCTCGTTGGGCACCAGCACGTGGAATTCGGCGCCCTTGATGTGGTTCACGCCGCGCAGCACGGCATCCGAGCTCGCCATTTGCGGGATCGCCTTGGGCGAGACGAACGCCCCGACCTCGACCGTATCGAGGCCGGCCGCGACCAGCGCCTCGACGAAGGCGATACGGGCTTCGACGCTGACGGGTGTCTTCTCGTTCTGGAGGCCGTCGCGCGGCCCCATTTCGATGATGCGGACGGGGTCGCTCATGTCACTCTCCCGCAGGTTCGACCACCGCGAGCTCGACGCCCTCCTGCACGATGTCGCCGACCTTGCACTTGATGGACTTCAAGACGCCGGCATAGGGCGCGCGCAGCGTCTGCTCCATCTTCATCACTTCCAGCGTCAGGATCGGCGCGCCCTTCTCGAGCTTGGCCCCCTCCTCGGCCAGCACGGCGACGACGGTGCCCGGCAGCGGCGCTGCGATCTTGTCCTCGCCGATATGCTCCTCGCTCTCGCCGCCGAACGGATCGACCCAATGCAGGTCGAAGCGGCCGTTGCGCGTGCGCAGGTAAAGCTCATGGCCGGCGACGACCGCGGCGACCGACGACTTGACGCCGTCAAGCGTCAGGTCGAAGCCGCCGTCGCGCAGCGCGATCGCAAATGCCAATTCGCGTTCGCCGATGATCAGCGTCGACGGACCGCTGCCGTAGTTCAGCACGATCTTCTGCTCGGGGCCGTGACCGACGCGAAAAGCAAAGCTGCGCTGGCGGCGGCCGACCGGCTGCCAGCCAAAGGTCCGCCAGGGCGAATTCGCCTCCGCCTGTGCCGCCTGTCGTTCGTCGCTGATAATAGCGGCCACCGCGGCGCACAGCTCGAGCTCACCCGGCGCCGGCGCGGCCTGTGTCAGCACCGCCAGCTCACGCTCGATGAAGCCGGTGTCGATCGCATTCGTCCGTACCTTCGGATGCGTCATCAGCGCCGACAGGAACGGGATGTTGGTGACGATGCCGCGGACATCGGACTCTTCCAGCCCGCGGTTCAGCCGTTCGATCGCGACATCCCGCGTTGGCGCCCACGCGATCATTTTGGCGAGCATGGCGTCATAGTAAGGCGAGACGCTATCGCCTTCGCGGTAGCCGGCGTCGATGCGCAGGCCACCGGTCTCCGCGGGCAGCCGCCAGGTCGAGATCCTGCCGACCGACGGCATGAAGTTCTTGGTCGGATTTTCCGCGTAGACGCGCGCCTCGACCGCGTGGCCGTTGAGCTTGATCTCGTCCTGCCTCAAGGGCAGCGCCTCGCCGAAGGCAACGCGCAGCTGCCATTCGACGAGATCGACGCCTGATATCAGCTCGGTCACGGGATGCTCGACCTGCAGACGCGTGTTCATCTCGATGAAGAAAACGTCCTTGCCGTCGGAGACGAACTCGATGGTGCCGGCACCGACATAGTTCACCGCGCCTGCGGCCTTTCGCGCGGCGGCGCAGACCGCCTCGCGCTGCGCTGGATTGAGCGTCGGCGACGGCGCCTCCTCGATCACCTTCTGGTGCCGGCGCTGCAACGTGCATTCGCGCTCGAACAGCGAGAGCAGATTGCCGTGGCTGTCGCCGATGATCTGCACCTCGATATGCCGGGGATTGTCGACATATTTCTCGATCAGCATGCGGTCGTCGCCGAACGCGGCCTTGGCCTCTCGCTTGGCGCTGACGATCGCGGGCGCAAGCTCATCGGCCGAGCGCACGATCCGCATGCCGCGGCCGCCGCCGCCGGCGGAGGCCTTCACCAGGATGGGAAAGCCGATCTTGTCGGCCGCCTTCGAAAGCGTCGCCTCGTCCTGGGCCTCGCCGTGATAGCCCGGCACCAGCGGCACGCCGGCCTTCTCCATCAGCTCTTTCGAGCCGGACTTCGAGCCCATCGCCGTCATCATCCCGGCGGTCGGGCCGACGAAGACCAGTCCTGCATCGAAGCAGGCCCGTGCGAATTCGGCATTCTCCGACAGGAAGCCATAGCCGGGATGCACGGCTTCGGCGCCGGTCTTGCGCGCGGCCTCGATCAGCCGCTCGACATTGAGATAGCTGTCGCGGGCCCGCGCCGGCCCGAGCAGCACGGCTTCATCCGCAAGCGCGACATGCATCGCATCGCGATCGGCCTCGGAATAGACCGCGACCGTGCGCAGCCCCATGGCGCGCGCGGTGCGGATGACGCGGCAGGCGATCTCGCCGCGGTTGGCGATCAGGAGGGTGCGAAAACGGCGGTAGAGCTTTGAGCGGTCCATCGCATCACATCCTGAACAGGCCAAATTTCGTCGGCTCGATCGGCGCATTCGACGCCGCCGAGAGGCCAAGGCCGAGCACGAGGCGGGTATCGGCCGGGTCGATCACGCCGTCGTCCCACAGCCGCGCCGTGGCATAATATGGGTGCCCCTGGCTCTCATATTGCGCGCGGATGGGCTCGCGGAATTTGTCTTCCTCTTCCCTGGACCAGCTATCGCCCTTGGCCTCGATATTGTCGCGGCGGACCTGGCTCAGCACCATCGAGGCCTGCTCGCCGCCCATCACCGAGATGCGCGCGTTCGGCCACATCCAGAGGAAGCGCGGTGAGTACGCCCGGCCGCACATGCCGTAATTGCCGGCGCCGTAGGAGCCGCCGATCACCACGGTGAATTTCGGCACCGATGCGGTCGCAACCGCGGTCACCAGCTTGGCGCCATCGCGCGCGATGCCGCCGGCCTCGTACTTCTTGCCGACCATGAAGCCGGTGATGTTCTGCAGGAACACCAGCGGAATGCCGCGCTGGCAGCACAGCTCGATGAAATGGGCGCCTTTCAGGGAACTCTCACTGAAGAGAATGCCGTTGTTGGCGATGATGCCGACCGGATAGCCCCAGATATGGGCAAAGCCGCACACCAGCGTCGTGCCGTAGAGTTTCTTGAACTCGTCGAACTCGGAGCCATCCACGACGCGGGCGATGATGTCGCGCACGTCGAACGGCTTTCTGCCGTCGACCGGCACCACGCCGTAAATCTCCTCCGCAGCAAACAGCGGCTCACGCGCCGGATGCATATTGAGGTTCGGCCGCACCGACGGCTTCAGCGTGCCGACGATACGCCGCGCGATGCGGATCGCATGGGCATCGTTCTGGGCGTAGTGATCCGTGACGCCCGACTGGCGCGAATGCACGTCGGCGCCGCCGAGCTCCTCGGCGCTGACGACCTCGCCGGTCGCGGCCTTCACCAGCGGCGGGCCGCCGAGGAAGATGGTGCCTTGATTGCGCACGATGATGCTCTCGTCCGACATCGCGGGGACATAGGCGCCGCCGGCGGTGCACGAGCCCATCACGATCGCGATCTGCGGGATGCCCTGGGAGGACATCTGCGCCTGGTTGTAGAAGATGCGGCCGAAATGCCGCTCGTCCGGGAAGATCTCATCCTGCAGCGGCAGGAAGGCGCCGCCGGAATCGACCATGTAGACGCAGGGCAGATTGTTCTGCCGCGCCACGTCCTGCGCACGCAGATGCTTCTTCACGGTCATGGGGTAATAGGTGCCACCCTTGATCGTGGCGTCGTTGGCGACGATCATGCATTCGCGCCCCGAAATGCGCCCCACGCCCGTCACGACGCTCGCCGAATGCACATCGCCGCCATAGAGGCCGTAGGCCGCGAGCGGTGACAGCTCCAGGAACGAGGTGCCGGGATCGACCAGCAGGTCGACGCGCTCGCGTGCCAGCATCTTGCCGCGCGAGGTGTGGCGGTTGCGCGAGACCTCGCCGCCACCGCCGGCGACCTGGCTGAGCTTTTCACGCAAGTCCGCGACCAGGGTGCGCATCGCCTCGGAATTGCGCGCAAAGTCGGATGAAGACGGATCGATGCTGGAATGGAGCGGCATGTTGATTCCAATGAGTGAAGGTTTTTAAGCCGTCTCGGACATCAGTTCGCGGCCGATCAGCATGCGGCGAACTTCGGACGTCCCCGCGCCGATCTCGTACAGCTTGGCGTCGCGCCACAGACGCCCCACAGGGAATTCGCTGGTATAGCCGACGCCGCCGAGCGCCTGGATCGCCTCGCCGGCCATCCACGTTGCCTTCTCCGCGGAATAGAGGATCGCCGCGGCCGCATCCTTGCGCAAGCTGCGGGCGTGGTCGGCGCGGTCGCAAGCGCGTCCCACCGCATAGACATAGGCGCGCGTGGCCTGCCAGGTCGCGTACATGTCGGCGAGCTTGCCCTGCATCAGTTGGAAATCGCCGATCGGCTGGCCGAACTGCTTGCGCTCGTGCATATAGGGCACGACCGCGTCCATGCACGCCGCCATGATCCCGAGCGGGCCGCCCGACAGCACCGCGCGCTCATAGTCGAGGCCGGACATCAGCACCTTGACCCCCTCACCCACCTTGCCCATCACATTCTCCTCCGGCACCTCGCAATCGTCGAAGAACAAGGGATAGGTGTTGGAGCCGCGCATGCCGAGCTTGTCGAGATGCTGGCCGTGGGTGAAACCCTTGAAGCCCTTCTCGACGAGGAAAGCCGTCATGCCGCGCGGGCCGGCCTCCGGATCGGTCTTGGCGTAAACCACCAGCACGTCGGCGTCGCCGCCATTGGTGATCCACATCTTCGAGCCGTTGAGGACGTAGCGGTCGCCGCGCTTGTCGGCGCGCAGCTTCATCGAGACCACGTCGGAGCCGGCGCCCGGCTCGGACATCGCGAGCGCGCCGACATAGTCGCCGGAGATCAGCTTCGGCAAATAGCGCTGGCGCTGCGCGTCATTGCCGTTGCGGCGGATCTGGTTGACGCAGAGGTTGGAATGGGCGCCGTAGGACAGCCCCACGGCAGCGGAGCCGCGCGAAATCTCCTCCATGGCGACGATGTGGGCGAGATAGCCCATGTTCGAGCCGCCATATTGCTCCGGCGCGGTCATGCCGAGCAGGCCAAGGTCGCCGAAGCGCTTCCAGAGGTCTGCGGGGAACAGATTGGCCTTCTCGATGTCGGCCGCGCGCGGGGTGATCTCGGCCTCCACGAAGGCGCGAAGCGTGTCGCGCAACATGCCGACGTCTTCGCCCAGATCGAAGTCGATGCTCGGGATGTTCAAGGCGATTCCTCCGTATTTGGGGACCGAACCTAGCGGGGTCAGGGCCCTCTTGCGGTCGAAAAGGTTGCATTTTCCGCCAAACTTGGCGAGGATTTTCCCGAGGGAATTCCCAAAGGTTCGCAATGCCCTTTCAAGCCGCAACCGCGATCCCGCGCCGCGCCGTCACCCCCGCCGCCTTCGTGCGGGGCGTGGTTGCCGCCTATGCGCGATACGGACGGGATCCGGCCGAGGCGTTGCAGCGGGGTCAGGTAGCGCCAGACCTTGTCAATTCTCCGGACGGGCGGGTCACGGCCGCCCAGTTCGAGGCCCTGGCGGGCCATGCCATGCGCGAGCTCGACGACGAGGCGCTCGGCTGGTTCTCGCGCCGCTTGCCCTTTGGCACCTACGGCATGCTGTGCCGCGCCTCGATCACAGCGCCTACGCTGGAGGTGGCGCTCAAGCGGTGGTGCCGGCATCACCGCCTGCTCACCGAGGACGTGCTGCTCGATCTCGAGCTCAGTGAGGAGACCGCCGTGGTCTCCATCCGGGAGCTGCGCGATCTCGGGCCGCTGCGTGAATTCTGCCTGGTCACCCTGCTCCGCTACGTGCTCGGCTTCTCCTGCTGGGCCGTCGATTCCCAGATCGCGCTCCGCGCGGCGGAGTTCCCGTACGCGGAGCCCGGCCATGTCTCGGTCTATCCGACCATCTTTTGCCGGACCGTCCGCTTCGATGCGGACCGCGCCGCTATCATCTTCGACAAGCATTATCTCTCGCTGCCGCTGACGCGCAGCGCCGCCGATCTCGACAACATGCTCAAGGGCGCGCTCAGGCTGACCGTGCTGCCCTATCGGCGCGACCGGCTGCTGGTTGAGCGTGTCCGCCGCGTGCTCCGCAATGCGCGCGGACGCAGTCTCGGTGCCGAGGACGTCGCGAGCGAGCTTGCGCTCTCCACCCGCACCATGCATCGGCGCCTGCGCGAGGAGGCCACCTCGTTGCGCGACCTCAAGGAAGAGGCAAAATTCGAACTGGCAAAACAGGAGCTGATGCGAGGCCGCACGCCGATCAAGCGCATCGCCGAGATCGCGGGCTTCCGCAACGAGAAGAGCTTTTCCCGCGCGTTCCGCACCTGGACCGGTGCCTCGCCGCGCGAGTTTCGCGGCCGGTATCGCTGAGACACGCCCGCTGTCGCATCACTGTCATGAATTTGCGGCCTCCGAGATGAATTCTCGGAGGCCGCAGTCTCGAAACCCGTCTTCAGGCGTTAATTCGAGTTGGTCTGCGCGCCCGGGCGAAGCTTGGTGCGCGACTGCTTCGGCTGATAGGCCAGCGCGTCGTTCGAGGTCTTCGCGCCGCCGCTCTGCGAGCAGGTGCCCCCGATCCCGCCCGCCGCAGCCCGGCAGGCTTCCATCGTCGGATAGCCGCAACCATGAGCGGCCTGGGCGCCGTTGGTGATGCAGTACTCTTCCGCCTGCGCGGCGGGTGCGGTCATCATGAGAAACGCCGATGCAAACAGCGTCGCAGCGGATGCGACAATCGTCTTCGAGGTCGAGGTCATGGTGTCTTTTCCAGCTTCAGGGTCCCACAAAAGAGTCCTCAGGATGCGACGCAGGCTGAGGTTCACCCCTTGCATCTAGGCGGCGCACCGAGACCGGCAATCACGTCTCAGCGCATCGCAGGACTTCCGAAATCACATGTCACAGTTATGTGAGTTAATCAGCATTATAGTGCTGACGTCGACGACGCGTAGCGCCGTCCGATTTTTCGCGATCTTGGAGTAACGGCGGCCTGGAACGTTCCCCTATCCCGCCGATACCGCCGCGACGTCCTGCAGAGGCAGCGGCACATCCTTCGCGACGCCCAACACCGGAAAGCTGCGGACGTTCTTCACGTCAGGCATTGCCGCGAAATGCAGCAGCTGCTGGCGCATGCTCTCGACGCTCGGCGCCACGCATCTCAGGAGATAGTCGGTGTCGCCCGAAATCCGCCAGCACTGCTGGATGCGCGGGATCGCAGCGATCGAGCTCTCGAACGCCTCCAGCACCGGCTGGGCCTGGCTGCCGAGCTGGATCGAGACGAACGAGATCACCTCATACCCGAGCCGCCGCTCGTCGATGACGGCCCGCACCGCCCGGATCACGCCGCGGCTGAACAGCGATTTCAGCCGCCGCAGGCAGTTGGGCGCGGACACGCCGACGCGCAGCGCCAGCTCGTTGTTGCGGATACGCCCGTCCTGCTGCAGCTCGGATAATATCTTCAGATCGACGCCGTCGAGCTGGTCACGCCCCGCCATAGCCCACCCCGTCGTGGTCCCGATGTCAGGACCAGCGAAGCACGTGGCGGAATTGGTGCCAAGGGTCCGAACCCCGGGGCGCGACGCTATCGCGTTCGGGAGGAATGCCTCCCACGACCGTCATGGCCGGGTTGACCCGGCGATCCACGTTCGTTCACGCCCACCCAAAACGTGGATGCCCGGGCCTCTGCCTCGCCGAAGCGGCTTCGGCCGCGCAGGCGGGACGAGCCCGGGCATGACGAGAACATCAAGTCGTTTGAAGTCGAAGCAGCCGCCTTCTCAATGCGTCCAGGGCTCGCCGCGACGGAACGAGAAGTTGTCGGCATAGGCGACTGGGCGGCGGATTGAATCCTGCGGTTCGATCACCTGGTAGGCGATGCCCTTGCGCTCGCAATAGGCGACCGCCTCTTCCTTGCTGTGGAAGCGTAGCGTGATCTGCTGCTTCATGTCGCCCGACGAGGTCCAGCCCATCAGCGGCTCGACCGCGCGGGGCTGCTCCGGCTCGTAGTCGAGCTGCCATTCCTTCGTCTTGGACCGGCCGGATTGCATCGCGTTCTTGGCGGGCTTGAAAATGCGTGCGGTCATTGGCGGTCCGGCCTCTTCGTCTTTTCGTTCGATTTCGATGCGTCACGGTAGCAGTTGGTGGAAACCTCAGGGATAGTATACAGACACCGATTGGGAACTGATCGGTGATTCCGGCCCGGGCACCCTTCACCACCGGTATAGTCATTATGCTGCACCGTGACAATTGCGTACCCACCTTTCGCGCTGGGGGCCCGCCCGGCGGCACTGCTTCGACGACATCAGCGTAACCGCCCCTCCCGAAAGCTCCCGTCGCATGGCCTTCCTGAACATCAACGCCACGCTCCCTGAAAAAGGCCGTGACCTCAGGCTCGACCTGTTTCGCGGGGTCGCGAACTGGGCGATCTTCCTCGACCACATCCCCGACAATGTCGTGAACTGGGTCACGACGCGCAATTACGGCTTTTCCGACGCCGCCGACTTGTTCGTGTTCATCTCCGGCTATACCGCCTCGTTCGTCTATGCGCGGATGATGCTGGAGCGCGGCTTCCTGGTCGGCGCCACCCGGCTGACCAAGCGGGTCTGGCAGCTCTACGTCGCCCACATCATCCTGTTCGTGATCTATATCGCCTCGATCAGCTATCTGGCGCTGCGCTTCGGCGATAGCGAGATGATCAACGAGTTCAACGTCGCCGGCCTGGTCGACAACGCCACCGAGACGCTGCGCCAGGGCCTGTTCCTGCGCTTCAAGCCGCTCAATCTCGACGTGCTGCCGCTCTACATCGTGCTGATGGGCCTGTTCCCGCCGGTGCTGTGGTTCATGCTGCGCAAGCCCGATTTGACGATGGTGCTGGCGATCGTGCTGTGGCTGGCGGCGCGTCACTTCGGCTGGAATCTGAACGCCTATCCGGCCGGCCAGTGGTACTTCAACCCATATTGCTGGCAGGTGCTGTTCGTGTTCGGCGCCTGGTGCGCGATGGGCGGCGCGCGGCGCTCGATGACGCTGATCAACGCGCCGATCACGCTCTATCTCTGTCTCGGCTATCTCCTGTTCGCGCTGGTCATGACCATGGCCGGCCGCTTCCCCACGTTCGGCGGCATGTTCCCGGAGTGGCTGTTCTCGGCCT
The DNA here is from genome assembly GCF_014198295.1 of Bradyrhizobium sp. CIR18. Classification (NCBI taxonomy): domain Bacteria; kingdom Pseudomonadati; phylum Pseudomonadota; class Alphaproteobacteria; order Hyphomicrobiales; family Nitrobacteraceae; genus Bradyrhizobium; species Bradyrhizobium sp. CIR18. The sequence continues at coordinate 248,806 of NZ_JACIHF010000001.1, read as the reverse complement.
TCAACCCGAACGACAAGACCAACCTTGCGCCCTACCGCTTCATCCACTTCGTCGTGATCGTGATCCTGGTGATCCGCTTCGTGCCGAAGGAATGGCCGGGGCTGGAATGGAAGGTGTTCGATCCCCTGATTGTCTGCGGCCAGCAGTCGCTCGCCGTGTTCTGCGTCGGCGTGTTCCTGTCCTTCGTCGGCCATTTCGAGCTGTCGATGAGCTCGGGCTCGCTGCTCGCACAGATCTTCGTCAGCGTTGCCGGCATCGCGATCATGACGACGGTGGCCTATTACATCTCGTGGTCGAAGAAGCAGGACAAGCCGCTGAAGCCACCGCCGCCCAAGCCGGCGGCAGCCCCGGCGAAAGCGGCCTGATTCGGGAACGCCTGGCGGTTGAAGCGCGACCTTCAACCGCCATGGCCGAGATCGACGGCCTCAGCAAAAGCCCAAGGCGCGATGATGGTTCATTCCGAGCTCGTCGCGCTTCAGGCGGCTTCTTCGCCATCGAACTCGGTGAATTTCTTGTAGATCCAGTCGCGGCCGTCATGGCGGCGCCAGACCTTGCCGACCACGAGCTGCCCGTTGATCGAGCGACGGGGCACGATCACGGTCCAGAGGTGCCAGATCTCGCTCCAGCTCGATTGCGGACCGGCGGTTTTGAAGTTGCGATCGAAAGACATGACGCAGAACTCACAGATATGCGCGCTGCGACGAACCGTGACCTTGTGTGAGCACGACTTGCAGGCAGCCCGTCGCGAGCCGGAATCGATCTGATAACGATCGCCGAAGCGGCCGCAACAAGCGCTCATCCTTAACCTAACCAGTCAACCTTACTTCGCGCGGCCTGGGGCCGGGATCGGTTGAAAGCCGGCGCCGATTTATCTACAATACGCGCGCGATTTGAGAATGACCGCGCCATCTTGGGCGCGTGGCGATTTGATTGAGCTGACGTCCAATTTTGTGAATTGAAATTTCGAGAATCTCGTCAGGGCGACCACAATGAATTTGCAGTGTGAACGTCTGCGCCTGGCGCTGCGATCGACGCCTCCTGCGCCAATCGCAAGGATGCCAGGGCATGAGCTGCCGAAAGCCGCCAACGACAACCACGGGATTTGGCCCCTGCTGCCGTTTCCGCTCGGCTGGTACGCCTCGAGCTGATGGGTCGGATCCGAAAAGGCGACACCTGAAAAGCGCAACGCCGCGCAAGCGGAATATCATCGCTTGGCGGCGTCCGTTTAGACATTGGGCGCTGAAATCCCCAACACACTTATGTCTATGGCGACAGCCAAAGGTTCGATCCGGCGTCGGCAATTCTGTCCCGATCCGCGAGGGCGCAGTGGCCTGAAACATCGCGCGGAAATCGCGGGGACGCCATAAGCCCTGCCTGTCAGATCACGTCGGAGGTCGCAGGGAAAAAGCCTAGGAGATTCCCCCCCAGAATTGGTCGGGGCAGCTGGATTCGAACCAACGACCTGCAGTACCCAAAACTGCCGCGCTACCAGGCTGCGCTATACCCCGAATGTCCGGCGAGCCCCGTCGATACACGCTTCCCAAGGCGCCAGCAAGGCTTCCAAGACGCCGTCAAGCCCCGAGGCGCCCGCCTGCCCGCCTATTTGCTGCCGAACAGCGGATGGCCGACGCGGTCGCCGGGGCGGATGCCGTATTTCTGCGCCGTTCCCGCCACCACCTCCAGCACGGCCCTGGCGGGCCCCCGGGACGAGATGATCTTTGTCGACATCGGTTCGGTATTCTCGGCGATGCGCAGGATGCGGCCGTCGGCGCGGATGAAGATCATGTCGAGCGAGACATAGGTGTTCTTCATCCACATCGACACCTCCTGCTCGGGATTGAAGTCGAACAGCATGCCTTTGCCGTCCGCCAGCTCCTTGCGGTACATCAGGCCGGTCTGCTTCTCCTCCTCGGTCGTGGCTACTTCCACCGAGAACACCTGCACGCCGTTCTTGGTGACGATCTCGAGCGGCTGGAAGCTGGCGGCGCCGGTGGGCGCGCCGGCAACGACACAGCCGGCGATAACGAGGACGGCGGCAAGCCAGCCCTTCAGAGCGGACCAGACAGCCTTACGATCAGGATTCATGGGGGCACTCGAGGCGTGGGACTGGAGCAGTCCTTACGCGGCGGTCGCCGGAAAAGCCAGAGGCGCACCGGTCTGCCGACGCGGCCCTGCTCACGATTGCGGGAGGTGGAAGCTTGGGCGATTTGAAGCTTGCAGGGACTTGGAGGCTAGAGCGCGAGTCTCCTCGCGCTTAGTGCGACTGCAATCCCGGCGATCCGGTCTCGGGATGGATCTCGGCCGCCATCATGCCTTTCGAGCCGGGCCCGAAGCGGACCAGGACATACTGGCCGGGCCTGAGCTCAGTCATGCCGAAGCGTCGCAAGGTCTCCATGTGCACGAAGATGTCGGGCGTGCCCTCGCCGCAGGTTAGGAAGCCGAAGCCGCGCAGCCGATTGAACCATTTGACCTGGGCCCGTTCCAGCCCGCTGGTCGCGGTGACGGTGACATGGGTACGCGGCGGCAGCATCTGCGCCGGATGGATCGCGGTCGACTCGTCCATCGAGACCACGCGGAACGCCTGGTAACCCTTGGCGCGCTGGATGCACTCGACGACGATGCGGGCGCCCTCATAGGCGGTCTGGAAGCCGTCGCGCCTGAGCACGGTGACGTGCAGCAGCACGTCCGGCCAACCATTGTCGGGAACGATGAAGCCATAGCCCTTGGAGGCGTCGAACCATTTGATGACGCCGTGGACTTCGACGAGATTGGCGCTGGTCTCGCCGAGCCCGCTGAACGGACTGAGCCCGCTCTCGCGACCGGCGCTGCCGTGCTCGCCCGGCGTAATCCGCCCGGGCGATGCCCCCTGCCCGGGAACCCCGAGCTTCTTGGACTCAAATCCGTCCGACGACCCCATAACCCCGGACCCCACACTGTCATGCGACCCGCCTCAGCAGCGGCATCGAATCACGCGTCTTTCGAGAACCTTCTCAACTGGACGCGACGCGAATCTTTCGACTCAAAAGATAACACTCCCGGTTGCGAGGCATAGACAAAAAAGAGATTCGCCGGAACCTATGAACAGCTTGCACAGCCGCGAATCAAATTGATGCCTCAATTGGCGACAAAGGGCCCGAGCGCTTCGCCGATGTCGTGATGGATGACGAGATCGGCAATGTCGTCCTGTTCGGTCGCCTCGCGATTGATGATCACCAGGCGTGCACCGGCGTTCTTTGCCATCATCGGAAAGCCCGCCGCGGGCCAGACCACGAGCGAGGAACCGATCGCAATGAAGAGGTCGCAGGCTCGCGAGAGCGCGGTGGCGCGCTGCATTTCATCATCGGGCATCATCTGGCCGAATGAGATCGTGGCGGTTTTCACCGGCTCGTCGCACGCGGTGCAATTAGGCGCGAGGCCGTCGTCGTCGAAGCGACGCCTCACCCAATCGAGCGGATAGGCCTGCCCGCATCCAATGCAGCGCGCATAAGTGGTATTGCCGTGAAGTTCAACTACGTCCTCGCCGGCGAAGCCGGAGGCCTGGTGCAGATTGTCGATGTTCTGGGTGATGACGGCGGGAACCTTGCCGGCACGGTAGAGCGAGGCGAGCGCCCGATGGCCGCGGCCGGGTTTCGCCGCCGCGAAGACCTCCTCCATCGCAAAACGGCGGCGCCAGGATTCGTCCCGCGCTGACTGGCTCGCGACGAATTCGTCGAACGGGATCGGACGGTTGCGTGTCCAAATTCCGCCCGGCGAGCGGAAGTCGGGAATGCCGCATTCGGTCGAGATGCCGGCGCCGGTGAACGGCACGATGACCCTCGCCTCGGCGATCATGTCGCCGAGCCGCTCAACGCCGCTCTGAAGATTCGATGCAATCAATCGCGGCCTCCCGATTCGTCTTTGCCTGACAGCATCATGCGCAAGCGGCAAGATTGTTGACGCTCTTATCAAGCGCCAACGCGAAGCGCTCGGCAATTTCTTCCGACCTTCGCATATCACAATCCTGCAATGCCTCCTCCCCATTGACGCCCCATTCAGGAGCCCCAATGGATGTGTCAATGCGACTCAAGATGATGCGGCGGCAGTGCTTGAGTTAAGTAAACCCGAGGGGATGGTCATGACCGAAGACGAAGAACGCAAAGCTCGTGAGCGCGATGAAATCGCAGCCCGTGTCGCCGCCTTCCGTGCCACGCAGGAAAAATTCAAGCGCGAGCGCGAAGAATATTTCGTGTCGACCCTGGAGAACGCCCGCAAGGTCGAACGGCCCTCGCTCTGGCCGTAGTTCACGTCCCGATCAATGCACGTGAAAAAAGCCCGGAGCATCGCTCCGGGCTTTTCGCTTGAGAGTGGCTACCAATGGCGCCAGTGGTGATGGCGCCGGTAGTACGGTCCGCCGCCGTAATAGGCGTAGGAGCCCGGCCCGTAATAATAGTCGGGGCCGTCATAATAGCCGTAGCGCGGGCCGTAATAGCCGTACGGATGGGACGCTGCGACCGCACCCGCGGTGATCGCACCGGCGGCGAGGCCGAATGCGAGGCCCGGGCCGATGCCGCGCCCGCGCGCCTCGGCAGGCGCAGGGGCCGCAACCGCGGTCACGCCAACGGCTGCGACGGTGGCCAGAACTGCCAGTGTTTTCTTCATGCTCTCCTCCTTCGCGTCTCGCCGAGATAACCACGAGCGCCAGCGATGGTTGCGCGCAGGGCGCGGAACCGGGCGGGGCAAAAAAAGCCGATGCGGGCGGAACGAAATCGCCGGCCAGCGATTGCCTCCTTAAGTGCGGGAGCCTCCGCCATCCGGGTTGAGGCAACAGCACGAAGCCCCGTCAGCATCTCCGCGATGCTGGCGGGGTTTTCAGTTTCACGGGAGCAGATGGCAGCAGACGAGGATTGCTGCCAGCGGGGCGAACGACCGAGGAGGAGAGTTTGCCGCTATCCGCTTTGCTGGCCCGTATCCGGAAGCTGGTTCCCAGATCCGAAGATCAGCACTACGACGAGATCGTTCGCAGCTTCGGTGTCGGCACCCTGCATCCGCCGCCGACGCCGATGAGCGACGGCGAGCTGGCGCGGGCGATCGCCGAGTTCCTGAAAGAGCAGCCGTCGAGCGAATCCGTCGCGACCCTCGGCCGGCGGCTCGACCCCTCCTCTCCGCTTTGAAGTTCTTTCGAGTTCCTTCCGGGAGAACGGAACCAGAATTGCGCGCGGACGTTGAATCCCTCTTCAGAGAGCGGAAGAGGCCGACATGCCCGCGTGGCTCGAAGTTTTGCTCAATTTGTCCGGCTATGCCGGTTTCGTGGCGCTCGCCTCGCGCGGCACCGCGAGCCCGCAGGTGCCGGCCGACGATCGCATCCACAGCGACGATCGCTAGCGCCGCCTCTAATTGGCGTGCGCCGCCTGGCCCGCCGTGCGCACCAGCCGGTCGGCCTTGACCGCGACGCGCGTGTCCTCGGCCTGCGGCTGCAGCGAGAAACTGATCACCACGAAAGCGAGACAGAACAGCGTGCCGACGATGGCAACGCGCCGGTAGGTCTGTCGGTCGCCTTGGTAAAAGGACGGCTCAGAAAAAGGTGTCATGATAAAAATGCTTCTTGGCAAAGGTCGTTTCTTGCTTGTCGTTGCCAGACACCTATCGCAACGAGGGCCAAGCGCAATGCGATTGGGCTTTTAACCTAACCGAATAGGGTTATCGGCTTCCGCGCAAATGATCATTAGGGTTTGCGGAGCGCCTGGGATTTCCAGCTAGCCGCTTGCCATATCGCAGGAAGCCGAAGCGACCGTAGCCTGGCGACCGGCTTTGTTCCAGCTTCGACACCATTTCGTTCTCGAAGAACGAATCGGAATCGAAGAAATCGGCGCGGAGCAACTCTTAACAAAACGTGCGCGCGGGCACGACGAACGGCTCACGTCGCATCGGGAGACGAGGCCACGGGAGGCTTCGGTCCCGGCGGCGGCACTTGCGGCACTGACGGTTTGCCTTTGCGCAAGCGCGGGTGCCGATCGTACCAGAACACTTTCGCGATCTCGACGAGAAACCAGCACGCATTCATCTCGCTCTCCCTCGCCTCACTCCTTACGGAGAAGGCGTGGACGCGACTGTGCGAAGCATCACGCTGTCTCGTTTTGATGCGTGTGGCCGCATCGCGTGCGGCAGGCGCGACATGTTCTGCATCCGACTCCATTTCGTTCTCAAAGAACGAATCGGAGTCGGAAAAATCAGTGCGAAGCGATTCCTAACGATCGATGAAAGCGCGCGACGCAACCTCTTCAGCGACGTAGCTCGGCACAATCTTCGGCGGCAGGAATTTCGACACGACCGCAAACACGATGACGATCTCGCGGCAAGGTTCGCATCGAAAGCTGTTGGCGGAAGTCGCCATCATCGGCTTGGCGCATCGCGGGCAAGTCATGCAGGCCGAACGCTGACGGCACATGTTCGTTCCTGAATCATCAGCGGCGAATGCTCGCAGCAGCGACCACACCCCGCCAAGACGGACTTCAAGTTGGTCGCCTCGTCGCCCCTACGAAGCCGCCCGACCAAGCGCGAGCCGTCAGACCAGACGGCGCCTGCCGGATCCCTGGCGGGGTCGGCGTCCGCCGGAGCAGATCAAGCCGCCCGCTTCACTTTTTCCTTTTCCGAGAAGCATTCCAGGATCTGGATCCGGAGCTCTTCCGCGGCCGGGCCCTCGAGCTTCCTGAGCTCGTTCCAGAGCCTGATCACTTCGCGCTGTTTTTCGACGGTCATGAGTCACCTCCCAAGCGGACCTTAAGGCGGCTCACTAGAACAAAATGAGAACAAAAAGTCCAGTCCCTCGCGTGCGATTTCCCGCCATATCGCGTTGAACCTTTTCAACGCCGCCTGGACCCATTGAAGCTGGGGATTTCAGCGCCCAGTCATATGGCAGCGCTGCGGTGAACGAACATACTCCGTCATCGCGGCGCTGTTGCTTTTTGGACTTTCAACTTTAAGTTAGAAATACGGCTGGCGGCCAGGCGCTGAAATCCCAACGCCGTCAGCCAGAAGAGCCCCGTGCGAAAGCGCGGGGTTTTTCTTTGAAGGCAACGGCTGCCTGCCAGGTGCAGCGGGGTCGTAGCCACGGGAACGAATCTTCCAGCGTTCGCATTGACCGGCCGAATGAGGCGGCATCCCGCGTTACCGCGTCCGACTCCGGAGCCGGTGCCCTTCATCATCGAGGCGCCGATGATCTGCGAGTTCTGTGAGACCGAGATCCCGATCGGCCTTTCGGTCTGCCCGGCTTGCGGGAAACCGCAGAGCGCGCGCGGGACAAACCGACCGGCGCGCTCTGTGGTTCGTCCTGATCGTCGTGGTGATGTTCGGCATCGCCGTCGCCGAGCATCACCTTGTCCTCAGCCATTGATCGTTGCGGCATCGGCTCGCCGCAACGACATCGCCGGCGCCTTAGACGGCGTCCTTGGCAACCTTCAGCGGCGAGGCCTTGACCGACTTGCTCGCCGGCTTGGCCGCGAACTGCATCGGCTCCTTGGTGAAGGGATTGACGCCCATGCGGGCTTCGGTCGCCGGCTTGTTCACGACCGACATCTTCACGAAACCGGGAATGACGAACTCACCGGACTCGTTGAGCTCCTTGTAACCGACCGTCGCCATGTACTCGATCACCGACTTCACGTCGTTCTTCGAAAGCTGCGTGCCCTCGGCAATTGCATCAATCAATTGAGTCTTCGTCATCTTCGCCATGTCTGAATTCCTTTTGTGCGCGCGAGCAACTCTGCTGGGGACGCGGCCTGAAGCGCGGGGGCGCGCTGATTTCATGCCAGAGGTCATGAAGTGACGGGGCTTAGAACCCATCGAGGCCGAAAACGCAAGCAGGGCTTCTGCGGGGTTCCCTACTTCCTGTGAAGATGCCGCAGGACCTTCCGATTTCCGTTTGAACCATTTTGCGGCCGGCGCGTCATATCATTGAAGTCCCTAAGCTTCACCCCACCAGAGAGCCCCGCTTCCCCCAGGCGGGGGTTTCGCTTTTGGGGGCATGGTAGAACGGCCCGGCTGCCTATAATGGTCTGTAGGTTGCTCGTGGGGTGCTCATGAAGGTCGCTATCGTCATCGCAAGTTTGATCGTTGTCGCCGTCGCAGCCCTCGTCGCGATCCAGCCGAGCTTCCTGAAGCCTGCGTCCCTCGCCCTCGTGAAGAAGTCCGACATCTTCGGCTTCTCGCCCGGGATGACATTCGACGAGACCAGCAAGTTCGTCAGTCAACGCCGCTATCTCTGCCGCCGGAGCCGCGACTCCTACACCTTCGAATGCGACATCAACGGCGCCAAGGTCACGGTCGACAGCGAGGAGGTCGACGCCAGGCACCCGATCTGGCGCGTCAAGGCGGAGTTGAACAATCCGGGGGCGCAGGACGCTGCCGTCAAATCGATCTCCGATCAGTTCAACGCGCAACCCATCAAGGAGCGAGAGGGATGGACATGGATCGTCGGCCGCGGGCTCAAGCTGAGTTATGACGGCCTCGCCTTGAACCTCGTGGACGAGGCCGCGGAGGCCCGGCTTCGCAAGGAGGAAGCAAAGCGCTAGAGCGTGAAGTCACCTCGTCGTGAAACTTGTGGCTCGGCACGCCTTGTTGACACTTCAGTAACCCAACGCCGCCAAGCTCCATTCAGTCTCGTTGCGTTTGGAGTAACCCCACAGTGCTGGATTTTGACGAGCTGCGTGAACTCGCGGCTGATGTTCGTGTTTTCGTCGACGTCGCCGAGGACAAGGCTGAAGCACTCAGGGCCGTCATCGCGGCCTATGACGTGGTGCTGGCGATCTTCCCCACTGACGAGGGCATGGGCCTTCACGTCATCAAGGGCAGCCAGATCCTGGACAAGATTGCAAAATCGCGCAGCCATGCGATCTACAGCCACACGGCGATCGCGGTCCCCGACCTGCAACACGCACAAGCGCTCAAGCTGCTGACGGCCCCGGTCGAACAACGGATTGCAGCCTAGTTGCAGCCGGAGACGACGTCGGCGTCGCCCCAGGCAGCTCGCCCCCGCACAAGAACGCACGCCTGCTGACATATATCGCGGGCGGCGACTTCCGGCGTCGGAGAATTCTTTCCTCCTGAACGTCAAGCCGAGGAACATGGCTTCCGCGTTCCCGTTGGCCCATGCAACCAACGAGGAGCTTGCGATGAAGAAGTTCATGATCGCGACCGCCGCACTCGGTCTCATGTGCGGCTCCGCCTTTGCCCAGACCGGCCCCGCCCCGCAGTCCGACAACATGCAGAAGCCCGGCATGAAAAACCCGAACAAGGGCTCGATGACCAAGGGCACGACCGGGATGAGCAAGGACGGCATGAGCAAGGGCGGAATGGTGAAGCCCGACGCCTCCGGCCAGGGCGGCTCCGGCCCGGGTAGCGACCAGGGCGGCACGAAGACCCGCAGCAACATGAAGTAGGCCGGCGTTCTGCACGGCTGACTGCGTCGCTCCCCACGGAACGGCGCGGCCATCTCGTACCGATTGCTTCAGCGGCCGTTGCGGTCGAGTCCTGTCGAGGCAGGGCAATCGCATCCGAAGATCAACGTGGCGAGAAGCTCGCCTGCGGTGATCTCTGACGATTGCCCTAGTCAGCCCGAGCAACAAGACCGCAGTGCCGATCACGATACAGCCAAAGCCGAAGATCGCCGTCACGATCTCGACGACGTTTTCCAGACCGAAGAATCTGACGACGGCGCTCCATGCGGCAGACAGGAGGATATCCACGATCGCGCTGAGCACGGCTTGGAGCATATGGATGGGTCGCGCCGGCGGAGTTGGGGTTCAACCGCAACCGTCGCAGAGCAGTCCAGAGGGACCTTGGCCGCGATAGGGCTGCTCAGGTCATTTGCCATCGCTAGCCCGCCTACTCCGCGGCTTCAGTCCATGCTCGGCTGGCTCGGTTCACCAACCTTTCCCCTTCGCACACATTTGCCCCGCCCCCTGCCCCTCCTCCCACTTTCCTGCTATCTCCTACTCCCGCCGCCTCGGCCCAAAGCAAAACCCTCCGAACGTTAGGGAGCAACAACCATGCGATACCTCCACACCATGCTGCGCGTGCGCAATCTCGATGTCGCGCTGAAATTCTATGTTGATGCTTTCGGGTTGAAGGAGGTGCGGCGGATCGAGAACGACAAGGGGCGGTTCACGCTGGTATTCCTGTGCTCGGCGGACGATCTCGAGGCGCTGAAGAAGCAGCCGCAGACGCGTGGCGCGCCCCTGGTCGAGCTCACCTGGAATTGGGACGAGGAGAAGTATGGCGAGGATCGCTTCTTCGGCCATCTCGCCTATGAGGTCGACGACATCTACGCCACCTGCGCGCAGCTGATGAAGGCCGGCGTCACCATCAACCGTCCGCCGCGCGACGGCAACATGGCCTTCGTCCGCTCGCCGGACCTGCACTCGATCGAGCTGCTCCAGAAGGGTGAGCCGAAGCCGCCGCAGGAGCCCTGGGCATCGATGCCCAATACCGGCCATTGGTAAGGCCCCGGCAGGAACAAGCTTTCGCGCCCGACGTTCTCTCTTCAACGAAGCCGATTGGAGGAGGATGTGATGGCGAGAGGGCTGTTGCTGTGGATGCTTGGCGTGCCGATCCCGGTGATCATTCTGTTGTGGCTGTTCTTCGGCCGCTGACGACGGGTTCAAGTTTGCGAGTTGTTTTGCAACGAAAGCTTCGCCTCGGGCGGAGCTTTTTGCATGAGAGGCGCGCCGCAATCGCGCATCGCTCCGAACGGCGAATTCCGCTATCACCCGCGGCAAGCGACAACGCCGCGGGAGACGCCTCATGCCTGACACCAAGCTGACGATCTGGGGCCGCGCCAATTCGGTCAACGTGCAGAAGGTGCTGTGGTGCCTCACCGAGCTCGCTTTGCCCTATGAGCGTATCGACGCCGGCATGAGTTACGGCCGGACCCGCGAGGCCGATTATCTCGCGATGAACCCCAATGCACGGATCCCGACGCTGGTCGAGGGCGACTTCGTGCTGTGGGAGTCCAACTCGATCATGCGCTATCTCTGCCTCGCGCATGGAAGCGGCACGCCGATCTATCCGGAGGCGCCGAAGAGCCGCGCATCGGTCGATCGCTGGCTCGACTGGACACTGTCGACGGTGCAGCCGGTCGACCGTCCGGTGTTCTGGGGCATCGTGCGCACGGCGCCCGCCGAGCGCGACATGATCCAGGTGCAGCGCGATGCCGATGCCGCCGCCGAGGTCTGGGCGATCGCCGACCGCCTGCTCTCCTCGCGCCGCTTCATCGAGGGCGATGCGTTCACGCTCGCGGACATCGCGCTCGGCTCCTATGCGCGGCGCTGGCTCGGCGTCGAGGGCATCACCCGGCCGGCGCAGCCGCATCTGACGCGCTGGCTCGCCGAGCTCGGCAAACGGCCCGGTTTTGCACAGCATGTCGCACCGCCGATGTCGTGAGCCGGCAGCGCGGCGCAAGCTGCGGCGAGAGCGCGATGAATCCGCGTTTCGGCGCAATCCAGCGGCGTCAACTCAGCACTTGACGCTACTGTGCATGGGGTTGTTTTCGCGTTTTTTAGTTTTGGCTTTACCGCCAGCCGCGCTCTACCATCAGCACGCAGACGATCAGCACCAGGGTCACCGCCGCGGTCGCCAGCCGCGCCGTCCAGCTCAGGCCGCGGCCGACCCACCACAGCAGCGCGCAGTACATCAGCAGGGGAACGACGAGGTCGAGGCGCAGCAGGTCCACCGGCATGGGCTCTAGCGCCTCACGGTGGTGTCGATGCTGATCGAGCCGCCGATCTTCACGCAGGTCCCGGTGCCCTCGACCATGACGAAGCGCGGGCCGTAAGTGGCGCAGGAGCCCGCCCGTGCCTTCCCGGCCGCGCCTTTCAGCGGCAGGGCCTTGCCGGCCTGCGGCCGCTCCGCAGGCGGCAGACGCAAGGCTTCTGCCGCGGCGGCGGATGTGGCCAGCAACGAGATCAGGATGAGAAGCGGCGTGCGCATGGCGGCGTTCTAGCCCGGAGCGGTGCCGGGCGCCATCGGGGCGGCCGCGGCCGCGATCAGATGAACTTGATGCCGGCTGATTTGCCGCGGCGCCAGACCACCTGGCAGCTCCGCCCGGTGCGGGCGTCGCGTGCGAAGGCGAGCCGGATCACGCCTGGGAGCTGGCTCGCGTCCTCGTCCAGCGTGATCTTGGCGCCGGAATCCGAGATGTCCTGGACCAGGCAATGCCGCGCGGCGAAGCCACCGTCGAGCGTGATCCAGGCATGCTGCGACAGCAGCTTGCGGGCTGCGCGCTTTTTCGGCGGTGGCATTGGCGAAAGATCTCCTATTCCAGCGCTACTCAGGGAACCCTAAGAAACCGTTGAAATCGCCTCCGGATCACCCCGGGGGCCGGCGCTGTCCACCGGGGCCAAAAGACCGGTCCCGGACGGCTTGCCGGAAGCCGGAAAGGCCACTATACGTTCGCCCGCTGCAAGCCGCCGGGCCCGACTCGGCCGGCCAGCGGCCGTGCCGGGAACAACGGCAGGGCCCTGCGTTTGCTCCCTTCGTCTATCGGTTAGGACGCCACCCTTTCACGGTGGAGAGAGCGGTTCGATTCCGCTAGGGAGCGCCAGTGCACGCGACGGCGATAGATGGCGCCGCAATGGGCCGCCAATGACAGCCCGGCTGCAATTTCCCCCGCTCCCGCATGAACCTCCCCGCTGCTCGCCACCGACCAACGTCAGTTGGAACCGGTCCAGGCCCATGGCGCAGTGTAACCCCGAGATAGAACGTTCGTCCGCCGCGTCCGCAGTGACGCCGCGCCTTCCGCCGTGGCTAAGCCATCCTCGCCAGCATCCATCGGACCGGCGCGCCAAAATGCTGGAACACATGGCGCGCGACGGATCGCTGCCGCAGCGTCACGCAGATTCTGCGCCGGCGGCGCTCGTGCCGTCAGGCAGCAGCGCCAAGAACGTGATCGGCGACACTCTCGGCGACGTCATCGGCCACGTAATCCTGTTCGGTATCCTCGCCCTGCTCTTCCAGTCGCGCATTCCGCTCTATCTCGGCACGTTCGTCGTCCTGACAGACGGCGAGCGCATCGAAGGCGCGCTGGCAACGATCGGTATCCGCCTCGAAGCCGAAACGATCGGCCCCGACATCGTCAAGCGCTCCGCATTCTGGTTCGGCTGGTTCGCGTTGCTCGCCGCCTTAAAGGGCTCCGTCCCGGCCTGGCTCGCGCCATGGATGCCTCCGACCGAGTCATGGTCTTTCATCGCCGGCATCGCCCTCCTGCTCGCCATTGTCGAAGCCTTCACGGCGCTGGCGATGCGGCGCGCGTTGCCGCCGTTGGGATTGGAGATCAGACCGAACGGACTGGTCTGGACGACGATCCAGTTCGCGATGGCCATGGGCTCGCTGGCTTTGCTGGTGATGTTCGGATCTCTCTAGGCGCCGCGGCGCGTCGTTGCTTGACTGCGCCATCAATGACGATGTTGTGAGACGGCCTGCAGCATAACGGGTCCTTATGCCGCGCTTTCAGCCGGGCGAGCGAGGCGCGCATTTACCGGAAATTTACCCCTGCTCCTGCGCGCTAGTATCATTTGCTTAGAATTTGACCGCTACCGTGGAATTACGGAAGCAATCCCGAACATCATTGGCACCTCATGTCCGTCGCAGAGTTCCTCAGGCAGCGTGCAGTGGACGTCACGGTCAGCGGCAGCTACTCGCTGCCCCGCTGGTATGATTGCGAGGGCAAGCTGCGCAGCTTCGCCTGCCGCACCAAGCGCGTCTCGCCCTTCCGCATGATCGTGGACGTGCCCGTCGTCGGCAAGGTCGGCGAGCGCCTCACCTCCTACTTCCAGGATTTCGGCGAATTCCAGTGCACGATCAGCGCGACGCTTAAATCGGGCTTCCTGATGGAGCTCGATATGACGCGGGCGCGGCGCGCCTGGATGTCGGAAAAGCTGACCTGGCTCGAGAAGAAGCAGAAGGATGCCAGCGTCCAGGAGCTGCGGAACGACGCGCGTTTCGTACCGCAGGTCTCGCACACGTTCCTGACGCTCGCCAACGGCAGCAGCCATCCGTGCTTCATCATCGACGTCTCCACGGCTGGCGTCGCGATCTCCTGCGAATACGATCCGCCGGTCGGAACCCCGCTTGCGGTCGGCGCCTGCGTCGGGCGCGTGATCCGCAAGTTCGAGCACGGGTTTGCGGTCAAATTCGCCGAAAAACAGTCACGCGATGACCTCCTCCGCCTGATCGTCCGCACGCCCTTGCTGCAGTCGGCCTGAAGCCGGCCCGATCAATCTTAACTCTTTTTTAACTAAATACTGGAGATGGCGACCCCTGCGCGGTAGGGTGTGACCCGGTACGTCCGCAATCACTGCGGGCCTTGAGTATTGGAAGCCCCGGAATGTCCATCGCCGACGCCGAGTTCGCCCCGGCAGAGATCGCGCTGAAGCCGCAGCTTCCACCCGGCGTCGTCACCGAAGGGCCGCTGGTCCAGGCCAAGCTGCGCGAGAGTTATCTCCTGCTCGGCATCCTCTATGTCGGCGCGGTCGCCGGCATCATCTGGGCCGTGACGCAAGGCGTCGGCAAGGTCGAGCTGTTCACGTTCGCCTGGATGTTCGCGCTGACGACGTTCGGCATCGGTGCCGGCATGCACCGCCTGTTCGTCCATCGCAGCTTCCGTACCGGCCCGATCATGCGTGTCTTCTTCTGCGCCATCGCCCAGATGGCTGTGCAGGGCTCGATCGCCAAATGGGTCGCCAACCACCGCCGCCACCATCTCTACGCCGATGACGTCGGCGATCCCCACAGCCCGCAATTCGACGGCTTCGGCAATCGCTATGTCAGCGCGTTCAAGGGCTTCCTGCACGCCCAGGGCAGCTGGGTGTTCGACCAGGCTACCACCGACAACGAATACTATGCCAAGGACATCCTCGCCGATCCGATCGCGATGTTCTTCGTGCGCACGCGCTGGGTCTGGTACGGGATGTCGGCAGTCTTCATCCCCGGCGTGATCGGCTACACATGCGGCGGCGTGCACGCCATGATCGGCTGCGTGCTGTTCTCCGGCCTGCTCCGCGCCTATCTGCTGATCCTCACCAGCCAGCTCACCGGGTCGGTCTGCCACGCCTACGGCTATCGCCGCTTCGACGTCGAAGACGCCTCGACCAACGAGTTCGTGACCACGATCCTCACCTTCGGCGAGGGTCTGCACAACAACCATCACCGCTTCCCGCGGGACGCCTACATCTCGCACGCCTGGTGGGAGATCGATCTCAACGGCCTGATCATCCTGGGCCTGGAAAAGATCGGCCTCGTCCACGACGTCTTCCACGCCTCGCACCGTCAATTGGAGCGGGCGGCCGAAGCAGAGGCGGCCTCGACGGCGCGCTGAATCGGCTGGCAGCGGCCTCCGACAGGCCGTCTTGCCTCCGCATCGCCGCCCTATCGCGGCCCCATTGCGGGATCAGCTTTTGAACGTCCGTGCCTCCAGGCCGGGCGTCATTTGCAGACTTGCGATCGGGGGACCGAATGGCAGTCGACAAAGTTACGGTGGACAAGATCACCTGGGACAGGGTCGGCCGGGTCACCGAGCCCGGACGCTACATGTACACGTTCGGCTGGCTCACCATCACCGCCGGCGATCTGGAGATCTGGAAGATCTACCCGCAGGCCGCGTTCACGCTGCTGGCGCAACCGGGCGAGGCTGACACATCCGTCGGCGAGGAATTCCATCTCGGCGCCTTCGACGTGGCTCCCGGGGCGCCGCCGCCGTTCACCACGCACTGAGGGCGGAAAGCGCCGGCCGTTGCAGGAACGCATGGCATGGGCGTTGCTTTATCATCGCCATGCTACATATTCCCGCGGTCGACCAGGCTTTCCTGTTGTTGCTCATCGTCGTCTGTCTCGGCGCGTGCCTCGTCCGCGCCTTCTGGGAGCTCGAGCAGTCGCGGGCGCGCCGGATCGCCTCGCCGCCCCGCGAGGGCCCAACGAAGCGCAGCTAGCTGGCCTGCCCCGGCGCACGGCTACGCCGTGAATCGAAGAAACTCACGCATTTCCTTGATACGGCTTGCCAATCGCGCCTCAGGCTCGGTGACGCGAGCGTTATCATGGATGACGAACAGGTGCTGTCATGCAATTGATTACGCTTGCATTCTACGGCGGGGCGGGCGACGGCAGATGAACGAAGGCTGTCGCGCTCGTTAAGCGAGCCGACAGCAAGCGCATGACACATGGTCGCATCGGTGAATGTAGATAAGCGGATCAAGGGAACCTATTTTCGGCGCCGATGTACCTGATTGAAGCATTGCCCACCGTCATCGGAACGGCCGCCATCGCCCCGGCGCTGCTGATGCTGTGGCTTGTCATCGCCGCCGAGGAACGTCCGGGACCGCCGGCCCAGGTCTGGACCGCGTTCCTGTTAGGAGCGGCCAGCATCTCGCTGCTGGGCCTCGCCCGCGCCCCCTTCGCCAAGATGGTCGCCGCGCCCGACGACCCCTGGGCGGCGCTGGCCATGCATTCGATCTTCGGCGTCGCGCTGCCCGAGGAAGCCGTCAAGGTGATCGCCATCGTGGCGATCTCCTCGACCAAGCGGCGGACCTTTGCCAATCCGATGGACACCGTGGTCTATGGCGCCGCGGTCGGCCTCGGTTTCGCCGCTTACGAGAACCTCGCCTATCTGGTCCAGCACGCCGAGATGTGGCGCTCGCTGGCCGCCTTGCGCAGCGTGCTGACCGTGCCGTTCCATGGCGCGCTCGGCATCATCGCGGGCGCCTACCTGACGATCGCGCGCGCCGGCACGGCGCTGGGCGCAAACCGGCACCATCGCGACTGGGCCCGCCTCTCCAGCCGCCTCCTGATGCTGGCCGGCCCGCTCGCGCTGCATTCGGCCTTCGACTTTCCGCTGCTGACCCTGCAAAGAATGCCCGACCTCGATCCGACGCTGCGGATGTGGCTGGGCGCTTCCAGCCTCTTGATCGGCTTCAGCTCGATCGCCTTCGCGATCCGCCTGGTCCGGCGCGTCGCCCGCCACCACGCACCTCGGACCGATATCGCGCGGGAGCGGCTCAGCCAGCTCCGCCGGATGTGGGCGCTGCTGCTCGCCGGCGGCGGCGTCGGCTTTCTCGGGCTCGCCTTCGTGCTGACCTCGATCCATCACTGGCTCATCAACCCCGAGCGCAATCTGACGCTGGCCCTGATCCCGATCGGCTTCGTCTCGATCCTGCTCGGCCTGGCGCTTCTGATTGTCACAACGGCGATCTATGTTCTCGGCCGCAACCGCATCCGCACCAGCGCGGAAGGTTTTTCCTCGGCGCCCGGCGGCGGGTGAGCCGCGGGATGGCGAGCGCGCCGCGTGCATACTAGATTGAGCGCTGACCTTTCGATCTGGAGCCTGCGGATGACGTCGCCCGAGGATTTTTCACGGCTGCAATCCATCATGAGCCAGACGGTCAAGGCGCACTGGAAGGCCTTTCTGTTCGAGGGCATCCTGCTCGCCATTCTCGGCGTCGCGGCGCTGATCCTGCCGCCGCTGGCAAGTCTTGCGATCACGATCTTCCTCGGCTGGATGTTCTTGATCAGCGGCATTGGCGGGCTGATCGTGACCTATTGGGCGCGCAGCACGCCGGGCTTCTGGTGGTCGCTGATCTCGGCTGCGCTCGCCGTGCTCGCCGGCATGCTGCTGCTGGCCCGGCCGATGCAGGCCGTGCTGACGCTGACCATCGTGGTCGGCGCCTACTTCCTGGCCGAGGGCGTCGCCACTATCATGTACGCACTGGAGCACCGCCGCGAGCTCAGCGGCCGCTGGTCGTGGCTGCTGATCTCGGGCCTTGTCGACATCGCGATCTCCTTCATGGTGATCACGGGACTGCCGAGCTCGGCTGAATGGGCCATCGGCGTCCTCGTCGGTATCAACCTCCTGTTCGGCGGTGCCAGCCTGATCGGCCTGGCGCTGGCGGCACGCAACAGCAACACCTGACCTGCCTCGTCGCCTGCCGCGCCGATTGGGGGGTGACAATCCGCTGATGGCGCGCTATATGCCCCTCCATGATCACCGTCGCCACCAGCTATTTTTGGTACTTTAGCTACGACAGCTCGCTGGCGGCAGGAGGATCGCGCTCAATCTGAATATTGAAGCAAACGTCCGAACAAGCCGCCAGACCTGGCGGCTTTTTTATTGGCCGGCAGGTTCGAAACAAACAGGAGCCCGCCGTGCTGAGCACGACCGACGATCTTCGTATCCGCGAATTGAAAGAGCTGAGCACGCCGGAAGAGGTGATGCGGGAAGTCCCGCGCACGCTCACCGCGACGCGCGTCGTGATGGCGGCGCGCAACGCCATCCACGCCATTCTCGCCGGCCAGGACGACCGCCTGCTGGTCGTGGTCGGCCCCTGCTCGGTGCATGACCCTAAGGCCGCGCTGGAATATGCCGAGCGCCTCGCGAACTTGCGCGAAGAGCTCGCCGACCAGCTCGAGATCGTGATGCGGGTCTATTTCGAGAAGCCGCGCACCACGGTCGGCTGGAAGGGCCTGATCAACGATCCCGATCTGGATGGCAGCTTCGACATCAACAAGGGCCTGCGGCTGGCGCGCAACGTGCTGTCGGCGGTGAACAATCTCGGCCTGCCCGCCGGCACGGAATTCCTCGACATGACGACGCCGCAATACATCGCCGACCTCGTGTCCTGGGCCGCGATCGGCGCGCGCACGACCGAGAGCCAGATCCATCGCGAGCTGGCCTCGGGCCTGTCCTGCCCGGTCGGCTTCAAGAACGGCACCGATGGCAATGTGCGGATCGCAGCGGACGCCGTGAAGTCGGCCTCGCATCCGCATCACTTCATGGCGGTGACGAAGCTCGGCCGCTCGGCGATCGCCTCGACCGCGGGCAACGAGGACTGCCACATCATCCTGCGTGGCGGCAGCAAGCCGAACTATGATGCGGCAAGCGTCGCGGCCGCCTGCAACGAGCTGACCAAATCCGGGGTCGCGCCACTGGTGATGGTCGATGCCAGCCACGCCAATTCGAGCAAGAAGCCTGAGAACCAGCCGCAGGTGGCGGCCGACATCGCCGGCCAGATCTCAGGCGGCGAAGGCCGCATCATGGGCGTGATGATCGAGAGCAACCTCGTTGCCGGCCGTCAGGACGTCGTGCCGGGCAAGCCGCTCACCTACGGCCAGAGCATCACCGACGGCTGCATCGATTGGCCGACTACGGCGACCGCGCTCGAGCAGCTCGCCGACGCGGTGGAAATCCGCCGCAACGCCCGGCGCGCCGGACTGCAGGAGCGCTCGGCCTAGTTCAGAGCGAACGCGCGTTCGCTCTCCTCACCTCTCCCCGACGGGGAGAGGTGAAAGGATCAGCAGCCGCGGCAGATGCTCTTGATCTTGCGATCGAGCTCCGCGTCTTCCTTGTTCGCGGGGGTGTTCGGATTGCTCAAATTCTTCTCGCTCGGCACGTCAGCCGCGCGCGGCTGGCGGTGACCGACCGGTGCCGGCAACACCGATCCGGAAGTTCCGCCGCTGCCGCCGGACGTCGATCCCTTGGAACCGCCGGTCTGTGCTGCCGCCGTGCCGCCAAGCAAGACCACGAGCGATGCTGCCACCATGATCTTCTTCATTCTTGCTTCTCCGTTCTCGAACCGGCGCGCTCTCCAACACCGCTCACGTCTCGGGCGGATAGAGATGAACGTCGCCGCAATAGTCCACGATACGATAGCGCGTTTCGGCTTCCGCATCACCCGCATGGGGTGCGGTATTATGCGGCGCCAGGACGTAGCTCGGCCCCACCGGGGATTTGCCGGCGCCCCCGGGAATGTCGATGACATAGTCCGGCTGACATAGCCCTGACACCCGCCCGCGCAACTGCCGCATCAACTCCTGCCCCTCCGCCAGCGTCGTGCGCAGATGCGCCGTGCCCGGCGCGAGGTCGCCGTGATGCAGATAATAGGGCTTGATCCGGCATTCGACGAAAGCTCGCATCAAATCCGACAGAGCGGCAATGTTGTCATTGACCCCGCGCAACAGCACCGACTGGCTCACCAGGGGAATTCCGGAATCGACGAGCCGCGCGCACGCGGCGCGCACCGGTCCCGTCAGTTCGCGCGCATGATTGGCGTGCAGCGCCACCCAGGTGGCCGCGCCCTCGACCTTGAGTGCCGCAACCAACTCGTCGCTGATGCGCGCGGGATCGGCCACGGGCACGCGGGTGTGAAGGCGAATGATCTTGACGTGATCGATTGCCGCGAGTTCGGCCATGATCTCGCCCATCCGGCGCGGCGACAGCATCAGGGGATCGCCGCCGGTCAGGATCACTTCCCAGATCTCGTGATGCGAACGGATGTAATCGATCGCCGCGCGATAGGCGCCGTCCGACAGCGCGCTGTCCTTGCCGGGGCCCACCATCTCGCGGCGGAAGCAGAAGCGGCAATAGACCGCGCAGACGTGAACGAGCTTGAACAGCACGCGATCGGGATAGCGATGCACAATCCCTGCTACCGGCGAGTGCGGATGATCGCCGATCGGATCGGCGTCCTCGCCCGGCTGCATCTCAAGCTCCGCGGCGCTCGGAACGAATTGCCGTGCGATGGGATCGTCGGGGTCAGATGTATCGATCAGTTCGACCAGCGCCGGCGTGATCGCCACAGCATAGCGTGCGGCAACGCGTTCGAGCGCCGGCAGCGCTGTTGCAGGCGCCAGACCTTCGGCGACGAGCTCAGCCGGCTCGCGCAAAGTGCGTGCAAGGTTCGTTTTCGTCATGTCTCACTAGACGCTTCATTTGCAGGTGGCGTCCAAACTACCTGATCGATCCGCGATGCGCCGCTTGCCAGCATCACCAGCCGGTCGAGGCCGAGGGCGACGCCGCTGGCCTCCGGCATTGCCGCAACTGCGGCCAGAAAGTCCTCGTCGAGCGGATAGGCCTCGCCGTAGCGGCGCTGCTTCTCCGTCATCGATTCCGTGAAGCGTTTTCGCTGCTCCTCGGCATCGGTCAGTTCCCCAAAGCCGTTGGCGAGTTCGACGCCGCAGGCGTAGACCTCGAACCGCTCGGCAACCCTGGGATCGTCAGCCTTCACCCGTGCCAGCGCCGCCTCTGGAGATGGGTATTCGAACAAAATGGTCAAACGCCCCTGCCCCAGATGCGGCTCGATGTGCTCGACGAGCACCTTGCTGAAGATGTCGGACCAGGTGTCGTCCCCGGCCACACGGACCTTGCTACTCGCCGCCTCGGCCAGAGCGGCACGGTTACCCTCGCCGTCCCTGATTGTCGACAGCAGGTCGATGCCGGCGAACCGTTCAAAGGCCCCCGCTACGGTCAGCAGCTCGGGCTCGGCGAGGGGATCGGCGGTCCGCCCCCGGAACGAGAAGGTCCCGATGCCGGTCGCCTGCGCCGCACGGGCGATGACGACGACGCAATCGGCCATGATGGCGTCATAGGAGGCGCCTGCCCGATACCATTCCAGCATGGTGAATTCGGGTAGATGAAGGTCGCCGCGCTCACGGTCGCGGAACACCCGGGCGAGCTCGAAAATCCGCGTCTCGCCCGCCGCCAGCAGCTTCTTGCAGGCGAATTCGGGCGAAGTCCGCAGATACCGGAGGGCTCGGCTGCCGTCCGGCCGCATGATCTCGGTCCGGGGGGCGTGCAGATGGGTCTCATTGCCCGGGGAGACCTGGAGAACGGAGGTTTCGACCTCCACGAACCCCTGCTCGGCGAAAAAGCCCCGTAGAGACCCGGTAATGGCCCCCCTGGCCTGGAGGAACGGCCGACGGTCGAGATGTCGCCCGGGCGACCAGAACGGTGAGATGGGCTTGTCCCCAGCCATTACCTGACCGCCCCACGGCCGAGCAAAATGCTGGCATCTAACGGCAAAATCAGTATGTTGCGGCCCGAAACGGGCGCCGAGGTCCGATTTGAGACCCCAAGTCCCCCATCGAATTGATCACGTCCTGGCCGGTGCCGGGCCAAGCAAGCAGGAAATACAGCTTTGAGAGTCATCGCCAGTTCTATTCGCAAAGGCAACGTGATCGAGCAAGACGGCAAGCTCTATGTCGTCGTCAGCGCCGAAAACATCCACCCCGGCAAGGGCACCCCGGTCAGCCAGATCGAGATGCGCCGAATCTCGGACGGGGTAAAGATCTCCGAGCGCTACAAGACCACCGACCAGGTCGAAAAGGCCACCATCGAGGAGCGCAACTACACCTTCCTGTATGAAGATGGCGACGGCTTCCACTTCATGAATCCGGAGACCTACGACCAGGTCCAGGTCTCCAAGGACGTCGTCGGCGACGCGGCCTCGTATCTTCAACCGGACATGACCGTCAAGCTGTCGACCCACGACGTCAACGTGGTCTCGCTCGCGCTGCCCCAGCGCGTGACACTGGAAGTGGTCGAGACCGAGCCGGTGACCAAGGGCCAGACGGCCTCGTCCTCCTACAAGCCGGCGGTGCTTTCCAACGGCGTGCGCACCACCGTGCCGCCGCACATCGCAGTCGGCACCCGCATCGTCGTCATGACGGAGGACGGCTCCTACTCAGAACGCGCCAAGGACTGACGGGGAACAGAGCGATCGCAGCAGGTGCCGCCGGGGGGCGAGACAGTGGTTGGGAAGGGTTTCCGCTTCGTCTCGCTTCTTTTGGCGTCGCTTTCGCTCCTCATTGCCACTCCGCTCGCTGCGGATGAATTCCGCAGCCCCTCGCTCACGGCCCTGCGCGTCGACTGGCGCGCAGCGCTCGACCAGCTCCGCACCGAGATCAACAGCCGCCCCCGGGTCGCGGACGATTTCATCTTCGCCCCTCGCCGTTCGGTGCCGCGCTACGATCCCCGCGCGATGCCCGCATTGGTGCAGCTCAACGCGGTATCCTCGCGACTCTTCACCGGCATCACCCGCAGTCCCGTACCGGTGCTGCTGCCGTTCGACGCCGCCGCTTACCTCGAGGCGCAGCGCAGCGGCGCGACGGCGACGCTCGCGCTGTCGCGCTATCAGGCGGACTTCAATCCCGTCGACATGTTCGATGCCGGCCCCGCCGGTTACAGCGCGACCTTCTCGCTCGAGCCCGGCGCCGGCGACGGCATGCCAAGCCGGGTGTTCACAAGGCCGGTCGAAGTGCAGATCACGGGATCGGCGCTGGTCTACGACATCGCCGATCCCACCGGCGGCAAGGGCGAGCAGATCAAACCGCTCATAGCGCTCTATCCGGACCTGCGCAGGTTTATCCGGGAAGGCTATGTACGCTACGCTTTTACCCGTTTCGGCGTCGCCTATGTGGTGTCGATTCAGTGCCTCGACAGCGTCGCCAAGCCGCGGCGGCTGGCCTGCAAGGAAGCCTATCCGGTCGCCGAGCGCTTCCTGAAGGCCCTGCGCGTCGCCGGCGGCCAGCGCATGCGACCATTGACGGACATCGCCTCCAACATCCTCGATCGCCCGACGGGCCGTTCACCGGATTTCAGCTACCGGCCGAGCGGCGACATCATCCCGAACACCGGCTACCGCAAGCAGGGCGGCCATCCCGACGCAATGGCCTATGCACAGATCCGCTTTCCGCTCGAAAAGGCTCCAGCCTTCGTCCGCTCGCAATCCTATGCCAAGCGGGACAGGACGGAGAGCACGACCGCCTATCCCTGGCGCGACAATTTCTGCGAGTCCCGCAGTTTCGAGGTTTGGCAATGCGCGGGCGGTTACGGCCACCAGGGCGAGGACATCCGCGCCGCCGACTGCCCACCGCCCGGCGAAGGCCGCGAGCCCTGCGATCCCAAGCAGCGCGGTGTCGTCGCGGTGCGCGATGCCATCGTGATCCGCGCGTCCAGGGACCAGGCCGCGACGCTTCAAGTCAACAGCCGCACCGAGCACATCCGCTTCCGCTACATGCACATGAATCCGCACGCAATGAACGCCGATGGCGTGCTCAATGGCCGCATCGTCACCGAAGGCGAGAAGATCGGCGTGATCTCGAATTATCTCGACCATCCCGCCGGTACCTCGATGCATCTGCATTTCGACGTGCAGGTGTTCACACGCGACGGCTGGATCTGGGTCAGCCCCTACGTCACCCTGGTCTCCGCCTACGAACGCCTGATCCACGCCCGCGGCCGCGAGGTCGGCCCGGAGATCGCCGTCACGTCGCAGCCGGTCGCCCATGCACTGCCGGACGACGTGATCAAGCCGGATCTGCGCGAGGGATCGAGCGGCGAGGAGAATTGACGGCTTGCTCGCTCCAACGAAGGGCGGTGCAAGAGCTTGTTGTCGCGCGCACCGCCGGCTCAAACAAAAACAGGGATCGGGGTGATGAGTGTCGGACTGATCGGTCTTCTCGACGATATCGCGGCGATTGCAAAGGTGGCAGCGGCCTCGCTCGACGATGTGGCGAGCCAGGCTGCCAAAGCAGGCGCAAAGGCGGCTGGCGTGGTCATCGACGACGCGGCCGTCACGCCGAACTACGTCATCGGTTTTGCCTCGAAGCGCGAACTGCCGATCGTCGGCAAGATTGCAGTCGGATCGCTGCGCAACAAATTGCTGATTTTGCTTCCCGCTGCCCTGCTGCTTGGTTATTTCCTTCCCACCGCGGTGACGCCGCTGCTCATGCTGGGCGGAGCCTTTCTCTGCTACGAGGGTACCGAGAAGGTGCTCGAAGCCGTAATGCCGCATCATGCGCACCACCATGAAGCCCAGCTCGAGTCGATCGCGCTGAATGCCCGGTCGGTCGAGGACGAGAAGGTCGCGAGCGCCATCAAGACGGATTTCATCCTGTCGGCAGAGATCATGGCGATCACGCTGGCGGCCCTTCCGGCAGGCAGCATCTGGACGCAGGCATTGGTGCTGGCGCTGGTCGGCTTCGGTATCACGGTCGGGGTCTACGGCGTGGTGGCCCTGATCGTGAAGGCTGACGATGCCGGCGTAGCCCTTGCGGGCTACGACGGCGCCTCAGTCATTGGCGCCGCGATCCGCTCGCTTGGACGCGCGCTGGTCCGCGGTATGCCCACGTTCCTGACGGTGCTGAGCACCATCGGCACCGCCGCCATGATCTGGGTTGGCGGCGGCATCATCCTGCACGGCATCGAAAAATACGGCCCGCCCGTGGTCGGCCGCAC
Organism: Bradyrhizobium sp. CIR18; assembly: GCF_014198295.1. Classification (NCBI taxonomy): domain Bacteria; kingdom Pseudomonadati; phylum Pseudomonadota; class Alphaproteobacteria; order Hyphomicrobiales; family Nitrobacteraceae; genus Bradyrhizobium; species Bradyrhizobium sp. CIR18. The sequence continues at coordinate 223,776 of NZ_JACIHF010000001.1, read as the reverse complement.
GGTCCATGCCGCAACCGAGGCGGCCGCACACGCCCTTCCATCCATTGCCGGCATCATCGAATGGTCGGTCGAGGCAGCCATCTCAGGCGTGCTTGGACTGCTTGTCGGCGCGGTTGCGATTCCGGCAGTCCAATGCGGTCTCTCGCCGGCATGGAAACGGCTGAGGCGATCGCGGGATCGCGCCTCCTAGCCGTGCTCTACTCCAAGAACGTTGTGAGCTGCGCGCCCTCGTCCGCCACGAACACCGCGATCAATTCCGCAGGCTCCGTCAGGCTGGCATTGGCCGAGACCAGATGCGTCGAGCCCGGCGGCTCGAAGAAGGACTGGCCGACGCCAAACGTCGCGACAGGACCGCCGCCAAGCTGGGAGCGGATCTCGCCCTTGGTGATGTAGGCGGTCACGGATCCTGCGTGACGATGCGGGCGCGAGAATCCTCCCGGACCATAGGTGACGCGCACGATGGTGACGCGCTTGCCCGGCACGTTCGGCAATGCGTAGGAGCCGATCGGTTCGACCTTGTCGAGCGGCGAGCTCTCCGCCGCCGTGGCGCAGAGCGGCGCCAGCGCGCCGGAGACGGCATCCATCGTCTCCGGCAGCGCCTTGCCGATCGCCAGCGCACAGGCCAGCCCTGCAACGACGGCGAGCGCGGTCGAACGTGACGGTGCCGGACGCTGTACGGCAGATAAGCTCATTGCTGTCATCATGACCTCCCTTGTGCCGATCAGGATGCCGCAGCATTCGCGGCCACCGGCCGCGGCGCCGGCGTCCAGCGAAATGCAGCCCCAAAGCGATTCCAGACATTGATCGAGGCGACCGCCGAGGTCAGGTACATCAGTTCGGTCTCGGAGAACTCCCGGGCCGCTTCGGCATAGACGTCCTCGCTGACGCCGTCGGGCAGGACGGTCAGAGCCTCAGCCCAGGCCAGCGCGGCACGCTCACGCGGCGAAAAGATCGGCGCCTCGCGCCAGACCGCGACCAAATGGAGCTTGTCGACGGGAACGCCGATCCGTTCCGACAGCAGGACATGATGCTGCACGCAGAAGGCGCAGCCGTTGATCTGCGAGGCGCGCAGCTTGACGAGCTCGATGAGCTGCTTGTCCAGGCCGGCCTTGGTTGCAAACTGACCCAGCGCCAGCACCAGATCATAGACGTCGGGCGCGATCTTCTTGAAATCCTCGTATTCGCTACGGGCATGTGACATTGCGGTTCACCTGGTCTTATTATAAGTGTACTTACATGGTATAAGAGCTCTGACATGTCACGCAAGACCGATGCCGTCACCAGATCGAAAACCCGCCCGGTGCCCGAACCTGCGGGCGACGCGGCGGTGCGTGTTCCCGCTGCCGGCGAAGGCAAGCGCGGCGAGCAGGGCTATCTCGGCTATCTCTTGCGCCAGGCTCACGCCGCAGTCCGTCTGACGACCGAGCGGACGCTCGCCGATCTCGGTGTAACCTCGCCGCAATTCGCGGTGCTGACGATGCTGAATGCCTATCCGGGACTATCAGGCGCCGATGTCGCCCGCCTCACCTTCCTCACGCCGCAAACGGTCGGGGTCATCATCCGCAATCTCGAACGCGACGGCGCGATTCTGATGACGCCTCATCCCGTCCATGGCCGCATCCAGCAATGGACACTGACCAAGCGCGGAACGACGTTGTTGAAGGCGTGCCGGGAACGGGTGATGGTGCTGGAGAAGCGTCTTGCCGATGGCCTCGATGCCAAGGCCGAAGCGAGCATTCGGCGATGGCTCGCCAACGTCGCGACCGAGCTGCAGGGGGACTAGGCGAGGCCTAGTCGCCGCCTCCCCCGTCGCCGCCGTCACAGCCGGCGGCATCCCAGAAATCGCCACCCGCACCGCCGTCGCCGCCCTGAATACCGCGGCCAAAGTTCTCGGCGATGATCATCAGAACGACGACGAAGAGCCCGGCACCGAAGGGCCAGGGATTGGCACGGATGATGTCGAACAGCTCCCGCATGCCGCATCTTACGCAGGCGGAAGCGAACCGACCGTAAAACGACAGGCCTAAAGTCAGGGATATCGGGAAGCGCGGGAGCCGACTACCCGCCCTTCAACAGTTTCTTAACCTCACCGTCGACCCAGGTCTCGTCCGCTGCGATCACCCGTACGCGGCTGTTGTCGGCAGCATTCACCAGCACATGCGAGCTCACGCGGTCGGCGCTTTGCTCGAGGTGCAAATCGGTCTCGGGCTTCCAACTCAGCGTGGTTGCGAGATCGCCGGGAAAGATCTGCCATTGCGATCCGTCGTCGAGTTCGACGACATGGCTTTCCGCATGCGTGTGTATCTTCATTCCACCCCGAATGTTCAATGAACGGACTGCATGCGCAAGGCGGGGCCCCGACGCTCCGCCGGGGCCCTGCTCCGTCAGTCGTTGTCGTGATGAATCACGGTCTTGCTGCGATTGCCGAATTCATCCTGCTTCTTGATCACCGTGGTGCGATCAGAGGGCTCGCGCTCCCTGATGACGGTGGTGCGGTCGCGATCGCGATCCCGCTCACGATACTCGTGGGACTGACCGACCGTCACGCCGGCGCCGACCGGGCCGACGTGAACGCCGACTTCATCAGCGAACGCAGGCGTCGCAACGGCGGTGATCATGGCGGCGGCAAACAGATATGTCCTCATCATCTCTTCCTCCTTCCGGATACGGAGGGAATGCAGGACTGCGACAGTTTGTTCCGACCGAAGCATGATGCCGGGCCGCGCAGAATCAGCCGCGTGGCTGTTCCAGGAACCGACGCACACCGGCCATGTTTCGGGCTACAATGTGCCCATGACGCACGCTGATTCCTCCCCCCATCCGACTCGCCGCAGCCTGCTGCAATCGACGTTCGGTGCAGCCGCTTTGCTCGCATTCCCGACACACGTGCTCGCCGCGCCTCCAGGCTTCGACGAATGGCGCGAGAGCTTTCGCGCACGCGCGATGGCCAAGGGCATCTCGGCCGCGACCTGGCAGCGCGCGATGGGACGGGTCGAGCCCGACATGAGCGTGTTCAAGCAGATGCGGAGCCAGCCCGAATTCCACGAGCAGGTCTGGCAATATATCAACCGCCGCGTCTCCGACTGGCGCATCATCAACGGCAAGATCGCGCTGAAGAACAACGAGGCGCTGCTGGCGCGCATTGAGCGGGATTTCGGTGTCGAGCGGGGCACGCTGCTGGCGCTGTGGGGCGTCGAGTCCGCTTATGGCGATCCCCTGGTGCAGCAGAACCACATGACGCCGGTGTTTCCCTCGCTCGCCGCGCTCGCCTGGAACGAGCCGCGCCGCAAGACCTATTGGGAGACCGAGCTGATCAATGCGCTGCGCATCGTCGACAAGGGCTGGAGCACGCCCGAGCAGATGCAGGGATCCTGGGCCGGCGCGATGGGCCATTCGCAATGGATGCCGGAAGTCTGGCTCAATGTCGGCATCGATTATGATGGCGACGGCAAGGTCTCACCCTTCGGCAAGCCCGACGACGCGCTGGGCTCGACCGCAAAATATCTCGTCAACCGCGGCAAATGGCATCGCGGCGAGCATTGGGGCTATGAGGTGCGCGCCGCCAGCAATATGAGCGGCAGCCGCACCTATGCGGCCTGGGCGTCAGCCGGCGTCACCCGCGCCGACGGCCAGCCGTTCCCGCAGCCGAACGCATCCGCACAAATGTGGACGCCGGTTGCGGGCGGACCGACGTTCCTGTTGGGACCGAATTTCTACTCGGTGAAGAGCTACAACCCTTCCATGAACTATGCGCTTGCGATCTGCCATCTCGGCGACCGCTGCCTCGGGGCGCCGCCCTTCATCCAGCCCTTCCCCGGCTCCGAGCGCGCGCTGACGCTTGCCGAGGTGCAGGAGATGCAGACGCGATTGACGAAAGCCGGTTTCGACACCGGCGGCACCGACGGCCGGGTCGGCAACGACACCATGAAGGCGATCAAGGATTTCCAGCAGCGCGCGGGGATCACGCCGGCGGACGGCTATGGCGGGTTGAAGGTGCTGGCGAAGCTGCGGCAGGGGTCATAGGCCTCGCGTTGGCCCGTAGCCCGGATGGCGCGCAGCGTAATCCGGGACAATACCTCCGCTGTTGAAGTCCCCGGATTTCGCTGCGCTCCATCCGGGCTACGCACTCATCGCTAATGCCGGTACTGCGGCTCTTCGGCGTCGAGCTGCCTGCGGATCGCGGCGAGATGGAGCCGGGCGGATTCGGAATCGCCTTCGCGCATCTGCCTGTAGGTCTCGGCCGCGATCGCGGGATCGACGGGCAGCACCTTCCGTCCCGTCGACATCGCCAGCACCTGTACCTCGGCGGCGCGTTCGAGATAATAGAGATCATCCCAGGCTTCCGCGATGGTGGGCGCCAGCACCATCACGCCGTGATGCTTCATGAAGACGATGTCGGCATCGCCGACGGCGGATGCGATGCGCGCACCTTCCTGGTTGTCGAGCGCAAGACCGTTGTAGTCGCGATCGACCGCGGTGCGGCCATAGAATTTCAGCGCGGTCTGGCCGGCCCAGATCAAGGGATCGCCTTCGGTCATCGACAGCGCCGTCGCATAGGGCATATGGGTGTGGAATGCGACCTTGGCGCGCGGCAGGCGCTTGTGCATCTCGGCATGGATGTAGAACGCGGTCGCCTCCGGCACGCCCTCGCCGTCGAGCACATTGCCGTGGAAATCGCAGATCAGCAGCTTTGAGGCCGTGATCTCGCGAAAGGCATAGCCATAGGGATTGACGAGAAACAGATCGTCATGGCCGGGTACCACGGCCGAGAAGTGGTTGCAGATGCCTTCCTCAAAACCGTTGCGCGCCGCCATGCGGAAGCAGGCGGCGAGGTCTTCGCGTGCGGTGCGGATTGCATCGGTGGCGAGGTCCGGCCGGTTCGAGCGAGCGGGCTCAGGCGCAGAAGAGGACGAATGAAGGCTGTGCGCCATGGCGAAGGAAACCTCTGTCGGTCGGAAAGCTCCTCGCGTTGTACAGGGGCTGCGCCTGCGCGTCAGCCCCTGCGACCGCCACCCTGCCCTGCGCGGCTCAGGCCCGCCGCGGCACGCCGCCGGCATTCATGCCGCCGTCGATGACGAGCTCGCTGCCGGTGACGTAGCGCGAGGCATCGGAGGCCAGATACAGCACGCCTGAGGCGATCTCCGCCGCCTGCCCCGCGCGGGCGAGCGGCGTGACGACCTTGGCACGCTCCTCGGGATCGATTGGCGCGTTCTGGCCGGCGCCGGTCGCACCCGTCGGGATCTTGCCCCAGATCGGGGTATCGATGATGCCGGGATGCACGGAATTGACCCGGATGCCGTCGCCGGCCGCCGCGCATTCCATTGCGATCGATTTGGCGAACAGCCGCACGCCGCCCTTGGTCGCCGAATAGGCCGACAGGCCCGGCGCCCCGCGCAGGCCCGCGAGCGAGGACATCATGACGATCGAACCGCCGCCATGCTTTCGCATCAGCGGCAGGCAATGTTTGACCGAGAGAAACACGCCGTCGAGATTGATCGCGTTCTGCTTGCGCCAGTCGGCGAGGGTCATGTCGACGATCGATGGCACGGAGATGCCGATGCCTGCATTGGAGACGAGAATATCGAGCCGACCATAGCGCTTGGCGATTTCGGCGACGATATCGATCCAGCGCTCCTCGCTGGTGACGTCCTGCTCCAGGAACATCGCCTTGCCGCCGGCTTTCGTCACGCGCTTGGCGAGCTCGGGCCCGCGCAGCTCATCGATGTCGGTGATGACAACAGTCGCGCCCTCACGCGCGAACAGATCGACGATGGCCTCGCCGATACCGGAGGCGCCGCCGGTCACCAGCGCGACCTTGCCCTCAACCTGCCCTGCCACGTTCACTCCCTTTTTTGTTGTTTGAGCGACGTATTTTGTGTCGTCTGAGCTGGTCAGATCTTGCGTTATCTAATCACGGATGGCCCCTGGTCCGGTAGCGCGACGTCGATGACGCGGAATTGCACCCGCTCGACGCCCTGGTAGCGATCGACCGAGAGCGAGCCGGCGACATGCAGCTGCTGGCCGCGGTTGGCCAGCAGCGCGTTGCCGAGCTTCTGGCCGACCGAGCGGAACGCGATGCCGTTGACGATGGCGCCATCGCCCGACTTGAAGCGCAGACGCAGATGCGCCTGCCCGACCTCGTCGGCAAAGACGAGCTGGTGCGCCGGCAGCGCCAGCACGGCTTCCGGATTGCCGCTGCCGAACGGACCGGCACGGTTCAGCGTTGCCGCAAGCTCCGTCCTCACGGCGCGCGCGGAGACCGCGCCGTCGATATAGAGCTCGTTGACGTGGCGCGCCTCGGCGACGTCCTGCGCCAGCGCATTTTCGAGATAGGCGCGAAACTCGGCGAGCTTCTCTTTCCGCAACGTCACGCCCGCGGCCATCGCGTGGCCGCCGCCCTTCAGCAGAATGCCGTCAGTGACCGCCTGCCGCACCGCCTTGCCGATATCGACGCCCGCGATCGAGCGGCCCGATCCGGTACCGATGCCGCCGGGCTCCAGAGCTAAGGCGAAAGCGGGCCGCGAAAACTTTTCCTTCAGCCGGGAGGCAACGAGGCCGACCACGCCGGGATGCCAGCCTTCGGACGCCGTGACGATGACGCCGAGCTTGTCCTCGAGCCCGATCGAGGCCAGCGCCTCGGCTTCGGCTTGCGCTTCGGCCGCCTGCTCGATGACGCGGCGCTCGCCGTTGAGGCGGTCGAGCTCGGCGGCGATCCGCGCGGCCTCGACGCCGTCGCCTTCCAGCAATAGCCGCACGCCGAGATCGGCGCGGCCGATGCGGCCGCCGGCATTGATGCGAGGCCCCAGCATGAAGCCGAGATGCCAGGCCTCCGGCGGCCCGTTGAGCCGCGCCACGTCCATCAGCGCGGTATGACCGACATGGTCGCGCCGCCGCATCGCGATCAGCCCCTTGGCGACGAAAGCGCGGTTGAGGCCGATCAGGGGCGCGACGTCGGCAACCGTCCCGAGCGCGACGTGATGCAGCATGCCGAGCAGATCGGGCTCGGGCATCTCCGCGCTCCAGAAACCGCGCTGACGCAGTTCGCGGTTGACCGCAACCAGCGTCACCAGCACGAGACCTACAGCGGCGAGATGGCCGAGGCCGGAGAGATCATCGAGCCGGTTCGGATTGACCAGCGCGTCAACCTCCGGCAGCTCGGTGCCGGCCTGGTGATGGTCGATTACGACGACGGACATGCCGAGGCGCTTGGCTTCCGCCAGCGGCTCGATGCTGGTGGTACCGCAATCGACGGTGACGAGCAGCGTGGCGCCCTTGGCCGCCAGCCCGCGAACGGCTTCGACATTGGGCCCGTAGCCTTCGAAAATGCGGTCGGGAATGTGGATCAGCGGATCGAGACCGCAATGGCGCAGGTGCCAGGCCAGCAGCGCCGCCGAGGTCGCGCCGTCGACGTCGTAATCGCCGAAAATCGCGACCTTCTCGCCCTTCGCCGCCGCATCCGCGATCCGCTTCGCCGCCGCCTCCATCTCCGTCACCGTGAACGGGTCCGGCATGAGCTTGCGGATGGTCGGATCGAGAAAGTCGGGCACCGCGTCGATATCGACGCCGCGGCCGGCCAGCACTCGGGCCAACAGCTCGGGAAGCTGGTGCCGCTGCACCATGGCGAGCGCCTGGGCCGCCCCGCGGGGATCCAGCCGGTCGCGCCAGAGCTTGTCGGTCAGCGAGCGGGCGACGCCGAGAAAGGCCTGGGGCGCTTCGACAGGCAAGGCAGTGGCGGGCGGCGTCATGATGAGGGGCTGGCTAGAGGGACCCGGAAGTCGGAGCTGTCGCATCGGTTCGGCTGGCGACGACGATTGACCCGGAATCGCCTGGGATTTGCAATCTCCGCGTCGCACAAAGCGGTGGATTGCCGATTTGCTGCGCCGACTGACTATCATTTGGGCATTCGGCGGAACAGCAAATTAAGCAGGCGTTAGGCGGAATCCTCGAAAAAGAATCGTATTCGATCTGTAAGCGATTGTTCCGGGTTCATTGCAGATCAGATCTCATTGCCAAGGGAAATCCCCGATGTCTGCTGCGCTGGGTCTGAAGGCCAAGCCGATCGCCACCGAACCCGCTGACGACGATTCCGACATCTCCGCGCTGATCAACCGCCTCACCGCGGAGGTCAACCAGATCGCGGTCGACAAGACCAAGTCAATCCAGCAGATCACCAACCAGATGAAGATGCTGGCGCTGAACGCGCTGATCGAGAGCTCGCGCGCCGGCGCGCAAGGCGCGGGCTTCGCGGTGGTGGCACAGGAGGTACGCGGCGTCGGCCAGCAGGTCGAGACCATCGCGCGCGAGCTCGAAAGCCAATTGACCAAACGCACCGGCGATCTCGTCGCCTCGATCGACCGCATGAGCCAGCGCTCGCGCGGCGAGCGCATGGTCGACCTGTCGCTCAACGCTATCGAGCTGATCGACCGCAACCTCTATGAGCGCACCTGCGACGTGCGCTGGTGGGCGACCGATTCCGCCGTGGTCGATTGCGCGGCCTCGCCGACCGCCGCAGCGGTGTCGCACGCCTCGCAGCGCCTGGGCGTGATCCTCGGCGCCTACACCGTCTATCTCGATCTCTGGCTCTGCGACCTCGACGGCAACGTCATCGCCAACGGCCGCGCCGACCGCTTCCGCGTCGTCGGCCAGAACGTCGCCCACACCAAGTGGTTTCGCGAGGCGCGAACCTTGCGCTCCGGTGACGACTACGTCGCCGGCGACGTCGAGAACCAGCCGCTGCTCGGCAACGCGCAGGTGGCGACCTATTGCGCCAGCGTCCGCGCCGGCGGCCAGGCCCACGGCGCCCCGATCGGCGTGCTCGCCATCCACTTCGACTGGGAGGCGCAGGCCCGCGCCATCGTGCAGGGCGTGCGCGTCGGCGACAGCGACAAGGCCCGCGTGCTGCTGGTCGATTCGAATTTCCGCATCATCGCGGCGTCCGACGGCCAGGGCATCCTCAGCGAGCGCATCTCGATCTCGCTGAACGGCCAGCGCTCCGGCTTCTACCATGACCGCTCGGGTGCCCTGGTCGCGTTCCATGCGACGCCGGGCTATGAGACCTATCGCGGGCTCGGCTGGTACGGCGTGATCGTCTGCGGGGCGTGAAACAGCCGGCCGATCTAGAAAACGCGAAAACAACCCCATGCACAGTAGCCAAAGGGCTGCTTTCATTGGTGTTTTCAGCCGGGCTTGCGTCCTCGTTCTCTCAAACATTTTGACAAGTCGGGCAAAACACTGGCACTCTGCGATCATCGCAGAGTGTGTTTGCGGCACGAGGGAATGACCCTAGCGGTTTTGTGAAATCGCACTCCGGCTTCTGAAGCATTTTCCGGCAAGCCGCGCCCGTAACAGGCAAGAGCCCCGCGCCCTTGATCGATAGAGTCGCTTCGCATCACGTTGATCGACGTGAGCGCGCGAGTCCGCCCTGGCTAATCATCTCGCGCTCGTTACATGCCAAGGAGACCTGCCATGAAGATCGTCGTGATCGGCGGAACCGGATTGATCGGATCCAAGCTCGTGGCGAAGCTCAAACAGCAGGGCCACGACGCGGTAGCGGCCTCGCCGAAATCAGGCGTGAACGCCGTGACCGGGGAAGGCCTCGCGGCGGCGCTGGCCGGCGCGGATGTCGTGGTCGACGTGGCCAACGCGCCGTCCTGGGAGCCCGCCGCCGTGCTCGAATTCTTCGAGCGCTCGAGCCGAAATCTCGCCGCGACCGAGGCCGCCGCAGCCGTCAAGCATCACGTCGCGCTCTCGATCGTGGGGACCGATCGTTCGCCCGACATCGCGTATTTCCGTGCCAAGCTCGCCCAGGAGACCATCGTCAAGGCCTCCGCGGTCCCCTACTCCATCGTCCGCGCCACGCAGTTCTTCGAATTCCTCGGCGCCATTGGCGAGGCCGGAGCGGCCGGCGACAAGATCGTCGTTCCGTCGGCGCTGTTTCAGCCGATCGCCGCCGACGACGTGGTCGATTGCCTCGCAGAGATCGCGACGGGGCGGCCGCTGAATGGCACCATCGACATCGCAGGCCCCGAGAAGGCTCCCTTCAATGAGTTCGTCGCGCGCCGCCAGAAAGCCTCCGGCGACAGCCGTACGGTGGTCGGCGACCCAAAAGCGCAATATTACGGCGCTTCCATTCAGGACACATCGCTGAACCCGCTCGGCGAGGCTCGGCTCGGGAAGACGCCGCTCGCAACATGGCTCGCGCGCCTCTGAGGGGCCGCCAGTCCCGCAATCAACACAGAAACGGCAATGAAGGAAATCCCATGCGCAGATTGCTGATCGCAACGGCGGTTTACGCCGCGTCTGTCCTGACGGTCCATGCGGCCGAGACGGCAGCACCATCGGCCAAGGTCACCGTCGTATTTGACCAAATGCTGCCCAATGTCCCCGGCAAGAGCATGAAGGGCGTGCTGGTCGAGTATGGTCCTGGGGGCTCGTCGCCGGCCCACATCCACGCGCCCTCCGCCTTCATCTATGCCACCGTCCTGGAAGGCGCGATCCGCAGTCAGGTCAATGACGGCCCGGCCAAGGTCTTTCGCAAGGGGGAGAACTTTTCCGAAAGACCCGGCGACCGCCACGGCATCAGCGCGAACGCCAGCGATACCGAGCCTGCCAAGCTGCTTGCCGTGTTCGTGGTGGATACGGCCGACAAGGAGCTGACAATGCCTATGCCGAAATAGCCTGCAGACGCACTCCCGCCAGGGTCGGGTTCTATTCGAGAGGGTCCTCTTCGATGGCTGGGCGGAATTGACGGCATCCGCGGTGATCTCGGCCGCGAATGCTGGCGAGATCGCCAGGGCGAAGACAAAGATGCGAACCCGCCCCGCCTTTGTCGGCGACATCGCCGTCTTCTTTCATGTTTCCGTCCGTTGTGCGGTGAATTCTCGATCTGTAGCGGCAATCAGCGCGCGATACCGATCTTCGTACTGCCGCGCCATTCGGCGTGCGGTGAAGCGTTCCTCGAAGCGGGCGCGCACCCTCCTTCGATCCAGCTTGCCCAATTCGCCGACCGCCTTGACCGCCTGATCCTCGTTCTCGACGATGAAGCCGGTCACACCGTGCTCGATCACCTCAGGGACGGAGCCAGAGCGGTAAGCGATCACAGGCGTTCCGCAGGCCATCGCCTCGATCATGACCAGCCCGAAAGGCTCCGGCCAATCGATCGGAAATAGCAGCGCGGCGGCCCTGTCGAGGAAGGCCTGCTTTTTCACGTCATCGACTTCGCCGACAAGCTGGATCTTCTCGCCGTCGATTTGAGGCTCGAGGTGCTTCTTGAAATAGGCGGTCTCGGCGCGCGGAATCTTAGCGGCGATACGCAGAGGCATCCGGGCCGCGTGCGCGATGCGGATGGCGTCCTCCGGCCCCTTCTCGGCCGTCAGGCGACCGAGAAACGCCAGATAGGCTCCCTCCTCATAAGAGGGGCGCAACAGCTCCGACGGCAATCCGTGCTGGATCGTTCCCATCCACTTCGCATCCGGAAGCGGCAGACGCTGATGATCGGAGATCGACACGAAACCAGCCTCGGGGAATTGCCGAACCAGTTCGGGCAACCCAGGCAAGGCGACCGTGCATGGTCGTCATGAACGGCACGCCAAGCCGACTGAGCAACGGCAGTTGCAGCCAGTCGATATGCGCGTGGATCACATCGAAATCTCTCGCCCGCTTCGCGATCGCTTCCAGCAGCATTGCGTTGGCCGCACCCGGATCCGCGCCCTTTCGGCCGAGTCGCAGCGCGCGTGGCCATACCGGGTGAAGCTTGCCGGTCGTGCGCGAGTCGCCGCTCGCAAACAGCGTGACGTCGTGTCCAAGCTTGACGAGCTCATCGACCAGCCAGGCCACCACCCGCTCGGTGCCGCCGTAGAGCTTTGGAGGGACGCTTTCGGCCAGGGGAGCAAGCTGAGCGATGCGCATGACAGCCCGCCGCTATACCGCTGACCGGACGATCAGCACGATGGCCGCGGACAGAAGGTTCGAGATCGCGAGCAACGTCCACTGCGGCCTCGCGCTTGCGCTCGCCAGGCGGCACACGAGGCTCTCAATCAGGCTCAGCATGAGTCGTCCGAAAGCCGCTCGAGATAGGCAAGCCCGAAACCCGTGAGCTCCTGGGCATCGCCGTTACTCTCGCGCGCTTCCCATCTCCCTCGCAAATAACGCTCAAGCAGGCATCGACGGCCGTCTGCAGCGTCGACACCGCCATGGCGGGCGCGGTACACGCACCAAGCGGTATCGACCGCCGTTCGTAGCGGGTCGTCGTCGACCATCTTCCCAGCTCCCACTGGAGATATCCATGGGACGCCAACTCGTCGCGACGGCGGAAGTTTCCAGTTTTTCCCGAAAGTCTAATCCTGCCCGCAAAGCGAGCGCAGCAAGCGCTCACTGCCAGTGCGTGCAAATCAGGCGGCGCGTCGGGCGGCCATCTCCGCGGCGAGGAGCAACGCGGCGCGACTGGCGCCGATCGATGCGATTCCCTGCCCGGCAATGTCGTAGGCGGTGCCGTGCGCGGGCGTGCAGATCGGGAAAGGGAAGCCGCCGAGCATGGTCACGCCGCGATCGAAGCCCATCAGCTTCATCGCGATCTGGCCCTGGTCGTGATACATCGTCAGCACCGCATCGAAGGCGCCGGCCTTGGCGCGCAGGAAGACGGTGTCGGCCGGGAACGGCCCCTCTGCGGCGATGCCCTCGCGCTGACTGGCCGCGACCACGGGCGCGATGATGTCGATCTCCTCGCGACCGAAATTGCCGCCGTCGCCAGCATGTGGATTGAGACCGGCCACCGCGATCCGCGGCCGCGCGAAGCCGGCGTTGCGCATGCAGGCATCGGTCAGCTGGAGCGCACGATGGATGCGTTCGCTGGACAGGTTTGCGGCAACGTCCCTCAGCGGGATGTGCGAGGTCACCCGCGCGTTCCAGAGCCGGTCCAGCACGTTGAACTCGCTCGCCGCGGTCTTGAGGCCGGCCACTTCGGCCGAAAACGCGATCTCGTCGTCGTACTCGGCGCGAGCAAGGCGCATCGCCTGCTTGTTAAAGGGGGTGAAGCAGACCGCATCGACATAGCCGTCGCGGCCGAGCTCGAGCGCGTGCCGATAGTTCGCCAGTGCGAACTTTCCGCCAGCAAGGCTCGCGGTCTTCGGCTCGACCTCTTTGGGATCAAGGTGACGAAGATCGAGAAACAGCGCCTCGCCCTCCGCCGCGCGAAGATCGGCCCCCTGCTCCACCATCTTCAGCACTGGCTTGACGCCGGCAATGCGCGCGCCCTCCTCGAAGATGCGGCGGTCGCCGATCACGACGAGCCGGCAGCTCGCGCGGACGTCGTCCTGCGCCACCAGCTTGGCCGTCAGCTCCGGGCTGATGCCGGCGGGATCTCCCATGGCCAATGCAATCAGCGGCTTTGCGGTCATATGATCACCTTCTCCTGGGCCGTCGGTTCGGTCGCGGGGGATGCGGGTTTGCGCCAGAGGCGCGCGAGCTGCAGCACGAGCGGAAGCAGCAACAGCGCGATGCCGGCCATGATCAGGCATGTCACCAGCTTGTTCGCGAAGAATATCCCGAGCGATCCCTTCGACATCAGCATCGACTGCCGGAACGCATCCTCGGCCTTGTCGCCGATGACGATCGCGAGCACGAGCGGCGCCAAGGGATAGAACAGCTTCTTGAAGAGATAGCCGACGATTCCGAAGCCGAGCATCATGACGACGTCGAGATAGGAGTTCGACACCGAATACGCGCCGACGACGCAGATGATCACGATCAGCGGGGCGATGACCACGAAGGGAATCCGCATCAAGGCGGCAAACACCGGAACAGTCAGCAGCACCAAGGCGACGGCGACGATGTTGCCGACATACATCGAGGCGATCAGGCCCCAGACGAAGTCCTTCTGGTCGACGAACAGCATCGGCCCGGGATTGAGGCCCCAGATCATCAGCCCGCCCATCATGACGGCCGCGGTCGCCGAGCCGGGAATGCCGAGAGAGAGCATCGGCAGCAGCGCGCTGGTGCCGGCGGCATGGTCAGCCGTCTCCGGCGAGATGATGCCTTCGACCTCTCCGGTGCCGAAATAGCGGCCCCGGCGCGAGAAGCGGCGGGCAATGCCATAGCTCATGAAGGATGCCGCGGTCGGCCCGCCCGGGGTGATGCCCATCCAGCAGCCGATTGCGGCGCTGCGCAGCAACGCAATGCCATGTCGCGGCAGGCGGCCGACGGCTCGGAACACCTCGCGCCAGTCGATCTTCGAGGACACCGCGCGGGCATGGAATTCCTCTTCGACCGCAACCAGCAGTTCGCCGATGCCGAACAGGCCCATCACCGCGACGACGAAGCTCACGCCCTTGACCAGCTCGTCAACGCCCATGGTGAGGCGGACGCTGCCGGACACCGTGTCGATGCCGATCGCGGCGATGGCAAAGCCGATCGCGAGCGCCACGACGGTCTTGATCGGCGCGGCGCCGCCCATGCCGACGAAGCTGGCAAAGGCCAGGAAATAAACCGCAAAATATTCCGCCGGTCCGAAGGCGAGCGCGACCTGCGCCACCCAGGATGCGAGGAAAGTGATCAGGATGACGCCGATTAGCGCGCCGAAGGCGGCCGAGCCGAAGGCGGTGGCAAGCGCCGTGGTCGGCCTTCCGTCACGCGCCATCGGATAGCCGTCGAAAGTGGTCGCGACCGACGACGGCTCGCCGGGGATGTTGAACAGAATCGAGGTGACCGAGCCGCCGAACAACGCCCCCCAATACATGCTGGAGAGCAGGATGATCGCCGACACCGGCTGCATGCCGAAGGTCAGCGGCAGGAGCAGCGACACGCCATTTGGCGCACCCAGCCCCGGCAGCACGCCGACGAGAATGCCGAGCAGCACGCCGACGACCATCAGCACCAGGTGCGGCACGGTGACCGCGATGGTGAAGCCGTGGAGGAGTTCCCCGAGATTGTCCATCGGTCCTCCGTCAGAACCCGAGGGCGGCTGCGAGCGCACCGTGCGGCAAGCTCACCTGGAACATGCGCTCGAACACGACGTAGAGCGCGAGTGCCGTCGCCGCCGCCATCCCCAGCGCGCGCGGCACGGATTGATGTTTTGGGATCGCCAGCACCGCGAAGACATAGAGCGACGAGGCGACGTACATCCCGGCGAGCGGGATCGCGGCCACGAAGATCGCGGCCGGCACGAACAGGCCGGCGAGCCGGCGCAGCTCGAAGGGCGTGATCGCGATGGGAACGTTTGCCAGGGACGCAACCGGCAACACGCCCCGCACCAGGTTGTAGAGGCTTCCGAGCACGATGACGATGCCGGTCAGGAACGGAAACGTGCCGGCGTCCACGCCCGCGCTCGACCAGCCGATGCCGTTGTCGAGGCTGGAGATGACGACGGACACACCGAAGCCGCCGGTGAGCACGGCAGTCGCAAGTTCAAGAGCGCGGCGTGAGATCATGGGGGGCTCCGCTCAGGCGTCGGACAAGGGTCGGTAGTGGCGCATGCGTCTTTGCCCAGCCCTCGCTGTCGTCCCTGCGAACGCAGGGACCCATAACCCCAGGGAGACGTTTGACGAAGACTTGACGTCACATCCACGCCGGTACCACCACCAGCACTCCTCGAGAGATCACGCGGTATGGGTCCCTGCGTTCGCAGGGACGACAGCGGAGTTTGAGGCGCGCCCCACCTCACTTGACGAGCCAGCCCTGCTCGCCCGCGACCTGTTTGACGTGTTCGAGATCCTGCTTGATGAACTTGTCGAACTCGGCACCCGTCAGGAACGTGTCGACCTGGGAGGTCTTCTCGATGTAGTCCTTCCATTCCGGCGTCGCCTGCACCTTCTTCATGAGGTCGACATAGAACGCGGCCTGGTCCGGCGTGACCTTGCCGGGCAACCACACCGTGCGCGGCTGCTCATATTGCTTGATGTCGAGCCCCTGCTCGACGCAGGTCGGAACGTCGCCCCAGCCCTCGGTCGCGGTGACCTTGGCGCCCTGCGGCAGCCGCTTCGGGCTGAAAACGCAGAGCGGCCGCTGCGTGCCGCCGCGCCATTGCCCGAGGCTTTCGCTGGGATTGTTGACGTGGGAATCGAGATGTCCGCCGGCGAGCTGCACGGCGGTCTCGGCGCCGCTCTTGAAGGGGATGTAGGTCAGCTTGACCTTGCCGGCCTTCTCGATCATGCGTGTCAGCACCTCGTCGGTGTCCTTTGACTGGGCGCCGCCCATCTTGAACTCGCCCGATGCGGCCGCCTTCAGATAGTCGCCCGCCGTCTTGTAGGGCGCGTCCTGCTTGACCCAGAGCAAAAACTCGTCCTGCGCCATCGCCGCGATCGGAGTGAGATCGGTGTAGTTGAAGGCGACCTTGGAGACGAGCGGTTGCTGCCACGCGTTCGAGGTGCCGAAGATCACCTTGTAGGGATCGCCAGCGGAGGCCTTGCCATAGACATAGCCTTCGGCGCCGCTGCCGCCGCCCTTGTTGACGACGACGATCGGCTGCTCCGTCAGCTTGTGCTTGGTGATGATGTTCTGCACCGCGCGCGCGAGGTTGTCGGTCCCGCCGCCGGGCCCGGCGGTGGCGATGAACTCGATCGGCTTTTGCGGTTGCCAGGCACTGAGCGCCGGCATCGTGCCGGCAAGCATCGTCGCGGCTGCGGAGAGCATAAATATCGACGTCCGACCCATGATTTCCTCCAGCTGATTTTTGTCTCTTATTGTTGTCTGTCCTATCGACGTCCGATCAGGCGACGCGTTCCTCGCGCCTTCCCGATGCCAGGACGATTGCGCCTTCTTTTTCGAGCGCTTCGATCTGCTTCTGGTCGAACCCGTATTCGGCCAGCACCTCGCTTGTGTGCTCACCATAGACCGGCGCGCCCGATAGCACTTTGCCTGGGGTCTCCGAAAACTTGACCGGAAGACCGATTGTCTTGACCGGGCCGAGCGTGGAATGCTCGACCTCGACGACCATCTCGCGCGCCAGAGTCTGGGGATCGCTGAGCGCCTCCAGCATGTCGTGCACGGGTCCGCACGGCACGCCCTTCTCGTCCAGCGCCGCGAGCCAGTGCGCCCGCGACTTCGTGCGGAAGCGTTCGCTCAGCACCGCTTCGAGCACTTTGAGATTGGCCATGCGGTCGGCGCCGGTGACGAAGCGCGGATCGGCGGCGAGCTCACTTGCTCCGAGCGCTTCCAGCATCAACAACCAATGCTTCTTGTTGGCGCCGCCGACCACGAGCCAACCGTCGGAAGCTTCAAATGCTTGATACGGCGCATTAAGCGGATGGGCCGAGCCCATCGCGCGCGGTGCTGTGCCCGCGGCTAGCGCAATGGTCGATTGCCAATAGGTCTGCACCAGGGCGGCTTCATAGAGCGAGGTTTCGACCCACTGCCCCTCGCCGGTCTTGAGGCGGTGCGTATAGGCCGCGAGGATGCCCATGCTGGCGAGCAGGCCGGCGGTGATGTCGGACAGCGGCGGGCCGCATTTGACGGGCGGCCCATCGGGGCGTTCGCCGGTAAAGCTCATGATGCCGCTCATGGCCTGCGCGACGAGATCGAAACCGCGGCGGTGCTTGTAGGGACCGGTGCGGCCGAAGCCCGACAGCGAGCAATATATCAGCGCCGGGAATTGCGCGTGCAGCGCCTCGTAGCCGAAGCCGAGGCGCTCCATCGCGCCCGGCGCAAAGTTCTCGACCAGCACGTCGGCGTCCGCAATCAACCGCCGCAGCACCTGCTTGCCGCCCTCGGTCTTGAGGTCCAGCACGATGCCGCGCTTGTTGCGGTTCATCATCAGGAAGGAGGCCGCCTCCTCGCCGATCTTCGGCGGCACCGAATGACGGGTGTCGTCGCCGTTCGGCGATTTCTCGATCTTGATGACGTCGGCACCCATGTCGGCGAGCATCAGAGTGCAGGTCGGCCCGGCCATGACATGGGTGAGGTCGACGACCCTGAGGCCGGCCAGCGGTCCCGAACGGCGAGAGTTGGTTTGCGATCGATCGCTTTGCATCGGGCCTGTCCTATTGGCCGCGCCATTGCGGGGCGCGCTTGTTGAGGAAAGCATCGAGCCCTTCGCGAAAATCCTGGCTCGTGTAGCACATCAGGATGAGGTCCTCGCCTTCGTCCCGGGTCAGCCGCCGTTGCAGGCGGGCCACCGCCTGCTTGGTCGCATTCAGCGTCAGCGGCGCATGACTGGCGACGAGCCGGGCGACCTCGTCGGCGCGCTTTTCCAGCGCGGCAATGTCCTCGACCACCTCGCCGAGCAGCCCGACGCTCGCAGCCTCCGTGGCGTCGACGAGGCGTGCGGTGAAGATCAGGTCCTTGACGCGCGCAGCGCCAATCAGCGCGGTAAGACGGCTGACATTGGACATCGACAGGCAATTGCCGAGCGTCCGGGCAATGGGGAATCCGATCTTCGCGCTTGCCGTGCCGATGCGGAGGTCGCAGGCCGCGGCGATGCCGGCGCCGCCCCCGGTGCAAAAGCCGTTGATCGCCGCGATGGTCGGCACGCGGCACTGCTCGAGCGTGGTCAGCACGCGATCAATCCGGTTCTCGTAGTCGATCGCATCCTGCGGCGTCTTGAACTCGCGGAACTGATTGATGTCGGTACCGGACGCAAAGGCCTTGTCGCCGGCTCCGCGCAGCACCAGCACCTTGATCGCATGATCGCTATTGGCCTGCTCGCAGATCGCGGCGAGCCGCTCGTACATGGCGAAGGTGAAGGCGTTGCGGGCCTGCGGGCGGTTGAAGGTGATCCGCCCGATGCCGTCTTTGCATTCAAAAACGAGGTCGTCTGCCTCTACCGCCAGGTCCATTTCCTCATATCCTCTTGTTTTTTACATTTTTGAATGCAAAATCCGGGATTAGCAAGCTGGAACTTCGAAGTCTCGATCGAATATCCAAGTTTTGCATTCAAATTGGAGCGCTTGTCCCCATGCTTCACGAGGAAGTCGTCGGCCGTATCCGGGCCATTCTGCTCGACGGCGAAATCCCGCCGGGTGCTCGGATTCCCGAGCGCGAGCTGTGTGAGCGGCTTGATATCTCGCGCACGCCGCTGCGCGAGGCGCTCAAGGTGCTGGCCGCCGAGGGCCTCGTGCAGCTGCTGCCGCATCGCGGCTCGCGCGCGGCAAAACTGACCGACAAGGACATGCGCGACCTGTTCGAGGTCTGCCAGGGCTTGGAGGCCCTCGCCGGCGAGCTCGCCTGCGAACGCATCACGGACGCCGAGATCGACGAGGTCGCCGCCGTGCATGCGGCCATGGTGCTGCATTATCGCGATGGCGATCTGATCCAGTACTACCGCGGCAATCGCGCCATCCACGAGGCCATCGTCACCGCAGCCGGAAATCCCGTGCTCGCGGGGCTCTACACATCAGTAACGGCGCGCATCCGGCGCGCGCGCTACGTCACGCCGATGACGCCGCAGCGCTGGGCGCTCGCCGTGAAGGAGCACGACGCCATCCTGAACGCGCTCCAGCGCCGCGACGGCGCCGGCCTCTCCCACATTTTGCGCGCGCATCTCCGCCACAAGCGCGAAGAGGTGTTGCAGGCGGGCTTTGCCGAGACGGAAGGGACCGATCTCACGCTTAGAATTGCGTAAGGCGCAATTCGCGTTGTCCTGGCCGGCGGAGCGCGCGTCCACACGCGGCCGGCCCGCCGCCGCGGCTCGTTCGCGCTCCGCGTGAATCTGCGCACTAATTCCACTTGCTAGCTTGTCGCGGCCGGAGCAGCATACTTCTCTGCCGACCAGCGGCCGCACGGCCGATCAGGCCGGTGCCAACGCGCGAACAATCGCGCAAAATAAAAGACAAAAGCGAGGAACGCATGACAATCGATGTCTCACGTCGGTCCCTTCTCACGCTCGGAGCGGGCCTTGGTGCCAGCGCCATGCTCGGCACCAGCGCGATGGCGCGGGCACCCAAGCTCGGCACCCAGACGCCCTACTGGCACCGCTTCGTTCTCGGCGATGCCGAGGTCACCGTCGTGTCCGACGGGCCGCTGCCGCTCGGCGATCCCTCCGGAACCTTCACCGGCGTGCCCAAGGAAGAGGTGAAGAAGATGCTGGCGGACAATTTCCTGTCGCCGGACAACGTCGTGCTCGAACAGAACTCCCCGATCGTGAACACCGGCGACAAGCTCATCCTGTTCGATACCGGCATGGGCTCATCGAAGATGTTCGGCGCCAGCACCGGCCGGCAACAGAAGAGCATGACCGAGGCCGGCATCAAGCCGGGGGACATCGATGCCGTGGTGTGCTCGCATGCCCATATCGACCATATCGGAGGCATCGTCGACGAAGGCGGCAAGCCGCTGTTTCCGAACGCGCAGATCTACATCTCGCAGACCGATTTCGACTTCTGGACCGACGAAGGCAAGCTCGGCAGCCCGGCCAAGGACTTCGTCGTTCACGCCCGCAAGAATCTGCTGCCGGTCCGTGACCGGATCGTATTCTTCAAGGACGGCCAGGAATTCCTGCCGGGGGTCCAGGCGATCGCCGCGCCCGGTCACACCGTCGGCCACACCATCTTCATGGTGTCGTCGGCCGGCAAATCCTTTGCCTTCCTCGGCGACCTCTCGCACCATTCCGTGCTGCTGCTCGAGCGGCCGCGCATGGAATTCTCCTACGACACCGACCCGAAGCAGGCGGCGGAATCGCGGGTGAAGTTGCTCACGATGCTCGCGGCAAACAAGGTCCCGGTGATGTCGTATCACTTCGCCTGGCCGGGCTACGGCCATGTCGCCAAGGCCGGCGACGGCTTCCACTATTATCCCCAGCCGATGCAGATGACGTTGTAGGTTCTCGCGATCAGGTCCGGACGGCGCGCGCCGTCCGGACCATTGATGCGCCCTATTCCGCGGGCTCGGCAACCGCGCCGGCGCCTGAGGCCGCAGCGTCCGCCCGGGCACCGGGGAATATCCGCTTCACCAGCACGAACAGCGCGGGCACGAAGAAGATGCCGAGCACGGTTGCGGCGATCATGCCGCCGGCGACGCCAATGCCGACCGCGTTCTGGCTGGCCGAGCCCGCGCCCGTCGCCACCGCCAGCGGCAGCACGCCGAGGATGAAGGCGAGCGACGTCATCAGGATCGGGCGCAGGCGCTGGCGCGATGCGTGCAGGGTGGCATCGACAAGGCTGCGGCCGGAAGCGATCTGCTCCAGCGCGAATTCGACGATCAGGATCGCGTTCTTCGAGGCCAGCCCGATCGTCGTGAGCAGTCCGACCTGGAAATAGACGTCGTTGGCCTGATCGAACAGCGTCGCCGCGAGCAGCGCGCCGAGCACGCCGATCGGCACCGTTAGCATCACCGCGAACGGGACCGACCAGCTCTCGTACAGTGCGGCAAGGCTCAGGAAGACGATCAGCAGCGAAATCGAATACAGATACAGCGTCTGGCTGCCGGTGAGCCGTTCCTGGAACGACAATCCGGTCCATTCATGGCCGTAGCCCTTGGGCAGCTTGGCCATCTGCTCCTCCACAGCCTGCATGGCGACACCCGAGCTGATGCCCTGCCCTGCCTGCCCCTGCAGCTCGACGGCGGCGACGCCGTTGTAGCGCTCGAGGCGCGGCGAACCAAAACTCCAGCGATCGGTCGCGACCGCCGAGAACGGCACCATCGAGCCCGAGGCGTTGCGCACATACCAGCGGCCGATGTCGCTGGTATCCATGCGGAACGGCGCATCGCTTTGCACATAGACCTGCTTGACGCGGCCGCGGTCGATGAAGTCGTTGACATAGGCGCCGCCCCACGCTGCCGACAGCGTGGTGTTGAGATCGCTGAGGTTGACGCCGAGCGCGGTGGCCTTGGCCTGGTCGACGTCGAGGTTGAATTGCGGCGTGTCGTCCTGTCCGTTCGGCCGGGCCTGTGCCACGCGCTTGTCCGCCGCGAGCTGCCCGAGCAGCTGGTTGCGCGCCTGGATCAGCGCCTCGTGACCGTTGCCGCCGGTGTCCTGGAGATAGAGGTCGAAGCCGCCGGCATTGCCGAAGCCGGGAATCGACGGCGGCAGCGCCGCGAACACCATGGCGTCGCGGATTTTCATGAACGCCCCCATGGCACGGCCGGCCACGGCCTGCGCCGAGGCTGCAGGACTCTTGCGCTCGTCGAACGGCTTCAGGCTGACGAAGGCAAGGCCAACGTTCTGTCCCTGCCCTGCGAAGCTGAAGCCACTGACTGCGAACACGCCGTCCACGGCGTCCTTCTCGTTGTCGAGATATTGATGCTCGACTTGCTTGATGACATCGAGCGTACGCGTCGAGGTGGCGCCGACCGGAAGCTGGATCAGCGTCATGATCGTGCCCTGGTCCTCTTCGGGCAGGAACGAGCTCGGCAGCCGCTGGAACAGGACGACCATGGCGGCGAGGATCGCCGCGAAGGCGATCATCACTCCCGCGATGCGCCTGATCGCACCGCCCGCGGTGCGCTGATAGCCGTCCGCCATGCGGTCGAAGCCGCGGTTGAACAGGCCGAAGAAGCCGCGCTGCGCGCCATGATGCTTCGGCGGCTTCAGGATCGTGACGCACAGCGCCGGCGTCAGCACCAGCGCCACGAGCACCGACAGCAGCATCGCCGTGACGATGGTGAGCGCGAACTGCCGGTAGATGATTCCGACCGAGCCGTTGAAGAACGCCATCGGAATGAACACGGCCGAGAGCACGACGCCGATCCCGACCAGGGCCCCGGTAATCTCGCGCATGGATTTCTCGGTCGCCTCGCGCGGGCCGAGCTTCTCCTCGGCCATCACGCGCTCGACGTTCTCGACCACGACGATGGCATCGTCGACCAGGAGGCCGATCGCCAGCACCATCGCGAACATCGTCAGCGTGTTGATCGAATAGCCGGCAAGCGAGAGCACGCCGAAGGTCCCGAGCAGCACCACCGGCACGGCAATGGTCGGGATGATGGTCGCCCGCCAGCTCTGCAGGAACACGAACATCACGACGAAGACCAGCGCGATCGCCTCGAACAGCGTGTGAATCACCTTTTCGATCGACAGCTTGACGAAGGGCGTGGTGTCGTAGGGGTAGACGACGCGGAGCCCCTCCGGCATCGCGGCGCTGAGCTGGGCGACACGTGCCTTCACCGCCTCCGAGGTCGCGACCGCATTGGCGCCGGTCGCAAGACTGATGCCCATGCCCGCGGCGGGCTTGCCGTTGTAGCGCGCGGCGGAATCATAGGACTTCGAGCCGAGCTCGACCCGCGCGACGTCGCCGATGCGGACCGTCTGACCGGTCGTGGCCGTGCGCAGGATGATGTCCTTGAACTGCTCGACCGTCTGCAGGCGGCTCTGCGAGGTGATGGTGGCATTGAGCTGCTGGCCGCCGACGGACGGCAGGCCGCCGAGCTGGCCGGCGGTCACCTGGGTGTTCTGAGTCTGGATCGCCGCAGTCACGTCTCCAGGCATGAGGTTGTATTTCGCCAGCTTGTCGGGATCGAGCCAGATTCGCATGGCGTATTCGGCGCCAAACAACGTCACCTGGCCGACGCCAGCGACGCGGCTGATGGGATCGTTGACCGAGGACGCCACGTAATCGGCGATGTCGCTGGCGGCGAGCCGGCCGTCCTCGGAGACGAAGCCGAGCACCATCAGGAAGCTTGCCGAGGACTTCACGACCTTGATGCCCTGCTGCTGCACCACCTGCGGCAGCAAGGGGGTCGCGAGCTGCAGCTTGTTCTGCACCTGCACCTGGGCGATGTCGGCATCGGCTTCGTTGGTGAAGGTCAGCGAGATCTGCACTTGGCCCGTCGAGGTGCTCGACGACGACATGTATTGCAGATAGTCGAGGCCGGTCATGTTCTGCTCGATGACCTTGGTCACCGAGTTCTCCGCGGTCTCGGCATTGGCGCCGGGATAGGTCGCCGTGATCGTGACCACAGTCGGCGCGATCTGCGGATATTGCGCGATCGGCAAGCGCATGATCGCGAGAACGCCGCCCAGCATGATCAGGATGGCGATGACCCAGGCGAAGATCGGCCGCTTGATGAAGAAATGGGACATGACGGTTACTGCTCGGCTGCGGCGGCGGCAGGCCGCGCATCGGCCTGCCGCGTCGGATTCACGGTGAGGCCGGTTGCGGGATCGACCGCGACCTCCACGGTCTTGACGGGCGCCCCGGGGCGGGCCTTCTGCGTGCCCTCGACGACCAGGCGATCGCCGGCCTTGGCGCCGGAGCGAACCAGCCAATCGTTGCCGACATCCCCTCCGAGCTCCAGCGTCCGCTGCTCGACCTTGCCGTCCTTGTCGACGAACATCGCCACTGCCTGCCCCAGCGGATTGCGCGAGACGGCGCGCTGCGGCACGAGGATCGCAGCCGGATCGACGCCGGCGACGACGCGGGCGCGCACATACATGCCCGGCAGCAGCGCCCGCTCGGGATTGGCGAAGACTGCGCGCGAGGAAACCGAGCCGGTGCTCTCGTTGACGCTGGCATCGGTGAAACCGTACTTGCCCTTGTGGCCGTAGGTCTTGCCGCTCTCCATCAGGAGCTCGACCTGCACACCCTCGGCGGGACGCTTGAGCTTTCCGCTCGCGATCTGGCTGCGCAGGCGCTCCATCTCCGAGGTCGACTGATCGAGGTCGACATAGACAGGGTCGAGCTGCTGGATCGTCGTCATCGCCGTCGCCTGGCTCGCGGTGACCAGCGCGCCGGGTGTGATGCTCGACTTGCCGATCCGGCCCGAGATCGACGCGGTGACCTTGGTGCGATCCAGCGAGATCGCGGCGGTGTCGCGGTTGGCTTGCGCCGCCTTCACGTCGGCCTCGCCCTGCTTGTAGGCGGCAACGGCATCATCGACGTCCTGCTGGCTCGCCGCGTTGGTCTGCAGAAGCTGGGTCTTGCGCGCAGCCTTCAGCTTGACGCTGACGAGCGTTGCCTCCGACCTCTGCACCGCGGCCTCGGCGCTCGCCAGACCCGCCTTGTACTGCACCGGATCGATCTCATAGAGCAGGTCGCCTTCCCTCACCTCGGCGCCTTCCACGAAGTCGCGCTTGAGCAGAATGCCCGTGACCTGCGGACGGACCTCGGAAACCTGATAGGCGACGACGCGGCCCGGCAGCAACGTCGAGATCTTCGCTTCCTGCGGTTTCAGGGTCATGATGCCGACCTCCGGCACCATCTGCGGCAATGCCGCTTGCGGGTTCTGCTCCCCGCAAGCGGCAAGCAGCAGGGCAATCAAGGGAACAGCGCGGACGATCGGGGGGCGCATGATGACGATCCATGGGTGAGTTGCGGCCCCTCGAGGAGGATCGCGCACGGAAACATTCGGAAACTATTCAGTTTCCATCTGGAAACTTGATAGTTTCCTTCCCCGAAGTCAAGTGCTAGGCTGCCTGCGCAGCAGCGTTCAAGCAGTCGTGAAACAGCTCAGATTCAACGGCGGGTGTGTCCATGGCGAGAGAATCCAGAAATCAGAGACGTATTGCTCCGCCGTCGGAGCGGACCAAGCCGGCCGTCATCCTTCCCGCCCCCGACGCTCGCATGACGCAACTGCTGGCGGCGGCGAAGGACACCTTCACCAGCAAGGGATTTGCCGCGACCACGATGGACGACATCGCCGGTGCCGCCGGAATGTCGAAGAAGACGCTCTACAAATTGTTCGAGAGCAAGACCGAGCTGTTTCGCGCCATGCTGCTGCGCAGCCTGCCGGAAGCAGACTTCGCCGATGCCCCTTCGGAAGGATCACCAGTGATCCGACTTCGAAACATGCTGCGCGAGGCGGCCGACGTGGCGCTGTCGCCTGGCGAGATCGCCCTGCAGCGTCTGATCATCGGTGAACGTCAGGCCTCGCCGGAGCTGGGGCGCATGTTCGCCGAGGTCATCATGGAGAGCGGCACAGAGCATATCGTCGAGCTACTGAAGGCCGTTCGCCTGGAGCCTCGTTTCGCAGCTGTGCCGCTCCGTCTCATCGCCGAAATGCTGTTCGGCATGGTGTTCAGCCACGATCATTTCAGGCTGCTGACCGACACCGGATTCAAGCTCAATCGCCGCGTGCTGGACCGGCGGATCGACCTTGCGATCGCGACGTTCTGTGCAACCGAAGAGGCGCAAGCCTCGTAATATTCTGGCCCTCCGCAACCCCGGAGTCGGACCAAACAGGTTCGAGGGAGCCCGAGCGTTGCTTGACGCAAATCAACATCCGACCGCTCGCGGCAACAATGCTGGCCTACGGAAACTCGGGCGAGCCGCGTCATGGACGATCTCTCGAAAATCGGGATTGATGCCGCCAGGCTGCCGGGCTGGCTGCGCTTCGTGGTGGTGATCGTGATCGTAGCGCTTGCCGCCGGCGCGAGCCTCGCTGCCTATCGCTGGTACGCCCGGCCCGTGACACTGTCGATCGCAGTCGGATCCCTGGATGGCGACGCTCCCAGGATCGTCTCGGCGCTCGCGAGCAGGCTTGCCGTCAACAACGCGCCAGTGCGCCTCAAGCTGGTCGAGACCGGCGGGCCCATCGAATCCGCCGCGGCGTTCTCGTCGGGCAAGACCGACCTCGCCGTCGTGCGCGGCGATGTCGGCGATCTCTCTCAAGCGCAAGCGATCGTCGTGCTCACCGAAGCCGTCGCCCTGCTGGTGGCTCCGCCGGGATCGGCGATCTCGGATATCGCCGGCCTGAAACGCACGACGGTAGGGGTTGTCGCCGGCGACACGAACCAGAAGGTGGTCCGCGTCCTCACCAGCGCATACGACCTTGGCCGCGCCAATGTCGTCTTCAAGAACATCGCGATGGACGACGTTCGCCGCGCGCTGGACGCGAAAGAGGTGCGCACGGTGCTTTTCGTCATGCCGCTCAGCGAGCGGTATCTGTCGTTGCTACGCGGCCTGTTCTCACAGACTGCCAAGACCGCGCCGATTCTGATCCCGATCGAAAATGCAGGCGCGATTGCGGAGAAGGAGCGCGCCTATGAGAGCTTCGACATCCCCAAGGGAGCGCTGCGCGGGTCCCCGCCAGTTCCCGCGGACGACGTCACAAGCTTGCGCGTCGCCTTCTATGTGGTCGCCAAGAAGAGCCTCGACAACGACGTCGTCGCCAGCTTCACGCAGGCCATCACTGCTGCGCGCAGGGACATCCTGTCGGAATGGCCGGTCCTCGCCCAGTTCAGGGCGCCGGATACCGATGCCGGCGCATATCTCCCGGTCCATGCCGGCGCCGCCGAGTTCTACAATGGCAGCCAGCTAGGCTTCCTCGACAAGTGGAGCAACGTGATTTTTCTGGCGCCGATGGCGCTGGGCGCGCTTGCATCGATCGCGGCGGCGCTGTGGCGGTTTCTCAGGTCGGGCGAACACCAGCCGCGCGAACCGGCACTCGACGCGCTGTACACGCTCGGCCGACAGATCCGCGAGGCCAAAAACGAAACCGACCTGCTGGCGATCGAAGACCAGATCGACAATGTGCTTCGTAGCCAGCGCGCGAGATTGGACGGCGACGACAACCCGCTGGATGCTGCCACCCTCAACGTGGCGGCCCACCGCCTCGAGAACCTCATTCACGAGCGCAGGGCCGTGCTGACTGCAGCGCCCGCCGAGTCGCGGTAGCAGCGCGCTGTCAGCAGCCGAGCCTGTCGGCGATCCCGCCAAAATCCTTGGCGACGATGTCCCAATTGCCGGTGGCTTCGAAGTCGACCTTCTGGAGCGGACCGTACTCCGTCGGCCTCGCGACGAACGCGGTCTTCAGGCCGTTCTTCTGGGCGGCCGCGAGATCGCCGTTGTGGGCGGCGACCATCATCACCTCCTCCGGCTTGAGGCAAAGCAGCTTTGCTGCGCCGAGATAGGTCTCGGGATCGGGCTTGTAGTGCTCGAACAGCTCGGCCGACATGATGAGGTCCCACGGCAGGCCGGCGAACTTCGCCATGTTGGTGAGCAATGCGACATTGCCGTTCGATAGCGGCGAGATCACGAATTTCGACTTCAGCCGCGTCAGGCCCGCGACGCTGTCCGGCCAGGGATTGAGGCGATGCCAGCCCTTGGTGAGATAATCGAGATCGGCGTCGGTGAGGCCATTGATCGAAAACTGCGCGACCAGCTTCTCCAGCGAGCGGCGGTGCAGATCATCCAGCATGACATAGCCGCGCTCGGGATGTTTGCGCACATCGTCCATCGAGGCCATGTACATGCCGCGCCAGCCATCGACCAGAGCGGTCCAGTCGGCGCTGATGCCGCGCTGCCTGCTCCACCACATGAAGTCCGAGATCAGGCTGGTGCGCCAGTCCACGACGGTGCCGAACACGTCGAACACCAGAGCTTTGACGGCGGAGAGTTCGGACATGGCGCTTCCCGATTATTCTTATTGTCATTCCGGGATGCGCCATTAGGCGCTGGCCCGGAATCCATACTCCCGATCGTGGTTATGGATTCCGGGCTCGACGCTTTGCGTCGCTCCGGAATGGGGGCAGTTGTTATGCCCTACTCAATCCAGATGGAACTTCGCGAGCTCGCGATGCTCGGCCTTGATGTAGCGCACGGTGCCGGTGACGGAGCGCATCACCACCGTCTCGGTCTCGATCACGCCGTCCTTGCGGAATTTGACGCCCGAGAGCAGCGAACCCGTGGTGACGCCGGTGGCGGCGAACAGGCAGTCGCCGCGCGCCATGTCCTCGATGCCATAGATCATCTTGGGATCGTTGACGCCCATCTTGGCGGCGCGCTCGCGCTTCTCGTCGGAATCGAGGATGAGACGGCACTGCATCTGACCGCCGATGCAACGCAGCGCCACGGCCGCGAGCACGCCTTCCGGCGCGCCGCCGGTGCCGAGATACATGTCGACGCCGGTATTGTCGGGATCGGCGCAATGGATCACGCCGGCGACGTCGCCGTCGGTGATCAGGCGCACGGCAGCGCCGGTCGAGCGCACGCTCTCGATGATGCTGGCATGGCGCGGACGATCGAGCACGAGAACCGTGATGCCGTCGGGCTGGACACCCTTGGCCTTGGCGAGACGGCGGACGTTGTCGGCCGGCGTTGCATCGAGATCGACGACGCCCTTGTTGTAGCCCGGCCCGATCGCGAGCTTCTGCATGTAGACGTCGGGCGCGTGCAGCAGCGTGCCGCCGTCGGCCATCGCCATCGTGGCGATCGAGCCCGGCATGTTCTTGGCGCACAGCGTGGTGCCTTCGAGCGGATCGACCGCGATGTCGACCTGCGGACCGGCGTTCAGGCCGACCTTCTCGCCGATGAAGAGCATCGGCGCCTCGTCGCGCTCGCCCTCGCCGATCACGATGGTACCCTCGATGGGGAGCTTGTTGAGCTCGCGGCGCATCGCATCCACCGCAGCCTGATCGGCCGCTTTCTCGTTACCGTGCCCGCGCAGCCGCGCCGACGACACCGCCGCCCGCTCCGTCACGCGTACGATCTCCAACGTGAGGATGCGCTCGAGCAATGCGTGCGGGGGGACTGAAATATGGGTCGACATCGGCTTACTCCTTCGAAACGGTTTTGGACAGAAGTCTCTGCCCGCATCAACTCTCAACGCCCACGGTTCGTTCGCTCAAACCGCCTCATTGTTTCAGCATGACCTTTCCGGAAAACCGCTTCAACGCTTTGCGCTGGCGCGGCCCTCTGGGCCGGGGGGCACGCTCTAGTTCTTCTCGATCCGGATCACCTGCGGCCGTCCGCTGATCACCTTGTCCTTCTGCACGGCGGCGAGCGCGCGGCGCACCGCGTCCTCGTGCGTCGCATAGGTGATCAGGATGACGGGCACGGGGACCGCCTTGCCGTCGGCTGGCGCAGCGCCGCCATTGGGATGACGCTGCACGATCGACTCGATCGAAATCTTCTGTTCTGCCAGCCGCGTCGCGATCGCAGCCGCGGTGCCGGGGAAATCGCGCGCCAGAAGGCGGATGTAATAGCCGCCCTCGTGCCGCTCCATCGGCGCCTTCTTGGTGTCGCGCAAATGAGAAATCGGCCGGCCGAACGGATTGGCGCGGATGCCGCGCGCGGCATCGGCGATATCGGCGACGACGGCGGATGCCGTCGCGGCACCGCCGGCGCCGGGGCCGACCAGCGTGATCGACGGAATGCCTTCACCGTCGATCGTGACCGCATTGGTGACGCCCATCACCTGCGCGATCGAGGAGGATTTCGGAACCATGGTCGGATGCACGCGCTGCTCGATGCCCTTGGCGGTGCGCACCGCAACGCCGAGCAGCTTGACGCGGTAGCCGAGATCGGCAGCCGCGCGCAGATCTTCCGGCGCGATGGAGGAGATGCCTTCGACATACACTGCGCTTTGAGCAACTTTCGTGCCGAAAGCGAGGCTGGCGAGAATGGCGAGTTTTTGCGCGGTGTCGTGGCCGTCGACGTCGAAGGACGGGTTGGCCTCGGCATAGCCGAGCCGCTGCGCATCCGCGAGGCATTCGGCGAAGGACAGGCCCTCCTGCTCCATCCGGGTCAGGATGTAGTTGCAGGTGCCGTTGAGGATGCCGTAGACGCGGTTGATGCCGGTTCCGGCAAGTCCCTCGCGCAACGTCTTGATGACGGGGATCGCGGCGCCGACGGCTGCCTCGTAATTCAGCGCGCCGCCGTGCTTTTCAGCGGCTTTCGCCAGTTTCAAACCGTGCTTCGCGAGCAGCGCCTTGTTGGCGGTGACCACTGACTTGCCGGCGCTGAGCGCGGCCTCGACCGCCGACAGCGCGGGATCGCCGGCGCCGCCCATCAGCTCGACGAAGCAATCGATGCCGGGATGCGTGGCCAGCGCCATGGGATCCTTGACCCATTCGACGCCGCGCAGGTCGATGCCGCGCTTCTTCGCCTTCGAGCGCGCGGTGACGGCAACGACGCGGATGCCGCGGCCGCTGCGACCTGCGAGCACGCGGGCCTGCGTTTCAATCAGACGGACAACTTCGGCGCCCACGGTGCCGAGCCCCGCTATGCCCACTTTCAGGGGTGCAACCATGATGACTTAGAAAACCTGCCGAAGAGAACTTAACGCCGATTGGCGAGCGGAACGACGTTGTGCAACGTTTCGATGCCGCTTTCAAGGAAGCGTCGCACGCCGCGCGCGGCCTGCCTGATCCGTTGCTCGTTTTCCACCATGGCGATGCGGACATATCCTTCACCATGCTCGCCGAAGCCGACGCCGGGCGAGACCGCGACGCCGGATTTCTCCACCATCAGGGTCGCGAATTGCATGCTGCCGACGCTGCGGAAGGCTTCCGGCAGCGGCACCCAGGCGAACATCGAGGCCTCCGGCGGCGGGATCTCCCAGCCGGCGCGGCCGAACGATTCCACCAGCGCATCGCGGCGCTTGCGGTAGGTGTCGCGCATCTCCTTGATGCAATCGTCCGGGCCGTTCAGTGCGGCAGTCGCCGCGACCTGCACCGGCGTGAAGGCGCCGTAATCGAGGTAGGATTTGACGCGGGCGAGCGCTGCGATCACGCGCTCATTGCCGACCGCAAAGCCCATGCGCCAGCCGGCCATCGAATAGGTCTTCGACATCGAGGTGAACTCGACCGTGACGTCCATCGCGCCCGGCACCTGGAGCACCGAGGGCGGCGGATTGTTCTCGTCGAAATAGACCTCGGCATAGGCGAGATCGGACAGGATGAGGATCTCGTGCTTCTTCGCGAACGCGACGAGGTCCTTGTAGAAGTCGAGGCTCGCCACATAGGCGGTCGGATTCGAGGGATAGCAGACGACGAGCGCCAGCGGCTTGGGGATCGAATGCACGATCGCCCGCTCCACCGCCTCGAAGAACTGCGGCGTCGGCTCCGACGGCACCGAGCGGATTACGCCGCCTGCCATCAAAAAGCCGAAGGCGTGAATCGGGTAGCTCGGGTTCGGACAGAGGATGACGTCGCCGGGCGCGGTGATCGCCTGCGCCACGTTGGCAAAGCCTTCCTTCGAGCCCAGCGTCGCGACGATCTGGGTGTCGGGGTTGAGCTTCACGCCGAAGCGGCGGGCGTAGTAGCCGGCCTGGGCCCGGCGCAGTCCGGGGATGCCGCGAGACGCCGAGTAGCGATCGGTGCGCGGCTTGCCCAGCGTCTCCTTCAGCTTTTCCAGCACATGCGAGGGGGCCGGCAGATCCGGATTGCCCATGCCGAGGTCGATGATATCGGCGCCGGCATTCCGCGCGGCCGCCTTGGCCCGATTGACCTGCTCGAACACATAAGGCGGAAGGCGGCGGATGCGGTAAAATTCTTCCATGGCTCTCTGGGCTCCGGGGCAACCGGTCAGGACAGAATCGACAGGCCTGGACGGCGCATCGGAAACGCGTCCATTTCCGTCGTGAAAACTACTCAAAATCAAATGCTTAGAGCAATCATCGACGACGAAGACTGAAGTCGTTCGCCCTGACTCTCGGCTGAACCGTGGTCTTTTAGCACGGCAAGGCGGGGGCGCCAGCGATTACCTTGGAGCGGCTCATTTCGCATCCTTGCCGGCGACGGCCTGACGATCGCGCGCGGCGGCGAGCTCAGCCTCGATCTTGGCACGTTGCTCCGGCGGAATGACCGCTTGATCGCGATCCGGCGGCAGGTCGTGCACCGGCAGATAGGTGCCGGGCTCCCGGGGATGCGCTTGCGCGTCCGTGGGCGTCATATCCGCGAGCTGGCTCGAGCAGCCGCCGACGGCAAGCGCCGCGATCAGCAGCGCGCCGCGGATCGGCAGCGTCTTTTGCAGGTCCCACAACGCCAACACTTGGGAAATCCCCTACTCGTCCCAAAGCACGGCCCCGGGCAACCTTACCCAAGACCGTGCCCAAGCTCAAACCATTGCTGCCCAAATGGTGAGAGCGAGAAAACAGCCAATGCCCATCAAGCCGAGCGGTGCGGCCCGAATGTGACGGAACCAAGAAGATTTGTCGCAGTGCAACACATCTTCGAGAGTGTTTAACGTCAAACATGCGAGCTTCGCGGTGACGAATACGGAATGAATCGTTACTGTTCTGCTCATGAGTATGGCCACGACCGATACGCCCAAACCCGAGACGAAGTTCGATGCGGAAGCCTTCGCGATGAATGTCGCGCGGGCGATGGAGAGCGGCGGCAAGGCGCTGGCCGCTTACCTCAAGCCGCGCGAGAGCGGCGAGGTGCAGGATCGCCCGCCGCCCGAGCTCACCGAGGTCGTCAAGACCTTCACCTCGGTTGCCGAATACTGGCTCTCGGATACGTCCCGCTCTTCCGATCTGCAGACCAAGCTCGCCAAGGACTATCTCGACCTCTGGGGCTCGGCGGTGCGCCGCATGGCCGGCCAGGACGCGCCGCCCGCGATCGCGCCCTCGCCGCGCGACAAGCGCTTTGCCGACCCGGAATGGAAATCGAACCAGTTCTTCGATTTCGTGATGCAGCTCTATCTGCTCACGACCAAATGGGCGCAGGAGCTGGTGCGCGATGCCGAGGGGCTCGATCCGCAGACCCGCCGCAAGGCGGAGTTCTACGTCCAGCAGGTCCTCAACGCGATCTCGCCGTCCAACTTCGTGCTGACCAACCCCGAGGTGCTGCGCGAGACCGTGACCAGCAGCGGCGAGAACCTCGCCCGCGGCCTGAAGATGCTGGCCGAGGACATCGCAGCCGGCAAGGGCATGCTGAAGATCCGCCAGTCCAATCCGGACAACCTCGTCGTCGGCGTCAACATGGCGACGACGCCGGGCAAGGTGATCTACCAGAACGAGATGATGCAGCTGATCCAGTATTCGCCGACCACGGAGACGGTGCTGCGCACCCCGCTCCTGATCGTGCCGCCCTGGATCAACAAGTTCTACATCCTCGATCTCAAGCCGGAGAAATCCTACATCAAGTGGTGCGTCGACCAGGGCATCACCGTGTTCGTGATCTCATGGGTCAATCCCGACAAGCGGCTCGGCAACAAGAGCTGGGAAGACTACATGAAGGAAGGTCCGCTCACGGCGATGGACGTGATCGAGAGGGTCACGGGCGAGATGAAGGTGCATACCGCCGGCTATTGCGTCGGCGGCACCATGCTCGCGACCACGCTGGCCTGGCTCGCCGAGAAGCGCCGCCAGCGCGTGTCGTCCGCGACGTTCTTCGCGGCCCAGGTCGATTTCACCCATGCCGGCGACCTCCTGGTGTTCGTCGACGAGGAGCAGATCACGGCGCTCGAGCAGGACATGAGGGCGGCCGGCGTGCTCGAAGGCTCGAAGATGGCGATGGCCTTCAACATGCTGCGCTCCAACGATCTGATCTGGTCCTACGTCGTCAGCAACTATCTGAAGGGGCAGCAGCCGAGCGCGTTCGACCTTTTGCACTGGAATTCGGACGCGACGCGGATGACCGCGTCGAACCATTCCTATTACTTGCGCAATTGCTATCTGGAGAACCGCCTCTCCACCGGCACGATGGTGCTCGACAACACGCTGCTCGACCTCTCCAAGGTCAAGGTGCCCGTCTACAACCTCGCCACCCGCGAGGACCACATCGCACCTGCTGAATCGGTGCTGTATGGCTCGCAGTTCTTCGGCGGCCCGGTGAAATACGTGCTGTCGGGCTCGGGCCACATCGCCGGCGTCGTCAATCCGCCCGCCTCGAACAAGTACCAGTACTGGACCAACGACAACATCAAGGACGTCAACGTCGCGCAATGGATGAAGGAAGCCGTCGAGCACAAGGGCTCGTGGTGGCCGGACTGGCGCCAATGGCTGGGCGAGCTCGATCCGGAGCAAGTCCCGGCGCGCAGCGTCGGCAGCGACGCCCTGCCCCCGATCGAGGACGCGCCCGGCAGCTATGTCAGGGTTCGCGCATAGCGGACTCTGCCGCGCTCTTGTATAGACTCGCTCTCAAGGCAGCAGCGACGACAGAGGGGACCGGACTATGACGCGCGAATTGTTCTGGCTGACACTGACGGTGATCCTGACCGGCATCCTCTGGATTCCCTACACCATCAACCGGTGCCAGGTCCGCGGTCTCAGTGGCGCGCTGGCCAATCCCTCGCGCGGCGACAAGCCGCAGGCGGAATGGGCGAACCGCCTGATGTTCGCGCACGACAATGCGGTCGAGAACCTCGTGCTCTTTGCGCCGCTGGTGCTGATCCTCAACGCGATCGACTATTCGACAAAATGGACCGTGCTCGCCTGCGCCGTCTATTTCTGGTCCCGCGTCGCGCATCTCATCGTCTACGCGATCGGCATCCCGGTGTTCCGCACGCTGGCCTTCACCGTCGGCTTCCTCGCCCAGGCCGTGCTGGTGCTGGCGATCTTCAAGGTGGTTTGATTTCGTGTCCCGGACGCGCGAAGCGCGAGCCGGGACCCAGATGGCCGCAAACGAAGCAGAAAACATGGGCCCCCGGCTCAGCAGCGCACCGCCAAGTGGCGCTGCGCTGCGTCCGGGGCACGAGACTGCCCTACTCCTCCGGCAATCCCAGCATCAGCCGCATGTTCTGCACGGCTGCGCCCGAGGCGCCCTTGCCGAGATTGTCGAGCCGGGCGACCAGCACGGCCTGGTGATATTTGTCGCTGGCGAAGACGTAGAGCTCGAGCATGTTGGTCTCGTTGAGCGCCTCCGGCTCGATCCGGCCGCCCTTTGAGGCCTCGTTCTGCAGCGGCATCACCGAAACGTATTTCGAGCCGGCATAACGCTTGGCGAGCGCGGCCTGGAGCGCCGCACCATCCGGCTTGCCGGGCAGCGTGTCGAGTTGCAGCGGCACCGAGACCAGCATGCCCTGCCGATAGTTGCCGACCGAGGGAATGAAGATCGGCCGCCGCGTCAGGTTCGAATAGAGCTGCATCTCCGGCAAATGCTTGTGCTCGAAGCCAAGGCCGTAGAGCTCGAAGGACGGTGCGCTGCCGTCCTCGAAGCTCGCGATCATCGACTTGCCGCCGCCGGAATAGCCGCTCACCGCGTTGACGGTGACGGGATAATCGGGCGGCAACAGGCCGGCATCGACGATGGGCCGCAGCAGCGCGATCGCGCCGGTCGGATAGCATCCGGGATTGGAGACCTTCTTCGCCGCCTTGATCTTGCCGGCCTGGTCCGGCGTCAGCTCGGGAAAACCGTAGGCCCAGTCGGGCGCGACCCGGTACGCGGTCGAGGCGTCCAGCACCTTCGGGCCCGCAGCGCCCATGCTGTCGACGAGCGCGACCGTCTCCTTGGCGGCATCGTCGGGCAGGCAGAGGATGACGAGGTCCACCTCCTCCATCAGCGCCTTCTTGGCCGCGGGGTCCTTGCGCTTGTCGTCGGCGATCGTCTTCACGACGACGTCGTTCTGGAGCTTCAGCCGCTCGTTGATGCCGAGCCCGGTGGTGCCGGAGCCGCCATCGACGAAGACGGTCGCGGGCTTGGTGGCAGCGCCCTTCGGGGCCTGTTTGGTGTCAGCGAGGCTCATGATGCGCTCCCTTCGAGCATGTTCGTGTCGTCTGCAAAAACCTGCGGCCTTGCCTGCCGCATCAAATCTGAGATCTGCTTGGCGTCGGCATCGCCGGCGCTGAGCGCATTGGCGATCGCCGCATAGTCGGCGTCCGATTTGTGCTGGTTGAGCTTGAAGCTGCCTTCGACCTCCTCAACCGTCATCACCAGACCCACGATCGCCTTCTTCATCGTCTCGAGCCGTCCGGCCGTCATCTTGTCCGATGTCCACGGCTTCTTCGGCAGCAGCCAGTTCTCGAACTTGTCGCTGAGCGTGGCGATCTGCACCGCCAGCTCGTCGTCAGACAACATCCGCACCGGCCCGCTCAGATGCACCGACTGGTAGAGCCAGGTCGGCACCTGGTCCGGCGAGACGTACCAGTCCGGCGATACATAGGCATCGGGGCCATTGACCGCGAGCAGCCAGGACGCTGCGCCGTCCGCAAGCTTTAGCAGCGGATTGTGACGGGCGACATGAAAGGCGGCCTGCGGCGTGCCGTCGGCGGCATAGGTCAAATAGAACGGCAGCGGGGAAGCGACCGGTTTCTTGCCGTCAAAGGCGCACATAGTGCCGAAGCCGCGCTCTTCGGCGAACTTCAGGCTTGCGGCGCGGTCCTGCTTGAAAAAGGGTGGCGTGTACATCGTGGTCTCCTGCTGGGCCTCCTTGGGGGGCCGCCGGATCAGATCGCGCTGACAGGAGAGAGAGTGCCGCGGATCGGATCCAGCGGCAAAGACGATGATCTCAAACGCGATCGACCGCCCAAACCGCTAAAGAGCGGCGGCGGCGACGGGCGAACAGGATGGTCGCGGCGTTGATCATGGCGCGCGGCTATAAGGCCAGATCGGGTTTCCGTCAAGGTTTCGGCGTCAGATGACCCGCCAGATCCATTCCATGATCTTGGCGAGCACGTCGCCGAACATCAGGAGCACGGCCGACCAGATCAGGGCCGAGACGAAATTGGCGGCCTGGAAGCTCCAATAGGGCATCTCGAAGATGCCGGCCGCGAGCGGCACCGAGGCGCGCAAGGGCCCGAAGAAGCGGCCGATGAAGATGCTGGGGATGCCCCAGCTGCGCACGAAAGCCTCGCCCCTGGGCAGGAGTTCCGGATAGCGAGAGAGCGGCCACATCTGGGCGACCTTCTCCTTGTAGCGGTAGCCGAACCAGTAGGAAACCCAGTCGCCGAGCGCGGCGCCGAGGCCGCCGGCGATCCAGACCGGATAGAAGCTGATCCCGCTCGCCCCGATCAGCGCACCGATCGCGACCAGCGCGCCCCAGGCCGGGACCAGCAGCGAGATGAAGGCGAGCGATTCCCCGAAGGCGAGCACGAACACGATCGGGGCCGCCCAGGCCTGGTGAGCGCGCACGAATTCGGCCAGGGCGTGCGCATACTGCTCCATCAAAAAAAGCCTTCCCGCCCCGTCTCAAGGTGCTGCTCGATGAAAAAGACTGGTAAGCCAAGGGCTTGTGTGACATCAAGTCACAAAACTCGCCTCGCCGCGGACCGGCCGGTCAAATTGCCGGGAATTGCAGGGGCTGCGGCGTAAAATCGCCGGGATTGGCTCCCAACGACACCGCCGGGTCCGCCCCGCGGTAACCTTTCCAAGTCAGAAGTGGCATAGTCGGCCTAACCGATTCGCCGCTTATGCGGCCCTCAAAGCGTATCAAGATATATGTCCAAGCAGTTGAAACCCAAAGCAAAAGACGATTTTTTCGGCGGCGACGAGCCGAAACCCCGGGCGCCTGCCAAGGCGG
This sequence comes from Bradyrhizobium sp. CIR18, assembly GCF_014198295.1. NCBI lineage: Bacteria > Pseudomonadati > Pseudomonadota > Alphaproteobacteria > Hyphomicrobiales > Nitrobacteraceae > Bradyrhizobium > Bradyrhizobium sp. CIR18. The sequence continues at coordinate 185,791 of NZ_JACIHF010000001.1, read as the reverse complement.
CTTCGCGCGGAACCGGCGGGGAAGCCGACTACACCGCAGCCGACATCGAGGTGCTCGAAGGCCTGGAACCGGTGCGGCGCCGGCCCGGCATGTATATCGGCGGCACCGACGAGAAGGCGCTGCATCATCTGTTCGCCGAGGTGATCGACAACTCGATGGACGAGGCGCTGGCGGGACATGCGACCTTCATCGGCGTCGAGCTCTCCGCGGATGGTTTCCTCACCGTCACCGACAACGGCCGCGGCATCCCGATCGATCCGCATCCAAAATTCCCGAAGAAGTCGGCGCTCGAAGTCATCATGTGCACGCTGCATTCGGGCGGCAAATTCGACTCCAAGGTCTACGAGACCTCCGGCGGCTTGCACGGCGTCGGCATCTCCGTGGTGAACGCCCTCTCCTCGTTGCTCGAGGTCGAGGTCGCGCGCAGCCAGAAGCTCTACCGCATGACGTTCGAGCGCGGACACCCCAAGGGCAAGCTCGAGGATCTCGGCAAGATCAACAACCGCCGCGGCACGCGCGTCCGCTTCAAGCCCGATACCGACATCTTCGGCGCCAAGGCTGCGTTCAAGCCGCAGCGCCTGTTCAAGATGACGCGCTCGAAGGCGTATCTGTTCGGCGGCGTCGAGATCCGCTGGAATTGCGCGCCCGAGCTGCTCAAGGGCGTCGAGGACGTCCCGGCGGAGGCGACGTTCCACTTCCCCGGCGGCCTCAAGGATTATCTGGCGGCAGCAATTCACGCCGACACGCTGGTCCACCCGGATATCTTCTCCGGCAAATCCGGCCGCAATGGCGCGCATGGCGCCTGCGAATGGGCGGTGGCCTGGACCGCAGATGCCGACGGCTTCCTCTCTTCCTATACCAACACCGTCCCGACACCCGACGGCGGCACGCACGAATCCGGCCTGCGTAGCGCGCTGCTGCGCGGCCTGAAGGATCATGCCGAGCGCGTCGGCCAGGGCAAGCGCGCCTCGTCAATAACGTCGGAAGACGTGATGGTCGGTGCCGCCGTGATGCTCTCGGTGTTCGTGCGCGAGCCCGAATTCCAGGGCCAGACCAAGGATCGTCTCGCCACCGCGGAGGCGCAGCGCATCGTCGAGCAGGCGATGAAGGATCCGTTCGATCACTGGCTGTCGGGCAATCCGAACATGGCCAACCGGCTGCTCGATTTCGTGATCGACCGCGCCGAAGAGCGGCTGCGGCGGCGGCAGGAGAAAGAGACCGCGCGGAAAACCGCCGGCAAGAAGCTGCGCCTGCCCGGCAAGCTCGCCGACTGCACCGACGCCGGCACCGAAGGCTCCGAACTCTTCATCGTCGAAGGCGACTCGGCCGGCGGCAGCGCCAAGCAGGCGCGCGACCGCAAGACCCAGGCCGTGCTGCCACTGCGCGGCAAGATCCTCAACGTCGCATCGGCCGGCAAGGACAAGCTGACGGCCAACGCCCAGCTCTCCGACCTCGTGCAGGCGATCGGTTGCGGCCAGCTCCTGCAATACCGCGAAGAGGATCTGCGCTATCAGCGCATCATCATCATGACCGACGCCGACGTCGACGGCGCGCACATCGCCTCGCTGCTGATCACCTTCTTCTATCGGCAGATGCCGCGGCTGATCGACGAAGGGCACCTCTTCCTCGCGGTGCCGCCGCTCTACAAGCTCACGCACGGCACCAAGTCGGTCTACGCGCGCGACGACAAGCACAAGGAAGAGCTGATCAAGAGCGCGTTCAACGCCAACGCCAAGGTCGAGGTGAACCGTTTCAAAGGCCTCGGCGAGATGATGCCGGCGCAGCTCAAGGAGACCACCATGGATCCGAGCAAGCGCACGCTGCTCAAGGTGGTGCTGCTCGCCGACGATCGCGACACCACGGCGGATTCGGTGGAACGGCTGATGGGCACCAAGGCCGAGGCGCGCTTCGCGTTCATCTCGGACAAGGCCGAGTTTGCCAGCGAAGAGCTGCTGGACGTTTGAGTCCTTCGGCGCTGCAGCGCTTCATCGAGAGCCCCGGCGAAAAGCCGGGGCTCTTTTGCTTTGCGGGGCGATGACGTCGCTGCGGTCCCTACGGCTTTGAGCGATTCCCGGCATCGTCGTTGCGACTCGGCCAACGACTCACGGCGCTCAGGCGGAGGCACGACTGCCTCCATTTCGGACAAGGCGGGATTTGCTAACGAAACCTTACCCGAGGTTGAATTCCAAAAATCTCAGTAAGGCTTTGAATTTATGTGGTTATTCCAGATCTCGACAACCGCGACCGAAATGCCCGCGTATCGGCGTTTTCCGGCGACTGTGCCTGCCCGGCAACAGCATTCCGGCGGGAAACGTCTATAGTCCGGACATCAGATGACACGAACTTCAGTGCGCTCGCGCTGCTACACAGACCAAGGTTGGGGATTTTTATCATGAAGAAGGTTTTGCTCGCTCTGACCGCGGTTGCCGCGATGACCGGTTCGGCCTCGGCGGCCGATCTCGGTGCCCGTCCCTACGTGAAGGCCCCGATGCCGGCGCCCGTCGCCAACTGGACCGGTTTCTACGTCTTCGGCGGCGGCGGCGGCGGCCTCTCCAATGCCGACCAGCACGTCCAGACCACCGTTGGTGCGGTTCCGCTGACGATCGATCAGCGTCAGGGCGGCTCCGGTTGGTTCGGCACCGTCGGCGCCGGTTACGACTGGCAGTTCAGCGGCACCTGGGTCGCCGGTGTGTTTGCTGACGGCCAGTTCGGCAGCATCCGCGCCACCATCCAGGATCCGATCGTCGGCATCACCGGCAACCAGAAGCTGGAAACCTCCTGGGCCGCGGGCGTGCGCCTCGGCTGGCTGGTCGCCCCGAACGTTCTCTCCTACGTCAACGGCGGTTACTCGGGCGCCCACTTCGGCCAGACCAACTTCACCACGCTGGGCGGCACCCCGGCCGGCATCCACCTCAACAGCTACAACCGCAACGGCTGGTTCGTCGGCGGCGGTGTCGAGAACAGCCTGAACATCTTCGGCGTCTCTTCGCCCGGCTGGTTCATGAAGACCGAGTATCGTTCGGCCTTCTACAACGCCAAGACCTCGAACGAGCTCTTCGACGGTACCAACGCGCTGGTCGGCCGCGACATCCGCGCCAACAGCTGGAACCAGACGATCTCGACCTCGCTGGTCTACCGCTTCAACTGGACCGGTCCGGTCGTCGCGAAGTACTGATCCGAACGCAAGTTCAGACGTCAAAGCCCCGGCATCGCCGGGGCTTTTTCGTTATGGACCCGTCAACGGCAAGCGCTAATCCTCACGCGGTGCATGCTTCGACGTGTCCGCGCTTCCCGCCGCCCCCACCCAGCATCTCCGATCGCTCCTGCTTCGCCCCGTCCGCGCGAGACCAGGACTTCTCCCCGCGCGACGGCTTGTGGCTGGCGCCGCCATTGTATCCGGACCGAAGCTACGGCTAGTGTGGGCCCAAGCTTTCGCGGCAGCGGTGATCTCTTCATCGTCGCAACGCGACGGAAACGGACCGACGGGAGGAATGCATGCGCAGATTTCTGCTTGTAGCAGGCCTGTTTGCCCTCGCCGTCGGGCTGCTCTGGATTGGACAGGGCACGGGTACGGTTCCGTGGCCGCGATCGAGCTTCATGGTCGACCAGCTGCATTGGGCCGGCTATGGCGCCGCCATGGCCGGCTTCGGGCTGGTGCTGATCTGGCAGAGCAATCAATAAAAGAAACCAGGGAATACAAGCATGACATCCAGCCGGTTCGAGCTCCGCGGCAAGGTCGCGGTCGTAACAGGAGGTAATGGCGGCATCGGGCTCGGCATGGCGCGCGGCCTTGCCGATGCCGGCGCCGACATCGCCGTGGTCGGCCGCAACGAAGCGAAGTCCAAAGCAGCGGTCGAAGATCTCAGGCAGCGCGGCGTCAAGGCGATCGCAGTTGCGACCGATGTCACCGAAAGGGCCGCGATCGAAGCCATGATCGCGCGCGTGGTGAAGGATCTCGGCCGCATCGACATCCTCGTCAACAATGCCGGCATGAGCATCCGCAAGCCGCCGCACGAGCTCGAGCTCGACGAGTGGAACAAGGTGATCGACACCAACCTCACCAGCGCCTTCCTGTGCTCGAAGCTCGCTTATCCGGCCTTGAAGGCGTCAGGAAACGGCAAGGTGATCAACATCGGCTCGATGATGTCGATCTTCGGTGCGAGCTTCGCCACCGCCTACGCGGCAAGCAAGGGCGGCATCGTGCAGTACACGCGTGCCTGCGCCAATGCCTGGGCGCCCGACAACATCCAGGTCAATGCGATCCTGCCGGGCTGGATCGATACCGACCTCACCCGCGGCGCGCGGCAGCAGGTATCGGGATTGCACGAGCGGGTGCTGGCGCGCACGCCTGCGGGGCGCTGGGGCGACATCGACGATTTCGCCGGCATCGCCGTGTTCCTGGCCTCGCCCGCATCGAACTTCGTCACGGGCACCGCGATCCCCGTCGATGGCGGCTTCTCGGTGATGGCCTGAGGCCACACCTTCCGGCCATTCAGCAACGCAAAAAAGAAGCCCCGGACAAGTCCGGGGCTTTTGAATTTATGCAGTGCTTTTTTTGATCGTTGGTCGCGTTGCGTCGTCGACGTGCTCAGTAACGGGCAATGACCGGTGCGTCGAACTTGTAGCTCGCGCGCACGACGGCCCATTGGATGTCGCGCGGCTTGGCGTCGAAGGTGTAATTCCCCGAGGTGCCGCCGAGCTGATAGGTCTGGCTGCCGAAGGCCGCGTAATTATATTCGAGGCCGACGATCCAGTTGCGGGTGACGCCGTATTCCCAGCCCGCGCCGACAGTCCAGCCGTTGGCCCAGTGGGTCTGTCCGCCCGAGCCCGACACACCGACGGTGTCGCTGACCGACAGACGGTTGTTCGCGCCGGCATAGCCGCCCTTGACGTAGAAGAGGTTGTTCTGCACGGCGAAGCCGGCGCGGCCGACCACGGTCGCGAGCACGTTGGTGCGCCAGGAGAACACGTCGTCGCCCGCACCGAACGCGGTGTTCGTGAACGAGCCCTTGTTGTCGAGGCCGGAGATCGTGCCTTCCATGCCGAACACGTAGTTGTTGGCCTGCCAGTTGTAGCCGATCTGGGCGCCGCCGATGATGCCCGCGCTGCGCTGACGATAGCCTTCGCCCGGGACGAGATCGCCGAACGGCGCACCGATCCCATTGTTGATGAACTGCTGGTTGGTCCAGGCGCCGCCGATGTGGCCGCCGACATAGAAGCCGGTCCAGTTGAACAGCGGCTCGACATAAGCGGGCGCCTTCGCGTAGCGCGCGCCGAGATCGGCGGCAGAGGCCACGCCCGTCGAAACCAGAGCGGTCGTGCAGGCGAAGGCGGCAATCAATTTGTTACGCATGGTACAACCCCGTGTCCTTTGATGGACGCACGGTCACAGACGGGTGTTACTAAAATTCGAATCAACAGAGTTAACGTGGCGGATGGGCACGCGCAGGTCCGTGAATCCGTTGGCGCTGTTGCACGCCCGCAACGCCACATGCGCGATTTAACGCGAAATTATCCCTGTTGAACTCCTGCGCTACGATGCCGGCGTGGTCTTCGAATGCACGTGCTCGGGCCGCACGCCGAGCGCGAGCAGACGCGCGGGAATGCCCTGCAGCCATGGCAGCGCGGTGATGAGGCGCACGATCAGCGGCACCTTGAGCGGCCGGTCACTGCCTTGCAAGGCGCCGCTGATGATGTTGTTCTGCACGATCACCTGCATGCGCTGCGTCATCTTCACCGGGAACTCGCGGCGACGGCGCACGGCATCGAGCTCATCCTCGGACGGGCAGCCGTGCTGCATCTTGTCCGCCAGCAGATTGGCGGTTGCGACTGCATCCTGCACGGCGAGATTGACACCGACTCCGCCGACCGGAGACATCGCATGCGCGGCATCGCCAATGCAAAGCAGACCCGGCCGCGTCCAGCGCGCCATGCGGTTGATCGCGACGGTCAGCAGCTTGACGTCGTCGAAGCTCTTCACGTCGGCGATGCCGGAGCGAAGGATCGGCGCCATGCGCACGACGTCGTCGAGCAGCGCCTGCAGTCCCCTCGCCTTCACCGCCTCATGCTGTCCCTTGGCGATGACATAGGCGCACTGCCAATAGTCGCCGCGGTCGAAAGTGATCATCATCTTGCCGGGCTCGACGCGCGCGAACACGCTTTCCGTCTCGTCGGCCTTGCGGCCGGCGCGGAACCACAGCACGTCCATCGGCGCGCCGATTTCCTCGACGACGAGGCCGGCGCGCTCGCGCACCGTCGAATGCCGGCCGTCGCAGGCGATGGTGAGATCGGCTTCGATGTCGATGATGCCGTCGGGCGTTTTCGCCCGCACGCCGGCGATCGTCTCGCCGCGGCGGATCAGATCGACCGCCTCAGTGCTCATCATCACCTCGAGCGAGGCAAAGCGCCGGCCGGCCTCGCGCAGGAAATTCAGAAAGTCCCATTGCGGCATGAAGGCGATGAAGGGGTATTTGGTGTGGAGCCGGCTGAGATCGGCGATGCGCACCGGTGTGCCGCCGAACAGGCCGTCCATCTTCTGTAGGCGCTGATGCGGCAGCTTCAGGAAGCCGTCGATCAGACCCAGCTCGTCCATCACCTGAAGCGTCGAGGGATGCACGGTGTCGCCGCGGAAATCGCGGAAGAAATCGGCATGCTTCTCCAGCACCGCGACCTCGATGCCGGCGCGCCCCAGGAGATAGCCGAGCATCATGCCAGCCGGCCCGCCTCCGACGATGCAGCAACGGACTTTTTTCGTGCGGTTCGGTTGTTGGTCGGATGTCATTGCAGCCACGATCCGCGATGCGAGTCTCGATCAAGATATGGCGGGCAATGTAACGCCGATTCCGGTCGAATGACGCTTGAATTTGGCTGTGCGATCTCCAACGCCGGCCGCTCAGATCGCACCAATCCTTGCGATCCGGGAATAAGCGGCCCCCTACTGTTATCAGCAGATAAGACCCTAAAGGGCATCAAAGGCCCGCACTGCGCGGGCCCTTTCATGGACGGAAGCCAAACTATTTCTGATCCTCATTGCTGGTCCCGGTGCCGGGACTGCCGATCGGCAACCCGTTCGGTGCATGACCGACACCTGCGTTCCGTCCAGCTTGCGCTGCCGCTGGCGATGTGCCGTTTGCAGTCGGGGACTGAACGTTCGGATTGTTCAGGCCGGTGTTGGTGTTGACGTTGGCCCCGGTGGTGGTGCCATGAACCCCCATTCCCGAAGGAGCCGACGGCCCCGAATTGGCGCTGCTGGATGAGGTACCCATTCCGGCACCTGAGCTGGCCGCAGATCCCGCGCTGCCGGTCCCTGTACCGGCCGCGGCACTGCCACCGCCAGCAGCACCACCGCCGCCTCCGCCAGCACCGCCGCCACCCTGAGCAAAAGCGGTCGTCGAAAGCGCAGCGCATGCGAAAGCTACGAGGATGGACTTGCGGATCATGGATTGTCTCCCTGGTTTGGTGGACAATCCAACGACCCAATGAGTTGTTCCCTCGCCTGGGTGAACACGGGTCCGCCGTCCTTGGGGAACGCCCACAATCCCGCCGTGTATTGGTCCCCTTGGGGGCCTAGACGTGCCAAGTCACCCCCCAATCTCCTTGAGCAAGGCACGGCGTTTGTCGTGAAGTTCGCGGAGATATTGCTTATTCGAACGCTGCGTCTCCTGCCACTCGATGCGATCTTCAGCGGTCCAAAGGAAGGACTCGCGTTCGAAGCGAGCTATCTCGGCCTCATCAAATTCCTTATAAAGCTTGATATCACGCTCCACCTCTTCCAGCTGTTCCTGGATCGTTTTTGGCATCAGCCGTTCCCCCGGCCTAGCCTCCAGCCTGATCCAGTCTTCGGCTCAAATTACGGGGTTAGCAACAGAGGTTTGCTCGGTTCGGTGAGCTCACGCATTGATAAAGGCTATTGCGTAAGATTTTCTGTATTGTTGCCGGATCCGAGCCTCGCTGCGAGAAATCCGCTCCCTCGGGTCACCACCCTGCTTTGACGGCTGCGCTCCGGCCAGCGAACGCCGTCAATCACTACTGCCGGTTCGCACTCCGAAAGCTCTTGATCTCCGAGACGCTGCCGTCGCGATAAGTCAGCTCCACCGAGACGGACTGCGTGGCGGGGGCAAGCTTCATGTAGAGCGGCATGCCGGCGGTAATCGCACTGGGGTCGCGCATGTCGCAAGCAGGCATCTTCAGCACCTGGTTGGGCACGGCAGTGTCGATGCCGATGCGCACCTCGCGGATGGCGCAGCGGTAAGACACAAGGTGCGTGTAGTAGACCAGCAGCCCGTTGAACTCGCGGAATGACAGCCAGCTCGTCGACGTCATGTCGAGGATCTTGCGCTGGTCGCGGATCAGCGCGGCCTCGGGATCGAACCGGATCGGGAACGGTCCCTGCATGTCGCCGGATTGATCGACATAGCGGACCTCGATGGTGCCGGCCGCAGCATCCGGCGGCAACTCGATCGACGGGTTCGGCATCCGCTTGCGCGTGCGCGGATCGAGCGTATCGATGAAGCCGGTCTCGCGGAAATCGCCCTTGCCGGCCATGCGCCAGGAAATGCCGAGCGTCGGGTCGGCGAACGAGAACACCACGCTCCAGCCGCCATTGTGCCGCGAGAAGCTCGCGATCGGCGCGTTGAGGGTCTCCTCCTTCGGCAGTTGCGGCACTGACACCGGCGGCAGCGCCGCGAGCTTCTGCGGCGGCGGATCAGCCGGCCGCGCGACGGCGTCCTTCGCCATGCCGCTGAGGAAGACGTCGTCGACCATCTGGTCGAAATAGACCGGCACCTGCCTGTGCTTGACGGTATCGGCCATCTCGCTGACGGCACGGCGGGTGCGCTGCGCCACCTGCACGAGGTTCTCGCCGGGCTGCAGCAACTCCTTGGCGAAGGTGCGCGTGAACACCGAATTGGGATTGGCGTCGTCGTTGGAGAGGCGGTCGAGCGCGGTCTGGCGGGGACCTGCCGAAAACACCGAGAACACGCCTTCAGGCAGCTGCACCATCGGAGCAAGCCCGCCGCCACCGGCCACCGCGCGGGTGCCCTTGCGCTCGAACGGGTTGTTGCGGCAGGCATCGAACACCAGGATCGAGGTCCGCGCCTTCTTGTTTTGGAGCCGCTCGACGATTCGGTCGGCCAGGATCGAGGCGTCACGCACCAGCTCTTCCTGCCCTTCGGTCGCCGCCGGCACGTCCGTCGGCAGCAGGTAGTTCTGGCCCGCGATCTCGAAGCCATGGCCGGCGTAGAAGAAGAACGCGGTATCACCCGGCTCGATCGCCTTGTCGAAGGCGAGCAGGGTCTCGGAGAATTGCTGCCGGCTCTGGTTCTCTGCGACCATCACCGAGAAGCCGAGCTGCTTCAGCGTATCGCCCATGGTGCGGGCGTCGTTGACCGCCTTGAGCAGCTTCGGCACGTTCCTGTAGTCGTTATTACCAATGACGAGCGCGACACGCTTCTCGGCATAGGCGGGAGCTACAAAGCCGCTCAGGCTCGCCGTCAGGCCAAGGGCCGCCAGAATTCCGAAAAGCCGACGCGTCATCGCAAAATTCCCGTTGCAGAACGGCGCTAGGCCGCTTCCCTCGAACAGCAGTTCATTGGACCCCCTGCCGCTGTGTGATAGTCGGCCCAGACGTAACGAGGGTTCAAGGGCCCGGGCCCCGGTTCCACGATCTGCCTATGGCAGATTGCGCTGGAATCTGCTTTTTCTTTGGCATCAGGCAAACGCGCTCGAAGCGAGGGGGCTGCCGTGTATCGCTGGTGTACCGACGAAGTGGAGCCGCAGGATCGCTTCGATTATTGGCGCGAGGTGCGCTCCAAGGGATTGTTCGGCGTCACCGCCGAACTCGAGCGCGAACGGCGCGCGGACTTTTTCGGCGAATTCTCGCTGCGCCAGCTTGGCGGCGCCGGCCTCGTCGAGCTGAAGGCCTCGCAATATACGGTCGAGCGCAGCAGCTCCGACATCGCCTACGCACCCGGCGACAGCATCTGCGTCTACCAGCAACTCGGCAGCGGCGGCTGGTTCGGCGGCATGCGCGGAAACGACTTCGCGATCGCCCCGGGCAGTTTCGCCACCAGTCATACCGACCTGCCTTACCGAACGGCGCCGCTGGGCGCCGGGGGCTTCCATTTGCGGATCCTGAAGATTCCGGTCAGCGGCATCCCGGCGCAGGACAAACGCATGCGCGAGCTTGCGCCCCGGACATTCAGCGATCCCACCCTGGCGCCCCTGCTCGGTGCCTGCTTTGCCGAGCTCGGCGAAGCCTCCGCGGATCAGGGCGCCAGCGATGCGACCTCCCTCGTTCAGGCTTTGGCCCATCTGGCGCTGATCGAGCGCGGCATCGTCAGGCCCGGCAGCCGGCGCGGACAGGCCGCGCTGCGGACGGCCCGTCTCTCGCGGGCCCGGCGCCTGATCGCGGGCCACCTGCAAAACCCGGATCTGGCGCCGACGATGGTGGCCGACGAGCTCGGCGTGTCGGTGCGCCACCTGCACATGCTGTTCGAGACCGCGGCGAAGAGCTTCTCGCAGACCGTGACGGACGAGCGCCTGAAACAGAGCCGCCGCCTGATGCGTGAGGCACCGGAGCGGCTGATCGCCGACATCGCGACCTCCTGCGGCTTCGAGAGCCTGGCGACCTACTACCGGGTCTTCAATGCCGCCTATGGCATGGCCCCGGGTGACTTCCGGGCGCAGGGCTCGGATAGGGGTTAGCCGTCGTTTTGGCGGCTCCGGCCGGAGCGCGGGGCTGGGCGGAAAAACCCCAGTTGCACCCGCTATTTGGTAAAAACCTCAGGTTTTTTAGGACCTTCCCGCGCCCGCTCCATTGACTTTGGCCGATTCCCGCCTATGTTCCGGGACGACGCGGCTCAGATCGAAGACCGATTCCTGAGCCTGGCGCTTTGTTCGCGTGAGTCAGCACCCCCAGCTTCTTTGAGAGCGCGCCGTTTCGGGGTGGAACGCGACAGCCTTATTACCCTCGATTCCGAACGGCGGTTTCGACCAGAGGCTCAATGTCCTTTTCAGATCTCGGACTGTCCGAAAAAGTCCTCGCCGCAGTGGCGGCCACCGGTTACACCACCCCCACCCCCATTCAGGAACAGGCGATCCCCCACGTCCTCGCACGCAAGGACGTGCTCGGCATCGCCCAGACCGGCACCGGCAAGACCGCGGCCTTCGTGCTGCCGATGCTCACCATCCTCGAAAAGGGCCGGGCCCGGGCGCGGATGCCGCGCACGCTGATCCTCGAGCCGACCCGCGAGCTCGCGGCCCAGGTCAAGGAAAACTTCGACCGCTACGGCGCCGGCCAGAAACTCAACGTCGCGCTACTGATCGGCGGCGTTTCCTTCGGTGACCAGGATGCCAAGCTGACGCGCGGCGTCGACGTGCTGATCGCCACCCCCGGCCGCCTGCTCGACCATACCGAGCGCGGCGGCTTGCTCCTCACCGGGGTCGAGCTGCTCGTCATCGACGAAGCCGATCGCATGCTGGACATGGGCTTCATCCCCGACATCGAACGCGTCTGCAAGCTCGTCCCGTTCACGCGACAGACCCTGTTCTTCACCGCGACCATGCCGCCGGAAATCCGGCGCATCACCGAAGCCTTCCTGCACAATCCGCAGAAGGTCGAAGTGTCCAAGCCTGCCACGACTGCCGTGACGGTCACGCAGTCGCAGGTGCCCGCGGGACGCGAGGCGCACGAGAAGCGCGAGTTGCTTCGCCGCCTGCTGCGCGAGGCCAAGGACCTCAAGAACGCGATCATCTTCTGCAATCGCAAGCGCGAAGTCGCCATCGTTCACAAATCGCTCCAGAAGCATGGTTTCAGCGTCGGCGCACTGCACGGCGACATGGACCAGCCGGCCCGCATGGCGGCGCTCGAACAGTTCCGCAAGGGTGAGCTCCCCCTCCTCGTCGCCTCGGACGTCGCCGCCCGCGGCCTCGACATTCCCGAGGTCAGCCACGTCTTCAATTTCGACGTGCCCCACCATCCCGATGACTACGTCCACCGCGTCGGCCGCACCGGCCGCGCCGGTCGCACCGGCACCGCGATCTCGATCGTGACGCCGCTCGACCAGAAGTCGATGGTGGCCATCGAGAAGCTGATCGGCAAGAGCATTCCGCGCGCCGAAGGCGACTTTGAAATCCACGCCGAAGCCTCCGATGGGGCCGAGCGTCCGCGCGAGTCGCGTGGCCGCGAACGTTCACGCGGCGGACGCGGCAAGCCGCAGCGCGGCCGTGATCGGGAGCGCAGCCACGAGCCGCGCGAGGCCCGTGGCGAGGCAAGACATTCTTCCGAAGCAAGACATGCTTCCGAAGCAAAGAGTTCTTCGGAGGCAAGACAGCCCGCTGAAGCAAGGCATCGTTCCGACGACAAGCGCAGGGCCGAGCCGCGTCACGACGCGCGACAGCAGTCCAATAATTCGCATGTGCCGTCGATCGGCCGTCCCGAGCCCCGCCGCCAGCGCGAGGCCGACAGCGAGCCGGGCGATCACTCGCATCTGCCCGCGTTTCTGCTGCGGCCGGTTCGCTCCTCCCCCGCCGGGGCCTGAGGCGCGAGGCGCCCCAGGTTTCGGTTGAGCAAAGCCGCCGCACAATTTTTTAGATGCATTCGTGAACGTATATTTACGGGGTGTTCACGATCGTCCGTTAGCCTACGAACATAATTTAAGCATTGCTGCGGTCGACGGCGCACCGACCGCTGTGGGGTATGTTCCGTGGTCAAGGTTCTCGACGAACACGAACGCACAATGGCGTTCGCCGAGGTAGCGCTCGGGCAGATCCGATCGCTGCGGCAGACGGCAATTCCCCGCAACTATGAGATTTGGTACGTCTACGCCACCGGCTACAACGCGCCTCTCAACAAGATCGTCAACGAGACGCTGGCGCGCAGCGGCAAGCTGACTGAAGCCGATCTCGAGCAGATCTACGAGACCTATCTCTCCCACATCAAGACCACCGACCGCATCGACAAGGTCGGCGCGCGCGTCATCGGCGAGATCGACGACGTGATGAAGGTCTTGAGCGATGCACTCGGCATGACCGGCTCCTACGATGCCAGCCTGTCGGGAGCCACCGAGAAACTGGCGTCGGCCAAGAACCGCGAGCAGATCAGGGCGATCGTCGAGACGCTGCTGCGTTCGACCAGCGAGATGCGCGAGACCAACAAGACGCTGGAAGACCGGCTGACGCTGTCGAAGAACGAGATCAGCAATCTCCAGCAGAGCCTTGAGGCGATCCGCGCCGAGAGCCTGACCGATCCGCTCACGGGCCTTGGCAACCGCAAATATTTCGACCGCATGATCGACATGGCGGTGCAGAGCGCCCTCGCCTCGGGCGAGCCGCTGTCGCTGCTGCTGTTCGACATCGATCATTTCAAGTCGTTCAACGATTCCTACGGCCATCTCACCGGCGACCAGGTGCTGCGGCTCGTCGGTCTGTCGCTGAAGCAGACCATCAAGGGCCAGGACATCACCGCGCGCTATGGCGGCGAGGAATTCGCGGTCGTGCTGCCCAACACCGCGCTGCGTCAGGCCCTCACGGTGGCCGACCATATCCGCCGCGCGGTGATGGCGAAGGAATTGAAGAAGAAGTCCACCGGCGAGATCCTCGGCCGCGTCACCATCTCCGTCGGCGTCTCCATGCTCAAGCCGGGCGACGACACCGACGCACTGATCGAGCGTGCGGATGCCTGCCTCTACGCCGCCAAGCGCAACGGCCGCAACCGCGTGATCTGTGAAGCCGATCCGGAATACGCGGTCGAAACCCACAGCCGGGTGGCGTAGATTTTCAAAGAGCTGCCGTAGGGTGGGCAAAGGCGCCTGAGCGCCGTGCCCACGATCTCGGCATGATTATTTCGAACCGTGGGCGCGCTTCGCTTTGCCCACCCTACAGCATCGCCGCTTGACATTATTCCGTGGCGAACAAAATCTGACAAGACAACATTGGCCGTCTGCACCCGAGCCCCCAAAGGACTTGTCGTCGTGCCCAATCCCCATGATTTTCACACGCCGCAATCGTCCTACACCAGGGATGAGCTGCTGAGATCGAGCGACGGCGGCTATTTCGGCCCCGGCAATGCGCAATTGCCCGCGCCGCCGATGCTGATGATGGACCGCATCACGGAAATCAGCCTGGACGGCGGCGAATTCGGCAAGGGCCATATCGTCGGCGAGCTGGACATCGCGCCCGACCACTGGTTCTTCGATGCCCATTATTGCGGTGACGCGATGATGCCGCCGACGCTCGCATTGGACGCCATGTGGCAGATGGTGGGCTATTGGCTCGGCTGGTCAGGCTCACCGGGCAAGGGCCGCGCCATCGGCGTCGGCGAAGTCGAGTGCACGGGCACCGTCACGCCGGAGACGCGATGCGTGCGTTACGAGGTCGCCATGAGGATGGTCAGGCGCGGCAAGCTGGTGCTCGGGATAGCCGACGGCCGCGTGCTCGCCGACGGCATCTGCATGTTTACGGCGAAGGACATGAGGGTCGGCCTGACCAAGGCCGCAGACTGAGCTCTCGTATGGTGGGCAAAGGCGCGCACAGCGCCGCGCCCACGAACTGCGCATGATTATTTCGAACGGTGGGCACGCTTTGCATTGCCCACCCTACGGACCGTCTTCTTGACTGGCTTCTTCGCCAACCGCTTCTTGGCAACGGACTTCTTCGACGCAACCTTCTTCGGCCGCGTCTTCACCTTGGCGCGCTGGGCGGCGGCGAGCGCCGCCCTCGCCCATTGCGCGAGCTCGGCGGAATCGTCGAACAGGCGCGCCGGCAGCTCCCAATAGGAGTTGACCACCACGGTCTTGGCGCGGGTCGAATATTGAAACGGTTTTGAGCCTTCGGCTTCAAAGTCCGGGATCGTCACCTCGTCTGCGCGCAAGAACAGGCCGGCACGCAGTGACAGCGCGAAGTTGATGCCGTCGGCGGAGATGCCGTAGCCGGAGAACATTTTTCGAATGGTGACGGGGCCGAAATCGGCGAACAGGTCGATCAGGAATTCGCGGTCCATGGCCCAACTAACTCCCTAGTGTCGTCCCTGCGAACGCAGCGACCCCAGCGCGAGCGCTTCGCGCTCGTCGCGATAATCACAGGGAGGAGTTTAGCGAAGACTGTTAGTCGTGCCAGCTCCGGTACTGGCACCTTCCGCTCAAGATAGATCCACGCGGTATGGGTCCCCGCGTTCGCGGGGACGACAGCGGAGCGCTTGGCGTGAGCCGGGCCTACCCGTCGATCTTGGCCGGCCGCAGCTCGACCGACTCGCCGCAGCCACAGGCGGAGATCTGGTTCGGATTGTTGAAGACGAACTGGGCCTGCATCTTGTCGGCCTTGTAGTCCATCTCGGTGCCCAGCAGGAACAGCACGGCTTTGGGATCGACCAGGATCTTGACGCCCTTGTCCTCCACGACCTCGTCGGTCGGGCGGACATCATGGGCATATTCGACCGTGTAGGACTGGCCGGCGCAGCCGCCGTTCTTCACGCCGACGCGCAAGCCGACGATCTCGGAATCGGCGCGCTGGGTCAGCTCGGTGATGCGCTGGGCAGCAGCGTCCGTCAGCCGCATCACCTGCGGGCGCGGCCGCCGCGGCTTCGGAGTGGATGCTGGTGTCGCCTGGGTCATCTTATCTATCTGGTCCGTTGCGGAGCAAATTCAATGCTGAGGTTACGCGTCACCACATGTTGAGCACGAGGCGCGCCTCGTCGCTCATGCGTTCCGGCGACCACGGCGGCTCCCAGACGACCTTGACGTCGACCACGCCGACGCCCGGGACGCTGGCAACCGCGTTCTCGACCATGGTCGGCAGCTCGCCGGCGGCCGGGCAGTTCGGCGTCGTCAGCGTCATCTGGACGTCGACGGAGCGGTCGTCCTTGATCTCGACCTTGTAGATCAGGCCGAGCTCGTAGATGTCGGCCGGGATTTCCGGGTCGAACACGGTCTTCAGCCCGGCGATGATCTCCGTGGTCAGCCGCTCGGTTTCCTCCGGCGGCAGCGCCGAATGGGTCTCCATCGGACTAGCTTTGATTTCGGCCGTGTCACTCATGCGAACAAATCCCGCGCCTTCAAAAGCGCCTGTGCCAGATGATCGACTTCTTCCCGCGTATTATACATGCCGAACGAGGCCCGGCAGGTGGCCGTTACGTTGAACCGCTCTAAAAGCGGCATCACGCAATGGGTGCCGGCGCGCACCGCGATGCCCTGGCGGTCGATCACGGTGGCGACGTCGTGGGCGTGCGCGCCCTTCAGCTCGAACGAGATCACCGGGCCCTTGCCCCGTGCCGTGCCGATCAGCCGCAGCGAATTGATCTCGCAGAGCCGATCCTGGGCATAGGTCGTGAGATCGTGCTCGTGCGCGGCGATGCGCTCCTTGCCGATCGAATTGACGTAGTCGATGGCCGCGCCAAGGCCGACGGCCTCGACAATCGCCGGCGTGCCCGCCTCGAATTTGTGCGGAGGATCGCCATAGGTGACGACATCGCGCGAGACCTCGCGGATCATCTCGCCGCCGCCGTTGAAGGGACGCATCGCGACGAGGTGGTCGTACTTGGCCCAGAGAATACCGATTCCGGTCGGCCCATACACCTTGTGACCGGTGAAGACGTAGAAATCGCAGCCGATGTCCTGGACGTCGACGGGCAGATGCACCGCGCCCTGGCTGCCGTCGACCAGCACGGGAATGCCGCGCGCGTGGGCGATCTTCACGACCTCCTTGACCGGCACGATGGTGCCGAGCGCGTTCGACATCTGCGTGATCGCGACCAGCTTGGTCCTGGCCGTCAGCAGCTTCTCGAACTCGTCGATGAGGAAATTGCCCTCGTCGTCGACCGGCGCCCATTTGATCACGGCGCCCTGGCGTTCCCTGAGGAAGTGCCACGGCACGATGTTGGAATGGTGCTCCATGATCGAGAGGACGATCTCGTCGCCCTCTTTGATGTTCGGCCCGCCCCAGGACGAGGCGACCAGATTGATCGCCTCGGTCGCGTTGCGGGTGAAGATCACTTCTTCCGTACGGGGCGCGTTGATGAACTGCGCCACCTTGGTGCGGCCACCCTCATAGGCTTCGGTCGCGGCATTGGCGAGGTAATGCAGGCCGCGATGCACGTTGGCGTATTCGCTCGTATAGGCCCGCGTCATGCGGTCGAGCACGGCGCTCGGCTTCTGCGCCGAAGCGGCGTTGTCGAGATAGACCAGCTTCTTGCCGTAGACCTGCATCGCGAGCGCCGGAAAATCCTGGCGCACGCGCGCGACGTCGTAGGCACCGTTCTTGACCGCCGGATGCGTGCTCATGACCGCCGCTCCAGCCAGCGCTCGGCAATGCCGATCACGTGCTCGCGCAAACCGTCATCCGCAATCTGCTCGATCGCCTCGCCGACGAAAGCCTGGATCAGCAGCGCCTGAGCCTGCTTCTCGGGCAGGCCGCGCGCCTTCAGGTAGAACAACAGGCTGTCGTCGAGCGCACCGGCGGTCGCGCCGTGGCCGCAGGAGACGTCGTCGGCAAAAATCTCGAGCTCGGGCTTGTTGTCGGCCTCGGCTTCATCCGAGAGCAGCAACGCGCGGGTCATCATCTTGCCGTCGGTCTTCTGCGCATCGGGACGGACGATGATGCGGCCCTGGAACACCGAATGGGCGCGATCGTCGATCACCGCGCGGAAAACTTCGCGGCTGACGCAGTTCGGCACGGCATGGTCGACCACCAGCGTGGTGTCGCCATGCTCGGTCTTCTGCAACAGGTTGACGCCGTTGGCGGAGAGCTCGCTGCCCTCGCCCGCCAGCGTGATGAAGCCCTGGAGGCGGCTGACAGCAGCCCCGGTCGTCATGTTGAAGAAATTGAACTTCACATTGGCGCCGACGGTGACGAAGTGCGACGAGACGTTCAAGGCGTCGGGTGCATCGTCCATCAGGCGAATGTGTGCAACGTCGGCGTCATCGCCGACAGAAACGATCACGGCGTCATTGACCTGGTAGGCCGCAGCGCCTGCCGCAACGAAGCTCTCGACGATGGTGGCGTGCGCGCCCTTGCCGATCGTGACCTGCGAGCGGGTGAAGGCCGACGCCGATGTGGCGGTGGCGATGTGGATGATCTGGATCGGAGCGGACAGCTGCGCACCGTCGGCAATCGACAGCACCACGCCATCCGTCGCCATCGCCGCGTTGAGCGAGATCACGGCATCGGCGGACGCGGTCTTCAACAGACCGGAATCCTTCTCCAGCGTCTCCCGCAACGTCTTGAAGCCGGCCTCGGAGGCGAGCACCTTCACGTCGGAAAGATCGGCTACGAACACGCCGTCGACCAGCACCAGCTTGCGCGCGCCTGCGATCGCATGCGTCTTCACCGTGTCCGCGGCGCGCTGCAGCGCGGCCGCATCGGGCGCGGCTGCCAGCGGCAGCACCTCGCCGACCAGCGCACGCAGGTCGGTGTATTTCCATTCCTCGATCCGGCGGTGCGGAAGGCCGAGACGCTCATAGGTCTCGAACGCCTCGCGGCGCACAGCGGTGACCGCGGACGAACCCGGCAGCCGGCCCTCGGCGCTGGTGAAGAGATCGCTCACCGCGCGGCCCTTTCCGGTCTTTGCCACAGCAACGTTCATCGCAAAATTCCTTACGCGGCATCCTCGAACTGGGCGTAGCCGGATGCTTCCAGCTCCAGCGCCAATTCCTTACCGCCGCTCTTCACGACACGGCCCTTCGACATCACGTGCACGACGTCGGGCACGATGTAGTTCAGCAGCCGCTGATAATGGGTGATGACGACCATCGCGCGCCCCGGCGAACGCAGCGCGTTGACGCCGTCGGCCGCGATGCGCAGCGCATCGATGTCGAGGCCGGAATCCATCTCGTCGAGGATGCACAGGCTCGGCTCGAACAGCGCCATCTGCAGCACCTCGTTGCGCTTCTTCTCACCGCCGGAGAAGCCGACATTGACGCCGCGCTTGAGCATGTCCTGCGGGATGTTCAACGACTTCGAGACCTCGCGGACCTTCTTCAGGAAGTCCGGCGTCGAGTATTCGTCCTCGCCGCGCGCCTTGCGTTGCGCGTTCAGCGCGGTGCGCAGGAAGTTCATGGTGGCGACGCCGGGAATCTCGACCGGATACTGGAACGCCAGGAACACGCCCTTGGCGGCGCGCTCGTCCGGGCTCATCTCAAGGAGATCCTCGCCCTTGAACAGGATCTGGCCGTCGGTGACCTCGTAGCCGGGCTTGCCGGCGATGACGTGGGAGAGCGTCGATTTGCCGGAGCCGTTGGGCCCCATGATCGCATGGACCTCGCCCTCGTTCACGGTCAGCGTCAGCCCGTGGAGGATCTCACGCTCCTCGACACGAACCTTGAGGTCTTTCACTTCAAGCAAAGCCATTTTGGTGTCCAGTCTATTCAAATGATGCATGGAGCGCCTAAGCGCACCGCGAGGGTCGGTATTAACCGACCGACCCTTCAAGCGAGATCGAGATCAGCTTCTGCGCTTCCACCGCGAATTCCATCGGCAGTTGCTGCAGCACGTCCTTGACGAAGCCGTTGACGACGAGGCCGACCGCCTCCTCCTGCGAGAGACCGCGCTGGATGCAGTAGAACAGCACGTCCTCGGAGATCTTCGAGGTCGTCGCTTCGTGCTCGAACGTCGCCGAGGAGTTCTTGGCCTCGATGTACGGCACGGTGTGCGCGCCGCATTTATCGCCGATCAGCAGCGAGTCGCAGGCGGTGAAGTTGCGCGCGCCGGTCGCTTTCCGGTGCGCGGTAACGAGGCCGCGATAGGTGTTCTGCGACTTGCCGGCCGCGATGCCCTTGGAGATGATACGACTCGACGTGTTCTTGCCGAGATGGATCATCTTGGTGCCCGAGTCGACCTGCTGGAAGCCGTTCGAGATCGCGATCGAGTAGAACTCGCCGCTCGAATTATCACCGCGGAGAATGCAGCTCGGATATTTCCAGGTGATCGCCGAACCCGTTTCGACCTGGGTCCAGGAGATCTTCGAACGGTTGCCGCGGCAGTCGCCACGCTTGGTGACGAAATTGTAGATGCCGCCCTTGCCTTCCGAATTGCCGGGGTACCAGTTCTGCACCGTCGAATATTTGATCTCGGCGTCGTCATGCGCGACGAGCTCGACCACGGCGGCGTGCAGCTGGTTCTCGTCGCGCTGCGGCGCGGTGCAGCCCTCGAGATAGGAGACGTAGGCGCCCTTGTCGGCGATGATCAGCGTGCGCTCGAACTGGCCGGTATTGCGCTCGTTGATGCGGAAATAGGTCGACAGCTCCATCGGGCAGCGCACGCCTGGCGGCACGTAGACGAACGAGCCGTCGGAGAACACCGCCGAGTTCAGTGTCGCGTAGAAATTGTCCGAGGTCGGAACCACCGATCCCAGATATTTCTGCACCAATTCAGGGTGCTCGCGGATCGCCTCAGAAATCGGCATGAAGATCACGCCGGCCTTCTTCAGCTCCGCCTTGAAGGTGGTCGCAACCGACACCGAATCGAAGACCGCGTCGACCGCGATCTTCCGGCGGGCGGGATCTTCTTCGCCTACCTTCGGCTCGACGCCTTCGAGCATGGCAACTTCCCGCAAGGGGATGCCGAGCTTCTCGTAGGTCTTCAGGATCTCCGGATCGATCTCGTCCAGCGAGGTGACCGTCTTCTTCGGCTTCGGCGCCGCGTAGTAATAGAGGTCCTGGAAGTCGATCTTGGGATAGTCGACGCGCGCCCAGGTCGGCTCGGTCATGGTCAGCCAGCGCCGATAGGCCTCAAGCCGCCACTGGAGCATCCAGTCGGGTTCGTTCTTCTTCTGCGAGATGAATTTTACGATCTCTTCCGAAAGCCCCTTGGGGGCCTTCTCGGAGTCGATCAGGGTCTCAAACCCATAACGATACTGGTCGACGTCGATGCGCTTCACGCGCTCGACCGTCTCTTGTACGGCTGGCATTCCATCCTCCGCTCGCGGTTTCAAGGACCGCGGTGGATCAAACTCGAACGATTATTACGGTGTCTATTACGATGTTTTTTGGCGGAAAGCACGCGCTTAGAACCGTTCAAGCCGTGTTTCATCGCTTAGCTCTTAAGTAGGGTATTACCGAGCTTTCGCCAAGCCTCTAACGTCCTATTGATGTCTTCGAGTTCCGTGGACCAGCCCAGACTGAGGCGCACCGCTCCCTGGGCCACGGCGGGATCGTACCCCATCGCCGACAGCACGTGGGACGGCTGGACCTTACCCGAGGAACAGGCCGAACCTGAGGAGACTGCGATGCCTTCGAGGTCGAAGCCGATCACGGCGGTTTCAGCCTTGAGGCCGGGCGCGGTGAAAAGGACGGTATTTGGCAACCGCGTCACCTCGTTCGAGAAGATCGTTGCGCCGGCGATTGCTCGGATGCCGTTTTCCAAGCGAATTCTGAGGGTTGCCATCTGTTCCGCATCTTCGGAAAGAGTTTGAAGCGCGGCCTTCACCGCTGCGCCAAAGCCGGCGATTCCCGCAACATTCTCGGTTCCCGCGCGTCGGTTCAGCTCCTGGCCGCCTCCCCGCAACAACGGCTCCAGTCCCGTCAGTCCCTCCGCCACGACCAGAGCGCCGACGCCCTTGGGGCCGCCGACCTTATGCGCAGAAAAAGTCGCAAGATCCGCGCCCATAGCGTTGATTTCAAATGGAATTTTGCCAAGCGCCTGGATTGCATCGACGTGCAGGAGGCCGCCGGCCTCGTGGACGATCCGGGCGATCTCGGCGACCGGCTGGAGCGCGCCGGTTTCGTTGTTCGCGGCCATGACGGAAACCAGTGCCGGAGCGCCGTCACCGAGCAGACTCGTGAGATGGTCGAGGTCAACCACACCGGAACGCGTCACCGGGATCGGGCTGACCCTGTCCGCCGGGAATCGGCCACCGGCCAGCACCGAAGCGTGCTCCACGGCCGAGACCAGCAGCCGCTCGACCGGGCCGCCGGATGACCGCCGCAGGCCAGGCGACAGCGCCAGTGCGTTGGCTTCCGTGCCTGCGGAGGTGAAGACGACGTTCCGCGGCAGCGCCCCTACCGCCACCGCGAGCGCGGCGCGGGCCTCCTCGACCAGCCGTCGCGCCTCGCGCCCCTCGGCATGGACTGAGGACGGGTTCCCGACCAGGTCCCAGGCGGCGAGCATCGCGCGTCGCGCTTCGGCGCGTAGCGGTGTGGTCGCATTCCAGTCGAGATAAACGCGGTTCCGCATCTAGTATTATATTACCTTGCTTGGGAAACTCGGCCCGGGGGGCGCCTCCAGCTCGACATGGCGCCCCGACATGCGCTTGGCAACGGGCGATTCCAGATCCGCGGCAGCCGATGACGCGACCATGACACGCTAACGCCTTGAGCCCATTGGGTGATGTTCAAGATGCTTGCTTTTTGACCCTCTGCCTATGTTAGAACCCGCACCGTCAAGTCACCGCACGCCTTCAGCGCATCACCGCAAGGCGCGCCTTCTCACCCTTCATTCGCGCTTCCGTCGGCACCTGCCGATGAGGCCACAATCGGTTGATTGCCGAGGATCGTCTCTCCAGCAAGTCAATCAAGAGATCATCGATGCCTGAAGTTATTTTCACTGGCCCTGCCGGCCGTCTCGAAGGCCGCTATCACCCGGCCAAGCAGAAGAACGCGCCGATCGCGATGATCCTGCATCCGCATCCGCAGTTTCACGGCACGATGAATCATCAGATCGTGTACCAGTGCTATTATGCGTTCGCGCATCGTGGCTTCTCGGTGCTGCGCTTCAATTTCCGCGGCGTCGGCCGCAGCCAGGGCTCGTTCGACCACGGCACCGGCGAATTGTCGGACGCCGCCGCAGCCCTCGACTGGGCGCAGACCATCAATCCCGAAGCGCGCGCTTGCTGGGTCGCCGGCTTCTCCTTCGGCGCCTGGATCGGCATGCAGCTTCTGATGCGCCGCCCCGAGGTCGAGGGCTTCATCTCGATCGCGCCGCCGGCCAACCTCTACGACTTCTCGTTCCTTGCGCCCTGCCCGTCGTCGGGCCTGATCGTGCATGGCGAGAAGGACGCGGTGGTGCCGCCGAAGGACGTCAACACGCTGGTCGAGAAGCTGAAGACGCAGAAGGGCATCGTGATCGACCAGCAGGTCATCCCCGGCGCCAACCATTTCTTCGACGCCAAGCTCGAGCCGCTGATGGAAACCATCACCGCCTATCTCGACATGCGGCTCGCGAACGTACGCTGAGATTTTGTAGCCCGGATGGAGCGAAGCGAAATCCGGGAAACTCCATCCGCGGATACACGGCCCCGGATTGCGCTCCGCTCCATCCGGGCTACGAAGCCAAGGCTCGCAGCTCAAGCCAGCTTGAGCGCGGCGATCCCCGTCAAGACGAGCGCGATGCCGGCAAGCTTCATCGCGCTCAGGGTCTCGCCGAACAGCACCACGCCCATGACGAAGGTTCCGGCAGCCCCGATGCCGGTCCACACCGAATAGGCAACGCCGACCTCGAGCACCTTCAAGGCGCGCCCGAGCAGGAAGACGAAGGCCGCGAGCAGCACGAGCGAAGCAATGCTCCAGCCCACCCGCGTGTAGCCTTCCGCGTACTTCATCGAGATCGCCCAGCCGACATCGAGCGCGCCGGCGATCACCAGCATCAGCCAGGCCATGGATTGTGACATCGGCTCGCCTCAGGCGGCGAGCTTGAGCAGATGCGCGTCGTGCCGCGCCAGGAAGGCGCGCAGTAATTGCGGATAGTCGGCGCCGACCGCGGTGCGTACGCTCGGACGCTTCGCCAGCTCCGCACGCCACGCCCGCACCTTCGGCAGATCGCTGAAGATGCCGAGCTCGGTCAGTTCGTCGAACACATCGAAATAGCGGAAGACGGGTGCGAACACCGCATCGACCAGGCTGAAAGCATCGCCTGCGAAATACGGGCCCGCGCCAAGCGCTGCCTCGACGCGCGCGAATTTCGCAGCGAGCGCCTGGCGCTTGGTTTCGAAGGTCGCCGGATCCGTCGTCGTCTCCAGTCCCCAGAGGTCGCCGAGGATCGCCGAGCCGAACTCCATCCAGGCGCGATGCTCGGCACGGTTCAGCGCATCCGCCGGATGCAGCTTGAGGCCTGCTTGCGTCTCCTCGATGTATTCACAGATCACGTTGCTCTCGAACAGCGCGACCTCGCCCTTGTCGGTCGTCACAACCAGCACCGGCACCTTGCCGAGCGGCGAGAGCTTTAAGAACCAGTCCGGCTTGTTGGCGAGATCGATATCGACCCGCTCGAACGGAACGCCCTTCTCCGTCAGCGCGATCACGGCGCGCTGCACGTAGGGACAAAGCTTGTGGCTGATCAGTTTCAGTGAAGCGGTCATGGCGCGATCCCGGCGGTTCGATGCAATTGCATCCAATATAAATGCACTTGCATGCACACGTCAAGATCAATGCAACTGCATTGAACTGGCGTTACGGCCGAACCGGGAGTGGGTTGATCGCCATTCCGATCGCGATAAAGGCGACGCAGGCCGCCAGAATGGCCAGCAGGACACGGGGACGAAACAGCCTTGGGGCCCTGCGGTGCAGCCAGCTAAAATAGAGATTGTTGATCATCCACATGGCCGTCATTCCGACCGCCAAGAGCAGAACGAACAGCCAGACCGGCCGGTCCGCCAGAAAGGGAAAATCCGGCGGAAGACGATCATCCAGTTTCATGGTCAGGCCCCGTGCCTAGCTCGTAGGATGGGTTGAGCCCTTGCGAACCCATCATGTCTCAACTCCGTTCTCCGTACTCGCTACCGTCGCCCATTGCGAGTGGAAGCTAAGCAAATGACGGCGTGGCGACACGTCGGGCAAAACACCCAAAACCCGTCAACCCCTTCCGGCAGAAATATATCGCTTTTCCGAATTTCGGATTTATGGCATACACGCGCTATCCCGGCCCTGCCAGAGGGGCGTTTCGCGATCGTCACGAGATGCGGGCCGGGGTGCGGTGGACGCGGTAGCGCCGGCGCGATGTGTGAGGACAGGGCGGGCAACCGTGAGTCCCGGCGCAACGTGCATACGACACGGCGCGGTCACAGCGGCCACGTTGGACATCGGGGGCGAGCACGCGTCAGCCCCTGATGATCTGGCGGGGACGTCCGCGGACGGAGAAGTCGTGTGGTCCCGGCGCCCGGGGTTCTGGCGTCAAGGCTCGCGGTGATGCGGCGGCCCGACCGGGTCCGCACATCGATCAGCCGTGAGGCGACGGGGGCAATAGTGCAACGCTCCCCGAGGAGAGCACGAAGGACACCGTTAAAACCATCCGCGCAGGGAAGGCCGGGCGACCGGCACGCCTGTGGTCCACCCCGTGTGCGTTCTTATCGCCCACGGACCTGCGGGTGCCGCCGGCGCCCGGCCTTCCCTGCGCCCTCTGGTCCGATTGAGGGCGCCGAACGACAGCAAGGCTCGGGCGAAACCTGCCGCGAGACTGCAATGGCGTGTCTGCAATCTGGAAAGCCAATTGAAAGGGCGATGCAGTTGCCCCAATTCGAAAAGCCGCGCTCAGGGCCGCGCGATCACCCCGCCCGTCATCGGCATCGGCACGCCCGTGGTGGTCGGATAGGACAATGGCAGGCCCTTCAGCCCGCGCGCCGCGAGGAAGCCGAAGGCCTGGGCTTCGATGGCGTCGGAGGCCCAGCCGAGCGTCTCGGCGGCCTCGACTGTCGCCGATCCCACCCGCTCCCGCAGCATGCGGAGCATGGTGAGGTTGCGGGCGCCGCCGCCGCAGACGATCCAGCTGCGCGGCCGACGCGGGAGCAACGGGATGATGCGGGTGATCGCCGTCGCGGTGAAGGCGGTCAGGGTCGCCGCACCGTCGGCCGGCGCCACGTCGCCGAGCCTCAAGGCGGCAAAATCGTTGCGATCGAGCGATTTCGGCGGAGGCAGCGCAAAGAACGGCAGCTCCAGCGCGCGAGCGATCCAGACCTCATCGACCTTCCCGAGGGCTGCGAACTTTCCTTCCGCATCGAACGCCTGGTTCATGGTGCGGTACATGAAATCGTCCAGCAGCGCGTTGCCAGGGCCGGTGTCGCAGGCGATCAGCGTATCGTTGCCGTCGATATAGGTGATGTTGGAGACGCCGCCGATATTGACCACGACGATCGGCCCCTCGCGATCCAGCGAGTTGGCGAGCGCGCGGTGGTAGACTGGTACGAAGGGCGCCCCCTGCCCGCCGGCCTCGACGTCGGCGGCGCGGAAATCATGCATCACTGGGATATGGATCGCCTTCGCCAGCGCCGCGGCGTCACCGATCTGCACCGTCAGGCGCCGCTCGGGGCGGTGCAGCACGGTCTGGCCGTGGAAGCCGACGATGTCGACATCCTCGGGCTTCATTCGGTTCTGGGCGAAGAAGGCGGCAACCGCCTCGGCATGGGCCTGTGTTACCGCGCGCTCGGCCTCGGCCAGGATGCCTGGCCGGGCGTCACGTTGCGCCAGGTGCACAGCCTCGGAGAGGGCCTGACGCAACAGATTGCGCTCCGCTGGGCTATAGGCCCGGTAGCCGGACGGCCCAAATGCCTTCACCTGTTTTCCATCGGTTTCGATCAGCGCGACATCCACCCCGTCCAGCGAGGTGCCGCTCATCAAACCGAGTGCCGTCAACATCATGGATCAGCGTCCTCAAGAGACCCCCTCCGGCATGCCGATCTTGTGCCAGAGGGACACATCTTATAATGCCACAGCGCCAAGGGGCGGGTAGCAATCGGGTTCCCACGGAAGACCCTTAAATTGCTCCCGAAACAGTAAACCAAGAATTGTTGGGCATGCCGACAGATGACTGCATTTAAATCGGATTTCCTCAATATCCTGCAGGAACGTGGTTTCATCCACCAATGCTCCGATTTCGAGGGGCTGGACGCGCTCGCCGCCAAGGGCGAGGCGACCGCCTATGTCGGCTACGATTGCACCGCCCGCTCG
Source organism: Bradyrhizobium sp. CIR18 (assembly GCF_014198295.1). Taxonomy (NCBI): domain Bacteria; kingdom Pseudomonadati; phylum Pseudomonadota; class Alphaproteobacteria; order Hyphomicrobiales; family Nitrobacteraceae; genus Bradyrhizobium; species Bradyrhizobium sp. CIR18. The sequence goes on along the minus strand of NZ_JACIHF010000001.1, from coordinate 158,930 downwards.
CTGCATATCGGCAATTACCTGACCATGATGATGCTGCATTGGCTGCAGCAGTCCGGCAACAAGCCGATCACGCTGATGGGCGGTGGCACTACCATGGTGGGCGATCCCTCCGGCAAGGACGAGACGCGCGCGATGCGCACCGTCGCCGAGATCGAGGCCAACAAGGAATCGATCCGCGGCGTGTTCGCGAAAGTGCTGCGCTACGGCAGCGGCGCAAGCGACGCCGTCATGCTCGACAATGCGGAGTGGCTGACCAAGCTGAACTGGATCGAGATGCTGCGCGACGTCGGCCGGCACTTCTCGGTCAACCGCATGCTGACGATGGACTCCGTCCGGCTGCGCCTCGAGCGCGAGCAGGAGATGAGCTTCATCGAGTTCAACTACATGGTCTGCCAGGCCTACGACTTCGTCGAGCTTGCCAAGCGCACCGGCTGCAAATTGCAGATGGGCGGCTCGGACCAGTGGGGCAACATCATCATGGGCGTCGATCTCGGGCGCCGCATGGGCACGCACCAGCTTTTCGCGCTGACGACGCCGCTGCTGACGACCGCATCGGGCGCCAAGATGGGCAAGACCGCGCAAGGCGCGGTCTGGCTCAACGCCGACGCGTTCTCGCCCTATGATTTCTGGCAGTACTGGCGCAACACCGAGGATGCCGATGTCGGCAAATTCCTGAAGCTGTTCACGACGCTGCCGATGGCTGAGATCAGGAAGCTCGAAGCGCTCGGCGGCTCGGAGATCAACGAGGCCAAGAAGGTGCTCGCCACTGAAGCGACCGCGCTGCTGCATGGCCGCGAGGCCGCGAACGAGGCGGCGGAGACCGCGCGCCGCACCTTCGAGGAAGGCGCGCTGGCCGAAACCCTGCCGACGGTAGAAATTCCGCGGGGCGAGATCGACGCCGGCTTCGGCGTGCTCAACGCCTTCGTCAAGGCGGGCCTCGTTGCTTCCAACGGCGAAGCCCGGCGCCAGATCAAGGGCGGCGGCCTTCGCGTCAACGACGAGCCGGTCACTGACGAAAAGATGGCACTGTCGACAAACAATCTGACGCCCGAGGGCGTGATCAAGCTCTCCTTCGGCAAGAAGAAGCACGTCCTGCTTAAGCCTGCATAGGCGTATGAGCTTTTCGCTGCTTGTCAGGGCGCACGGATGCGCGCTCCCTGACAGGCAATGGATCAGAACACTCCCAGGGAGAACGTCGCGAGCGATCAGCGGGACGCTGTTCGCACCGCGCTCGTCGTGCTCGCCCTGTGCTTCACGCTGGCCGTGCTCGGCCGCGGGCTCGGAGACAGCTTTACGGTGTTCCTGAAACCGATTTCGGAAAGTTTTGGCTGGGACCGCGCGCAGATCGTCTCGGTCTATTCACTGACCTGGCTCGCGAGCGGTCTCACTGCGCCCTTCGTCGGACGCCTGTTCGACCATTCCGGACCACGCATCGTCTATGCGCTCGGGCTGTTGCTGCTGGGCGCGGCATTCCTGGTCGCAGCCCACGCGCAACATCTCTGGCAGTTCCAACTCTCGATCGGCCTCTGCGTCGGCATCGGCGTTGCCTTCATCGGCATCGTGCCGAACTCGATCCTGCTCGGCCGTTGGTTCGGGCCCCGTCTGCCGACTGCAATGTCGGTGGTGTATTCGGCGATGGGCGGCGGCGTGCTGGCGCTGCTGCCGGCCTCGCAGCTCCTGATCGATCACGTCGGCTGGCGCGACACCTACCAGCTATTCGGCTTTACGGCACTCGGCCTGTTGCTCCCGCTGATGCTGCTGCCGTGGCGGCTGTTCGCTGCGGGCTCGCCGCATGTCGTGAAAAGGACCGACCCTGATTTCGTCGACAATGGCTGGACCCTCCTTCGTGCCATGCGCCATCACGCCTTCTGGGCGCTGTTCTGGACCTTCTTCTTCACTGCCGTCGGCATGTACTCAATTGCCGCGCAGATCGTGGCCTATCTGATCGACGCCGGCTTCCCGCCGCTGCAGGCTGCGACCGCCTGGGGCTTCTCCGGCGTCGTGCTTGTGTTCGGCATGCTCGGCGTGTCCGCGCTCGACGGCCTGATCGGGCGCAGGCCGTCGGTGCTGCTGAGCTACGCGATCTCGATCCTCGGCATCGTCCTGCTGTGGCTGTTGCAGTATTCTCCGAACATCCTGCTGCTCACCGGTTTCGTCGTCTGCTTCGGCAGCATGATGGGCTCGCGCGGCCCGCTGATCAGCGCCACGGCGATGAGGATTTTCCAGGGCAAGCGGGTCGGCACCATCTACGGCACTATCTCGATCGGCAGTGGACTCGGCTCGGCGTTCGGCTCCTGGAGCGGCGGCCTGATCCATGACGCGACCCACGGGTATAACGCGCTGCTTGCTTTCGCACTTGCGAGCGTGGTGCTCGGGATGATCCCGTTCCTGATCGTGCCCGCCTTGCGGCGGTAAGTTTCCTGGAGGTAACTTGCGCGCATCCGCGTCACCGGCAAATTACGGATGGGCGCGACGGGGAACACGCGCAAAAAGTGCGGTCGCACGGGGCTGAAATCCTGGCCTGCGGTGTTTTGTCCGACATGACGAAAATGTCAGGACGAATCGAGTGTGCACGGCTTGCAGGGCGAAACCGAATGCGGTCCAAGTCGCAGCATTGGATGGAGGGCACAAACCAATGAACTTTCCGTATCTCACTCGCTTTCAACCGGTTCTCTTGAGCCTGTTTCGCTTCGTCACCGGACTGCTGCTGTTCCAGTACGGCATCGCAAAGATCTTCAAGTTTCCGGTGCTCCCCTACTTCGCGAACATCCCGCCGCTGATCTGGACGGCCGGTGCGCTCGAGCTCGTGCTCGGCGCGCTTCTGATGCTCGGCTTGTTCACCCGCCTCACCGCTTTCATTCTCTCGGGCGAAATGGCCTTCGCTTACTTCGTGGGCCACATGCTCAAAGGCGAAGCGCCTGTGTTCCTGCCGCTGCTCAATGGCGGCACCGCAGCAATCCTGTTCTGCTTCGCCTGCCTCTACCTCGCGGCCGCCGGCGGCGGTTCGGTCAGCGTCGATGCGCTGATGGGCAAGGAGAGCGACGCGGCGGGCGACGCCTACGCACGGCGCTGAGGCGCTCGCTAGTTAACCTGAAAGCAAGTCGGCACTGGCGGATCTGCCGGTGCCGACTCAGCGCGCGCCCAGCACGTTCCAGATCAGGACGAGGGCAGCCACGAGCAGCACGGCCATGACGATGCGGTGAACGAATCGGTTCATTGCCGCTCCGGCCCGGCTCGGTCACCACCAAATTCCGACATCATCTGTCTCGACGACCGGACGCGCCACGCACTGGCAAAGCGCGATTCCGCCTGCATGCTTGCGCATCCGGCTGCGGACGCTGCGCGCGCGGCAGCACGTCGCACGCGTCCATTCATGATTGGTAAGAACTTCATGCTACCGACGCGAGCAATAACAACCATTTCTTTCGAGGCCGCGATGAAGCTGATGAGTCATCTCAAGATCCGGACCAAGCTCGCCAGCATGGTCTGTCTTTCAGCTCTCACAGTCACGGCCATCATCGGCGTATCGTCCGTCCTCAGCAAGAGTCGCATGATGGAGGATCGCGTCCAGCAGATGCGGACTGCGGTAGAGCTGCTCTACAACTACGCGCAATCGCTTCAGGAAGAGGTTGCCGCCGGCAAGCTGACGCCGGCCGACGCCAAGGCCCAGTTCCACCAGCGTGGCCGCCGCATGAACTTCAACGGCAACCAGGGCTACCCCGTTGTCTACAACCCCGACACCTCCATCCTGGTGAACGGCGCCAACCAGCAGCTGGAAGGCAAGATCACTGGGGCCAAGGACTCCAACGGCGTCTTGATCGCCGACGCCATCATCAAGGCCGGCGGCGAGACCGCACAGGGCGGAGTGACCTCCTATCTCTACCCCCGCCCCGGCCAGACCGAGCCCGTGCGCAAGACCGTCTTCGCGCGCAAATTCGCGCCCTGGAACGCGACCATCAGCTACGGTCTCTATGTCGACGACATCGACGCCGACGTGCGCGCCCTGACGCTGGAGCTTGCCGCGATCGGCATCGGCCTGATGCTGCTGATGGCGACGCTGTCCTGGCTGATCGCCCGCGACGTGCTCGGCGCTCTCGACCGCCAGAAGAACCGCATGCAGGAGATTTCGGAAGGCGCCATCGACAAGCCGGTCGAGGAGACCGACCGCGGCGACGAGATCGGCCGCATGGCCGAGACGCTCGAAGTCCTGCGTCAGACCGCACTGACGGCGCGTAACCTGGAAGCCGAGCAGGTCGCCACCAAGACCCGCAGCGAGCAGGAGAAGCGCGACGCCCTGATCGCCCTCGCCGATCGCTTCGATGCCTCCGTCGGTCAGCTCGTCGGCCTGATGGCTTCCGGCTCCGGCGAGCTCGAGACCACCGCCAAGTCGATGTCATCCACGGCCGAAGGCACCAACCGCCGCGCCGCCGTGGTCGGCACGGCCGCCACCGAGGCGAGCCAGCGCGTCCAGACCGTCGCGGCTGCCGCCGAGGAGCTCTCCTCCTCCATCACCGAGATCAGCCGCCAGGTCGCTCAGTCCGCAGAAGTCACGGGCCGCGCGGTCGACAGCGCGCGCCGCACCGACACCATCGTGCGTGCGCTCTCGGACGGCGCCCAGCAGATCGAGCACGTCGCCGAGCTGATCTCCAGCATTGCCGCGCAGACCAACCTGCTCGCACTCAACGCCACCATCGAGGCCGCGCGCGCCGGTGAAGCCGGCCGCGGCTTTGCCGTCGTCGCTTCCGAGGTGAAGTCGCTGGCGAGCCAGACTGCCGAAGCCACCCGCGAGATCGGCGACAAGATCGCCCAGATCCAGGGCGCGACCAAGGAGGCCGTCGACGCCATCGGCGGCATCACCGCCACCATCGAGGAGGTCAGCCGCATCGCCACCTCGATCGGGGCTGCCATCGAGGAGCAAGGTGCCGCCACCGCCGAGATCGCCCGCAGCGTCTCGCAGACGGCGGAAGCCACCAAGGAAGTCACCACCAATATCGGCGGCGTCTCGACCGCCGCGAACGAGGCCGGCAACGCCGCCGGCATGGTGCTCGCCGCCGCCTCGAACCTGTCCAAGCAGGCCGAGCAGCTCTCCGGCGAAGTCGGGACATTCCTGGCGGGCGTGCGCGCGGCCTAACGCGTCACTCCAGAATCAAGACATTTGGCGCGAGAGCGTCGCCACATTCGTCATGGCCGGGCTTGTCCCGGCCATCTACGTTTTTGGCCGCGACGAAGAATGTGGATGCCCGGCCTTCGCCGAGCCGAAGCCGCTCCGGCCGCGCAGGCGGGACAAGCCCGGACGGGCACTTGGGACTATGGGTGGTTACCGCCGTGTCAGGCTACAGCCGCTCGAGAGCTGGCGCGTCGACCCGGTCGAACCGTCGTTCGACTGCGAGGGGAATTCCTCGAACGGCGAGTTCTGCTTGCCGGTGTTGAACTCGAAGATCTTGCGGAACAGGCCGGGGGCCATCGCCGAGATCGGATTGACGCGCATCACGGGCGCAGCCGGTGTGCCGACGACCTCATAGGTCACGCCGATCAGCCCTTCATTGTTGCCGCCGCCGAGGAAGATGCCGAACAACGGGATCTGGCCGAAGATGTTGTTGACGCCATACATCGGCACGAAGGTACCGCTCATGCAGACCTGGTTGCCGGGATAGTCGATCGAGCCCTCGATGGTGGCGCCGATCATGGGCCCCTTGACCACACCGTCGCGGACCGTCAGCGCACCGTTCTGCCGCGTGAACTCGGCGCGGAGCGCACTGAACGAGACGCCGTTGCCGGTGCCGTTGGGCGCGCCAGCGGCGACGCGTTCGAGCTGCGCCTCGCCCTTCACCGTGAAGTCGCGGACGTTGATGAGGCCCTCGCGCGAGGTGTTCGGCTCGGATGTCGGCGGCTCCATCGCCACCACCATCTGGCCGCCGACCGCCTTGGTGTAGGTGTCGGTGAACCGCAGCAGCGCGCCGGCATCGTTGGTCTGGAGGTAGATCACCTCGCGGTTGCCCTGCGCACGGCCGCCGCGCAGGTCAGCCGCCACCGGCGTGTCCTTGCCGACCTTGCCGCTCAGCGTGAACGCCTTGATGGCACCATTGCGTTTCGACATCTTGGCATCGACACTGCGCATCGCCTCGCCGTTGAAACCGGCGACGGCGCCGAGCTTCACGTCGATGTCGAAATCGACGTTCTTCATCTTGTTCTTGTCGTCCTTGGAATTGCCGGAGATCGCCGACTTCAGGAAGCCGCGACCGTCGAACACGTCGCCGCGCATCGTGCCCTTGATGACGCCATCCTGGCTGCGCTCCACCTTCAGCGACGCCTTGTCGCCATCGGACGGCGAATAGGTCGGGAAGTTCGCGTTCATGAGATCGCCGTTCGCGTCGACCTCGAGCGAGCCCTTGATCGAGGCGCCACCGCCTTCGATGACGATGTCTTCCAGACGCGTCGATTGCGCGGTCGGCACGACCTTGAAGCTGGCCTTGCCCGACTTGCCCGGCAGCTTGACCCAGCCGGGCAGGATATTGTCGAGCTTCACCGAGGTCAGGTCGGCCTCGACGCCGAGCTTCGTCGTCTGGTCGGGACCGCCGGCGATCTTGCCCGACAGCTTGATCGGCAACGATCCGCTGACGGCGGGGCTGAGGTCGAATCCCAGGCGCGCCCGGCTCGCATCGTCCAGCGTCGCCTGCAACCTGACATCCGCGTCGCCCTCGGCCGGCTTGCGATAGTCGAGCGAGGCCGCCTGCCCGTTGATCTTGACGTCGCCCTTGACCTGATAGCCCGTGTTGCTCGCGACGATCTTGAGGCTGTTGGCCTCCAGCTTCTGGTTCATCACCAGCTTGTCGGCGGCAAAACCGTTGAGATCGGCGGTGACGGCGTAGGTCGTGTCCGCCTTGGTCAGCTCGCCCTTGACCGGCAGGCCGAGCTGGATGTTCGCCGTGAACGTCCCCTTGCTGGTGTTGGGATCGACGACGGTCGATGACAGATCACTCAGGCGATCGTTCGAGAGCATCTCGGCCGCCGCAGGCACGGGTCCGTCGACGCGGAACCTGGTCCGCGACGGCGACGGCTTGGGCGCCATATCCGGCACCTCGAAGACGAAATCGGAAATCGTGACCTTGCGGCCGGCGGGCGTATCGGCAATGCCCTGCCCGATGGTCACGGTCGCGGTGCGGCCGGTCACGCGCGCCTTCAGATCGGCATCGTGCACAACGGGCATGCCGTCCACGGGACGGACCGCGACGCCGCTCGCGACGATGTTGACCGAGAGGCCGTCGTCGGGAATCGGCGGGCCCTTGCGCGGAAGGTTCTTCGTCGGCGAATTGACGCCGATCTCGATGCGCTGGAGCGTACCGCGCTCGATCCGCTCGATCACCCATTCGCGCAACTCGGGAACGACCAGCGTCGGCCACATCCGCTTCAGCGCGGAGGCCGACATCGGCGTTCCCGCAAAGCCCAGCGTCAGCCGCGGCTCGCCGGAATAGTCGATCGCACCCGTGCCGGCGACACCGATCTCGCCATTGCTGATGTCGGCCTGCGTCAGCAAGAGGCGCTTGTGGTCGGTGTCGAAGCGGAAGCCGATCGCGATGCGGTTGAAGACGAGCGGCGGCTCGTTGTCGATGCCGCCGAGCAGGATCGAACCGCCGCTGAAGCCGAGCTGCCAGTCATTGATGGTGCCGTTGGGCGGCTCCAGATGAGCCAGAAGCGTCAGGCGGTTCGCGCCCGACAGGATCTTGAACGGTGCCACCAGCACCCGCCGATTGGCGTCCCACTCGACGTTGATCTCGGCCTGGTCGATCGCCATCGGATAGTCCGGCGTGTCGGTGTCGATGATATTGCCGGCGCCGACCGCGATCTTGCCGCGGAAGAAGGTCGGCACGCCATCGCGGCCGAGCTCGCCCTTGAGCTCGCCCGTCAGCGGCAGGTCGGCGGTGTAGGTGAGATCCTTGACCCGCAGTGCCAGGAGGATGTTGGAGGTCGAGACCTTGTCGGCCTTGATGTCGACCGAGCGCACGCCGTTCTCGGCCGGCCCGATCGTGGCACGCAGCATCCACGGGCGCGCGCCCTCTTCGCCCAGGCTGAGCGTGACGCCACCCCGGCTCGGCCGACGCAGGCTGAGCGTGATGTTCTCAAACGACCATTTGCTGCCGCGCTGCTGATCGTCGACGATCAGATTGCCGTTCTTCAGGCCGATCTCGTTGAGATTCTGGCCGTCGAGGCCGGTCATGCTCAGACTGTCGAGCCAGTCGAGGCCCTGAAGGATGCCGCTTTGTGCCGTCGCCTGAGGCGGGCCTTGAGAGGCGGCTTGGGATGGATCCTGGTTCGCAGGCGCCGTGGCGAATGGCGGCGGCGGGACGCCGTTGCGCGGGAATGTCGGCGGCAGGCCCGCGTCCTTCTTCGAGGCGACGCCGGTTGCCAGCGGCTTTGCGGTATCGCCGGCGGACACGGTGACGGTACCGTCGGGCGCGATGCGGATCGCGAGTTCGGCATCGACCAGATTGAGACTCTCGGCGCGCAGGTGACCCATCAGCAGGCCGGCACCCGATAGCTTCACTTCGGCCTTCGGCGCGCTGGCAACGACGGCGTGATCGCGATCGCGGACGATGATGTCTCGGATGCGGACGGCGATGCGAACCCGGCCGGCGCGCTCGATCTGGGTGCCTCCGATCTCAACCGTGTTGCCGTGACCGATATTGTCCTCGATCGCGGCCGCCAGCCATGGCGTTGCAATGTCGAGATTGATGGGGCCGGCACCGAGCCGCCACCACAGCGCGCCGAAGCAGCCGATGAAGATGACGGCGAGAGTCCCGACGACAAGGACGACGCGCTTCAGCCAGCGATCGGCAGCCAGCCAGCGGCGTAGCGCCCCAAACCCGTCACCGAAGCGATGAAAGCCCGAATTGGAACGCGACAGCAGCCGGCGCGCGCGATGGCCCGCGGCCGCCTCCTGATCCGGATCCCAATCGGCGTCGTCCCATTCCTGCGGCTGTTGCTGAACGCCGCGCCGATCGAAGTCCCGATTGTAATCCTGGGGCGACTTATTCCTTGCCATTGCCTCTCGATACAGGCGCCCGTCATAGGATTGAGCGCCGCCGGGACCGCAGCCGTCCGCGGGAAGCGAAGCTCCCTGCGCCGGCATTGCCGCCATACCTCGAATATTCCTGCTGTTCGTCATTTCGCCCCGGGAGCGCGTTCAACGAGCAGTGGGGTGGTGCGTGGAATTCCTTGTAACCATACTCCGGCGCCGCCAGACTTGCCCAGCCGAGGGCGCGATTCCGGCACACCGGACGAGAGCTGCAATACCGTTTCGGTTGACCCGCCGAAAGCGTCGAAAGGAAGGCGTATGTCCAAGAAATCCCGAACGAAATCGTCCAAAACGCCCTCCGGCAGTCCGACGGCTAAAAAGCAGGCCCCGAAAACGCGGGCCTCTACTCCGACAAAGTCCGCGAAAACGCCGCGGACACCGGCGAGCAAATCAACCGGGACCTTAGCAAAAGCAGGATCACATACGGCCGCATCGAAACAGTTAAATTCCTCCAAATCGGTGTCTCCGCCCGCCAAGGCGAAGTCGGGCCTGACCGAGGGCCAGAAGGCCCCCGCCTTCCGCCTGCCCCGCGACGGCGGCGAGGTCGTCACATTGGCGGACTATGCCGGCCGAAAGCTCGTCCTGTTCTTCTACCCCCGCGCCGACACCCCGGGGTGCACCCGGGAGGCGATCGACTTCACTCGCCTCGCCGGTGCCTTCGCGGCTGCCGACACTGCCGTGCTAGGCGTCTCCGCCGATCCGTTAAAGGCTCAGGAGAAGTTTCGCGACAAGCACAAGCTCGGTATCCCCCTGATCTCGGATGAGACGCACCAGATGCTGGAAGCCTATGGCGCCTGGGGCGAAAAGTCCATGTATGGCAAGAGCTTCCTTGGGATTCTTCGCACCACGATACTGGTCGGGGCCGATGGCAAACTGGCCAGGATCTGGCGCAATGTCCGGGTCGACGGTCATGCCGACGAGGTGCTGGAAGCGGCAAGAAGTCTTTAACCAGTCCTTTAAATTCGCGCGTTCCCGTTTCCGGAAAATTAACCATGACCGCCCAGATTGCTGCGGCAATTAGGCCGTACGGACTCATCCGACCGGCGCGGGAGTGCCGATGTCGAAAAGTTCTGCCCAATACTCGCAGCAGGCCCAACATCATCCTCACGACCGCGGACGGGCCTCCCAACGCCGTCCTGCCCCCGCGGCAACCGCAGCGATTCCCCTTCCCGCGACCGACGACGCCTACACCATCGTCCATGCCGGCAAGCAGGTTCGCTTCGGGCCCGTGGTGTTCTGGATCGTGGTTGGCACGGTGGTGCTGCTCGGTCTTTGGTCGGCGGCAACCGCTACCTATTTCGCTTTCCGTGACGACGTCCTGACCCGGCTGATCGCCCGCCAAGCCGAGATGCAATACGCCTATGAGGACCGTATCGCCGAGCTGCGCGCCAAGGTCGACCGCACCACCAGCCGCCAGTTGCTCGACCAGGAACAGTTCGACCAGAAACTCGACCAGATCATGAAGCGCCAGACGGCGCTGGAGTCCCGGGCGACGGCGCTCGGAGCCATGCCTGATGTAACCGGCTCGATTCCGCGTGCGACGCCCCAGCGCGGCGATTCGAGCCAGAGCACGCCTAAACCCTCGCCGATCAGCGACACCGTGATCTTCGTGGCGCCTCCGGACCGTGAGGCCCGCCTGGAATCGCGCGCACCCACTGTCGCAGCGCCCCCGACCAGCCAATTCGCCAAGAACCAGGGTTTCGACAACGTTTTGGTCCGGCTCACGACCTCGCTCGACCAGGTTGAACGGCGCCAGATGGCGGCGCTCAGCGCCGTCGAGGAAGGCATGGATTCACGGATGCGCCGGATGCGCGGCGTCGTCAGCGATCTCGGCCTGAATCTCGCCAATCTCGAATCCGCCGTGCCGCGCACCGCGATGGGTGGTCCGTTCGTGCCGGTCAAACTGACGGCCAACGCCGGACCGTTCGAGAAGCAGCTCTATCGCATCAACACCACGCGCGCCGAGATGGACCGTCTCAACCGCACGCTGGCGCTGGTGCCCTACCGCAAGCCCGTCATCGGCGAGGTCGAGTTCACCTCCGGCTTCGGCGTCCGCAGCGATCCGTTCCTCGGCCGGCCCGCGATGCATACCGGGCTCGATTTCCGCGCTGCCACCGGCGATCCGGTTCGCGTCACCGCCAACGGCAAGGTGGTGTCGGCCGGCTGGTCCGGCGGTTACGGCCGCATGGTCGAGGTCGACCACGGCAACGGACTTTCGACCCGCTACGGCCATCTCTCCGAGATCAACGTCAGGGTCGGCGAGACCGTGAAGATCGGCCAGGTCGTCGGTCTGGTCGGGTCGACCGGTCGCTCCACCGGTCCGCATCTGCACTACGAGACCCGCATCGAGGGCGAAGCGGTCGATCCGCAGAAGTTCCTCCGCGCCGGCGTGCGTCTCAGCGCGGGCTAAGCCCGCGACAAAAGGCGACTGTACATCATCACTGGCTGCGCTCGTGGCCGACCTCGCCGGTGATGACGTCGCCGAACAGCTCCCAGGCTTGCCCGTTGAAGCGCATCAGCTGCATCTGCTCGATCGGGAAATAATCGTCCGGTGAGGTGTTGACCATGATGCCCGGCAGCATCAGGTCGGTGTGATAGTCCTTCAGGTTTGCCGCCTGCTTCATGACGTTTTCGCGGGTGAGATTATCGCCGCATTGCTTCAGCACCTGCGCCATCGCCTCGGCCTGGACATAACCGTAGACGTTGTTGGAATTGGTCTTGTCGCCATCGGGGTAATATTTGTCCATGAACTCCCGCCATTTCACCACGGCCGGATCCTTGTCCCAGGCCGGGTCGGTCGGATCTTTCAGATAGATGGTCGAGATGATGTCCTTGGAGTAGTCGAGCCCGGCCGGCTTGAGTACCGAGGCGACGGAGGTCGCGGTGTTGGCCAGGAAGAATTTTGGCTTCCAGCCGAGCTCGCCCACCTTCCGGATCGCCTGCGCCGAGCCTTTCGGCGCGGCCCATGAGAAGAAGATGTCCGCACCGGAATCGTGCAGGGCGACGATCTGCGAGTCGATCGAGGGATCGCTGACCTCGTAGGACTTGTCGGCGATGATCATGCTGGCCTTGTCGCCGAGCCCGTCCTTCAGGCCCTTGAACTGGTCCTTGCCGGCGTCGTCATTCTGCCAGAAGACGGCGATCTTGCTGCTCGGGAAATGATCGCGAATGTACTTGGCGTAGATGCGTCCTTCGCTCTGGTAGTTGGGCTGGAAGCCCATGGTCCACGGGAAGTTCTTGGGGTCGCCGAACTTGGTGCCGCCGGACGCGACGAACAGCTGCGGCACCTTCTTGGCGTTCATGTATTTCATGATCGCGGAATTCGAGGGCGTGCCGAGCGGCTGGAAGATCAGCAGCACCTCGTCGCTCTCGACCAGCTTGCGCGCCTGCTCGATCGCCTTCGGCGGCGAATAGGCGTCGTCATAACTGATGAAGTTGATCTTGCGGCCGTTGATCCCGCCCTGATCGTTGATCATCCTGAAATAGGCGGCCTCGGTCTTGCCGATCACACCGTAGGACGACGCCGGCCCACTATAGGGCATGATGTTGCCGATCTTGATTTCGGTGTCGCTGGCGCCGGGGTCGTATTTTTTCTGCGCCGAGACCGGTGTCGTGGCGAGCACTCCGGCGGCAAGCATGGCGAGGGCAGCAAGGTTTTTGCGACGACCCGGCATCGGTCTCTCCCCTGTTTTGTAGTCTTGTTTTGTGGGGAGTGTCGCAAGGCCGTTGGCGGCTGGCAAGCGCTTCGATTTTCCGCGAGATGAAACCGCGAATCCGGACCTTACTCGCTGCGCCGCGGCAGGTTCAAAACGCGTCCGTCGATCACGAGCAGCGCGCTGCCAATGACGATGGCGCCTGCGATCTCGCGCATCGAGATCGGCTCCCCCAGCACCAGCCATCCCAGCAGGATGGCGGTGACGGGAATGAGCAGCGTCACCAGCATGACATTGGTCGCACCGGAGCGCCGTATGATCTGAAAGAAGACGATGTAGGCGAGCGCCGTCGACAGGGCCGCAAGGCCAAGCACCGCGGACCATGTCGCGACACCCGGCACTGCGAGGCGCCATGGCTGCTCCACCACGCCAGCGATGATTGCCATCATCACCGTCGATGCCATCAGTTGAAACGTCGCCGTGCCCAGCGGCGGAGAGTCCTTCAACAGCCGCCGCGCCGCCAACGCCGCAAAGCCGTAGCTGAGGGCGCCGCCCAGGCAGAGCAGGATGCCGAGCCCCTGCCCCGGTCTTGTCTCGAGGCCCCATCCGCGCAGGATGATGACGCCGACAAGGCCCAGCGCCACGCCGGCCACGCGGCGGATGTGCAAGGCCTCTTCGCCTGCCGCCGCCATCACGAGCACCGTGAACAATGGCGTGGTCGCGTTCAGGATCGATGCCAGACCGCTCGGGATGAAGGTTTGGCCGATCACGATCAGCGAGAACGGGATGGCATTGTTGAGCAGCCCGATCGAGACGAACGGCTTCCAGCCCGTCGTGCCTCTGGGAAAGCTGATTCCCTGCATGCGCAGCAGCGGCAGCAGCATGGCCGCGCCGAGCGCGACCCGCAAGAACACCAGCGTCAGCGGCGGCAATTCCCGCAAGGCCGCGCCGTTGAAGAAGAACGAGCCGCCCCAGAGAACGGAGAGCACCGCGAGCAGCGACCAGTCGCGCGCGTCGATCCTGTTGTCGGTTGGGGGCATGCGTTTCACCTCGGCGCGGCTGCTCGCCTAGGACAACGCGGAAAATCTCGCCACCCGGTTTCCGACAAAATTGCTCGAGATCATCCCCGTGACCGGCGATCGCCCGCGATATCCGCAACTACCGCCCCAATCACCAACGCGCCGCCAATGAGCGCGTGGACGGCGGGTATCTCGCGGAAGGCAACCCAGATCCAGAACGGCATCAGCGGCGTTTCCAGCGTCGCGATCAGGGAGGCCTGCCCCGACGGCAGCAGTCGCGAGCCGAGCATGTAGAAGGTCAGGCCGAGCGCGACCTGGAGGCAGCCGAACATCGCAAGGATCGCGAGGCCGTTGCCGCCGACATGAGCGATGTCATGGGCGAATGGAAGGCTGACGAGGCTTCCGATGAAATTCGACAGCGCGGCTGCCGCCACCATCGACGTCTCGCGATGGCGCCGGACCACCACCGTCATGGTGGAGATGGCGAGCACCATCAGGCAACTGAGCGCGATGCCACCGAGATCGGCACCGGCTTGCACACCGCCGACCGTGATCACCACGCCGGCAAAGGCAATCACGCTCGCGACCAGCGTGCGCCATGTCGCGGCCTCATTGAGCCACAGCCAAGCCAGCGCGGCCGCGACGAACGGCTGTGTTGCGATCAGCACCGCCACGTTCATGACGTCGGTCATCTGCAGCGCGGGAATGAACGAAATCATGCCGATCGCGGACAATGAGGCCACGAGCAGGCCTGCCTTCCCCGGCACTAGCAACTGCCGCAGCCCGGCGCGGCCTTGCATCACGACGAGGAGCATGGTGACCAGGCTGCCGGCGAACAGGCCGCGCCAGAACAGAATGGTCCAGGGATCAAACGGCAGAAGGCGCGTGAAGAACGGCGCCGTGCTCCAGGCAATTGCGGCGGCGATAACGAGGGCAATGCCGAGACCGCGTTCCGAACGTGGCTGCCCCATGTGGATGCGACCGGCTAAGACGGCTTCTTCGGCCGCGACACCAGCTCGATCATCTTGCCTTCATCATCATCCGGCATCGCAGCCTTCGCCTGCGCGTAGGCTTCCACCGCGGCGCGCGAGACCAGCGGCTTGTCCGCCAAGAGGCTCTCGGCGAGCTTCACGGCGTAGGCCGCATCCTTGTGCCGCAGTGCCGCCGTGAAGGTCGCGCCGGAAAAATCGCGGGCGACCATGCGCTTGGAGTGACGCGTTACATGCGGGCTTGCGGCCACGCCTGCCTGGATCGACTCCAGCACGAGCTTCATGTCGAGCCCGGCCTGCTCGGCGATCGCAAGGCCCTCGGCGAGGCCGGCGATCTGGATCGCCCCCATGAGATTGTTGATCAGCTTGTAGACGGTGCCCGAGCCGACGGCGCCGAAATGACGGATGATCGAGCCGATCGGCGTCAGATACGGCCGCGCGCGTTCGAGATCGGCGGCGTCGGCGCCGACCAGCAGCGTCAGTTTCCCGGCGGCTGCCGCATCCGGCAATCCCGTCACGGGGCAATCGATGTAGATCAGCCCGCGCGCGTTGAGCTCGCGGCCCATCTCGCGAGCATGGTCATAGGAGACGGTGGAGCATTCGATCGCGATCGTGCCTGATTTCGCCGTCTTCGCGGCGCCCTTCAGTCCGAGCCAGACCGCGCGCGAGGCCTCGTCGTCGGCCACCATGGTCACGACCGCGTCGGCATCGATGGCGGCGTCCTCGGGCGAGGTCGCCCAAAGCGCGCCGCGCGCGATCAGCTCTTCAGCCTTGGCCTTGCTGCGATTCCACACCGTCACCGTGAAGCCCGCATCGAGGTAGCGCCCGGCCATGCCATGACCCATTCGCCCCAATCCGATGAAGGCGACGCGGGGCATGGCTAGTCCACGTCCTCGATGTCGGCACCCGTGGTGCCGAAGGCGCGCTGCGCCAGCGTCGCGGCCATGAAGTCGTCGAGATCGCCGCCGAGCACGCCCGAGGTGTCCGAGGTCTGCACCCCCGTGCGCAGATCCTTCACCATCTGGTAGGGCTGGAGCACGTAGGAGCGGATCTGATGGCCCCAGCCGATATCGGTCTTGGCGGCCTGGTCGGCGGCGGCCTTCTCCTCGCGCTTCTTCAACTCGATTTCATACAGGCGCGCGCGCAGCATGTCCCAGGCCTGCGCCCGGTTCTTGTGCTGAGAGCGGCCGGCCTGGCAGACCACGGCGACACCGGTCGGAATGTGCGTCAGCCGCACTGCGGATTCGGTCTTGTTGACGTGCTGGCCGCCGGCGCCGCCCGAGCGCATGGTGTCGACGCGGACGTCGGCTTCCTTGATGTCGATCTTGATGCTGTCGTCGATGACCGGGAACACCTGCACGCTCGAGAACGAGGTGTGCCGCCGCGCGTTGGAATCGAACGGCGAGATGCGCACCAGGCGATGCACGCCCGCTTCCGTCTTCAGCCAGCCATAGGCGTTGTGGCCCGAGACCTGGATCGTCGCGGACTTGATGCCGGCCTCTTCGCCCTCGGACTCTTCCAGCACCTCGACCTTGAAGCCGTGGGTGTCGGCCCAGCGCGTGTACATGCGCAACAGCATCTGCGCCCAGTCCTGGCTCTCGGTGCCGCCGGCGCCGGCATGGACTTCGAGATAGGAATCGAACCGGTCGGCTTCGCCCGACAGCAGCGCCTCGAGCTCGCGCCGCGCCACTTCCTTCTTGAGATTCTTGAGAGCCGCTTCGGCTTCCGCGACGACGCCGGCATCGCCCTCGGCCTCGCCGAGCTCGATCATGCCAATGTCGTCTTCAAGCTCCTGCTCGACCTTGCCGATGCCCGAGAGCGAATCCTCCAGCGAGGTCCGCTCCTGCATCAGCTTCTGGGCTTTCTGGGGATCGTTCCAGAGATTGGGATCTTCTGCGAGCTTGTTCAGCTCGGCGAGGCGCGCCGTCGATTTCTCGACGTCAAAGATGCCTCCTCAGCAGCCCGACTGACTGCTTGATCTCTTCTACCAACCGTTCGATTTCGGCGCGCATGTCGTTCTCTGGTCTCGCGGAATCCCGCGTGCAATTGAGTGGGGGATGTAGCGGCGGCGGCTGCAAAGCGCAACCGCTGACGCGAATAACGTCCCTATTGTTCTAGCCTCAGTACAGCCTGCCGGTGCCCGGCTGCATGAAGAAGCCGGAATCCGGCTGCTGCTGCTGCGAGGCCGGCATGCCGCCGCCACGCCCGTCAGCGTCGGCAACGCCAATGACCGAATAATTATCCGGCGGCGCCGTGCCCGGCTTGAAGGCCTCCAAAATGGTTCCGCCGGTCTCGCCGGGGCCGGCGCGCATGCCGGTTTTGGAGACGACGCGCACGAGCTTGATGCCGGCAGGCACCTTGAACGGAACGGCGGGCTTGTCGGCGAGCGCGAGCTTGAGGAAATCGCGCGCGATGGGAGCGGCCAGATGGCCGCCGGTGGCGGCATTGCCTTTACCCAGCGGACGCGGCTTGTCGTAGCCCATATAGATGGCGACGGCGACGTCGGGAGAGAAGCCGACGAACCAGGCGTCCTTGGCCTCGTTGGTGGTGCCGGTCTTGCCGGCGACGGGTTTGCCGACTTCCTTGATGACCGTGGCCGTACCGGCCTGCACCACGCCTTCCATCAGCTCGGTGATCTGATAGGCGGTCATGGAGTCCAGCACCTGCTCGCGGCGGTCGATCAGCTGCGGCTCGGCCTGGTTCTTCCAGCCGCCCGGCGCGTCGCAGCCGCGGCATTCACGCTGGTCGTGCTTGAAGATGGTGTGTCCGTAGCGGTCCTGGATGCGATCGATCAGCGTCGGCTTCACCCGGCGGCCGCCATTGGCGAGCATCGAGTACGCCGTGACCATACGCATCGCCGTCGTCTCGCCGGCGCCCAGCGCATAGGAGAGATAGTTCGGCAGTTCGTCATAGACACCGAAACGGCGGGCATATTCGCCGATCAGGGGCATGCCGATGTCTTGCGCCAGCCGCACCGTCACGGTGTTGAGCGATTGCCGCAGCGCGTTGCGCAGCGTCACCGGTCCCTGGAATTTGCCCGAGGAGAAGTTTTCAGGCCGCCACACGCCGGCGCCCTGCCCCTGGTCGATTTCGATGGGGGCGTCGAGCACGACGGTCGAGGGTGTATAGCCGTTGTCGAGGGCGGCCGAATAGACGATCGGCTTGAACGACGAACCTGGCTGCCGATAGGCCTGAGTGGCGCGGTTGAACTGGCTCTGGTCGAACGAGAAGCCGCCGACCATGGCGAGCACGCGGCCGGTCCAGGGATCCATCGCCACCATCGCGCCGGACACTTCGGGGATCTGGCGCAACCGGTACTGGCCCTCGACCGGCTGGCCATCCTTGTAGAGCGGATCGGCATAGATGACGTCGCCGGGCTGCAGCACCTGCGACACCGCCGTCGGCGTCTTGCCTTTGGTTCCGCCCTGCACGGCTCGCGCCCACCGCACGCCGTCAACCGTGACAATGCCGGTCTCGCGCTGCTTGCTCACGGCGCCGCCAAGCTCGCGGTTCGGCTGGAAGCCGATCCGCGCCGACTGGTCGCTGGTCTCCAGCACCACCGCCATGCGCCACGGCGAGATGTCGGACAGCGATTTGATCTCAGCGAGCTTGACGCCCCAATCGCCCGAAATATCGAGCTTGCTCATGGCGCCGCGATAGCCCTGCTGCTCGTCATAGTTCACGAGGCCCGAGACCATGGCCTTGCGCGCCATGACCTGGATCTTCGGATCCAGCGTGGTGCGGACGGACAGACCGCCCTCATACAGCTTCTTCTCGCCGTAGCGCTCGAAGATGTCGCGGCGGACTTCCTCGGCAAAATATTCGCCGGCGAAGGTGTGGGCGCCGTTGGACCGGTTGGTGACGGCCAGCGGCTCCTTGCGGGCCTTGTCGGCATCGGCCTGCTTGATCCAGCCGTTCTCCACCAGACGGTCGATGACGTAGTTGCGGCGCTCGATGGCGCGGTCGCGGTTGCGGACCGGATGCAGCGTCGCCGGCATCTTCGGCAGCGCGGCCAGATAGGACGCTTCCGCCACCGTCAGCTCGTTCACCGACTTGTCGAAATAGACCAGCGAGGCGGCAGCAATGCCGTAGGCACCCAGACCGAGATAGATTTCGTTCAGATACAGCTCGAGAATCTTGTCCTTCGAGTAGGTCTTCTCGATCCGCATCGCGAGCAAGGCTTCCTTGATCTTGCGGGCGAAGGAGACCTCGTTGGTCAGAAGGAAGTTCTTGGCGACCTGCTGGGTGATGGTGGAGGCACCCTGCGGACGCCGGTTCGAGCCGTAATTCTGGATGTAGACCACGCCCGCGCGCGCCATGCCGGTGTAGTCGATGCCGCCATGCTCGTAGAAATTCTTGTCCTCGGCCGCGAGGAACGCGTTGATCACGAGCTTCGGCACCGCCTGGATCGGCAAATACAGCCGCCGCTCCTTGGCGTACTCGCCGAGCAGCGAGCCGTCGACCGCGTGCACGCGGGTCATCACCGGCGGCTCGTAATCCTGAAGCTGAGAGTAGTCGGGCAAGTCCTTGGAGAAATGCCAGATCAGGCCTGCCACGGCCCCGACACCAACAAGGAACACCACCGTTCCCGCGGCGAACAGGAAGCCCATGAACCGCACCAGCAAGCGCATTATGTGTTTATCCGTTCAATCTCTGGATCAGCTCAGTATCAGCCCCTTGGCACCCAAACAGGGGCCAATCTTCACGTCACGAATTCACCGGCTTACGCAATACCATCAGTGCCGGACTTTAGACGCTTGCCGAGCGGGATTCTCTCCGATTCCGGAACCCCCTGCGGCATTTTTATAAAGCGCCGGCTGTGGCCAAACTAGGGCTTTTGCGGCGGGACGGAAAAACCCTTTCAATGCGACGATCCCCCCGGTCGTCAATTTGACGATCCGGCGGTCGTCAATTTGACGATCCCGCCGTGGCCATCCGCTTGGTCAAGAACCCGTCGATCGCCTGCGCCATCGAGCCCACGGCACGCGACCGCCAGCCCTCGGAGACCAGATGCTCGAGGTCGCCCTTATTTGAGACATAACCGATCTCGACCAGCACCGAGGGCACGTCGGGCGCCTTCAGCACCCGGAAACCCGCCGACTTCAGGGGATGCTTGTGCATCCGCACCGTCGACTTCATCTCGCCCATCAGAAGACGGGCGAAACGGTTTGAAAAGGTGCGGGTTTCCCGCTGCGTGAGGTCGATCAGGATGTCGGCGACGTCGGTCGGCTCCTCGGCGAGGTTGAAGCCTGCGATCGCGTCCGCCCGGTTTTCCGCGTCCGCCAGCCGCTGGGCTTCGGCGTCAGACGCCTTGTCGGACAGCGTATAGATGGTCGCGCCCTGCGCATCGCCCTCGGCACGGGGCAGCGCATCAGCGTGAATAGAGACGAACAAGGCGGCCTTCAGATTCCGGGCGATCTTGGTGCGGTCATTGAGGGGAATGAAGGTGTCGTCGTCCCGCGTCATGACCACACGGTATTTGCCGGCCTTCTCCAGCTTGTCGCGGAGCGCCAGTCCAAAGGCCAGCACCAGGTTCTTCTCGCTCTCACCGCTCGACTGCGTGCCGTTGTCGATGCCGCCATGGCCGGGATCGATCACGACCACCGGGCGGCCATCGGCCTTCTGCTGCGCCGTGTCCGGGGTTGTCGTCGCGGGAGCCGTTGCAGGCTGCGCCTCGGCGATCGTGGGTCGCAGCTCGGGGCGGTTCTCGGGTGCGAGCGACTGCACGAAGGCGGTCCGGTCGACCTCCTCCAGCTCCAGCACGAGCCGGGCCGGCTGGCCGTTGGCCGCCTCCAGCACATAGGAATTGGCGATCCGGGCCGGTCCCGTCAGGTCGAAGACGATTCGCGAGCCGCCGGGCATGACGAGCCCGTAGCGGAAGGCCTTGACCAGGCCGCGCCCCCCGACCCCCGTGCCCGCGGGCAGCTGAAAATTGACCTGCGGCACGTCAACGACGACCCGGTACGGGTCTGCGAGCGTGACCGCACGGAAGGTAACGGTCTGGTCGATGTCGAGAATGAAGCGGGTCTGCTTGCCGTCGCCGGCCAGCCGGGCGGCGGAGGCGACTGGAAAATTCGCTACCGCAACAGTGGGTTGCGCCTGGCTTTCTGCAGCGCTCAGGCGCGAGGAATCAGCGCACGGCAACGCTGCGGCGCACAGAAGTGCGCATCCCAGCAAAACCCGTTGATTTGTGCGGCTCGCCACCGATTCCGTGCCTCCGAGCAGCCCTTTTAACGCAATAGAACCACAGGGTTAATTGATCCTTAATGACAGAAACGCGAAACTCGCTGACTGTGACCGCCGTGCGACGCTCCCTTGCACCGATGGCTCATTCCTCGTATGTACGGAATGCTGACGGCCGATATTTCCGGTTGTGTCGCATTCAGCCTCCCGGTGCAGCGCCGGAACTCTCAAGGTTTGGGAATTCCAGCGTTTTTCCGTTCCCCTCTAAGACCAGCGCGGTGCGCGGCAGCGAGGTGGAGCGGGTCAAGCGCCGGCGGCGGACGGTCCTGGGTTACCTCTCGCGTTACCGGGACAGTTCTGACAGCGACGTAACCCATTACCCGGTCCCTTGATCCCAGGGGAGCGGTTCGTGATCCTCAAGGCGAGCGCGCTCGCGCCATGCCTGGCCAGCAGCAACTGATTGAAGGGCGGCCTCGCCGCCCAATGTTTCATACGGGCCGACGCTTGATGCGCCAGACTGTGCCGACGAATTCTGAAGGATCATTCGCGACGCTGCGGAGTGAAAATCCCGCGCGCCGCCTTGGTCCTGAAGCTTCCGGTTCGGCAAGGCGCGAGAGACGGCGTTTCGGCCTTCCCCTCACCCCCGAATCAGGTGGACCGTCGCGTCACCCGGCAGCGCAGCTCGCGCCCACGGTGAATCGCGCCCGCCGCCGCCAAGAGTTAAGACATGCCCAACAAGATGTTGATCGATGCCACCCACCCGGAAGAGACCCGGGTCGTCGTGGTCCGCGGCAATCGCGTCGAAGAGTTTGATTTCGAGACCGCGCAACGCAAGCAACTGCGCGGGAATATCTACCTCGCCAAGGTCACAAGGGTCGAACCCTCGCTCCAGGCCGCCTTCGTCGAATATGGCGGCAACCGCCACGGCTTCCTCGCCTTCAGCGAAATCCATCCCGACTACTACCAGATCCCGGTCGCCGACCGTCAGGCACTGATCGAGGCCGAGGAACAGGCCCATCGCGAGGCCGAGGAAGAGAGCGAGAACCGCTCCCACGGCCGTCGCCGTTCGCGCCACCGCAACGCCCGCCGCCGCGGTCATGGCGAGCGCGTGCGCAGCGACATCGTCGAAGGCGCAGATCCCGCGGCCCAGCCGATCGAAGGCGCGGCGCTGCCGGAGCACGCCGAGGGCGCCCTGCACGAAGGCGAGCATCTGCACGCCGACACAGAGCATCACGGCGAGCACGAAGCTCACGATCACCACGATCATGATCATGGCGAGCATGATCACGACGATCATCATGCCCATGATGACGGGCACCTTCACGCTCACGATCATGACCATGGTCACGATGGCGAACATGATCATCACGACCACGATCACGCCGACGAGACGCCCGGGCCTGTCGCAACGATTGGCGCCGAGCCCGTGGTCGCTGCCGAGCTGCAGGAGACCGCCGCCCCCGAAGCGCATGCGGAAGCTCTGGCTGAGGCCGTGAGCTCCGCCGCTGAACCTGCCGATGCCGTGTATGCTGCGGTCGAGAGCGCCGAGGCGCCGCATGCCGAGGCTGCGGAAACAACCGGCGAAGACGACGAGGACGAGGACGAAGACGGCGAGGAAGCCGAAGAGGAAGTCGTTGAATCCGTCGGCGGCGACGACGTGCTGGAGGAAGTGCCGGAGCGCACCTTCCGCCCGCGCCGCCAGTACAAGATCCAGGAAGTCATCAAGCGCCGCCAGGTGATGCTGGTGCAGGTCGTCAAGGAAGAGCGCGGCAACAAGGGCGCGGCGCTGACCACCTACCTCTCGCTCGCCGGCCGCTATGCCGTGTTGATGCCGAACACCGCACGCGGTGGTGGCATCAGCCGCAAGATCACCAGCGCTCAGGACCGCTCGCGCCTGAAGGAAGTGGTGCAGGATCTCGACGTGCCCGAGGGCATGGGCATCATCCTGCGCACCGCCGGCGCCGCCCGCACCAAGCCCGAGATCAAGCGCGACTTCGAATACCTGATCCGGATGTGGGAGACGGTGCGCGACCTGACGCTGAAGTCGCAGGCCCCGACCCTCGTCTACGAGGAAGGCTCGCTGATCAAACGCTCGCTGCGCGACCTTTACAACAAGGAGATCGACGAGATCTCGGTTGCCGGTGAAGCCGGTTACCGCGAAGCCCGCGACTTCATGAAGATGCTGATGCCCGCCAATGTCAGTGCGGTGAAGCAGTATCGCGACGGCCAGCCGCTGTTCTCGCGCATGGGCGTCGAGAGCCAGCTCGACGCGATGTTCTCGCCGACCGTGCAGCTGCGTTCCGGCGGCTACATCGTGATCAACCAGACCGAGGCGCTGGTCTCGATCGACGTCAACTCGGGACGATCGACCCGCGAGCACCATATTGAGGACACCGCGCTCAAGACCAATCTGGAGGCGGCCGAAGAGGTCGCCCGCCAGCTTCGCCTGCGCGACCTCGCCGGCCTGATCGTCATCGACTTCATCGACATGGACGAGAAGCGCAACAACCGTGCGGTCGAGCGCAAGCTGTCCGATTGCCTGCGGCAGGACCGCGCGCGCATCCAGGTCGGCCGCATCTCGCATTTCGGCCTGCTCGAGATGTCGCGCCAGCGCATCCGTGCCAGCGTGCTCGAGAGCTCGACCGATCCGTGCCCGCATTGCGGCGGCACCGGCCATGTCCGCTCGGTGTCCTCGGTGGCGCTGCAGCTGCTGCGCGGCCTCGAAGAGATCCTGATGAAGGGCGCGACCCACAATCTCGTGGTCCGCACCCGCACCGACGTCGCGCTGTATGTGCTGAACCACAAGCGCGGCCATCTGCGCGATCTCGAGAACGGCTTCAAGGTGACGCTGTCGGTCATCGCCGACGCAAGCGTCAGCGGGCCGCAGGCCTATCTCATCGACCGCGGCGAGCAGGTCCATACGCTGGAAGCCGCCAAGGCGCTGCTGGCGGCGCAGGCGGCAGCAAGCCCGCCGCCGATCGTTGAAGACGCCTATGACGACGAGGAATTCGATTCCGAACTCGAATCCGAGGTCGAAACCGAGGAGACCGAAGGTCTCACCGAGGAGCAGGCTGCGGGCGAGGCAGCTTCCGAGCAGGACGGCCAGCGCCGCAAGCGCCGCCGTCGCCGGCGCGGCCGCGGTGGCCAGCGCGACGGCGAGTTGCGTGAGGATAGCCCTGCCGCCCTCCCCGAGGCGGCCGTTGCGGCCGGCGAAGGCGAAGAGGATGCCGAGTCCGAGCAGGATGGCGAAGAAGGCGAGGAACAGGCGGCCCGCGGCGAGCAGCAGGGCAGCGGTGACCGTCGCCGCCGGCGTGGTCGCCGCGGCGGACGCCGTCGGCGTGGTGGCGGCGAGGACGGTCTCGCCGGCTCCATCAGCGACGAGCTCGCGGCAAATGCGCCGTCGGAAGCGTCCGACGCAGTCGCCGATTTCGACGGCTTCGGCGGCGAGGCTGCGCCCTCGATTGCCCAGGCCGAACACACCGCTGAGCCTGAGGTCTCGCAGCCTGAGCCGCGCGCCGAGGTGCAGACCGAGGCGGTGCCGGCCCAGCCTCAGCCGGTTGCCGCGGAGGAAGAGCCCGCCGACGACAAGACCGCGCGGCGCCGCTCCACGGTCCGGGAAAAGGTGAGCTTCCTGTCGAGCAGCCCGATCGAGCCCGCAGCCCCGGTTGCGCAGGCGCCTGAGCCGGCCGCCCCGCCGGCAGCTGAACCCGTGCCGGAACCGGCAAGCGAAACACCGGCGGCGCCACGCCGCGCCGGCTGGTGGTCGCGCCGCTTCGGCGGCGGTGAATAAAGCCGAACACTCAAGAGAAAACGCCCGGGTCAAGCCGGGCGTTTTTTGATTTGGCGAGGTCAGTTCCAATGCAAAGCGCAATTGTTCTCGGCGGCGGCATGATCGGCGTGAGCGCGGCGCTGCACCTCCAGCAGCGCGGCTGGGCCGTCAGGCTCGTCGACCGCAGGGAGCCGGGCCGCGAGACCAGCTACGGCAACGCCGGGATGATCCAGGCCGAAGCGGTCCGCCCCTATCCGATGCCGCGCGACCTTGCGACGCTGCTGAAGATCGCGACCGGCCGCACCAACGATGTGCGCTACAGCCTGTCGTCGCTTCATCTCCATATCGAGCCCCTGCTCCGCTACTGGTGGCATTCGGCCCCGAAGCGCCATCGCGAGGCGGTCGAGGCATGGGCGCGGCTGATCGCCTACGCGACGAGCGAGCACGACATCCTCATTCGCGAAGCCCATGCCGACAATCTCATCCGCCGCGCCGGCTATCGCATGCTGCATCGCGATGCCGCTTCATTCGATCTGGCGATCAAGACGGCGGAGGAAGACCGCCGCGAGTTCGGCGTGAATTTTCGCGTGCTCTCCGGCAGCGAGCTTGCCAGGGTCGAGCCGGTCCTGCGCGACGATCTTCCCGGCGCGATCCATTGGCTCGACACCTGGACCGTGTCCGATCCCGGCGCGCTGGTCACGGCCTATGCCGAGCTTTTCGAGCGCCGCGGCGGCGCCATTGTGCTCGGCGATGCGCAGTCGCTGCGGCAGACCGCGACCGGCTGGTCGGTCGATACGGACCAGGGGCGTCTCGACGCCGCCAACGCCGTCGTGACCCTCGGGCCGTGGTCGCCCGATCTCCTCCACAAATTCGGCTATCGCATTCCCCTGGTGCGCAAGCGCGGCTACCACATGCATTACAGCGGCGGCGCTTCGCTCGACCTGCCGCTGATCGACAAGGCCGGCGGTTATGCCATGGGGCCGATGGCCAAGGGCATTCGCATCACCACCGGAGCCGAGCTGACGAGCCCGGATGCACTCGCGACGCCCGTGCAGCTTGCGAGCGCCGAAGCATCCGCACGCGAGCTGATCGACCTCGGCAAGCGCGTCGAGCCGGATCCGTGGTTTGGCACCCGCCCCTGCACGCCCGACATGCTGCCGGTGCTCGGGCAAGCTCCGCAGCATCCCGGCCTCTGGATGAATTTCGGCCACGGCCACCAGGGCTTTACCCTCGGACCCGCGACCGGGCGCCTGCTCGCCGAGATGATGAGCGGCGAGACGCCTGCGATTGATCCGATGCCGTACCGGCCGGAGCGGTTCTAGCCGAAAGAAAAAGGGCTGATCGAGCATCTCGACCAGCCCTATGACTTCAAGGTCTGACAGCGCAGCTCGCGCCGTCAGGTCCAGATCAGTCCGTCGTGATCGCCGTCTCCATGTCGGTCGGATCGATCTGCTTGGAGAGGTTGGCGTTGAGCTTGTCGCGGTCGAGCTCACCCTCCCACCAGGCGACGATCACGCAGGCCACGCCGTTGCCGCAAAGATTGGTCAGCGCGCGGCACTCGCTCATGAACTTGTCGATGCCGAGCACGATCGCCATGCCCGGCACGAGGCGCGGATCGACCACGGCCAGCGTCGCCGCCAGCGTGATGAAGCCCGCGCCGGTGATGCCGGAGGCGCCCTTCGAGGTCAGCATCGCCACGACCAGGATGGTGAGCTGCTGGCTGAAGCTGAGATCGACGCCGAGCGCCTGCGCGATGAACAGCGTCGCCAGCGTCATGTAGATGTTGGTGCCGTCGAGGTTGAACGAGTAGCCCGTGGGCACTACCAGACCGACCACCGACTTGGAGCAGCCGAGCCGCTCCAGCTTCTCCATCATGGACGGTAGCGCGCTCTCCGAGGAGGAGGTGCCGAGCACGATCAGCAGCTCGTCCTTGATGTAGGCCAGGAACTTGAAGATCGAGAAGCCGGCCAGTCGCGCGATGATGCCGAGCACGACGAACACGAACAGCGCCGCGGTGGCATAGAAGGTCGCGATCAGACCGATCAGGTTGAGGATCGCACCGGTCCCGAACTTGCCGATGGTGTAGGCCATCGCACCGAACGCACCGATCGGTGCCGCGCGCATCACGATCGAGATGACGCCGAACACCGCATGCGCGGCATCGTCGATGAAGCTGCGGATGGTGTGGCCGCGCTCACCTAAGCTCATGATGGCGAAGCCGAACAGCACCGAGAACAGCAGCACCTGCAGGATCTCGCCCTGCGCGAAGGCGCCGACCACGGTGTCCGGAATGATGTGCAGCACGAAGTCGACGGACTTCTGGCCGGCGGCCTGCTTGGCGTAGTTCGCAACGGCCGCCTCGCTCGCCGCAGCATTGCCGAAGCCTGCGCCCGGCTTGACGAGATTGCCGACGACGAGGCCGATCACCAGGGCGAAGGTCGAGACGACCTCGAAATAGACCAGCGCCTTGACGCCGATGCGGCCGACCTTCTTGGCGTCCTGGATGTGGGCAATGCCGGAGACCACGGTGCAGAAGATGATCGGGGCGATCACCATCTTGATCAGCTTGATGAAACCGTCACCGAGCGCCTTGATCCATTCGTTGGTTGCGAACTGTGGCCACAGCCAGCCGACGATGGCGCCGAGCACGATGGCGATCAGCACCTGGACGTAGAGAACCTTGTACCACGGCTTTGCTGCGGGCGGCGCGATCGGCGCCTCCGCCATCGTTGTCGTCGTCATTGTTTCACTCCCCCTCAAAACGCTGGGCCAGCCAAGATCAACTTGGCCGGCCCTGTCAATTGGAACCGCGAACTCTTTGCGCGCTTTACCGGCGACGCTCGATCAGCCTGCGCGCCGCCGGCATCAACGTCGCGCCAAGCGCATTCTTGACCAGCGAAGCTGCAATGAACGGCACGATGCCGACCTGCCAGGCTTTTCCAACGCCCAGCCCGAGGCCGAACGCCAGCCAGCCGAACCCGGCGGCCAGAATGACGATATGGCCAACCGCCATCGCTGCAAACAGCAGCGCCACGCTGCGATCCCAGCCGCGCTCGGCGAGCCAGCCGGTCACGAAAGCGGCAGCGACGAAGCCGAACAGATAGCCCGCGGTCGGGCCAACCAGCGGTGCAATCCCACCCACCGGTCCGGCGAATACCGGCACGCCAAGCGCGCCCTCGGCGAGGTAGGCGATCATGGTTGCGCTGCCAAGGCGCCAGCCATAGGCCGCGCCGATCATCAGCACGACCAGCGTCTGTAATGTCAT
The DNA here is from genome assembly GCF_014198295.1 of Bradyrhizobium sp. CIR18. Classification (NCBI taxonomy): domain Bacteria; kingdom Pseudomonadati; phylum Pseudomonadota; class Alphaproteobacteria; order Hyphomicrobiales; family Nitrobacteraceae; genus Bradyrhizobium; species Bradyrhizobium sp. CIR18. The sequence continues at coordinate 130,979 of NZ_JACIHF010000001.1, read as the reverse complement.
CGGGACATAGGGCAGCGGCAGGCTGACCTTGGCTGATAGCGCCATCAAAGCGGTGCCGAGCGCAACCAGCACGACGGCACGCATCGCGCCAACGGTTTCGCCCGGCCGGGTCGGCCACATCAATGCGGCGAGAGAAGAATGTGGCGCAGCAGCGGTCGAGACAGATCGGTCAGACAAGTTGAACTCCGGTGGTGGTCGAAAACTGGCGGCTATTTAAGCCAGTGAGCGATCCGGTCAACTGCCTCGCGCATCTCCCCGGGCGAGCGTGCATAAGAAAAGCGAATGAACGATCGGCCGTGAACGGGATCGAAATCGACGCCGGGCGTGGCCGCAACGCGTGCCTGTTCCAGCATCTGCTTGGCGAACTCGAAACTGTCGGAGGTGAAGTCCGAGACGTCGGCATACAGATAAAATGCACCATCGGCCGGCAAGAACTTGCTCAGGCCGGCTTTCGGCAATCCCTCGATCAGAATTCGCCGGTTTTCCTGATAGCCGTGCTTGATCGTCTCCATCTCGGCTGCGCCGTCGAAGGCGGCCTCTGCCGCGATCTGTGACAGCGACGGCACCGAGATCGATAGGTTCTGCTGCAGCCGCTCGATCGGCCGCACCAGAATTTCGGGCACGACCATCCAGCCAACACGCCAGCCGGTCATGCAAAAATATTTCGAGAACGAGTTGATCACGAGTGCGTGCTCGGAGAGCGCGGCCGCGGTGACCGCCGGAAACGCATAGTCGAGCCCGTGATAAATCTCGTCCGAGATGAACCGGATGCCTGCGTCTTCGGCGGCCGCCATCAAGCCGGCGAGCGCTTCGCGGGACATCATCGTCCCCGTCGGATTGGCGGGGCTTCCGACCAGCACGCCCTTCAACGGCATCTTGCGATGCGCCGCGAGCAACGCCTCGCCGGTGAGCGCATGGCGCGTCTCGTTTGTGGTCTCGATCAGCACCGGCTCGCAACCGAGCGCGGTGAGGATATGGCGATAAGGCGGATAGCCCGGCACCGTCACCGCGACGCGGTCGCCCGGCTCGAACATCGACAGGAAGGCCAGGATGAACCCGCCGGAGGAGCCGGTGGTCACGACGATCCTGTCAGGGCTGACGTCGCAGCCATAGGCATCGCGATAATGGCGCCCGATGCGCTCGCGCAGACCGGGAATACCGAGTGCGGAGGTATAATCGATCCGCCCGGCCTCGAGCGCCGCGTGGGCGGCCGCAATCGCGGTGCTGGGCGCCCCGGCCGCGGGCTGGCCGACCTCCATGTGGATGACATGGCCGCCGGCGGCCTCGATTCGGGCTGCCGCGGCCATGACGTCCATCACCATGAACGGGGGAACATCACTGCGGCGGGAGGGCTCGAGCCACTGCCCCAACCGGTTCCTCAATGTCGCATCGTGCATCGATTTCTGCTATTTCGCTGGCGGGCCGGTGCGTCCGGTCCGGGAAACGGGGCGCTTGCGCCCCAGACTGGCCGCATTGTACGGCTCATAAGGGGTAAGGCTCATAAGGGCATATCGCGTATCCGGTCCGCCGCCAATCGCCAAAACCAATCACGAAACTGCTCTCCAGACCGTTTGATGTTGCTTCAGATCGCATTGCGCAAGAAGGCCACCGCCCTCACCGCCCTCGTCACGGCTGCGGCGATCGCGCTGCTGCCGCTCCCGGCGGCGCGGGCGCAGCAAAAGGGGCCGCCTGTCCTGCGCGACACCGAGACCGAGCAGCTGCTGCGCGAATATACGCGCCCGATCCTGCGCGCCGCGGGTCTGGAGAAGCAGAACATCCAGATGGTGATCCTGAACGACAGCTCGTTCAACGCGTTCGTCGCCGACGGCCGCCGCATCTTCGTCAATTACGGCGCGATCCTTCAATCGGAAACGCCGAACCAGATCATCGGCGTGCTCGCGCACGAGACCGGGCATCTGGCCGGCGGCCATCTGTCCAAGCTGCGCGAGCAGCTCGCCGCCGCCCAGACCCAGATGATCATTGCGATGCTGCTCGGCGCCGGCGCGATCGCCGCGGGCAGCACCCAGCGCAGCAGCGCAGGCAACAACGGGCTGGCCAATGCCGGCGCCGCCGCGATCTCCGCTCCGCAGGAGGTGATCCGCCGGACGCTGCTGTCCTACCAGCGCCAGCAGGAGGAGAACGCCGACCGCGCCGGCGTGAAATTCCTGACCGCGACCCAGCAATCGCCGAAAGGCATGTACGAGACCTTCAAGCGCTTCACCAGTGAGAGCCTGTTCGCCGCGCGCGGCGCCGATCCCTATCTCCAGTCGCATCCAATGCCGGCCGAGCGCGTCGCCGCGCTTCAGGAATTCGCCAGCTCCAGCCCCTACTGGAACAAGAAGGACGATCCCGCGCTCCAGCTCCGCCACGACATGGTGCGCGCCAAGATCTCCGCGTTCATGGAGCGGCCCGAGACGGTGTACCGACGCTATCCCCAGACCAACGACAGCATGCCGGCGCGCTATGCCCGCGCCATCAGCACCTATCTGCACGGCGATCTGCGCAGCGCGCTGGCCCAGATCGACGCGCTGATCCAGGTGCAGCCCAACAACCCGTACTTTTACGAGGTGCGCGGCCAGGCCCTGTTGGAGAGCGGCAAGCCGGCCGATGCGGTCGCTCCGCTGCGCAAGGCCGCGCAGCTTTCCAACAACGCGCCCCTCATCGAGATGTTACTTGGGCAAGCTCTGGTTGGAACCGATAATAAGGCCTACACCGACGACGCCGTTCGGATTCTCCGCGCCGCGGTGGCGCGAGAACCGGAAGCGGTGCTCGGCTATACCCAGCTCGCGATGGCCTATGGCCGGAAGGGCGACTATGCCGAAGCGGATCTCGCCTCGGCGCAAGCCGCTTACCTGCGCGGCGACAACAAGACCGCCCGCGAGCTCGCCACGCGCGCGAAAACCCGTTTCGCCGTCGGCACACCCGGATGGGTCAAGGCCGACGACATCGTGGCGGCGAAGCCGCCGCGCAACTGACGTAACTCGAACGACGCCCGATACCACGACGTCACGACACCGAGCTTAAGTCCGCCGGGACTTATTCCGAAACCTGCTTTGGATAAGAGGATTTACCTATGCCTTCGCTGCGCCTGCTTGCTCCCGCGTTGTTTGCGCTCGCCCTGTTCGGCGCAGCCGTGCCCGCGTCGGCCGACAGTTTCTCCGACACCCAGCGCACCGACATCGAGAAGATCATCAAGAACTATCTCATCAGCCATCCCGAGGTGCTCGAGGAGGCGATGGCCGAGCTCAGCAAGCGGCAGGCCGCGGCCGAGACGCAGAAGCACGAGGCCAGCATCGCGCAGAATGCGGACGCGATCTTCAACTCGCCGCGCCAGGTCGTGCTCGGCAACAAGGACGGCGACGTCACCTTCGTCGAGTTCTTCGATTACAATTGCGGCTACTGCAAGCGCGCGATGGACGACATGCTCACCATCATGAAGGCGGATCCGAAGCTGAAGGTGGTGCTGAAGGAATTTCCGGTGCTGAGCCAGGGCTCGGTGGAGGCTGCGCAGGTCGCGGTCGCCGTGCGCATGCAGGATCCCTCGGGCAAGAAATATCTCGACTTCCACCAGAAGCTGCTCGGCGGCCGTGGCGCGGCCGACAAGGCGCGCGCGCTTCAAGCGGCCAAGGAAGCCGGCCTCGACACCGCAAAGATCGAGAAGGACATCGCCAGCCCCGAGGTGCGCGCCACCATCGAGGAGAACTTCAAGCTCGCCGAAGCGATGGGCATGAACGGCACGCCGAGCTATGTCATCGGCAAGCAGATCGTGATCGGCGCGGTCGGCGTCGAAAGCCTCAAGGAAAAGATCGGCATTGCCCGCTGCGGCAAGGCAACCTGCTGATCATACGTTTTACGATCCTGAAAACCCGAAAAGGCCGGCTGACAAGCCGGCCTTTTTCTTGCGCCGAACGTTGGCGTCTTCGTGCAAAATCATTCATCTGGCATTCAACAAACAAATGCCGCGGAACAGGCGAAGTTCCGGAACAACTCAAATCTCCTTTCGTTGTCGGCGCGGGCAATGACGCAAAGAAACACGTGAGGAGAATTCGATGTTGAACCGCTTTATGATTTCGGTTGCCACGCTCGCGCTCGTCGCCGGCGCCGGTCTGGCGAACGCACAGAACACCATGGGCCGTGACAGCGGCGGCGGCGCCGGTGGCGCGCAGATGCAGCATTCGCAGCCTTCCGGCGGCGCCGCGGAGCGCGGCGCGACCGGCCGCGATTCCATGAGCCATGACAAGGGCACCGTCGGCCAGGCCGGTGGCGCTGGCACCATGAAGTCCGATCGGGCTTCCGAAGACAAATCCGGCGCGATGAAGGACGAGCGCTCCCCGGGCGGCGCGATGAACAAGAACGCGGCCGAGGACAAGGCCGGCGCCACCAAGGGCCAGCGCACCGACGAACGTGCGCAGGACAAGTCCCAGCAGGACAAGTCGAAGAGCATGAGCTCGGACTCGACGACAAAGTCGGACCCCGCCAAGTCTGCCAAGGACATGAAGGCTGAGGAGAACAAGGCGGGCGGCGCTGCCAAGACCAACAATGCGGCTACGACCGACAAGTCCCAGACCACGACCGGCACCGCCTCCGCGACGGCTTCGGCGCCGCCGGCCGAAAAGCGGTCTGAAATCTCGACGGCGATCAAGTCGACCAAGATCGAAGAGACGACGAACGTCAACTTCAACATCTCGGTCGGCACCGCGATCCCGGCCTCCGTCAGAGTCCATCCGCTTCCGCCCCGGATCGTGGAGATCTACCCGGAGTGGCGTGGCTATGAGGTGATCTTCGTCCGCGGTCAGTACGTGATCGTCCGTCCGCAGACGCGCGAGATCGTCTACATCATCGAAGGCTAAGCTGCTTCGCTGATACCCAAATGGGCCCTTGCCGAGAGATCGGCAGGGGCCTTTGGCCTATGCGTCGCCCTCCCCTGCGAGCCTCCCTCGGACAGCCACGATTAGAACTGGTTAACAAGCGATTTCCGTAGCTTCCGCACAGGTTTTTGCACCGGGGATGAGGTACTTGAAGGCCCCTGGGAGGCCCTTCAAGGCTTCCCCTAGGCCGCTTTGTTACCTATAACCCCGCCACGCCGAGCACCTCTTCCCGGGATTGGAATGGCAGAACCTGCAACCGATACGATCCTCGTCCTGAACGGGCCGAACCTCAACATGTTGGGAACGCGCGAGCCCGAGAAGTACGGCCACGCCACGCTGGCCGACGTCGAGGCACTGTGCCGGGAGACCGCGGCAACGTTCGGCCTCAAGGCCGATTGCCGGCAGTCCAACCGCGAGGGCGAGTTGATCGACTTCATCCACGAGGCGCATGCGCGCAAGATGAAGGGCATCATCGTCAATGCCGGCGGCTATTCGCACACCTCGATCGCGCTGCACGACGCGCTGCTCGCGGTGCAGATCCCGACGGTCGAAGTGCATGTGACCAACATCCACGCCCGCGAGAGCTTTCGTCACCACTCCTACACCGCACGCGCCGCTTTCGCCTCGCTCTGCGGTTTCGGCATCGAGGGCTACCGCCTCGCCATCCAGGGCCTTGCCGCCAAGCTTGCCATCAAGCCCAAAGCCTGAAGCCCCCTCATCAAACAGAACATTCGGATCAAACAACATGGCGCGCCAGCCAGACGACAAAGCAGCCGCAAAGTTTTCCAGCGAGGATTCCGCGCTCGTCCGCGAGCTCGCTTTGCTGCTCGATGAGACCAGTCTCACCGAGATCGAGATCGAACGTGCGGGCCTGCGCCTGCGCGTCGCCCGCAACGTCAGCGTTGCTGCGACCATGCCGATGCAGATGGCAGCCGCTCCCGCCGCCCTGCCGGTCGCCTCCGCCGCGCCTGTCGCCGCCGGACCCGACCTGTCGAAGCATCCTGGCGCGGTCAGCTCGCCGATGGTCGGCACCGCCTATTGGGCACCGGAGCCCGGCGCCAAGCCGTTCATCGAGGTCGGCAGCAAGGTCTCGGTTGGACAGACCCTGCTGATCATCGAAGCCATGAAGACCATGAACCAGATCCCCTCGCCGCGCGCCGGCACGGTGACGCAGATCCTGGTCGAGGACGGCCAGCCGGTCGAGTACGGCGAGCCGCTGGTGATTATTGAGTAAGCGAATGGGGAATAGCGAATAGCGAATGGTCCACCCCTTCCCTACTCGCCATTCGCCACTCGCCATTCGCGACAGGACACCATGTTCGACAAGATCCTCATAGCCAATCGCGGCGAGATCGCCCTTCGCATCCTCAGGGCCTGCAAGGAGCTCGGCATCGCGACCGTCGCCGTGCACTCCACCGCCGACGCCGATGCCATGCATGTGCGCCTGTCGGACGAGAGCGTCTGCATCGGACCGCCGGCATCCAAGGACAGCTACCTCAACGTGCCCGCGCTGCTCGCGGCCTGCGAGATCACCGGCGCCGATGCCGTGCATCCCGGTTATGGCTTCTTGTCCGAGAATGCCCGCTTTGCGGAGATCCTCGCCGAGCACAATCTGCATTTCATCGGCCCCAAGGCCGAGCACATCCGCCTGATGGGCGACAAGATCGAGGCGAAGAAGACCGCCAAGCGACTCGGCATCCCCGTGGTGCCCGGCTCCGACGGCGCGGTCGGTCCCGATGACGACGCGCTGGCGATCGCCAGGAAGATCGGCTTTCCGGTGCTGGTGAAGGCGGCGGCCGGCGGCGGCGGCCGCGGCATGAAGGTGGCGCACAGCGAGGCCGACCTGCAGGTGGCGCTGTCGACGGCGGCCAACGAGGCCAAATCGGCCTTCGGCGATGCCTCGGTCTATCTGGAAAAATACCTCCAGAAGCCGCGTCACATCGAGATCCAGATTCTCGGCGACGGCCGCGGCGGCGCGATCCATCTCGGCGAACGCGACTGTTCGCTGCAACGCCGCCACCAGAAGGTCTGGGAAGAGGGCCCCTCGCCTGTCCTTGCCGCCGCCGCGCGCGCCAAGATCGGCGAGACCTGTGCGAAAGCCATGCGCGAGATGAAATATCTCGGCGTCGGCACCATCGAGTTCCTGTTCGAGGACGGCGAGTTCTACTTCATCGAGATGAACACCCGCATCCAGGTCGAGCATCCCGTCACCGAGAGCATCACCGACATCGACCTCGTGCTGGAGCAGATCCGCATCGCCGCCGGCGGCGATTTGCCGGCCAGGCAGGAAGAGGTCCAGGTCATCGGCCATGCGATCGAGTGCCGCATCAACGCCGAGAATCCACAGACCTTCCGCCCCTCGCCCGGCCGCATACTGCAATACCATCCGCCCGGCGGACTGGGGGTCCGGATCGATTCCGCGGTCTACCAGGGCTACACGATCCCGCCCTATTACGATTCCCTGGTCGGCAAGCTGATCGTGCACGGCAAGACCCGCGCCGAATGCCTGATGCGGCTGCGCCGGGCGCTGGACGAGATGGTCGTGGAAGGCATCGAGACCACGCTGCCGCTGTTCCGCGCGCTGGTGCGTGAAGACGACATCATCAACGGCGATTATCACATCCACTGGCTGGAACAGTATCTGGCCGGCAAGACGGAACCCGCTCCGCGATAATCCGCTTTCGTCGTGGAACCCTTTGGCCCCCATCGCGTTCTCGACGCGGGGACAGTTCCAAGGGGGCGTTTTGACTTCCGCTGAACGTGACAGAGCGAGGCCGTCGTGACGGCCGAGGCCCATCGACGGCGCGCATTTTGGCAGATCCTGCTGATTTCGGCGGGTCTTTTGATTCTGACCGTGATCAGCGCCGGCTCGGTCTATCTCGTCAACAAGGCGAGGGAAGACAGCACATGGGTGCTTCACACGATCGAGGCGGAGAGCCAGATCAACGCCCTACTGCTTGAAATCCGCCGCGCCGAGAGCAGCGCCCGCGGCTTTCTGCTGACGCAGGGACCGGATTTCCAGTCGGACCACGAGAAGGCCGTCGCAGCGATCATTCCGGCGCTCGACAAGCTCACGCGCCAGATCGGCGACAATCCGGCGCAACGCGACAGCATCGAAAAACTGAGCGCGGCGATCGAGACCCGACTCGACCAGTTCTCGCGCGAAATGAAGTTCGTGAAGGACGGCCAACCGGACCGGGCCACGGCGCTGATCCGCGAGGCCGCGGCCGGCAACACCACAACCACCATCAGCAATTTGGCCAACGCGATGATCCGCGAGGAGGAGCGGCTGTTCCGGGTCCGAACGGCCAACTCCGACCGGAGCCAGACCCTGGCTGCATCGATGACCGGCATCGGCTCCGGCCTCGTCGTGCTGCTGGCCCTGATCTCGACCTGGCTGGTGCGGCGCTCGGCCCGCGCTCGTGACGAGGCCGAAGCGCGCCTGCGCGATGCCAACGTCAATCTGGAGTCCGTCGTCGACGAGCGCACTGCGGATCTGCGCGAAGCCAACGCAGAGATCCAGCGCTTTGCCTATATCGTCAGCCACGATCTGCGCTCGCCGCTCGTCAACATCATGGGCTTTACCAGCGAGCTCGAAGAGCTCAGCGGCGATGTCTTCCGCCGCATCGGCAGCCTCACCCAAGTCCCCGCCGGCGGGCCGCCGCTGGCGCCAGGCTCGCCCGGCGAGATCGTGCTCGAAGGCGCCGACAAGCAGCTCTCGGAGGATTTTTCCGAGGCGCTCGGCTTCATCAAGACGTCGATCGCCAAGATGGACCGGCTGATCTCGGCCATCCTCAACCTCACCCGCGAGGGCCGACGCGAATTCCAGCCGGTGAAGATCGACACCAGCGAGCTGATCGAGGCCATCGTGTCGACACTGGCGCACCAGGCGGCCGAGGCGCAGGCCGAGATCCACCTCGAGCCGCTGCCTGACATCGTCAGCGACCGGCTCGCACTCGAGCAGATCTTCTCCAATCTGATCGACAATGCGATCAAGTACCTGAAGCGCGGGGTGCCCGGCGAAATTAGAATCCGCGGGCGCACCAAGCTCGGCTACGCTATCTTCGAGATCAGCGACAATGGCCGCGGCATCGATCCGAAGGACCATCAGCGGATATTTGACCTGTTCCGCCGTGCGGGAACCCAGGACCAGCCCGGCCAAGGCATTGGTCTTGCGCATGTGCGTGCACTTGTGCGTCGCCTCGGCGGCACCATGTCGGTATCGTCGGAACTGGACGCGGGCAGCACCTTCACGATCACGCTGCCGATCGCCTGGAATGTGAGCAACCGGAACTGAGATCGATGACCCAGCCTGTCACCATCATCATGATCGAGGACGATGAGGGCCACGCCCGCCTGATCGAGCGCAACATCCGCCGCTCGGGAGTCAACAACGAGATCGTCTCGTTCCCCAACGGCACGGACGCAATGCAGCATTTGTTCGGCGCCGACGGCTCAGGGCTCGTGCAGAAGGGTAATGCGCTGCTGATCCTGCTCGACCTCAACCTGCCCGACATGACCGGGATCGACATCCTGAGGCAGATCAAGGAAAACAAATATCTGAAGGCTTCGCCCGTGGTGGTGCTGACCACCACCGACGATTCCCAGGAAATCAAGCGTTGCTACGAGCTCGGCTGCAACGTCTACATCACCAAGCCCGTCAACTACGAGAATTTCGCCAATGCCATCCGGCAGCTCGGCCTGTTCTTCTCGGTCATCCAGGTCCCTCCCGCCGCCCCATGAACCAGCGCACGCCAACACTGCTCTACATCGACGACGACACTGCGCTGGCGCGCCTGGTCGATCGCGGCCTGACGCGGCGCGGCTACAGGGTCGTCCATGCCGCGAGCGGCGAGGAAGGCCTGGAGCGCATCCGCCGCGCCGCGGTCGAGGGCGGCATCGACGTGGTGGCGCTCGACCAGTACATGCCCGGCCTCGACGGGCTGGAGACGCTGGAGCAGATCATGGCGATCCCGGGTGCGCCGCCCGTGGTGTTCGTCACGGCCTCGCAGGATTCCAGCATCGCGGTGACCGCACTGAAGGCCGGCGCGGCCGACTATCTCGTCAAGGACGTCACGGGCGATTTCATCCCCCTGCTCCACGTCGCAACCGAGGGCGCGCTACGCCAGGCCGAACTGCAGAAGGCGCGCGAGGAAGCCGAGGCCGAGATTCATGCCTCGCGCGACCGCTACGCCGCCCTTGCCGCCGAACGCGAGCTGCTGCTGCGCGAGGTCAACCACCGCGTCGGCAACTCGCTCCAGATCATCGCCTCGTTGCTGCACCTTCAGGCAAGCTCCGCCGCGCAGGACGAGGTCAAGGCGGCACTGACCAACGCGATGGGCCGCGTCGCCGCGGTCGCGCAAGTGCACCGCCGCCTCTACACCTCGCAGGATCTGAAGAGCGTGGTCCTGAACCAGTATCTGGACTCGCTGCTCGAGGATCTCCGCCGCTCCGCCGAAGGCAACCGGATGTCGCGCCTGACGCTGAAGGCCGAGCCGATCGAGATCGATCCCGACCGCGCGGTCGCCGTCGGCATCATCGTCAACGAGCTGGTGATGAACGCGGTGAAATACGCCTATCCCGACGGCGCCGGCCCGATCCATGTCGAGCTGCACGCGCAGGGCGAGGATGTCCTGCTGTCGATCACCGACAACGGCGTCGGTGACAACGTCAAGGCCGATCCGCGCTCCACCGGCATGGGCCAGCGCATCGTCGCGGCCATGGCCTCGAAGCTCGACGCCACGGTCGAGCGCGATCCCGCCCATTCCGGAACCCGGATCGTGCTGAAATTCGCGCGCATGCCGGCAGCCCCCGGCAGGACCAGCACCGCCGCCGCGAGCTGATCTCGCTGCCCTGCTCACCCCCATCGCAACCGCGTCGCGATCCTGCTATGGTTGCGAACCATGACTTCGCGCGACTCCGCCCCGTCTGAAATCACACCGGCCGTGCTGCTGCGCGCCTATGCCTGCGGCATCTTTCCGATGGCCGAAAGCGCCGAAGATCCGACCCTGTTCTGGGTCGAGCCGGAGCTGCGCGGCGTCATCCCCCTTGACGGATTTCGCGTCGCCTCGCGGCTCGCGCGCACCGTGCGCTCGGATGTGTTTCGCGTAACCGTCAACACCGCGTTCAAGGCGACGATCGCCGGCTGCGCCGCGCCGCAGGCCGGACGCGAGGACACCTGGATCAACAAGCGCATCCGTGACCTCTATGGCGGCCTGTTCGAGCTCGGCCATTGCCATAGCGTCGAGGCCTGGCAGGGCGAGGACCTCGTCGGCGGGCTGTACGGCGTCAGCCTCGGACGGGCCTTCTTCGGCGAGAGCATGTTCCACACCGCGCGCGATGCCTCGAAGGTCGCTCTGGTGCATCTGGTCGCGCGGCTCATCCATGGCGGCTTCGAGCTGCTCGACACCCAATATGTCACCGAACATCTGAAGAGCTTTGGTGCGGCCGAGATCTCGCGGCGGCGCTACACCGCGCTGCTCGACAAGGCGCTCGCGGGCGAGCCGGGCGATTTCCTGAAGCTCTCGGCGGGTGAGGCGATCCCAGGCGCACGCGCGCTCGAGATCATCGCCGCGCGGCAATAATCGATAGCCAGGCCTAGCGGCCAAACCCCGGGATACCGAACAGACCTGGTCGCTGCTCCGGCGGCGGAGGCGGCGGCGGTGCCGGTTGCTGCTGCTGGATCGGCGGCAGAGGCTGCGGCGGACGCTGCTGCACCTGCTTCGGCGCGGCCTTCTTCTGCGCGGGCGGCGGCGGAGGTGCAGGCTTGGTCGCCGGATCCGGCGCTGCGGTCGCAATGGTCTGCTGCGGCTCTTTGCAGTCGGTGAGCCAGATGTCGTAGATCGGATGCTCGACGCCGTGCAGGCCCGGGCTTGCCGCGTACATCCAGCCCGAGAAGATCCGCTTCACCTCGCCCTGCAAGGTGATCTCGTCGACCTCGACGAAGGCGTCGGTGTTGGTGGCCTCGGTCGCCGGTCGCGTGTAGCAGGCGTCGGTCTTGACCCTGAGCGCGCCGAACTGGACGGTCTCGCCGATCTCCTCGTCGAAATTGATGATGCGCCCGGTGATCTTGTCGAGCCCCGAGAAGGTCGCCTTCTTGTTCACGATCTTCTGGGCCGGCGGCTCGGTGACGACCTCGTCGCCCGGCTGCAGGCTCGCCGGGGTCTGCGGCACGGCGCCACCCGGCCCGCCCTTCTGCTGCGGCTGGCGACCCGGCGCACCCGGCTGGCCGGCGCCCGGCGGCGCGACCGCCACAGGCGGCGGCTGGTTTGGCGGGGCGACGGTGGAGCCCGGCGGCGGCGCCAGCGGCTGGGTCTCGACCGGCCCCGGCATCACATTGCCCTGCCGGCCCGGCGGTGGAGGCATCGGGCGCGACGGCAGCACGCGGCCCTGCGGCGGCAGCTCCGGCACCTCTTCGTCGTCATCGGGAATCTGCTGCGGCTGGGGCTGGCCGCGCGGAATGTTGCCGGGCGGCCGCAGCGGCGGTGGATCGGAAAAAATCGTGCCGATCTGCGCCTGAGCCGGCGTCGCAACCGTCAGTGCGGTGGCGGCCAAAAACGCCGCAAGACCTGTCAGGGTAATGGTTCGAAACATCTCGCGCGGCTTCAACAGCGAATCGGGCTTGTTGGACATTCTACAGGGGATACCGCCGCTCGCAGGCCCTCCGGTTAACACGGGGAATACGGCGGGGGAAGGGCGGCATCCCTGCCCTGCCCGCCGCCCGCTGGCCAGGGCGGCTGACGGGTGGGATAGTCGGAAAGCCCCTCCTTGGGGGCGCGCGGCGGGCATCGCCCCGAAAATCACATTCAACGATAACCGGAAACCCCGAGGTGCGCCGTTCCATGCCCGTTATGCTCGATCCCGATGCCGCCGCCGTCTATAGGGCTTTCCAGGAGGCCGGCCGCCCCGCTTACGAGACCCTGACCGCGGACCAAGCGCGCGCCTATTACGCTCAGGCCCGCTTTGCCACCAACCCCGAGCCGCCGGAGCTCGCGCGCGTCACGCCGCTATCGATCCCGGCGCCGCACGGGGTGATCCCCACCCGCCTCTACGTTCCCAAGGAGCCACGCCGGCACGACGGCCTGTCGCCGGCGCTGGTGTTCTTCCATGGCGGCGGCTGGGTGATCGGCGATCTCGACTCCCACGACGTCGTCTGCCGCCAGCTCGCGGTCGAGGGCGCGCTGATCGTGATCTCGGTCGACTACCGTCTCGCGCCCGAGCACAAATTTCCCGCGGCGACTGAGGACGCCATCGCCGCGACCCAATGGATCACCGCGAACGCGCGCGAGCTCGGCATCGATGCCTCGCGCCTGTCGATCGGCGGCGACAGCGCTGGCGGCAACCTCACCGCGGTCGTCGCGCTCGCCGCGCGCGAGGCTGGCGGTCCCGCACTCGCAGGCCAGGTGTTGATCTACCCGGCGACCGACTTCGCCATGACCCACGGCTCCCACAGCGAACCCGAGACCAGCGTGCTGCTGACGCATTCGGTGATCCGCTGGTTTCGCGACCACTACCTCAATGGCGCCGCCGACATCCATGACTGGCGCGCTTCGCCGGCACGTGCGCAAAACCTGGCCGGCCTGCCGCCCGCCTATGTGCTGACCGCCGGCGCCGATCCGCTGCGCGACGAAGGCGACGATTATGCCGCGCGGCTCAAGCAGGCCGGCGTACCCGTCACGCACAAGCACTATCCCGGCCAATTCCATGGCTTCTTCACGATGGGCAAGTTGTTGCAGCAGGCCAATGTCGCCGTCGGCGAGATCGGCGCATGGTTGAAGGGATTGGGATGACGTTCGCGTAGGCCGACGCACCAACGATACCGATGCCTGTCCTTCTCCAAACCATCATCACCTTCCCGCTGCGCGTCCTGACATGGCTCGGCAGCCAGGGCACACGCGGAGTCGCGGCTGTCGTGTTCATCGCGGCTGCGGTGCCACCGCTCGGCGGGCTGCTGCGTCCCTATCTCACCGAGGCAATCCTCTGCCTGCTCTGCATCTCCTTCATGCGGGTCGATCTGGCCGCCCTCTACAGCCATCTGCGCCGGCCGGCGCTGGTTGCAACCGCCACGGCCTGGACCACGATCGGCGTGCCGCTGATCGTCGGATTGATCGCCCACGCAACCGGACTTACGGCTCGCGCGCCCGGGCTTTCGCTCGCGCTGATGCTCCAGAGCATGGCCTCGCCGATGATGGCCTCTCCGGCACTGGCCGCACTGATGGGTCTCGATGCCACGCTCGTGCTGATCACGCTGGTGACCTCGACCGCGCTGGTGCCCTTCACGGCCTCGCTATTCGCCGGCCTCTTCCTCGGCGACATGCTGAGCGTCACACCGCTGACGCTGGGCCTGAAACTGCTCGGCATCCTCGCAGCATCGCTGCTGGCCGCCACAGCGATCCGATGGATCTTCGGCGCGGAGGCGATCCAGCGTCACAAGACGCCGATCGACGGCCTCAACATCATCATCCTCTTCATCTTCGCTGCTGCGATCATGGGCGATGTCGTCAGCGACCTTCTCGCACAGCCGCTGTTCACCCTCGGCCTCGCAGCTCTCTCATTCGCGATCTATTTCACCCTGCTCGCGATCACCACGCTGCTATTCCGCCGCATCGGCACCGAGCGCGCGCTCGCACTCGGGCTGATGGTGTCACAGCGCAATCTCGGCCTGATGCTGGCGGCCACGGCCGGCGCATTGCCGCCCACCACCTGGCTCTATTTCGCGATGACACAGTTTCCGATCCATCTCGCGCCCTACATGCTGATGCCGACCGCGCGGCGCCTGACGGTACGCGCGAACACCTCCAGCTCTGCTGCGACGAGCATCCCCTAACCCGCCCGCGCCGCGCGCCGCAGCGCCTGGGGCGGCTGGCCGAAGGCGCGGATGAAGGCGCGGCGCATGCGCTCGGGATCGCCGAAGCCGGTCGCCTCTGCGACCAGCTCGATCGCTTCGCGCGAGGACTGCACGCGCTCGCGCGCGACTTCGAGCCGCAGCCGCTCGATCGCTTTCGACGGCGTCGCGCCGGTCTCGGCGGCGAACGCGCGGGCGAAATGCCGTGCGCTCATGCCGGCGCGATCGGCGAGGTCCTCCACCGTCAGCGGCGCGTCGAGATTTTCGCGCGCCCAGGACAACAGCGCGCCGAAGCGGCCGTTCGGCGTCTTCAGCTCCAGCAGCGAGGAGAACTGCGACTGGCCGCCGCTGCGGCGATGGTAGAGCACGAGCTGTCGCGCGGCCTGCTGCGCGATCTCCTCGCCATGGTCCTCGGTGACCATGGCGAGCGCGAGGTCGATGCCCGCCGTAATTCCTGCCGACGTCCAGACATTGCCGTCGCGGGTGAAGATCTGGTCCGGCTCGAACTTCACCTTCGGATAGCGCGCGACGAAATCGCGCGTCCGTCCCCAATGCGTGGTGGCGCGGCGGCCGTCAAGCAGTCCCGCCTCGGCAAGCACATAGGCGCCCGAGCAGACGCTTGCGACCCGCACGCCGCGCCGCGCCAGCCGCTGCACGAAGGCGCGCGTGACCTCGCAGCGCGCGGCATCCGCAACGCCCGCGCCGCCCGCGATCACCAGCGTCGTGATCGCATTCGCCGACTTGAAATCACGCGCCATCATCTCGACGCCCGACGAGCTGCGCACCAGTCCCGCGCTCGCGGCCAGCACGCGCAGCGCAAGCGTCTTGCCAGTGCAGCGCGCCGCGACCTCGAACACCGAGATCGGGCCGGCCGCATCGAGCAGCTGGAAGTCCGGGAAGATCAGGATGCCGATCATAGGGTATGTCCGAAATAGAGGGAATTACGCCATTTCAGACACAACCGCACCATGCCAATCTTCGCGCGTCAAGCTCATCTTTGGAGAATCTGCCGATGTCGTCACCGCTCCAGATTGGACTTTTGGTGTTCCCGCGCGTCACCCAGCTCGACTTCACCGGTCCCTTGCAGGTGTTCGCCATGGTGCCCGGCGCAAAGCTGCATTTGATCTGGAAGCGGATCGAGCCGGTGCCGAGCGATTCCGTGCTGACGCTGACGCCGACCACGACATTCGCCGACTGCCCGCAACTGGACGTGATCTGCGTACCCGGCGGCCGCGGCACTGACGACCTGCTCAATGACGAGGAGGTGCTCGACTTCCTGCGCCGGCAGGCCGAGGGCGCAAAATACGTCACCTCCGTCTGCACGGGATCGCTGGCGCTCGGCGCTGCCGGTCTGCTCAAGGGCTACCGCGCCGCCACCCATTGGAGCGCGATGGAGATGCTGGGCCAATTTGGCGCCACGCCGACCAAGACGCGTGTCTGCATCGACCGCAACCGCATCACCGGCGGCGGCGTCACCGCAGGAATCGATTTCGCGCTGACGCTGGTGTCGATCCTCGTCAATCGTACCACCGCGGAAGCGATCCAGCTCCAGATGGAATATAACCCCGCCCCGCCGTTCAATTCGGGCTCGCCCGATACAGCGCCGGCCGAAGTGATGACCTTGCTCCGGGAGCGCGGCGCGCAAAACCATGCACGGCGGCTCGAGGCGGTGAAGCGCGCGGCGGAGCGGGTGGTGTAGACGTTCCACTTTCGGCGACGGAACCGAGGTTTCGGGGGACGAGTTGAATGCGCACGAAACTCACAGCATCCGGAGCGCAATCATGGAGCATCTCCACTACCCCAACGAAAGCACTGAGTATCGTGCCGCGCGAAATGCATTGCTGGATGAGGAGATTGCCCTCCGGGCTCAGATTGAGGTCGTTTCTGCCAGGCGTCGCGCGCTGCCGCTCGGTGGCGAGGTGCCCCAGGATTACGTCTTCGAACGCATCGGCAAAACGAGCATGCCGGAACAGGTCAGGATGTCGGAGCTGTTCGGCCCGCATGACACGCTGATCCTGTACAGCTTCATGTATGGGCCGGAGCGCGAGCTGCCGTGCCCCGGCTGCACCCATTTGCTTGACGGGCTCGACGGCGCCGCAAGGCATGTCGGCGAGCGTGCCGCGCTTCACATCGTTGCAAAATCGCCGATCGCGCGTCTCGCCGCCTGGGCCCACGAACGCGGTTGGGAGCATCTGTCGCTGCTGTCCACAGCCGGCAACTCCTTTGACGCGGATTACTTCGGCGACACCTCGAAGTTCTCCAAGGGTATGCGCGCGCAGCACCACGTTCCCGACGGGCAGAATTGGGACGAGACGATCTTCAACGTCTTCAAGAGAGCGAACGGCAAGATCAGGCACTTCTGGGGTTCGGAGATGAGTTTCGCGCCGCCCGCGCCGAAGCAGCATCATCGCGCCGGTGATCTGGTCGATCCGCTCTGGGGCCTGCTCGACATGACACCTGAAGGCCGCGGCGACTTCTTCCCGAAGGTGCGCTACGACTGAGGCGCACAAACCGGCCGACGAAGCGCCTCAAAGAAAAAGGCCGCTCGGTTTCCCAAGCGGCCTTTCCTGTCTTACGGCGGCTGCACATTCACATCGGGCGATTTCGGACCTTCCAGACCGGGGGCCTATCTCCCGATCGAGTCCTTGTCGGCGGCCGCTGCATTTCGGGACAGTCGCGAGCTGTTGCCCGAACCGAACGCGATGGTTTCCCATCTCCGTAAGATGGGATCATTGAGCCGCATGGCTTGCGCGGCTGCAACGCCCACGCAGAAGGCATCCCCGCTGTTCCCGTTGTCCACAGCAGGGTGAGGCGGATGCGCGTGCATCCAACCGAACGATCGAGATTCGAGGAAGGACCGAAAGCCTAGCCAGGCGTCCAGGGCTGATAATCGCCGGTCGCCTTCGGACGCCTGCCGCTGGCAAGGGTCGAGCCCGAGGGCCGATAGGCCTTTGCCGTGCCGGTAAGATTCGGCTGGTGCGGCTTTTCCCATTCGCGCGGCTGATAGTTGGCCTCGGTCGGCGGCACATCGACAACGTGATGAATCCAGCCGTGCCAGGACGGCGGGATCCGGCTGGCTTCCGCATAGCCGTTATAGACCACCCAGCGTCGCTCGAAGCCGAGCGTGGGATCGACCGCCCCGCCGCGGGTGCGATAGTAGAGATTGCCCTGCTCGTCCTGGCCGACCAGCTCTCCGTACCGCTTGGTCCAGAGTTGGGTGCCAAAAGTCTGGCCGTTCCACCAGGTGAAGAACTTGAGGAAGAATTGTTTCATGCGGCAAGGGCCCTGCTTCGTCGGGTCCTGATGCCATCCGGGCGGCGAAATGTCCAGTTCGGCGGGGCGGCGGTGCCCTCGGCAAATGCGCCGGCCTCGCCATGAACGCTGCCGCAAATCGGACGCGATCCGTTCATGCGGGGTACAGCCATTGAGAGCGAGGCTCCGTTCACGCGCAAACCGGCGTGATCCCAGGAACCCCAGCCCTTTCATAGGGTTTGCTTCCGGGAAAGGAGTTTTATCATGAAAAGTCTGAAAGTTTTGAGTGCCGCCGCAGCGCTGGCGCTCGTTCTACCCATGACTTCACCGAGCTTTGCACAGGGGCCCGGCGGCGGTGGCCGTGGCGGCGGTGGTGGCGGCCACGTCGGCGGTGGCGGTGGTGGTGCTCACATCGGCGGTGGCGGTGGCGGCGGCGCTCACTTCGGTGGTGGCGGCGGCGCGCGCATGGGTGGCGGCGGCTTCGGTGGCGGAGCACGGGTTGGCGGCGGCCCTGCGTTGCAGGGAGGTGGCGGCAGCTTCGCGGCCGGCCCAGCGGTCCGTCCGGGCGGCGGCACGTCCTTTACCGGCGGCGTCAGCCGTAACTTTGCAGCCGCCAACAGCGGCACCTGGCAAGGCCGCGGCGGCAACTGGAGCGGCGGAGGCTGGCATCATCATCATCATCGTCGCGGCGGCTTCTGGCCGGGCTTCGCGGCCGGTGCGGCGATCGGCGGGCTCGGCTCGTATGCCTATTACGGCGGCGGCTATTACGATGACCCCTACTACTATGGCGACAGCTACTATGATGAGCCGACCGTGGCGGTGGTGCCGGATAGCGGCGGCGACTCTGCCTATTGCGCGCGGCGCTACAAGTCATACGACCCGGCTTCGGGCACCTATCTCGGTTATGACGGCCAGCGGCATCCCTGCCCGTAAGACGGTCTGAACAATCGACGATGCAACAAACCTCATGGGCGGCGCCGGTGATGGCCGGGCGCCGCCCATGTCTGTTCTGCGAGCCGCTGCAGTTTCGCCAGTCGTCTTGCCGATCGCGTTCGGCCTCGCGATCCCCTCGACTTTGCTTCAACCTTTCATCGAAGCTGCTCCCACTTCGCGTGCCGCGTGCGCTCCCGGGCGAACCATGACGCATAGATGACGCATGGCCCAAGATAAGGCACGGAACACGCGCCGCAGCCTATGCACCGCACCGTGCATATCTACCCCGATCCAATCCAAAATTGACCCGAGGCACGATTCGCGGATATCACCAATCACAGTGGGGACTTCGATTACTGGGAAGTGTCATGCCGCGTATTCTCGTGGTTGATGACGATCCGATGGTCGGCGCGACCATCGAGGTCCTCCTCCAACGTCAGGGCTTCGACGTCACGCTGGCCGACGGCGGCGAAACAGGACTGGCTGCGCTGGAAGCGCAGGCCTTTGAGGTGATGCTCGTTGATATCTTCATGCCGCATATGCGCGGCTTCGAATCCATCCGCATCTTTCACGAGCGCGCGCCGGCTACTCCGCTGATCGCGATGTCCGGTTATGCCTTCGCCTCATCCGCCTCGCCCTCTCCCGATTTCCTCCGCATGGCGCTGGAGCTCGGGGCAACGCGCTGCCTGCGCAAGCCGTTCACGCCGGAAGCGCTGCTGACCACGATCCGGGAATGCCTCGCCGGTCCGGGCGAGAGCGCACAGCCGAAGGACAAGAAAGAAGCCCCTTGATCCCAACGCAGCGCGTCATTCTCGGTGCTGGACTTGCCATCCTCCTGATCATCACCGCGGCCTCGATCGCCCTCGACGTCAAGTCGCGGTCCGACGCGGCGTGGGTCAACCACACCGTCCAGGTGCAGAAGAAGATCTCCGATCTGCGCGTGCTGCTGCGCCGCGCCGAGAGCGCCGCCCGCGGCTATGAACTCTATCGCAGCCAAACGCTCGCCGACGAGTTTCAGGGCGTGCGGGTCCAGATCGCACCGGCGCTGGCCGAGCTGAAGCGCGGCGTGCGCGACAATCCCGACCAGGTCACGCTGCTGGAGGACACCGAACCGCTGGCGCTGCGCCGGGTCGAGATCGCCGCCGAAGCGATGCGCCTGCGCGCGGCGAATGACCAGGCCGGCATTGCCGCGCTCAACAGCAAGGCCGAGGGCCGCGGCCTGATGGACACGGTGATGGGCAATCTCGACCATCTGAGCGCGGATGAAGAACGCCTGCTCACCGCGCGCTCCCAGGACTCACGTCGCACCGGCATCGTGCTGCTCGGCATCGACGTCGCCGGCGCCGTGCTGATCCTGCTGCTGGTGGCGCTGGTGATGCGCGAGAGCCAGCGCGCCACGGTGCAGCTGCAGAGCACGCTCGAGCAAACACAAGCCGCCAAGCACGCCCTCGAAGCGGCGGTGGCCGAGCGGACCGAGCATCTGGTGACCGCGCATGACGAGCTGCGCCTGTCGGTCAACGTGCTGCAAAGCACGTTTCACAGCATGGCGGAGGCGGTGCTGGTCATCGACGCCGAGGGCAACGTCCTGCTGTCCAATCCGGCCGCGGAGCGCATGCTGCTGCATCGCGCCGGCATGAACCTGCGCAATCTGCGCGCGCTGTCAGATGTGTTTCACGGCGACGGGGTCACGCCGATGAAGGCCGACGAGCTGCCCTCGGTGCGCGTGCTGCGCGGCGAGAAGTTCGAGGATCTGGAGATGATCGTCCGCCCGCACAGCGGCAATGCTCCCCGCCATCTCATGATCAGCGGCCGGCCGATGCTGGACGGGCAAGGCGACATCACGGGCGCGGTGCTGGTCTATCACGACGCCACCATGTCGCGCGAGACCGAGCGGCAGCTGTACCAGTCGCAGAAGCTCGACGCGATCGGCAAGCTGACCGGCGGCGTCGCGCACGACTTCAACAACATGCTGACCGTGATCTCCGGCAACACCGAGACGCTGGTGGCGAGCCTGAAGCAGCAGCCCGAGCTCCAGCGCGCGGCGCGGCTGATCGACGATGCTGCCGAGCGCTGCGCCGAGCTGATCCAGCATCTGCTCGCGTTTGCGCGCAGGCAGCCGCTGCAGCCGCGCAACGTCGAGATCAACGCCGCGATCGCGGACATCGCGAAACTTCTGCGGCCCACCCTCGGCGAGCAGATCCAGATCGAGACCGTGCTGGAACAGGGGCCGATGACCGCGCATATCGATCCGTCCCGGCTCACCAATGCCGTGCTCAACATGGCGATCAACGCGCGCGACGCCATGCCGAACGGTGGCAAGCTGCTGCTGGAGACCCACCGCGTCGTGCTGGATGAGGCCTATGCGCAGGCCCATGTGGACGTGGTGGCCGGCCCCTACGTCATGCTCGCGGTGAGCGACACCGGCACCGGCATGTCGCCCGACATCCAGCAGAAGGCGTTCGAGCCCTTCTTCACCACCAAGGAAGTCGGCAAGGGATCAGGCCTCGGCCTTTCCATGGTCTACGGCTTCGTCAAGCAGTCCGGCGGCCACATCAAGATCTACAGCGAAGAAAACCACGGCACCACGATCAAGCTCTATCTGCCGCCGGGCGAAGGCACGGCGGACGTCGTCGCAGCCGCCGCGCCGCAGGCCGAAGGCGGCGCCGAGACCATCTTCGTCGTCGAGGACGACAATCTCGTGCGCAACTTCGTCACTGCGCAGCTCGAGAGCCTCGGCTACAAGACGGTTGCCGCGCCCGACGGCAAATCCGCGCTGGAATTGATCGCGGCCGGCCAGCCGTTCGATCTCCTCTTCACCGACGTCGTCATCCCCGGCGGCATGAGCGGACGCGATCTCGCCGACGAGGTGGCCAAGCTGCGGCCGGGTGTGAAGGTGCTCTACACCTCCGGCTACACCGACAACGCCATCGTCCATCACGGCAAGTTAGATGACGGCGTGATGCTGCTGACCAAGCCCTATCGGAGAAACCAACTCGCCGAGATGATCAGGAAGGCGCTGGGCGGCGGGACGATGACGGCGAGCTAGCGCGTGCACTCATAAATCCGCGATGTCCGCCTATCCCCCAAACAACGGCGCAGTAGCGGACATAACAGGAGGTCCGAGAAGGGCCATAAGCAATCATTCCGGCCGCGGGCCGGATGCGGTGCCGTTGCCGCGCGGCAGGGTAATGATAAACTCAGTAAAAGCGCCAGGCTCGGTCTCGACGTCGATCCTGCCGCCGTGTTGTTTGACAATGATGTCATGGGTCATTGAGAGGCCGAGCCCCGTTCCTTCTCCGGCCGGTTTAGTGGTGAAGAAGGGATCGAAAATCTTTTCTCTGACTTCGGGTGAAATGCCGACACCATTGTCGCGAATCCGGATTTCGACTGTCTTGCCAAGGTTCTTGGTGGCAGCGCTAAGGACAGGCTCAAAGGTATAGTCGGCTGCTTCGGCCTTTCGCCTAGTCGCGGCATAGAAACCGTTCGAGATCAGATTAAGCAACGCGCGCGTGATCTCCTGCGGAAACAGCTCGGCCGCACCCGCATTCGCATCGAAGTCGCGCTGCAGCGTGATGCTGAAGCCGGGCTTTTCGGCGCGTGCGCCGTGGTAGGCAAGATTGAGGCTTTCATCCACCAGCGAATTGATGTCGGCGGGCCGCTGCTCACCCGGCCCCTCGCGGGAATGCAGCAGCATGTTCTTGACGATGGAGTCGGCGCGCTTGCCGTGCTGCCCGACCTTTTCCAGATTCTCCTTGAGCAACTTCGTCAGTTCGTTGACTTCCTCGCGGAGCTTGTCGTTCAGAGCAGCGGCTTTCAGCGTATCGTTCAGCTCGTCGATGAGCTCGGCAGAGAGCGCGGAGAAATTGTTGACGAAGTTGAGCGGATTCTTGATCTCGTGGGCGATGCCGGCGGTGAGTTGACCGAGCGACGCCAGCTTCTCGGTCTGCACCAGGCGGTCCTGCGCGGCGCGCAGGTCGTCGAGGGAACGAGTCAAATCGTCAGTGCGCTCGCGCAGCTCGCGGAGCAGCCGCGTGTTCTCGATGGCGATCACCGCTTGTGCTGCAAAATGCTCTAGCAACTCGACCTGCTTGTCGCTGAACTCTTGCACCTCCTTGCGGTAGACGGCAAAGGCGCCGATCAGCTCGCTCTCCTTGAGCATCGGCACAATCAGAACGGTGCGGGCTGCGGCGACCTTGTAGATCAGATCGTCGGGATACTCGATGGCAATATCGGCAATGTGAACCAGCGCCTTGGTCTCGACGAGGCGCCCCAGCGAAGGCGTCCCATCAAACGGCGCGATGAAGTGTGGCGGCGTTTCCTGGTCGGGCGCATACAATTGCGGCACGTTTTGCGCGGCCATTCGCGCCACCCGCCGGAACCTGTCGCCTTCGTATAGGAGCAGCGTCCCAAAACTGGCGCTGCAGATGCGCACGGCATTTTCCAGCATGGCCTCGAACACGGGCCCAAGCTCACCAGGCGAACTGGATATGACTTGCAGCACTTCCGAAGTCGCGGTCTGCTGCTCCAGCGCTTGATCCAGCTCCACAGTCCGACGTTCAAGCTGCGCCTGTAGATCGGCAACCGAAGCTGCCTCGCGACGAGTGACAGATGGGGCTATCCCGCGCTTGGTCTTGGCCGATTTGCGACCTTTTGGCGAACTTCTCCTGCGGGCTCTCGCCTTGGCTGCCTTGTTGCCCGTCTTTACCACGCGCGTCATTTCCGGCCCCTGGGTCGAGCGCGGGCATCTTATCTGTCTTGGCCATCGGAACGGAAGGGCGGTTCGCCCAGTCAGCCGCAGACTAGCCGCTTAACGTCCGGCTTGGGTCACAAGCCGTAGTACTCCGGCCGATCAGAAGATCTCCGCTCGTCCCTCTGGAGCGGACATTGCCTTGATGAGTACTCTAGGGCGTGAACTGCCGAAGGCGCGCTGCAATCACACCATATAAGAGGTCGAGGGCCTGGCTCCTGATGTGAGTTCCGGTTGTCCTCTTGAGACGCCGTAGCTCGCCTGGATCCGCGTCCGAGGTGTTTAGACACCGTGCTATGCACCAAGTAAGGCCGTTTTGATCTCGATCGGGCCGGTCTCAAGCAAAACTCAAGCGCACCTCAAGGACAAATCGTCTCACCAACCCAATCTCTGAGCATGCTCTCAGCGACAAATGTTGGAGTCGGTGTCGCGACAGTCCGCTTGCGGAGCGCGATACCGAGCGCAGTCATCAGATGCACAGCTAGGATCTTGGTCTGCGGCCGGAATTGACGGCACAGCTTCGACAGGTGCTCGCATGAGAAGACGAGAGTTCATCTTGTTGATTGGTGGCGGACTGGCCTGGCCTGCGATCGCACGGGCGCAGGGCGGAGCCAAGCTGCATCGGATCTTCTGGGTCTCCACCGAGTCCCAACCAGATCCCTTCCTGGACGGCTTTCGCGAGGGAATGCGCGCGCTGGGATACGTCGAGGGCAAGACCGTAACCTTCGAGACGCATTATGCCCCTGGAAATCCGCAGGCACTGCGCAAGATCGTCTCCGAGTTGCAGCGAGGGGATATCGACCTTGTGGTATCGAGCGGTCCGGCGACACGCATCATGACTGCGGTCACCGACATCCCCGTGCTGTTTGCATTGAGCGGTGACCCCGTCGCTTTGGGTGTGGTCAAGAGCCTTGCTCACCCCGGCACCAATTTCACCGGCAGCACATTCCTGTCGCTCGAGCTGGCAGGAAAGCGCGTTGAGCTGCTCAAGGACATTTATCCAAAGCTGCGAAAACTGGCGGTCTTCTCGAACACGGATCATCCGGGAGAGCCATTGGAATGGCGTGCGACTTTGGAGTCGTGCCGGAATCTCGGCATTGAGGCAGCCTACGTTCCGTTCTGTGGCGCTCGCGAAATCGAGAATGGGTTGATGGCTGCCGGCAAGGTGGACGCGGATGCTCTCCTCGTGTTTCCCGATGTCGTGACGCTGGTGCATCGTGCGAAGATTGCGGAGTTTGCAATCGCGCACCGGCTGCCTTCGATGTTTGGCTGGTCTGAATATTGTGACGCTGGAGGTCTCTTGAGTTACGGCGCAAACCAGCGCACGACCTATTTTCGGCTTGCCACTTATGCCGATCGCATCCTGCGCGGTGAAAATCCGTCAGATCTTCCGGTGATGCGCCCCGAGAAGTTTGAACTGGCAGTCAATCTGAAGACAGCCAGGCTTCTGGGTATCGACCTGGATGTGTCGTCGATCCTGTTTCGCGCCAGCAAGGTGATCTCCTGAGAGTAGTTATGACGGACGGTGCTGCGCAGTCCTCTTCGTGTACGATGCCCCCGCGTCGCTCGCTGTTCTGCAAGTACTTCGCGACGTTGTTTGTCGCTGCGGTCGTGCCTCTGATACTCGGCGCGGCCGTCGAGGCTTCTTTCGGTTACCGAGACCAGCGCCGCCAGATCAGCGCGGTGCTGCAGGCCGATGCCCGCGCGGCGTCCGACAGGATCGAGGCGTTCACCGATGGCATCCGAGATCAGCTGGGTTGGATGGTGCAGCTTCCCTGGTCTGTCGGAGACGATGCGCAACACAAGATCGATGCCTTGCGCCTCCTCCAGCAGGTGCCCGCAATCGTTTCGGTTTCGCTGCTGGATGAGACCGGTGCCGAACGGGTCTTTGTTTCCAGGCTGCATCTGAACAGGACCGGGCGCGGCATTGATATGTCTACGGATCCCGCTGTTCTGGACGCACGCGCCAACAAGGTTTGGTACGGACCGGTTCAGTACCAGCGAGATTCAGAGCCCTACATGAGGATCGCGGTTGCCGGGAGCCTGCCGGCCGCGGGGGTTGCGATCGCCGAGGTCAATCTGAAGCTGATCTGGGATGTCATCGCAGCCATCAGAATTGGCGAGAACGGCTACGCCATTGTTGTCGATGATTCCGGTCATCTGATCGCACATCCCGATATCAGTCTGGTCCTGCGCGGCCGCGCCAGCTCGGGCAGTTTCGGCCGGATCAAGCATCTCGCCGGCGCGGCGAGCGGAGCGGCGGTGATAACCGGGGACCGAGGCAACCCGGTGGTGGCGCTATCCGTTCAGGCCGCCGATGTGGGATGGACGGTGATCGCGATGCAGCCGGTCTCGGAAGCCTTTGCATCAATTCGCGCGGCGTTGTGGCGCTCGTCAATTCTCATTGCCTTTGGTGTTCTCATCGCGCTGGCGCTCGCCTATTGGCGCGCGCACAGAATGTCCGGCCCGATCAAGCAACTGGAAGAGGGCGTGGAGCGGATCAGAACTGGACAATTCGAGCATCGCATCAAAATCTTCAGCGGTGACGAGTTGCAGCAACTGGCGTTGCGCTTCAATGAAATGGCTTCTGAACTGGCGATCTCGCAGCAGAAATCCGCGCGGATCGAACGGCTGAAGCAGTTCCTGCCGTCACAGGTCGCCGAACTGGTCGAGCATTCTCATGAGCTGCTCGAAGGGCAGCGACGCGAAGTGGCTGTCATTTTTGGCGACTTACGCGGCTTCACGGCGTTCTCCACCCGCAATGAGCCCGATGTCATCATGGCCGTCATGCGAGAGTACTACGAGGCCGTCGGCGCCGTGACGACTCGTCACGAGGCAACGCTCATCGGCTTTGATGGCGACGGAGTCATGCTCCTGGTCAATGCCCCGGTCGCATGCGAACAGCCGGCAACTCAAGCGGTCCGACTCGCGATCGACCTGCAAATGACGGTGCAGTCCCTTGCCGGCAAATGGTGCGATGCCGGCCACGCGATCGGCTTTGGTGTGGGCGTTGCCATGGGACCGGCAACGGTAGGAACGGTTGGTTATAACGGTCGGCTGGACTACACGGCGATGGGAGCCGTGGTGAATTTGGCGTCGCGGCTCTGCAATCTCGCGAAGGACGCGCAGATCCTGGCTGATCCCACTATCGCTGGAAGGGTAAGGGATAGCGTTCCGTTGGCATCGCTCGGACAGCGGACCATCAAAGGCTACGACCAGGCCCTCGAAGTCTTTGCTGTCGCACCTGCTGACCTGCGGTTGAAACCGCCGGGCTCCGGACAACGCCGGCGAGAGAAAGAGCCTCAGGACCACTGATACCCCGGCGGCCGGACGGCTAACGCGTCGCCAGCACCACCGCCGCCAGCGTGAAGATCAGCGCCGCGATCTGCCCTGCCCCCAGCGGCTCGCCGAGCGCGATCGCGGAGGCGACGACGCCGATGACGGGCACCGCCATGGTGCCGATCGCGGCAACCGAGGCCGGCAGGCGGGCCAGTGCTGCGAACCAGCTGACATAGGCGATGCAGAACTGCACCACGGTCGAATAGACCAGGAGCCACCAGCCGACCGGCGTCACCTGGGACAGATGCGTGGTCTCGACCAGGAGGCCGATGATCGAGATCGGCAGGCAGCCGATGCCGATCTGCCAGGCCGCGGCCGTGATCGGCGGCAGATGGATCGGGTACTTCTTCGAGAACACCGTGCCGACGGCAAAGCCCAGCGCGCCGCACAGCGCCATGATGATGCCAGGCAGCTTCTCGACGCTGGCGGCGATGCCGTTGCCGCCCATGATCGAGGCGAGGCCGACGAAGGCCATCACCAGCCCCAGTGTGCGCGGCACGGTCGGCCGCTCGCCGAGCACCGGCCAGGCGATGATCGAGGCCCAGACCGGCATCGTATAGGCGATCAGCGCCGCCTCGCTCGCCGGCAGCCAGAGCAGCGCCAGGCCCATCAGCACCATCCAGCCGGTGACGTTGAGCACGGCGGCGGTGAGGAGGCGCGGCCAGATCGCGGGGTCCACCGTGAGGCTCTGCCGGCGGATGACCGCCAGCGCCGCCAACAGCACCGCCCCCAGCACGCCGGTCACCCCGCGCAGCGTCAGCGGCGGCAGCTCGGAGAGCAGGAATTTCGTCACCGGCCAATTGAAGCCCCAGCCGATCGAGGTGATGGCAAGGAACATCAGGCCGGCCGGGGCGATGCGCGGCCGCGCATCCCGGCGGGTCGAATCAAGCATGTGGGTGGTCCGGCAAAATCGACCCTCAGCTTGGCCCGGATTCGCCCCTCTCACCACCACCTCGGCGGGCATGCCTGCCCTCACCTTCCGTAGGGCTACGTGAGTCCCGCTGACGCAATCCCATCGCTCAAAAATATACCTGCCCTGTGAACAGCGGGATGAAGCATCCGCAGCACCACGGGATGCAAATTTTTTCGGTTGGGAATCTCTGAGGACTCACTGATACTTGCCTCCACAACAGGCGCGGGCTTGCCCCCTGTTATCCCCCGCAATCCACCATATTTAGTATTTGATTCAGGAACTCGCACTAGTTCTTGACGGGCGCAACGGAGAGTCCTAGCTTTCGGTCCGTTCGGCGCGAGTGAGTTTGCGTCCCGCCGGCACTCCCCCAAAGGGTCTCGCAAATCTCAACTCCGCCAAGCCAGCCAAAGGCAGCGGATGAGGGCTTGTCTGCCCGCGAAAGGCGGACTTTTCGGGCGCCAGAACGGGCCGGCAACAGGCTCGAATGGCATCGGTAGAAGTGACGTTGTGGGGCGTTGAACGCATGTCGGGCTCATCCCCTTGGGGGCGGATGTGTCTGGACATGCCGGCGGATGATCGGTGCGCGCATCGAGCATCGCGTCGGGAGAACAAGAGCCGGATCCACCGGCTGAACTGCGGTGCCAAAGGCCGAATGGCTGACAGCGCCGCGAAACGAAATGTCGAGCGGCACGCCTGAACGGAGGCGGGACCGGTCAAAACTTAAGGACGGGGCAAGACGATGCGGATTGAGCGGCGCCACACCACGGCAGGACAGTCACCTTACGCGGGAATCGATTTCCGCCAGACCACGTCGGAGATCAGGAATCCCGACGGCTCGGTCGTGTTTAAACTTGATGGCGTCGAGGTCCCGACCGAGTGGTCGCAGGTCGCCTCCGACGTGCTCGCCCAGAAGTATTTCCGCAAAGCCGGCGTCGCCGCGCGCCTCAAGAAGGTCGAGGAGGAATCCGTCCCCTCCTTCCTGTGGCGCTCCGTGCCCGATACTGACGCACTCGCCGCGCTGCCCGAGAAGGAGCGCTATGTCAGCGAGCTCTCAGCAAAGCAGGTGTTCGACCGCCTCGCCGGCTGCTGGACCTATTGGGGCTGGAAGGGCAAGTACTTCTCGACCGACGAGGACGCCCAGGCGTTCTACGACGAGCTCCGCTACATGCTCGCCATGCAGATGGTCGCGCCGAACTCGCCGCAATGGTTCAACACCGGTCTGCACTGGGCCTATGGCATCGACGGCCCCGGCCAGGGCCACTATTACGTCGACCCCTTCACCGGCAAGCTGACCCGCTCGAAATCCTCCTACGAGCATCCGCAGCCGCACGCCTGCTTCATCCAGGGCGTCGGTGACGACCTCGTCAACGAGGGCGGCATCATGGACCTCTGGGTCCGCGAAGCCCGCCTGTTCAAATACGGCTCCGGCACCGGCTCCAACTTCTCGCGCCTGCGCGGTGAAGGCGAAAAGCTCTCCGGCGGCGGCCGCTCATCCGGCCTGATGAGCTTCCTCAAGATCGGCGACCGCGCCGCCGGCGCGATCAAGTCGGGCGGCACCACCCGCCGCGCCGCCAAGATGGTCGTGGTCGACGTCGACCACCCCGACATCGAGACCTATATCGACTGGAAGGTGAAGGAGGAGCAGAAGGTCGCGGCCCTCGTCACGGGATCCAAGATCAACCAGAAGCACCTCAAGCTGGTGCTCAAGGCCTGCGTCAACTGCGAAGGCTCGGGCGACGACTGCTTCGACCCCGAGAAGAACCCTGCCCTCCGCCGCGAAATCAAGCTGGCCCGTCGCTCGCTGGTGCCCGATAACTACATCAAGCGCGTCATCCAATTTGCAAAACAGGGCTACAAGGACATCCAGTTCGACACCTACGACACCGACTGGGATAGCGAAGCCTATCTCACGGTTTCCGGCCAGAACTCCAACAACTCGGTTTCGCTGAAGGACGATTTCCTGCGCGCCGTGGAAACCGATGGCGACTGGAATCTGAACGCCCGCACCTCCAAGAAGGTGACGAAGACGCTGAAGGCGCGCGACCTCTGGGAGAAGATCGGCTACGCCGCCTGGGCCTCGGCCGACCCGGGCCTGCACTTCAACACCACCATGAACGACTGGCACACCTGCAAGTCGTCGGGCGACATCCGCGCCTCCAATCCGTGCTCGGAATACATGTTCCTGGACGACACGGCGTGCAACCTCGCCTCCGCGAACCTGCTGACGTTCTACAACACCGAGACCAAGCAGTTCGACGTCAGGGGTTATGAGCACCTCTGCCAGCTCTGGACCATCGTGCTCGAAATCTCGGTGATGATGGCGCAGTTCCCGTCCAAGGCCATCGCCGAGCTCTCCTACGAGTTCCGCACGCTCGGCCTCGGCTACGCCAATATCGGCGGCCTCCTGATGACCATGGGCCTGTCCTATGACAGCAAGGAAGGCCGCGCGCTCTGCGGTGCCCTCACCGCTGTGATGACCGGCATCACCTACAAGACCTCCGCGGAGATGGCGGCCGAGCTCGGCACCTTCCCCGGCTACAAGAAGAACGCCGCGCACATGTTGCGCGTCATCCGCAACCACCGCCGCGCCGCGCACGGCGAGGCCTCCGGTTACGAGGCGCTCAGCGTCAACCCGGTGCCGCTCGACCACGCCTCCTGCCCGCAACAAGACCTCGTCACCCATGCCAAGGCGGCCTGGGATGCGGCGCTTCAGCTCGGCGAGCAGCACGGCTATCGCAACGCCCAGACCACTGTCATCGCGCCGACCGGCACGATCGGCCTCGTGATGGATTGCGACACCACCGGCATCGAGCCCGACTTCGCGCTGGTGAAGTTCAAGAAGCTCGCCGGCGGCGGCTACTTCAAGATCATCAACCGCGCGGTCCCCGCAGCGCTCCGCGCGCTCGGCTATCGCGAAGCTGATATCGCGGAGATCGAGGCCTACGCCGTCGGCCACGGCTCGCTCTCCAACGCCCCCGGCATCAACGCCTCGACGCTGAAGGCAAAAGGCTTCACCGATGATGCCATCGCCAAGGTCGAAAAGGCCCTGCCCACCGCCTTCGACATCAAGTTCGCCTTCAACAAGTGGACCTTTGGCGAGGATTTCATCCGCGACCAGCTCGGCATCGGCGCCGAGGCGATCGCGGCCCCCGGCTTCGACCTGCTCCAGGCCGTGGGCTTCACCAAGCGCGAGATCGAGGCGGCCAACGTCCACATCTGCGGCGCCATGACGGTGGAAGGTGCCCCGCACCTCAAGGCCGAGCACTATGCGGTGTTCGACTGCGCCAACCCCTGCGGCAAGATCGGCAAGCGCTATCTGTCGGTCGAGAGCCACATCCGCATGATGGCCGCTGCCCAGCCCTTCATCTCGGGTGCGATCTCCAAGACCATCAACATGCCGAACGACGCAACTGTAGAGGACTGCAAGTCCGCCTACATGCTGTCGTGGAAGCTGGCGCTGAAAGCCAACGCGCTCTATCGCGACGGCTCGAAACTCTCCCAGCCGCTGAACTCGCAGCTCATCAGCGACGATGAGGACGAGGACGATGCGGTCGAGAGCCTCTACGAGAAGCCGATGGCGGCGCGCACCGCCCAGGTCTCGGAGAAGATCGTCGAGAAGCTGGTCGAGCGCATCATCGTGATGCGCGAGCGCGAGAAGATGCCGGATCGCCGCAAGGGCTACACCCAGAAGGCGGTCGTCGGCGGCCACAAGGTGTACTTGCGCACCGGCGAATATGACGACGGCCGTCTCGGCGAGATCTTCATCGACATGCACAAGGAAGGCGCGGCGCTCCGCTCCTTCATCAACAACTTCGCCATCGCGGTGTCGCTCGGCCTGCAATACGGCGTGCCGCTGGACGAATATGTCGACGCCTTCACCTTCACCCGCTTCGAGCCGGCGGGCCCCGTGCAGGGCAACGACAGCATCAAGTACGCGACCTCGATCCTCGACTACGTCTTCCGCGAGCTGGCGGTGAGCTACATGTCGCGCTTCGATCTCGCCCATGTCGATCCCAACGAGACCGGCTTCGACGCGCTCGGCAAGGGCGTCGAGGAAGGCAAGGAGCCGGACGAGGACGGCGGCCACCACGCGACCCGGCTGGTCTCGCGCGGCCTCACCCGCTCCCGCACCGACAACCTCGTCGTGATGCGCGGCGGCTCCGCCGCCATCGCGCCGGGCAATGACGGCGCCCCCACCGGCGGCAGCAAGGTCACCGCGCTCGCCGCGCACGGCACCAGCGCCCGCGTCGGCGACGCCCTCGAAGGCGCCGTCGCCCTGAAGCAGGAAGCCGCCCACGACCTCTCGCCCACGGAGAAGCTCGAGGCGCTGCAGTGGAGCAAGGCCGGCAGCACCGCCCAAACCCTCGTCCCCACCAAGGCCGAGCGTCGCGCCGAAGCCAAGGCCAAGGGCTACGAAGGCGAGATGTGCTCAGAGTGCGGCAACTTCACGCTGGTGCGGAATGGGACTTGTATGAAGTGCGATACTTGCGGGTCCACGACGGGGTGTTCGTGAGGCGGATCGACGCTATAGCCAATTACATGCCCGAGCCTCGCTCTGGGTATCCACAGAGGGCGGCCGAAAGGCCGCCCTCTTTGTTTACAACTGATGCGAGTAGCCACTAGATTAGGCTCTAACATTCCCCAAATCTGAAATACTCCCCATGATCGCAAGTCGCTTAGTAGCAATAGCCCAAGACTTAGCGAGAGAATACCAAAGGTTCCAATTGACGGAGCTTTTGCAACGGGCCTCGCAGGTCTCTGCATCCCGCCCAAATATGAACCCGCAACAATACAACCAAGCAGTTAATGAGCTAAAGACAAGAGCTCAAGCTATCTTGGAGGAGAACGTATTTCGGACCTATCCACTAGATACGTTGAAGGTCCTTTCGAACAGCGAGATCTCCTCGATATTACCCTCAACCATCGCCAATCTCATCATCGGCGGATTTCCGGGTCGCAAAGAAGCAGGCATTTCTTCGGCTGAAATCAACATGTACCTATCTGAGGCAAATAGCGTACTTGCCCAGATCAATGGGTTCTTACAATTCAATAGTAGGCTTGGTGTCGAAAAGCACGAAGTGCCGGAACAGAAAGTCGCGCTCGATTTAAAGCTACCTCGCACAATATTTCGGAACGAACTCGGCATCTTTGAGCAGCGTCTATCAAACTTCTCCAACTTCTTCAAAAGCGTGACGGAGCTAGCAACTGGCACTCGAGAGAATGCCGAACTGGTCTATCTATCCACAAGCGACCAATAATCTCGTTTGCTGTTCTTGGAACCACCGCCTACGCAATTCTGAAATTCTACAAACTCTTTCTCGAGGTCGCCGAGAAACATATCAGCCTATACAAAGCAATCCGAGAACTACGAGGGTCCAAATTGGAATCGATTGACTTCACTGAGATGGAAAAAGGGATCAATTCCAGAATCAAAAGCTCAGTTGAAGAAGCCGTCAGTGACGCGATCGCACAGATTCAGCACAAAGTCCCACAGGAACGGGCCAGCGAGTTGAAAGTCGAAATTACAAAACAGTCTGTGGAGATTGTAGCCGATATAACTAAAGGCGCTCGCATCTTTGTGAGCTTAGAAAGTCAGCAGCAGGTTGAATTGTTGGTTGATAAGGACCCTGAAAAGATAAATGAAATGCGGTCTGAGATCGAACAACAAAAACTGCTGGAATCAAAGCTGGATAATCTGACGATAAACTTTCCTGAATCTACTCCAGCCCTGAACCACATCAAGACTAGCCCCTAGCTCGTAGGATGGGTGGAGCGAAGCGATACCCATCACTGCTCGTTCGGCAAAAGGCGATGGGTTTCGCAAGGGATCAATCCTATGGGCTACTTGCTCCCTACTTTTCTTTCCCGGGAAGTTTGTTGACGATCTTCTCAAGCAACCCCTTCAGATCATTGTATTCAGTTATCGCTTCGGTGGAGATCGTCTTCTCGTTCTTCTTAATCAGGAAATTGCGTTCAGTGGCCGCCAGCGATCTTACAATTTCTTTCTTTGATGGTGCATCGCCAAAGCTCTGAGCTAGCTGAACTCCGATCATCTTCATTTCGAAATTAGTTATCTCGTTCTTGTTGTGCTTGAGATCCAACTCGTTGGCCACGTACAATCGAAGAAAGAAGAAGCCAACAAATTGAAGCAGAATTCCCACAGCAAATCGAGGGAGATAGTATTGGGATGCCCAAGCGAGGACACTAAAGTCCTTTAACTCGATGGCCTGCTGGAAAGATGCCGCGATTAAAGGCCAAGCAAGTACCCCAAGTGCGATCGCGCTGAATAGTATTCCAATCATCAAATTTCTACGACTAATGGAGTCTAGCCGCACCGCCTCGTCCAGCAATCTCTGACGCGCAACCTGAAATATTTTTTCAGGACTTGAGACATCTATGTCAGGTGGGGTCTCCTTCCCGGCCGCAACCTCTACCCTCAAATCTCGTATTGTAGTACGAAGGTGATCTGCGTTTCCCTCTTCATCTGCGTCAGAGATTGTAGATGGAAAGGTCTGCCGACGGGATATCTTCCGGGCATAGTCTCTCGATTCCCTTTGCAAGCCAAAAATCGTCACCATGACGGTTCCAAAGGCCACAACCGCCGCCACAAGCGGAAGCACTGCGGCAAACAATTTAGGACCCACCAAGTAGTAACCGACTAGCCAATCAGGAACGGAGCCTACGCCAGCTGCATTCAGGATATTTGCAATCTCCCAGAGAAGAAACGCACCAAACGCGCTTATCGCAAGACCAAAAAAAATCATCCGGCCAGTACGTCCAGATACGCCAATCCTAGCTAGAATTTCACTGAACGTTTCCATTCCCCAACCCCAAAACACAACTTCAGGGTTGTAGCATCCCGGAACGTTCCGGCAAGCTCGCAATACACGAGCCCGCTAGGCCAGAACTTGCGGGAATTGCGGTGCACTAAATTCACACTCTCCGTGCTGCCGATCTGCACTCCAATTCCCATCGACACTCTTTCCGGCCGAGCCCTTCGCCCTTAAACTCCCGACCTCACCGGCATGGGTTCCGACGGGCCCGGTAGAAGCGGAGTCGAGTTATGCCCAAACCGGAAAGCTTCCCGATCGAGAAGATCTTCGTTCCCACGAAACAGAAGAAGTCCATCAAGCCCGAGACCGTCGCGGAGGTCGCGGAAAGTATTATGGAGATCGGACAACAGGAGCCCATTTCCATCAGGCTCGACGGAGACCGCCTCGTTCTGGTCGAGGGACTGCATCGGTTAGAGGCCTGCAAGGCGCTCGGCGAGACAACCATTCTCGGCGTCCTGGTCCCGGCCGAGCTTGCTCAATCCAAGCCGCTGCTGGCCGAGCGACCCGAAGTCGAGGCGGAGCGCATCAAGATGGCGCGATTGAAACAGTTGCGCCTCGAGAAGGAAGCCGCAGAGGCATCGACGGCTAGCTTGAAGGGCGCTGGCGCAACGGAATCGCCGCGCACCCGTCTGGCGAAAGGCGTCCGCGACAATCCGAAGGCATCACCGGGCCGGACTGCGAAGGCGGCACCGAAATCATTGTCGGCCTGGATCACGCAGCAAAAGGGCAGCGGCGGCCGCTATTGATTGTCGGCAATTAGCACATGGAGCGCGTAGCCCGGATGGAGCGCAGCGAAATCCGGGGCGGTATACCCTGCGGCAACATCCCGGATTGCGCTGCGCTCCATCCGGGCTACCAAATTACAGTGACAGTGCACTCAACTCTTTGGGTCTGATCTTTGCGGACTAATCTCCGAACTCACGCCTCCCCCAACCCGAGAATAAAGCTCTCAAGATCAGGCGCCAGTTGGTTCGTATTCGCGAAATCGGCGAACTCTTCGCCACCGTCCGGCGGCTCACGCTCGTGCTCCCAGTAGAACACCTGGCCATAGCTGTCCGGCTCGAGGCTCAGCAGGAACAGGTCGCCGCCGGGATCGGGCGCGAAGGGGCAGCTCAGGCGGGGGATTCGGTTCATGCTCCGATACATGTCGTAATTGTCGATGACGCCGTAGCTGTCGGTCGGATGGGTCGTGAACAGCAGATCCAGGACGGTGCGGTCGTTGCGCCAGGGCAGCTCGACGCCGCAGGGCTCGAAGCCGCCGCCGTCGGATTGCGCCAGCAGCGCCTTGTAGGGCGCGGGCAGCGGCGCGCCGATATGTTGTTCCAGCGCGCGGATGGCGTCGGCGGACGCCGGTGGGCGTCGGTTGTCCATGAGATCGAGATAGTTCATGGGCCTAGGCGTCCTGTCCCGTGGTCATGCAGTCGCCGCCACTGGGGCCGAGCGCTCTGTCTATGCTACGTGATCCCAGCTGCATGGTCTTCATGTCTTGATGGTGGCGCCATGCATCATTGTCTCCGCGATTTACGCCCACAGCGCCCATGCCAAGGAAAAGCAAGCTCCTCCTCCGCCTGCGCAGTGTCCGGCGGAGCGTCCAGTGGGCGCGAAAGAAGTTTGCGCGCGCGCCGCGGACGGTCCGGATCACGGGCAGCGTATTGATCCTTCTGGCAGCCCTCGCGCTCCTCAACATCGCCTATCAGATCTTCCGCAAGCCAACCGAACTCTTCGTCGTCGTCGGTCACGCCCTCGACAAGGAGCCGGCCGAGACCTGGGCGAGATACGGGCCGCTCTTCCACACCTATTCCACGGCTGCGATCACGCCGGAATTGCTGGCCGCGCTGGCGCAGGTCGAGAGTTCGGGCAATCCGGTGGCGCGCACCTATTGGCGCTGGCGGTGGAGTCTTAATCCGCTGGCGATTTACAAGCCCGCCTCCAGCGCCGTCGGGCTCTTCCAGATGACCGAT
The DNA here is from genome assembly GCF_014198295.1 of Bradyrhizobium sp. CIR18. Taxonomy (NCBI): domain Bacteria; kingdom Pseudomonadati; phylum Pseudomonadota; class Alphaproteobacteria; order Hyphomicrobiales; family Nitrobacteraceae; genus Bradyrhizobium; species Bradyrhizobium sp. CIR18. Next base: position 94,289 of record NZ_JACIHF010000001.1, on the reverse strand, counting down.
CCGGCCTTCATGGAAGCCGCGCGGTTCTGTGTCCGCGGCAACGCGGTCACGCAAACCGGCTGCGGGTATCCCTTCCTCTACGTCCGCGCGATCCCGAGCCACGCCATCGAGCTGGCTTCGGTATATCTGGACCGCCAAGTAACCATGGTTCTCACGCTCGCCGGCGATGTGAAGCCGAGCGCGCAGCAGAAGCAGGATCTGGCCGCCTTCATCCATCTCTGCGGCGCGGGCCCCGCCGCGGCCTATGCGCGGCGCAAGTTTGTGATGATCGCGGGGACACGCTGCGGCGATCATCTCGTCGCGGGCTATGTCGGCAGGGTCAATGCGATGAAACGGCAGTTTGCGCGGCTGGCGGCGGACCAGGATCATTGAAGAGCACAGCCCCGCTCCCGTCCCGCCATAATTTTTCCTTTGCACGCGCGTTGTGTTGGATAGCGGCGAGACCTATCCTTCTTGATCGGACTGCCTCCCATTGACGCCCGACCGGATGGAGAGCGCATCGGTGCCTGACACGAACGACCCCAAACCTGACACCAGCAAGCCTGACGCCCCCAAGCCGGACGAGGCGCGCGCCGATAGCGGGTTCGCGCAGGCCTACGACCGGATCAAGAGCGCGGAGCAGGACCTGGCGCGGTTGGACCGACTGGTTTCCGGAATGGAACGCGAGAGCGAGAGCCCGCGGGCCTCACGTGCAAGCGCCGCGCCGACAGCAGCCGCCACTCCCGGAGACGAGGCGCCGAAACCCGATGCCAGGGTTCCGAGCCCCTACGTTCCGAATACCGGGGGTCGCGATCGCGGCTTGAAGAACGATCCGGCCATGATGCGCGCCTTGGTCATTCTCGTGCTGGCGATCGGCCTGCTCGGTGCCGCCGTCGCTTCGCAATATCGCGATGAGGCCCAATCGATCGGCCAGTCGATCATGGCGCGATGGGCTCCGCCGGTCGCGAGCACGCCCCCGCAGGCGTCCGCGGCGGAAAACCCGGTGCAGCCGCCCGTCGTGCTGCTGGCTGCTGCGGATGAGCCGAGCCCGGTGGCCGCGCCGCCAGTGCCCAAGGAAACGGACAGCGCCCCAAGGTCCGGCGCCGCGGCGCCTGAGGCGTCGTCATCGGAGCTGGCGCAATCGCTCAAGGCCATCACGAGCGAGCTTGCGAGCATCAATGGCAAGCTCGAGCAACTGAAAAGCCGGAGCGAGCAGACCCTGCGCGAGCAGGCCGACACCATTCAACAGCTCAAGACAGCGCGAGAGAAGGATGCGGCGGACAATGCGCGCCTCGCCGCACAGGTCCAGGCGCTGCAAACGCAATTGACCGCGTCACCGGCGTCATCCGCCTCTGCAGCCGCCAAGCCGGTCGCGCGCAGTGTGAACAACGATTCGGCTGCGCGTGCCCGGGCGCACGTACCAGACGCCGCGCCACGGCGGCCGAGGCCGCCGCCTCGAGGCCCGTGGATGCCGCCGCCCTACGACCCTTATTACGGCGATCCGGATTGGTGAGCGAGCTGCCGTAGGGTGGGCAAAGCGACTTGTCCGCCGTAGCTCGAAGAGCGAAGGCGGAAGCGTGCCCACGTCTTGGCTGATCGAGGAGAAGACGTGGGCACGGCGCAAGTGCGCGTTTGCCCACCCTACGAAGCTACTATGCTCTCCACTCGCCTTACCGTATCTCGCTCATCGTCACCTTGGCCGCGATCCCCGTCAGTTCGGGATCTTGCGGCGCAAGCTCCTCATCGGAAGATGGGCCAAATGAAACTCCAGCCATTCTGCGTTTGACCTGTTCGCAGGTCTTGCGCACGTCTTCGGTGAACAGCGCGCATTCTTCGATGCGTTGGAAGATCTTCCGTCCCTCTTCACGATACCCCGCCGCCGTTTCTCGCATGAAGGCGATCGCATCATGAACCTGAGCCGTCAGCGCCTCGCATTTTCGCGCGGCGTCGATCAACTCGGTGCCCATGGCCTCGATCTCTTTTGCAGCGGACTCATAGTCGCGAACGACCGCCTCTGCACTGAGCGCACCGACGCGCGACACGCCCGCGGTGTGCTCGACGTAATCAGGCAAATTAATTGAAGTAATGGAGCTTCCCGAGCGGATCGACGTGATGTCCGCTTCGAGTTGGACCAAGTTCACTCCCTCTCGTCTGTGCAATTGTTCAACACTTGCCACGACTGATCCTCCCGATACGCCCAGAACCCCAAACAGCATCGGGTTTATTACGGGGATAAGTGTCGTTCTACCTCGATGTACTCTTGACAGCCCCCACTTTGCCATTTTTTCCCAATCGTCACCTCTGCACGCAGAGATGACGCGCAATCAAACTTCAACTTATCGGAGATGTCGTTTTCTCAAGCTCCGGACCTGTCAAACACAAATGAACCGGTCCGAATTGCTGAACGAGCCTGGCCCCGATCGAGCGTGGCGGAATCGAGGGCCGCCGCACGCGCAGTGCCGTAGGGTGGGCAAAGCGACTTGTCCGCCGTAGCTCGAAGAGCGAAGGCGGAAGCGTGCCCACGTCTCGGCTGATCGAGGAGAAGACGTGGGCACGGCGCAAGTGCGCCTTGCCACCCTACGAAGCTGCGAACTGCGAAGCGTCTATCACTACCACCAATACGGCCAGCGCCATCCCTCATAGCGAACATAGGACGGCACCAGCGGCGGGCCGTAGGGATCGACCTTGTCGTCCTCGGGGCGATAGCGATAGCGCGGAACGACATTGTAATCCCACGGCGTCGGCCTCAGCACCGGCGCCGTGACGATGAGCCGCTCTTGTGGGGCTCGAACGACGACGGCTTTCCGCGTCCGCGCTTCCGCGCCTGATGTTGCAAGGCTGCTCAGCACCAGGGCAGTTCCGAGCGCGCAGGCGGCGGTCATTTTTGTCATGCGGTGGTCTCCTTCGCGGCAAGAGTGCAAAAGGACTCGGGGCAAGGCAAGCAAATTTCGCGCGACTTTTTCTGCGGCCATGCTTTGAGACGCCCGCCTTGAGCGGGCTCCTCAGCGACGAGGCGCGCGCTTGGGCGCTTCAGCGCGCGTAGCCCGGATGGAGCGCAGCGTAATCCGGGACCAGTGAACCCGGTGGCAACACCCCGGATTGCGCTTCGCTCCATCCGGGCTACGGGAGGCTTGCGAAACCCTACCCCGCGTCGACATCCTCAGGCACCGGCCCCGCCACGAGCCCGTCGAGACTGACCATTAGCAGATCGGCGATGTGCATCAGCTGGTACAGCGGAATGTCCGCCTCGCCCTGCTCTGCCTGCGACACGAAGGCGGGGGTGACGCTGAGGCGCTCGGCGAGCTGGGCCGCAGTATAGCCGCGGGTCTCGCGTGCGGCCTTGACGCGCGCGCCGATCCCCAGCCTATGCCGGGTCTGCTCGTCCGCGGTCATCATGGCCACCTGCTCGTCCACGCTCGCATAGCCGTCCGCGAACGCGCCGCCGATCAGCCGCTCCTTGCGCCAGGCGAGCCGGCAGCCCTTGCGCAGACCGTTCGAGAAGATCAGCGAAAACTGCTCCGGCACCCATGCCGAGCTGTTCAGAGCCACGCGCGCGCCGGTGCCGGAGACATCGCGGATCGTGCAGGGCACGCTGACGATGCTGCCGGTGCCGTTGTCGAATTCGACCATGCCGGTGCGCAACGTGTGATGCCTGACTGCGGCGCGATGATCGCTCATGACAGCTCCCGAAAACTTGCGGCAGCGTTTCCAACGCTGCCGAAATCGGGACGAAGATAGCGCAGAACTTTCCTGCAACTCCTAACCCGCAGCCGCCCCAGCCGGGACTGGATGGCATGGTAAAGGAATTGCTCTCGCGATCTCTTGGATCGTAGCAAGGCCCTACTCCCGCGCGCGGCGCAGGGTCTGCTCCAGCTTCGCCCGCTGCTTGTCCCAGCGCGCCTCCTCCGCCGCGGCGCGCTCATCCAGTGCGGCCCGCTCGGCGTCGATCTCCTCCGCCTTGGCATCGTGCTCCCGTCTCGCTTTGTCCAGCGCCGCTTCGGCAATGGCGACCGCCTTGTCGCGGCGCGCGCGCTCTTTGGCACGGGCGGCCTCCTCCTTGCGGCGCTCGGCCTCGCGCCGCCGCTCCTCCTTCTCGAATGCCGCAGCGGCCTTGCGGGCGGCCTGAGCGTCGATCTTGCCGGATGATTTGTTGGCGGCCTTGGAGGGAGCCTTCGTCGATCGCGTCTTGCTCTTGGCCTTGCGTCTGGGCCTGGCAACGTCATCGACGAGGTCGGTGGGCAGCTCGGCGCTCTCGGTGAACCGCCCGTCCGATCCCACGGGGCGCCTGAGCACGACGCCTGGCTTTGCCATGGTCGCCGCGACGATATCGGGATCGTCAGTCTCCTTCGCCGCGCCCTGATGGAACAGGTTGGAGCTGGCGCCCCAGGCCTCCAGCGCCGCCTTCATCGAAGGCGCGGCGATGGCCTGGTCATAGAAGCCGAGCGAGGTCTGGTAGGTCTTCAGTTTTCGTTTCGGTTTTGCCGGCATGTGGTCCCGTTATCTCGACTGCCGGCGCAGCGTAGCCCGGATGGAGCGAAGCGCAATCCGGGTCTTGTCTCGGAAGGATGAAATCCCGGATTACGCTTGCGCTCCATCCGTGCTGCGCACTCCGATCAAAGCGCCTCGCGGACGAGCGGCACCATCGCATCATGCCACTGTTTTGCCCGACGCATCAGAACATTATTCGGTAGAACCGAAAACACGAGCCTTATCAAGGCTGTCTCTACTGTGCATGGGGTTGTTTTCGCGATTCGATGTGTCGGAGGCGTTGAGGCAGTCAACTCGCAAGGGCGACATTGCCTCATGGATCAAGCCGGTCGCCAGGATCGCGGCAACCGCATAGGCTCGCGCCCGTCAACGACTCACGGAGGCATCACCATGAACGGCAATCGCTCTTACGGCGTCCGCGTCGAGGGCGCGAAATACGGCGTCGGCTTCGGCTCGGCGCTCGCCATCGCGATCTCCTACACCAACAACCATTCCATCCTGTGGGCGATCATCCACGGCATCCTGGGCTGGTTCTACGTGATCTTCGTCGCGCTGTTTCGGTGATATCGCACCGGCAGGCGACGGCGATTGCGAGCAGGCCGCAGCTTTCCCTTGCTTTCCCAAATCCTGCCCCTACGGTCGCGCCGCGAACGAAGCGTTGAGACGAGCGAAGGGTTAGACCAGACTTGCCATGACCGACACGATGAAATGCCCCGCCTGCAGCTCCGAGCACGCCTATCAGGACCGCGATCTCTGGGTCTGCCCGGAATGCGGCCATGAATGGAGCGGTGCGGCGGAGGCGGCCGCGGACACCGCGCAGGACGCGGGCGTGCGCGATGCCAACGGCAATGTGCTCGCGGACGGCGACAGCGTCATCGTGATCAAGGATCTCAAGATCAAGGGCTCCTCCTCGGTGGTCAAGGGCGGCACCAAGGTGCGCAACATCCGCCTGCAGGACGCCAGCGACGGCCACAACATCGCCTGCAAGATCGACGGAATCGGCGCGATGAACCTGAAGTCGGAGTTCGTGAAGAAGGCGTAGCTCGCGCTTACCTTTGCCGCTGCGCCAGATAGAACCCGCACAGCACCGTCACCAGCCCCGCCGCCTGCAGCATCGTCGGCGGCTCGCCGAGCAGCAGCCAGCCGGTGAGCAGCGTCAGCGCCGGCACGCAGGCCGGAAACACCGCGGCGCGGGCAACGCCGAGGCGCTGGACCGAGACGGCGTAGAGATAGAGCGCGGCGGGGCCGGCGAGCACGCCCTGCGCCAGCGCCTGGATCGCGTTCTCGGTCACGCCGATCGCCGCAACATGGGCGAGCCCGACGGTTGCGATGTAGACCGGCAGCAGCAGCAGCGACAGCACGTTGATCACCAGCGCAGCCGACACGGCCGAGACGCGCCAGTGGCGCAGAGCTGCGCCGAAGCCGGCGAACATCAATCCGGTGAGCACGAAGATCAAATCGCCGAGCACGCCGTCGGCCCCGATATGGCCGATCGATTCCGCCCCGATCACGCCGAGGCCGCCGACGATGACGACCGCGCCGGCAAGGCGCGAGGCGGAGATGTGCTCCTTCAGCACGACCGCCGCGAGCAGCAGGCCGCCCAGCGTCGCGCAGGAGGGCTGGATCACGCTGCCGTGGCCGAGCGGCACGAACAGGAAGCCGGTGTAGGAGATCAGCGACATCACGGGGCCGCCGAGCACCATCAGCACAAGGCCCCTGCTCCAGCCGATGCCGCAGAGATCGGAGATGCCGGCGCGGAACACCAGCGGCAGGAACGCGATCCCCGACCAGACATAGCGATGCACCAGGAGATCGACCGGCGTGAAGCCGAGCTTGAGGCCATGCCGCGTGGCGGCAAAGCCGAGCGCCCAGAACAGCGCCGCGGCAAGGCCACAAGTGACGCCGAGCAGTGCCGGCGCCGCATCCTTGTTCTGAGATAGAGCGTCGGCGCCGCTCGTTCGCTGGTCCATGGGGTCAAGCCTTATGTCAGCGCGTATATCGGCTCAACCCACGCGGCTGCAGGGCTGGCACGCGGCGGTGATTGTGGGGCTCACGCATCAGCCTCCTGTTCGAAGACCATCCGCCATCCCTTGCGCGTGTCCATGTATTCCCGCACCTGCCTGATCCGGTCGCCCGCCACCGTGAACACGAAGCAATAGTCGTTCTCGTAGGGCCTGCCGCCGACCAGCGTGGCGCGCATCCGTTCCTCCACGATCACGACATCGCCGTCGGCATAGACGCCGCGGAACGCGATATCGATGTTCGAGAACATCCCGTGCATCTCCTGCGCGATGAAGCGCGCGATCTGGTGCGGTCCCACCATGTGGTCGGTGTGATCGAGCGCGACGGCGGTGGCATTGCCCTTCGGCGCGATCCATTCGGCGTCATCGGTGAACAATGCGGCGATGCGCTCGGCATCGCGCGTCGAAAAGATCTTCCACGCGTTCAGGACGATATCTCTTGGGCTGGACATGATGCGCTCCCTCGTTTTCGTTGAGGGGCGCCTTCTAGGCCGCGATGCGCCTTGCAGCTCGCCACAATCGGACTCGGTCATCCCGCAGCCCTTCCGCCCCTGCCCTCATGCGTTATGATCCGGCCATGCTGAGCTTCGATGTCTGCAACGCCGCCCGCCTGCGCCGTGATCCCCGGTATGACGGCCGCTTCTTCACGGCCGTGAAGACCACGGGCATCTATTGCCGCCCGGTCTGTCCGGCCAAGCAACCGCTGACGCGCAACGTCGCCTATTATCCGACGGCAGCGGCGGCCGAAGCCGCCGGCTTCCGGCCCTGCCTGCGCTGCCGGCCCGAAACCGCGCCGTTCTGCCCGGCCTGGAACGGCACGCGCTCCACGGTGGCGCGGGCCATGAAGCTGATCGATGACGGCGCGCTCGACGAAGGCTCGGTGGTCGATCTGGCGATGCGGCTCGGCATCTCCTCGCGTCACCTGGCGCGCCTGTTCGAGCGCCACGTCGGCGCCACGCCGCATCAGCTCGCCAGGACGCTGCGGGTCCAGCGCGCCAAGCGCCTGCTCGATGCCGGCGACGACAGCATGACCGATATCGCATTCCAGGCCGGCTTCGGCAGTCTGCGCAGATTCAACGCCGCCTTCGCCGAGCTCTACGGCCGCGCGCCGTCAAGCCTGCGCGCGCGGAGAGCTTAGCGCGCGGCGGAAGATCGCTCAGAAAAATCCGGGGCTGAGATCAAGGCCGTAGGTCAGGCTCAGCACGAACACGAACAAAGCGGCGGCGGCGAACAAAGTTGTCTGCTTGAGAATGAACGCACGCGGCGACGTGGTGGGGGCAACGACTTTCTGCGCAACGGGCATAATGGCCTCCATTATGATTTCAAAATTGGCCGCAACAATGCGGCGGCCGCATCAAGCAACCCGACGTGCAAAGCAACTGTTAAAAGGATCAAGCCCGTTATGAACGGGCATACATCACCGGCACATTCACGCGAACTTGTTCGCGGCCGGATTCTCAATCAGCGCATCGGTGTCAATTCATCGTGCCGAGACCTTGCACGATGCGATGCGCGAGCAGCGTCGACTTCGATCACGTGATGCAGATGGGTCCCGCCTCTCCGCGGAACCCATCTGCCGTTCACGATGTCAGCTTAGTGGGCCACGCCAACGGTCGCGGTCTTCACCTTGCGCGGGCTGAGCGCCTTCGCCTGGTGGACCGAGGCCAGCGTGGTCGGCGCAGCGGTCTGCTGCTCGACATGCGCGGCGCCGAGGACGCGAACCTGCAAGGGCGAGACCGGAAATCCGTTGGTCTCGTAAGTCGGCAGTTCGGCGGCGAAAGCCGCGGTGCTGCCCGCGATCGTCAGGATGGCGGCGGCGATCGACAGAGTCTTCTTGTTCATTGGTGATGCTCCTGAGTGGAAGAGTCGGAGCATATTTAGGCGCGTTTTGCTGCAATGCGACATGCTTTGTTGCATTGCAACAGCGCGTGTTATGCATGGCGATATGTTTAATGCGTACAAGGCGTTGGCCGAATCACCGCCGGCCGCGACATGACGGTTTTATGGACGGTGCTCAGCCACCGAGCACATTGCCCCAGCCATCGAACACGTAGGCCTTCCAGGCCACGGTTCCGTCCTCACCCGGGCGGCTAGCCTGGCGGTAATCGTCGGCCTGGTCAGCGGTCCAGGTGATGATCGTGTCCGTGATGCGATCGTGCAGAATGGCGGGCTCGGTGGGATCGAAGGCGTCCATGGGACGAAGCGAGGAATGCGTCATGGCCCACCAAACGCGCCAGCCGCAACAAAGTTGCGGCAACGCATCGGGCAAGATGCCCTCATCAAGAAGATGATGCTGGCCCCCCGCACTCCATCATCGATGCCGTGGCGCGACGCCCTATTTCAAAGCGGTCGCCAGCGATTGCAGCTTTGCGACCAGATTGGTGCCGAGCGCATAGATGATCTCGATGATCGCGAGCGCGATGCCGGCTGCGATCAGGCCGTATTCGATCGCGGTGGCGCCGGATTCATCGGCGGCGATTTCAGCCCATTTGCATTTCAACTTCACTATCGTGTCCTTCCCAACTCTGCCGGAACGGCCGTCAGGCGAGAAATGCACGACCACAATCCAAGATTGAGTAAACCCAATGGCTTCAAGTTGACGACAATGAACGCTGCATTTGCCGACGATTCCCTTGAAAACTACGGTGGGAACTCGCGTTGCAGCTTGGCAACACCTCCGCGAAAAGCCCGATTTCACCGAATTACGCCATTGCGTCGCCACACGGTCCTCCGAACAATCGAGGCGCTGCGTGCCTTTCCGTGCAAGATTGTTTTTGCATCATGACTGTTCCGACAGAGCGTGTCCGAACAGAACCGTTTGGAGGCAGGGATCATGAACGATCGGCGGTCTCTTCTGGTGGCGGTCGCGTGCCCCTCGGCCGTTCTCGCCGGCTGGCTGGCACTTTCCCTCTCCGCCTATGCCCCTGCCCTCATCGAGAACAGCGGCGCCAATGCCGCTGCCGTGTCGCGCGCGAAAGATCTCAGCCGGCTCGACCTCGCGGACGTGCCGCACGCTGCGACGATCGAGGACGGCATCGCCTTGACCGCCGACATCGCGGCTGCCGTCGCTGCGGCCCCGGCCCCGATGATCACTGAAGCGGTGCCCGAGCCTCCCGCCATCAAGCTCGCCTCGGCAGATCCGGCGCTGATCCTTCCGACGGAGACGCCGCCCGCGCCGCAGATATCGCCTGAACCAGAGCCCGTCATCAGCGAGACTGCTCCAGTTGCAGCGCCGGCGCCCGTCAAGCTCGCATCTGCCGATCCCACCGAGATCGTGACGACCGACGCGCTGTCCCCCGCGGCGATCGCGAGCGGCCCCGTCACGCCTGCGAGCAAGGCATCGCCACCGGCCGACACCGTCGCCGTGCTCGACGAATGCTTCGTCATGGATGCCTGCATCGACCGCTACCTCTGGGCGCTCTATCAGCGCACCGCAAAAGAGGACTCGATCAAGGTCCAGGAGCGCCGCGCCGTCACCATCAAGCGCAAGGGCAAGACGGTCACGGTGATGCGCAGCTTCACCAAGCTGGTCGACCAGGATTTCACATGGAAGGATCCGAAGGCCGCCGAGCATGCCGGCATGTCGATGATGGACTACGTCATCGGCGGCATGGACAAGAGCTTCAAGCGGAAACTATTCCGCACGCTGCTCGCTGCGGAAGCCGCCGGCCTCTCGCCCGGCATCACCAGCGCGTTCCGTGACGATTATCGCCAGTCGATTGCGAGCGGCCTGAAGGCCGCGTCCGACCGCTCCTATCACGGTGGCAGCACGCGCGGCGGCTACGGCCACGGCATGGCCGCGGACATCGTCAGCACCCAGGGCAACAACCGCGCGCAGCGCTGGGTCTCGACGGAAATTCTGTGGAAGTGGGTCGACGCCAACGGCAAGGCCTACGGCATCGGCCGGCCCTATCTCGGCCGCGATCCGCCGCATGTCGGCCCGGTCGACGGCGCTGAATACATCTCAAAGCGTGGCACGAGCGAGCGCAAGGAAGTCGCCAGCGCCAAATCGAAGAAGACGCGGACTGTTGCGAGCGCCAAGCCGTCAAAGGCCCAAAAGGCACAGGCCGCGCGTGAGCAGAAGAGCCTGGCCAAGCCGCAGAAGTCGGCGCAATCGACCGGCAAGCGCGCGACCTGAGGCCTACGGCTGGTGTCGCGGCGTCGGCAGCGGCACGAGCCGCATCTCGGCTGTGCCGGCGTCCTGCGTGCGCACGAGCACCGCAAAGATGGTCTCGACCGCGAGCCGTACCGCGGCCTCCGTCGCCTGGCCCTTGGCCAGATGCGCGGCGATCAGGCCGGTGAGGAGATCACCGGTGCCGTAGGGACGGATCGGCAGGCGCGACGTCGCAAAGCGCGACAATTGCCCGTCGGCGCACAGGATCGTCTCCACTTGCCCTTCGAGCTTATCGGTGAGCGTACAGCCAGTGGCGACGATTTCGATGCGGCCGGTCCCCGCCAACGCCGCACACGCCGCGCGCAGGCCCTGCGCATCCGCAGTTCTGAGCCCTGAGAGCAGCTCGAGCTCGAACTGGTTCGGCGTCGCCAGCTTCGCTGCCGGCAGCAGCCGGTGCCGGACCACGTCCAAAATGCCGTCGGCGACATAGACGCGGCCATCATCGCCGATCACGGGATCGCAGAGATAGACGAGCTTGGAATTCCGCGTGAGCGCCCGCTCGACGAAATCGGCGATGACGGCAGCGTTGCCCGGCGAGCCGAGATAGCCGGTGACGAGCACGGCGGCCTCATCGACCAGACCGCGCTCCTCCACGCCCGTCAGAAGATCGGCAATGAGCTCGGTCTCCAGCACCCGCCCGCGCAGGCTCGGATAGCGCGGATGATTGGACAGCAGCGTCGTCGGCACCGCCGCAACGTTCACGCCCTCCGCCTGGATGGCGTAGGCGGCCGCGCTGTTGCCGACATGGCCGTGGACCACCTGGCTTTGAATGGAGATCACGAGCATGAAAGAGGTCCGTAAGGTCAAACGTCGTGTGTGGCAAGAGTAGCCTCAGCGTCGCGCCAGCTCGCCGAGGTAAGCGCAGAACATGTCGGCGAGCCCGTCAGCATGACGCGCGATCTCGGCCTCGCTGCGCGACGTCTCCGAAAACCGCTTGCCGACCTCACTCAGCGTCGTCTTGATCAACTCGCCGGCAAGCGCGCGGGTCGCCTCGGAGGCTTTGGGCAACGCTTCCCGCATGAACGCCGCGATGATCCCCTCGCCGGCGGCGCGCGCGTCCTGCGCCTCGGGCGCGTCGCGATAGAGCGGCGCGGCATCGCTGAGCGCGCCGCGGATCGCGGCCTCATCGCACTCGGACAGAATAAAGGCATGGACCAGCGCGCGCAGCCGCGCCGGCGGCGGCTTCACCCGGTCTTCGAGGATGCCGCGCAAAAGGTCACTCGTGCGCCGCCACTCATCGCTTTGCAGGCGGAACAGGATCGCGGCCTTGTTCGGAAAATATTGATAGAGCGAGCCGACGCTCACCCCGGCCCGCTCCGCCACCCGCGCCGTGGTGAAACGCTGCGCGCCCTCCTTGGTCAGGACCTGAACAGCAGCATCGAGAATGGCCGCGACAAGCTCGCTGGAGCGGGCCTGTTGCGGCTGTTTTCGTGAAGAAATTGAACGGCTTCGACGATCGGCCATGGCTCACTCAGGCAATGCGAATAGGAAATGCGACGAATTAGTCGTATTTCACTCGGCACGCAAGCACGCGTTTCTTCGCCAACTCTGGAGACCTCATATGACCACCCCGACCATCACATCGCTTGCGCCGCTGCTGGACCGCCTGTTCGACGAGGCCGAGGCGGCAAATGGCGCAACGCGCGTCGCCGTCGCAGATTTGTCCGACGCAGATCGGGCGCGCTTGATGCGAAGCAAGACCGACTATCGCGACCTCTACGGACGCCTGAAGGACGCGCCGCTCGCGGTCTCGCGCGAGACGGGCCACCTGCTCTACATGCTGGCACGCAGCTCCCGCGCCCGGGTGATCGTCGAGTTCGGCACGTCGTTCGTCATCTCGACGCTGCACCTCGCCGCAGGCCTGCGCGACAATGGCGGCGGCCACCTCATCACGAGCGAGTTCGAGCCGTCCAAGGCGGCGCGGGCGCGGGAGAACCTGATCGCCGGCGGCTTGATCGATCTGGTCGAAGTCCGTGAAGGCGACGCGCTGAAGACGCTCAGCACCGATCTGCCCGATGCGATCGACCTCGTGCTGCTCGACGGCGCCAAGGCGCTCTATCCGGATATCCTTGATCTGCTGGAAGGCCATCTCGGACCGGGTGCGATTATCGTCGCCGACAATGCCGACGACAGCCCGGACTATCTGGCGCGCGTGCGCGCGCCCGGCAGCGGCTACATGTCCACGCCCTTCGCCGAAGACGTCGAACTCTCGATGCGGATCAGCTGAACACCGGCCGAAACGCCACGAAATTTTTCGAGCCGCCGCTTGTTCACCACGCGGCGGCTTCATGCTGCGTTGCCGGGTGTCGCAGCCGCGTCACGCACACGTGATACCTCGTCCTGGTCAAAGCCGGACACGGCGTGCTAAACATACCTACCGCGCGGTATCTTTCTATCGCCCCCGCCGGAGCTGACCATGACCTCCGCCTTCAGTGCCTACGCAGCGCTCGCCCTCGCCATCGTTCTCGAGGTCACGGCGTCCGCCTTCCTGCAGCAATCCGCCCAGTTCAGCCGCCCGTGGCCGACGCTGGCGATGGTGCTGTTCTATGTCGCCTCGTTCTATGCGCTGTCGGTGGCGATCCGCGTCATCCCCTTGAGCATCGCCTACGCGATCTGGGGCGGGGTCGGCATCATCCTGACGGCGACCGTCTCCTTCGTGCTGTTCCGCCAGATGCTGGACTCCGCGGCCTTCGTCGGCATCGCGCTGATCGTGTCAGGGGTCGTGGTCATCAACCTGTTCTCGCAGACCACGGCGCATTGATGCCGGAGAACCGCTACACCCGCGCCAAGCAGCCCGAGCAGGTCCGGCGCGCCCTGCTCGACTGTGCCGCGGCGATCGCCATGGACCACGGCGTCGCCGGCGTCACGGTGCAGGCGGTCGCAGTCGCAGCCGGCGTCACCAAGGGCGGGCTGTTTCACCACTTTGGCAGCAAGCAGGCGTTGATCGAGGGCCTGTTTGCCGACCTGCTCGCGCGCGTCGATACCGAGATCGACGCCGCGATTGAAGCCGATCCGAAGCCTCGCGGCCGCTTCACGCGGGCCTATGTGAATGCCGTGTTCACCGGCAAGGCCTTCGGCTTCGCGACCCCATGGGCGGCGTTGAGCATGGTCGTCGTCACCGATCCGCCGCTGCGCCGGCTCTGGAACGACTGGATCAAGGCGCGCCTGAAGCGTCATCGCACGACCGACGACGCGCCCGATCTGCAAATCGTGCGCCTCGCCGCGGACGGCGCATGGCTCTCCTATGTCACGACGGGACAGACGCGGATGAGCGCCGAGCTACGCGCCCTGCACGCACGGCTGCTCGCTCAGACCAATCGGCGCAGATAGCGGCCTCGCACGTGCTACTGGCTCTGCACGGGCTTGGGCGGACGCGATGCGGACCGGGCGGGCTTCTTGGCGGGTTTGGCAGCAGCGCGCGGCGGCGGAGTATCGACTGACTCAAGATACGCCGCGAGCGCCTTGGCCGAGTCCGAGCTGGTCGCGTAGTGGTCCTTCAGGAACCAGGTTAACGTCAGGCTGAAGCGACCCTTGGCAAGGCCGCGCGGGCTGCGATGGCAGGTCGCGCAGCCCTCAGCGAAGAGCTTTGCGGGCGGCTTGCCGGCGTCGAGATTTTGCGCGGCGGCGACCGTCACCGTCAGAACAGCGGCGGCTGCAAAAGTCATCACGGGCACGATCCGATCGCGCCCCAGTCGAAACAGCGATCTCAAATGCCGTCCCCTCGCCCGCCCTTCGGTCACGCCGCCGACAGCTGATCGAACTCCGGCGGTGCGTAGGCCTTGCCGTCCTGGTCGGTGATGACGACCCGCCACCCCTCGCTCGCCCACACCTTCGCCTTCGCCACGATGAGCAGCCGGCTCTCGCGGGCGAAACTGTACTTCTCGTTGTCGCGTTCTGCGACCATCTTGTAGGCCAATTCGCATCCCCTTGCGTCGCCCTGCACCCCGGCCTCCTCGTGGCAGCGGGCTTTGGCGGCAATTCGCCGGGAGCATGGCAATTTGGTGCCATCCGCAGGCATGGCGCCGATGATCGGCGCCGGCGACCGGCGTCGAGCCCTGCCCCGCTGGGATGCGATTCCGGCCCGCCGCAGGTTTTCCCTGCGACGACGGGGCCGTCTACCAGCCGTGCTGGACCATGGCGCGCCGGATCGACCGCCGGGGGCGGCCCGTCACGGCAGCAACGGAACCGAGCGTCCCATGGCCGAGCCCCCGCTAGTGCACGCGGATGATGTGGGGTCGGCCGAGATCGATCAGCCCCTGCACCGCGGAGAGGCGGTCGTCGAGGGCTGCGATGGTGAGCAGCAGGTTGTTGCGACGCTCGTCGAGCATGCCCATCTCGGCGCCGGTGAGCTTTGTGCTCGTCCGTTCCTTGTGGATCCCTTCGAGGGATTCGCGCAGCCCGGCAATCAGGCCGGTCAGCTGTTTGGCCTCCTTCGTCATCGAACGCTTCGCGACATTTTGGCGGCGCGTCTCCGCCTGGCTCTGTCTCATATCATCCTCCCGTGCCCCGCTGCCCCGAGTGGATGCTTACACCTTTGGGTAGACATGTTACGATCGATGAAATCTGCCCGCGAAGATCTGACTTAAATTGTAAAGGCCTCGGCACGGCGAAGAAAAAGCCCGGCATCAGGGCCGGGCTTTTCCTTGCAAAGCTAGTGCTTCTGATGTCCGCCGGCGGGCCCGCCCGCCGGGGCGCCGCCGCCACGCGGGGCGGCATTGATATGCGGAGCACCACCCCCGCCGCCGTGCGGCATGGCAGGCGCGGCCGCGCGCGGCGCCGGCATCTGCGCACGGGCATTCATCGGCGAACCATGGCTCACGCTTGGCTGGGCGACATGCGGCGTCGCGGGACGTGCTGAAGGCGCGGCCGACGCACGCGGCGCTTCATGCGTGCGGGCCATCGGCTGCGCGCGCACCGGGGCGCGGGTCGGGGCCTGCTCACGCATCATGCGGGCTTGTGCATCACGCGGATTGCGGGTCTGCACATTGGTCCGCTCATGCGCGATGCGCTCACTTGGTCCAACGCGGGTCCGGTCGGGCGTAACCGCAGCGCCGCGCTTGGCGACCGCAGCGTCCCGCCTCGCGATCGCAGCGTCGCGCTTCGCGATCGCCGCATCACGCTGTGTAGTCGCGGCGTCGCGCGTTGAGATCGCGGCGGCTCCCTTGCCGCGCACGCCGCTGCGTTCGAGTGCGATCGCCGCGTCGCGCGTTGCCGCGCGGCCGATGCGGGCCGCGCGCGGATCAATCGTCATCCGCGTCGCGACGCTCTGATGAGAGGTCCAGTAATTATTCCAATAGGCATGGCGTCGATACCAGGGACGTCCCCCATAGTAACTCGACCAATACGAGGTCAGCACGAAGGGAACGACGGGCACATCGATCTGGTCGACATAGTCGGGGAGATAGACATAGTGATTGCGATAGAGATATTCGAGATATTGCGACGACACCCAGCCGCGATCATCGGAGAAGCTGACGTCGCACCAGGCATTGCCGCGCAGGCAGCCATGGATGTTGACGCGGGCGCCCCCGGGGATGCGATCGACCAGGGGAAAGCCTGAACCCGGCCCGGCGCGCAGGCCGGTCGAGACGGTGACGATGCCCGGCGCGGCCAATGCGGCTGTTGGCGCGAGCAGCAATGCGGCAACCAAAACGCTCTTGAATGTCATGGCGTGTTCCTCCTCTTTCGAGTCGGAACGCGCGGGCTTAACAGGCGTTCCGCGCATGGCGCGCCCATCCATCGAAAGATTGAAACGCGTGCCGCGCGCGGTTCAATATTCATCCGCCATTCATCGGCGCAACGCGTAAGCGGCGCTGGCGGACCGTCAGTCGACCTGCAATCAGTTGACCTGCAACATGAACGCGTCGAAGTACGATGCAAGCCCGGCAAAGTCAGAGAGCGGCAGCACGTTCGCGACATACTGGTCCGGGCGCACCACGACCATGCAGCCGGTTTTCCGATCGATGCCGCGCATGGCGAAAACGTCCTGGCCGCTCTTGAGGTCCGGACAGAACATCTTCTCGTAGTCGTACAAGCCGTAACGGCCTTTGCTCGGAAGCAACATGGGCGGCATCGCCTCGATCGCGAGTTCTCGATGATCCTGCTGAAACACCACCCGCAGATCGATCACGCTGTCGATGTCGGAGCTTCGGGTCGTGTATCGCCGGATCGGAGATTTCGGGGATTCCGCGAGAAAATTGCACAATTTACGAATGGCCGAGTCCGATGCTGCGGGATTTTCAGCAGGCGAAAACGCATAGATCCGGAAGCGGCCATCAGCCTGCGCGGCGTGGCCGAGATGAAACGGCTTGGCATCCGCCAGCCGTATCACCGGGGCGGAATGGAAGCGCTTGCCGATGACGAGGCCTTGCGCGAGGTGCTGATGCGAGGCTGCACCAGTGAGGATCGATGGCGCGTAATGTGTCGCCGTGCCCGCGGTGTAGCGGCCATGCCTGACAAAATAGTCCTGCGTCCTGGCGGCGTCGGCGCCGCCCGCTTTTGCTGACGAAGCCAGAATCCCCGCCCACTCGCGATCAAAATCGATCAGCTCTTTCGCAACCGCCTGACGCTCCGCCGAATAGGAATGCAGCAGGTGTGGGGCGCACTGCTTCCGGAGGACGGCGGCAAGCTTCCAGCCGAGATTGAAGGCATCCTGCATCGAGACGTTCATGCCCTGCCCGGCTTTCGGACTGTGGGTATGGCAGGCATCGCCGGCGATGAAGATGCGCGGCAGGCGCGTTGCGATCTCGGCTTCCGGCACGTCGTCGAACTTGTCGGTGAGACGCTGGCCGATCTCGTAGACCGACCACCAGGCGATCTCCTTCACGTCCAGCGTATGGGGCTTCAGGATCCTCTGCGCTTTCGCAATCACGTCATGGGCGGTGATGTTGCGGCTGGCGACGCGCTCGCCGACATCGAGCTTGGCGAGCTCGACATAGATGCGGACCATGTAGCCGCCTTCGCGCGGAATGATCAGCAGGCTGCCGTCCTTCGCCGATTGGATCAGCGACTTGAAGCGGATGTCCGGAAAATCGGTCACCGCCAGCACGTCCATCACGCCCCAGGCGTGGTTGGCGGAATCGCCATGCAGCTCGCGCCCGATCGACTTGCGCACGGTGCTGCGCGCGCCATCGCAGCCGACGACATAGCGCGCCTTGATCGTCTCGACCTTGCCCTCGCTTCCGACATCAACGCGTTCGAGGCGCGCGGTCACGGCATGGTCGGCTGGACCCGCGTCCGGATCGACCTCGAGGTCGAGCAGGCGGCGGCTGTAATGTGGGGCGAGCTTGGCCGGCGATTTGCGCATCACGTCGAGAAAGCCGTCGTGGATGCGCGCCTGGTTGAGGATGACATGCGGGAATTCGGACAGGCCGTCCTCGACGTCCTGCACCCTTCCGCTGCGGACGATGGTCTCGGGCAGGCGCTCGTCCGGCTTCCAGAATGTCGTCTCGTTGACCCAATAGGCCTCCTTCAGCACGCGCTCGCTGAAGCCGTAGGCGTGAAACATTTCCACGGTGCGGCAGGCGATACCGTCAGCCTGCCCGACCAGCAAGCGATCCGGCTTCTGCTCGACGATGCAGGTCTTGATGTCGGGGAATTGCGCGAGCTGGGCAGCGAGCGTGAGGCCCGCAGGACCACAGCCGACGATGAGGACATCGACCTCGTCAGGCACGGCGCCCGCCGCGCCCGGGGCCTGAACGCGCTCGGCGGGGTCGGCAATGTCAGGGTCGCCCGGCTGAAATCCATTCAGATGGAATTGCATGAGCCTCTCCCGTCAACCTGTTTTGTTATTGCTCAGTATGCTGACTATCAGTATACTTGTCAACGATCGCGCACCGCCCCGCCTTCGAGGAGAATTCGGTGAAAGACAACAACGACATGCCCGGGCATCTGGCACGCCGGTTCCAGCAGATCGCCGTCGCGGTGTTCCTGGCCGAGGTCGAGGATGCCGGCTTTGATCTCACGCCGGTCCAATACGCCGCGCTCGCAACCATCAAGGCCAATCCGGGGCTCGACCAGGTGACGCTGGCAGGCTTGATCGCCTATGACCGCACCACCATCACCGGCGTGATCGACCGCCTCGTGCAGAAGGGACTGGCCGAGCGCCGCGCTTCCAGCCGCGATCGCCGCGCCCGCGAGCTCGAGATCACCGACGAAGGCCGGCGCACGCTGCGCAAGATCACCCCGGCCGTGGAATCGGCCCAGCGCGTCCTGCTGCGTGGCCTCAGCGCAAAGGAGGGCGAGGATCTGATGCGGCTGCTGCGCAAGGCGATTGCCGCCGGCAACGATCTGAGCCGCGCACCGCTGCGCGAAACTCCGGTATGATACGGTATGTTTGCCCGCAATTGTCGCAGGGCTGCGAAACCTTGAACTAACCTTCGGCTGCTACGGTCCGCAACATTCTGCGCTTAACGCGCGATTAACTTTGCGCTTCGGGGGTTCGGATGTTCAGGTTTCTCATCGCGGCCGCGGCCATCGCACTCACGTCAGGCCATGCGCTCGCAAACGGCCATGGCGGCGGCGACCCTCCTCCGCCCAAGCCCGAAGCGACGGTCGCGCCGGCGAAGGTTATTCTGACCAAGCAGGGACCCAAGCTCGTCGATCTCAAGGGCATGACGCTCTACACTTACGAGCGCGACACCACGGGAAAGACGTCGAACTGCAACGGCAAGTGCACCGAGAGCTGGGTGCCGCTCTCCGCGACGGCCGACGCCAAGGCCGTCGGCGACTTCACCGTGATCAGCCGCGACGACGGCAGCAGGATGTGGGCGTACCGCTATCGCCCGCTCTACACCTCCCCCGCCGACAAGACGCCGGGTGAAGCCAACGGCAATGCGACGACGCTGCAATGGCGCGTTGCCCGGCCTGAGAACTAGAGCGAGATCGTCACCGGTTGTCGCGACCGGTCGGGCCGGCCAGTTCGTTCGGAACGGGCCTGAAGGCCGGCATATCTGCGCTCGGCTGAAGCGGCTTGATCTCGGCATCCACCACCACGGGCCCGGTCGCGAACCAGAGCACCGCCACGGCCGCGATTGCCAATCCCGCGCCAAGCGCCGCAAGCTCTTTCATGTCTCCGTCCCAGGCGATCAGTTGCTGAGGATGACGCCATGTTGGTGGCGCGACGGATGATCGGCATCGACCAGCGTGTTCGGATCGGTCGCGATCACGGCTTCCGGTAGCGGCATCGGCTCGAGGCCGGCGAAGCGGCGGTAGATCGCGCCCATGACAGCCCCGCAGAATGCTGCCGGCACCACGAGAAAGGCAAGCAGCGGCACCGCGAACGCAAGCAACAGCATACAGGCGAACGCCGCAACGCCGCCAATCGCCGCGTACTCCCATGCGTTGCGGCGGCTCATCGCTCGCGCGGCGTGGTGAACGCAGAGCATGAAGATGCTCGAAGGAATGACAGAGATTACCATCATGACCATGAAGGTCTGCGCCGGGATCACCGCCGCGAAGATATGTGCGGTGCTCTTGTCGCCGAAACCGTTCATCAGCAGCGGCACCAACGTGTAGGGCAGCAGAGTTGCGAGCACCGTCGGTATCAGCGCGGCGATGATGATGCCCGCGAAGGACGTGCGGACGCGGACCGGCCCGTTGAACACCAGCGGCAGCGGCTTTCCTGACGCGTCGGCAGCGAAAGCATCCACGGCTACGCGCGCAACAGGGCTCAGCCCGGCGAGCTGGCCGTAGAGGAAGCCACCGATCATTCCCGCAATGGTCGGCAACAGTCCGATCGTCATCACTGTGCCGTCGCCCGGCGCCGTCAGCTGGATGTGGTTGCGGATCGCAATGCCGTAACTCACCGCCGCCATGACGCCGCCCATCAGGCCGTAGGCGAGCCGGCTGGAGACCGTCCATTGCCGCAGCACAATATGTCCGGCGAACAGCAAGGCGGCGTTCATCGCCATGCGGCCAGCATACAGCACCAGGATCTGATCCGGCGCGGGCACCCCCACCGGATCGTTCACCTGTCCGCCCGCGAGGGCGTAGACCAGCAGCACGGCTTCGACGAGGGCCAGCGGAATCAGCGCTGCGAACAACGCGCGCGGCGAATTCTTCACGAGATACATGCGAGCAACCCCTTGCTCGCTGCACGCTAGGCGCGAGACGTTAGAGACCGCGCAAGACAATGGCTAAAATTGTCCGCAAGCAGCGCGCCGGACGTGCACGCCCTGCGAGCCTTCACCCGCGCCAGCGCGCGCCCGTCTCGGCCTGCGCGTTCTGTCCGGGCGGCAGCACCACGACCATCGAATTGAGCTTCACCCGGTCGTAGAGATCGATCACGTCCTCGTTGCGCATCCGGATGCAGCCGGACGAGATCGCCTGCCCGATATATTCCGGCTGGTTGGTGCCGTGGATGCGGTAGAGCGTGTCCTTGTTGCCGGAATAGAGATAGATGCCCCGCGCGCCCAAGGGATTGGCGGGACCGCCGGGAACGCGCGCCGGATACGGCCCGAGCCGCGCCTGGATATCTGCTGTCGGAACCCAGTCCGGCCATTCCGCCAGACGGCCGACCCGTGCGACGCCGGAGAACGCCATGGCTTCCTCGCCGACCGCGACCCCGTAGCGGATCGCCTTGCCCCCAGGCAGCACGTAATAGAGGTAGCGTGCGTCGGTATCGACCAGAATGGTACCTGGTTGCTCCTTGCGCTGGTAGTCGACGACGTGACGGAGATATTGCTCGGGCACATTCGCTTGCGCGTAAGGCGTGTGCGCAAGCAACTGCCGGTCGCGCGGCGTCATGCTCGCGTCGGTCGACGGCGAAAGCGTGGCCTGCATGCAGCCGCCCAGCGGCAGCAAGGCAACGACGAACAAAGCGATTAAAGATCTTGGCACCGCCGGCCCCCCGATAGCGGATAGCAGCGCCCCCAGCATCCCCAGATGCTGCCAAAATCGTGCTGAAAACAAGGCAGCGCGGAACACGTGCGCGTGTTCAACAAAAGGGGTTCCATCACCACAAACGGCAGAAGACAGTCGCATCATCTCCATCCCCTCGCCTTGCTTTGGTCAAACCCGGCTGGACTCGTGCGTCATCATGCGAGGCTCATCCGGTTGGGATGGGCTCGCCCCAATAGATCGGCTCGCGCCAATGCGGACGACCAGTATTTCAAGCGCCCGGCCTTCGAACACCGGGCTTCAAAGGAGCTGCGATGCTCGCGACGCTGAACCCCAAGCAAATCGTCGATGAGATCGTGAAGGACACGGTCAAGGACAACGATCCGCACGACGCGATTCAGATTTCGCCCGACATTGTGCTGGCCTCGCGCCCCGTCAGCGTTGCGCCCGCGCTCGCGCCTGACATCGCGACGCGTCCGGAGCCGAAATTCGCGCCGGAGCCCAAACCCTTGCTCGATCGCAAAATCTCCATTGAGCCCAAGTTCAGTCCCGTCTCGGAGCCGCAGGCGGCGCCCCCGCCCTCTGTCGACACGGCCGTCCGTGTCGCGGCGAGCGATGGTCTCGGTCCGCGGAAGCGATCCGCCGCGGGCAAGTGGCTGCGCGGCGCTTTCGTCACGTTTCTGTTTGCAGGCGGCAGTGCAGCCGCCACCATCGCGTGGGAGAAGCACGGCGACACCGCCAAACAGATGCTCACCGAATGGACACCGGCATTGACGTCGCTGCTGCCGTCGACATCGCAGACCGCGCCGGTCGCTGCCGCACAGGCCGCGCCGCCCGCGGAACAGGCCGCCCCGCCCGTAGCGCAACCGGCAACCGATCAAACGGCCGATCAATCTGCGACGCCACCCGCAGTCCAGGTCGCGGCCGCCACGCCCGCAGCGACGCAGCCCGATGCAGCGCAGTCGGTGCAAGCGATGACGCGCGACCTCGCCGCGATGGCGCAGCAGATCGAAGCGCTCAAGGCCAACATCGCCGAGTTGAAGGCCGGACAGGAGCAGATGGCGCGCGAGATGACAAAACCGCCTGCGCCGAAGCCGGTAGCTGAGGTCAAGCCCGTTGATCCGCGCGCACGTGCTGCTGCGGTCCCACCGCGAGCTCCGTCACCGCCGCCGGTTCGCAAACCGAAGCCGGTCGTGTCGCACACCTACATGCCGGCCTATTCGCCCGCGCCGCTCGCAGCTCCGCCGCCGCCTTCGCAGGCTGCCGCGATGCCGCCGCCGGCCGCACCTGTTACCACGACCCAAGCAGTCGCGGATGACGACGGACCGGTCGTGCGTCCGCCGATGCCATTGCGCTAGACTGAAACCGCGCAAGCAGAACGTCGCGTACGCTGTCCGAGTCGATGTGATGCGTTGAGTCCGGACAATTACGGAAAGCGATTTTTTCGCTCAAGAGAAAAGGCCGTCGGGATCTATGCCGGCGGCCTTCTCTTGCAGCTGCCGGTTCCCGGAGCCCGGTTCTGCTGCAATTCCATGCCTTATGATCACGCCAACATATTTAATTAAATGTTAAGGCCGTCACACGTTGCACATCATTTCTGCGCCATAAGCACAGAGATTGCGCGGTCCGTTCATCGGTAGATGTCGACTCAGTGGTACCATCCGACATGTGTTGAGACTTCCACTGAAGCTCATCTCGTCACACCGGGGAATTCGGATGCCGTACTACTCTTTCGATCTTGTGGTTGGTGGAGAGTTCAGGAACCAGGGCGGAATCATCCTCGAAGACATCGAGGTTGCCTCCGATCGTGCCGACCAGCTCGCCACCGAGCTGTCGCAGGTGAAGCCGGAGCTCCAGCAGAAGGGTTGCGCGGTGCGCGTCACCGATCGCGACGACAACGAGCTTTACCGCACGCCGCTCGATCCCGTGCCGGCCTGGCGCCGCTGACTACTCGTCAAGCGCGGGCGGTTCGAACCAGTTCGTCAGCGACAATCCTCCGTCGACGACGAAGGCTGCGCCGGTGACGTAAGCGGAGAGCTTGTTCGACAATACGGTGAGCGCCATCGGCGCAAGGTCATTGGCCTCGCCGAGACGCCCGAGTGGAATGTGCCGCGCCAGCGCGGGGTCCGCAACGAACCCGCCGGCGGCGATCGCGCCGGGCACCAGCGCATTGACGCGGATGTCGTGGCGGCCGAACGTCTTGGCCAACTCCTTCACCAGCATCGCCATTGCCGCCTTCGCCGTCGAATAATGCGGCAGGTTGCGCGGCGTGCCCGCATGCAGCGAGGTGAGGAACAGGAACGAGCCCGGCCGCTTCGCCGCGATCAGCCGCTTTGCGAGTTCGCGCGCCAGGTGAAAGCCGGCATCGAGATTGACAGCATGCATCTGCTGCCAGATCCTGCGATCGACCGCGAGCGCATGATCGGCCTCTCGCCGCGGCGGCGAAGCGCTGTGGACGAAATGCGTGATCCCGCCCAACGCTGCGTCCGCGGCGGCAAGCAGCGCGTCGCACGCATCCAATTCGGCGAGATCGCCGACCCAGGGCACCGCCAGCTCGGGCCTCTTGCTCGCGCCGATCGCGGCGTTCACCCGCTCCGCGCTGATGTCGGCGAACACGGTCCGGACGCCCTCGCCGACTAGGGCCTGCGCGATGGCGCGCCCGATGCCGTTGCCCGCGCCGGTGACGAGCGCTGTGTCACGGGTAGGATCGAACGGCGTGCTGAACAGGCTCATGTCGCTCTCCGAGGCCGGGATGCGGGCCACGATAGCGCACCGCGCCGGGGCGCGACAAATTCGCCCCGATACCATTGCGGAGCAGCCCGGCGGACGCTAGCCTCCCAAAAAAATGGAGGAGATACCAAGGATGCGCTACGGTTTCCTGATGGCTGGCCTGTTGCTGATCGCCGCTCCGGCCCAGGCCGAGGACCATCTACGCTCGACCTATGTGACCCTGGTCCTGCAGGCCTTTGCCACCAAGGTCGAATGTCCGGGCACGGACGTCGTCTACCAGGATCTCGTGCAGAAGGCGCAGCAGATGAAGCTGCCTGACGGCACCACTGAGAAGGTGCGCAAGGCGATTGCCTGGATGCATACCGGCGGCAAGATGGGCGAGAAGCAGGACGACGATCTGATGGCCGAGGTCGCGGTCGCGACCCAGGCGACCGATCTCAACCAGCGCCGCCTCGGCATGCCCAACTGGTGCGAGGCCCAGAAGACCAACCTCGCTGGCCTGATCCGGGCCAAGGGCGGCTAGCAAGCCGGCTGTCGCGGCGTTAAGCACACCGCGACGGAACCCTCATTTTGGCCAATAATCGTCACATTCCTCGCCAGCATGCGGGCTCCTTTCGCACAGGAGAAGCCCAATGCGGATGACGCATTTCATGGTCGCCGGCGTGCTCGCGATGAGCGCAACGCTGGGCGCCCCGGCACAGGCAAAGAATTCCGACGCCCAAAAGGGCGAGGACAAATCGACCTCGTCGTCCTCGTGCAGCGCCTATCAGCAGGCGCCGGACGGATCGTGGGAACAGCTCCCCTGCAGGGAGGCGGGCGAGCGCGGCCAGCCGCAGACGCAGCATCGATCCCCGTCACGAGGGCCGGATCGCGAGGAACGCTGAAGTGATTCCGGTCCAGCGATCAGCTGTGGGCCGGCCCGCGGATGATCCTCATGGCGTCGGCGATGTGACGCCATTCCTTGGCCTCATCGGCCTCGCCGCGGCCCTCGCAGGCCTGGGCCTGCTCAGCAGCCTTCGCAATCGCAGCAAAACCATGCCGTTCGAGCATCTGCCGCGCGACGGTGTGGACCTGGACCTCGGACATCATGGGCGCTCTCCCGTCTGACCAGACCGCAGGCCGCATCGCTCCCGCGGTCGTTCACAACGATTGAGGGCGGGACCTCGTTCCGCACCGTCCCTATGGTCCCAAAACAAAGGCGGCCCGCTATGCCCAGCGGACCGCCTTCTCACCCACCCCAAAGCTGGAGTTCGTCGGCCGCGTCCCCTATGCGACCGCCGCTTTCTTGCGATCGAAGTCGTTGGGCACCTCGATATCGACCTCCAGGGTCGATACGTCGTCGCCACGCTCGAGCCGGACGATGACCTTGGTCGGGTCAAGCGTGACATGCTTGGACACGACGGCGAGAATTTCCTCACGCAGCACCCCGAGCAGATCGGGTTGGCCACGCATTCCGCGTTCATGGGCGAGCAGGATCTGCAGCCGCTCGCGAGCGACGGGTGCAGAGGCCTTTTTGCCGCGGAGAAGCCGAAGCAGACCCATGCTCATGCAGCCCTCCGTCGCAGCAGACGATCCATAAAACGCTTGCGCTCAGTCGGAATCTGCATCGGCACGGTGTCGCCGCACAGCCGGCGCGCCGCGTCGATATAGGCCCGCGCCGGTGCGCCGTCCGCGTTCGACAGCGTCACCGGTGTGCCGACATTGGAGGCCTTCAAAACGTCCTGGCTCTCGGGGATGATGCCGAGCAAGGGCGTTGCGAGGATTTCCAGGATGTCGTCGATGGTCAGCATCTCGCCGCGCGCGGCGCGGGAGGGATCGTAGCGGGTGATGAGAATGTGCTTCTCGACGCGCTCGCCCTTCTCGGCCCGCACCGTCTTGGAATCGAGCATGCCGATGATGCGGTCGGAATCGCGCACCGAAGAGACTTCCGGATTGGTGACGATCACGGCCTCGTCGGCAAAGCGCATCGCCATGGAGGCGCCGCGCTCGATGCCGGCGGGGCTGTCGCAGATCACCCAGTCGAAACGGCTGCGGAGATCGTCGATGACCTTGCCGACGCCCTCTTCCGTCAGCGCATCCTTATCGCGGGTTTGCGAGGCTGGGAGCAGCCAGAGGTTTTCCAGCCGCTTGTCCTTGATCAGCGCCTGCGGCAGCTTTGCAACGCCCTGCACCACGTTGATGAGGTCGAACACGACGCGGCGTTCGGCGCCCATCACGAGGTCGAGGTTGCGCAGGCCGACGTCGAAGTCGACGACGACGACCTTGTCGCCGCGTTGCGCCAACGCGGCCCCCAGCGCGGCGGTCGTCGTGGTCTTGCCGACGCCCCCCTTGCCTGATGTCACGACCAGTACCTTTGCCATTTCTGAAATCTCCTTCTGGTCAGTTCAGCGCGGTAATTCGCATGGTGTTGCCCTGCAGCCAGGCCTGGGCCGGCTTGCCGCGCAGGGCCTCGTCGATATCGTCGGCGGTCTGATAAAACCCATCGATTGCAAGCAGTTCGGCTTCGATCTTCTGGCAATAGATGCGCGCGCTCGTGCGACCGTTCACGCCCGCCATGGCGCGGCCGCGTAGCGCGCCATAGACGTGGATGGAACCGCCGGCGACGACTTCGGCACCCGAGCCGACCGAGCCGAGGATGGTGACATCGCCTTCGGGAAAGATCACGGTCTGGCCCGATCGAATTGGGTTCTCCAGCAGCAGCGATGTCGGCTTGGCCTCGGACTTCGTCTCGGCCTTCTTCGGCGCGTTCGGCTCGATCACGCAGCTGCGCCCGCCTGAGAGCAGCGGCGGCATCATCGGGGTCAGCCTCGCCTCCTCAACACCCTCGATGCCGAGCACGCGGATGTTGCGGTCCTGAAGGCTCGTGAGCAGATGGCCGATCCCGGACTGGCTGAGATCGACCGAGGACAGGTCGATCACCACGGGCCGGCCGGCAAAGAAGCCCGGCGAGCGCGCAATGGTGGCATCGATCTCGTGCAGCCAGTCCTGCACCGGAACCGTCGGCGTAAACACGAAGGCCACATAAGAGCGCCCGCGCAGGCGCACCATTTGGCGTTGAGGTTTGACTGCAGCCTCCATATCGGCCGACTCGTTCCCTGTTATTGAATGGTTAACGATGCGGCGGATATGGTTAACGGCCGGTTAATTTCTCCGTGGGTTACCCGTCCCAAACTGTCATCGCCCCCGAAGGCGGGCGATCCAGTACTCAGAGACCTTATGGGTTCGTCGAAAGGCCGCGGCGTACTGGATGCCCCGGTCAAGCCGGGGCATGACACCGCTGTGTGGGGGCCAAGATGCCCTCCCTACTTCTTCACCTTGCTCGCATCCATCTTGATATTCGGATCGAGCATCTTCGTCGTGAACGCCGTGGTCACATCGAACGGCTTTTCCATGCCGAGATAGGTCTGGACCAACTCGTAGTCCTTCTTCATCCGCTCGCCATCGATCCAGCCGAGACCCTTGGTGGTGGTGAACTCGTCGGTCATCAGGAACTTGATGCGCTCCCACTGGCGCTCCTGGTTCGCCTGGTCGAGACCGGAGACCTGGTCGAGCAGCGCTTTCAGGCACGGCGCGACGTCGGCAACGCAGGCCGCAAAGGCCTTCTGCGTGACGCGCACGAACTCTTCGACGACCTTCGGATTCTTCTGCAAGTAGGCGCCGTTGACGATCAACGAATTGCCGTAAGGGTTGAGCCCGATGTCCTTCCAGTTGACGTAGCCGAGATCCTGGCCGAACTCGATCACCTTCAGATCGTGCTCGTTGTAGAAGTCGCTGATGATGTCGACGGTGTGGCTCTTCAATGCCGCGATCTTCGCGGTCGGCCCGACATTGACGAAGCCGACGGCATCGGGCGCAAGCCCGGCGGCCTTGGCAAAAGCCGGCCACATCACGCGCGAGGCATCGCCGGGCGGATTGCCGATCTTGTGGCCGGCAAAGTCCTTGACGCCGTTCACGCCGTAGCTCTTCAGCCAGTAGAAGGTTTGCCCGGTATTGGCATAGACGCTCATCACCGCGACCGTGTCGGCGCCCTTGCTCTTGGCCACCAGCATGGTGGCGAGATCGGCGACGCCGAAGGGCGAGCCGCCGGAGCCGACCTTGGCGGCGGAAACGCCCGAGCCCTTGCCGGTCTCGATCGTGAGGTCGATGCCCGCCTTCTCGTACCAGCCCTGCGCCTTGGCATAATAATACGGCGCGTGATCGGCCGTCGGCGTCCAGTTCAGGATCAGATTGACCGCTTCGCCCGCATGCGCGGGCGCCGCGGCTGCACCGAGCATCAGGGTCAAGACCAGGGCCGAGCCCGCCGCCTGCAAACGCTTCATCGCATCTCTCCTCGTTGCCGCGACCCGGCTTGTCGCTCTCCCCTTGTGAGGATACCAATGCAACAAGCCCGCCCTCAACTTGTCAACTGTTTGGTTGGAAATGCCCGCAAAACGATCTGGCGACACCGTGCCGCAGCGCCGCGACCCCGTCGCCACCCGCAACAAGCTGCTGACCGCGGCGCGCCTGGAATTTGCCCGGCACGGCTTTGCGGGCGCCCGCGTCGACGAGATCGCCGAGCGCGCCGGCGTCAACAAGCAGCTCGTCTACCACTATTTCGGAGACAAGGACGCGCTTTACCTCGCCGTACTCGAATGGGTCTATGAGGACATCCGCGAGCAGGAGCGCAAGCTCAATCTCGAAGGCCTGCCGCCGGAGAAGGCGATCCGCAAGCTGATCGAGGCTTCGTTCGACCATCTGGCCGCACACCCTGATTTCATCGTGCTTTTAAACGACGAGAACCGCGGCGGCGCCCGCCACGTCCGCGGCTCGACGCGGCTGGAAGCGATGCACTCCCCGCTGGTGAAGAGCGTCTCCCACATTCTCAACGAGGGGGTGCGCGCGGGCGTGTTCCGCAAGGGCGTCGACCCCGTCCAGCTCTATATCTCCATTGCGGGCCTCAGCTATTTCTTCTTCTCCAACACGCCGACGCTGTCGGCGATCTTCGGCAAGGACCTGTCGAGCCGCACCGCACGGCGCGCCCGCCGCCGCCATGTCGCCGACCTGGTGCTGCAGTCGCTCCGGCCCTAATCAACCAACTGGTTGAAACTTCCCCGGAAGGCGGCTAGGCTTGCGACCTGCGGCATCGCCGCCGCGCCAACAGGGAGCAATCGGTGGCAGGAGACAGCGCACGCGCCTCGCGCAGCTTTGCGATCATCCTGATCGTGCACCTCGCCGTGCTCGTGCTCTGGCAGGTCGCGGTCGATGCCTTCCACGTGCCGAAATTCATCCTGCCCTCCCCGCTGGCGACGGTGCAGACGCTGGGAACCGCGAGCTACGCCTGGGGCGCCAATACGCTGGTGACAGCGGTCGAGATCCTCGGCGGCTTCGCGCTCGGCGCCTTCGTCGGCGTCGCGCTGGCCGTGATCTTCAGCTGGGCGCCGCTGCTCAGCCTCGTGCTGTTGCCGCTGTTCGTGACGCTGAACATGATCCCGAAGGTCGCGCTCGGCCCGCTCTTCATCGTCTGGTTCTCCTACGGCATCATCCCGAACATCCTGATCGCCTTCAGCATCTGCTTCTTTCCGATCCTGCTCACCACCGCGCGGGGCCTGCGCGAGGTCGAGCCGGATCTGCTCGATCTCGTCAAATCCCTGCGCGGCTCGCGCTGGACGCTGTTCCGCAAGATCCAGCTGCCGGGATCGCTGCCTTACGTGTTCTCCGGCATGAAGGTCGGCGCCATCCTGGCGGTCGCCGGCGCCATCGTCGGCGAGTTCATCGCCTCCGAGCGCGGGCTCGGCTACCTCATGATCCAGGTGCAGTCGGCGCTCGACACGCCCGCGATGGTGATGGCCGTCGTGCTGCTGACGCTGCTCGGGGTCGCTCTCTACGGCCTGGTCCTGGTCCTCGAACGCATGTTCGTGGTCGGTGACGCAAGGCAAACCTGACAACGGCAGAACCAAGGGACAAATCCATGCTGCTCACCCGCCAGACGCTGCCGAAGACCATCCCCGATATCGCAGCCCTCGACGAGTTGCTGTGCCGTCCGACGCAAGCGCTGATCGACGACCTCGCCAAGGTCGAGGGCGACATCATGATCCTCGGCGTCGGCGGCAAGATGGGCCCGACGCTGGCCGGGCTCGCCAAGGCCGCCGCGCCCGATCGCCGGATCATCGGCGTGGCCCGCTTCAGCGACGCCGGCGTGAAGGACTGGCTGCACGCGCGCGGCGTCGAAACCATCAATTGCGACCTGATGGACGAGAAGGCAATTGCGGCCCTGCCGAAGGCGCCCAACATCATCTTCATGGCCGGTCGCAAGTTCGGCGCCGAGGGCGATCTGTCGCTGACCTGGGCGATGAACGCGCATGTGCCGGCGCTGGTGGCACAGGCCTTCCCGTCCTCGCGCATCGTGGCGTTCTCGACCGGCTGCATCTATCCCTTCGTGCCCATCGACGGCAAAGGCTCGACCGAGGAGATGGCACCGAACCCGCCCGGCGAGTACGCCCAGTCCTGCGTCGGCCGCGAGCGGATGTTCGAGTATTTCTCGCACAAATTCGCAACGCCGGGCCGGCTATTCCGTCTCAACTACGCGATCGACATGCGCTATGGCGTGTTGCACGACATCGCGACGAAAGTGCTTGGCGGCACGCCGATCGACGTCAGCCTCGGCCATGTCAATTTCATCTGGCAGGGCGATGCCTCGGCGCAGGCGCTGCGCTGCCTCGCTCATTGCACGACACCGACCTCGCCGATCAATGTCAGCGGCCACGAGATTCTGGCGGTGCGCGATCTCGCCCAAAGTTTCGGCGCAAGGTTCGGCCGCGCGCCGGTGCTGACCGGCAAGGAAGAGCCGACGGCATGGCTGACCGACACGTCGAAGGCGGTCGAGCTGTTCGGCCTTCCGGTCGTCGACACCGAGCAGCTGATCGGCTGGACCGCCGATTGGGTCTCGCGCGCCATGCCGAGCCTCGGCAAGCCCACCAAATACGAGGTGCGCGATGGCCGTTACTGACGCCCCGCACATCGTCCAGCTCGGCGTCGACGACGCGACCGCGGGGCTGGCGTTGTCGACGGAAGCGCACTGGAACCAGACCGACGAGGATTGGCGCATCTTCCTGCGCGACGGCGTCGTGTTCGGCATTCGCGACGGCATGCGGCTGGTCGCAACCGCGGCACTGCTGCCCTATTCCGGCAACAACGCCTGGATCAGCATGGTGCTGGTATCAGGCACGCATCGCCGCCGTGGCTTTGCCACCCGTCTGGTCGACGCCTGCCTGGAGACGGCGCGTCAGAACGGCCTGACCAGCTGGCTCGATGCCACGCCGGACGGCGCCGCCGTCTACGGACCGCTGGGGTTCACGCCGACCCTGCAATTGCGCCGCCTGAAGCTGTTGAAGCCAGCGCGGGCCGAAGCGCCGCCATCGTCATCCGGGACCATCGAAGCGCTTCGTGCGCGGGACCGGCGGGCCACCGGTTTCGACCGGACCGCCCTCCTCTCCGCCTTCGCACAGCGTTCCGGCTCGCGCATCGTCGGTGCGAACGGCGCCATCGCACTGGTTCGCGACGGCCGGACCGCTCGCCATATCGGCCCGTTGTTGGCCGACAATGCCGCGGCAGCTCTGGCGCTCGTTGACGCGATCGTGCGTTCCGAGACCAGCCCGCTCCTGCTCGACGTCGTCGCGTCGCAAGATGCGTTCCTGGAAGGACTGACCGCAGTCGGCTGGACCATCGAACGGCCGTTCCAGCGCATGCGGCTCGGCCCCGCCACCGTCACGGGCGAGGAAATGCCATTCGCCGTCGCCGGCCCTGAATTCGGATAGGACATCATGCATCACAGCCAGATCAACAGCGACATCCGCAACCTGATCACTGAGGGCACCGTGATACCGGCGCATCCGCTCGCGCTCACCGCCGAGCGCCAGCTCGACAAGACGCATCAGCGTGCGCTGACGCGCTATTACATCGACGCCGGCTCTGGCGGCCTTGCCGTCGGCGTGCACACGACGCAGTTCGCGATCCGCGACGTCGGTCTCTACCGTCCGGTGCTCGAGCTCGCCGCCGAGACCGCGGCGAGCTGGACCAGGCGACCGCTGGCGATGGTCGCAGGCCTCGCGGGTCCGACAAACCAGGCGGTCACCGAAGCCCGTACCGCGCGCGACATCGGCTATCATGCCGGCCTGCTCAGCCTCGCCGCGATGAAGAGCGCCTCCGAGGACGAGATCATCGCGCACTGCACGGCGGTCGCCGCCGAGATCCCGCTGGTCGGCTTCTATCTTCAACCGGCCGTCGGCGGCGTCATCCTCTCCGCCCGGTTCTGGCAGCGCTTCGCCTCGATCGACAATGTCATCGCGATCAAGATCGCGCCGTTCAACCGCTATCGTACCCTCGACGTCCTGCGCGGCGTCGCGGCCGCCGGCGCGCTCGACCGCGTCGCGCTCTACACCGGCAATGACGACCACATCCTGCTCGATCTGATGCTGCCGTTCGATCTGCGCGACAACGGCGTCACCACGCGCACCTACTTCAAGGGCGGCCTGCTCGGCCATTGGTCGGTGTGGACGGCCAGTGCGATCAAGCAGTTCGAGCGCTGCAAGGCGGCGCGGCACAAGGACAGCGTGCCGGCCGACCTGCTGGCACTCGATGCCCGCGTCACCGACTGCAACAGCGCCTTCTTCGACGTCGCCAACAACTTCCACGGCTGCATCGCCGGCTGCCATGAGGTGCTGCGGCGCCAGGGCCTGATGCAAGGCCTGTGGTGCCTCGATCCGAACGAGGGCCTCAGCCCGGGCCAGAAAGAGGAGATCGACCGCGTCACGCGCGAGCACGCCGATCTCAGCGACGATGCCTTCGTTGCCGCCAATCGGGACAAGTGGCTGGCATGAGCCCTGCCCCCTTCATCAGCCTGCAGGGCGTCCGCAAGGTCTATCGCAGCGGCGGCGCCGAATTCCTGGCGGTGTCCGACGTCACCATGGACGTGCAGGAAGGCGAGCTGGTGTCGCTGGTCGGCCCGTCCGGCTGCGGCAAGACCACGGTGATGAAGATCCTGGCCGGCCTGCATGGCGCCGACGGCGGCACGGTGAAGATCGGCAACGCCAACAGCCCGTTCGATCCGACCCGCGACATCGGCATGGTGTTCCAGCAGGCCTTGCTGCTGAAATGGCGGACGATCCTGGACAATGTGCTGCTGCCGGCCGAGATCGTCGGCCTGCCCATGAAGGCGGCGCGCGAGCGGGCGCGCGATCTTCTCAACCTCGTGGGCCTTGCCGGCTTTGAGCAAAAATATCCGCAGCAGCTCTCCGGCGGCATGCAGCAGCGCACCGCGATCGCGCGCGCCTTCATTCACGACCCAAAGCTGATCCTGATGGATGAGCCGTTCGGCGCGCTGGACGCGCTGACGCGTGAGCAGATGAATCTGGAGATGCTGCGGATCTGGCGGGAGAGCGGCAAGACCATCATCTTCGTCACGCATTCGATCCAGGAAGCCGTGTTCCTGTCGTCGCACTGCGCGGTGCTGACGGCGGGACCTGCGAAGATGGCCGACTATTTCCCGATCGACCTGCCCTTCCCGCGCGACCTGCCGCTGAAGACGACCGATGCGTTCGGCGCCTATGCAAGGCGGATCTACGCGAAGCTGGGGCTTGGGGCGGCGTAGGACCGCTTGCTCAGGTCCCGTAGGGTGGGCAAAGCGAAGCGTGCCCACCAATTCTACGAAACGCGGGGCAGTCGTGGGCACGGCGCAAGGGCGCCTTTGCCCACCCTACGAAAGCGGGGCGCGGCACAAACACCACGCCCCTCACAATCAGCTCTTGTTGCGCATCTTGCTGAGCAGATAGTTGTCGTAGAAGTTCTCCGCGATCTGCGTATAGAACAGCAGCTCCTTCATATACGCGTCGTGGCTTTCCTTGGTCCGCTTGAACAGGTCGCTCTTGGCGGCGAGCTCGTTCAGATGCTCCTGGGTGGCGTTGTAGCAGGCCTCCAGCACCGGTTGCGGGAACGCCCTCAGCTCCGCGCCATTGGCGATCAGCCGCTTCAGCGCCGCCGGATTCACGCTGTCGTATTTCTCGAGCATCCAGGCGCCGGCCGCCGCGCCGGCCTGGTTGACGATCGCCTGGTACTGCTTGGGCAGCGACGCCCATTTCTCGTCGTTGACGATCATGTGCAGCATCGCGCCGCCTTCCCACCAGCCCGGGAAGTAATAGTACTTGGCGACCTTCTGGAAGCCGAGCTTCTCGTCGTCATAGGGGCCGACGAACTCGACCGCGTCGATCGTGCCCTTCTCCAGCGCCGGATAGATGTCGCCGCCTGCGATCTGCTGCGGCACGACGCCGAGCTTGGCAAGCACGTGGCCGCCCATGCCCGCGATGCGGAATTTGAGGCCCTTGAGATCGTCGACGGTCTTGATCTCCTTGCGGAACCAGCCGCCCATCTGGGTGCCGGAATTGCCGCAGAGGATGGCGTGCGCCTTGAACGGTTTCAGCGCCTCGTTGGTGAGATCGGCGCCGCCGCCGAAGTGCCACCACGACTCCTGATGGCGGTGATTCATGCCGAACGGCGCGCCGGTGGCGTAGGCCAGCGCCGGCTCCTTGCCGATGTAGAAATAGAGCGGGGTCTGCGCCATCTCCACCGATGCGGTGCTGACGGCATCGAGCGCCTGGAGGCCCGGAACGATCTCGCCGGCACCGAAGGTCTGGATCTGGAATTTGTTGTCGGTGGCCTCAGCGACGTATTTCGCGAAGGTCTGCGCCGTGCCGTAGATGGTGTCCAGCGACTTCGGGAAGCTCGACGTCAGGCGCCATTTGATCTCGGGCGCGCTCTGCGCGATCGCAGGTGCGGCAACCAGCGTCGTCGCGCCGGCGACCGCGCCGCCCTGCAGAAATGTACGGCGTTTCATGATGGGGTCTCTCCCTGAACTAAATTTCAGACATGGGCTTGCGGCGACGATCTCCGCGGACCGTTTGCCCGTTCGCAAAGCAGAGTTCAAGATGCGCGAGGAGATGGCCCTGTAGCCTGGATGGAGCGGAGCGAAATCCAGGAATCGTGCCACAAGCGACAGGGGTCCCGGACTACGCTGCGCTCCATCCGAGCTACGAGACTAAGAGCTGAAGGGCTTCAGAGCAGTTTGGCGCTGACGAACAGCGCGCGCACGGCGTTGGTTGCCTGCACCGCCAGCATCGCATTACCGGCTGCGCCTTCCAGAGCCTCGACGGCGTCCTCGTGCAGGGAGCGGAATTCCATCCATTCGACCGACTTGAAGTTGGTCAGGAATTGATAGGCCTGACCGACGGTCGCGATCGCCAACGTGTCGCCGTTCAGCTTGATCTTGAACGTCGTACGCAGCGGGGTCTCGGAACTTGATGGATCACTCATGGGCTGCTTCTGGACGATGACGGCTTAACGAAGGGGAAACGGCAGCCCCGCCGCAGCAGGCGAATATCAGGAGTCGGTGCTGGCGC
Source organism: Bradyrhizobium sp. CIR18 (assembly GCF_014198295.1). Lineage (NCBI taxonomy): Bacteria > Pseudomonadati > Pseudomonadota > Alphaproteobacteria > Hyphomicrobiales > Nitrobacteraceae > Bradyrhizobium > Bradyrhizobium sp. CIR18. Next base: position 58,632 of record NZ_JACIHF010000001.1, on the reverse strand, counting down.
GCTGCGAGGCAGTCGCAGATCCGCTCAGACTCGGCACCACGACCAGGCGGTTGAACTCGCCATTGTCGTAAGCCTTGAGGAAGCGATCATAGTCCTTGATCGAGACGCAGCCGTTGGAATCGCCGCGCGGCCCGAGCATGTAATTGTGGGTGAGAAGGCCGACGCGGCCGAGCGCGCTGGTGCCATCGGTGGGCGTCAGGCGCAGCGCGCGGACACCGTGGAACAGCTTCTCGCGCGGCTTCAGGTCATAGGTTGCGGGCGGGGTCGCGCCGACCATGCGCTGGTCGACATGATTGGGGTCGTCCATCAGCGCGCCCATGCCGGAATGGGCTTCCAGCGCGACGCCGCTCGGCAGGTAAAGCGCCTTGGCCTTGATGTCATAGACCGCCGTCCGCGAATCGTAGCCGAGGGCGGCCAGATCTGGCGCCTTGCCGAACAGGCCGTCGCTGGGCGTCAACGAGGCGAGCCTGATCTTGTCGGTGAATTTTTCGAAGAAGTTGCGGTTGTCGACCCTGGGGTTGGTCTCCGCATAGGCCTGGCTGGAGGCGATCTGGGCGGAGAAGTCCGCCTGGGTCGGGCGCGAGCGCGGCATCGGGATGGCGTCGGCACGCTGCGACGGCCGCGTCTCGTCGACCACGTGCCGGTCATCATCGGTAAGGGTCGTGCGCCAATCGTCGCCCTGGAGCTTCTGGGCGAGCATTGCCTTGGCGTCGCGGAGCTTGAGCTGGACCGCACTCAGGGCGGACCGCTCCATCGTCCGCAGGCCGAGCTCGCGGGCGGGCGGGTTGCCGGACGCCGACGCGAAACGGTCCTCGAAAGAAGGGGCATTGGCCGGCGGCAGCGCAGCAGTGATTAGCGGGGTCGAATTGCCAAAATTCGAATTCCCGATGTCAGTGACCCAGGCGGCGGCGCCAAGCGCCATCGCGACGGCGGCCAGAGACAGCAGAACTCTCTCGGCTCGCCCGACACGGCGGCGCGACAACAGCCTCTCGGCATGTGCTGCGTCGGAAACCATCAGATCCCCAAATCGACCCCCGGGGGGCCCAACCCCCGCCCGGAGACTCTATACCAGCTACCACATTGGGAGCCAAAAGTTAGGCATAATCGCGGCCGGCAAGCCCTCCCAAGGTATCCAATGACCGATCCTTTCGATCTAGAGCGCTTCGTAACGGCCCAGAACCCGGTTTTTCGCGCCGTCCAGGCGGAGCTGGCCCGGGGCCGGAAGCAGACTCACTGGATGTGGTTCGTCTTCCCTCAGATCGCCGGCCTCGGCTTCAGCGCCATGTCGCAGCGCTACGCCATCGGCTCCCCCGCGGAGGCCAAGGCCTATCTCGCCCATCCCGTGCTCGGGGCGCGCCTGATCGAATGCACCGGGCTGGTGCTCGCGGTTCAGGGCCGGAGCATCAACGCGATCCTCGGCGCGCCGGACGATTCCAAATTCCGCTCGTCGATGACGCTGTTCGGCGCGGTCTCCGATGAGCCCGTGTTCGGCGAGGCGCTCGCCCGCTATTTCGCAGGCGAACGCGACGCCTCGACGCTGGAAATCCTTGCCACCCTCGGTCGCTAAGCCAGGCGCGCACCCGCGGCACCCACCAGCGTAAACCCGCGATTAATACGGTCTGTCTATTTTCCGGAGAATATCTTTCTCCCCGCGCCAATTGCCGGACAGATCATGAAAATCGGAACGCTGCTGACCACCGCCATCGTCTCGCTCTCGACCGTGGGCGGCGGCCTCGCCGTCTACGTCGCCGTGACCAAGTACCAGACGATGGAGCGGATCGGCGAGGCGCAAGGCCGCCTGGCGATCGTCCGCGCCGCCAGCGACATCCCGCGCTATCTCAACCCCGAGCGCGGCTTCTCCACCAACATCCTCTACGGCCCCGCCACGATCGACCCTGCACTGCTCGCCGAACAGAACAAGCTGCGCAAGCAGACCGACGGCGCCCGCGACAGGATGAACGCGCTGCGCAAGAAGCTGCCCGGCTCGTTCGACGACGGCAACAGCGTCGGCAGCAACATCGATGGCATCAATGCGAAATTCACCGCCTTGCGCGAGGCCATCGACAAGGCGCTCACCGGGCCGGCGGAGACCCGCAAGGACGCAGCCAAGAAGATCGTCGCAGACAATGCCGTGCTCAACAGCGGCGTGACCGCGCTGCTGAACGAGCAGGTCCGCCGCATGGCGATCCTGAACGGCGACGCCTACCGGCAGGCCAGCTACGCCAATACCGCCATGACGCTACGCGACGTCGGCGGCTTCAACTCGAGCCTGCACAAGAACCTCGTCGGCGGCAAGAAGCCGGCGACCGATGCCGAGAAGGCCGACATCGGCCGCTCGCAGGGCCGCAACGACCAACTCGTGATGGCCCTTCTGGAGTTGCGCGGCAATCCGGCAACGCCGGCGAACGTCGCCACCGCACTGGAAAAGTTCAATTCGATCTATGTCGAGGAATTCGGCCGCGAGCTCAAGCTCGTCAAGGACGGCGCCGTCAGCGGCAAGTACGAACACGATATGGACACCTATTACGCCGCCACGCAGCGCGGCCTCGGCACCATCATCGAGGTCCGCGACGCGTTCTATGACAATGCCGAGCAGATCCTCGCCGGCGCCTCCTCGGCCGCGCGCACCAGCTTCACCATCGCGCTTGCAGGCCTTGCCGCCGTGCTCGTCGCGAGCGTCGGCCTCATCGTGATGGTTCGCCGCCGCGTCTGCGCGCCGATCGTCGGCCTGACGAGCCGGATGTCGCGGCTTGCCGAGGGCGAGGTTGCGGACAGCATCCCGGGCGCCGAGCGCTCCGACGAGATCGGGGCGATGGCTGCCGCCGTCCAGGTCTTCAAGGACAACATGATCCGGGCCGACCGGCTCGCGGCCGAGAAGCAGGCCGAGAACGACGGCAAGATGCGCCGCGCCCAGGCGCTCGACGAACTCACCCGCGCGTTCGAGGCCAAGGTCACCGAGCTCGTCGGCGGCCTGTCCCGGGCCTCCTCGACCATGGAAAGCACGGCCCAGTCGATGACTTCGACGGCGGCCCAGACCAACAGCCAGGCCGCGGTCGTCGCCACAGCCTCGGAGCAGACCTCGACCAACGTGCAGACCGTCGCCAGCGCCACCGAGGAGCTGACCTCCTCGATCTCCGAGATTGGTCGTCAGGTCGCTCAATCCACCGAGATCGCGGCCCGCGCCGTCGAGAACGCCCGCCGCACCGGCGACACCGCACGCACCCTCGCCGAGGGCGCGCAGAAGATCGGCGACGTCGTCACGCTGATCCAGAGCATTGCCGAGCAGACCAATCTGCTCGCGCTGAACGCGACCATCGAGGCCGCCCGCGCCGGTGAGGCCGGCCGCGGCTTTGCCGTGGTCGCCTCCGAGGTGAAATCGCTGGCGGGCCAGACCGCCAAGGCCACCACCGAAATCTCCGAGCAGATCACGGCGATCCAGACCGCGAGCGACGAGACAGTGGCCGCGATCCGCAACGTGGCCGACGTCATCGGCGAGATCGACCAGATCGGCACCGCGATCGCCGCAGCGATCGAGGAGCAGGGCTCGGCGACCAAGGAGATCGCCCGCAGCGTCCAGGAGGCCGCCCGCGGCACCCAGGAGGTGAACACCAACATCGCAGGCGTGCAGCGGGCCGCCGACGATACCGGCGCGGCCGCAAGGGAAGTGCTCGGCGCCGCCGAGCAGCTCTCGACCCAGTCGCGCGATCTCGCCGGCCAGTTCGACCGCTTCCTCGGCGAAGTCAGGGCGGCGTAGACAAGTTCAATAAGGCGGCGCCTTGCGCGCCCGCTGCGCCTTCGCCGCCTCGATCCACCAGGCGAGATCGTCGGCAAAGCGCGGGAACGCGCGCTCCAGGGCCTTGCCGCCATCACCGATCGGCTCGCCGTCGGCCGACAATGTCTGTGCGATCGGGCCGACCCCGATGGTGCTCGACACCACCACCATGCCCATCTCCGACAGCGTGCCGTGCCAGGCGGTCGCGGCGCGCGCGCCCGAGAAGCGGCCGGCGGAATAGCTCACGATCGCGGCCGGTCGCCAGAACCACTCTTCGAGGAAGTGGTCGGTGAGATTCTTCAGGCCGGGCTGGATGCCCCAATTGTACTCGCCGGTGACGAAGACGAATCCGTCGGCGTCGCGGATCTGTCCGGCCAGAATCTCCAACGCTTCGGGTGCCGACCCCTTCGGATACTCCTTGTACATGCGATCGAGCATCGGCAGGCCGATCGCCTTGGCGTCGATCAAGGTGACATCGTCGCCCCGCGCGCGCAGCCGGTTGATGACGAAATTCGCAAGGCGGATGCCCATGCGGTCGGAACGGTAGGAACCGTAGAGGACGAGGATGCGATTGCTCATGGCCGGATGGTAGCACAAAACCGGCGTCCGGCCCTACTCGATCCGTCAACTATCGCCCGCGTCCGCGCTCCAGCGTTTGCGACGGCGTCTCGCCAAACTGGTCGCGGTAACTTCGGGAGAAATCGCTGAGATGCCAGAAGCCGAACGCAAGCGCCACCGCCTTGACGCTGTCGGCGCCGGCGAGCAGCCGTCGGCGCACCAGCCACAGCCGGCGCAGGCGCAAGTAACGGTGCAGGCTCATGCCGCGATAGCGGCGGATGACGTCGTGCATGGTGCGGACGGACAGTCCGAGCTTGCGGGCAATCTCCTCGCTGTAGATCGGCTGCGAGAGGTCATCGGACAGTAGCGCACTGATATCCCGGAACATCCTGAAGTTCCGCTCGTCATTGGGGCGCAGCGTCCAGCGGACCGAAACGACATCTCCCAACACGTGGTCGACGGCCGCGAGCAGGGATTCCTTCATTGCTCTTGCCTTGACCGGGAGATCTGACGCCTCGACGGGCTCTGAGGCCGCGGCCAGCACCTCACGCACCACACTGCGCAGCCGGTCCAGGCCAGCGGCACTCGTTTCGAAAATCTTGAAGGTCTGGGAAGCTCTGGGCCAGCCGCGGTCCCTCACCTCCGGGCTGAAAACCACTGAGGCGATTTGCCGCTGCACCTCCTCGATGACGGTGTAGGCCGCGCCGCCGCTGCCGATGACCACGGCCGGGCGCGCACGTTGCGAGCCATTGAAGCGAATGGGGACGTTGAGGTCGTCCATCGTGAAGCCGATCGCCGTGCAATTCCCGACGAGCTGTGCATCAACGACCCGGGGAAACGCGCACGTCAAATTCACGTCGCACCCGGGCAACGACAGAATTGTCTGCTCAGACGAAATCTTCCGTACGAAAGGCGTGAACTCGAAATTCAGCCCGCGTATGGCGCTTCGAAATTCGTCGACGTCTGAAAAACGAAATGTCTTGAGTGCCAGCCTGGGCACGTCATCAATGCTGTTCATGAAAATACGAAACCCGGTGTCGCAATCGACGCGCATCCGGCAACGGTGCCGATCCGCTTCCCCTTTTTGGTTTCTCGTCGGACCTGAAGAATCAATCCTAACGTGTCCTGATCAATTGGGAAGGGTCCAACTGAAAGGACAAGCCGGGACGTCGAGCCTTGCCGATTTTCGATAGCATTTCCCGAAATGCCGCGGTGTATAATACTCTGGGATTTAATTCTCAAAATTAAAAATTAACATCTTTGAGGCCCAATAAAGCTCGTTAAATCGTATAGCTATTTTATTTCAGGCTCCTGCCATGATGGCAAATTCGCCTGCTGATATTTTGGTCGAGTTGGAGGATGCGGTCGCAACTTGCCCGCTGGACCGCTGCGCTCGCATCCTCGAAGGCATTTTGCAGCTGCTCACCGGCAGCCGCGACCGGCCTCAGGAATTGCTGGCCAGTGTGGTCGACGGCGTCCTGCTTCGATTGACGGAGCGGGTCGAGGCCAGCGCATTGATTCAACTCGGCGCGGCGCTTGCCGAGCTCAAAGTGGCTCCGCCGAAGACCCTGCAACGTCTTGCCTTACACGACGATCCCGGCGTGGCCTGCCCCGTTCTGCTCAAATCGCAGGCGCTCTCCACGTCCGATCTCGAAACAATCGCGATTTCGAGCGGCGGACCGCAGCAACTCGCGATCGCTGTCCGAGCGCGCATCGAACCCCGATTGACCGAGACGCTCATCAAGCGCGGCGGCCGCGCCGTTCACCTTGCGCTGATCAGCAACGCAGGGGCGCGGTTCTCCGATGCCGCCTACGTCGCGCTCGTTGAAACGTGCGCAAGCGATGACGAACTCACGAAGGCCCTGGCGCTCAGACCAGGCACGCCAGATCCGGTCCTGCGGAAATTGCTGCCGGCCTCGCCGGCCCCCGACGCTCGCGCGGAGCCAAAGGCTTCCACCGTCTCGTGTCCTCGAGCGGCAGCGCCGATCGTGCCCAAGCTGCCTAGCGCGGCCGGCTATGCAAGCGCACGGCCGGAGATCGTCGCGCTCAACCGCATCGGCAAGCTCAACGATTCTGCGGTGAACCGCTTCGCGATCCGCGGCGAGACCGCCAATTTGTTCACCGCCTTGTCGGTGCTTTCGGGGACCCCCATCGAGATCGTCGAGCACGTCATGACCGACGGCGATTGCGAAGGCCTGGTGATGGCCTGCCGGGCGTCGCGGCTGAACTGGCAGACCACGCTTGCCATCCTGAGCAACCGCAGCGGCACCAGGCTTTCCTTTACCGAGCGCGAACGCGCACAACACGTTTTCGAGACGCTGCTTCTGTCGACCAGTCAGTGGACGGTGCGATGGGGGGAAATCGCCGCAAGCGTCAAGGAGAGCAGTCGGCGAGATCGCGGCGCAAAAACGGGGGGTAGCCGATGAAGTTCGACGGCCGCAAAGCGGCGCGCGTGCGGATGGACCACAGGCAGGCCGTCAATCTGATGGGCTCTGACGGCACATGGCGGCGCAGCTGCGTTCTGCTCGACGTGTCGCAGACAGGCGCAAAGGTCGAGGTCGAGGGCACGCTGGACGTGCTGCAGGCCAAGGAATTCTTCATGCTGCTGTCGTCGACCGGGCTCGCCTATCGGCGCTGCGAGTTGGTCTGGATCGATGGCACCACGGCCGGCATTCACTTCGTCACCGCTGACGGCAAAAAGAAGCCGGCGAGCGCACCCTCGGCTGCTACGCAGACCGTCGCCCGAAGCAAATAGGCCAACAATTCATCCCAATTATTGCAATCCACGATAGTCCAGGTCGAGCCGTGCAGAACGCGCGAACCATCCTCAGCCCCGTCAACGCGGACGGCATCCGCGAGAAGGAAGCGGCCCGCTCCTTCGTGCATGTGCTGGCGGATACGTCCGACAGGCTGGCCGGCGTCTGCACGATCCTTGAGGACCGTTTCGCCATCGCCGGCGAACGGCTGGACGCCGAAGCCAAGCTGTCGCAGGTGCCCGCCGCCATCGTCATCCGCGCGGACCTGCGCGACGTCGACAATATCGCCGCCCTCAAGAGACGGGCTGGCAAGCTCGCCAAGGCGAAGAAGCGGATATTTCTCCTCGAGCACAGCTCTCACGTCGGTATCTCGCAAGCCTACGCGCTCGGGGCGACGCACGTCCTGTCCGGTACGATCAACCGGCCCAAACTACTGTCTGCGCTGTGCGATCCGGCGAATCCGTCCTCCGCCGCGCCGGGCGGGATGTCACGGTCCGACAACGCCGTCGAGGCGGCGGCGACCGCTGTCGCATCGATGTTCACGGCTGTGACCCTGGGCCAACCTCTTGACATAGACGGCACCAAGGAGGCCGGCCGCCAGATCGCCGATCGCATAACCGAGCGAGGTCTTTCGGAATGGCTCTCGACGGTACGGCGCCACCACGAGGGAACCTATCAGCACTGCCTGCTCGTGACCGGCCTCGCCATCGACTTCGGCCTGAGCCTCGGTGTCGGAAGAGCCGATCTGGAGCGTCTGTACTCGGCAGCCATGTTCCACGACATCGGCAAGGCGCAGATTCCGCTGGCCATTCTCGACAAGCCGGGCCGCCTCGATGCGGAGGAACGTGCCCTGATCGAGACCCATCCAGCCGCGGGCCACGCGTTTCTGAAAGGGCACGACAAGATTTCACCGGAAATTCTCGATGCCGTTCGTCATCATCACGAGTACCTCGACGGCAGCGGCTATCCCGATGCGCTCTGCGCCGAGAGCATTGGCGACATCGTGCGGATTTTGACCATCTCGGACATCTTCGCGGCGCTGATCGAGCGCCGGCACTACAAGCCGACCATGCCGCGCGCGGAGGCCTACAACGTCTTGTGCGGGATGAATGGGAAGCTGGAGAAGGCTCTGGTCCACTCATTCAAGCAGGTCGCGCTCACGCGGTGAGCGCGACAGACCCGTCTCGAACGCACCCTAATGGGTCGCGCGATGGCTGGCGCGGTGCGGGATGGACCGGCAGGCCAGGCCGTCGGCCAGCAGCTTCATGTCCTCATGCCGGCCGCTGCGAATCAGCCGGCCGAACTCTTCGGGTGTGAAAGGAAGACTTGGATCAGCCTCGATGGGGCGCCGCAGCCGCGGGCCGAAGAACCATCGAACCAGGCTAGCCAGCCGCCGCATGTCAATTCCCTCGCGCCAGCAACAAACCTCTCAGTCTGCATATTGTTCCTCCCGCATCTTCGAGATTGCAAGAGGCCGCGAACGACTCCGCACCAAAAAATTTGCGAGAGAATAATCTCCTCTTCATCATGCTAATCGGCAAAACCCACGTAGCGCACGAACTCTTCGTTAGGCTCGCGGTCCGAGCGAACGGCGTTCGCGGCGAGTCGTCGTCGGGATAGCCCATCGCGACGCAGGTCATGATCATCTCGTCCTCCGGAATTTTTCGCGACCTCGCGCACGATGTCGGAGCGCATGATGCCCTGCCCGTTGGTGACAGAGCCGAGACCGCGGTCCCGCGCCGCGAGCACGATGCCGCAACAGGGCGCACCGAGATCGACCCGGCTCGTTCTTGAAGCCACGCACGCTGCGGCATGACTAGACCAGCGTTTCGAATTCCACCCTCTAAAGCCTCCCCGCCCTTCATCCACCGGCCTGACGACACGGCCGGTTGCCGATGCGGCGCGCAAAATCTATGCTAAGCGGCAAGCAAGACCAAGAACCCTGGAGGACCGCAACCATGGCCGCGCCACTCGATCCCGTCATCGCCCAGATCATTCCGCTCATGCCGATGCGCGATCCCACGGTCATGACGCCACAGAGCGCCCGCGATTCCTTGCGCGCACTGGCTGCTTCGCGCGCCGCCATCCCGCCGCCGCCCGTCGCCAGCGTCGAGGACATCAAGGTGAAAGGTGGCGCCGGCCCGCTTCCTGCACGCGTCTACCGGATCGGCAGCACGCCCGCGCCAACCGTGGTGTTCTTTCACGGTGGCGGCTGGGTCGCGGGCGACCTCGAGACCCATGACCGGCAGGCGCGCAACCTTGCGATCGAAACCGGCGCCGTCGTTATCTCCGTCGACTATCGCCGCCCGCCGGAGACGCGCTTTCCGGGCGCGTTCGAGGACGCCTTCGACGCCGTGAGTGATATCTTTGACCGCGTCGCGGAATTTGGCGGCGACGCAAAACGCCTCGGCGTTGCCGGCGACAGCGCCGGCGGCAATCTCGCCGCGACCACTGCGATCGCCTGCCGCGATGCTGGCATCAAGCTCGCCGCGCAATTGCTGGTCTACCCCGTGACCGACATCCTCGGCGCTTACGCCGACGTGCGCGAGAACGCGCGCTATCCCTCACGCGCCGAGAATGCCGAGGGCTACTTTCTGACGCGTGCCACGATGGAATGGTTTTGCGGCCATTATCTCGCCGATCCCGGCCATGCCCTGGACTGGCGTGTCTCGCCGCTGCGGGCCGCCTCACTTGCAGGCCTTGCACCCGCGGTCGTGACCACCGCCTGGTTCGATCCCCTGCGCGACGAGGGCGCTGCCTATGCGCGGGCGCTGGAGGCCGCCGGCGTGCGGGTCAAGCATCACGAGGGCCCCGGCCTGATCCACGGCTATTTCGGCATGGGCGACGCCTCGGACGTGGCGCGTGCCGAGGCGCAGCGCGCGCGAGCCGACTTCAAGGCCCTGCTGGCGCGCGGGACCTGACGCAGAGCCGAGACACGGCGGACCCATCTCAAGCGGCAGCGGACGATCAGCCGTTGGCCGCCGCCACCTCAAAGAAGCCCGTCGCCTGAACCAGGCGACCATCTTCGCCAAAGCGGCCGAAGCTCTCGCCCTTGACGAAGACGCGGCCGGCGCCGTCGTACATGGTCCAGCGGAAAAGCGCCTGCTCGTGGTGTTCGAGGAAGCTGTCGTTCCTGAAGTAGGCGCCCGGAAATTTTTGCTGCGTCTGCCCGATGCGGGCCATCAAGGCTTCCCGCCCCGCCACCTGCGAACCCGGATCCGTGTACACGCAATCGGCGGCCACGCTCTGTTCGAGCAGCCGACGCCGTTCGCTCTCCTCAACGGGCCCCCATGCGGCCTGATAGGCGTTCCACGTCCTCAGTCGCGCTTCGTCGTTCATCTCGCAACACCCTCTTGCTTTTCCTAATCATGACAAATTGACAATTATCGAAATTTTGTCAAGATGCGAACGATTGATGGGGAGATCATGGTTCAATCCCGCGCCTCGAAAGAACAGCTTGCCGTCGCGGCTGCGACCACGGTCTTTTCGCGCTACGGCTACGCCCGAACAACGATGGGCGACATCGCCTCTGAGGCGGGGATATCGCGGCCCGCGCTCTACCTGCTCTTCCCCGACAAGGACGCGGTGTTCGCGGCAGTCATCCAGGGAATGGACGAGCAGAAGCATCGCGAGATCAGGGCCGCGATCGCCCGCCTCGACGGGCTTCACGCCAAGCTGCTCCACGCTTGCAAATCCTGGGGATGTCATGGCTTCGACCTGGTCGAGGCGCATCCGGATTCGGCCGATCTCTTCGACCTCCGCTTCCCCGCAGTCCGACAGGTCTATGACAATTTCCAGTCCCTGGTCGTCGAGCTCATCGGCGATCAGGTGCGGTCCGCAAGGGGAGCGGACGAGCCCGAAGTTTTGGCGCGCTGCCTCGTGTTCGGCATGCGCGGACTGCGGGAAACAGCCAGGAGCGGCAAGGAGATGCGGCGCTTGATCGCCGTTCAGGTCGCCATGCTCATCAGAAGCATCGGCGGCAAGGTTTAGACTGTGCAGAGGGGCCTATCGCGCGCTCCGCGTTCCCTCTGCGCCGGTGTGCCCCCAAGTCTCGTCCCAATCCTGGCCGGCGGCGTCGACCACGCGGCCGTCGGCTTCGAAGAACTTGTTCGGCACCTGGAAGATCGCGAGGATCAGGGCCCCGTCCGGACACCAGGCGGCATGCCGGCTGCCTGCCTCGCGCCAGATGAATTCGCCGGCCTTGCAGGCGATGCCCTTGGCCGGCCCCTCCTTGTCGACGAGTGCGCCTTCGATCACCCAGCTCTGCTCGATGCCGACATGCTCGTGATCCGGCAGCACCGATCCCGGCGCAAATCGCATCAAGGCGGTCATCAGGCCGGTGCGGCGATCGAACAGCAGCGTCTTGGCCTCGCACCCCGGAAAGCGCGTCGTCTGCCATTCCATGTCTTGCGGCCGAACCAGGTGCGAATGCTGATCGGCGGCTTCCCAGTGTTTCGGGATCACGGCGTCCATCACGATGCTCCATCCAGCTGAGCTGGCCAAGCCTAGCAGCATTGCCCGCCGCGGTCAGCGAGCAGTGCAACAGGAAGCGAGCCTGTTGCCAACTCCCACTCGAAAAAATCGCCAGCCGGACCGGACGGCAGGCCCTCATCCAGCTTGATTGCGCCACGATTCCCGGCTCCAATCTCTCCGCCATTTCTGGTTTACGGAGACACCCATGATGAAGCGGATTTTCCTGGCTGCAATCGTTGCCACCTTTGCAGCAGGCTCGGCCTTCGCGCAAGAAACCTGCGAGAGCAAGGCGGTCGGCAAGGACGGCAAGCCGCTCGCCGGCGCCGCCAAGACCTCGTTCCTGAAGAAGTGCAAGGCCGACGCCTGCACGCCCAAGGCCGTCAGCGCCGACGGCAAGCCGCTCGCCGGCGCTGCCAAGAACAGCTTTATGAAGAAGTGCGAGGTCAGCGCGTAAGGCGCGCTCGATCTACCCCCTCGCCCCGAGAGGGTTGGGGTGAGGGGAGTCTCCGTGGGGCGGTGACAGCTGAGCCCGAGGAGAGTCCCCCTCACCCGAATTTGCGCTTCGCGCAAATTCGACCTCTCCCCGCAAGCGGGGCGAGGTGAAGAGGTTCACTCCCGCTTGAACTTGTAATCAAACGCGTCGCCCAGCGGCTTGATCAGCCCCGCCGTCGGCGCCGGGAAATGAACCGGCAAAATCAGCGTGTCGGTGTCCGCCACGGAGGCGAAGAATTTTCGCCGCGAGAGCGCCGACTGCTTCGGGTCCCAATCCGGCTTCGCCGACCAGTCCGGCTCGCGGCACTGGATCTGGTGATGCATGAGGTCGCCCGCGACCACCGCGCGCTGGCCCTTCGAAAAGATGTTCACACAGCAATGACAGGGCGAATGTCCCGGCGTCGGCGTCAGCGTGATGGTGTCGTCGAGCGCGTAATCATCGTCGACCAAGAGCGCCTGCCCCGCTTCGACGATCGGCAGGCAATTGTCGCGAAACACGCTGCCGGGCGGATTGCTGCCCTTGGCGTTCTCCGCTTCCCAGGCCGCGTATTCACCCTTGTGAAAGACGTATTTCGCATTCGGAAATGTCGGCACCCAGCGGCCGTCGCGCAAACTCGTGTTCCAGCCGGTGTGATCGATATGCAGATGCGTGCAGAACACGTAGTCGATCTGCTCAAAACCGATGCCGAGCGCGAACAGCTCGTTGCGCCAGCGCTCCTTGCCCGGAAAATCGAACGGCGGCGGATGGCCCTTGTCCTCGCCGGTGCAGGTATCGACCAAAATGGTGTAGCGCGGCGTGCGCACCACAAAGGTCTGGTAGGTGATGACCATCATGCCGCGCGCGGCGTCGAACACCTCGGCCTCCATCGTCGGCAGATGACGGCCGAACACGCCCTCGTCATAGGCCGGGAAGAAATCCCGCGGCCGCCGCCACGGCCCCTCCCGCTCGATCACGGCGTCGATGGTGATCTCGCCGATCCGGAGTTGCTTCATCGCCGTTTCACTCCCTTTTTTTTCAAAAGCGTAGCGAGGGCGGCCGGGGCGTTCAAGCGAGCGAATTGATTGCAAATCTCTCGATGTGGTTGTAGCCCGGATGAAGCGAAGCGTAATCCGGGACGGTCTGCATGGTTCGCTATCGGCGCAATCTTCTTCCCGGCGGCACCTTCTTCTTCACCGTGACGCTGGACGATCGAACATCGTCCGCGCTGATCGATCATGTCGACCAACTGCGCGGCGCATTCCGCGTCACACGGGCCGAACGACCATTCGAGATCGACGCGATCGTGATCCTGCCCGATCACCTGCACGTCATCATGACGCTCCCGGACGAAGACGCTGACTTCTCCGGGAGATGGCGGCGGATCAAGAGCCTATTCACTCACCGGCTGGCGTCGTCCGGCGCCCCGATCTCCCGCAACGACCGTGGCGAATTCGCTTTGTGGCAAAAGCGTTTCTGGGAGCACACCGTCCGCGACGATGCGGATTTCGAACGATGCGCCGATTACATTCATTATAATCCGGTCAAGCACGGGCTCGTCGCGTCACCGGTCGATTGGCCGTACTCATCGCTCCATCGCTACGTTCGGGCTGGTATGCTCGCTCCCGATTGGGGAGGCGTTGGCGAGATCACAGGCAATTTCGGCGAACGTGGAGACTGATCCCGGATTGCGCTGCGCTTCATCCGGGCTACGGGCCCAACAACCTGCACTTCGTAGCCTGGATGGAGCGAAGCGTAATCCGGGGCCACCATCCGCATCGCACGACTGCCCGTGTGGCACGAATCCCGGATTGCGCTGAGCTTCATCCGGGCTACGGGTCCAACGACCTGCACTTCGTAGCCCGGATGAAGCGAAGCGTAATCCGGGGCGACCATCCGCATCGCACGACTGCCCATGTGGCACGAATCCCGGATTGCGCTGAGCTTCATCCGGGCTACGGGTCCAACGACCTGCACTTCGTAGCCCGAATGAAGCGAAGCGTAATCCGGGGCGACCATCCGCATCGCACGACTGCCCATGTGGCACGAATCCCGGATTGCGCTGAGCTTCATCCGGGCTACGGGTCCAACGACCTGCACTTCGTAGCCTGGATGGAGCGAAGCGTAATCCGGGGCGACCATCCGCATCGCACGACTGCCCGTGTGGCACGAATCCCGGATTGCGCTGCGCTCCATCCGGGCTACCCGCCCCCCAATTACGACCGCAACCCCGGCGCCTCCTGCCCGGTGCGCGCAACATATTCCGTGTAGCCGCCGCCGAACTGGTGGATGCCTTCCGGTGTCAGCTCCAGCACCCGGTTCGACAATGTCGCCAGGAAATGCCGGTCATGCGAGACGAACAGCATGGTGCCCTCGAAATCCGAAAGGGCCGTGATCAGCATTTCCTTGGTGGCGAGGTCGAGATGGTTGGTCGGTTCGTCCAGCACGAGGAAGTTCGGCGGGTCGAACAGCATCTTGGCCATCACCAGCCGCGCCTTCTCGCCGCCTGACAGCACGCGGCAGCGCTTCTCGACGTCGTCGCCGGAGAAGCCGAAGCAGCCGGCGAGCGCGCGCAGGCTTCCCTGCCCCGCGGTCGGAAACGCGTATTCGAGCGATTGAAACACCGTCTGCTCGCCGTCAAGCAGGTCCATCGCGTGCTGGGCGAAATAGCCCATCTTGACGCTGCCGCCGACCGCCACCGTGCCCTGGTCCGGCTCGCTCGCGCCCGCAACGAGCTTGAGCAGCGTCGACTTGCCGGCGCCGTTGACGCCCATCACGCACCAGCGCTCCCTGCGCCGGATCATGAAATCGAGCCCGTCATAGATGCGCTTGGCTCCGTAACCCTTGTGCACGTTCTTGAGCGCCACGACGTCCTCGCCCGAACGCGGTGCCGGCGGAAAATCGAATGCCACGCTCTGGCGGCGGCGCGGCGGCTCGACCCGCTCGATCTTGTCGAGCTTCTTCACCCGGCTCTGCACCTGGGCGGCATGCGAGGCGCGCGCCTTGAAGCGCTCGATGAACTTGATCTCCTTGGCGAGCATCGCCTGCTGGCGCTCGAACTGCGCCTGCTGCTGCTTCTCGTTCTGCGCGCGCTGCTGCTCGTAGAATTCGTAGTCGCCGGTATAGGTGGTGAGCGAGCCGCTATCGATCTCGATCACTTTTGAGATCACGCGGTTGATGAACTCGCGGTCATGCGAAGTCATCAGCAGCGTGCCTTCGTAATCGTGCAGGAATTTTTCCAGCCAGATCAGGCTTTCGAGATCGAGATGGTTGCTCGGCTCGTCGAGCAGCATCACGTCCGGGCGCATCAAAAGAATACGCGCCAGCGCTACGCGCATCTTCCAGCCGCCGGAGAGTTTTCCGACGTCGCCGTCCATCATCTCCTGGCTGAAGCCGAGGCCGGACAGCGCTTCGCGCGCGCGGCCGTCAAGCGCGTAGCCGTCGAGCTCCTCGAAACGGTGCTGCACCTCGCCGTAGCGGGTGATGATCTCGTCCATCTGGTCGGCTTTGTCAGGATCGGCCATGGCGGCCTCGAGCTCGCGCAGCTCGGCCGCGACCTCGCTGACGGGGCCGGCCCCGTCCATCACCTCGGCCACGGCACTGCGGCCCGACATCTCGCCGACGTCCTGGTTGAAATAGCCGATGGTGATACCGCGATCGGTCGAAACCTGCCCCTCGTCGGGCAGTTCCTCACCGGCGATCATCCGGAACAGCGTGGTCTTGCCGGCGCCGTTCGGCCCGACAAGGCCGATCTTCTCCCCCTTGTTGAGGGCCGCGGAGGCTTCAATGAAAAGGATCTGGTGGCCGGCTTGCTTGCTGACGTTGTCGAGGCGGATCATGACTGTCTTTTGGGGGATTTTTGCGTTGCAGCGTCATAGGGCATGCCGGCGCGGAGGGGAAGCCCGGCGGGGTACGAAATCGGACTAGGCCGATACCGCCTCCTGTCATGGGCCCGACCGCTCACGGCAACTAAACCGCGACCGACAGCCCAGGAGCGGGCTGCCGGCGGCCAGCCCCGCTGTCACCCGCGGTTTGTGCTCCACATCGTGCGGGAGCTTGCGCCGAGCGTTTCCGCCTCCTCCGATCTTTGGAAGGTCATTGGCCTATGCCGTGATCTCGATGACTTCCACACATCCGGCGACTGGAGTTGGCATGGTCTCGTGACGGTCAGCCGGCTCGGCCACAACATTCCCGTCGAGACTCAACATGCGAACGCCGCGATGCAGACGTTCGCCTTCATCTTTGCTGCGCCGCGACAGGCCCGTGAGTATCTCACTACTGAACGCTCGAATGGGATCGCCTAAGACTAAGGAATGCGACATCGGGTAGCTTGTCGGATGCCGGCAATACGTCCAAACTTCGATCAAAGTCGCTGGAATGCGGCCTACCTCCAGCGGTCATCGACGCGCACCGAAACGCGTTCGAACAACGAAGCCGCCAGGGAGGACGTCCATGACTGTAAAGTCTGAAAAGATCAGAACCACTCGTCGCAAATTCTTGCTGACGGCCGGCGCCGCCGGCGCTGCCACCATCGCCATGCCGCAAGTCAGCCGCGCGCAAACGGCGGTCCTGAAGATGCAGGGCTCGTGGGGCAAGGCCGATGTCTTCAACGAAATGGCCGAAGACTATGTGAAGCGCGTCAACGAGATGGCCGGAGGTCGACTGCGCATCGACTATCTGGTCGGCGGCTCGGTCGTGCATCCGTTCCAGGTATTCGATGGCGTTCATGGCGGCCAGATCGACGCCGCACACACGGTTACTGTCTACTGGTACGGCAAGCACAAGGCCGCCTCGCTGTTCGGTACAGGCCCCGTGTTCGGCTTCAACGCCAACGAAGGCCTCGGCTGGATCCACAACGGCGGCGGCAAGGAGCTGTTTGAGGAGCTCCAGACCAAGATCATGAACGTCAACATCAAGAGCTTCTTCGCCATGCCGATGCCGACCCAGCCGCTCGGTTGGTTCAAGAAGCCCATCACCAGCGCGGATGACCTCAAAGGCTTGAAATATCGCACGGTGGGGCTGGCCGCCGATCTCTTCCAGGCGATGGGTGCATCCGTCGCGCAGCTACCCGGTGGCGAGATCGTGCCCGCGATGGAGCGCGGCGTGATCGACGGGTTCGAATTCAACAATCCGACCTCGGACCGGCGCTTCGGCGCGCAGGATGTCGCCAAGAACTACATGATGGGCAGCCATCATCAGGCGACGGAATATTTCGAGATCATGTTCAACCGGACGAAATTCAACGCGCTGCCGAAGGAACAGCAGGCGATCCTGCAGTACGCCGCCGAAGCTGTGTCCTCCGCCAACGAATGGAAAGCCATGGATTATTATTCGAAGGACCTGCAGGAGCTGATTAACAAGGACAAGGTCAACGTCGCGCGGACGCCGAAGTCGGTGTTCGACGCGCAGATCAAGGCATGGGACGGCCTGATCGCCCAGCTCGGCTCCGATCCGTTCATGAAGAAAGTCATGGACTCGCAGAAGGAATGGGTGCGCCGCGTGGTCTACTACAACACGAATAACGCGACGGACTACCGCGGCGCCTTCGAGCATCACTTTCCTGGCGTGCTCAAGGTCTGAGGACTGTCGCGGCGCGATTGGCGTGAGGCCGTATAGAGGGGCGGCGCGATCGAAGCGCCGCCCAAGAATTAGGGGGACGTCCGGATGTATTGCTCGCAGCGAGTTCGGCTCGCATGACGAAATTTCTGTTCTTCATCGACGAGCTGAGCACGTGGGTCGGCAAGGCGTTTGCATGGCTGATTCTCGTCCTTACGCTGAGTGTCAGCTACGAGGTGTTCGTGCGCTACGTGCTGCGTGCGCCGACCACTTGGGCTTTCGACATCAGCTACATCACCTATGGCGCGATGTTTCTGATGGCCGGCGCATATACGCTCTCGCGCAACGGCCATGTCCGCGCCGACGTGGTCTACCGCCTCTGGTCGCCGCGCACCCAGGCAACGATGGACCTCGTCCTGTATATCCTGTTCTTCCTGCCGGCGATCGGGGCGCTGATGTATGCGGGCTGGAATTACGCCCAGATGTCGGTGCGGTTCCGCGAGGTCAGCATCTTCAGTCCGGCCGGCGTGCCGGTGTTTCCGCTGAAGGCGCTGATCCCGCTCACCGGCTTCCTTCTGTTCCTGCAAGGGATCGCCGAAATCATTCGCTGTGTGCTTTGCATCCGCACCGGCCGATGGCCGCAACGCCTGCACGACGTGGAAGAAACCGAGAGCCTTGTCATCCGCGAGCATCAGCAGCAGGCGGTTGAGCCGCAGCGCGAGAAGGGACCAGGCGCATGACCGATCCTCAACTCGGCATGCTGATGTTGGGCCTCTTCATCTTCATCATCATGCTCGGATTCCCGATAGCCTTCACGCTGATGGCGATGGGCGTCTCGTTCGGCTACTATGCCTACTACACCCCCGGTCAGGACTTCTTCCAGAATCGCATCTTCACGCTGCTGGTGCAGAAGACGTTCGAGGTCACGTCCAGCGACGTTCTAGTTGCGGTTCCGCTCTTCCTGTTCATGGGCTATCTGGTCGAGCGCGCAAACATTCTCGACCGCCTGTTCTACTCGCTGCAATTGTCGATGAAGAACGTGCCGGGCGCGCTTGCGGTGGCCACGCTGATCACCTGCGCGATGTTCGCGACCGCCACCGGCATTGTCGGCGCCGTTGTCACGCTGATGGGCCTGCTGGCCCTGCCCGCGATGTTGCGAGCGGGCTACGACACCAAGCTGTCGGCAGGCGTGGTCTGCGCCGGTGGCTGCCTCGGCATCCTGATTCCGCCGAGCATTCTCCTGATTGTCTATGCGGCGACCGCCGGCGTTTCAGCGGTCAAGCTTTATGCGGCCGCGTTCTTTCCGGGATTCTTGCTCGCTGGCTTCTACGTCCTCTATGCGATGACCCGCGCGATCATCAATCCCGCGCTCGCGCCGAAGCTGCCGCGCGAGCAGACCGACGTGCCGACGTCCAAGGTCGTCTGGGCACTTGCCACGTCATTCCTGCCACTTGCGTTGCTTATCGTTTCGGTGCTCGGCGCGATTCTGTTTGGCTTGGCAACGCCATCCGAGGCGGCCGCGGTGGGTGCCCTCATGAGCATGGTTCTGGCGGCCGCCTATCGTTCGCTCAACTACGAGATGCTGCGCGAATCCGTGTATCTGACCGTGCGCGCCACCGCGATGGTTTGCTACCTGTTCATCGGGTCGTGGACGTTTTCCGCGGTGTTTGCCGTCCTTGGCGGACAGTCGGTGGTGGAGCAGTTCTTCACCTCGATGGACCTTTCGCCGATCCAGTTCCTGCTGCTGACCCAGCTGATCATCTTTCTGCTCGGTTGGCCACTGGAATGGACCGAGATCATCATCATCTTCGTGCCGATTTTCCTGCCGCTGCTTCCCCAGTACGGCATCGATCCGATCTTCTTCGGCATCCTGGTGGCACTGAACACGCAGACGGCGTTCAACACGCCGCCGGTCGCGATGGCCGCCTTCTATCTGAAGGGCGTGGCGCCGCCTCAGGTGAAGCTAACCGACATCTTCTCCGGCGCGCTTCCCTTTGTCGGCCTCGTCTTCCTCACCATGGCGTTGGTCTACATCTTCCCGGAGATCGCATTGTGGCTGCCCACCTATCTCTATGGATCCCGATGAGCGGACCCGGTAAACCGCAGAAAGTCGGCGCATGAGTCTCAACGCGCTCGGTCTCACGGAAGCTGCGACCGGCATCCGCGATGGCCGCCTCAGTTCGACCGAGCTTGTCGGCGACTGCCTCAGGCGCATCGATGAGGTCGATCGCGATATCCATGCGTGGGCATTCCTCGATCCCGACCACGCGATGCGGCAGGCAGAGGCAGCCGACGATCATCGCAAGCACGGCAAGGCTTTAGGCCCGCTGCATGGCGTGCCCGTCGGCATCAAGGATATCTTCGACACCGGCGACATGCCGACGGAATTCGGCTCAGATCTGTGGGCCGGACGCACGCCGCGCCGCGATGCGGCGACCGTGGCGCGTCTGCGGGCGGCTGGCGCTGTGATCCTCGGCAAGACGGTGACCACCGAGTACGCGTACTACAATCCCGGCAAGACTCGAAATCCGCACGACACGGCTCACACGCCCGGCGGATCGTCCTCGGGCTCCGCCGCGGCCGTTGCGGCGCTGATGGTGCCAGGTGCCATCGGCTCGCAGACCAACGGCTCGGTAATCCGTCCCGCCGCCTTCTGCGGCGTGGTCGGTTTCAAGCCCACGCACGGCATCATTCCGCGCACCGGCGCGCTTGAATTGTCGCGCACGCTCGATCATGTCGGCGTGTTTGGGCGCAGCGTCGAGGACGTGGCCCTGCTCGCCGAGGCCCTCGCCGGCTTCGACCAAGAGGATCCGGACACCCGGTCTGTTGCGTGTCCGCCATTCTCCACGGTCGCGGCGAGCGAGCCGCCGTTACCGCCGCGATTTGCCTTCGTGCGCTCTCCGGTCTGGGATCAGGCCGAGCCGGTGACGCATGATGCCTTTGTCGAGCTCGTCGAGGTTTTGGGTGACGCGTCGAGCGAAGTCGAGCTTGGGCCCAGCTTCGACATGGCCGTCGATATGCACCGCATCATCATGGAAGTCGATATGGCGCACAATCTGCGGCGCGACTACCAGCGGGGCGCCGACAGGCTGAGCACACCGCTGCGTCAGGCGATCGAGCGCGGCCGCACGCATCTCGCGCTGGATTATCGCAACGCACTGTCCGGGATTGCGCCGCTCAATCAGACGCTGGACCATATGTTTGACGAATATGACGCGATCCTGACGCCCGCAGCGCCGGGCCCGGCGCCCGGAATTGAGACGACGGGCAACCCGATTTTCTGCACGCTTTGGACCTATCTCGGCGTGCCCGCCATCAGCCTGCCGTTGATGAGCTCCGAAACCGGCCTTCCGCTCGGCGTTCAGCTCGTCGGCCGCCGCGACAACGATGCCCGCCTCCTGCGCACGGCGCACTGGCTTGTCAGGACCATCGGACGCACCGGTCGTGGCACTCGGCGCAAAGTCGCGAGCGCCGGGGCGAAATCGGCTCCCGGTGCGGAGAAAAGGAACGTGCGATGACCAACGCGATCACCGGACTCATCGGCCTCGCGCTCGTGGTGACATTTCTTGGAATCCTGGTGGTTTGGATCAAGGCCATTCCGCTCATCATCATTGTTGTCAGCGTCATGATTCTGGCAGTGATCGATTTCGTGCGATCCCTGCGGACGAACGGCGGGCTTCGCTGACTGCCGGGCTGGCAAGACCGCCGCGTCTCCATCGATTCACCAGAAATCCAGGCGCTTGCAGGCCATCGGCCTGCATCATGGCCACCTATTGCGCGCCAACTATTCCGCAGTGTATCTCGCCGTCAGCGAATGACCGTGCAAACTCGCGGAAAACACCACAATGGCCTTTGGCGACAGCTCGGCCTGCAGCTTTCCCGCCATCAGGTTGGGGTTGGCCGGCGCGAGCGGAACGGTGACGGTCTTGCCGCCGTCCTGAATCGTTGCGCGCCCCCGCATGTCCTTGGTCGACAGCGGAGAACCATCGTCGTCGCCCACATAAAAGACAATTTCCGTGCCCTTGCGGACAAACTCGATCGGATGTCCTTGCGACTTGACGACGGGACCGCCGTTGCTGCCTTTAGCCTGCGCCGTGGCAGAACTCGGGGCAGCGGCGATCACAGCGATCAAGGCAAGGAACGCATATTTTCTCATCGGTAGCTCCTCGGGGCTTGTGCGGAGTTCAATAGGCTTCCGCGGGGGTGAAGGTTGCGGCATGTCCGGCCGCCAGGCGGTCCAACGGCGGCTGGCCGAACATCAGAAACAAAATTGGGGTCACGATGGTGTCGAGGATCGTGGCGCTGAGCAGGCCGCCGAAGATCGTCACGGCCACGGGGTGCAGGATTTCCCTGCCCGGTTGATCCGCGCCGATCAAAAGCGGCGTCAGGGCAAGTCCTGCGCAGAGCGCCGTCATCAGAACGGGGCTGAGGCGCTCCATGCTGCCGCGAACGACAAGCCCGGTTCCAAAACGCTCCCCCTCATGAATGGCGAGATTGATGTAGTGCGAGATCTTCAGGATCCCATTACGCGCCGAAATGCCGGCAAGCGTGATGAAGCCGATCATCGACGCAACCGACAAGGGTTGGCCGGAGATCTTCAGCGCCGCAACGCTGCCGATCAGGGCGAGCGGTATGCCGCCCATGATGATCAGCGACAGAGCGGTTGATCGGTAACGACTGTAGAGGACGATGAAGATCAGGGTCAGGGATGCCAGCGACAGAATGCCGATGCGCCACGAGGCCTGCTGCTGGGCTTGAAAGGCACCTTCGAGGTTGGTGGTGTAGCCTTGCGGAAAATCGAGCTCCCGAACCGCCTTCTGGATGTCGGCAGCGATATCGGCGATGTCGCGGCGCCCGTCCCCATTGCCGTAGACGACGATCCTGCGCTGGGTTCCCTCCCGCTGAATCTGGTTCGGTCCATCTGTCTCGACGACTTCAGCTAAAGCGCTCAGCGGAACGAATTCCAGGCCCGTCGGAATGAGCAGGTTTTGCAGCCCGGTTGTCGAACGGTCTTGCTCCGACAGGCGCATGACGACGTCGAAGCGGCGGTTACCGTCGACGATCTGGGAGACCTTCCGGCCATTGGAAAGCGTGTCGAGTGCCTGGATGATCGCGGCCGGCGTCAGGCCATGAAGTGCGGCGCGAGCATGGTCGACCTGAACCCGCACCTGCGGAATGAGCACCTGCTTTTCGACCTGGAGATCGACCAGACCGGGGATCGCCGATAGACGTTGCCGCACGGTTTCGGACAGGCGGCGCAACATCTCGATGTCCTGTCCAAAGATCTTGAGCACGATCTGGGCACGAATACCCGACTGGAGATGATCCAGGCGGTGGCTGATCGGCTGTCCGATGGTGACCGCCGCCGGCAGCGCGGACAGGGCCTCTCGGATGCTCGCATAAATGTCCACCTTCTGCCGGCCGGACGAAACGAGATCGACATCGATCTCGCTGTAGTGCACGCCTTCGGCGTGCTCATCGAGCTCCGCGCGGCCGGTGCGGCGCCCGACCGATTTCACCTCGGGCACCTTTGCGAGCAACTGCTCAGCCAGGAGTCCAAGACGGTTCGACTCCGCGAGCGAGATTCCCGGATTGAATTGCAGCGACAGCACCAGCGTCCCTTCATTGAAGGGGGGAAGAAAACTGCGGGGCATCTGGCTCGCGGCGTAGCCTGCCACGACGACCGCCGCCGCGACTGAGCTCAGCACGAGACCCGGCCGCTCGAAAGCCCATCCGAGCACCAGCCGATTGGCCTGCTTCAGCCTGGTGACAACAAGGCTTTCGCGGTCGCCTGAATGGGTCCGCCCCGAAAGCAGATAGTAGGACAGAACCGGCGTCACCGTGATCGACGTCAGCAGCGAAGCGAGGATCGAGACCACATAGGCCACACCAAGCGGCGTGAACAGCCGTCCTTCGATGCCCGGCAGGGCGAATAGCGGCACAAAGACGAGAACGATGATCATCGTTGCATAGACGATGCTGGAACGAACCTCCTGGCTCGCCCCGGAGATCACGTCCAGAACATGACGCGGCGTGCTCGACGCGGCGTTCTCCCGCAAGCGCCGCAGGATGTTTTCAACATCCACCACGGCATCGTCGACCAGTTCGCCGATGGCGATGGCAAGGCCACCCAGCGTCATCGTGTTGATCGTGAGCCCGAAGGCGCGGAACACCAGGATCGTCACGAGGATCGAGATTGGAATAGCCGTCAGCGAAACGAGCGCGGCGCGTCCGTTCATCAGGAAGACGAACAGGACCATGGCGACCACGATGGCGGCCTCGACCAGAACGCGCTCAACGTTGCTTATCGATGTCTCGATGAAGGTGGCCTGGCGGAATTGCACGTTGGTGACGTTAATCCCACTGCGCATGGTGCGTTGCAGGTCCCTGAGCACGGCTTCAATGTTGCGCGTCAATGCCACGGTATCCGCGGCTGGCTGCTTCATGACGCTGACGATGACGGCGGGCTTGCCATTGTAGCCGGCGTCGCCCCGCTTGGTGCGCGCGGCGAAATCAACGGCGGAGACCTGCTTCAGCAGGATCGGTTGCCGGTCGCGGGTGGCAACGACGGTGTTGCCGAGGTCCTCGATTTTCCTGGTGAGTCCGACATTGCGGATCAAATATTCGCGGCCATGCTGGTCAACAAAGCCGCCGCCGCTGTTGGTGCCGAACTTTGCGACCGCCTGCTCGATTTGGTCGTGAGTGACGCCGAGCGCCTGCATCGTCGCAACGTTCGGCGTCACCCGGTATTGCCGGACCTCGCCGCCGATGGGTATCACCTGGGCGACACCGGGAATGGCAAGGAGCTGCGGCCTGACGACGAAGTCGGCGATCTCGCGCACTTCCATGGGCGAAGCTGTGCCATCGCTCGTCAGCGCGATGAGCATGATCTCGCCCATGATCGACGTCACCGGCCCCATCTGGGGATTGACCGAAGAGGGCAATTGTTCGCGGATCAGCGCCAGCCGCTCCGAGACGAATTGCCGGGCGCGGTAAACGTCGATACCCCAGTCGAATTCGACATAGACGACTGATAGCCCAACGCCCGAGACCGAGCGCACCCGGATCACGCCGGGCATGCCGTTCATCGACGTCTCGATCGGAAACGTCACCAGCTGTTCGACCTCCTGGGGCGCCAGTCCCTCTGCCTCGGTCAGAATGTTGACGGTCGGGCGGTTGATATCCGGCAGGACGTCAACAGAAACGCTCGGCAGGACAAACAGGCCGTAGCCGACCAGCACGGCGGCTACTGCCAGCACGAACAGGCGATTGCGCAGACTTGCTTGCACGATGAGCTTGAACATGAGCGGTCTAGCGGATCTGGTTGATGAGGTCGGTGCCGCGAACGACGATGCGTTCGCCCTCGTTGAGGCCGACCGCCACAATCACGTGGGCCGCGTCGACCGGCAGCACGCGAACGGGCTTCGGCTCGAAGCGCTCGGGTCCGGAGTGCTGCCAGACGATATTCTCGCCGTTACCGCTCCGAACGACGGCATTGCGCGGAAAGAGCAGGCCCGTTACGGGTGCGCCGGTCTGGACCATCACATTGAGCGGCTGACCGATATTGAGGCCCGTTGGCGGCTCGGGCATCGCAAACTGAACGACGGATGCGTGTTGGCGCAGGGCCCGGCTCGTTCCAACGAAGGTCAGCGCAATCTGCTGCCCATTCGGGGCCATCGCCGTTGCAGCTTCCGGCTGCTTCAAACCGATATCGTCATAGGCCAATGCCTCGACCCAAAGGCTGCTTGGGTCCGCGATCTGAAACAGGATGTCTTGCGGCTGAATGACCTGGCCCGGCACGACTTTCGCGGATGTGATGATGCCGTCGGTTGATGCCCGCAGCTCCTCGAAGCCGGTGCGGGAATTTCGGACCGTTTCGCGGCGCGCCCGCAGACCCTCCAATTCACTTTCGAGGTCGTTGACCTGCCCTTGCGGCACCGCGCCGCGTTCGGCCAACGGCCTCAGCCGTCGCAGCTTGTTTTCCGTGACGGCCATCAACTGTTCGATCTCACCCACCTTCTCGAGGATCGTCGTGCGGTCTGCGACCGGCAGATGCGGCTCGATCTGGATGAGCAGATCGCCTTTGCGAACGGTCTGTCCAATGCGAGGTATGCCTCCATTGCTCGGAACGACGCGCCCCCCGTAGACGCTCTGCACGATGCTGCTCCGGTTGGGGTCGGCCATGACGCGGCCGATCAGCGTGACCGCGGGACGAATCGTCTGCGGCTCGGCTGCGGCGGTCCGTACATCGAGTAACCGCTGCGTCGGCTTGGCCGCGAAGACGGTGCCGTCTTGCAGGCGCCGCGGCGCATCGCTCAGTGCGGGAGCATCCGGCGGATTCGGTGGCGTTGGGTTCGTCCGGCCCTCGCCGAACATGATGGCGGCGAGAATGACGAGCGCCCCTGCCATCGCGGCGGAAATGGAGGCGGCCATGCTGCGGCCACGTCGCCTCCAATAGGCGAAGAGAAGGCCGAGACCCAAGCCAGCTAGCGCGGAGGCAGCGATGGCAGTTCGGCTTGAGAAGCGCCAGCCACGCTCATGCTTCTGTTGCGGGAGTCGGGCATCGCCGGCACGCGTCGGTATGAAGGAGTCGACCAGCAGATCATTCCCCTTCCTGGCGCTAACCGAGAAGATGACTTCAACCGATCCAGGCGGTGTGCCATTCGGGATCGTCGCCGTGTAGACACCCTCTCCGTTGCTCGGAGCCTCGATTGGGGCGGAATCGCCGATCGTGACTTGCAAGCCAGCATCCGAAACCGGTTCGTTCGTAACTGCATCGTCAATGAAAACGGAAAGCTTGCCGTCTTTCACGATGCCGACGATCTCATAAAGCTCGGAGCGCGCGACAACCCTCGGATAGGCTGATGAGACAGCCGCCGGCTTGTCGGCATCGCCGTGATCGTGCCCCTCATGGGCAAAGGCGCCTGATAGACCAAAGAACAGGCTTGCCAACCAGCCAAGACCGGTCAGCCAAAGAGTTGTTGGCCGCCCTTTCGGGCAGCGCTGATTCATGAACATGGAAAGATCCTTCAGACATGCAAAAGGCGGCGGCCGAGGGCCGCCGGGATCACGCGATGCTGAAGGTACTTGGTGGCCGGATGAGTGCCTCGGGACTTACCCCGATAATGACCCGCGCAACCGGCAGTTCGACAGCGCCGAGCACTTCAAAGGAACCGAGCAGGTCGATGAACTGCGGTGAGGCGATGGAGGTGCCAAACATGTCCCAAACCACGCCTGGAGCGCCCTCGTCGTCGTGATCGGGCCCATCATGAACGTGGCCTTCGGCGTCGTCACCGCCATGGGAATGCACATGGCCCGCCAGCTGATCGTGAAAATGCAGGGAACCACTTAACGTGACCGAAGGTGCAGGCATCGCGCCAACGGCCGCCTGCACCTGCGAAACCGAGATCAGGGTCACCTGAATCACAAAGGCCCATATCGCCACGAACATGGCCGTTCTGGCGAGTTGACGAAGTCGTTGGACAACACCGTGCTGCACGGCAAAGACCTAGGCCATCCGCGCCGCGATTTCAAGGCGACGGTGCGCGCGCATCGTCCATCGGCGAGAGCTCGCCGGCGTCTCGGTCCATCATCTCTCGGCTCAATCCGAGGCCGCCAGCGCCGCGTGCGGCCGGAAGCGGCCTCGAACATCACTCGGCCGATTTGTCTTGCTTGTGCCGGAAGGGATCGGCGCTGTCATCGTGACCGCTGCGGCTGCTGAAGAACATCAGCGCCATCAGTCCGCATCCGATCAGCAAGGAGAAAAATGTGCCAAGGCCTAGCGCGATCCAGCCGTGCCTGCCGATCTCGACCCCGCTGCTGGCATTCCATACCGAAACGGCCCAGACACCGGTCAAGATCAGGATCATGGCCAAAACGGCGAGCAGGAGGATCTGGCCCTTGCTGATGCGTTCCATGGTCACGCCTCCTGGTGTTTGGCTGACCAACAAGCTGCGCCGGAGGCCGTTCCTCGACCGTCGAGAGCAATTACCGTTTCAGGCATCGGTCGCGGATGGCCCAAAGGCGTTCTGGTGACACCCCTTTCTTTTTTACGCATTAACGGCGCGACCATGTCGGCAGGGACCAGTCTCGATCGTCCTCCGGTGGACACTGCTCGGAAGGGCCGTGTATGGACCCGTGCACGTGAAGTGATGTCATCACCTCAAACCGTCAAAACGAACCTGGAGCAATGCCCATGAGAATTACCGTCGAGACCAACGTAGCCGCCCCCGTCGATCAGGTCTGGCGTGCCTATACGACACCTGCCGACATCGTGAAGTGGAACGCCGCCTCCGACGACTGGCACACGACCAGGGCTACGGTCGACCTGCGTGACGGCGGCGCCTTCTCGTCGCGCATGGAAGCCAAGGACGGCAGCATGGGTTTCGACTTCGCCGGCACCTACACGAAGATCGTTGAACACAAGCGGATCGAATACGCGTTCGGCGATCGAAAGGCCGAAGTCGAGTTCGTGCCCGGCCCAAACGGGGTTGTCGTCCGCGTCGTCTTCGACAGCGAACCGACGCACTCGGTCGAGCAGCAGCAAGGCGGTTGGCAGGCAATCCTCGACAGCTTCGCGCGATATCTGGAGGCAAAGCAGAATAAGTCGTGACGTCGTGTGTAGCAGGAGATGGCGGTCCTGACGGGGCTGATCGCAGCCCGTGCGATTCTGGTCGCTCTGAGTTTGCTGGCGGCTTGCGGGGCCAGAGACGACGCCACGTTCCGTTATCGGCTGTCCTTTTCGGTCAGCGTCAATGGAGCGGTCAGGTCCGGCTCCAGCATCATCGCAGTTCGCTACTGGACGGGGGGAGCCTCCTGGGGGCACAGGTAAGACGACCTACACCATCGTCAAGGGCGTTGCCTCCGTCATCGATCTTGGCGAGTACGGCATGCTACTCGCGGCGATGACCTACGATGTCGATACATGGTTCCGCGATAAGGCCTGCAAGAAACCGATCCCAGCGGATGACCCGGGCAAATTTGGGTTGAAGCTGGCGGCGCTCGTCCATCTCGGCGAAGGCGACAAGCGCGACCTCGCAGACGATTCCTATCCGGCCTTCATCTGGTTTCCGGCCGGCCAGGCTTACGAGCGCGCCCAGCAGCTCTGCCCGCAGCAATTCTCCCGTGCGATCGGCGCCAACATAGAATTGCGATCAGTCACGATCGAAGCCGCGCCCGACACACCGCTGCTGACTAGACTCGAAATCAAGGCCCCTTGGCTCGAGGAGATCAGGATCGATCAGGCGAGGCTCAAGGGAGTTACCTCGTGGAGCGGCATCTTCAAGCCTCGCCGCATAGAGATGATTGAAACAGACGACCCCACAAACTGACTCCGGCTTTGAGGCTGGGGATGTCGCCTTTGGGTCAAAAGCTGCCGTGGCGCACCATGTTGCGATTGGTCCGCTGAGGGTCAAAGCGGAAGTCGCCACTGCTCGGTCGTCGCAGCCCCGCGAGCGCTGGCTGCGACGATCTTTCGGGCAGCCCAAATTTCCGCAATCCTCCGTATCGGCGAATATCAATCCCCGACTCTGGAAGCGCGGATGATCATGCCGGTATCAGGTCGATAATGCGCATGATCGCGACAGTTGAGCCGACATTCTCGAGATCTTCGCCGATGCCTTTCTTGCAAGTCCAAACATCACCCTTCTTCGCAACAAATTCCATGCCGTCGGTTTGTTTCACCCGGAGTTCGCCCTCGGGTACGTGGCAAACCATGTCATTGGGCATGGACGGGTTAGAAGTCGTCGCACCTGGCTGATAAACGACATCGCGCATTGAGACTGTTTTGTAGCCCGGGATCATCGACTCGCGTTTACCCCAAGGTTGGATGCTTACGCCTTGTGGTGGCTTAGTTTGTGCGGAGGCTGATGTTCCCGCCGCGAGCACCGCAGCGGTTGCAAAACCCAGTGATAGCGCTGATCTTCTGTTGATCTTCGTCATCGCTGCTCCTTTGGGCGTTTCGGCCCGCAGGCCTATCCTTAGGGCCTTGGTGTGCAAACTACACTGGATGTTCAGCCGAAGCGCAACCAAAGACTTGCAGGCGGGTGGCTAGCGCAAATTAATGCCCGTTTAGGGTCAGAAGCTGCCATCACGCAACATGCCGAGATTGGTCAGCTAAGGGCCAACAGCGGAAGTCGCGCTCATTCGATCATCTCGTTGCGCAGATAAGTCCTTGGCCCAGATTTCATTTCGGCAGCCCGGGGCAATGTGCCAGCACGCCGGTTGATGGAAACTCGGCGCAGCGGAGTTGATACCGCACGGGATCACCACAGTGGTACCCTGACCTTCCGCCGCCACTGTGGGGCCAAGTCGCTCGGGCGGGGGTCGCATGGTGGTCGGCGCACGAGACGGAACGTTTCACTCCGGCGGCCTGCCTGTGACTGCGTCCGGATAGGCAAATCGCGGAGCGACGCTCCGACGTCGGCTTTCGGGGAGCACACGCGTCATGGATGAAATCCTGCGTTGGGTGGCGACAGTCGGCACGATCGGCGCCGGGCTGATCCTAGCTGCCCGGGCGCGGCCACTCATTACCGGCTGGGCCTTCGTCGTACTGAGCGGTGCATCGGTGATCTGGATCGTCGTCGGCCATCTAACAGCGGAATATGCGCTGATGGTGCAAAACATGGTGGTGACACTTATCAACGTGTTCGGCGTCTACCGATGGCTGATCTGGAAAGGAAATGTATGAAAGCGCTCTGCCGCCCTCGCGCGCGCAGGTCAAGCTTAGCTCGGCGGCCTCTGTCCGGTCTTACTTCACGTCCATTGGGAGATTTGCGGGTTAGCGCCAATAACCTACCAGCGCGCGCCACTCGAATATGAGGACTATGCTGCCGACCAGCACGGTCCCGACCCCGAACATTATCAAAATCATTTGGAGCATCGAAACACCGCGTGCTCTGTCAATGCCGCTAAGTATCAAATTGGACGGTTTTCCCGAAACCTTTACTTGGGTGGCTGCAAGCCCGGCGAGGTCAACCAATCGCTTAGATGCGCGCCGGTCTCAGCAATCCTGACTCGCTTAAGCAAGCCCTCACGTTCCGCACCAGCGGGCAAGTGGCTGGCCCGCTCTTTGAGCTTAATGGCCTGTTCGGCCATTCGTTCTTCAAGGGAGCGAGTTTGCTTCACTCTTTTGCGGCGATCTCCCATGGCGCGGCTCCTCGAAAACTTTCCGACCACTCCAAACTGGAAAAGGTAAGATCGGTTCCCCTACCGGGTAAGCCTAGTCCATCGGATATACAAATTGAGAACGGCAGTAAGTCCGATATGGGTCAGAAGCGGCCTAAGCAGGCGTCGTCGTGAAGGTCAGCTACGGGCTAAAATCGGACTCATGCATCGCAGCAAATACCATCTCTATTCGATCACCTCATCGGCACGAACGAGTAACGAGGGGCGGGCACAGTGAGGTCGAGCGCTTTGGCCGTTTTCATGTTGATGACTAGCTCGAACTTGGTCGGCTGCTCTACCGGCAGATCGGCAGGCTTGGTGCCCTTGAGGATCTTATCGACGTAGCCGCCTGCACGGCGGAATAGATCGGCTATATCGGGGCCGTAGACGACCAATCCGCCATCGGCGAATTGTCGGAAGAAGTAAATCGCGGGCAAATGGTACTCCGCCGCGAGCCCGACAACTCGTGGGGCTTGGCGAATGGTCAGAATGTCGCCAAACACAATCATTGCATCGGCGCGCTGGGCAGCTGCTGAAGCAAAGGCGGTGTCGAGTTCCTCGGTCTTAGTCGCCTCGACTATAGACAGAGCGACCCCGCGCTTCCGGGCTGTGCTTGGTACCTCCTCAGCTAACAGCAGCCTGTGCGTTGGGTTGTCGCGATTGACTAAGAGCGGCGGATGTCTCGACAGGTCAGCTTTGGGGTCAAAAGCGAATATGACGGCCCAGTCGCTTTAGCAGCCTCAGCGGCGCTGAATCTGGAAGATTGACCTAAACCACTCAACTGAAGGCCGCACCAGCAGCCATCCTCGCAACCCAAGAGCCTTCTTGCAGGCGAGAAACCACCACCGCCGCGTTCGTTGAACGCTCGGATCGATACTCACCGCAAGCTTAGAAAGGCGTGCTGAGCTTTCCATCGCTCCTTCATTGAAGGCGGCGCTTGCGCAGCCGATCGCTTCAAGAGCCGACATGTGGATCAACCAGGCACGAAGATCATCAGCGTTCGTCAACCTGGCGGCGCAACTATTCAGGAAGTGATCTATCGCCGCCTTGCGTTGGAGCAGGTCTTGCTCCCGCGAAGGCTCGCTTGACATATTGGCCGAGTGCGATCGATACACAGCTTGATCAGCAGCAATGACCCCCACGTCGCCATGTGCGGCGAGCCGTAACCACATCTCCATGTCAGAGGCGTAGGGCAAGTCAGCCAAATACCCGCCTACTCTTTTCTGCAGGCTCGTGCGGACCACTACGGTGGGTGACAGCACGATATTTCTTGCGCCGCTAAGCGCAATGAAATCAAGTCCGGACAAAACGTGGGTTCTGGATCCCACTCCTGTTCTATGGCGCGAACGCTCCCCCCGTTGATCCACGACAACCGCGCCTCCGAAGGTGAAAGCGACAGAAGGATAATCGTCCATCAGATCCGCCGATCTGTTGAGGGCACCGGGCAGCAGGTAATCGTCCGCAGACAACAAAAGCATGTAGTTGGCCTTCACCCAGGCGATGCCTTCGTTGGCGGTAGCGATGAGACCTTGATTCGAGGTGTGCCTGCGGTAATTGACGCGGAGATCGGAGCCAACCAACTCTTTCGCAACTTCCGCAGTATTGTCGGGCGACGCATCATCGATGATGAGCACGCGCAATTCGGGACCGGATTGCGTCAAAACGCTCTCGACGCACTCTCGCAGGAAGTGCCCGTACCGGAAGCAGGGAACAACGACGTCTACGGAGCTCATTTTGTCGGATTCCACCGACTACAAAAAGCGTCTATCTGTTCAACAAAATACGGATTGAATGGGTTCCTGCCGGTTTCCATGGCCGGTAGTTCATCGGCTCCTTTCAACGCTGCCGATCAAATCCGCTCCTTAACTCCCCGAGTCCGCAACGGGTCAAAAGCTGCGCTCGGCAGTCAGCATGACCTTGGTCAGGTCATCTCTGGGAAGCGGACATCGCCGCGCTTTGGGCTGAGGTCGCCCACGGGCCAATCACGTCGATTTGGACCGCTCTAGGCAAGTCCGATCTACCCTTCAAAGGCGACATGAGGCGACAGGCGGATTCAGTCGCATCCGCAAACGTCGAACTATTGGCCCCGGCTGCCCATCACCTTGGGTCAGTTCGGGCGCAGCTTCGGGGGCATCGTAGCCAAAGTGGATGACCAAGTGCCCTTGGCTTGCTTTCGCCGAAAGGTGGTGGTGAAGCTGGGTTATGTGATGGGGATCCTGCCCGAGCGGGCGTGACTCGCTCGCATCACGCTGTGAAGCATGAACGCTGCTGGCGGCCATCTCAATTCGTCGTGGTCTTGCCGCCGCGCATGGACACGAGCTTTTCCTCACGAAATCGGAGAATGAGCCATGCGGTCTCATCGAAACCGTCTGCGAGCTTTCCGTGGTGAGAATACACCATCTGAGCAGCTTTCGACTTCGACGGCGGTCCGAGCGCCGTGACTACCTCCGAACGCGACATACCTAAATGCAGCTTGCCGTCGAAGACGAGGGGCGCGAACTTTTCCGGGATGATGGCGCAATCGGTCGAGGGTTCGGCGTCTTTCTCGGTGAGCTCTTCAACGATCTCTGTGACGAGATGGTCCGGGCCGCCTATCTCTCCGCTGGATACGACCCATAATCGATGCTGCGCGCGCCTATAACACAGCCAATAGATGCTACCTCCAGCGTCTCCCTGGTGTTGGATGGTCCCTTCGCCCACGGCTTCGCGAACCGCGCCGAGCCGCGTCTCCTCGAAGCGGCCGGCGAATGCGCCTAGCGAAAAGCGGGTCGCCAATCTCTTCACGACCGTCGGCGGCACGCGCTCGAACGCATGTTCGTCGAACGGCGGCGGCGGTGTCTGCGCGGAGCAGTCGTTCGCGGGGATCGCGAGAAGGAGAAGCAGCAAGAGAAGCGTCTTTCGACCATCAACTCCGAATTGCCTTACATTGGAGGTTGAGCGCTTCTCCATAGCTCGATTGCTCATCATTTTGTGCTCAGAGCTTTCTTCATTCGCCTGATCGCTTCTGGGGCGTCGGAAGCGGCCGGGGATAGCCTCTCGCTAATTCCCCGAACCCTCTTCCGACCCTTGGTCGGGATCACAATTCAAATGGTTCATACACGAACTCGGTCAGCTTCCGGTCCGGGTGACTTGCTGAGCTCGCCGGGCCGACGCGTGAGGGCTGCTTCAGCGCAGCAACCGGACTCCGCCCTTGCGAGCACTAGTCCTTAAGCCCTTCTCATCAGCCTCAGCGAGGCCGCAAGGCGCAGACTGCGCTTGCCGGCGAGTGCGATGCCTTCGAGCTCACCGCTGTCCTCGTTGCAGGTCCCGGAGAAGCCGATCCCGACCTCATAGCCGCCGAACACGGGGTTCTCGCCTTTGGCCGGCGTGTGCTCCTGGTTGAGCATCTCTCCCTTCCAGCGGCCGTCTGCCGAAGAGTAAGAGCCGAGATAGTAGAAGAACGCATCGCCGCCGAGGATGCGGCCGTCGATCAGCAGCATCACGCCGGAGAGCCCAGCATCGACGCCGTCGAGCGCGCGCAGACCCATCCCGTAAAGCCCGTTGGCGATGCCGCCCTGCCCGATCGTGCCGCGTGGCGGCAGCGCCCCGTCATCGAGCCGCGTCAGGTTGGCCCAGAAACCGGCGCCCGGCATGGTGTCCGCGCCGCCCGTAAGACGGATCTGGTTGCCGTGCAGCCGGCCGCGTGCGCCGATCCTGGCGACGTCGGCGCCCATCAGCGGCTTGTAATGGGGATCGTCGTTATGCCGTTCGGTGATCACCTCGGCGATGATCTCGCCATCGCGCTCGGCATAGGTGCCGAGATGCGCGAACGCCGAATTGCCGCCCAGCATCTTGCCGTCATGCAGGCACATGATGCTGCGCCCGAACGCATCGTTGACGCCGTATTCAACCTTGTAGAGTCCGTCCAGCAACGCAATGAACCCGTAAAAGCGGAAAAGAATCGCGGGCTACCTAGCATTGCCGCCGCCGCTCGGCCATCCGGCTTTTCCGCGCAGGGCCTTGCGGAACCTCCGCGACCGCGATGCCACCATGCCCCCGATTTGCCCGACGGGTCAATCATCATTTCGCTTAATCCGCAAGCGAACGATTTCATTGATCTGTTATTTCAAAGGCTTGGCTACTGTGCATGGGGTTGTTTTCGCGTTTCTTGTTTGCCGCTGGGCTCATCAGGCGTCAGTGACGTTTGAAATACTGCACCTCGCGCTCGTGTTTCTCGGCGGCCGCGCGGCTCCGGAAGGTCCCGAGGTTACGACGCTTGCCGGTCTTCGGATTCACCTTGCGTGAATAGAGGCGGTATTCGCCGGATGCCAGTTTGCGGATCATGATCGCGCTCCGTTGTGTCTTGAGATCAACGGCGTCCACGCGGTTGAGGTTCCGTCGCGTGCGGCTCTGCTCAGAAGCACAGCGTGGTGACGAGCTTGCCCTGCTTGTCCTTGATCGCATAGGGGCAGCGCAGCCGCTCCAGCGCCTTCTTGGCGTCCTCGTCGCCGAGCGCTGTGGCGCGCTCGTAATAGGCCTTGGCGGCGTCCTTGTCCCTTGCGCCGCCGCGGCCGCCTTCCGCGAAGGCCCCCATCCGCTCCAGCGCGCCGGGATGGTTTTGCGCCGCCGCCTTCTCGAACAGCCCACGCGCCGCGACGTCGTCCTTCGCGCCGCCCGTGCCTTCGGAGAGCATCAGGCCGAGCTGGTACTGCGCCTCCGCATTGGTCTCGGCAGCCTTGCCGAGCAGCGCGCGCGCCTGCGCGGGATCGGCCGGCGCGGCGCCACCTGCGCCGCCGAGCGCAGCGAGGTTGCTGACGCCACGGGGATTGCCTGATTGCGCCGCCTTCTCGAACAGTTTTCGCGCCTGCGCCTCGTCCTTGGCGATGCCGGAGCCGGTGCCATAGGCAACACCGAGCTCGACCATGGCCGCGCTCGATCCCTTGTCGGCGGCCCTGCGCCAGACAGCGATCGCCTCCGCCATCTGCCGGTTGGCGGCGTAGGCGCGGCCGAGCGCGAACATCGCGCGGCGCGAGGACGGCGCGGCCTGCTTGCAGAACCTGATCGCCGTCGCGACGTCGGAGGCAGCGACCTCCGCGACGCCCCTCACGTCAGCCGGCTTGTCGGGGTCGCTGGGATCGGCCGCGACCCGGTCGCACAACACGAGATCGGCCGATTGCGCGCGCGCCGCCAAGGGCGCGGCAAGCACCAGGACGATGGCAAGGAGACAAGTCCGCATGGTCATCACGTTGCGTCCCCGCCCCGGCAAATTCAAGGCTCGAGTCCCGATTGGCGCAGGACGGGTACGACCTCGGGCGATGCCAGATAGCGCAGCAGCCGGTCCGCGGCCTCGGCATGCTTCGCCCCTGCCATGCGGCCGGCGGAGAACACCGCCGGTGTCTGCAGCTCGTGCGGGATCGGACCAACCACCTCGATGCCGCTAACCTGCTTCAGCTCGCTGATCTGCTGCACAGCGAGGTCGGCCTCGCCGCTGACGAGACGCTCTGCCGTAAACCCCTGCTCGACGATGGTCGCCTTGGCGTTGATCTCGGCTGCGATCCCCATCCGCACGATCAGCTGGGCGAAGTAGACACCGCTCGCGCCCAGCCGCGAATAGGCGATGGACCGCGCTGCGAGCAGCGTCCTGCGCAGCGCCGCTTCGCTTCCGATATCGGGATGCGCCTGCCCTGCCCGCACGGCAATGCCGACATAGGAGCGCGCCAGAACGGCCGCGCTCCCGGCGAGCACGCGGCCCTCCGCGATCACCTCGTCCAGCCCTTCGCGCGTGAGGATCACGAGATCGGCGGCCTCGCCGTCGCGCAGGCGCTTCAGCAAAGCGAGGGTCGGCGCGAAGTCGGCGTCGATACGGACGCCGGTTGCAGCCTCATACGCGGACGACAGGCTGCGCATCGCGCCCATCAGGCCGAGCGTCGAGAGCATGCGAAGGTTTTCCATGAGCGATTTCCGTCGCGATCAGGCGCGATGCATCAGCTTGAGCGCCGCAGTTAGGCGCAGGCTGCGCTTGCCAGCAAGCGCGGTCGCCTCCAGTACCGCCTCTTCCGCGTCGTAGCGGCCCGAGAAGCCGATACCGACCTCGTGGCCGCCGAAGATCGGGTCGTCCTTGGCCGGCGTGTGCTCCTGGTTGAGAATCTGGCCCTTCCAGCGCCCGTTCGCGGCGGTGTAGCTGCCGAGATAGTAGAATGCCGCATCGCCGCCGAGGATGCGGCCCCGGTTCAGCAGCATCACGCCGGTGAGGCCGCCATCGAGACCATCGAGCATGCGCAGATGGATGGAGTAGAGGCCGTCGGCGATGCCGGCTTCGCCGATGCCGCCGGCGATCGGCACCTCGTCTTCCGTGATCGGCGTCATCACCGACTGGAAGGGAATGCCGGGCAACTCCTTCAGTTCGCCCTTGAAGCGATAGAGGTCGCCATCCGCCCAGCCCTTGGCGAGCAAGGTCGCATCATCGGTGCCCGCCATGGCGCGATAGTTCGGATCGGGGTTATGGCGGACGGTGTTGATCACGACGTCGACGCCGCTGGCGGTCTTCTCGTAGGTGCCGATATGGGCGAAGGCCGAATTGCCGCCGAGCATCTTGCCGTTGCCGGCATGCATCACGCTCCGGCCGACGGCGTCGCCGAGCTGAAATTTCACCTTGTAGAAGCCTTCAAACACCAGCCGTCCCCGGCCCTGCGCGCATCCTGCGGGCACTCTATCCCGCTTTGGGCCGACATGGACAGGCTTCACGCAACGCAACCCTGCTGCATCACGGGAATGGCTGTCATCAAGATGCTAAAAATCCGCCGGCGCCTTTCAGCTCCGGCGGATTGAAAGCCAACCCGGGCCAGCCCCCCAGCCCGGGCCGGGAGGATCTTAGGCTGCGGCCTTCTTGTCGGCCGGCACGGAGGCGATCGTCTTCAGGATCTGCGAAGCGATCTGGTATGGGTCGCCTTGCGAATTCGGACGACGGTCTTCCAGATAGCCCTTGTAGCCGTTGTTGACGAAGGAGTGCGGCACGCGGATCGAAGCGCCGCGGTCGGCAACGCCGTAGCTGAACTTGTTCCACGGCGCGGTCTCGTGCTTGCCGGTCAGACGCTTGTCGTTGTCCGGGCCGTAGACGGCGATGTGGTCCATCAGGTTCTTGTCGAAGGCGGCCATCAGGGCCTCGAAATACTCCTTGCCGCCGACCGTGCGCATGTACTCGGTCGAGAAGTTGGCGTGCATGCCGGAGCCGTTCCAGTCGGTGTCGCCGAGCGGCTTGCAGTGGAATTCGATGTCGATGCCGTACTTCTCGGTGAGGCGCAGCATCAGATAGCGGGCCATCCACATCTGGTCAGCGGCGGTCTTGGAGCCCTTGCCGAAGATCTGGAATTCCCACTGGCCCTTGGCGACTTCCGCGTTGATGCCTTCATGGTTGATGCCGGCAGCCAGGCAGAGGTCGAGATGCTCTTCGACGATCTTGCGGGCGACGTCGCCGACGTTCGAAAAGCCGACGCCGGTGTAGTACGGGCCCTGCGGCGCCGGATAACCCGAGGTCGGGAAGCCAAGCGGACGGCCGTCCTTGTAGAAGAAGTATTCCTGCTCGAAGCCGAACCAGGCGCCGGCATCGTCGAGAATGGTGGCGCGCTTGTTGGAGGCGTGCGGGGTCTTGCCATCGGGCATCATGACTTCGCACATCACGAGCACGCCGTTGGTGCGCGCAGCGTCCGGGAAGACGGCGACCGGCTTCAGCACGCAATCGGAGCTGTGGCCTTCGGCCTGCTGGGTGGAGGAGCCATCGAAGCCCCAGAGCGGAAGCTGCTCGAGCGTCGGGAACGACGCGAATTCCTTGATCTGAGTTTTGCCGCGCAGGTTCGGAGTCGGCGTATATCCGTCGAGCCAGATGTACTCGAGCTTATACTTGGTCATTGAGCCTCTCTGTAGATGATGCGAAAGGTTGGGGGCCTGGCGGCCCCCGAACGTTTTGTACCCGGCCATCATCGGCCGGCCCCTTACAAGCATTTAACGTGCCAAAAGGCCGCAGCGCGGGAGGTTCTCCACCGCGGCTGTCCCCTGCCCGGTGTCCACGCGATGTCGACGGCGTCGTGCGTCATAGCGGCGCACCATTGCGTGTAGCTGCACCGCAAAAATCCCGCGAAAAACGCCCGATTCTGAAGCAGGCCGGCCCGCGCCGGAGGTTGCCGATGAAACGCGCATCAACGTCCAGCAATTTTCGCAAAGCTTCACGCCCCTGCCTAGCAACCTTTGGAATGGCCCAGCCGTTAGCCACCGACACCATGCCTTAGGGGATGCAGTAGGCCACATGCCTACAAATTGGGCGGAAACTGATTTCGTTTTCAGCACTTTGCAATTCGGGACGCGCGGCCGATATGGGGATTCCAGTAACCACAATCGAACGAGTCGGGCGCACCATGGAGGCCAAGGCGCTTCGACCAAGGAGAAATCGCAATGATGAACAATGGTCTGAGTCACGGATCGGCAACGATCTACCAATTCCCGGTCGGGGGCCGCGCGGCTCTCGCGGGACGCCGCTATGGCGAGACCCGCCTTCCTGCCGATCACGCTTCGCTTCCTGCGAATGTCTCGATCTGCAGCGACAGCTGGTACCACCAAGAGGCGGTCGACGACGCCAAGCCGAAATGGGATCGCTGATGCCTGTGGTTGGTTTGAAACCGCCGCGCGCTCGCAGGCGCCCGGCGGCCGTTCGAAAAGGGTCGAAACAGCGATGTTTCGGCCCTTTTTGATTCTCGGGTGAACTACGCCGTTCAGATCACCGCGCAGGCCGTCACCGGCCGCTTCAGATGCTTGACCGTGGTGGCCCCGGTCTTGCCGATGGTCAGCGTGATACCCGCGCCCGAATAGCGTTTTCCGGCGACCGACAGCCGCTTGGCGAGCGTGACCGGCTCGCCGTCGATCTGGAGAAAGGCCCGCTTGTCGGCGTCATAAAATGCAACGATGAACTGAGTACCATCGGCGCAGCGATAGGTCTGGAACGTCTGGGCTTCAGTCTGCCGCGCACTGGTCATTCCAGCCGCCAGCATGGCGGTCGTCAAAAGAATGGCCTTGTGCCGGCCCATGATCGCCCCCTGTAATAGCTTTCAAGGACGCCCCTCGTGCGTCCAATGGAACCATAACCGAAGCCGATCCCATGTCCGATTCCCCCGCCCGTCACCTCGCCTTGCAAGGCGCCAGCAATTTTCGCGATCTCGGCGGCTACCCGACCATCGATGGCCGCACCACGCGCTGGCGGCACATCTTCCGCTCCAACCATCTCGGCCAGCTCACCGCTGCCGATATCGAGATCGTCAGGGCGCTGGGGGTGCGGAGCGCTTTCGATTTCCGTGGGGTTGAGGAGCGCGCGGCCGGCGTCTGCGTTGTCAGCGAGATCACGGTGCATTCGCTGCCGATCGAGCCGAGCGTCGTGGCTGCGCTGCGGACTGAACTCGCGAGCGGCACGCTGACGGCACCGGTCGCGCTGGAGCTCATGCGCGAATCCTATCGCAACTACGTTCGCTACCACACGAACAGCTTTCGCAACCTGTTCGGCCATCTCCTCGAAGATCGCGCGCCGCTGGTGATTCACTGCACGGCGGGCAAGGACCGCACCGGCTTTGCCAGCGCGCTGATCCTGCATGCGCTCGGCGTACCCGATGAAATCATCGCCGAGGACTACCTGCTCACCAACCAGCATTACAAGCGCGATGCGACGGCCGCCTTCGACCTGCCGGAGGACGTACGCAATGCCATCGGCAGCGTCGAAGCCTCGTACCTTGCCGCTGCATTCGAAGCCATCGGCAGTGAATATGGCGATCTCGAAACCTATCTGCGCGACGCCCTCAAGCTTGGCACGGCGGAGCGAGCCGCGCTGCAGGCGCGCTATCTGCAAGCATAGGCCGCAGCGCCCGGAGAGTGATGATGCAAGACAGGATCCTGATCGTGACAGGCGCACTCGGCGCGCTCGGCAAGGTGGTTGCGGAGATCGCACGATCGCGCGGCGCGCGCGTGGCCGGCATCGATCACGCTCCATCGCAGATTCCCGCAACGCCCGAGAGCATCGAGATCGGCGGCGTCGACCTCTCCGACACGGCCCAGGCGAAGACGGCGGTTGACGCGGCGGCCAAGCATTTCGGCCGGCTCGATGCGCTGATCAACATCGCCGGCGGCTTCGCCTTCGAAACCGTGGGCGATGGCGACGTCAAGACCTGGCAGCGCATGTACGCACTGAACGTCCTCACCGCGCTCAACACCTCGCGCGCGGCGCTGCCGCATCTCGCAGCGTCCAGGGCCGGCCGCATCGTCAATATCGGCGCCATGGGCGCGCTCCAGGCAGGCTCCGGCATGGGGCCCTATGCGGCCTCGAAAGCGGGTGTGCATCGGCTTACCGAATCGCTGGCCAGCGAGTGGAAAGGCAAGGTCACGGTGAATGCCGTGCTGCCGTCGATCATCGACACCGCCGCCAACCGCGCCGATATGCCGAAGGCGGATTTCTCCAAATGGGTGACGCCGCGGGAACTCGCCGAGGTCATCCTGTTCCTGGCCGGCGACGCGGCCAGCGGCATCACCGGCGCGCTGATCCCGGTCGGAGGACGGGTGTAAACGCGTTGCGTTCGGATCCTCCTGCGCGGGAGCTCTGATTCAATCGGACCCCAGAACGCTCTAGACTGCCCGCAACTGATTCTCCGACCGGACGTCCCCTTGGAAACTACGCTCTACCTGCCCGTCAAACGCTTCCTCGAAGAGCTCGGCTTCACCGTGAAGGGCGAGATCGGCGGCTGCGATCTCGTGGGCCTCAGCGCCGGCGATCCGCCCGTGGTGGTGATCGGCGAGCTCAAGCTCGCCTTCAATCTCGAGCTGATCCTACAGGCGGTCGACCGCGCGCCGGCCGGCGACGAGGTCTGGATCGCGGCCAAGATGTCGATCCGGGGCAAGGGGCGCGAGAGCGACGCGCGCTATCGCAATCTCTGCCGCCGTCTCGGCTTCGGCATGCTCGGCGTGACCGACCGCGGCCAGGTCGAGGTGCTGGTGAAGCCGCCGACCGCGGCGCCGCGCCGCGAGCCGAAGGTGCGGTCGCGCCTCGTTGCCGAACACCAGCGCCGCCAGGGCGATCCCGTGCTCGGCGGCAGCACGCGCGCCCCGATCATGACGGCCTATCGGCAGCAGGCTCTGGCCTGCGCCTCAGCGCTCGCCGACGGGCCGCGGCCCGTGCGCGAATTGCGCGAGCGCTGCCCTGACGCCGGCAAGATCTTGCTTAACAACGTGTATGGCTGGTTCGAACGGGCCGACCGGGGAATCTACGGGCTCACCGAGGCCGGACATGCCGCCCTGAAGCGCTGGCCGCAACAACGGATCGAGATCGATGCCGGTGTCGCGTCACCGCCCTGACACCCGACCGGTGCATAGCTGAGATGCCATACCAATTGCATATTGCAATGCAACATTTGGGGCACTAGGTATCCCGGCATCAAAACGAGGCCGTTATGAGCGCAGACTGGAATACCAAATATGGCACGCGGCGCGTCCGTCACGATCCGCCCACCCTGGACGAGGCGATCTTCGCCGCCATCGGCATTACCGACGATCATGAGCAGCAGGCCGAGATCGCCGCAGCCTTGATGGGGATGCCGCTCGATGTCGTGCAGGCCGAAGTGAAGAAGCAGGCGCGCACCAATAGCCGCATCACCGCCACCCGCGTGATCGCCGGCGAACAGGGCGCACAGCGCTCCGTTGTGGTCGAACGCCGCGTCGTCCGCCGTTTCGGCAACGACAAGCGCACCGGCACCTGAGCGTTCATTTCGCGCCCCCAGAATACGAAAGCGGACCGGCCACGCCGGTCCGCTTTTTGATTCAATCCGCTATTTGAGGTCAGGCGGCGCGGTTGTCGTACATGCTGGAGATGATCTTCCAGCAGGTCGAGTTGAGGCTGAGCAAAGCGCGGCCGGCCCTGAACGGCGAGGCCGCGAGATCGGCAAGTTCGGCCTCAGGCGTCTTGGCGAGGTCGATAGTGCCAGTCGATTCGCCGTGACGGAAAGCCAGATGCGCGCCGAACTTCCTGGCGAGCGCCCGCATGGCGTGATTCTCGGCGCCCGTGGTGATGCGCAGGCTCTTATAGCCTTTCCAGCGCGCTTCAGCGATCAGGCGGCTGAACAAGACCGTGCCGACGCCCTGGCGGCGCGCGGAGGCTTCCACACTGAAGGCAACTTCAGGCAGCGAACCATCTTCCGGCGGATGCAGCTCGGCAGCACCACGGACCACGCCGTCGACGATATAGGCGACGATCACGGTGCCGTCCTCGGCGCAGCGGGCGGCGTAACGCTCGATAAATGAGTCGTCGAGAAAGCCGTTGAAACGGTCGTGCCGGCTTCCGGCATCGAGTCTGAGCAGATGATCGCGCAGGAGCGGCAATTCTTCCTGCTGGCTCAAGGTCCGCACATAGCCCGGAACGGACGGCGCGCGAACGGTGTCTTCAAGTACCACGTCAAAACTCCTCTTGGTGTCCCTCGAGGAGGCGTTTCGAATCCCTAGGCCCCCTATATTGTGCATCGCACCATTCTTTTCAAGGAGGGAACCTGCCTAACTTAGCGGCATCGGGAACAACTAATTCGTTAACAAAATCAAGGCGCCGTAGTCTTACAGAACCAGCTGAGTCTGGGTCACCACCGCCACTAGCTTGCCATCCTCGGTTTCCAGCCGCGTGGTCCAGACCTGGGTCTTTCGGCCCCGATGGACCGGGGTCGCCGTGGCAATCACCGTGGTTCCCTCCTTGGCCCCGCCGATGAAATTGGTCTTGCTCTCCAGCGTGGTCGTGCCCTTGGCGTCTTCAGGCAGATTGATCACGGTCGCGGCCGCACCGACGGAATCGGCCAGTGCCATCACCGCGCCGCCATGGATAGTGTGGTGCAGCGTGCAGAGATCGGGGCGGACCATCATCCGCGCCACCACGCGGTCCTTCCCGGCCTCGACGAACTCGACGCCCTTGAGCTCGGCGAACGGCATCTTCATCGCTTTAAGTTTCTCGAGCGGCGTCATCAAAAGTCCTCCCAATCGATTGTTGTCCCAGCGTGAATTGCTTCGGGCGGCAAAGCAATGACGTCGGAGGTAATGGCGGCCGTGACATCGCCCCCGCATTTGCGCATATGAAACGCCATGCGCCACTTCCCGCCCCGCCGCATCGTCTGCCTGACCGAAGAGACGGTCGAAACGCTCTACCTGCTTGGCGAGCAGGACCGCATCGTCGGCGTCTCCGGCTACGCGGTTCGTCCGCCGCAGGTGCGGCGCGAGAAGCCACGGGTGTCAGCCTTTGTCTCCGCGGACATCCCGAAAATTCTGACGCTGGAACCGGACCTCGTGCTGGCCTTCTCCGATCTCCAGGCCGGCATCGTCGCCGATCTGGTCCGCGAGGGCATCGACGTCCACGTCTTCAACCAGCGCGACATCGCCGGGATTCTTGCGATGATCCGGGCGCTCGGCGCGCTGGTCGGCGCGACGGAACGCGCGGCGGAACTTGCGCAAGGTCTTGAGCGGCGCTTGGCCGCGATTGCCGCGACACCCCGCCCCTCGCCGCGGCCGAGAGTTTATTTCGAGG
This sequence comes from Bradyrhizobium sp. CIR18, assembly GCF_014198295.1. Classification (NCBI taxonomy): domain Bacteria; kingdom Pseudomonadati; phylum Pseudomonadota; class Alphaproteobacteria; order Hyphomicrobiales; family Nitrobacteraceae; genus Bradyrhizobium; species Bradyrhizobium sp. CIR18. The sequence goes on along the minus strand of NZ_JACIHF010000001.1, from coordinate 14,326 downwards.
AATGGGATGACCCGCTGATCTCCGGGATCGGCTGGGTGTCCGAGTTGATCGAGATCGCCGGTGGTGAGGATGTGTTTCCGGAGCTGCGCCATCGGCAGGCCGCGAAGGATCGCATCGTCTCGGCGGAGGCAGTACGCAAGACCGCGCCCGATGTCATTCTCGCATCATGGTGCGGCAAGAAGGTCGTGCCGGCCCGCATCAAGCAGCGTGAGGGTTGGAGTGAAATTCCGGCCGTCCGGAACAACCGCATCGTCGAGATCAAGTCGCCGATCATCCTCCAGCCTGGACCGGCCGCACTCACGGATGGGCTTGAAGCGATCGTGACGACGTTGTGGGGACAGGACTCGAAACTGCCTACCCCGAGGTGCGAGGCATGGGACGCTTCGCGCCGACAGGCTCGCACCTCAGGGTGACGGTGATAGAAGGCGGCATGGATTTTCACGTCACCGCATTCACCACCTGATATTCCGGCCGCCGCCAGATCTCGCCCGCGATCACCTCCTCGATGATCGCGGCCGCCCGGACGATCTCGCTCTCGCCAATGTACAGCGGCGTAATCCCGAACCGCATGATGTCAGGCGCGCGGAAGTCGCCGATGACGCCGCGGGCGATCAGGGCTTGCATCGCTGCGTAGCCGCCATCGAAGGCGAAGGAAACTTGCGAGCCGCGGCGCTCATGGCCGAGCGGGGTAACGAGCTTCAGAGACGGACAGCGGCGCTCGACTTTGGCGATCAGCAAGTCACCGAGCGCCAACGAACGCGCACGGACCTCTGCCATTTCGACGCGATCCCAGATGTCGAGCGAGGCCTCCAGCGCCGCCATTGCCAGCACCGGCGGTGTCCCGACGCGCATACGCTCGACGCCACCTGCGGCCGCATAGCCAAGCTCGAATGCGAACGGCTTTGCGTGGCCCATCCAACCCGACAGCGCGGCGCGCGCGCTGTCGGCATGGCGCGGGGCGACGTAGAGGAACGCTGGCGCGCCTGGGCCGGCGTTGAGATATTTGTAGGTGCACCCCGCCGCGAAATCGGCGCCGCAGCCGGCAAGATCGACCGGCAGCGCGCCGGCGGAATGCGCGAGATCCCAGACCGTGACGATGCCGAGCGCATGCGCCTTTGCGGTGAGCTTCGCCATGTCGTGACGCCGGCCGGTGCGGTAATCGACCTCTGTGATGTAGAGCACCGCGACCTCCTCCGAGAGTGCGGCGTCGATCTCCTCCGGCGCCACCAGGCGCAATTGATGGCCGCGCCCGAGCGTGGCGATCAGGCCTTCGGCCATGTAGAGGTCGGTCGGGAAATTGCCGGTGTCGGACAGGACGACCTTGCGGGACGCGTTCATGTCGAGCGCGGCGGCAAGGGCCTGATAGACCTTGAGTGACAACGTATCACCCACCATCACCGAGCCGGCTTCCGCGCCGATCAGCCGCGCGATGCGATCGCCGACGTGGCGCGGCTGGGCGTACCAGCCGGCGGTGTTCCAGGCCCGGATCAACTCATTGCCCCACTCGGTCGTGATGACGCGGTTGACGCGCTCGGCCACGCCCGCCGGCAGCGCGCCGAGCGAATTGCCATCGAGATAGATCACGCCGTCAGGCAGATGGAACAGCGCCTTGGTGTCGTCATAGACGCGATATCTGGTCATAGACATTTCTTTGGGCATTTCTACAGAATGGTGCGGACGCGCCAGAGTTCGGAGAATAGCTCGACCTCCAGCATGCGCTTGAGATAGCTGACGCCCCCAGTGCCGCCGGTGCCGCGCTTGAAGCCGATGACGCGCTCGACCGTCGTCACGTGGTTGAAGCGCCAGCGGCGGAAGTAATCCTCGAAATCGACCAGCTTCTCGGCGAGCTCGTAGAGCATCCAATGCGTCTCCGGCGCCTCGTAGACGACGCGCCACGCCTGCAGCACGCCTTCGTTGAAGCTGTGGGTCTCGCGAACATCGCGCGCGAGCACCGCCGCCGGCATCTTCAGCCCGTTGCGGTCGGCGAGCCTGAGCACTTCGTCATAGAGGCTTGGGGTCGCAAGCTCGGCTTCCAGCAGTTTCGTCGTCTCCACGTCGTGCGCGTGCGGCTTGAGCATGGCGTGGTTGCGGTTGCCGAGCAGGAATTCGATCAGCCGGTATTGGCGCGACTGGAAACCGGAGGACTGTCCGAACTGCGAGCGGAAGCGCGTATACTCGCTCGGCGTCATCGTGCGCAGAACGTCCCAGGCGTTGTTGAGCTGCTCGAAGATCCGCGACATCCGCGCCAGCATCTTCATGGCGGGCTGCACCTCGTCTCCGGCGATGGCACGGCGTGCGGCGCTCAGTTCGTGGATGGCCAGGCGCATCCACAGCTCCGTGGTCTGATGCTGGATGATGAACAGCATCTCGTCATGCGCTTCCGACAACGGATGCTGCGCGCCCAGGATCGCATCCAGCGCCAGGTAGTCGCCGTACGACATCCGCCGGGCGAAATCGGTCTCGGCGCCTTCTCTCGTGGGATCGTAATCGCTGGACGTCATGGACAGGCCCTTTCGATCGATCTTCCCCGGCTTTGCTCAGTCGAGCCCGATCAGGCGCGCGGTGATCGGCGATGACGGATCCTTCAGTCCGTCGATCACGGTAAAATGGTTCAGCCCGGGATCGACGACGAGCCGGGTCGGCACGTCGAAGCCGGTCCAGACATTGGCCATCAGATCGGACTGGCGGATGAATTCCGGCCGCTCGCTGCCGCCGACCCAGGCGGTGACGGGTGAATGCCCGCGTGGCAGATGCAGGGCCGCGCTTTCGAGCGTCGCCTCCTCCATCGTCATGCGCAGCGTCTCGTTCATCTTCGTCTTGAGCAGCGGACGCAAATCATGCAGGCCGCTGATCGAGAGCGTGCCGGCGATGCGGTTATAGACAACAGGCTCCAGCCGGCTGTCGTCGCACAGCATGCGCGTGACGAGATGGCCGCCAGCGGAGTGGCCGGCGAGCCGGATCGGCCCGGGGACGAGCGAGGCCGCCTTGGCGATCGCCGCAGCGATCTCGGTGGTGATGTCGCAGATCCGTGCGGCCGGCGTCAGCGTGTAGCTCGGCAACGCCACCGCCCAGCCATGGTGGCGCGCGCCTGCGGCGAGATCGGTCCAGGTCGATTTGTCGAAGCGCATCCAGTAGCCGCCGTGGACAAAGACGACGAGGCCCTTGCTGTCGCCGTCGGGCAGGATCAGGTCGAGGCGCTGACGCTCGCCGGCCCCATAGGCGATGTCGGCGCGAAAGTTCTTCAGCCCGGCGCGGTAAGCCGCCGCCCGCTCCGCCCATTGTCCAGGCATCTTGTCCGAGCCGGGGATATGGGCCGAATTGGCGTAAGCATCATCCCAATCGCGCATTGTCGCTCCCACGGACTCGTCCACCAAACCGGACGCCAGTCTGCCACCGGGAGGCCCGGCAGCCTAGTCTTTCTTTTAAGCTTAAAGGATTTGAGAGTCAGTGTTTCGGGCAGATCGCGCTCCAGCCGAGACGCCGTAGGGTGGGCAAAGCGGAGCGTGCCCACGATCTTTATCATGTCGGGGAAAACTGGTGGGCACGGCGCAAGTGCGCCTTTGCCCACCCTACGAGATCTCGTTCGCTACCCCTTCTCCACCCCGCACCATTCCGCGATGAACAACGCCATCGCCTTGGTGGTCTTCTTCAGCGACTCCAGCTCGACATATTCGTTGAAGCCGTGCATCTCGCCGCCGCTGGCGCCAAAGCACAGGCTGGGGATGCCGTGGTTGAGGCCATAAAATCGGGTGTCGGTGAGCGCGGTGAAGACCAGATCCTCAGGCGTGCCGCCGTAGACTTTGCCGAACGCCTTGCCGAACGCGGCTTCCGGTGCCGCCGCGTCGGTCAGCTCATAGCCCTCCGACAGGAAGCCCGACCATTCAATCTCCGGCGGATTATTGGCGAGGAAGCGGTGGTTGCGCGCGGCAGCGGCGACGCAGGCCGTGATCTCCTTCTGGTGATCGGCAATCGACCAGCCCGGCAGCACCGCGATCCGGCAATCGACATCGCACCAGGCCGGCACGCTGGAGGCCCAATCACCACCCTTGATGATGCCGGGGTTGAAGTTGATGGGATGGTTCAGCGTCTTGAAGTGCCTGTCAGCCTTGGCCCGCTCGTTCCACTCGATCTCGAGCTTTTGCAGCGCCTGGATCAAATGATAGGCGGCCATGATCGCGTTCGCGCCGGAGCCGGCAAAGGCGACATGGGTCGGGTGCCCCTTCACCCGCAGGCGAAACCAGATCACGCCGACCTGCGAGCGCACCATCTTGCCGCCGGTCGGCTCCGGAATGAAGCAGGCGTCCGCGCGATAGCCGCGCTGCAGCGTCGACAGCGCACCAACGCCAGTGCTCTCCTCCTCGATCACTGACTGGAAGTGGATCCGTGCCGTCGGCTTAAGACCAGCGGCCTTGATCGCATCGAGCGCATAGAGCGCGCCGATGGTGCCCGACTTCATGTCGCAGGCTCCGCGGCCGAACATCTTGCCGTCCTTGATGACGGGCGAGAACGGCGGCGTGTCCCACAGTTCCAGGGGGCCGGCGGGCACCACGTCGCAGTGGCCCTGCAGGATCAGCGATTTGCCGCCATTCGTTTGCGGACGGTAGGTGCCCACCACCGAACGCGCCTTGGAGAAGTCGTGCTCGATCGGACCGAAGCCGCGCAGATCCTTGAGGTCGTCGACATCGATGTGCCAGTCGTCGACCTCGTAGCCGCGCGCGCGCAGGAGGTCGCCGATCATGTCCTGGCACGGCCCCTCCGCCCCGCGAGTCGAAGGGATTGCGACAAAATCGCGTGTGGTGGCGAGCTGGGCCTCGAAGCCGGCATCGACGGCGTCAAGAATCCTCTGCTGCGTTTCGGCATTCATCAGGCAACTCCCGGCATTCCAATGGTTCCCAAGGAGCGCGCAAGCTAGCCGATTTCAGCCGTTCGGGTACTCCACAAAATAAGCATCCCGCAATGCATCTTCGAGCAGGCGGCCCTCCGAATAGCCATTCAGCGTCGCAGGCCGGTTGACGCCGTCGAGCAGGCGCGGGCATGGCTCCGGCGCGCCGAGCACGGTGCGCACCGGGATGCGCTCGGCATAGATCGGCAGCGCATAGTCCTCGTCGTCGTCAGCAACACCCTTGGCGCGGACCTTGGCCGAGGCTTCCTCGATCTCCATCGCAATGAAGGACGTCGCCTTGATCTCCTGCGTATTGCTGGCCCTCAGAGTCGCCGTGCGGTCCGGGAAGAAGCGGTCGACCATCGCGATCACCGCACGCTCCTTCTCCTCGGGGTCGGTGACGAGATAGGCGGTGCCGAACGCCATCACCGCACGGTAATCGGCGGAGTGATTGAAGCCACAGCGCGCCAGCACGAGGCTGTCGAGATGGGCGACCGTGAGACACACGCGCTCGCCTTTGGTCTGGCTGCGCAGCATCCGGCTCGCGCTCGATCCGTGCCAGTACAGCTTCGTGCCCTCGCGCCAGAAGAACGTCGGTGTGCAATAGGGCTGGCCGTCGATCACGTAGGAGACGTGGCACAGCATCGAGGAATCCAGGATGCGATGAACCGTGGCGTGGTCGTAGAAGCCGCGGTCGTGCCGGCGCTTCACCTGGTTGCGCACTGAGGTCGGATAGGAATTCGAGGTCTCGGTCTGGCTCACGGCCGCTCCTGCTCGGATTGGAAGAAATCTGGAAGCAGTTGTAGCGGCGCATTTGGTCTGCGATAGTTCCAATTCCATGCGAAATATTCCGACCAATTCTCTCCCCGCACCGGCCAAGCCTTCCTTGCCGACAAAGGCCGAACTGCCGCTCGACCTCACCGGACCGCATGTCACGCCAGGCGCCTCCGCCGCACACCGGCTCTACCAGGCGCTGTGCGAGATGATCGTCTCCGGCCTCGTCAAGCCCGGCGAGCCGCTGCCGCCGTCGCGCACGCTGGCCAAGCAGACCGGCTTTCGGCGCAACGCTATCGTCATCGCCTATGAGCGCCTGATCACCGACGGCTTCGCCGAGGCGACCGTCGGCTCCGGAACGTTCGTCGCCGCGCGCATTCCTGCGCGCACGGCCGAGCCGAACAAGCCGAAGGTCATTGTCGAAACGCCGGGGCAAGGCGCGTTCGCGCTCGGCTGCACCCATATCGACGAGCGGGCGCTGCAGCGTTTTCGCGCCTTCGTCGGCCGGCGCATGCGCGCCTTCGGGCCCGAGCATTTGCATTATGGCGATCCCCGCGGCAGCCGCGAGCTGCGCGCGGCAATCGCCGATCACCTGTTGTCGGCGCGAGGCCTGCGCTGCGACCCCGATCAGATCATGCTCACATCAGGCACGCTGCATGCGCTGCGCATCGTGCTGAGCGCGATCCTGAAGCCGAACGACCAGGTCTGGTGCGAGGACCCTGGCTACCCCGCCGCGCGAAAAACCATCGCGCATTGCGGCTATCGCGCCGTGCCTGTTCCGGTCGACGAGCACGGGATGCAGGTCGCCAAGGGACGCTCTGCCGGCCCCAACGCGCGCGCGGCCTATGTCACGCCGTCGCACCAGTTTCCGCTGGGCGTGCAGATGTCTATGCCGCGGCGGCTCGAGCTTCTGGACTGGGCCAAGCAGGCCGGAGCTTTCGTGCTGGAGGACGATTACGACAGCGAGTTTCGCTATGACGGCGCACCGCTGATGTCGCTCGCCGGCATCGATCGCCTCCAGCGCGTGATCTACCTCGGCACGTTCGCCAAGACGCTGTTTCCCGGCCTGCGCATCGGCTATTGCGCCCTGCCTGAACGCCTGATCGAGGACGTGACGGCTGCGCGCGCGGCGCTCGACCGATTCCCCGGCACGCTGATGGAAGGCGCGGTGGCCGACATGCTCAACTCGGGCGCGTTCGCCGCAAACCTCAAGCGCGTGCGAAAACTCTATCGCGACGCCCGCGATGTGCTGGCCGAAACGCTGGAAGCCGCATCCGATGGCGCGCTATCGGTACCGGTGCCATCGCAAGGCCTGCATCTCGTCGCCCGGTTCGATCCCTCGGTCGACCTGGCGGTGGCAGCGCGGGCCAAGCAGGCGGCCGGCGCGGAAGGCTGGCTATTGGCCGACACCTATTCGCGCGCGCGCCCTCTGCCCGGCTTCGTGCTGGGATTTTCCGGCCATGCGGTTCCACAGCTCGTCGCCTCCGCCGAACGGCTCGCGCGGGAATCGCGCGCCGCGCTGCGCACGAGGAAGAGATCGGCCCGGCGGCCCTGACAAAGGTTCACTATCAGAATCGCGAGCCCGTCCTTACATTGTGGTATCAATGCCGGGATCTTTCACCATGCTTTTCCGCCGTGCAGCTTGCCTCTCGCTCCTGATCTCCGCCGCGCTCGTGACGACGGCGCACGCCGTCACGGTCGGACGCGAGCAGGACATTACCGATCTCAAGCTGGGCCAGCGCGTGCAGGTGGATGACGGAACCTGTCCCGCCGGACAGGTCAAGGAAGTCCGCGGAACAAAGATGACCGACAAGGGCGTCGCGCGCACCGCCGCCTGCGTGCCGCGCTACGGTCCGAAGACGAAATAGTTACTGCTTGGCCGGATCGAACATGCACTGCAAGGTCGGCTTGGCGATCTTGGTGAAGGTCGGGCCGATCTCGCCCTGCTTGGACGCCGGCACCCAGTCGGTCTCGATGGTGGGCACGCCGGTCTCGCTGATGCCACGCAACAGCGCTTCGCGCAGATCGCGGTCCTCGACAGCCGCGGCGGCATGATCGTGCAGGCAGCCGCAGACTTCCTCGGGATGTTCCCACCGCCCGAGCATCCGCGGCGCACATTGGCGCACGAACTCAGTGCGGGGATCCGGTAACCTTGATGGCGCACGCACCTGCGCCTGGGCGGCATTGATCGTCAGAACGGACACGAAGGCAGCGGCGCAAAATCGAACGATCATGATGGCCTTTATCGGCTGATTTTCTTGTTATCGATTAGAAGCGCGCGGCAACCACGATCGACTGCGACGTCGTGGGGGTGATCGGCGAACCGCTGTACTGGAAGGTGCCGACACCGGGGAGATTACCGTCCGGCGCGCCCGCGAACGAAGAGCCGGCGATCACGAAACCGAAGGCAAGGATGAAGCTCAGCGCGCGCATGGTCTTGTCTCCGAATTCGTGGCCGGCGGTGCGCCGTTCGTCGTTGTGAAGCTGATAACCATGGGCGGTTTCGCGCGTGATGCGCCAAAACCGCAAAATGGTTTCATCTTGCGTGAGAATTGTTTCGTCCGATCCGGGACGACGACACAATTCTCCAAAAAGACCAATCATTTCAGGTAGGTCTCGCCGCAGCTCAAAGTCGCCTGCCAAGTTCCGTTTGCGGTGCGCGAACACACCGGACGCTACCGCCGTCATGCTCCCGCCTCACCTGCTTCACACGCATTTTACGTTTTTCTGCTGAATGGAGCGGCAAACGAGGGCTGGGTCGAACCGAGGTCACATCGGCTGCGACCCAAGCCATCGAAGCCAGGACGCCCGGATCACCGGGCGCGTTCACTTGAGGGATGGCCATTATGGCGGCGCAAGATCGCGCAATGCCGCGCGAGGCGGACCAACGGACGGACCGCGGAGATCAACAGTCGAATCGCGTCGCCGCAGCCGGCGCAATGTCGTTGCAGTCTGGCCGCGGCTTTGAAGCCGCGCCACAAGCGTTCGTGCGGCTGACCGGCTCGCACCTTGTCAAACCGCGGGCCAGTCGCGCTGAGTGAAACGCTGACGCGTCACGGAGTGAACGCAAGCGCGTCACTGAGTGAAGAACTCGCCGCACTTCTGGACATTTGCGTCCGCCGGTCCCCACGGCATGATCGGCACGGTCGAGGTCGAGTTCTTCGGCGAGCCCTCGATCAGCCTGTCCGAATAGACCATGTAGACCAGCACGTTGCGCTTGGTGTCACAGCCGCGCACGATCTGCATCTTCTTGAAAAACAGCGAGCGGCGCTGGCGGAACATGTCGTCGCCCTGCTCCATCTTGCTCTTGAACTTGATCGGGCCGACCTGGCGGCACGCCAGTGAGATATCCGAGACCTCCTCGGCAAGGCCCAGCCAGCCCTTGAAGCCGCCCTTTTCCGGCACGGTGAAATGACAGGCGACGCCCTCGACTTCGGGATCGTCGAGACCATAGGTCGCAAGCTTGTCGTTCGGGCTCATCCATTTGAACACGGTGGACCGGCGAAAGATCAGATCGGGCTCGTCGGCGGCCGAAACGGACGCCGCCGGCACGACCAGGGCCAGGAGGAAGAAAGCAAAGCCTTTCAAGTGGATGCTGGAAAGACCGAGGAAACGAGATGACATGAAGTTCTCCGGTAACAAGTCGCCACAATGTAGGCATGTGGCAGCCGCTCAGGAAGACGACGGACAGACGGGCGCGGCCGCCGTTTACCGCTCCGTGAGGCTTTTTTGCTACGGCTTGGACAAATGTAGCTGATGGCAGAACCGCCTTGCTGGTGAACGCGTATCCCCTCTGCGAGACTAACGTCTGATTTGGATTATGGATTCGAGGATGAACAGCGTGAACGGGTCGGGTTTTTCTGCCAAGCCGGCGCGACTGTGGCAGGTCGCCATTTTGACGGCGGCGGGTGTGATCGGCGCGACCAGCCAGGCAGACGCAGCATATTATTATTGGACGGATTATTCCGACGGGTCCTATTACGCCCGGCCCGACCGGCATCCCGAAATACCGCGCCAGAAGCCGCAGAAGCGCGGCGCTGCGGTCAAGAAGGAAGCTGTCGCCGGGAAGGAAGCCGGGACCAAGCCACAAGGGCCGCTGGTCATCGTCGTCTCGATCGACCGGCAGAAGGTCACGGTCTACGACACCAAGGGCGTGTTCGCGGAATCTCCGGTGTCGACAGGCATGAAGGGCCATTCGACGCCGATGGGTGTGTTCAGCGTCATCCAGAAGCACAAATTCCACCACTCCAACATCTATAGCGGCGCGCCGATGCCGTACATGCAGCGGATCACCTGGTCCGGCGTTGCCATGCATGCCGGCGTGCTGCCGGGCTATCCGGCTTCGCATGGCTGCATCCGGATGCCGATGGCGTTCGCGGTGAAGATGTGGAACTGGACCAGGATGGGCGCGCGCGTCATCGTCGCGCCCGGCGAGATGACGCCGCACAGCTTCTCCCATCCCCTGCTCGCCTCCGTGCGCGTGCCGCCGCAGCCTGCGGCCAGCCTCGAGCCGCAGACCAATGTCGGCGACAAGGCCGACAAGGGCGCCGCGCTGACCAAAGCCGAAACCAAAACTGCCAGCGCCGACAGTGTGCTCGAGCTGCGCACGTCCGTCGGACACGTCGTGATGTCGGATGTGACCACGGGCAATGCGTCAGCCCGCGAGGAAGCCGCCGTACCGGCCGACAAGACCAAGACGGCCGAGGCATCCGACGCGGCCAAGCCTCAATCGGAGGAAGCCGCCAAGCCGGCTAGCGACGACAAGCCGGCTGCCGACAAGGTCGAAGCTATCAAGACCGAGCCGGTCAAGACGGAAGCCGCGGACTCCGCGAAGACACCCGATGCGCCGGCCACTGCAGCTGCGCTCGCCGCCTCGCCCGACGCGAAGAAGGATGACGGCCGCGTTGCCGAACCGGCGCCGGCCGCCAGGCCGGAAGCGCCCAAGCGGGCCGGCCAGATCGCCGTCTTCATCAGCCGCAAGGATTCCAAGCTCTACGTGCGGCAGAATTTTGCGCCGCTGTTCGAGGTCCCGGTCACGATCGCCACGAGCGACCGTCCGCTCGGCACGCACATATTCACCGCCGAGCTCGACAAGACCGATTCCAATGCGCTGCGTTGGTCGGTGGTGTCGCTGCCGGTCTCCGCCCGTTCCGCGGCCCGCGAGGACGACAGCCGCCTCACGCGCCGCAAGGGTGGCGCTGCGGTGATCCCCGTCGCCGCCAAGCCTGTGCCTGCCAAGCCCGTGGTCACGCCGGACAGCCCGGCCGCGGCCCTCGACCGCATCTCGATCCCCGCCGACACCATGGCGAAGATCAACGAGATGCTGACATCAGGCGGCTCGATCATCATCTCGGACCAGGGCATCAACCAGGGCGAGACCGGCGAAGGCACCGATTTCATCGTCCGCCTGTACTGACCTGTTTCACGGCGCCCCGATAACGCGGTGTTGACGAGGCAGGTCGCACCGGCAGAGTAACATGCGGCCCGGATCATTTCGGGGGACGCCGTCATGATGAATCGCAGAACCATGCTCACCGCGGCGCTTGCAGGCATGCTCGCGCCGGCAACACGCGCGCTCGCCGATGGCGGCATGAGCCGGATCTCGGCCTATGCCTTCTCCTTCCCCGCTTTGTCCGGTGACGACATCCGCCTTGCCGCTTTCACCGGCAAGCCACTGCTGATGGTCAACACCGCCTCGCTCTGTGGCTACACGCCGCAATATTCCGGCCTGCAGGAGATCTGGAACGAGTTTCGCGCGCGCGGGCTCACCGTGATCGGCGTGCCCTCCAACGATTTCGGCGGCCAGGAGCCGGGCGGCACTAGCGAGATCACGGAGACCGCGCACCACCAATATGGTGTTACCTTCCCGGTCGCGGCCAAGGCGAACGTCGTCGGCGCGAAGGCGCATCCCTTCTACAAATGGGCCGCCGACGCACGGCCGCGGGAAGTTCCGCGCTGGAACTTCCACAAATACCTGATCAGCCGCGACGGTTATATCGCCGAGGTCTTTCCGTCCGCGGTCGAACCCGCTGACACGCGGATCAAGACGGCGATTGCCAGGACGCTGGCCGACAGTTGACCCGCGGCGTCCCAATCCGGCTGGGCACAATTGTGGCGGGATGCCAAACAGCCGTTGCAATGGCGATAGCCCACCATCTAGGCTAGGATCGTTTGGGGCAGGATGGGTTTTGCTCGCGGCGAAAAAGCCGCGGCGGAACAACGGGATCAATCTCGAGGACAACACCATGCGTGTGGCGGCAGGACTGATTTTGGCAAGCGCAATGTCGGTTGCGATGACCGGCGCAGCATGGTCGCAGACCCCGGCCGCAAAGCCCGCGGCTGCGACGCAAGCCGCACCCGCGGCGACGCCGGCCGCGGCCGCGCCTGCTGCGGCTCCGCCAGCAGCTCCCGCGGCAGCCGCCGCGCCGGCAGGCTTCGTCAATCCGCCTCCGCCCAAGCAGGCGCCGCAGCCGGCCCGCGCGGCCTGCAACACGCCGGGCGCGCTCGGTGTCGCCCGCACCGTCGAGATCGACACCACGGGCGGTCCCGGCTTCGGCTTCGAGCACTTCAAGGACCTCGACTTCCTGCGCGACAAGGAGGTGGTGCTGACCTTCGACGATGGCCCCTGGCCGAAGAACACGCCCGCCGTGCTGAAGGCGCTCGCCGACGAATGCACCACCGGCATCTTCTTCTCGATCGGCAAGCACGCGACCTATGAGCCGGAGATCCTGAAGCAGGTCTACAACGCCGGCCACACCGTCGGCACTCACACCTGGTCGCACGCCAATCTCAACAACAAGAAGCTCACCGAAGCGCAGCGCAAGGAAGAGATCGAGAAGGGCCTGTCCGCGGTGAAGTGGGCGCTCGGCGGCATCTCGCCCTCGCCGTTCTTCCGCTTCCCGGCGCTTCAGCATCCGCCGGAGATGGTCACCTATCTCGGCAACCGCAACACCGCGATCTTCTCCTGCGATATCGACTCCTTCGACTTCAAGGCTTCAAAGCCCGAGAAGGTGGTCGAGACCGTGATGAAGAAGCTCGACACCAAGGGCAAGGGCATCATCCTCATGCACGACTTCCAGAAGCACACTGCGGAAGCCCTGCCCGAGCTGCTCAAGCGCCTGAAGGCCGGCGGCTACAAGGTGGTGGCGATGCGCGCCAAATTCCCGGCCTCGTCGCTGCCCGAATACGACCAGGAGCTGCTCAAGGACGCCAAGCTGCCGACCGTGAGCCAGCGCCCGGTCAATTCCGTGGTGACGACCGTTTCCGAATAGACGGCCATTGTCTTTCCGTATCGAAGGCTACGTCATCGTCTCAGCGGACGGCATGCTCGCCGACGCCGGCCACGTCATGCCCGACAGTCTGAAGTTCGACGGCGACAAGCTGTTCTTCGAGCAGGCTCTCGATCGCGCCGCGCTGACCGTGCATGGCCGCCACTCGCACGAGCAGCAGCCGAACTCGCCGAAGCGCAAGCGGCTGATCCTGACCCGCAAGATCAAGGCGCTCACCGTCGATCCGGAGATGCCGAACGCGACGCTGTGGAATCCGGAACAGGCGAGCTTCGAGGAGGCCTGTGCCTTTGCCGATGTCGCCTCCGGCATGGTCGCCATCATCGGCGGCCCAGCCGTGTTCGAGATGTTCATGGGCCGCTACGATACGTTCTGGCTGTCGGAAGCCCCCCATGTGCGCCTGCCCGGCGGCGAAGGCTGTTTCGTCGGCGTGCCGGCACGGACGCCGCAGCAGGTGCTGGCGTCGCACGGCCTGAAGCCGGGCACACCGTATTTGCTCGATGCGGCGCATGAGGTGACCGTGACACCCTGGCGCCGAACGTAGGCCCTCAGACGTCCCCGTACGCCGCTTCGGCCGGACGCGTGGTGCGGCCGTATCCCATGATCATGAACAAGGCGCCGATGATCGAGAGGTTCTTCAGCGCGTCGACCACCATCTTCGCGTTGTCGGGCGGCGCCTGGTTCCAGAAATCGTCGAACAGCACGGTCGCGACCGCGACGTAGATGATCAGCAGCATCGCGAAGAACCGCGCGCCGAAATTCAGTGCGATCATCAGCCCCGCGATGATCTCGAGCGCGCCGACGGCGATCGCCAGCAGCTGCGGCGTGGTCATGGCGGTGGCCGTCTCCACCTGCTTGGCGTAGGGCGCGACGATGTCGGGCACCACGACCTTGGTGGCGATGAAGTCGGCGGTCGCCTGAATGGCAAAGAGCTTGGTCGCGCCCGTGTAGATGAACAGAACGGCGAACAGGATTCGCCCGAAAGTCACGAACGCTGGCATGATCGGCCTCTTGGCAAAGCGCTAAGCACGGAACGCGTGAGGATTATGAAGAGTCGCGCGCCGCTTTACAAACGGGGAAATGGCGAACTGAAAGTAATTCAAGATTTGCGGCCTCTTCCCTTCTCCCCTCGTGGGCCTGTTGCGTAATTCGCCAGTTGTGATTCCCTAGGGCAAAGCCTTGGGGGAATGACGATGGCGGTGAAGCGGACAGGACAGCCGAGCTTTGTGGAAGCGCTGATGCCGAAGGGCGCCGGCGCCAATGCGGCGCTGGATCGGTTGGCTGGCCTGGTCAAGTGGTACCGGTTCGAGAAGCTGATCGGCCATTTGCGGGATGAAGGGAGCCCCGGTCGTCCAGGCTATCCGGTGCTTGTGCTGTTTCGCGC